>CAWEAH010000013.1:0-81131 GCA_963807125.1 uncultured Alphaproteobacteria bacterium
GCTATGTGGTTAGCCTCGACTACGAGTACGTATTGCTCGGCGCCGGCATCCCGAGCATGGCCGCGGTCACGCTCGCAGCAGCGCGGAAGGTCATCGCGCCAATCTGATGAGCCGCATCCGTGCCGTCGCCGCGCTGTTCTCGCCGGCGCAAACAGCGCGCTAGGTGCGAACTCAGATCGCGGGTAGTGTCTCAGTTTGAATTTCGGCGCTCTTGACGGCCGTAGCGCGGCATGGGCGGTGGTGTCATACTGTCCATATGAGCTACACCGTAGAAATTGTGCCTATTAAGCCGACAGGTCCTGAATTGGACCGGGGAATGCCTACTTACCGGCTTCCTGGGCACTTCAATACGAAGGTGCAGGCCGATGAGGCCGCAGCCGCTCATGTGAAGAGTAAGGGATGGCAACCGGGCTCCGCAACTTGGCGTGTCACCGATAGCGGTGGGAATGCCGTCTGATGCCCCGGGTCCCAAAGGCGAAAAACGCCCCGCCGACGTGATCGGCAACGCGGTCCATGTCATGCGGATTGCGACGGGGGAAGAGAAGAACTGCAACCGTCATTTCGCAAGACAAGTGCCGGGTCTAAGGGCGGCCATGCCCGCGCTAGTCACCTGACCCCGGAGCAAAGGGCAGAGGCGGCTAAGCTTGCCGCCCAAGCCCGCTGGCGAAAAAAGCCCTAAGCGGCTTTGCCGTCCTCTGCCGCCTCGATTTCGGCGAGGTCCATAGTGAAATCGAAAATGATCTGGATATTCGCCTCGTCCGGGTGGGCGTCGTTATAGCTATCGGCGTCCACCTTGAACTGACGGCAATCGCCTACGATGCCCTGCCGCCGCGTCTGGAACGACAATTCCATATGCGATCGCTTCGCGGTTCTGATGTCATCCCAAACGATAACGCGTTCGCCCTGAGAAAAGAGAGGAGCGGGATGCAGAAGCCTTACGCGCCGATTTTTCTTATCGGTGTAGTACTCCTCCCGCATGGCTGACGCTATGTCATCGGCACACCGACGACGAATAGCAGCGGCAGGCATTTCCCACCGTCCCGTGATGATGGCCCAGTCCGCGATGCTCTTGGCGGACGCAGGCCACGGTTCATCGGATGCCCTGTACTCCTGAATGATACGCTGCATTTGCTTCGTATAGTTAGCCATGGCTGGCTCCTAAAAGTTTGACGGTCCATTTCGCCCGTAACCATCAGTGAGGGCGGTTTGAATTATTATTTGTCGCACCTTAGCCTGATGCTTCTTGAACAAGTCCCATCGGTCGGTTCTCTTTTGAATTTGACCGGCAACAATTCCAGGGTGACGCTTTACAATTTTCGAGAAGCCGATCAGGCTTTTTTCAGAGAACATTGGATTGTGGCGCGCAATAAAACTTTCCATTGCACTCACGGGTACGCAACGGCCAGCGGCGGCATTATTGGCCGCGCGTTCGCTGCCATCAGTCGTTTCCTTGTTCTCCGAGAAATCCTCCATTATCGGCTCGTCTTTGCCTTCACCTTTGAGCAGATGTTCAATTTCGTGCCAGAGGTCGAACCAAAACTTGTCGATTTGATCGCCCTTCAAAGTCAGTCCAATAACTGGCGAATTATTGTCGTTAATCCAGAAGCAAACCCCTTGGATTTCAGAACCGGGAAAGAATCCACGATGACAAGCCGCACGCCACATTCCGCTAGAATTTTCGGAACATGTCTGATTTCTTCCGGTTCAGTCATTAGCCGCTCAAGGTCGGGAATTGCAGCCCTTAAGCGCGATTCCGAAAAGCAGGCAATTGCAGTGCAGTTGCCAGTTGATTGACCCGAAAAATCCAAGCCCATTGTGCTGACGAAACATCTTTTTTATAGTTTCTCCGTGCTGCGTGCTGGAATTGGATCGGGTCCTCGATTGAGCCAAGCCCAAAAAATGCCAACACCGCAGCTTCAATTTCCTCATAGGATTTTGTTGGAGGAATCCAGCCGCGCTTAACCATGTCTCTGATTGGAAACCGCGCGCGCAAAGATGCCTCACGAGCAATTCGTTCATCTTCGGCCCGACAAGCGATAGTTGGTAAGCGGTCTCTAGGTTCATCCATAGCTGAGCACTCGTCCCAAACGCGGCGGCAAATTCATGCGCCGTCTCCGGAGAGATGCCACGCTTTCCGGCGATGATTTCGTTTACGACACGCGGGGGCCTGCCGATATCTCGGCAAACTCCGTCTGGTTCCATCCGCGCGCTTCCAGCTCGTCACGCAAAAACTCACCCGGAGAGAAGGCTTGTGCAGGAACATTGTTACTCATGCGACCCTCCATGGTCTCAGTGGTAGTCTTCGATTCCGATGACCCGCACTGTCTTTTCTGTTGGCCCCGCCTCGACTAATTCCAAAATCAGTCGCCATTGCTTATCGATACTTATTGATCGTTGATGAGATCGCGCTCCTTGTAGTTTTTCGAAATGCAGACTTTTCATCGCGTATAGGTCTCGTTCGTCGGGGGCTTGTCGGATGAACCAAAGACGTTTCCGAAAGGCCCGGACGACATCAACTGAAGTCCGCCCGTGAACTGGAGATCGGTTTCCAGTCGGCAAAGCGTCTCGTCAGCGTAGGAAACGTCCATGGCACCTCAGGCCCCATGGAAAGTCCTTATAAACGGCCCTGTAAGTTGTCGTCAATTACATTGTTACACGTAGTGTAATTATTGTTATTGACAGGAATTCCGACACTACGCATAATGTTCAGTATGAATAAGTTACCCCTCGAAACCCGCGTTCAAATCCTCTCCATGCTCTGCGAGGGGTCGTCCATGCGGTCGATTTCGCGGGTATGCCGATGTGTCGATCAATACCGTGACCAAGCTGCTTGTGGATGCCGGAAAGGCTTGCGCGGCCTTCCATGATGAAAAGGTCCGGGGCGTAAAGGCTCGCCGCGTGCAGGTGGACGAAATCTGGTCATTCACGGCGGCGAAGCAAAAGAACGTCGCCACAATGAAAACCCCTGTCGCGGGCGCTGGCGACACTTGGACATGGACGGCAATCGAGGCCGAAACCAAGCTGATCATCACATGGCTCGTCGGTGGTCGCGATAGCGAATACGCGATGGCCTTCATGGACGACCTTCGCTCGCGGCTCGCCAATCGCGTTCAACTCACCAGTGACGGCCACAAGGCTTATCTGGAAGCCGTTGAAGGCGCGTTCGGCGGCGATGTCGATTACGCCATGCTGGTCAAGATTTACGGCGCTGTCGCCGGAAAGCATGAAGGGCCGCTATAGCCCCGCCGAGTGCACGGGCATCGCAAGGAGCGGATCGAAGGCAACCCCGATCCCAAGCACGTTTCGACCAGCTTTGCCGAGCGCCAAAACCTCACTATGCGAATGCAGATGCGCCGGTTTACTCGGCTCACCAATGCGTTTTCAAAGAAATTCGAGAACCACATGCACATGGTCGCGCTCTATACGGTCTGGTACAATTACGTGAAGCAGCACAAGAGCCTGAAGGGGCTTTCGCCCGCGATGGCCGCCGGGATTAGCGACACGCTTTGGTCAATGACTGATCTAGCGGAAATGATTGATGCGAGCCAGCCGAAGCCGGGCAAGCGCGGTCCTTACAAGAAGGTTGCCTAGGCTGCTTATGTGCCTGGTTATCATCTTCGGCTGTCGAAATAGATCTCTCGCTCAGGGCTTCAAAGAGCAAAGCCAAGCTCTATACCTTTGCTATAATGCGGCTGCTATCGCGTATGCTGTGCAAACGTGCGAGCCGTCAGCAAGCTTAGTGGATGCGGCATTCGGCCGATGTGCAGGCGCAGAAGAAACACTGCACCGAGCAATCGTGAAAACAACGGGCGCGGATGCCGAGACATGGGACACCGCACTCAGCCAAATCCGCTCAGAGGCCCGACCAGGATTCAAAGCCTAATCTTAGATACCCGGGTCAAAGCCGGAAAATCGTGCCCATAAATTCAAACTGAGACACTACCAGATCGCGCCTCGCCTTGAAACGAACATGGCCATGGCCTATGGTGGCGATTGGTCTGATAGGCCGTAGCGAGCCGCGTGACACACGGACCCGCAGAGTGTTCGTCCGCCACCCGCGAAGCAAGCTGTCTCGCGACTGCAATAACCGCTCTGACGCGCCAACGGAAAGCTCTTTATTGACCTCTTTTGAAGCCTTCGGCCTTAACGAAGCGATCATGCCTGCAGCCGGACAAGGCCATGCTCCGCGCAGAATCAGGCGGAAGCCCTATGCGGCAGGTAAGCATGCCGCCTGAGGCAAATTCGTCATGACAGACCAAATCCACAGGTTCAAAATCGGGCAAACGGTCGATCTCATCCAATCGACTTTTCGATCCGCCGCGACCGGGCAGTATGAAATCATCGGCCTGCGGCCGGTCGATGGGGAAATTCCGCAGTATCGAATCAAAAGCCGGAGCAAATCGCACGAGCGCGTGGTCGCGGAGAGCGACCTTATTCTATCATCGCATTCGAAATTCGATTGATGAGGCGATACCCGCACTGTCGAACGCTCTTGATCTTCGGGAGCAGCGGAAAGGAAGCGGACTATGTTCAAGATTCTTGAGCTGAAGGGCGTCGTTTCCGCACCGGTAGTCGAGTTAAGTCGCGGATATTCCACACGCGAGCAGGCCTTGGCGGCGGTCAAAACTCATCTGAAGACTTTCAAGATCTCGGGACACAATCCGGAAGGAGATTATTGGTGGGCGCGAGATTCCGAAGGCCTACGAAAATGCTGGATCGCGAGTGCCGACTGAAGGTGCGTCAAGCGAGCGATGCTCAGTTTTCCCAATCAAAGCCGTGTCTCTTGCCTTCGATGCCAACTGGGTCGCGATCCACGCCTCGGCTAAGGCCGAAAGGGAGCCTACGAGCTTGCCGCGGCAGATTTTTGATGCGGGATGTTTGTCAGCTCGCCGATCGGGCCGAACGCCGTTGGCCGGCAACTCCGGGTTCGGACGCCACTGTGACATTCACCGTCATGCCGCGATAGCTGTCGGTGGAGCCGATAAAACTGCCGCTGACCGGCATGGCCTGGCTGATGTCACGCGTGACGGCAACCCAAATCAGATTTGCACCCCCGATGGTGACATTGGTTGGATCGTAAGCGATCCAACCGGCGCCGGGAACATAGATATCGGCCCACGCGTGCGTCGTCCCGGCGCCGACTGAAGCTGCCGGACCGTCCGCGGACGCTCTATAAAGATATCCCGTCACCACGCGTGCTCCGAACCCCAGGCTGCGCGCCGCTTCAATCAGAAGGACAGCGAGGTCACGGCAGGAGCCCCAGCCACGGCACAACGTCTCCACGGGGGTTTGCGTGCCTTCAGCATCTCGGCTTTGATAGGATATCCGGGCCGCCACGCCGTAATTCAAATCGGCCAAGAGCGCGAACGTATCGGTCGGGTTGCTCCTGACGAAGCCGCGCGCCCATGAGCCGAGCTGATCGTGCGGATCTGGGTACTGTCGTTCAAGCATTCGCCCGAGGTCGATGCGATCGTCGGCGGAATAGACGAATGGATAGTGTAGTGCGTGCGCAGCAATCTCGAACGGCGGCCGCTCGACGGCATAGGTCTCCAAGAGAAGGGTGCTTTCGATTCTCAATTCGTCTGCCGGCGCGGAGAATGAGGCGATGGCAACGGAATTGCTGAATACGTCATGAAGCCAGCGAACCGAAGCGGGCAGTGAAAAATTCAGATTGGTCTCAATAAGTCGAAGATCGTGGCTGTCTCGCGGACGGAGCATCAACCGGTGCTCGCCGAATTCAACCGGGCGTCGGTAACGGTAGACCGTCGTGTGACGTACATCGAGTATGGTCAAATCAACGTAGCCTTACTGATCCAAAGACGCGCACGCCCCGTTGCGCAGCCGGTCACCGGCGCTCAACCTTCATCCGAAAGCCGCTTGAAGTCGGCAAGAACCGCGGCGATCAGCTTTTGTCGGCGCGGGTCCTCGGCGGCGCGCGTCGCCGCGAAGAGATTGAGGAGATAGCTGGCCTTGTCGGCCGCTTCATGCCAACTCGCCGCCGGCGCCGCCAGGAGGTGGACTTCCAATTCGTCTTGTCGACGGCGAAGCGCCTTCTCGTTCGCATCCACGTCCGCCAGCAGCCGCCGAAGCTCGGTAGCCTTCTGGGCCGCCATGCCGCGGCGCCGATCGAGGTCGATCGTCTTGTCGGTCACGACTGAGCGGCCCGACAATTCAGGGGATATTCGGTGCTCTGGTACAAACGGCGTATGTCATCGCTGCCATATCTTTGCTCGTCGACTTCCAAAAATGCACCGACAAGACATTCCGCCGGCAAGTCCTCAATGGCAAAGCGGATAGCGTCGGCTGCTTGTGCAAAACGCCTGTAGCCGAACGACCGATGCCGCGGAAAGCGTTTGCGGGTGGCGAACAGCTCGGCCTCCGCGCTGTAATTGAATTCGACCATCGAGCCTCGCAAAGAAAAGAAACAGAAGATGTAGTTTACTATCTGCATAACCAAAGTTGAACTATGGCAGTTTATATAAGATCAAAATCCTCCGTTACCAGTGTCGGCGCGAGCCGCCGGCCTTGCCAAGCCTGCGCTTGTCCCGTAATGTGCCCAATCGACATTTGGCCGGACAATCGGGCCGTTTCGCCTACGCTGATAGCCAGGCGCACGTTCAGACCCTCCAAACTTCGACGAAACGCCACAAGTCGCGCGAACGCGCGCCTTGGGTTTTAAGTGCACCTAAGATCAGCGAAAGGGATACTTCTATGAATACGGGCACCGTGAAATTCTACAACGACCAAAAAGGCTTCGGCTTCATTCAGCCGGACGACGGCAGCAAGGACGTTTTTGTCCACGCCACCGCGCTTGAGCGCGCCGGCATGCGTGGGCTGGCGCAAGGCCAAAAGGTCACCTTCGATACCCAGGAAGACCGGCGCACCGGCAAGATCGCGGTCGCCAACATCCAGGCGGCCTAGCCTCACCGATCGGGCGCTCGCCGACCGCAAGGAATAGAAGCCGCCCTTCGGGGCGGTTTCTTATGCGCAAATGGAAAGAAAGCCGCCGGCATCGGCGAGCGATCAAATGATCGAGCATCCTGACTTTTCCGTTGTCGTGAAACACAGGGCGCCGCCGCCAAAATCCTGGCGTTGGGAGATTTATCGCGCCGGTAGAAACAGCGCGATCGAATGCTCCGACGTTTTCTTCGAGACCATGACTGAAGCAACTCGCGCCGGAAAAGCGGCGCTGCACCTGTTGCTGAGCGAGCATTCCGACCGATGACTATGTCTCGTCGGTCCGCACATTGACAAAGCTGCCAATCTCTATAAGCCAGCAACAGGCTCGTTCCGAAAAGCTGCATGTGACGGCAACGCAGAGTGTCGTTCCTCCATCGGCAGCGCGATGCGTATCTGTCGCACATTTGGAAATATCGGCATCGGTTTGTGCCCGCGCCTCGATGCACACACATCGAAGGCACATGAAATAAGTGGTTTCTGCCCATTGGCGCAGCCGGCTTGGCGGCCGTATGTACAACTCGAACCGAGAAGGATGCAGCGTGCAAGTCCTCGTCCGCGACAACAATGTCGATCAGGCTCTCAAAGTGCTGAAGAAGAAAATGCAGCGCGAGGGCGTCTTCCGCGAAATGAAGCTGCGAAGCCGTTACGAAAAGCCCTCCGAGAGAAGAGTGAGGGAGAAGACGGAAGCTATCCGTCGCGCACGCAAGCTTGCCCGCAAAAAGCTGCAGCGCGAGGGCTTGCTGCCAATGAAGAAGCGCGTGGTCCCGGATGCTTCCGGCCAAAGCCGGCCGCCGCGTAGCCCGCGTTTTTGATCCCAGCGCTTCTGCCGTCACTACGGATTTATTCCGGCTGAATTCTCCCAGGCTTGCGCGCCTTCAACCATGCTCGGCGCCGGCCTGCGCCAGTTCCCGCACGGCGTCTTCGTCGCTCAGGTTTTCAATCTGCTCCAGCAGCGCCGGGACCGTGCCGTCCTCTCTTTGCCCAATCTGGTGCTCGACGATCGCCAAGCTCAATTGGTGGATAGTGGGCCGCTCAAACAGAGATCGCAGAGGCAGGTCGATGGCAAAGATATCGCGCAATCGAGAGATCACCTGCGTTGCCACCAGTGAATGCCCGCCCAAATCGAAAAAGCCGTCATGCACGCCGATCTGCTCGCAGCCGAGCAAGTCCCGCCAGATCGCCGCGAGGGTGTGCTCGATTGGATTCCGCGGAGCGATCAAGGGCTCGTCGATCGTCCAAATCGCCGGCTCCGGCGCGGGCATTGCACGCCTGTTCACCTTGCCGCTCGGCAGTAATGGCAGTTGCTCCACGCGGACGAATAGCGCTGGAACCATATAGTCGGGAAGCTGTCGGCGAAGGACTTGACGAAGCCGGCTGGTCGAGAACTCATGGTTCGGTGCGAGGACGAGGTAGGCCACGAGTTGCCGATCGCCGTGGCTGCCGTTCCGCGCGACGACAACGGCGTCCTGCACGGCTGGGTCGTCGCGCAACACCGCCTCGATTTCCTCCGGCTCTATCCGAAAACCCCGCAATTTGATCTGCTCGTCGATGCGGCCGAGGAACTCGATGTTCCCATCGCCGCTATAGCGTACGAGGTCGCCGGTTCGCAGGAGACAACCGCCGGAAACCCCGTCGGACAAATGATCCGGAACAAATCTCTCCGCGGTGGCGCCCGGCCTGCCCAGATAGCCCCGCGCTATTCCGGCACCGCCGATGTAGAGCTCCCCCTCACCCCGACCGGAACCGGCTGCCGGTCCGTGTCCAGTACGTATGCCCGCACATTTGCGATCGGCCGGCCGATTGGCGGCAGGTGGCGCCATTGCGCAGACCCGCCGACGACGACGAACTCCGTCACAACATGGCTTTCGGTCGGACCATATTGGTTGCGGATGATGCAATTCCCGGCCGCCGCAACGAAGCGGCCCATTTCATCGGTTAGCTCAAGGAGCTCGCCGGCAACGATGATCTCGCGCAGATCGGAGATAGGTATTTCTTCTCTTGTCACGAAGGTTTCGGCCAGTTGCCGCAAGACCAGCGGGGTGAGAAAGAGCCGTTCGATCCGCTGCGCTGAAAGGCTTCGCAGCACGGCAGCCGGATCGCGGCGTTGCTCCTCGGGGATCATGATCAAGAGTCCGCCCGAGCACCAAGTCGACAGCATTTCCTGGAAGGATACGTCGAAGCTGAACGCGGCCAGTTGAAGCGTGCGCCGCGGGGCGCCCTCCCCCGTGAGCTGCCAACGCACGAGATTGACCAGCGGCCGATGCGGCATCGCCACGCCTTTTGGCTTGCCGGTTGATCCTGAGGTGTAGATGACGTAGGCGAGGTTGCTGGGAGCTGCGATCGCTTGCGGGTTTTCCGGGCTGTAGCGGGCAACGGTTTCCTGCAGGGTATCGATGCAGACGATCTGCGCGCCGCCATCGGGCAGTTCGTCGCGCAACGCCTGCTGCGTCAGCAGCACCGACGCATGCGCATCCTGCAGCATGAAGGCGAGCCGCTGCGGCGGATAGGCGGGATCCAAGGGGACATAGGCGGCGCCCGCCTTGAGCACGCCCAGCATCCCCACCACCATGTCCGGGGAACGCTCCAGGCAGATGCCGACGCGCACCTCCGGTCCCACGCCCAGCGTGCGCAGATAATGCGCGAGCCGATTGGCCCGGCTGTTGAGCGCATCATAGCTAAGCTCACGGTCGGCGAACCGCACCGCGGGCGCGTCGGGGGTGCGCCTCACCTGCGCCTCGAACAGCGCATGGATACAGGCGTCCTCGGCAAACGGCGCCGCCGTCGCGTTCCACTCCACCAGCAGCTGCCGGCGCTCGGCCTCGGTCAACAGCGGAAGCCGCGACAGCCGCTGTCCGGGAGCCTCCGCAATGCCGCCCAGCAGCGTCCGAAAATGCTCCATCATCCGCGCGACGGTCTGCCGGTCGAACAGGTCCGTATTGTATTCGAATGTTCCGCTCAGCCCGGTTGCGGTCTCCGCCATCGATACGGTGAGATCGAACTTCGCCGTGCCCGTGTCGGGAAGCTGCACCCGATCTTCCGGCCGCTCCTCATCCGCGCCATCGGACGGCATCGCCGGCATCGTCGGCGCGTTCTGCGAGATGAACATGATCTGGAACAACGGATTGTGGCTCAGACTGCGCTCGGGCTGCAGCTCCTCCACCAGTTTCTCGAACGGCAGGTCCTGATGCGCATAGGCGCCAAGCGTCACATCCCGGACCTCGGCCAGCAGCTCACGAAAGCTCGGATCCCCGCCGATACGCGTGCGCAGCACCAGTGTGTTGACGAAAAAGCCGATCAGGCCTTCGATGTCGACCCGGTTGCGGTTGGCAATCGGCGTCCCGACCACCAGATCCTCCTGTCCGGTGTAGCGGTGGAGCAGCGTCTTGAACGCCGCCAGCAGCACCATGAACAGGGTTGCGCCTTCACGCCGCCCGAGCTGGATCAGTTTATCGACAACGCCGCGCTCGACCACGAACGAGGCCCAGGCTCCGCGAAAGGTCTGCACCGCCGGGCGCGGCCGGTCGGCCGGCAGCTCCAGCACGGCCGGCGCGCCCTCCAATTGCTTTCGCCAATACGATAGATGCTGCTCCAGCACATCGCCGGCGAGGTATTGGCGCTGCCACCTGGCGAAGTCCGCATACTGTATCGGCAGTTCCGGCAGCGGTAATGGCCGGCCGCTGGAATAGGCCTCGTAAATAACATTGAGTTCGCGCAGCAGAACGCCGATCGACCAGCCGTCGCCGACGATGTGGTGCATGGTCAACAGCAGCAGATGATCGGCCGCCGCAAGCCGCACCAGGACAAAGCGCAACAGCGGTCCCGTAGCGAGATTGAAGGGTTCCAGCGCCGTCTGCGCAGTGAGGCGCCCGACCTCGGCCTCGCGGCTCTCTTCGGCCGCCCCGCTGAGGTCGACCAGCGGCAGCGGCACCGGACGGAACGGGCCTACCACCTGGCTCGGCCGGCCATCCACCGCCTCGAAGCTCGTCCGTAACGCCTCGTGCCGCCGCACGATCTCGTTCAGGCTGCGCTCCAGCGCCGCTACGTTGAGCGGCCCGCGCCAGCGCGTCGTGACAAAAAGCACGTAAACTGGACTCCCCGGTTCGAGCTGATCGAGGAACCACAACCGCTCCTGCGCGAACGACAATGGATGCCGGCCGCCATCGACGGTCCTGATCGGCGCCGCTTGAGGGGCCCGCTCCACCTGACGATCCCCGATGAGCTCGGCGAGCCCAATGATCGTCGGCGCGTCGAACACGCTGCGTAGCGGCAGGTCGACGCCGAGCCTGTCGCGGATCCGCGACACCAGCTGCGTGACCAGTAGTGAATGGCCGCCGAGTTCGAAGAAATTGTCGTTGATCCCGACGGAAGATCGACCGAGCACGTCGGCCCACAGCGCGGCGAGTTGGCGCTCAAGCGGCGTGCGCGCAGCAACGTACTGGGTCTGGCTCGCCTCGTGGTCCGGCGCCGGAAAAGCCCGATAATCCCGCTTGCCGCTCGGCGTCAGCGGGAACGTCTCCATGACGACGAACAGCGCCGGGACCATGTATTTGGGCAGCAGCAATGCGAGCGCCTGCCGCAAAGCGGACGTATCCAGGCTCAGTCCGGGCTGCAGCACGACATAGGCGGTGAGACGTTTCTCGGCGGGACGATCCTCCCGCACCAGGACGGCCGCCTCGCGGACCGTCGGATGTTGCTCGAGTGCCGTTTCAATTTCGCCAAGCTCAATCCGGAATCCGCGGAGCTTCACCTGACGATCCGAACGACCGAGAAACTCGATATTTCCATCCGGCAAATATCGCGCCGCATCGCCGGTCCGGTAAAGCCGCGCTCCCGCTCGGCTGCTGAAGGGATTGCAGATGAACTTCTCCGCCGTCAGTGCGGGTTGGTTGATGTAGCCGCGAGCCAAGCCACGCCCGCCGATATACAAATCGCCAGGTATGCCGATGGGACACGGCTGAAAATTCCGGTCCAGAATGTAGATCTGTGTGTTGGCAATCGGCCGCCCGATGGTCGGTGCCGAATTGTTCGACCTCTCTATAGGTGCGAAGGTCGAATAAACGGTGTCCTCGGAAGGGCCGTAGAGGTTGAACAGCCGGATATCGCGCGGTTCGAGGATCTGTCGTGCAAGCGCATGCGCTAGAGGTTCGCCCGCCAGATTCACGACTCGGACAGAGAGAGGCAGAGCGCGGGCGCTCACCACCTCGGCGATTGCCGAGGGAACCGTATTGACCAGGGAGATGGTCTCGTCATCCACCAAGGCGAGCAGATCGAGGACATTATTGACCAAGATCACTTCCCCGCCACAGCCGAGCGGTACGAACAGCTCGAAGACCGAGATATCGAAACTGATCGAGGTGGAGGCAAGCACGCCCGAAAGATCGTCTGGCGAAAATATCCGCATCGACCAGTCCACAAACGCGACGACACTGGCGTGCTCGATCGCCACGCCTTTTGGCTTGCCGGTTGATCCTGAGGTGTAGATGACGTAGGCGAGGTTGCTGGGAGCTGCGATCGCTTGCGGGTTTTCCGGGCTGTAGCGGGCAACGGTTTCCTGCAGGGTATCGATGCAGACGATCTGCGCGCCGCCATCGGGCAGTTCGTCGCGCAACGCCTGCTGCGTCAGCAGCACCGACGCATGCGCATCCTGCAGCATGAAGGCGAGCCGCTGCGGCGGATAGGCGGGATCCAAGGGGACATAGGCGGCGCCCGCCTTGAGCACGCCCAGCATCCCCACCACCATGTCCGGGGAACGCTCCAGGCAGATGCCGACGCGCACCTCCGGTCCCACGCCCAGCGTGCGCAGATAATGCGCGAGCCGATTGGCCCGGCTGTTGAGCGCATCATAGCTAAGCTCACGGTCGGCGAACCGCACCGCGGGCGCGTCGGGGGTGCGCCTCACCTGCGCCTCGAACAGCGCATGGATACAGGCGTCCTCGGCAAACGGCGCCGCCGTCGCGTTCCACTCCACCAGCAGCTGCCGGCGCTCGGCCTCGGTCAACAGCGGAAGCCGCGACAGCCGCTGTCCGGGAGCCTCCGCAATGCCGCCCAGCAGCGTCCGAAAATGCTCCATCATCCGCGCGACGGTCTGCCGGTCGAACAGGTCCGTATTGTATTCGAATGTTCCGCTCAGCCCGGTTGCGGTCTCCGCCATCGATACGGTGAGATCGAACTTCGCCGTGCCCGTGTCGGGAAGCTGCACCCGATCTTCCGGCCGCTCCTCATCCGCGCCATCGGACGGCATCGCCGGCATCGTCGGCGCGTTCTGCGAGATGAACATGATCTGGAACAACGGATTGTGGCTCAGACTGCGCTCGGGCTGCAGCTCCTCCACCAGTTTCTCGAACGGCAGGTCCTGATGCGCATAGGCGCCAAGCGTCACATCCCGGACCTCGGCCAGCAGCTCACGAAAGCTCGGATCCCCGCCGATACGCGTGCGCAGCACCAGTGTGTTGACGAAAAAGCCGATCAGGCCTTCGATGTCGACCCGGTTGCGGTTGGCAATCGGCGTCCCGACCACCAGATCCTCCTGTCCGGTGTAGCGGTGGAGCAGCGTCTTGAACGCCGCCAGCAGCACCATGAACAGGGTTGCGCCTTCACGCCGCCCGAGCTGGATCAGTTTATCGACAACGCCGCGCTCGACCACGAACGAGGCCCAGGCTCCGCGAAAGGTCTGCACCGCCGGGCGCGGCCGGTCGGCCGGCAGCTCCAGCACGGCCGGCGCGCCCTCCAATTGCTTTCGCCAATACGATAGATGCTGCTCCAGCACATCGCCGGCGAGGTATTGGCGCTGCCACCTGGCGAAGTCCGCATACTGTATCGGCAGTTCCGGCAGCGGTAATGGCCGGCCGCTGGAATAGGCCTCGTAAATAACATTGAGTTCGCGCAGCAGAACGCCGATCGACCAGCCGTCGCCGACGATGTGGTGCATGGTCAACAGCAGCAGATGATCGGCCGCCGCAAGCCGCACCAGGACAAAGCGCAACAGCGGTCCCGTAGCGAGATTGAAGGGTTCCAGCGCCGTCTGCGCAGTGAGGCGCCCGACCTCGGCCTCGCGGCTCTCTTCGGCCGCCCCGCTGAGGTCGACCAGCGGCAGCGGCACCGGACGGAACGGGCCTACCACCTGGCTCGGCCGGCCATCCACCGCCTCGAAGCTCGTCCGTAACGCCTCGTGCCGCCGCACGATCTCGTTCAGGCTGCGCTCCAGCGCCGCTACGTTGAGCGGCCCGCGCCAGCGCAGCGGGATAGGGAGATTGTAGATCGGCAGCCCTGGCTGCAGCTGATCGAGGAACCACAGCCGTTCCTGGGCGAATGATAGAGGCGCTCGGCCGTTCTCGGCGGTTCGCGTTACCGGCGGCGCGTGCGAGCGCTCCAAACTCGCATCCGCAAGCAAAGCCTGGAACAGCGAAGACCGGCGCGGCGACAAGGCGAAGCTGGGTTGAACCGTCATGCCGCGCCCTCGCTCGCCGCGACCGCGCAGATCGGACGGCAGGTCAAACAGGCGCCGCCGGCCGGCAGCTGTCCGAGCCTCATATCGTCCGGGTCACGCCGCGCAGCCGACGGACTCCAGCTCCCGCCCTTGCTCGAGCACGTTGCGCGTTTCCCGCAAGACCTCGCTGAAGACATTGTCCAACTCGTCGAGCCGGTGCCGCAAGTCCCGGCAATAGCCGCGATAGGCCTCGCTGAAGATCGCAGCCTGAAGCGACCCGTCCTCTGCACGATCCACCATGTCGGTAAAGAACGCGTAGGTGAATTCCTGGACCTGGCGCTTGGTCTTGAACAAGCGATCGATCGACAATTGATGAAACTCCTGGCCTTCACTCAGCCTGCCCCCGAACGTCGACAGCAGGCGCGCCATGTTGATGTCGATATCGCGCATCGTCGAAGTCCTCGCGACGAACGAGCTCGAGATCGATCTCCTGCGTAAGCCACTCGGCCAGATTCTGGATCGACTTGTCGACGAAATTGACGCTGTCGACCCGATAGTGCCGAAAGTCCGGTTTCAACATGTTGCTGCTTTCCAAGTCTTTGTTCATATCGATACCCGGATAGGCATGGATGCGGCAGCTCATGTTGTAGAGAGTGGAGTGACCAATCGTCAGGAGGAACTTCGCATTGCGCCGCAGATCCCTGAAGGTCGAATAGGGATTGAACATCAGGAAGCCGCTTGAGCTGGTGACCACGTTGTGGTCCTGGAAGATCTGTACCGACGAGTAATTTTTGGTAGCGTTCGAGCCCTTCCTCAGGGTCTTGAGCTGCTCGTCCGAGCCGGCCTCGATGCCCATCAGCACAGAGATCAGACCCGACTTCCGCAGCAACGCGACCAGTTCGTCCTGATCGTTGAAACTATCGGTGCGGCAGAAAATTTCGTATTCCACCGGCAATTCACGCTCCAACAGCAGCTCGGCAAATCGGCGCGCGCGATCAAGCCCGGTGCGCCGCGGCCCGACAAAGTTCTCATCCGCGAAATACACCACCGGATACAGATCGCCATGGCCGTAGGTCGCGAGCAGGTGCTCCATCTCGTCAACGATATTCTCGGGCGTGCGCGGCCGCCAGCGTGCGCCGCCCCCGATATTGAAGAACTTGTAGGCGTTGCAGAATGAGCATTTCGCCGGGCACCCGCGGCTGCCGAGGACGGAAATCGCCGGCCGTCGTCCCTCGCGCAAGGCGCGCTCCAGCGTATCGCGTACCGGAAACGGCAGCGTGTTGATGTCCTCGATGGCGGAACGGTCACAATTGTGCTTCGGCTCCAGGAAGGGGCCGGCGCGGTAGGCGACGCCCGAAATCTCGCCGATTGGCTTGCCGTCGCCGAACAGGTGCTCGCACAACTCGAACAAAGTGACCTCGCCCTCGCCGCGGACGATGAAATCGACCTCCTTGTTCTCGTTCAAGATCGTCTCGCCGGCATAGGTCGCGTGCTCGCCGCCGAACACGATCCGGGTGTCCGGAAGCGCCGGTTTGATCATAGCCGCAAGCCGGGCCGCCTCGCCGAAAGTGTTGTACTCGAAGGTGACGCCGACCAGTTCCGGCCGGCTCTCCCGCAGCTCCTCGAAGATAGCCTCCGTCGACATGCCCAAGGCATAACCGTCGATGATCTCGACGTTGGAATAGCCCTCACGCCGCAGATAGGCAGTCAGGTAGGCGAGCCCGAGGTGTTCCGTGGGATTGTTGTGGGCATAATCCCCGGACTTCCGGTGCGCGTTGACCAAGACGATCTTGTTATGCCGCATAGCTCAAGCTCCCCTCGATCTGCTTTAGGAAATTCCCGTAGGCGTTTTCCAGCTGGACGGTGAGATCGGTCAGATCCGCGAGGAACCGCTCCTTGAGGCGATCCAATTCGCGGCCGCCGTCGCCCACCTCGAACCGATCGAGGCTGTCCACGAAGAAGTGGTAGCCGCGGTTCTGCAACCGGTCGAGCACGAGCGGTACGCCGCCATCCTCAAGGGCCGGGTTGGGCGAGCCGATCTGCTCCAGTTCGTACATGAAGTTGAGATAGTTGAACTCGATAAAGCGACCGCTCGTGTCCAGCCGCTGCACAACGTCGTGCTGGCCGATGTTCATGTAGTCCGCGAAGTCGGCGACGCGGCTGTCGCGAAAGCGATAGGTATAGTAGCCGCCGTAGAGCTGGCTGCCGGTGATCAGTCCATCCTTCTGCAAGAGCGGCAGGAACTCGTTGCCGCCGTACACGTCGAGTTGGGTCGATAGGTTCCAGACCGAAGCGTGTCCGAGGCTGTGCAGATAGTCCGCGTTCCGGCGCAGCATCGGGAAGGTGCTGTAGGGGAAGAACATGATGAATCCGCTGGCCGGCGTGGTCACCCGGTTGCGTTTCAGGTTCTCAAGCGCCTCGCGCACCTGCTTGACCGACACCGCCTTGCGGAACAGCTTCAGCTCCTTATCGTCGCCGGCCTCGATACCGACGAATGTGCGGACCATTCCGGACCTGCGCAGCACCGCGATCAACGCATCCTCATCGTGGAACGTATCCGCACGCAGGAAGGTCTCAAACTAAGTCTTGACGTCGCGGCGGAGTATCTCTTCCGCGACTTCCTTGCCGTGCCGACGGCCGAAATTGCCCGGTCCGATGAAGGTGTCGTCGTAGAACAGGATGACCGGATCGACCTTGTCCTGGTACTTGTTCAGCAGCAGCTCCAGTTCGTCGACCACGTTCGGGGCCGAGCGGCGCCGCCAGGGCTTGCCGCCGCCTTCGACATAAAACTTCGTGGCGTTGCAGAACAGACAGTGCGCATAGCAACCGCGGCTGCTCAGCACCGGGATCGCCGGGCTTAGACCGCGCGCCAGCGCCCGCTCCAGCACCTGCCGGTCCGGATAAGGCAAGGTATCGAGATCGGCGATCGCCGGCTTGAGAGGAGCGCACACCGTCTGGCGGTCCCGGTTGCGGTAGACCAGGCCGCCGACCTCATTCTCGCTGCCCTGGCCGGTGGCGAAAAAGTCGTAGAGCTCGCAAATCGAGACCTCGCCTTCGCCGCGAACCAGATAGGTGACCTCAGGGACCCGCTCGAGAATCTCCTGCCAACAATAGGTGAATTGCAGGCCGCCGAGCACAATCGGCACGCCGGGAGCGCGCCGGCCGATGGTCTGCGCGATGTGAATAGCGTCGTCGGAGCTGCGTGCCAGCGAGGTGATCCCGACCATCACCGGCTGGTGAAGGCTGGTGAGATCGGCGAGCTCTTCCGCGGTGAGCCGGTCGAGGTCGCAATCGATGATGAGCACCTCGGCGCCGCGGCGTTGCAGCGCCGCCGACAAATAACCCAGGGCGAGGTTCTCGCTGTTGAAGCTTGGGCCTCCGCGCCCTCCGGACGGCGGGTTCTCCGGATTGATCAACAGAACATCGAAATCTTTCCACATGTCCGACGTCCTCCTTGCCTAGGCTTCGAGCCGTGCGCCGTGGCCGAAAACCGAATAAGGTACATGCATCGCCTTGAGCTCGCGCTTGTCGTCGTAAGCGACATAGGCGTGAAGGGCCCTCAGCGTCGCGCCGTAGGTCGTCTCGAGCGCGTTGAGGCAGACCTCGAGCTCGTTGAGATAGGTTGAGGTTCTCTCCTCGATGCTCCGCTGCGGATCGCTGCGGCGGTGCATATGAATCATGTCCTCGAAAAAACCGACGTTCAGCCAGTTATTGCGGTCCAGTTGCTGCCGCAGATCCGCGGTGATGTTATCCACCTCCTCGGAATACATTCCCGACATCTCGATGCCGTTGAGAATGCGATAGATCTCGGTGCAAACATGCCTAGGCAGGGCGTTGTCGCGCACAATGGGCGACTGCTGATTGAGCGCGAGCAGATAGCCCGACAAGGTCTCGATGCACGGGTCCTGGAAGCTGTAGGAGTAGACCTTGTTGGACCGGTCATAGCCGCGCAAGAGCTTCTGACTCGATAGCTCCTCGATCAACGCGACTCCGGGAAACAGTTGCAGCTTCTGGGACAGGTTCCAGAACGAGGCGTAGCCGTACTTGCCGAGGAAGCGGGCTGTCTCAATCAGGGCGCTATCGGTGCTGTACGGGTTGAACATGATGACGCCCTGCGTCGGACCGAGCACGCGATGTTTCTTGAGCAGGTCGAGGGTCTCGCCGAGCCGCGCCGGCGTGATGTCCTTCCCGTAGAACTCGAGGTCGTTGGCGTTGAAGGACTCGATTCCGATAAATACCGCCTCGAGGCCCGCGCGCTTGAGCACCTCGACGACATCGTCGTCGCGCGTCTTGAGCGAGTCGCCGCGCATGTAGACTTCGAACGGCATCACGATGTCACGCGCTATGATCTCCTGCGCCAGCGCCTTGGCCCATTCCTTGGAGCGGGTGCTTCCGTCGATGAAGTTCGCGTCGTAGAAATAGACCTTCTCGATATTGCCGTGATCGAAATAGTTGTCGTAGAGGTATTCCAGCTCATCCGCCACGTTCTGCGGCGTGCGCCGGCGGATCGCCAAGCCGCCGCCCATGCGCAGGAACGTATTGGCGTTGCAGAACTTGCAGCGGAAGTTGCAGCCGCGCTGCGCGATCACGCCGAGCGCCGTCATGATATTGTTCTTTTTGCAATAGTCGAGGATCGGCCGGTCTGCGAAGGGAAGTCGATCGAGCTCGGGGATGCCTGCGCGCTCCGGATTGCGCAAGACCTTGCTTGTGGCCGCGTCGCGGAAGAAAAGGCCCTTGACGTTGTGCAACTGCGGCGCCTGTTCGACGAGTTCCGCGACGGTCTCTTCGCCCTCCCCGCGGACCACGGCCTGGATGGCCGGATGGCGGGTCAGAATCTCCTCCGCTGCATAAGTGCAATGCTCGCCGCCAACGAACACGTAAAGCTGGGGGAAGGTGCGAACCGCCCGCTCGGCGATCTCCACAGCATCCTCGAAGTTCAGGTAGTTGGCAGTGAGCCCGAGAAAATCCGGCCGAAAGGCCAGAATACCGGCGAACGCCGCGTCATTGTCGAAATTGTAGGCGTAACAATCAAGGATCGATACCTCGTGTCCGTTCTTGCTCAGAACTGCCGCCAACAGGCCGAGTCCGAGGTGTTCCATGACCGAATAGTGGTCCTTTTCACGATCGACGATGTGGATGTTGGGATTGATGAGAAGGATTTTGCTCATCGTCACACTCCGTAGCAGAGCAAGGACGGTTGTCGGAAAATCCGCTCGGCGGTCTCCCTGAGACCATCAGCGGTGATCCGGCCGATGGCTGCTAGATCGTCCCCAACCGTATAGTAGCGGGAGAACCACAAATCGTGCTTGAGCAGACGCAGCAGTTTGTTGCGTGGCTCGTCGAGATTGATGAGTAGCGCTTTGGTCAAAGAGTGCTGGATCGTTTCGACGACGTGCCGGTCCGGTATCCAGGAGCGCATGCCGTGCAGGATCTCGTCGAGGCATTCCAGCACGGCGCCGAACTTGTCATTGCTTGCCATGCCTTTCACGACGAGGTGTCCGGCATTGCGGAAAAGGTGATATTCGGTCTTGATGTTGTAGAGCAGTGCGCGCTCGAGGCGCAGCTTTCGGAACAGCAGGGAATCGATGTCGTCGCCCAGATAAGCGCTGATCGCGTAAAGCTCAATCCGATTTTCGGCGCCGCGCTTGACGGCCGGAATTCCCTTGAGGAAATACGACATGCCCAGTGAGGTATCGACCGTCACACATCCGGATTGGAAACCATACGTTGCGTCGGTGCACGACGGCCGTGCGTTGCCGAGTTCGACCTCGGCGAATGTCGCAATCAGGTCTTCCCATACCGTCGTTCCCTCGAGATCTCCGACCACGGCGGCCACGACCCCGGAGCGGCGATAATGGGTCTTAAGAAAAGCGAGCGCCGCATCGGCTCCGAGTTCCTCAATCTCAGTCGAGCTGCCGACGACCGGGCGGCAGTAATCCGTACCGTCGTATCCTTTGGCCATGAACGCGCTATCGATCTTCTCGATCTCGCTGCACTCCAATGTGAGGGTCTCGTCGAGGACCACGGCTTTTTCTCGCTCGAACCGCGCCGGCGAGATCTCTAACGGAGCCAAGAACGCGGTCAGCCAATCGAACAGCACCGCCGCGTCCTGACGCATCGCCCGCAGCAAAAAGAAGGTCTCTCCTCCCGCTCCGTGAAAGCTTCCAGTGTAATGCGTCGCAAACGGTCGCTGCCTAGCCGGTAGTTACAAGCGGCAGCCCGCAGATGCTCGCAGAGGTGAGCCATACCCGAGCATCCCTCAGGGTCGGTGCTCGCGCCGACGGGCACGCTGATCCCGATCATGATGGTGTTCATGCCCGGGACGTGCTCCTTGACGAGGCTTGCGCCGTTAACCTCTTGCTTCATGTCGCGGCCTTGCTTGATTTGCCGTCCGGCGCTGGAAAGAGGCCTTCGCTCTTGCCATGGCCGGTTCGTGGGCCGGGTCGTGCTCCACATCAGCGCAGCGCTGCAGGCGCCGGCGCGTGCACATAAGCTCTCAGGCGATTGCCGAAGCAGCAAACAGGGTGATTTTTGCAAGCGTGGCCGTCGCCATGCAGATGTCCGTCACGTGCGCGGAAAATTCATCAGCCGCATCCGCACCGAGTAGGGTGCGGATGCGGACAGCACGTCAATTTGTTACTTGGCCTTCTCGTCAGTCGAAGCAGTTTGCTTCTGCTTCTTGACTTCGTTCAGCTTCTTCCAAATTTCGGTCGAAAGCTTCACATTCTCTTCGCTCCCTTTCGGAGCCATGAGATTGATAGCCATAAGCGGTCTCCTGTGAGCTTGATGAGTGATAGCAAGCGTAACAACCGCGCATCCGGTCAAGGCGAAGACCCAGAGTTCCGCCTGCAACTCTAGATTATCGCATCTGGACATTATTAACAAGGGGTTGTAACCACTTTTTTCTGAAATGATGCGCAAATTGGAGGATCGGACGGCGATAGCCGTCCGACCTTTGTCATGAAACCGGAAACTGCTGTTGAACTAAAGACTTGATGTCGCCGGATCCGAAGTCGCGTTGTTGCGGTCGGCAATTGCAGCGCATGTCTGCTGCGTGCGCGCAATGCCGATCCGCCGTCTGCGGAGAAAACAAATGACAGATCTGTCGAGAGTTTCCGATTTGTCTGCCGAGGCAAAGCGTACGCTCCTTGCTCAGCTGCTGCGGGATAAAGTGCGAACGGCCAAATCGTACCCGTTGTCTTTCGCGCAAGACCGATTGTGGTTTCTGAGCCAGTTTCAACCGGGTCTGCCTTTCTACAACATCCCCATGCCGATCCGCTGGCCGGGCCCGCTCAACGTGTCGGCGCTGGAGCAGACTCTCAGCGAGATCGTGCGGCGGCACGAGGCGTTACGAACGACGTTTCAGGTTGTCGACGGAAAACCCGTTCAGGTGGTTTCGCCGGCACGCCCCCTCTCGCTGCCGCAGGTCGACTTGCGCAGCATGCCGAAAGCTATTCGTGACGTGGAGGCGCAGCGGCTCGCCGGCAAAGAAGCCGCGCAAAACTTCGACTTGGCCAAAGGCCCGCTATTTCGCTCTTTGTTGGTGCAACTCGAGGACGCCGATCAACTGCTGCTCCTGACGATGCACCATATCGTCTCCGACGGCTGGTCGATCGGCGTCCTGCTGCGGGAGCTGAACGAGATCTACCAAGCCTATTCTAGCGGCAGAGCCTCGCCGCTTCCGGAGCCGCCGATCCAGTACGCGGATTTTGCGCTGTGGCAGCGCCAATACCTTTCCGGCGCGGTGCTCGAGTTCGCATCTGTCGTACTGGCGCAAACAATTAGAGGGCGCTCCCGCGGTGCTGGAACTACCCTCCGACAGATTGCGGCCCGCGGTTCAAACCTACCGCGGCGCCTGGCAGTCTTTCGTGCTCGATCGGCGCGTCTACGAAGAATTGCAGCGGCTGAGCCAGCGCGAAGGGGTCACCATGTTCATGACCCTGCTTTCGGCCTTCCAAGCGCTTCTGTACCGCTACACCGGACAAGAGGACTTGGTAGTCGGGACGACTATCGCCAACCGCAATCGGGCGGAAATCGAGGGGCTGATCGGATTCTTCGTCAACACGCTGGTGTTGCGCGTAAAGTTGGCCGGTAATCCACGCTTCCGCGATTTATTGAGCCAAGTCCGCGAAGTAACCTTGGCGGCCTATGAGCACCAGGACTTGCCGTTCGAGAAGCTTGTCGGAGAACTGCAGCCGGAACGGCACCTCAGTCACAATCCGCTTTTTCAGGTCATGTTTTCACTGCAGAACACGCCGACCATGCCGCGATCGGCCGCGGCACCGGTGCGTGACAGCTCGGCGGTGCCAAGCCAGACGGCGCCGCAGGTCACCCTCGGCACCGCCAAGTTCGATCTCACCCTTTCGATGGCGGAAACCGCCGACGGGTTGATGACGAGCTTTGAATACAACACCGACTTGTTCGACCACGAGACCATCACGCGCATGATGGAACATTTTCGGACACTCCTAAAGGGCATTTCGGCGGCGCCGGAGCAGCGCGTGTCGGATCTGCCTCTCATGACCGAGACCGAACGCGGGCAGATCCTCAACGAGTGGAACGACACGACGACGCCGTTTCCCGAGAATGCCGGCGTTCATGAGTTGTTTGACGCTCAGGCGCGGCGAACCCCCGAGGCGACCGCTTTGGTGTTTGCGGGCCTTGAGCTTTCCTATGGCAAGCTCAATGCCCAAGCTAATCAGCTCGCGCATTATCTCCGGAAATTGAGGGTGGGCCCCGACGTCCGCGTCGCCGTCTGCGTGGAGCGTTCGTTTGAGCTGATCGTGGCGGTTCTCGGCATCCTCAAGGCCGGGGGCGCTTACCTTCCCCTGGACCCGGACTATCCGAAACAGCGGCTCGCCTACATGCTGGAGGACGCCCAGGCGTCCGTGCTGATAACACGGCAGTTGCTGCAATCGTCGCTGCCCAAGCACGCGGCGCGGGTCGTCAACTTGGACGCCGAGCGGGAAGACATCGCGCGCGAAAGCGATAGCACGCCGATAACCACAGGAACGCCCGACAACCTCATCGCCGTGCTCTACACCTCGGGCTCCACCGGAACGCCGAAAGGCATCCTCGAACACACGCGGGGCTTCGTAAGCCTGCTCAATTTCTACAAGAATGCCTGCGAATTGACGGAGAAATCCCGAGCGATCTCGACCACGTCCTTCACCTTCGACGCTTGGTTCAAGCCCGCGATTGCTCCGCTCTTGGCGGGGGGCTTGGTGGTCCTGCCGGACATCGACCTCTACGACGTCGAAAAGCTCGTGCAGCTGATCGAAGAGCAGAAAATTTCGACGATGTTCAGCACGCCGAGCCTGCTCTACCCCCTGATCGAGCTCGCCGCGCGGAACGACTACAAGTCTCTAGCATCGCTGGAGACGCTTTCCTTCGGCGGCGAGCCTACGGACCTCGCCAAGCTGCGACCGTGGCTGACGAGTCCGCATTGCAGGTGTCGTTTACTTCACTGCTATGGCCCGTCCGAATGCTCCGACGTGGCCACCCTATATGAACCTACGCCCGCGGACATCAAGACCGCATCGCACCTGCCGATCGGAAAGCCAATCGACAATGCCAAGGTCTACGTGCTCGACAAGTTTTTCGGACTTAATCCCATCGGAGTGCCCGGAGAGCTGTACATCTCCGGCTTGAGTCCGTCTCGTGGATATCTCAACAAGCCGGCACTGACCGCCGAGAAGTTCATTGCAGATCCCTTCTCCTGGGGCGGCCGAATGTATCGGACGGGAGATCTCGCGAAATGGACGCCGAACGGCGATATCGAATTCCTTGGGAGAATTGATCATCAGATCAAAATTCGCGGTATTCGCGTCGAGCTGGGCGAAATTGAAAGCGTGCTGGGGCAGCACCCTGCCGTAAAAGACGCCGCGGTATTCGTTCGCGAGGACGGCGCAGCCGGCGGCAAACGGTTGGTCGGCTATATCGTTCTCAAAGAGAAGCAGACCGTGACGGTCGGCGATTTGCGCCTTCATCTCCGAGCGAGACTGCCCGAATATATGATGCCCGCTGCGTTCCTGATCGTCGACGCCTTACCGATTTCCCCGAACGGCAAGGTGGATCGAAAGGCGCTTGCGCTCATGGCCGCCGAAGAGCCGGTGCAAGATTCGTTTGTCGCGCCGCGCACTCCTCTGGAGGAGGTCTTGGCCGGCATCTGGCGGGAGGTGTTGAATTTGACGCAAATCAGCATCCTCGACAATTTTTTCGAGTTGGGAGGACATTCGCTGCTCGCCACCCAGGTCATCTCTCGCGTGCGAGATTCTCTGCAGATCGAACTGCCGGTGCGACGGCTTTTCGAGTCGCCGACGGTGGCGGAACTGGGCGCTTCTATCCTTCAGGAGCCCGACGAGCGCGACAAAATCAAAAGGAAGGCGGATCTGCTTTTGAAAGTCGTGCAGCTTTCGGACAGTGACGTTGAGAGCATGCTCGACGCCAAAGGAGCAAGAGTTGATCAAGCCGAGGCCTGATGGCCAGTTTCGGCCGCGCGCGCTCATTGGCCGAGTCGTTTGGGTCCGTGCAGCACGGATTAGATACAACGGTGTGAACGACATTCGCATGGCGATTCCTGAAAACGGCTCATCATCGAAGGACGATCTGACGCGGCTCTTTGCGCGAGACCCGGCCGCGTTGCAGAACCCCTATCCGCTTTACAACAGATTGCGCGAACAGGCGGCGCTGCTTGCCTACGACGCCAACACGGTGATCGTGTGGCGGCACGCGGAGGCGAAGCAAATCTATCAGGACAGCGCGCGATTCCCTAATCCAAAAGATTTGGATAACAAGTTCGTGGGCCGCTACAGATTGCTCTCTCCGGCCGAGCTCGACCTGCACGAACAGTGGATGGCGTCCGAGCGAACGCGGATGAGCCGCCTGGGCGGGGACGAGCATCGGCGCGTGCGCGGCGTGGTTCAGGGCGAGTTTACTCCCAAGAAGCTCGACACTCTGTGGGGCTCGATCACGCGATTGACGGAATCCCTGCTGAACGAGCTTGAGGCCGAGACCGAACCCGACTTCATGCACTTTGCCTACCGGCTTCCCCTACTTGTCATTCTCGACATGTTAGGCCTGCCGCGTGAAGACGGACCGATGCTGAAGAACTGGTGCGACGCGATCGGCGCGCCGGGAGGCGGCAACCCGTTGCGCCCCGAAGTGGTGCGTTCTGGCCACGCGGCAGCGGCCGAGTTTCGGCTTTACATCCGCGAACTCATAAAAACCCAGCGGCGCCGGTCCGAGGCCACCTCGCTGGTCGCCGCGTTGCTTCATGCTTCCGACGTTGGGCACCTGAGTTCAGGACGAACTGATCAGTATGTACGTGCTCTTGTTGTTTGCCGGCCACGAAACGATGACGAGCATGCTCGGCAACGGCCTGGTGGCGCTGCTGCGCCACCCGCGCCAGTGGCGGATGTTGTGCGCCGAGCCGGCACTGATCCCTCGCGCCATCGAGGAGATCGTGCGCTACGATCCACCCTTCCAATTTCTCACCAAGACCACCGCCGGCCGCCAGGAGCTTGCGCAGATCGATATCCCCGCGGGCATGATGGTGCTCGTCTCGAATGCCGCGGCGAACCGCGATCCACGGGTTTTCGACAACCCCGACGAATTCGACATCACCCGCCGGCGCAATGACCATCTTGGATTCGGACACGGCCTGCACTTCTGTCTCGGCGCAAGCCTCGCTCGCCTCGAAGGACACGTTGCTCTCGGCGCGCTCGCCCGGCGCTATCCCGACATGCAGCTGGCGTCCGGAGCGCACGACGTCGCGTACATGGATAATTTTCTTCTCCGTCGCCCGACGTCACTGCGGATCGAGTTGGCCGGCCGCCGTGACCGCGCGAGGTCCGAACCGTTTTCAGGTGTTACAGCATGACGAGAGAAGGGCCTCATGCGCTGTGAAATGATCAGGCGGCTGAATAGCCTCATCGTGCCGGCATCGACAGAGCCGTCAGCGCGAAGTTGATCCGGAAGGACGCCACGCGTCGTCTACTGAGGTATGGAGCGCAAACGGCCGGCCCGCCGGTTTGGGCATCGAGTGGAGGAAGTAAAGATGCGGTTTCCAGCAAACGAGATCATCGCCACGATCGGACAGGCGCCACGCTACGATCTAAGCAGCAGCATCGGACCCAATCTTACGGTCGGCGAGTTGCTGGACGCATCCGGCCAACCAAGCCTCGGTCATCTACTGCTCGGCTATGCGACGGCCGCGGGCGATCCGCGTTTGCGTAGCGCGGTCGCCGCGGCCCACGGGGTGGACCCGGAAGATGTGGTGATCACGGTCGGCGGCATGCATGCTCTGTTTCTCATTGCGTTCATTCTGTGTGGTCCGGGTGACGAAGTCGTGACCACATCGCCGTCGTTTCCGTTAGCCCGCAACGTCTTGGAGGCGGTCGGCGCGAAAATTTGCACAGAACCGCTCTCCTTCGATCAAGGCTATCAACTCGACACGGCCGACCTTCTGCGCCACTTGTCCCCGCAAACCAAGCTGGTCAGCCTGGCGTCACCGCAAAACCCCTCTGGCGTTGCGATCCCGATGAGCGCTCTGCGCGAAGTGCTCGACGCGATGGGCCGCCGCTGCCCTTCCGCCTATCTTTTGGTCGACGAGACGTATCGGGAGGCGGCGCATGGAGATAATTCAACCGGCGATACCGCGCTGGCATTGGGTCCAAAAATCCTTTCGATCGCTTCCCTTTCCAAGTGCCATGGCGCGCCCGGCCTGCGTCTCGGATGGGCAATCACGTGCGACCCAGAACTGCGCGAGCAACTCGTGCTTGGCAAATATAACACGGTGGTGTCTTGTTCGCCGCTTGATGAGGCCTTGGCGCTTCGGCTGCTCGATGAGCGCAGTCGGATTATGCCGGGCCGCCGTCGCCACCTGGCGGCAGCGCTAGCGATGACGAACGGCTGGATTCGCGAAAACGCGCGCTTCGTCGACTGGATTCGGCCTGATGGCGGATCGATCTGTTGCGTGCGGCTCAAACCCTCGATTTTCGACGAAGCCGGCGTGCGCCGCTTCTACGATCGTCTGACGGACCAGGGCATCAGGGTCGGCAGCGGGACCTGGTTCGGCGAGGAGCCGCGCGTCTTCCGTCTGGGGTTTGGATACCTTTCGACGGCCGATCTGCGGGACGCGCTTGAGGGCATCGCCGCGGCGCTAAGGCAAGCGGCCCGCGCCGCCGCCTAACTCTGTTTGCATCGCGCCATCCTCGTTAAATATCTCGGCGCCACCGGATCGCACCGCATGTGGCGGTACGAAGCTCGCGATGAGCCCTCTCACGCGATCGAGAATATGAATGAGCTCGCTGCGCGGAACCTCAAGCACGCAAGTCCAACCGGCGACGCCGTTGACCACGTTGACGCTCCTGGTCAAGTGCTCCGGAAGCGCGATGTGAAACAGACCAGCCGCGTCGTAATTGGCGACCAAATCCTCGATGTAGGGGATTGGATCGCCATCGAAACACACCGAAAGATTTTCGATGGCTCCACCGATCGGCACCCAGCCGCTGTTCGGAGTCCCGATCATCGGCCGGCCACGGATCATCCGATAGTCCACCGCCGACCCGGCATAGCCGTGCAATTCCTGCTCGATCCAATCTTCGACCTGGGAAAGCTTGAGCTCGATCGCGACGAGCTGCATCTGACGCAACAAGATACTGACCTTAACTGTGCGGTTCAGGGCATCGCTCCGCAGCCGTTCAACAGACGACGGCAACGGTGCTTGGCTATCCGCGCCACCGGGAGCGGCCGCGGCCGTCGCGCGGATGGCGTTGCTTCGGTCGTGCGGCGCCAGATAGGTCGCGAGCAGCCCCTCCACGTCTTCATCCGAAAGCTCGTTTAGCCGCGTCAACGTTTCCTCTTCGCTCCTGCCGGTGCGACCGCGTGCTTCCCGCCCGACCCGATCCGGTGGCACTCCCGGTGCCAAGGCGGCTTGATCCAGCATCTCACCCAAAAGGGCATCGACGTCCGCCTCCGCAAGCTCGCCGATTTTCGCCAGCAGTTCTTCGTCGCTCGCGGGCGGCCGCCACGCGGACTCCAGCAGGTTCGAAGCAGCCTTAGCTGCCGGCTGCGCGCTTATCGTGCCCGCGATACCGTCCGAACGCGACTGAGAGAGGTCGATTTGCGTTGCGCCAAAATTGGTCGTTACGATCCTGCCAACGCTCGAGCTTTCCCTCAGCCGCCATTCCAAAAGCTTGAGCTTTGCGGCAGACAGCTTCAGTATCCGTTCAGCAAGATCAGTCACAACAACCTCCTTCCCTGAACGGTCGCGCACGCGATCACAGCAGGCCTCCCGCCGAAGCGCTCAATAAAATGCCAGCGTATCGATCAGCCCGTCCATTCCGGACTTGGAGAAGACCTCAATCGCGTCATCTGCCGGCGTCCGATTCGCATCGAGGCGTCGGCCAAGCGGCGCGAGCAAGCTTTCTTCGCCGAGACCGCGTTTGCGCAGGCCGGCCTTCGCAATTGCAAGCAAGGTGCCGGCGAGCGGAGCCACGGGCTTGCCGGCGAAATGTGCGTCCAGCCCCTGGCGTGCAACATCCTCACGGAGCTGAACCCAGGCTTGCCAGGGTGCTCGCTCCAAAAGTTCCTCGGCGGCATCGATTTGCTCGACGAGGCCCAGCGCCAAGGCCGGCGCTACCATGGCCTCGCCGGGGGGCTGCTGGCAGAAGCCTCTGGCTTCCAGCGTTCCATAGGTGGGCGACAGTCGGGCCGTGTGCCACCACAAGCCGGCGAAGACCAGCAGATCGGACACGGTCGGCTTGACTACGACCGGAGTTCCGTCGTCTCGCTCGGCGCGCGCGCCATCTGCGGCTTCGAAATAATCGAAGGCCGTCGCATAGTGTGGCAGCGACAGGTACTCCTCGTCGCGCTTGACCATGATGGTGGGATATGAACACAGGCGCGAGACATAGTCCGACAGGTCCGCGAAACGATGGGGATTGCCGATGCGCCCGCGCCAGTTGGTCATCCCGAGGTCGTAGAACATCTCGCGCGCAGCCTTCCACTGCGGATCCACGCGCCCCTTCCATATCGGGCTGTTGATGCACAACGCCATCTGCGGGCCCACCAGGCCGTTGAGCACATTCACCGCGCGGACGGCTTCCGCGATTTCAATGTCGATGTGACAGTGGCAAGACGCTGTCAGCGTGAAGAGATGGATGTCGTTCCCGTCGGTGACCGGAACCATCCGGTTCGGCGAGGTGCGCTGATAGACGCCGTACTTCCCCTTCGGCGAGACCAGATTGCGCCGCGGCGGCGTCTGCGGCTGAATACCGTAGCCGAGCAACCGGCATCCCCGCCGGCGCAGATAGGGAACGATGCGTCCGATCGTTTGTTGCAGCCTCACCTCGGCGTCGAACAGATTCGATTTTGGCGCGAGAGCCAGCTCCAGCGTGCAGTGGCCCAGCTCTAATTCAACCCTGTCGCGCGCCGCCGGCGCGCCTTGAGCCGGTTCGACCTGGTGCTCTACCGCAACCACCGCATTCGTCTTGGGATCGCGGACGAGTTGCCAGCCGTGCTCGCCGAGATGCAGAAACAAAGCCTCGACGATCTCGTAGCTGATCGCCTCACCGTCGGCATTGACCAGCGGGAACTCGTACTCGATCCCAACCCTTCTGGCGCCCGGTCTTTCGGTTGCGAACCGGTTCGCAAAGAACGCTGTCAGCTGATCCCGCATTTCATCCAGCCTTGCTCGGTGTTTGTTCGCGATGCCCCCGGCCAGCGCGGGCGATAAAAGCAGTGCTGCCGCCGGCAAACCGCAAGCGGAGAGAGAACGGAGCATCGTCCGGACGCCGGTTGGAACGGAATCGGAGCCGTGCGGTCAGCGCTTTCACGTTGGAGTTACCCGTTTATAATTGTCGTCGCAAAGATTGCGCAGGCAGGACAAAGGCTCGTTGCATCGCGTTCCAGCCGGCCGGCGAGCGGCATGCTTTCTAGCCTTCGCCAGTGTTCTCCATGCGGCGACGCAGCGATAGCGGTCGCATGTCGGTCCAGACCTGCTCGATATAGGCCAGGCAGTGTTCCCGGCTGCCGCTGCACTCGACGGCTCTCCAGCCGGCGGGTATTTCCCGATCGATAGACCAGATCGAATACTGCTCCTCATGATTGACAACCACGCAATAGGTTTGCTCACTCATGCGCCTCCTCCGCTCAAGGGCTCACGATTGTCGGCCGGCGGCTCCCCAGGCTCGATACCGCCTCGCCACGCCCGCCGCGATGGGCGACGCTGTGATGCGGCGTGACCGATTAATCGGCGTGCTGCGAAATAATTTGGAAGCAAAATAGGCTGGCCTGAATGGCACGACCGGGCATCTGCTCGAGCGTGAGGCGTCATGCGCGAGCAGGATACGCCGGCTTCTTTCTTTGCTGCCCTCAACTGCCGAACGGGTGGGCATGACCATACCGCGGTGCTCATCAGCAAAAATATTCATTTGACCCAGGCGACCCAGGACCAGCATCACGCGCCGTCACCGCGCTCGCCCGGCCGGGCAGGTCTTCCCGGGGCCGGGGCAGATGACCAACTGAGCGCGAACATCTATCTAGCAACGATACAACTTTATACAATATTCGCGCGCATCGCAACCCTGAGTCGCTTTCGCCGATCGTCGGCCCGGAAGCTGTTAAGTCAATTCCCCACGGCAATCGCTGCAGTTCGCAGAGCTGTGCCGCCAGCATCGCCCTGTGACGAAATTCACCAAAGAAAGGGGCCACTATAGGTGCCAAAGCAACTGGATTTGGGCAACAACGCCAATCGATGGGTTGATCGCTCCGGCGGCCGGGGGCCGCCGCGACTTCGTTTATTTTGTTTTCCGTATGCCGGCAGCGGTACGCGCATTTTTCGCTCGTGGGCGAATGAGCTTCCCGTGAATTTTGAGGTCTGCGCGATCCGATTGCCGGGGCGGGAAAGTCGCTACTCCGAGCCCGCCTTTCGCCGTTTGGAACCGATGGTGGAAAGCCTGGTACCAGCACTGCAGCAGTTCCTCGACGTTCCATTCGTTATGTTTGGACACAGCATGGGAGCGCTTCTCGCTTATGAAGTGACGCGCGGACTTTTGGCGGCCAACGCAGTCCAGCCCGCCGCCTTGTTCGTCTCCGCTCATCGCGCCCCGCAGCTGCCGACACGCCATCGCGCTCTGCACGATCTGCCGCGTGACCAGCTCATTGCCGAACTGAAGGCTCTTCACGACGCGCCGGTGGAAGCGTTTGATGACGAGGATTTCATTGATGTCGTGCTGACGACATTGCGCGGCGATCTCGAATTGGCGGAAACCTACAAGTTTGTGGCCGAACCGATGCTGTCCTGCCCGGTGATCGCGATGGGCGGCACCTTCGATTCGAGCGTGGTGCCGGAGGAACTTGATTGCTGGCGCGCAATCACGGAAGGGTCATTCAAGTTGCTGCAGTTTGAAGGGGATCACTTCTTCGTCGACAACCCAAGCACGAGCTTTCTGCCGGCGCTTCGGCGTGAACTTACCTTGCTCGGGCTTGATTGAGAACCGCAGCCGTCGGCACTTTGTCGTTTCCAGACCAGCCGCATTGGATCGGCCGGCGCAGGCCTTGCAACGCATCCGCGCGCTGCGGAACCGACACAATCTTATGTTGCATCTCAATAGGAATTATACCATAATTAGAACCGACTTCCTCTCTATATCTCGGCGAATGATGTTGCAGGATTTCAAAGATCAGGTGCTCGGGGAGGCGGGCTATCGCTGCGCCGTTCCTACCTGCCGTTCCATCCTCTCAGCTGATTCAGCCCATTTGGTCGAGAGCGAAGAGGGCAAAGGCGATTCTGCGGAGAATCTTGTCGCGATTTGCCCGAGATGTTTTGCTCAATTTCAAGAGGGCGTTATCGCGCGAGATTTGCTCTACGGCTGGAAACTCGCGTTAGCTTCTCTCGCCAAAGCGTTTGATGCAATCACCGTTGACGAGCTTCTGTTCCTGGCGACGCCCGTTGCCGCAACCTTGCGGGTTTCCGGCGATGGCGTGCTGAAATTCTCTCGCCTCATTGCCTCGGGGCTCGTTACGTTTTCGGTATTTGCACAGAATGGCGCGTTAATTCTCTATCACGTCGGCTTTACACAGAAAGGCGCAGATCTTGTTAATGCCTGGATACGCGGCGATCGCCAGGCGATTATCGATTACTTCGGCGTGACACCAGACTGACCGATGCGCCTTCGGGTGCGCCAGTCAGTTTCAGTGACCCGCTCGAAAAACCGAGATTGTTATGACAATCTCCAATCCTACGGAAGTCGAGGCCATGGCTGCGCTCGTCGCAGGCCCCGTGCCGCAACCGAAGCGCCAATCAGTTGATCTCTACTGCCTGGACCTTAGTCGCTGCTCCAATCTGATCGCGCCTCTGACTGCTTGGCTGTCCCACGAGGAGATGGACCGAGCCAACCGGATGCGCTTTGAACGCCACCGGCAGAGCTTTATCCTGTCCCACGGCTTCCTACGGGCTATTTTGGCTCACTATCTCGGTATCGGCCCTGCCGCCATAACGATCCTGGTCGGGACGCACGGTAAGCCCTTCGTCGACGACGGCCTTGGTTTCAGTCTCGCTCACGCCGATACGTATGCGGTCGTTGCTATTGCCGATACTGAATTCATCGGCGTCGACGTCGAACAGGATCGTCCGGAACTCGACCCGGTCGATGTCGCCCAGCGATTTTTCGCCGAAGCAGAATGGCAATCGCTGAAAGGACTACCAACGGCAGAGGCCAAGGCACGTTTCCGACGTCTGTGGACCTGCAAAGAGGCGTTCGTTAAGGCCATCGGACTTGGATTGAACTATTCACTTGATCGCATCGTAATCGACAACTCATTGAATGGAACGGCGCGGGTGGCAAAGGTGGAGGCCGAATATGGACCCGAATTGGCGTGGTCGTTGCTCGTTCGGCCGCTTACTGCGCAATGCGATCTGGCCGTCGCCGTCAAAACTCCCGCTTCGCTGACGTCGCAACTCCGTGTGTTTCCGCGCTGCAGCAGAGCACCCGCAACTTCGAGCGCGACACCCCCGGGCGATTTGCCCTCGACAAAAGAGCCCAGCGACACTTAACCGCCGAGCGATCATGCCGGCCCATCGAAGGTGCGGACCGGCCCTTCGGCAAACCCTCGATCGAGACGTAAACTGCTGCGCGATAAAGAGGGAAAAAGTCACTGGTGCGGTCGAGAGGACTCGAACCTCCACGGGTTGCCCCGCTAGCACCTCAAGCTAGTGCGTCTACCAATTCCGCCACGACCGCATGTGGGGTGGACACGCACCAGGCCGGTGCGTGACGGCGCCGATGTAACAGCTAGGGTGGTGCGGGACAAGCCCAAGGCGCTGCCCCACCCTCGGGGCTCGGAATTCCCCGCTTCAGGCCTCGACCGGCGTCCGCGGCAAGATCTGCTTGACCTCGACCGCAATTTTATTGCCGCTGACAATGACGGTGCCTTTCGCCACCGGCAGATTATTGGCGAGGATGCTCACCTCATCCTCTTCCGAAGCGTCGAGCTCGATGATGGCGCCGCGGCCGAGGCGGAGCACCTGGTGGATCGGCATCGCGCTTGTCCCCAGTACCACCGCGATATCGATCGAGACTTTATCGAATGTCGGCACGGCGGCCCCCCGGTTTCAGTTTTTGCCCTGGCAGTGCATAGTGTTGACTCTGCTATGGTTACGAGGTGGTTAACACGCGCGGCGATTTGACGATCGGGTTGTTACCGCAATCCGCCATGCCCCCGGTCGAATGGCAGGTCAGCGATCGGCCGGTGGCCTATGAAACGGCGCTTGCCGTCATGACGGCGCGCGCCGAGGCGATTTCGCGCGGCGACGCGCCGGAACTGGTCTGGCTGCTCGAACACCCTGCCCTTTACACCGCCGGCACGTCGGCGCGGCCGGGGGAATTGATCGAAGCGCGCTTTCCGGTCCACTCGACCGGGCGCGGCGGCCAATTCACCTATCATGGGCCGGGCCAGCGGGTCGGCTATGTCATGCTCGACCTCAAGCGCCGCGCGCCCGACGTTCGCCGCTTCGTGGCAACCATCGAAGAATGGATCATCCGCACGCTTGCCGCCTTCAATGTCCGCGGCGAGCGCCGCGAGGATCGCATCGGGGTCTGGGTGAGCCGGCCGGACAAGGGCGAGGCCAACGAGGACAAGATCGCCGCGATCGGCATCCGCGTGCGGCATTGGGTGACGCTGCACGGCTTTGCGCTGAATATCGAGCCGGACCTGTCGCATTTTTCCGGCATCGTGCCGTGCGGCGTCACCGATAGCGCGTTACGGCGTCACCTCGCTCGCCGATCTCGGCCTCACCGTGTCGATGCCGGAGGTGGACATGGCGCTGCGCGCGGCCTTCGTGCCGCTGTTCGGCGCCGCCACCGCCGCTCAAACGGTACCGAGCACCGAGAACAGTTCGTCGCCGCGGCGCAACGCGACCTCGTCGGCCGCGGCCTCGCGCTGATCGATGAAGTCGACGCGCGCTGCCGGCGGTCCGGCGCGGCAGGCCTCGATCATCGCCAGCACCGCCGATTCCAGCCCGCTGAACAGCGCTTCGACCGCGCCGTCGCGGCGATTGCGCACCCAGCCTTGCAGGCCGCGCTCAAGCGCCGTCACCTCGGTCCAGGCGCGATAGCCGACGCCCTGGACGCGACCGCGGATCAGCACGTAACGATGCACGGTCAAGCAAATTCCCCAAGCTTGCGGTGACCGGCGCCAAGCGGACGGCGCGGCAGCCAGCGTTCCAGGGAAGTTATGTATCGCGCCGGCATTTCCCAGCCGCGCGCCGCCGCAACGACGATCTCCATGTAACCGGGCTTCGGGCGGCCGGGCGGACGCGGCCGCGCGACATAGACGAGCGCCGGCCGCCGGCCGGCGCCCTGCTCGACCGCCAGCATCTCGGCCCGATAGAGCCCGCCGGCGACATTCTCCCAGATATCGAGCGTGACCCGGTCGCGCGGCGTAAGCCGCCATAACACGCCGTGCACAATGTGCGCGCGGGCCGGCTCGACCGAGGCATAGCCGTCCGTCGGTGATGACGAAGCGAAAGCCGGCGAGCCGCGCGACGCCGATCGGCTCGGCCGCCGGCGCGTGCCGGCGCATCACCGCGCGGTGCATGTTGGAGCCGTAAGCGAAGTGCAGCACCGGCTACTCCTCGATCGCTACGCCGCTCGCTAATGCTCTTAGCCCATTACTCTTGGCTGGGCCGCCGCGCCGTCCAGACGCTGAAAATCAGCGCCACCACGATCGGCGCGAAGCCGATCAGCAAGAGCCCCACCACCATCAGCCAGGCCAGATCGTAGTGCGGCGATCCGATCAAGGTCACGATAACGTAGAGCAAGAGGATGAGTTCGAGCGCCCCGGTCGCGCCCGGATTGGCCATCAGGCCATCGGTGGTGTTGAAGAAGCTGTCGGCGATGAACATCAGTAAGACGACCGACAGCACATAAAGGATGCCAACGCCGACAGCCAAGCCGCTGCCGCGGCCGGCATCGTGCAGGCGCTTGGCATGCAAGACGAACCAGACCCAGATCAACAGCGCCTGCGCGGCGATGAACGGCCACAAGCCGGCGCGCACAATGACGTCAGGCGTCGTCAACAGATGCGACGCCGCGCCGAGCAGATAGACAGCGAGCGCGCCATAGACGAAGGCTTGCGGCTTAAGCCGCCCGGTCGGCGAAAGCAAAGAGCCCGATTCCTGCATGCGGAACGCATCATGCCCGATTCGGCACGGCTTGCGCTTTACGCAAATTCCATGATCACGGCGTCCACGGCGACGCTGTCGCCGGGCTTGACGCGGATGCGTCTTGATCGTGCCGTCGCGCTCGGCGCGCAGGATGTTTTCCATCTTCATGGCCTCGACCACCGCCAGCGTCTCGCCGGCCTTGACCTCCTGGCCTTCGGCGACCGCAAGCGACACGACGAGGCCCGGCATCGGGCAGCGCACCGCTTTTTCGCTGTCGGACAGCTTCTTCACCGGCATCAGCCGCGCGTAGCGCGCCTCGCGCTCGGTATAGACGAAGGCCTTCACCTCGATGCCGCGATAGGCGAGCTCGAAGCCGTTCGGGATCATGCGCACATGCATGGCGACCGGCGCGCCGTCGATGGTGCCGGACCAGACCGGCATGCCGGGTGTCCAGCTTGACGATAGAAGATGCCGCGCGCCGTCTTCGAAAGTCACCGCGATGGCGTTGCCGTCGTGCTCGACATCGGCCTGAAATTCGTCCGGCCCGAGCCAGATGGCGCGGCGCCGCTCGCGCGTCAGCGTCGGTATTAAGCTGGCCGGAAATCTTGCGCTTGCGCTCGCCGAGCACATGATCGATCGCGGCGGCGACCGCGGCGATGCTGTGCGCCACCGTCGCCTTTCGGCTTGATGCGCTCGAAGCCGCCGGGGAATTCCTCGGCGATGAAAGCGGTCGACAGCTTGCCGGAGCGCCAGCGCGGATGCTGCATGATCGCGGCAAGGAACGGGATGTTGTGGCGGATGCCTTCGATGGTGAAGGCATCGAGCGCACCGGCCTGCGCTTCGATCGCCTGCGAGCCGCGTCTTGGCGTGGGTGACGAGCTTGGCGATCATCGGATCGTAGTAGAGCGAAATCTCGCCGCCTTCGGTGACGCCGGTGTCGTTGCGCACGGTGACGCCGTCGATGCGCGCCTTCGGCCGGCGGCCGATAGCGCACGAGCCGCCCGATCGAGGGCGCGAAATTGCGGTACGGATCCTCGGCATAGATGCGGCTCTCCACCGCCCAGCCGGATGAGTTTGACGTCGCTCTGCTTGAGCTTAAGCGGTTCGCCGGCGGCGACGCGGATCATCTGCTCGACCAGATCGATGCCGGTGACAAGCTCGGTCACCGGATGCTCGACCTGAAGCCGCGTGTTCATCTCCAGAAAGATAGAAGCTCTTGTCCTGGCCGGCGACGAATTCCACGGTGCCGGCGCTGTCGTAGCCGACGGCCTTGGCCAGCGCGACCGCCTGCTCGCCCATCTTTCGGCGCGTCGCCTCGTCGAGCAGCGGGCTCGGCGATTCCTCGATGACCTTCTGATTGCGGCGCTGGATCGAGCATTCGCGCTCGCCGAGATAGATGACATGGCCGTGCTTGTCGCCGAGCACCTGGATTTCGACATGGCGCGGATCGGTGATGAATTTCTCGATGAAGACGCGGTCGTCGCCGAAGCTCGATTTCGCCTCCGAGCGGGCGCGGGCGAAATCCTCCGCCACTTCGGCCTTGCGCGAAGGCGATGCGCATGCCCTTGCCGCCGCCGCCGGCGGAGGCCTTGATCATCACCGGATAGCCGATCTCGTCGGCGATGTTGGCGGCTTGCGTCGTCGTCCTCGATGACGCCGAGATGGCCGGGCACGGTCGAGACCTTGGCGCGCGGCGGCGGCCTTCTTGATCTCGATCTTGTCGCCCATCGCGGCGATCGCTTTGGGATTGGGCCCGATGAAGACGATGCCGGCTTTCGCCAGCGCGCTCGGCGAAGGCCTCGCGCTCGGAGAGAAAGCCGTAGCCCGGATGCACCGCCTCGGCGCCGGTCGCTTTGCAGGCCTCGACGATCTTGTCGATCACCAGATAGCTTTGCGCCGCCGGCGGCGGTCCGATCAGCACCGCCTCGTCGGCCATCTCGACATGGAGCGCGTCGCGGTCGGCTTCGGAATAGACCGCGACGGTTGCAATCCCCATGCGCCGGGCGGTCTTGATGATCCGGCAGGCGATCTCGCCGCGATTGGCAATCAGGATTCGCTTGAACATCGAAGCTTACGAATCCCGCGAACCGGCTATTCCGCTTTGCGGCGGCGGCGCGAAAATGTCAATGACTGGACGGCTCGTCGCGGCTAATCGACGTGGACGTTGGCCTTCTCGATGATGTCCCGATAGGTCGCGAGCCTCGCGCTTGATCCGGGCGTCGAGTTCGGCGGGCGTTGACGGGATGGTCGCCACGCCGCCGGCGGCGAAACGCTCCTTCACGTCGGGCATCGCGAGGATCTCGACCACTTTGGCATTGAGCTTGTCGATGATCGGCTGCGGCGTGCCCTTGGGCGCGAGCAGCGCCGTCCAGTTCGAGGCATTGATGTCGCCCGCGCCCTCCTCCTGCAGCGTCGGCCATTCCGGATTGAGCGGCGAAGCGCTTGCGCCGTGGTCACCGCAAGCACGCGGATGCGGCCGCTGGCGACATGCGGCGCGACCGTGGAACTCGCCAAGATGCCGAGCGGGATGTCGCCGGCTACCAGCGCCTGCGCCGCCGGCGCACCGCCCTTGTACGGCACGTGCACGAATTTGGTGCCGGTATTGAGCGCGATCGATTCCAGAACCAGCTGATTGATGCTGCCATAGCCGGGCGTGCAGACGCCGAGCACGTCCGGCTTGAGCCTTGGCGGCGGCGATGCACGTCGGCGACGGTTTTGTAGGGGCTGTCGGCGTTGGTCGCGAGCACCATCGGCGCATCGCTGACCGCGGTGATCGGCGCCAGATCGCGATCGACGTCGTAAGGCATATCCTTGAACAGCGCCGGATTGATCGCGACATCGCCGGTCGTCACCATGACCAGCGTATAGCCGTCCGGCGCCGATCTGCGCCGTATCGCTCACCGCGATGAAGCCGTTGCCGCCCGGCCGGTTCTCGACGATGACCTGCTGCCCCCAGGCTTCGGTCAGTTTGGCGCCGACGATCCGCGCGGCGATGTCGGAAATGCCGCCGGGCGCATAAGGCACCAGGATCGGATCGGCCGTGTCGGATAATCCTCGGCGCCGCGGCGGGGCCGGCGACAGCAAACGCGACGAAGCGCAAGGCACGATGCTCGATAATCCGAACCAATGACTGTCTCTGCCACCTAATGTCGCAGCCACAGCGCAGCGCCGCAGCGAATGCGAGCGCCAGCACGAGGACGCGAGCCACGCCCTGCCAGAACCGCGACCGGATGGCGCTCGATAGAGCGTGCGCGAGCCGCCGCGCGCTGATGCGGCGCGCGCGCCGGGCCCTGCCTCCATCTCCACCGCAAATTCCATGCATGTCGCGAAAGCGCTCGTCCGGATCGAGCGGCGATGGCGCGCGCCGAGCGCGGCCTGCAGCCAAGCCGGAAGATCGGGCCGCAGTTCGGCGAGCGGCTTCGGCCGGATCGCGGCGCGGCGGGCTGATGGCATCGAGATTGCCGTAGGGATATTCGCCGGCGAAAGCGCGGAACATGGTGACGCCGAGCGCATAAATGTCGGTCTGCCTCGTTGCCCGGCTCGCCGGCAAACATTTCCGGCGCCATGTAGGCGAGCGTGCCGGGAATATCGTCGGGCGGAAAATCCTCCAGCCCGGGCACGCGCACGACGCCGAGATCGATCAGTTTGAGCGATCCTTCGCGCTTCGAGGATGATGTTGTCCGGCTTGATGTCGCGATGGATGATGCCGGCGCGATGCAGCGCCGCCGACGCCGCGCGCGAGCTTGATGGCGATATTGCGCCCCTCCTCCAGGCCCGAGCGCCGGACGGCGCGCGAGCCGCGTCGACAACAGCTCGCCCTGATAGAGCGGCATCACGGTGTAGAGGCAGGTTTGCCGGCCCGGCGGCAGCTCGATGATGCGGCCGACCCAAGGACTGTTGCACGCGCGCGCCGACCCAGGCTTCGCGAACGAAGGCGGCGTGATAGGTGGCGACCGCCGCGACTTGAGGTTTGGGAAATTTCAGCGCCACCTCGCCGCCTTCGACTTCGTCGACCGCGCCGAACAGCCGGGTATAGCGGCCGTCCGACATCAGCACCTTGAGCACAAAGCCGTCGACCGTCTCGCCGTCGATCGGCACCGGGATCAGCGGCAGCTGCATCAATTCGGCGCCGATATCGGCCGATCCCGCCGTCGGCAGATCGACGACGTCGAGCACCAGCGCGGTGCAATTGTCGGTGCTGCCGCCATCGAGCGCCGCGTTCACCAGCGCGCGCGCGGAATCCTCGGAGCCGGAGCGCTCGCGCAGAATGTCGGCGATGGCTTCCGGCGTCAGATAGCCGTGCACGCCGTCGCTGCACAGCAGGAAGCGGTCGTGCAGCGCCACCGGCTGGGCGGCATAATCGAGCCGCACCTCGGTTTCGACGCCGAGCGCGCGCGATCAGAATATTGGAGCGGCCGGCGCCGCGCTCTTCGCGCACGTGATCGGTGGTCAGCAAAGCCAGCCGCTCGCCGCGCAGCCGATAGGCGCGGCGTGTCGCCGACATGCAGCACATGGGCGATGCGTCCGCGCAGGACCAGCGCGGTGAAGGTGCATCCCATGCCGGCGAACTGCCGCATTGCGGTGCCCTTCGGAATAGATCCAGCGATTGAGCGAATTGAGCACGGTCGCCGCGGCGCGGCGCACTTCCATGGTCTCGGGAAGGTCGCAAAATCCGTCGAGAAAGCCGCGCACCGCGGTCTCGGCGGCGATCCGGCCGCCTTTGGCGCCGCCGATACCGTCGGCGATTGCGGCGACGACATCGCGGCGCGGCTGCGGCAGTTCCGAGCCGAAAACGGCGCCGCCGAAATCCTCGTTGCGCTCGCGCGGCCCGGTCTCCGAGGCAAATCCGACGCTCGCCTTGACTGCGGATATCGCGTTCGGCCATCAACGCCGCTCCGGCCGCGCAGGCGCCGGGCGGCGCCGTGACGATCCCGCTCTAATTGTCCAGCTTGCACTGATCATGAAGGAAATAGCCGCCCGTGCTTGAAGCAACGATCACCGTAAGATGTCCTGACTTGCGATCAAGCATGTAATACTCGCCGTCGGTCGTGTGCCATGAAATCACGGCGTCGCCGATGTCGGCCGGATGGCTGTCGACGGTGCGGTGGTCGTAGTCGACCTTGATTTGCCAATTCGCGCCGCTGGCGGGATTGGTGCAAGTGATTGCTTTTTCGCCATGCTGTGCCTCTTGCGCGGCGGCACCGATTGCAGCGCCGCAGGCCAATAGCCCCAACCCAACGGCCAGTGGCCTAGTTAAATCGACGCCGTCTCATTTCCCTGCCTACTTTCTATTCAATTTGATGATTTCATAGTCACTACTGCCTCAGTCCCATCAATCCTTCACGGAAATCGTATCCAGTCAATGCGCGATAGGCTGGCATAGTTTTTGCGATCCTATGCCTCGCTCGCCTGTCATCATTGGCGCTCAGGCGGCAGATACTGGGGGAAAGGCAGGACATGGCACTCGTTCCATCACCACATGGCTCGATAAAGGCGATAATGCTTGGCAGATGGCGGCCGCGACTTTCGTCGGCCTGCAAAGCATTCCCGGCCTGACCGTTCTCTACGGCGGCATCGTCAAGAAGAAGTGGGCGATCAACTCCGCTTTCATGTCGATGTACGCTTTTGCGTCGGTTCTCGTGGTCTGGGTTCTGTTCGACTACAACATGGCGTTCGGGCCACAATGGTTTCCGTTCCTCGGCATGCCGGGCCTAGCGACGTCGGCGGCCTTTACGACGGGCCAAGCCACCGTTCCGGCAGCCGCAGCGGGCATGCCCGCCCTCGCCTTCCCGATGGCGACGCTGATGTACTTCCAGTTCGTGTTCGCGGCGATCACCGTCATCATTCTTGCGGGCTCGGTCTTGGGCCGCATGAACTTTACGGCCTGGATGATCTTCTGCCCGGTCTGGATGACGCTGGTCTACACCGTGGGCGCGTTCAGCCTCTGGGGTGGCGGCTGGCTCGCGACCTTGGGCGTGGCGGACTTCTCCGGCGGCTACGTCATCCATCTCGCCGCCGGCGCCTCCGGGTTCGCCGCCGCTTGGGTTCTCGGCCCGCGTCTTCAGGCTGACCGCGATCATTTCCCGCCGAACAGCTTGCTGGTGACCCTGGTCGGCGCCGGCATCCTGTGGATCGGCTGGAACGGCTTCAACGGCGGCGACCCGTACTTCGCCAACGCTGACGCCGGTGCCGCCGTGCTCAACACCAACACCGCCACCGCGGTGGCGCTGCTGGTCTGGACGCTGATGGACAAGATGGCCTACGGCAAGCCGTCGGTGCTCGGCGCCGTCAACGGCATGATCGCCGGTCTGGTCGCCATCACGCCCTGCGCCGGTTATGTCGACGGCTGGGGCGCGATCATCATCGGCGTCTGCGCCGGCATCATCCCGTGGCTCAGCATGAACAAGTTCCAGAAGCTTGCGTTCATGCAGAAAGTCGACGACACGCTTGGCGTGTTCTCGACCCACGGCGTGGCCGGCCTGATGGGCGGTCTGCTGACCGGCGTCCTCGCCAACCCGGCCATGCTGCGAATATATCGGCACCGACAAGGACGCGCCCGGCGTCAACATCACCGGCTTGCTCTACGGCAACCCCAGTCAGCTGCTGCTGCAGGCGGAGGGCGCCGCGTTCATCATCGTGTACAACGTGATCGCGACCTTCATCATCCTCAAGGTGATCTCGATCTTCGTCAGCCTGCGCATGGACGAGGCGACTTTGAAGGTCGGCGACGACGCGGTGCACGGCGAAACCGCCTACGCGATCGGCGCCGAGGGCGAGTAACTCTCTCCGTCCGTTCTCGCCGCAGGACTCGCAAGCGATGAAGCGGCCCCCTAGCGGGGCCGCCTTTTATTGTGGCGGCAGGGCCGCTTCGAGGTCAATCCCCAGAACACGCCACTGTCACGTGGCGGTCACATATCGCGGACTAGCTTCCCCTCGCACACAGCGCAATTTTCGAGGGGATTCCATGAGCAAAAAGCTGCTCTCGACCGTCGCGGCTTCCGTGATCGCTGCGCATGTTTCCGGTTTTCGCCGTTTGCGGCTCGGCCGCGGCCGCGGAGTCGGTCGCGCCGCGAGCGCGTCGGCCCCGGCCCGCAGGACACCGCACCGACCGCGACCCCGATCAAGCATCTCGTCATCATCTTCAACGAGAACGTATCGTTCGACCATTATTTCGCGACCTATCCCAAAGCCACCAATCCGCCGGGCGAGCCGGCATTCAAAGCCGAAATCCGGCACGCCCACGGTCAACAATCTGGCCAATGCCGGACTGTTGACAGAACAATCCGAATGTCACCAACAAGGCCAATGGCAGCGACGCCGCCGAGCCGTTCCGGCTCGACCGCAGCCAAGCCTTCACCGCCGACCAAAATCACGCCTACACCGCCGAGCAGCAGGCCTATGACGGCGGCAAGGCCGATCTGTTTCCGAAATATACCGGCAAGGCCACCAGCGGCGGCGCCGGCGCGTTCGGTACCAAAGGCCAGGTGATGGGCTATTACGACGGCAACACAGTCGCCGCGATGTGGAACTACGCGCAGCCTTCGCGATGAGCGACAACGCCTTCGGCGACACCTACGGCCCGTCGACGCCGGGCATGCTCAACGTCACTTCAGGGCAGACCAACGGCATGACGATCGTCGCCACGACCAAAAAACCGTCCACGGTTGACGCCGTTTCTTACTACATCAACGACGGCCAGGGCGGGCTGACGATGATCAACGACGTCGATCCCGGTTACGACGTCTGCTCGAACCCGAAAGACCAGGCGATGATGTCGGGCAAGACCATCGGCGATCTTCTCAACGACGGCGGCATCACCTGGGGCTCGTTCATGGGCGGATTCCGCCTCGATGCGACCAACGCCAACGGCTCGACCGGCTGCAAGCGCTCGACGCACTCCGCGGTCGTCGGCGCCGACGTCGTCGATTACATTCCGCATCACGCCTGGTTTCAGTATTACGCATCGACCGCCAATCCGAAACACGAGCGGCCGAGTTCGCTCGGCCGCGATCGGCTACAGCCTCGAACACGACGGCACCACCCACGACCCGGCCAATCACAACTACGATTTGTCGGATTTCTACGACGCGGTGAAGGCCGGTAATTTCCCGTCGGTGTCCTACATCAAAATGCCGGCTTATCAGGACGGCCACGCCGCCTATTCGGATCCGCTCGACGAGCAGGACGGCACCGTTTCCTTGATCGACTTCCTCGAGCAGCAACCGGACTGGAAAAACACCGCCGTCATCATCACCTGGGACGACTCCGACGGCTGGTACGATCACGTCTTTGCCAAAGTGACCAGCCCGTCTTTCGACGCAAACCGATCAGCTCGACGGTCCCGGCAAATGCGGCACCGGCTCCACGCTGCCTGGCATCGGCGGCAAGCCGATCAACGGCCGATGCGGTCCCGGCACGCGAATACCGTTCTTTGTGATTTCGCCTTGGGCGAAGCACAATTATGTCGGCCACGCGCAGATTACTTTCGCCTCCGTGGTGCGCTTCATCGAGGACAATTGGCTGCAAAGTGCGCGGCTCGGCGGCGGCTCCTTCGATGCGACGGCCGGATCGATCAACGGCTTGTTCGATTTCAAAGACGGCGGCAAGACTGCCGCGCTTTATCTCGATCCGAAGACCGGCGCGCCATTGTCGGCTCCGCCGCCGTCGGGAGGCGCGCACTGAAGACGAGCCCCAAGCGGCAGCGGCAGGTTGGGGCCGGCCTTGTTTGTGCCGTCTCTGCGCAGCCGTGGCCGCGGCGGCAGTCTCGCGAGCAAGCTTGCTCGCGGCGTCGCTACCGCAAGCAAAGGCCCAGCTTGCTGACGACCGGCGACAATCCGCACCCGATTGCGCTGCAGCGTCCGCCCTGCCGGTCCGTTATCGGCGATGGCGGAGCTTGGTCGGCGGATTTTCTTCGATGCCAGCCTGTCGTCGTCCGGCAGGCTGTCCTGCGCCTCATGCCACAGTCCGCAGCACGCCTACGGGCCGCCGAGCGACCTGCCCGTCATGCAGGGCGGACCGCATCTGTCGCGCCCCGGGTCGCGCGCGGTGCCGTCCCTGACTTACCTCGAGCGGCAGCCGAGTTTCGCCATCGGCCCCGACAACGAGGAAAACGAAAACGTCAGCATCGCGCAGCTCGTCGCGCTGAGCCGGAGCGCGGTGCGCGTGGAGAAGACCGCGCCGCAGGCGAGCCAGTCGGCGACCAACATGGTGCCGCAAGGCGGCCTGTTCTGGGACGGCCGCGCCGACACCCTGCAGGATCAGGCCCTGTCGCCGCTGTTCGATCCGCGCGAGATGGACGGCGGGAGCTATCGACATCGTTGCCGGCAAATTGCAGCGGACAAGCTACGCGCCGCGCTTCGCCGAACTGTTCGGAACCTCGGTGTGGTCCGACCCGCGGCTCGCCGTCAGCGAGGCGCTATTCGCGGTGGCGCGCTATCAAATCGAAGAGCCGAGCTTCCATGTCTACAGCAGCAAGTTCGACGACTGGCTGGAAGGCAAAGCCCGTTTCAGCCCGAGCGAGCTGCGCGGCTATCTGTTGTTCAACGATCCGGCCAAGGCCAATTGCGCCGGCTGCCACGTCGACCAGCCGAGCCGCGACGGCTTGCCGCCGCTGTTCACCGATCATCAGTTCGAAGCGCTGGGCGCGCCGCGCAACGCCGCGCTTGCCGTCAACCGCGATCCGGCCTTCTTCGATCTCGGCATCTGCGGGCCCGTATCGCAACGACTTGTCCGCGCGACACCCAATATTGCGGGTTGTTCCTGACGCCGACGCTGCGCAACGCGGCGACGCGTCACGTCTTCTTCCATAACGGCGTGTTTTCCAGCCTCAAGCAGGTTTTGGATTTCTACGACTTTCGCGACACCGAGCCGGAAAAAATCTATCCGCGCGGCGGCGATGGGACGGTACTAAAATTCAACGATCTGCCGGCGCGCTACGTCGCCAATATCGATGTCGCCGATCCGCCGTTCGATCGCAAGCCGGGCGATCGTTTGGCCATGACCGAGCGCGAAGAAGCCGACATCATCGCCTTCATCGATACGCTGGTCGATGGTTATAAGGAAACGAAGTAAGGCGCATCAGGCGGCGGCGCGCGCCTGCCATTACATCCGGATGAAGTTGGCGCCGACGCGCCGGCCCTCGGCCGCGATCCATTCAAGAATGGCGACGTCAGCGTCGTCGAAGCCCGCAGGCAGCCGCCGGCGCTGGCACGCCGGCGCAACGACGATCGGCGAGCGCGCAATGACGGCGGCAAGCGTCTCAAGATCGGCATAGTGCGTGTCAATGCCAGTACTCACTGCCGTCTCCGGTCGGCCGCCCCATCGCAAGCAAACTCCGGCGAGCCAAGCTGGTTCCGATGCGCCTCTGCATCGCGGAGTTAAGTCGCGGACGCGGCGCAACGCGTTCAACGTTCGTGCCCGTTTCTTTCCCGCCAGTGTCTATGCCAGCATGGCCTGCGAAGGGCGCCAGTGCGGCAAAGTCACGGCACTCCCGCACGATTTCTTTGCAGACTGCCGAGCGCGAGGCTTCGATCTGCGCCGCGGCTCGAAATTGCGGCCAACGAGCGGCCCGAAATGAAGTTTCAGGTTTTGCGGCGGACAAAGGATTTTTCGCCGATCGGAACCCCGAGACGACGAAATAATCCTTTCTGTTCAATGGAATATTACCGCCGGCGAGGCTGGTATTGGCCGCCGTCACGCCGTACATAATGCGGATCAGAAGGTTTTTTCCGACTTCACGTCACGTCCGCTCAGCCAAACAACGATCAGCTTAAACGGAGGATTTTCATGGCTCTGGCAATTGGCGACACCGCTCCGGATTTCGAAGCCGAAACCACCGAGGGCAAAATCCGCTTCCACGACTGGATCGGCAACAATTGGGCGGTGCTGTTTTCGCACCCCAAGGATTTCACTCCCGTCTGCACCACCGAGCTCGGCACCATGGCCCGGCTCAAGCCGGAATTCGACAAGCGCGGCGTCAAGATCATCGGCCTGTCGGTCGATCCCGTCGGCAACCACCAGAAGTGGGCCGCCGATATCAAGGACGTTGTCGGTTTCGCCCCGAACTATCCGATGATCGGCGACACCGATCTTAATGTTTCAAAACTCTACGGCATGCTGCCGGCGTCGACAGGCGGCACGTCCGAGGGCCGCACGCCGGCCGACAATCAGACCGTGCGCAACGTCTTCGTCATCGGTCCGGACAAGAAGATCAAGCTCGTTCTCGTGTATCCGATGACGACGGGACGCAATTTCGACGAAGTGCTGCGCGTGATCAACTCGCTGCAGCTCAACGCCAAGCATCGCGTGGCGACGCCGGCGAATTGGAAACAGGGCGAGGACGTCATCCTCACCGGCGCGGTCAGCGACGAAGAGGCCAAGAAGCTCTACCCGGCCGGCTGGAAGACGGTGAAGCCCTATATGCGCGTAGTCCCGCAACCGCGGTAGAAATTCATCCAACTCTTTGCTTTGATGATCGGGGCGCGGCCACCTCAGTCGAGGCCGCGCCCTTTATCTTTGGAGAGCCAGCATGAATCCCGATGCTCATCACCAACCGCCCTTTGCCGCGCATATGGGCATGACGATCACCCACGTCTCCAAGGACAAGGTCACGGCGGAAATGGCTGTTAGCGAACAGCTCAATAACCGCAATGGCACGCTCCACGGCGGCGCGGTGATGGCGCTCGCCGACAATCTCGGCGGCACGGCGACCATCGCCAACCTGCCGCCCGGCGGGCGTACCGCGACGATCGAGAGCAAGACCAATTTTTTCGCCGCCATTCCGGTCGGCGATACGGCTTACGCCGAATGCACGCCCTTGCATCGCGGCCGCTCGACGATGGTGTGGCAGACCCGGATCACGCGTCGCGACGGCCGGCTGTGCGCGCTCGTCATCCAAACGCAGATCGTCATGCTGCCGGAGAAAGCATAACCCGCCGCTCGACCGGCGTTGTCAATCGCGGGGCTTGATCCGACTTGCGACCGAGTCGGCAATGTCCAGATCGTCGCCCTGCCCTCGCGCGCGCAGTCCCTTCACCACGCCTTCGCGATCGGCCATTTCGCGGTTTTGGCTCATCTTCCATTTGCCTTCGAGCCGCGCGATGACAAAACGAAAGCCGACGATGCCGCGCAGCATGGCGCTGATGAAAGAGTCCGGCGCGTCCGACACCGCCCACGGTCGTTCTTCGGCTTTTTCCTGCTGCGCGGTGAGCTCGGTGACATGGCGGCGCAGCCATTCCGGATCGTTGATGACGTCCGGGCGGCCGTAGGCGTGAACGACCGCGTAGTTCCAGGTCGGCACGACTTTGCCGGTTTGCGCCTTGGTCGGATACCAGTTCGGCGTGATGTAGCCTTCGGCGCCTTGGAATATCATCAACGCTTCGCCGACCTGGCCCAATTCCTTGCAATGCGGATTGGCGCGCGCCAGATGGCATTCGATCATGCCGTAATCGCCCTCGTCCTTGAGCACGGTCGGCAGATGGCTGGCATAGAGGCCGAGGCCGCCCGCCGAGACCAGCGTCGCGAAAGGCCGGGCGCGCATCAGCGCATGCATCTGCGCGACGTCGTCGACACGGAACAGGTCGGGCTGATACATCGTCGGTCTCGTCAGGTCACTTTGTAGAAACGCAGCATCACGCGCGCCGGCTCGCGATGGCCGGTGCAGACCATAATATGGTGGGCCATCCACGCATAGCGCATGGCGCCGGTTTCGAAAAACGTCGCGCCGCGAAAATAATAGGTGCCGGGCGCGACCGCCTGCCCGGCGGCCAGCGCCGCCATGACCTCGGCCGGACCGTGACGCAGCGCCAGATTGCGGACATAGATCAGCGCGCCGTCGTCGGTGCGCAGCGTATAGCGCGCTTCCAGCTCGGCGACGCCGTCGCTGCGGATGACCTGCCAATCGGCGCCGCCCGGCAGCACCTCGCCGCGCAATTGCGGCCCGGCAAAATCGCCGCCGGCGATCGGAACGATGCGCCGCCCGCCTTTGCCGACGTCGCCGAGATCGAGCGGCGGGCGACCGCAACGCGCGCGTCGAAGACGAATTCCAAGCCGGGCGCGGCCGGTTCCAGGTTTGCCATCGCAGCCTCGCAATGTCATCGTGCGCAAAACCGAGCGAGGATAGCATGGATGTTCGCGCCGCCGTGGCCTATGCGCCCGGCAAGCCGCTGGAAGTGACGACCGTTCAGCTCGACGGCCCGCGCTCAGGCGAAGTGCTGGTGGAGATCAAGGCGACCGGCATCTGCCATACCGACGAATTCACGCTGTCCGGCGCCGATCCGGAAGGGTCTGTTTCCGGCCATCCTCGGCCACGAAGGCGCCGGCATCGTCGTCGATGTCGGTCCCGGCGTCACCTCGGTGAAAAAGGGCGATCACGTCATTCCGCTGTACACGCCGGAATGCCGCAACTGCCCGTCGTGCCTGTCGCGCAAGACCAATCTGTGCACCGCCATCCGCGCCACCCAGGGCCAGGGCGTGATGCCGGACGGCACCTCGCGGTTTTCCATCGACGGCAAGAAGATCCATCACTATATGGGCTGCTCGACCTTCGCCAATTTCACCGTGCTGCCGGAGATCGCGGTGGCGAAAATCCGCGACGACGCGCCGTTCGACAAGGTTTGCTATATCGGCTGCGGCGTCACCACCGGCATCGGCGCGGTGATCAACACCGCCAAGGTCGAGCCGGGCGCCAAAGCCATCGTGTTCGGTCTCGGCGGCATCGGGCTCAACGTCATTCAGGGCCTGCGGCTCGCCGGCGCCGACATGATCATCGGCGTCGATCTCAACCCGGAAAAGAAAGCCTGGGGCGAACGCTTCGGCATGACGCATTTCGTCAATCCGAAGGAGGTCGAGCGGCGATCTCGTCGCGCATCTGGTCAATATGACCAAGCGCGGCGCCGACCAGATCGGCGGCGCCGATTACACCTTCGAATGCGTCGGCAATGTCGGGCTGATGCGCATCGCGCTGGAGAGCTGCCATCGCGGCTGGGGCCAGAGCATCATCATCGGCGTCGCCGGCTCCGGCCAGGAGATCGCGACGCGGCCGTTCCAGCTCGTCACCGGCCGGGTCTGGCGCGGTACCGCTTTCGGCGGCGCCCGCGGCCGCACCGACGTGCCCAAAATCGTCGACTGGTACATGGACGGCAAGATCGAGATCGACCCGATGATCACCCACACCATGCCGCTTGCCGACATCAACAAGGCCTTCGACCTGATGCGCGAGGGCAAGTCGATCCGCAGCGTCGTGGTGTACTAGCGCTTAGTATCCTTGAGGAAAGACAGGATTATCGACGCCGCCTGCTCCGGCTGCTCCTCCATAATCCAGTGACCGGACTCCGTGATGACTGCGGCGTGCACATCGGCGGCGGCAAAACCGATCTCGGTCGCGAGATGCGCGCCGTAAGAGTGATCGCCGCCAACCGCCAACACAGGCATCTGTAGTTTTCCCTTGGCGACGAGCTTTTGATTGTCGATGGCGTCTTGCGCGAACGCGGCAAACTGGCCGCTAAAGGCGTTGTGGATGGCGTATGGACGCGCGTAAAGCACGGCATAGTGATCGCGGGTTTGTTCGTCGATGCGAGACGGGTTGGCCGAAAGCTCGTTGTAGAAGCGGTCGAGCAGAATCCGCTCCCGACCCGCCACCAACCGCTCGACGTCGGGGCCGCGGAAGTTGAAGTGCCACGTCTTCGGGTTTTTCAGCTGCTCGTCCCAGTGACCGATGCCCGGCAGAGGCGCGTCCATCACCACCCATTTTTTCACACGGCGCGGAAACAGCGCCGCAAAGGCGTATCCCACCATGTTGCCGATATCATGGGTGACCAAGGCCAATTCCTGGACGCGAAGCTGATCCAGAATGCCGGCGAGCTCGCGGGCCTGCGCGACCTTTTCGTAGCCGTCTTCGGGATGGGATGACAGGCCCATGCCGCGTAGATCGGGAACGATGACTGTATGGTCTTTGACCAGCGCAATGGCCAGAGGCACCCACATATCTCCGGTGTCGCCGAAGCCGTGAAGAAGCAGAACAGCCGGCCCCTGCCCTGCGACGCGGACATATTGAGTCCCGCCAGTCACCGCCATCTGCTTTGCGCCAAAGGATTCGGGCCAAGAAGCAACCGTCATGATGATGCCCTTCAGTCGGATGTCTTGCGACCGTCGCCAATCGACCCGAACGATTTCCCCGTCGTGAAAGATTTGCCGCGCCGATTGGCAAATTCAATCTTAGCACAACGCGATACGGTCTTCGGGGCATTGATCGGCATCGCGCCTCGGCAGGTCCGGTGCGGCACACGCCTTTTGCGCGGAACTTCACTTTACGGCTCGCCGTTGCCATCGCGGCGTCCTTCCCGTTCCGGCGCAGAAGCCATTTTCGATGCCCAAAACCCAAAAGTCCCATATGCACCGTGTGCGCCATGCCGTAGCGCGCTACCGCAACGCTCGGAAGTTGCTGCACACGCCGGTCTCCGCGTCGAGCCGTTACGGGCTCGACTGGATGAATTTCTTCCTCGCCGACGTGCAAACCGGATTTGGCACCTTCGTCGCGTTCTATCTTGCGCATCTCGGCTGGTCGGAGCGCGACGTCGGCTTTGCCTTGACGCTCGGCGGCTTGGCGGGCGTGGCGAGCCAGATCCCTGGCGGCGCACTGGCCGACGCGGTGCCGTGGAAGCGCGGATTGATCGCGATCGGCATTCTCATGATCGGCGCCGCCGGGCTGATCTTGGCGCTGGCGCCGTCCTATCTCATGGTGCTGTTTGCTACGACCCTGCAGGGCGTAACCGGGGGCATAGTGACACCGGCGATCGGCGCCATCAGCCTCGGTCTCGTCGGCCGGCGGGCGATGGCGGTGCGCACCGGTCGGAACTACCGCTATGCGGCCGGCGGCCATGCCGTGACGGCGGCACTGATGGGGCTCGTCGGCGTCTATTTCGAGATGGGCGCCATCTTCATCGCCGCGGCGAGCTTATGCATTCCCGCGCTCGTTGCGCTCGCCTTCATCCGGCCCGACGAAATCGACTATGCCCGTGCGCGCAATGCGGCCGCCGGTCCCAAGGCGCACGAGGTCGGCCGCATCGCCGACCTCGTCAAAAACCACCGGCTCATTCTATTCACCGCCGCGCTGGTGCTGTTCCAGCTCGCCGATGCCTCGATGCTGCCGCTGATCGGCGAGAATTTGGCGACCACTGTCCCGACGCAATCCTCGCTTTGGATGTCGGGCCTCATCATCGTGCCGCAGATCGTGGTCGCGGTATTCGCCCCCTGGGTCGGCTATCATTCCGAAAAGCGCGGCCGCAAGCCGCTGCTGCTGCTCGGCTTTGCCGCCGAGCCGCTGCGTGCAGCGCTGCTCGCTTTCAGCAATGCCTATGGGTTCCTGGTGCTCGCGCAGATATTGTCGGGCGTCACCGGAGCGATCATCGGCGTCTTGACCGTTATCGTCATCACCGATCTGACCGCGGGCACCGGCCGGTTCAATCTGGCGCAAGGCGCCGTCGGGGCGGCAAGCGGCATCGCCGCCTCGCTCAGCACCCTCATCACCGGCTTTCTGTTTCAGGGCGTCGGGCCGTTCGGCGGCTTCATCGCCATCGCCGCCGTAGCGGGCGCGGCGACGGTGCTGATCTGGATGTTCGTTGCCGAAACGAAGCCCGCCACATACAACTCCTGACCGAGAGGAGCCAAGTTCGGCTTCACTAAATCTTGATGCCGGCCTCTTTGATGATCGGCCACCATTTGTCGGCTTCCGATTTTTGGAAGGCGGCAAATGCATCGGTTTGCTGAAGCTCCGGCGAGGAGATCTGCTGACCCAGCGCGGCAAGCCGGTCTTTCACATTTTGGTTCTGTAATGCCGTGACGGTCGCAGCGTGAATTTTGGTCAAAACGTCTTTCGGCGTGCCTTTCGGCGCCCACATACCGAACCAGATGGACGCATAGAAGCCCGGCAGTCCCGCCTCGTCGGTCGTCGGCACCTCCGGCAAACTCGTCATGCGAGTCTTCGCCGGAACGGCAATGGCGCGGATAGTGCCGGCCTTGACTTGGGCGGTGAAGTTTGACGACGGCTCGATCATCATGTCGATCTGGCCGGCCATCATGTCCTGCACCGCGGGCCCGTCGCCGCGGTACGGCACGAACTGGAACGTGGTGCCGGTGGCTTTCTGAAAGGAAAGTCCGGCAAGATTGCCCGTCGAGCCTATTCCCGGGACGCCGACGCTGGCCTTGCCGGGATTGGCTTTGAGCCACGCGATCAGTTCCTTCAAGTTGTGCACCGGCAGGCTGTTCTTCACGCAGATCAGCAGCGGCTCATAAGCCAGCTCGGCGATCGGAGTGAGATCGTTGAGCACGTCGAAATCCAATTTATAGAGGCCGCCGATCAGCACATTGGTGGTCAATGTGCCGATGCACAGCGTGTAGCCGTCCGCCGGGGAATGCGCGACCTTGCCGACGCCGATGGCACCGGCAGCACCGGTGAGGTCTTCGACGATGACCGTCTGTCCCAACGCCTTGCCCATCGGATCGGCAAGAACGCGGGCCAGCACGTCCGTCGCGCCGCCGGCGGCAAATGGCACGATCGCGGTGACCGGGCGCGTCGGATAGTCGACCGCGAACGCAAAATTTGGCGAGGCGCCGACGGCGGCGACACCGCCGGCCAGTTGCAGGAGACTTCTGCGTGAGACCTTCATGTTCCTTCCCCTATTGATTTCGCTGCTGTTGTTATGCCGGCGATCACCGATCGCGCTTATTCCGGCTTGAGGTGGGCGAACTGCACCACCTTTCGCCACTTATCCGTATCCGAAGCGATGAACGTGGCGAATTCCGCGGGCGTGTTCGCCGCCATTTCGATGCCGCCGAGATCGAGGAGACGGGCCTTGACATTGGCATCGCCAAGCGCGGCGTTGAACGCCTTGTTGAGCGTGTCGATGACGTCGGAGGGCGTTCCTTTCGGCGCACCGAACCCGATCCAGCCGAACGCCTCGTACCCCGGCAGGAACTGAGCAATGGGCGGAACGTCGGGCAATACATCCAACGGCTGCGGGGTGGTAACCCCGAGCGGCCGCAGCTTGCCGGCCTTGATTTGCGGCAGCGACGACGGCGTGACGTCGAACATCACCTGGACTTGGCCGGCCATGAGATCGACCAAAGCCGGAGTCGAGCCGTGATAGGGCACGTGCACGAGGTCGACACCGGCCATGTATTTGAACAATTCGCCGGCAACATGCTGCGGGCCGCCGACGCCACCGGACGCCATGTTGACCTTGCCGGGATGCGCCTTGGCATAAGCGATGAATTCCGGAACCGTTTTGGCCGGGAAGGACGGATTGACCTCCATCACCAGCGGCACGCGGTCGATACCGACGATCGGTTCGATGTCATGAACGAAGTCGAACGGCAGATTGGGGATCAGCGCCTGATTGATGGTATTTTGCGAATTGACGAGGAGCAGTGTGTAACCGTCGGGCGGCGCATGCACGACCGCCTCGGTCGCGACATTGCCGGTCGCGCCCGGACGGACCTCGACGATGAATTGCTGCTTGAGCTGTTGCGAGACCGGCTGCGTCACCAGCCGCGCCGTAATATCCGAGGAGCTTCCGGCGGCCTGGCCGACGATCACATGCACCGGCCGGTTCGGATAGTCGGCGGCGAATGCACGGCGCGACAGGAGCGGCAGCGCCGCGGCGGCGCCCAATTGAAGAAAATGTCGCCGTTGCAAGTGACGCTGCAAGTGGCGCTGCGATTGACGTTGCACGTCGATGTCCCCCCTTATTTATGGGGCGCCGTTTATGCACGATGCGGCGCTCGGGCGGCACTATATCCGCATTCCCGCCCTGTCAGCAGAGGCCGTACCGTCGCAGGATGGTCGGCGTCAGGCTAACCGACGCTGCAATCTGGCCTCGCGGAGAAACAGGAACAACCCGGTTGCCACCACGACGGCCGAGCCGACCAAAAGGCTGATCGTCGGTACGTCGCCCCAAACCATAAATCCAATCGCCAGCGCCCACACCAGCATCAGATAATAGAAAGGCGTCACCGCCGCGGCAGGCGCCAGATGCAGCGCGCGGGTCCAGAACCATTGGCCGACCGCATTGACGAAGCCGGTGCCGAACAGCAGCACCGCGTCGATCGTCGACGGCCAGCGCCAGCCGAACAGGAGGAGAAAACTATGGAAGAACGCCAGCACGGCTAATTGCCAAATCACGAGCGTATTGGCGGATTCGGTCCTGGTCATGCCGCGCACCGCGACAGTGACGCTGCCATACATGATGGCGTTGACGAGCGCGAACAGCGCGCCGAGCGTGAGCGAATTGGCGCCGGGATCGGTGACGATCAGCACGCCCAGAAAACCGACCACGAGCGCCGTGCCGCGCACCCAGCCGGCGCGCTCCTTGAGCCAGACGATGGAGACCAAAGCGGCAAAGAGCGGCGAAGAGAAATTGATCGCAACCGCGCCGGCAAGCGGCATCAGGCTGAAGGCCAAAAGCAGCGCCGCCTGCGAGATCGATTGCGACAGTCCGCGCAGAAGATGATCGCGCGGGCGCTGGGTTGCGAACACCGAAAGGCCGGTGACCGGAAGCATGACCACGGCGCAAGCAACAAGCGACGACAGCGAGCGCAGAAACAACACCTCGCCGACTGGATAGGCGGCGACGAGCCACTTGCTGGCGGCCGAAGCGCTGGCAAACAACACCGTCGCCATCACCATCATGACGATGCCGCGCGGAATGTCCTCGGTGCGACCCTTGGTGTCCTTGATGCGCCCGGCAGCCGACCCGTTGGAAATATTCGCGACTTTTGTGCCGGTTGCAGCGTCCATCCCCGACCGTGCCGTTGGCTCCGGTTTGCCCAGGTCAAGCCGTCTATGCCGTTGCCGGCCGATTTGCAATCGAGCGGGGTGCCAGTCGAATAACGATGCGGACACCCAGCCCGCCGCACTGGCGGACCACCAGGAACATTTACGCAACCGGTGGGTTTGCACGACAGATAGACCGCTTGGGCGGCCTCATCAGGAGCCCCTCCAATGTGCGACTACAGCCTGCATCTCATAGCCTCGCGGCCCGCCCAAGTGGCGGACCGGCTCGTCTCCACCGATTTCGTCAAATCGATCACCCGCGGCTTCACCGAGGTCGGCGAGCCCGAGGTGGCCGTCTGCCTTCTCCCCGGCACCGAAGTCGCCTTCGATAACGATGTACAATACGACCGCGCTTTCAGCATGTTCGGTCGCGCTCGGCTGACGGAGCGGGTCGCTCGCTTCCGGCAGCTCAATATGGACGACCCGCATGTCCATCACGACGCCCTGGAATTCCCAAGCGGCCAGATCGTGATGGTGACGCGGCTCATTCCCGGCCAGACCGCCACCGTCCTGCAACTGCCGGCGCGTCCGACCGAGCGTGGCGGTGCACCGGAGAGCGCGGCGCAATCCCAGGCGCCTGAGACGGTGACCTAAAGCGACGCGCGCTCTCGAAACGATCGCTTAAAAGCCGGCCCCCTTGAAGCGGCGGACCTGTTGGGGGACCTGGCAAACGGGCGGCGAGTGCAACTCGCCGCCCAATTTTCACCCAGCGAAATTTCTATCCAGCGCTCGTGCCGCAGCGGCGAGGCGCCAAGTCGATAACCTTCAAAACTCGCCGGTTTTCTTTTTCTGCGGGTCTTGGTCCGGGTTGCTTCTCACGGCTTCCTTTTCATGAGCAACGCCGGGGCCGTGCGGCGGCTCGTGGCCGGTCGTGCGGGCGGCTTGCTCTTGGGCATGTTTCACTTCGCCGATTTTCTGGTCTGGTGTGCGGTTCTCGCCGGCCATGTGATCCTCCATTCCTGCATAGGCAACGGACGGTCCATGCGGCGCGTTCCGCGCGATTTCTGGCGCGCTCGGAGAGATTCGAACTCCCGACCCTCAGATTCGAAGTCTGATGCTCTATCCAGCTGAGCTACGAGCGCGGCGGGTGGAACCATAATGATTTCACTGCAAAAGTCACGGCGCTTGCTGCACTGCAGAACGACCGCTTCGCATCGCGGCGGGAGTGCAGCGGAGTTCACAACACGGAACTCTTAACCCGTTCCGGCGGCATGCCTGCTCTGACAAAGGCAATTGCGGCGTCGGAAAGAAGGAACGCCCCTCCCCCGCACTTTGTTATCGGCCAGACCCAACGATGGACGGAGACCCATCATGTCTGACTTCCGTGATTCCAACTACGATTACCGCAACTCCGACGACCCGTTCCGGGCCGACGCCAATCTGGACCCGAATGTCCGCGCGCCGAGCCAAGCCTGGGGCTGGGTTGCCGCGGCGGTGTTCATCGTGGTGGTTTTGGCGATTGCCTTCGGCTTCGGACACCGGCCGGGGGAACTCGGGACCAACACGGCGGCGAACGACGTCAATCCGCCGGCCGTCACGCATATGACGCCGCCGGCCACGGTGCTCCCGCCGAGCATCGCCCCTGCGCCGGGTACGCCGACGCCGCCGGCCGCAACGCCGCCAGCCGCAATTCCGGCCGCATCCGGACCGACCCACTAGCGGGCGGCACATCGCGCTGGAATGACGCAAGCGAAGCGGTCCCGGTTCCGCCGGGGCCGTTTCGCCTATTCGAACGGCGACGTTTCAATGACGTGCGGCGGCGCCGGCGCGCCGGACCAGTCCAATAAACCCGGGCCGACTTCGTGACCGAGCCGTCAAACAACCCGATAGCTGCATTCCTTGGCCAAGCGCTCCCCGGACAACAGCAGCACGAACTCGTCGGGAACTTCGTTGGCGGCATTTTCCACGCCTTTGAATGGAATTATGCGTCTGCCCCGACCGGGCGGTTGAGGGGAACTCGGTGGTCTCGGTCGCCGTTGTTCTGCAGGAGTTCTGCAGAACGATGGACGGACGGAGCCGATCATGACTTACCAAGACGATCGCGACGCGAAGCTGCGCGCCAGCATGCCGACGCAGGAAAAGGAACAGCCGGATCCGTTTTTGCAGATGACGACCGGGCGCATGGGCGTGGGCGGCATCACTTTGTTCGCGCTCATCGCGGTCGCGATCCTGTCCGTGGTTCTGTACGGACTTAATGGCCATGGGGGAACGTCACCCGCAGGCACCGCCGGCCTCGTCGACGGTTTCGGGCGCTCCGGCGGCCGGCGGTCAGGGCGGCCCGGCAACGCCGACCGCGCCCCAGAGCACCAATAACGCCAAAGGCTGATGGCGCAGCAACGGCCGAAGCGTCAGCCATAGGCCGCGTCGACCGGCACCCGATAGCCATTGACCAAGCGGTTGGTCTCGTTGGCCATGCCGACGACCGCCATCAGTTCGCCGAACATCGCTTCGCTCATGCCGGCTTTGCGCGCCGCCGCCGTGTGGCTGGCGATGCAATACTCGCAGCCATTACTGACGCTCACCGCGACGTAGATCATCTCCTTGGTCAGCGCGTCGAGGGTGCCCGGCGTCATGATCTCCTTGATGCTCGTCCAGGTGCGCTTGAGCGTCGCCGGATCGTGGGCGAGATATTTCCAGAAATTGTTGACGTCTTCGACTTGCCGCGTCCGCTTGATGTCGTCGTAGACCGCCCGGACGTCCGGCGGGGCGTCGCGATATTCGATCGGTGTGCGTGCCATTGTGCAGTGTTCCTCTAAAGCTTGATCCGGCAGTTTAGCGAATTCAGGCGGTGCGCGAAAAGAGTGCAGCTTTGCAGAGCGGGCGCGAGCTTCACATAAAGCCAAATTGAATTGATTGCACTGCGGAGCGTTGACGGGACGGCAAACAAGAACTCATCCGCCGCCGAACCGAAGGTTCGATGCCGAACTTAATCCATCGCTGGACTGTAATCCGTGCCGCGCGTGCGCGGGCGGCCGCGGCGTCGCCGGCAAAGCGAGAATTGGAGTAACATTATGGTGCGTACGATAAGCATGCTGATCGCCGACGATGCGAGCGTCACGCAGCAGATCTTGACCGAATCGGCCCGTCTGTCGAAGCTGCCGCTGCGGCTGAGCGTCACCGACAACGGCCGCGACTGCCTCACTTTACTTAACAGCGGCCACATCGATCTGGCCTTCGTCGACATTCATATGCCGGAACTGTCGGGCACCGAAGCGGTTTGGTCGGCGCGCAAACAGGGCATTCAAACTTTCGTCACGCTGATGTCGACGCCGCCGGCGGCCGAGGCGGTCGAGGTCGCCATCAAGCTGCGCGCCTACGAATTCCTGTTCAAGCCGTTCGGCGTCGTCGACGCGCTGGCGATCATAAATACGTTTGACCGCATTACGTCGTCCACCAAGGTGCTCATCGTCGACGATTCCTCCGCAGTGCGCCAGATTGTGCAGAAAATCGTCCAAGCCAGCGTGTTCAACTGCGATATCGACGAGGCGGCCGACGGCGAAGGTGCGCTGGCGCTGGCGCGGATCACCCGCTACGACGCCATCTTCCTCGATTGCAACATGCCGGGCTTAAGCGGCATCGCGACGATGAAGCGGTTTCACCTCCTGCAGCCGTCGACCAAAATCGTCATGATTTCCGGCGAACGCAGCCTCGCCGTCGAAGACGCGGCCTTCGATGCGGGCGCCTGCGCATTCTTGCACAAGCCGTTCACCACCGAAGACGTCGACCAGGTGCTGCACGCGGCGTTCGGCTTGCGGTCGCCCAACCTCAAACGCAAAGCCACCGAGACGAGCTTCGACGTGGCGATTGAGGGTTCGACCATCCGGCTTGCTCACAAATCGAGCGGGCATGTCTTTGAGTATCTGTGGTGCGAACGGCCGCCTTATTTGCGCAACGCCGTGGTGCGTCCCGCCGCCGCCGGCGCGGTGGCGCCGACGCATGTCGCGCCGGCAGCGGCCAAGGCGGCCATGCTGCAGTTGCGCTCGGCGCGGCTTCTGGCCGCCGCCTGAGCCGCGTCAGGCGACCGCGGCCTGTTTGCCGGAACGCCCGGCGATCAGCGCGTTCAATTCCGCCGCCGGCCGCGGCGGGCTGAACAGATAACCCTGCACTTCGGTGCAGCCCTCGGCGCGGACCCGCTCGAGCTGCTCTTCGGTTTCGATGCCTTCGGCGGTCGTGGCGATGCCGAGACTCATGCCGAGCCCGGCGACGGCGCGGATGATCGCCACGCAATCGGGCCGCTCGGAGAGCTCTTTGACGAAGGAGCGGTCGATCTTGATCTTGTCGAACGGGAAACAGCGCAGATAGCTGAGGCTCGAATAGCCGGTGCCGAAATCGTCCATCGAGATGCGCACGCCGATCTCGCGCAGTTGGTGCAGCGTTGCGAGATTGGCCTCGGTTTCGCCGAGCAGCACGGATTCGGTGATTTCCAGCTCCAGCCGGTCGGCCGGCAGGCGCGAATAAGCGAGCGCGGTGAGCACCGCATTGCAACGCCACGGCTGCGGAACTGCGCCGGCGACAAATTGACCGCGATTTTGAGCTCGCCCGGCCATTGCATCGCCTCGGTGCAGGCCTTGCGCAACACCCACTCGCCGAGCGGAACGATCAGCCCGATCTCCTCGGCCAGCGGAATGAATTCCGCCGGACCGATCATGCCGCGCTCCGGATGCCGCCAGCGCAACAGCGCCTCGAAGCCGGACACCGCATCGCTGTTGAGATTGATGAGCGGCTGATAGAACAATTCGAATTCGCCATGGGCGAAGGCCTTGCGCAGATCGAGCTCCAGCATGCGGCGCGCCTGGATGCGGCGGTCCATCTCCGGCTCGAAGAAATGCGCGGTGCCGCGGCCTTCGGCCTTGGCGCGATAGAGCGCCATGTCGGCGTTTCGCAACAGCACGTCGGGCTCTTTGCCGTCGGCCGGCGCCAGCGCGATGCCGATCGAGGCGCCGATCACGAATTCATGGCCTTGGACTTCATAAGGCCTGCTGACGACGTCGATCAGCGTGCCGGCCAAGGCGCCGGCCTCGTGCGGCGAGCGCAGCGGAAACTGCACCACCGCGAATTCATCGCCGCCGAGCCGCGCGACCATGTCGCTGTCGCGCAGGCAGGTGCCGAGCCGCTGCGCCACGGCTTGCAACAGCTCGTCGCCGATCGGGTGGCCGAGCGTATCGTTGACGCTTTTGAAGTGATCGAGATCGAGGCAATGCACGGCGAGGCTCTCGCCGTCGCGCCGCACCTTGCCCAGGAGTTCGGCCAGCCGCTCATGGAACAGGATGCGGTTCGGCAGGTCAGTCAGCGCGTCGTGATGCGCCATATAGGCGATGCGCGCCTCGGCCTGCTTGCGGTCGGTGACGTCGACGACGGCGACCAGCACGGTCTGCTTATGGGTAAACGCCATGCGGCGCGCATAAGTGAGCACCTCGATCTCGCTGCCGTCGGCCTTGATATGCCGCCAGGTGCGATCGGGCTGGTAGGTGTCGCCGACCGAGCGCGCCACCTCGCGGTGCACCTCCCATTCGTCGCGCGGCCACAAGTCGAGGAGCGACATGGCCTGCATGCGCGCGCGGCTGTAGCCGTAATGCGTCAGCGCCGCGTCGTTGACGCTGAGAATGCGCAGATCGCTCGGATCGTAGAGCCACATCGGCACCGGATTGCCGTTGAACAAGAGGCGGAACGATGCCTCGCGCTGCTTGAGATCGCCGATGTCGGTCAGCGTCATCGACAACAGATCGCCAACCGCGGCCATGCTGACCTGCAGATGACATTCCATGTCCTTGCGCGCGAAAGTGAATTCGAACTGGTCGAACTGGCCGGAATTGACCCCGGCAATGAGCCGGTCGCGCATGACATGCGGCGCGCCGATCGGCAGTTCCGACAGCCGGCTCCACTGCAGCTGCGTCTCGCCGATACCGAATAGCGCGGTGGCGCCATGATTGACGGCGACGATCTGGAAATCGACCGCGGCGCCCGCGGCATCGCGGATCACCGCCAGCGCGACGATGCCTTCTTCGGTGGAGCGGAAGATGGTGTCGACCAAATTATAGCGCTGGCCGGCCTCGCCGATGTAGACGCCGATCAGCGGTGCGCCCCAGCGGCACGCCATCGGAAACGCCATCATCTCATACGTCTCGACCATGCCCTCGACGACGCGGTGCATGCGGTAAGGCGCCGGCGCGCCGGCAGCCACGGCTTGGTTGAGCACTTCGCCGAGCGCGACCGCACAATCGCGCGGCAGGTCGGCGAGCTTGCGGTCTCGCAAATCGGCGCCGAGCAGGTCGCGGATCTTGCGGCCGGCGCGCAGCACTTTGAAATCCGCGAGCACCGCGCCCTCGACGATCATCAAATGATCGCCGAGACGGCCGAGACTGCCGAGCACCACGTCTTCGTATTGCGGCAGCGTCTTGCCGGGCCGCACCGAGCCGTGCCACAGCCGATCGATGACGGTCTTGTCCGACAACAGCGGCGGACAAGCGACATTGAGTTTGCGAAGCGGCGCGATCATGGTTTCGGATTTGGTCGGTCGGTGAAGTTTGCGATCGTGACTTAACGCAATAGCGCGGAATTTATAAAATGACGTTAAGTGCGCGCGATCTGCTTCATGACTTTCAGATGACGGCCGCGTTCGTTGCTTCTTAGTCTTAAAAATGCGGCTCGACTTTTATGACAGCGATTTCCGTTGCCGCTCGAGCCGCCGCGTGGTGAACCGTTCCGCGACGCCAGCCGGCGCTTGACGATTGTGACAGCGCCCGGTCCGATTGTGACAGCATCGGCGCGCACAGCGCATTGCCGCGGCTGCGATTGCCGGGCACAATCCGCCCAATAAGCTTAACGGGACGGAACGCCCATGCCGAAGACACCGGATTATTTCGCCGGCAAGACCATCGTCATCACCGGCGCCGCAAGCGGCATCGGCCGTGCCACCGCGCTGATCTTCGCGCGCGAAGGCGCCAATGTGGTCTGCGCCGACATCAATGAGGGCGGCGCGCGCGACACCGCCGCCGCCGTCAACGCCAAAGGCAGCCAGGCGCTCGCGCTCAAGACCGACGTCACCAGCCGCGCCGAGGTCAACGACATGGCGGCCCGCGCGCTCGCCGCCTTCGGCAGCGTGCAGTTCCTGTTCAATTCCGCGGGCGCGGCGTTTCGCCGCGTCCAAATTCCTCGACATCGACGATGCGCTGATGCGCAAGACCTTCGCGCTCAATGTCGACGGCACGTTCTATGCCATGCAGGCGGTGCTGCCGCACATGCTGCAAAACAAGTTCGGCGTCATCGTCAACGTCGCCAGCATGGCGCACCGGCGCGGCGGCCCCGGCTCCTCGGTCCATTACGCCGCGGCCAAGGGCGCGGTGGTGACGATGACCATGGGCGTGGCGCGCGAATTCGCCGGCCAAGGCATTCGCGCGCTGTCGATCTCGCCCGGGCCGATCAAGACGCCGTTCCAGGACGCCGCCGGCTCGTCGCCGGAACTGGTGCAGCGTTTCCTCGACGACGTGCCGATGAAGCGCTTCGGCGCGCCGGAGGAGATCGGCGAACTCGTTCTGTTCATGTGCTCGGACGCCTGCCCGTTCATGACCGCCGACACCGTCTATGTGAACGGCGGCGGCGGCTGGCGGTGAACCCTTTAGATTAAGCCGCGCGGCCGCCAGTTCACCAAAAACACGCCGGCAACGCAGACCGCCATGCCGACAAGCGCCAAGGGCGTGAGCCGCTCGTCGAACAGCGCCCAGGCCATCAGAGCCGTCACCGGCGGGGTCAGATAGAACAGGCTGACCACCCGCGTCGCCGCCGACGGCGGATCAGAAAATACAGCAGCCATACCGCGCCGAGCGAGAGCACGAGAACCAGCCAGCCGAGCGCGAAGACAAATTGCGGCGTCCATTCCACGGCGCGGGTCTCGAACAGAAACGCGCCGAGCGCGAACAGGACGCCTGCCGCGGCATATTGGATGCACAGCGCGGGCCGCCAATCGATGCCGCCGCCGAAGCGCTTCTGATAGAGCGTGCCGACGGTGATGCCGAGAAGCGCCACCGTGGCGGCAATCCAGGCCAGCGGCGTCGCCTCGCCGCTTTCGATCTTCGCCTGCAGCACCAGATAAACGCCGCCAAGCCCGAGCGCGAGACCGAGCCATTGCCGCGCTGCGACGCGCTCGCCAAGACAGCCGATTGGCGACCGTCGAGGTCAGGACCGGCTGCAGGCTCACGATCAGTGCGACCAGGCCCGCCGACAAGCCCGTTCTCGATGGCAACGAACACCCCACCGAGATAAAGCCCGTGCACCAAAAGCCCGGTGAGCGCCGAATGCATCGCCGCCGTTGGCGCTCGGCCATTTCGGCCGCGTCGCCGCGATGACAACGGCGATGAGCGCCACCACCGTGATCATGCGCAGCGCCAGAAAGGTCAGCGGCTCGGCATAGCCGAAGCCGAGCTTGGCGCCGATGAAGCCCGACGCCCATAACAGCACGAATACGCCCGGCGCCGCGAATACGGCGAAGTCTTCGATACGGCGCGGCATCGGTCCGCATTCCTGTCTCGCATGGCGCCTTTATTCTGCGCTCCGCTCCTCGGCAAGCGTCAACAGATCGCGCGTGCGGGTGACGCCCGACGGCCAGCTTTTGTCGAAATCGGCGATCAGAGGTTTGAGCACTTCGTCGCGCATCGCCGCTTTGAGCTTGCCTCGTCGGCGAACTGATAGACGGCGTAATGCACGTTCGCCTCTGACCGCGCTCCAGAACCGCCACGCCTTCTCGGCCTTAAAATCCTTCAGCGCCCAGGGCAGATGGTCGGTCGAATACCAGCGGTCGAATTTTTCGCGCAACGCCTCCTCGACCACCGCGCGCACCATGAAATAGGCTTTGGGCATTTCGTTTCCTCGTCATCCCTCATTGCGAGCCAAGCGAAGCAATCCAGGGCCGCTCGCACCGAATCTGGCGTTCTGGATTGCTTCGTCGCTTCTCTCCTCGCAATGACGATCACTCCCCTCGGATCCCCGCCGCCTTGATGATCGGCCACCATTTCTCGATCTCGGCTTTGTGGAACGCGGCGAGGCCCTCCGGCGTCTGCTGCTCGCGCGAGGCGACGTCGAGGCCGAAGCTTGCGAACTTGGCGCGCAGCGCCGGATCGGCGAGCGCCGTCACCATGGCGCCGTTGAGCTTGGCGATCGCGGCCGGCGGCGTGCCCTTGGGCGCGAAAAAGCCGAACCAGCCCAGCATATAGAAGCCCGGCACGCCGGCCTCGTCGGCGCTCGGAATATCCGGCATCGACGGCGAGCGCCGCGGCGCCAGGTTGACCAGCGCCTTGATGGTGCCGGCGCGCACCTGCGGCAGCGCCACCGCGCCCTGCACCAGCAACAGATCGACCTGGCCGGAGATCAGGTCGGTCATCGCCGGCCCGGCGCCGCGATAGGGAATGAACAGCATTTTGGTGTCGGTGAGTTTCTGCAGCAGCAGCCCGCCGACTTGCGCGGTCGCGTTCTGGTTGACGAATTTGGCGTCGCCGGGATGCGCCTTCATCCAGGCGACCAGCGACTTCATGTCGTCGGCCGGAAACGCTTTGGTCGCCAGCAGGAGCTGCGGATTGATCGATGATCAGCCCGATCGGCGCGAAATCGGTCTGCAGATCGTAATCGATCTTGTAGATGATGGCTGCCGACATGGGTGTCCCATTGGCCGATGTCGATGGTGTAGCCGTCGGGCGCGGCGCGGGCGAGCCGGCCGACCGCGATCGAGCCGCCGGCGCCGCCGACGTTCTCGACGATCACCGGCTGGCCGAGCGCCGCGCCCATCTTGTCGGCCATCAGCCGCGCCGCAAGATCGGTCGAGCCGCCCGGCGGGAACGGCACGATCAGCGTGATCGGCCGCGACGGAAAATTATCGGCGCGGACGGCCGAAACGGCAGCACAAAGCACGAGCGCGATCGCAACCGTCAATTTCAGTTTTTGCATCGTCCCCTCCCCGTATCGGCTCACCTTAACATCAAAATAGTCGCCCGCGTTGCGCGCAAATCCAACGCGCAAAACATCTCGCGATGCGCGCTCCTTCTCCCCGCGCGCGGGGAGAAGGTCGGGATGAGGGGGCCTCTCCGCTGGGCGCGGAATTGCGGCGGCGCCGGCAACGCTGTCGCTTGGTGCGTAAGCTCAGAATCGCGGAGAGGCCCCCTCACCCTCGTCGCTTCGCTCCTCGACCTCTCCCCGCGCAGCGGAGAGAGGTGACATGCTCTCCCGTTCTCGCGATGCGCCTTGGCATCCGAGCTTGCCCACGCCACGGTAAGAAAGCCCTTCCAACGTTTTCTCCCTTCAAAAAGAAGGGAGGCGGGCGCCGCTCGGCGCACCTCGGGATCCGCCCCCGCTGCAGTAGGACAAAAGCCTGCTGCGGATGCGGCGAGCGCCATCGTTTCTTCCCGCTACCGCGCGGGATCGAAACGGCGGCGCCCTCGCCTTACGGCGCCCACCGCGGTCATGCGCCGAAGGTTTTACCCTCCAACTCGGCCCGGGCCGCGCTTCCTGGAATTGCCGGGTGCAAACGGGAGGACCCTCCCCGGCGCCAGTGCAGCCAGCACCTGGCAGACCGGCAGTAGGCCGGCCGGTCGATGCCCAGGCCGCCCGGGACAAGGCGACGAACCCCAGCCCCGGGAACCGCACCCGCCCCATCAGCCGGCGTCACCGGTTGACGTCCCTGACTTGGCAGGCTGATCGGGCAAGTAGTGGCGGTCGCGACCGATGTCAATGAAACGGGGACCCCCGTCACATCACGTCTCCGTGAATGGGACGACGACAGCAATTGGCGTTAATCGCGCTCACGCCGCTTCGGCGGATGGGAGACCGCCGGCTGGGTGATGCTCACCGGATCGGAGCCGGCCATGCTCTCCTCAAGCCCCTGTTCGAGCTTGCGCTCCGCGGCGTCCTTCGGAATTTCATGGGCCGGCTTTGGCGGCACCTGCGGATCGGCGCCGCGCTTTTTGGTCGCGGGATGCGTCATGACGGCTCCTTTTCGGCGCACCGGAAGGTGCCCGCTCAAGGAAAACGTCGCGGCGGAGCGTCTGTTCCGCGACGATGGGATGACTTCGGGATCTTGTAGGGCGCAATAGCGAGGCGTATTGCGCCGCATGCCTGAGGCGGCGGATTACGCTGACGCTCATCCGCCCTACGCTCTACGCGCTATTTGAAAACGATCACATCGGTGCGGCTCAGCGTCGAGGCGCCGGGCTTCAAAGGCTCGTTTTCGGCATTCGCACTGGCCTGATGCAGGATTTGGTACTGCCCGATGGCAATCTCGTAATCCGTCTGGTCCAAGCACGCATCGATCGGCACGACGACCGTGTAGCCGCGCAGCGTCGCGCCGACCGACGTATAGGTCACCGACCCGCTCACCTTCCAGCCGGCGAGAATAAGCGTCGTAATGCCTTTGGCCTTGAGCAGAGCGTCGAGATCGGTTTTGTAGAACCGGTCTTGCGCGTGGCTTTCGATCTTGATGTCGCCGGGCGCCGGAAGAACTTCCGGCAGCCACTTCGACATGGTCGGCGCCCTGGTCCCGTAGGCAACGGTCACGCCGGCCTTCCTGGCGCGCGCCAGCAAGGCAGCGATGGCCGGCACCATCTTGCCGGTGCAGTTCGGTTGACGCGCGCAAATCGGATCGACGATGTCGAAGATTAGCAACGCCGTCGTCGCAGCGTCGAGCTCAACCGCAACCGGCTCCGGCGGCCGCGGCATTTGCAGTGTCAACGGAGAGTGGCTCATTGGTTGCTTATTGGGGATGTCCCGCTCGGGACAATTCGTTCACTCATCATCTGCCGCTTACTTTGCCCGCCGCCCCTTCAACATGCCGGCAATGCTGAGGTCCTCATCGATGGCCGGCCAATGTATGCCCAGCGGCATGATCTCGTAGTCGGCCCGTTGCGCTACCGATGCTTTATGCAGGCGCGGGTACCACTCCAGCGGCGTTGCGATTTTGCGGCCGTCCATCAGCGTAACGACAAGCTCGCTCGCCGTGAACTCAACGGCGCGCGGCTTCAGGTCGCCAACCTCAAGCTCCAAAGTGCTCATGCCAGGCGCTCAACAAAAGATTCCCATTCTGCCTCAGATGGCGAATGATATCGGTTATTTCATGAGCCGGGAACCCAGCATTGATCGCAATCGTCATATCGTGAAGCCAGAATTTAGCTTCGTTCCCGGCGGACCGGACGTGAACGTGCGCAGGTTCTTCGCCCTCATTGGAATAAAAGAAGGCACGATAGGGTCCCCAGCGTAGAACCGTCGGCACCGTTATCCCCCACCCCGCCGCGCTTCGCGGGCCGCCCCCCTCACAGGGGAGAAAATTAAAGATTACACCGGCAAATTATCGTGCTTGCGCGGCGGAAATTCCACCGTCTTGGTGCGCAGCATACTGATGCATCCCGCCCCGCGATAGCGGGGAGGGGGACCGGGCGAAGCGCGGTGGGAGGGGCGCGGGCTTCGACAATGTTTTTACGCTGTAAGGCTGGCGGTGAGTCAGACGCCCCCTCCACCACGCTGCTATCGCAGCGCGGTCCCCCTCCCCCGCTTTCGCGGGGGCGGATGAAATCACACCGGCAAATTATCGTGCTTGCGCGGCGGTAGCTCGACCGTCTTGGTGCGCAGCATCGCCAGTGCGCGGGCGATGCGGGGGCGGGTGGCGTGCGGCAGGATGACGTCGTCGATATAGCCGCGCTCGGCGGCGATGAAGGGCGACAGAAAGCGCTCCTCGTATTCGCGGGTTCTGGCGGCGATCTTGCTCGGGTCGCCGATGTCGGCGCGAAAGATGATCTCGACCGCGCCCTTGGCGCCCATCACCGCGATCTGCGCCGTCGGCCAGGCGTAATTGACGTCGCCGCCGATGTGTTTTGACGCCATCACGTCGTAAGCGCCGCCGAAGGCCTTGCGCGTAATGACAGTGACGAGCGGCACCGTGCATTGCGAATAGGCGAACAGCAATTTGGCGCCGTGCTTGATCAGGCCGCCATATTCCTGCGCAGTGCCCGGCAGAAATCCCGGCACGTCGACGAAAGTGACGATCGGGATGTTGAAGGCGTCGCAGAAGCGCACGAAGCGCGCCGCCTTGCGGCTGGCGTCGCTATCGAGCACGCCGGCCAAGACCATCGGCTGATTGGCGACGAAGCCGACGGTGCGGCCGCCGATGCGGCCGAAACCGATCACCATGTTGCGGGCGAAGGCTTCGGACAGCTCGAAGAAATCGCCCTCGTCGACGGTTTTGAGGATCAGCTCGCGGATGTCGTAGGGTTTGTTTGGATTGTCTGGCACCAAACTGTCGAGCGACGGCTCGATGCGCTCGACGTCGTCGAACGACGGCCATTCCGGCACGCCCGCCGTCGCATTGGCGGGGAGGAAGTCGATCAGCCGGCGCATCTGCAGCAGCGTCTCGACGTCGTTGTCATAGGCGCCGTCGGCGATCGAGGATTTGGTGGCGTGCACCGAGGCGCCGCCGAGCTCCTCGGCGGTGACGATCTCGTTGGTCACGGTCTTCACCACGTCGGGGCCGGTGACGAACATGTAGCTCGTGTCGCGCACCATGAAGATGAAGTCGGTCATCGCCGGCGAATAGACGTCGCCGCCGGCGCACGGCCCCATGATCACCGAAATCTGCGGGATGACGCCGGAGGCAAGCACGTTCCTTTTGAACACCTCGCCATAGCCGCCGAGCGCGGCGACGCCTTCCTGAATGCGGGCGCCGCCGGCGTCGAACAGCCCGACGATCGGGGCGCGGGCGCGCATCGCCAGGTCCTGGATCTTGATGATCTTCTGCGCGTGCGTCTCCGACAGCGAGCCGCCGAACACGGTGAAATCCTTGGCGAAGGCGAACACGGTGCGGCCGTTCACCGTGCCGAAGCCGGTGACCACGCCGTCGCCGGCGATATGGCTCTTCTCCATGCCGAAATCGGTCGAGCGGTGCTCGACGAACATGTCGAGCTCCTCGAACGAGCCGCGGTCCATCAAAAGCTCGATGCGCTCGCGGGCGGTGAGCTTGCCGCGCTTATGCTGCGCCTCGATGCGGGCCGCCCCGCCGCCGGCGCGTGCATTGGCGCGCCGCTCGTCGAGCTTGTCGATGATGTCTTTCATGGTGTCCGCTCCGCACAGCCCCGGCGGGCCGGATTGCATGAGGATTTCATAGCAAGCGCCGGGCCAAGCGTCACGGTCTGCATCCCGCCCCGCGATAGCGGGGAGGCGGGACCGCCGAAGGCGGTGGGAGGGGCGCGGGCAGCGAAGAAAGCGCGGGCCTGGAAAGCAATCCTGCGACGGCAACGATGCGTCGAGTTAGGCGCCCCCTCCACCGCGCAAGAGCGCGGTCCCCCTCCCCCGCTTTCGCGGGGGCGGAAGGTGGTAGACACGCCCAGCGCGACCTGCTGCATAACGGACCGCTTGGCAATTCCGGAGTTCCCCGAAATGACGATTATCGATTCCCAGGTCCACGCTTACGAGGCGAATACGCCCAAACGGCCCTGGCACACTGTGCCGAACTGGCCGCCGCACGCCACCGGCGACGAGATGGTCGAGGCGATGGACAAAGTCGGCGTCGATGGCGCCATCTTCATTTCCGCCTTCGGCCTTTACCGCTATGACGGCAGCTATGCGGTGGAGGTGCAGCGCGCCCATCCCGACCGCTTCGCCATCGTCAAGCCGGTCGATCCCGATGACCCGGCCGTGGACGAGGTCATCGCCGAATGGAAGAAGACGCCGGGCACGGTCGGCATCCGCATTATGCTGACCAAGGAGCCGGGCCGCGACCGCGATCCGGCCCATCCGGGGCTCGCGCGCATTTGCCGCTCGGCGGTCAAGCATGACTTTCCGGTCAATATCCTGTGCTGGGGCAATCTCGATGCCGGCACCGCCTTGATCGACCGCCATCCCGACACGCGCTTCATCGTCGACCACTTAGGGATTCTCCAGCCGCGCACGCCGCCGGCGCCGCCGCAGCCGTGGGCCGATCTGCCGAAAGTGCTGGAGCTCGCCAAGCGCCAGAACGCGGTGATCAAAGTGAGCGGCGCCTGCACGCTGTCGCAACAGCCCTACCCGTTTCCGGATATCTGGGATCCGCTGGCGCGCGTGTTCGAGGCCTGGGGTTTCGACCGCTGCCTGTGGGGCACCGACTGGACCCGCGCCTACGCCGTCGTCAATTACGAACAGGCGGTCGAGCCGTTTCTTAAGACCGATCGTTTGACCGACAGCGAGCGCACGATGCTGATGAGCGGCGCTTGCGCCAAGGCCTATCGCTGGTCGCCGAAGAAAAAATAGCTTCCTGCCCCGCGATAGCGGGGAAGGGGGACCGCCCGAAGGGCGGTGGAAGGGGCGCGGGCAGCGAGGAAAGCGTTTGCGCTCAAGGCCATCCTGCGGCGGCAGCGATACGTGAACTCAGACGCCCCCTCCACCACGCTACGCGTGGTCCCCCTCCCCCGCTTTCGCGGGGGCGGATGAGTTCGCCACCTCCTCGACCGCTTTGACGATGCCGGCATAGCCGGTGCAGCGGCACAGATGGCCGGAGAGAACGTCGCGGATTTCGTCCGACGTCGGATGCGGATTGCGGGCGAGAAAATCGGTGAACGACATCAGAATGCCCGGCGTGCAGAAGCCGCATTGCAGCGCGTGATTGGCGCGGAACGCCGTTTGCAGCGGATTGAGCGCGCCGTCGGGCGCGGCGAGCGATTCGACCGTGCGCAATTCGCGGCCTTCGGCCTGCACCGCGAGCGTAAGACAGGACCGCACGGCGACGCCGTCGATCAGCACGGTGCAGGCGCCGCAGACGCCGTGCTCGCAGCCGACATGGGTGCCGGTGAAGCCGAGATGATGGCGCAGAAAATCGGAGAGCAGCGTGCGCGGCTCGGCCGTGGCGGCGAGCTTGCGGCCGTTGAGCGTCAGCGCGACGCGCGTGGTTTCGCTTTTATTCAGGCGGCGCATCGTTTCGCCTCCGCGATGACGAGCGGCGCCAAATTGCAGAACAGATCGCGGCGCAGCGCCGCGCTGGCGTGCAGATCCTCATAGCCTTCGAGCTCGTCGGCCCAGGCGCGCACCGCACCGGCGGCGTCGCCGTCGATGGCGCGCACCGTGGGCCGGCCGGTCATGCCGCCGACGCCGAGCGTCACCGCGCCGCGGGCGTCGGCGATCGCCGCCACCGCGACCATGGCGAAGTCGCCGTGGCGCCGCGCCACCTCGTTGAAGGCCGTGCCCTTACCCTCGATCACCGGAAAGCGCACGGCGGCGACAAGCTCGTCCGGCGCGCGCGCGGTGGTCAGCATGTCCTGCTGGAACGCTTCGGCGGCGAGGACGCGCTCGCCGGTCTTCGAGCGCAGCACCACCGCGCCGCCGAGCACCGCAAGCGCGAGCGGCAATTCCGCGCTCGGGTCGGCATGGGCGATCGAGCCGCACACCGTGCCTTTGTTGCGGGTCTGGAAATGGCCGACGAAAGGCAGCGTCGCGGCGAGAAGCGGCAGCTTGTGCGCCAAGTCCGGCCACGCCATCAGCGCGTTTTGCGTCACCGCGGCGCCGATCTCGATAAAGTCGCCGCGGTCGCGGATGGCGCCGAGATCGGCGAGCCTGGAAATATCGATCAGCACCGCAGGCTCGATCAGGCGCAGATTGAGCATCGCAATGAGCGACTGGCCGCCGGCGAGCACGCGCGCCTCGTCGCCGTAGTCGGCCAAGACCGCCACCGCCTCTTCGACGCTGTCCGGGCGTGCGTAATCGAAGGGGCGCGGTTTCATTTTTTGGCGCCCTGCATGAGCTCATGAATGCGGCGCGGCGTTGCCGGCAGGATCACGTCGCGCACGGACAGCGCATCGGCGATGGCGTTGGCGATGGCCGCCGGCGTACTCATGCAATTGCCTTCGGCCAAGCCCTTGGCGCCGAGCGGGGTGAACGGCGACGGCGATTCCATATGCAGGATTTCGACTGCGGGGATTTCGGCGACCGTCGGCACCAGATAATCGGCGAAGGTGCCGCTTAGAAACGCGCCCTCCTCGTTGTAGGAGAATTCTTCGTAGAGCGCGGCGGCGACGCCTTGGGCAAAGGCGCCGCGGATCTGGCCTTCGGCGATGGTCGGATTCATGATGCGGCCGGCGTCGTGCATCGACACATAGCGGTCGACGCGCACCTGGTAGGTGACCGGATCGATCTCGATGCCGCACATGTCGAAGATAAAGCCGTAAGTCAGCGAGGTGTTGATGCGGTCGTCGCGCGACGGCGGCTCGAGCTCGGCCGGCGTCCACACGCCGGTCTCGGAAAGCGCCGGCGCCATCCCGTCCGGCAACAGCACCGGCGACCAATGCGAGGTGCCGGCGACGCGGCCGAACGGCAGCGCATTGTCGGGATTGGAGCGGCTGCGCACTTTGCCGCCGGCAAGCTCGACGTCGTCGGGCAGCACGTTGAGCTGCTTGGCGCCGATCGCCTTTAATTTGTCGCGCATCTGCACGGCGGCCATATGGGCGGCGACCGCGGTGCCGGAGGCGAAACGGCTGGAATAGGTGCCGGCGGCGATCGACCATTGATCCTTCGCCGTGTCCATTTCCAGCACCACCTCGACGTCGTCAGCTTGCAGCCCGAGCCGTTCGGCGACGATCTGCGCCAGCACCGTCTCGTGGCTCTGGCCCTGCACGGTGACGTCGGCGGTGACGGTGACGGCGCCGAGCGGATCGATGGCGACGGTCGCCATCGACACCGCGCCATTCTTCGGCCCGGACTTTTCCCGCGCCGCCGCCGTCATCAGCGTCGACAGGTACCCCATATTCGACATCGCCGGCTCGACCACCGCGGCAAAGCCGATGCCGTATTTCTTGCCGGCGGCGCGCGCCGCATCGCGGCGGCTTCTCAATTCATCGAGCCGGCCCTGCCCGGTTGCAATGTCGACGGCGCGCAAATAGTCGCCGGAATCGTAAAGCGCGCCGGCGGCGGCGTGATAGGGAAATTTCTGCGCCGGGATGAGATTGCGCTTCATCACCTCGAGCGGATCGAGTTTAAGCTCGACCGCGATGCGGGCAACGAGCCGCTCCAAAGCCAGATAAAGCTGCGGCCCGCCGAAGCCGCGGATCAGGCTCGCCGGCATTTTGTTGGTGAGCACCACGCGGTTTTTCACTTCGACATGGGCGATGTCGTAGGCGCCGGTCACCGCGCCGTGCATGCGGTAGAGCGGTCCGGGCATCGGCGCGCGCAAGAACGCGCCGTAGTCCTCGAGCTGATCGAGCTTGAGCGCGAGGATTTTGCCGTCGGCGGTCACCGCCGCTTCGATCTCGGTGACGCGGTTGGGGCCACAGCTCGCGGCCACCAAATGCTCGATGCGATCCTCGACCCATTTCACCGGGCGGCCGGTGATTTTCGCGGCCAGCGCGACGAGCACCACATAAGGAAATACCGAGAGCTTGATGCCGAAGCTGCCGCCGGAATCGGGCGGGATGCGCAGCCGCATTTTCGGCCCCGGCACGCGCAGCGCCCGCGCCATCACCGGATGCATCGAGAACGGGCCCTGGAAATTGGCCGTCACGTCGTAGCTGTTTTCGGCCGCGTTGTGCGCCGCGACCACGACGTAGCATTCGATCGGCGTGAAGGAGAGACGATGGAACGGCACCGTCATGGCAATGCGGCGGTCGGCGCGGGCGAAGGCGGCCTGCGGATCGCCATAGGTAAACTCGCGCACCGAGACTTCGTTGGTCGCCGCCTCCGGATGAATCAGCGGGGCGTCGCTCCGGCAGGCGGCAATCGGATCGATCACGGCGGCGAGCGGCGCATAGTCGATCTCGACGAGCTCGGCGGCGTCCTCGGCGATATAGCGGTTGTCGGCGACGATGAGCGCCACCGGCTCGCCGACATAGCGCACGCGCTCGACCGCAAGCGACCACTGCCGCACCGGCGTCTTCACCGCCGCCAGAAACGGATCGGAGAGCTTGCGTACCTCCTCGCCGGTGATGACGGCCCATACCCCGTCATGGGCCAAGGCGCGCGAGCCATCGATGCGCACAATGTCGGCATGCGCATGCGGCGAGCGCACGACATGGGCGTGCAAACAGCCGACCGCGACCGGCAGGTCGTCGGCGTAACGGCCGCGCCCCGACAGCAAAGCCGGATCCTCCTTGCGCAGCATGCGCGGTTGTTCGGTCATGGTCTGGCGCGCTTCCTCCGCTTTCCTGTCTACATGCGGGCGACATTATTGTCAGCCGCAAACCATGGTGGCGCTCGCGGAAAGGCTCCACTAACATCATGCCCAGAGGCATTTACATGGAACAAGCCGCCAACGGGTCGGGCATCGGGGCGCCGGTGCGGCGCCGCGAAGATTTACGGCTCGTCCGCGGCGCCGGCCGCTACACCGCGGACGAAAATTTGCCGGACCAGGTCTATGCGGTGATGCTGCGCTCGCCGCACGCCCATGCCCGCATCCGATCGATCGACACCGCCGCGGCCAAGGCCGTGCCCGGCGTGCTTGCGGTATTGACCGGCGCCGATGTTTTGGCCGACGGGCTCAAACCCATTCCGCACAAGCCGTGGTCGCCGCATCCGGCGGAGACGACGTTACGCAACAAGGACGACACGCCGCCGTTCGAGGCGCCGCATTGGCCGTTGCCGGCCGACAAGGTGCGCTTTTGCGGCGAAGCGGTGGCGATGGTGGTCGGCGAGACCGTCTATGCGGCGAAGAACGGCGCCGAGGCGATCGAGATCGATTACGAGGTTTTGCCGGCGGTGGTCGAGACCGCGGCCGCAGCGCGGCAGGACGCGCCGATCGTGCATGCGCCGGCGCGCTCCAATGTGTGCTTCGATTCCGAGCTCGGCGATGCCGCGGCGACCGAGGCGGCCTTTGCCCGCGCCGCGCATGTGACCCGCTTCGAAACCTGGGTGCAGCGCGTCACCGGCGTGCCGATGGAGCCGCGCGGCGCGCTCGCCGCCTATGACGCCACGGCCGGCCGCTACACCGTCTATGCCGGCAATGGTGGCGCGGTGCGGCTGAAGAACGATCTCGCCACCATGCTCAACGTGCCGCCCGAGAGGGTGCGGGTCTTCATGCAGGACGTCGGCGGCAATTTCGGCACCCGCGGCATGATCTATCCGGAATTCGCGCTCGTTGCCTGGGCGGCAAAGAAGCTCGGCCGGCCGGTGAAATGGATCATCGAGCGGCACGAATCCTTCCTGTCCGACTATCAGGCGCGCGATCTCGTCGTCGAAGCCGAGCTGGCGCTCGACGACAAGGGTAAATTCCTGGCGATGCGCGGCTCGAACCTCGGCAATCTCGGCGCCCACACCACCAATTTCGCCATGGTGCAGAAGGGCGTGCAGATGATGTCGAGCATCTATCGCATGCCGGCGGCGCACTTCCGCGCCCGCGCCACGCTGTCGAACACCTCGCCGACCCGGCCCTACCGCTCGGCGGGCCGGCCGGAAGTGATCTTCGTCATGGAGCGGCTCATCGATCTCGCCGCGCGCGAATGCGGCTACGATCGCGTCGCGCTGCGGCGCAAGAATCTCGTGACGCAAAAGGAACTGCCGTACAAAAATCCGTTCGGCGTCGTTTACGACAACGGCGACTATATCGGCGCCATGGACTTGGCGCTCAAGCTCGGCGATTGGGCCGGTTTCAAGAAGCGGCGCCAGGAGGCGCGCAAGCGCGGCAAGTATCGCGGCATCAGCGTCGGCAATTACGTCGACATTTCCACCGGCGTGCCGCGCGAGAAAGCCGAGCTGACCGTCTCGCCGGACGGTTTTGTCGAGCTCGTCATCGGCATCGTCTCGCAAGGCCAGGGCCACGAGACGAGCTTTGCGCAGCTCGTCACCGAATGGCTCGGCGTGCCGATCGAGACCGTGCGCTTTGTCGCCGGCGATACCGATCGCGTCACCGTCGGCGGCGGCGCCCATTCCGGCCGCGGCATGCGGCTCGGCTCGATCGTCATCAAGAAATCCTCCGACCGCATTATCGAAAAAGGCTTGCGCATCGCCGAGCATCTCCTGGAAACCGCCGCCGCGGACATCGAGTTCAAGCACGGCCGCTTTGCGGTGAAGGGCACCGACCGCGCCGTCGGCCTGTTCGAGGTGGCGCGCGCCGCCGCCGAACGCAAGGATTTGCCGGAAGACCTGCAAGGCCCGCTGCACGCCGAATGCGACGAGACCGTGCTCGACGCCAGCTACCCTTACGGCGCGCATGTCTGCGAGGTCGAGGTCGATGCAGATACCGGCAAAGTCGCATTGATCGGCTACGTCGCGGTCGACGATGTCGGCCGCGCGGTCAATCCCCTGATTATCCATGGCCAGGTGCATGGCGGCATCGCTCAAGGCGTCGGCCAGGCGCTCCTCGAGCACGCCTATTACGAGCCGGAAACCGGCCAGATGCTGGCCGGCTCGCTGATGGACTACGCCATGCCGCGCGCCAGCGATCTCATCGATTACGTCACCGAGATCAGCGAAGTGCCCTCCTCCACCCATCCGCTCGGCATCCGCCCGGCCGGCGAAGGCGGCACGGTTCCGGCGCTGGCCGTGACGATCAACGCCATCGTCGACGCGCTATGGGAATTGGGCGTCCGCCACGTCGAAATGCCGGCCACGCCGGAGCGGGTGTGGCAGGCGATCGAAGATGCGCGCGGATAGCCCGCCTTTTACCTGCCACTCGGAATATGTGCTTTCGCGACGGTTTTAGGCGAAGATCGACAACGCCGAGCAACGCCATGCACATTATCGAAGTTCTGGTCTTTTTTGCTCTCCTCGCCGCCCTCACTGGCGCCATCGCCATGGGCGTAAAGACCTTGATGGCGTTCTTTCATCGCAACGGCCATCGGTAAATTGGCCGTGCATCGCGGCTGTCGCGCGACTATTGCAGTCGTGGAATGATCTGGTCGGCCACCCGCAAGGCGTTGGCGATGATGGTCAAGGTGGGATTGACCGCGCCGATCGAGGGAAAAAAACTGGCGTCAGTCACGTACAAGTTGTCGATCGCGTGTGCCTTGCAGTTCAAGTCGAGCACCGAGCTTGCCGGATCGGAGCCGAAGCGCATGGTGCCGGCCTGATGGGCGGTGCCGCCGATCGGAATATTTTGGCCGAGATAAATCGACCGCTCGAACAAATGCGGATGAACGTCGAGCTCGCCGCACAACACACGCAGCTTCTCCTTTAATCGCCGGTGCGCTTCCATGTTGGTTTCTTCAAGATCGAGCATGACGCGACCGCGGTCGTAGAAAATCCGGTTTTGCGGCAATGGCAGATCTTCCGAGGTCAACCAGAAATCAAGCGAATGCTCGGCGATCCAGTCGAACGGCATTTCCGGAAACCATTGCAGGAGGCTGGGCAGCGCATCGCCGCGAATCTGGGTGCCGTCCGACTTTCCGACCATCTGGATATGGCCGAGAGGGTAATTCCAATCGTCGGAGCCGAAGTAAAAGTCGTTTAATCCGAGCGTCTTCTGAAACTTGGTCGGATTGGGCGTGCGCGAAACGGCCAGCACCACGGAATTATTATGCCGCATGTAGTTCCGTCCGACCAATCCCGAGCCGTTGGCGAGGCCGCCGGGATGATCGTCGTTGGCCGAGCGGAGCATCAGCAGCGCCGATGACAGCGCACCGCAGGCGACGACGACGATATCGGCCGAATAGGTCGTTCGCTCCGCGCCACGCACGACCTCAATGCCGGAAATTCTCCGCCCGTGCAGAATCCGTCGTCAGTTTGTCGACATAGGAGTTGGTCAGCAGTGTCAAATTGGCATGCGCGCGCAGCGCCGGATCGATACAGACGATCTGCGCGTCGGCCTTGCCGTTGGTCAGGCACGGATAGCCGTCGAAGGCATTGCAGCGGATGCACGCGGAATGCGGCAACGCTTTGCCGTCGCGCTCGTCGAGCAGAACGCCGACCGGCAGGTGAAACGGATGGTGGCCCTCGCGCTTTAATCCGTCGAACAGCTCTCGGATGCGCGGCTCGTGGCTGATGGGCGGATAGGCATAGGGCTTGCGCGATGGCGGCTCGGTCGGGTCTTCGCCGCGCAGGCCATGCACGTAATAGAGTTCTTCGGCGGCCTGATAATAGGGCTCGAACGCGTCATATTTCAGCGGCCAAGCCGGCGATATCCCGTCGGGATGCCTGATTTCGTCGAAATCCCGCTCGCGCAGCCGCAACAGCACCGCGCCATAGACCTTGCTGTTGCCGCCGACGTAATAATGCAGCCCGGGACGGAAATCTTTGCCATCCGAGCTGTGCCAGGTCTCCTTGGCCTGATAACGCGCGTCCACGAAGACCGACTGGCTGTCCCAATTCTCGCGTTCGCGCGGCAGATAGTCGCCACGCTCCAGAATAAGGACGCGCTTGCCGGTCGCCGCCAGTCGCCATGCCATGGTGCCGCCGCCCGGCCCCGAGCCGATAATGGCGACGTCGTAATGTTCGCTGGCGGTCATGAGGATGAAGACTTACTTTCTGGCCGGAAATTGGGGTGCGATCGGCCCGTGTTGCCGAATGAGCCGCGCAAAGGCGATAACGCCAAACCCGAACGAAAGTCCCCTGTTCAGCCATAACTTTTGCCTGATCGGAAGGTGTGTCGATGATATTTCTAAGCATCGCTGTCGCCGCGGCCATCCGCGCGACCATGGTTCTGTTGTTTCTTCCCTTCAGCGCGCTCGACAAAATCCTCAACTTCCGTGGCGCCGTCGCCCAGGCCCGCGAAGCGGCACCGAACACCACCCTTGCCACCGCATTGATCGTCGCCGGGCTGTTTGTCGAAGTTTTCATGTCGCTCGGCATCGTCACCGGCATCGCAGATCGCGCCTGCGCCTTGGTGTTGGGCGGCTATTGCGGCGTGACTGCGTTGCTGTGGAAGCAGTTCTGGAAACCCGGAGATTTCTGGAGCTCGGCGACCGGCCAGGGCCGAACCCTGTTCTGGGATTTTTTCAAGAATTTCGCTCTCGGGGCGGGCTTTCTGCTCATCGCCTTCGGTACCGGTGCGTCCTCGGTGAGCCATTTCTTCGCTCACCCCTTATCGTCCACCCACCCCTATCGGATTGCCCAGGAGCAGGTCCTGCCGTGAGCGCGCCAAAGCATCATCGCCAAAGTTCTCGGCTCGCGAGCGCAGCGCCTTCGGCCAGCGCCTGAAGTTTCGCCCAGGCAATTTGCGGATGGACGCGACCGCCCAGACCGCAGTCGGTGCTGGCAATGACGTTCTCGCGGCCGACGGTCTTGGCGAAGCGCACCAGCCGGTCGGCAACGAGTTCGGGATGTTCAAGCACGTTGGTGGCGTGGCTGACGACGCCCGGAATGAGAAGCTTGCCCTCCGGCAACTTGGTCGTCTGCCAGACTTTCCACTCGTGCTCATGGCGCACGTTGGCGGTTTCGATGACATAGCCCTGCGCCTTGACCTTGAGCAGAAGGTCGACCACGTGCTTGAGCGCGATATCGTCCCTTGTGCGGGCCGTGCCAGCTTCCCCAGCAGATATGAAAGCGAATGCGATCCTCCGGGATGCCGCGAGGGCGTGGTTGACGGCCTCGACCTGAAACGCCGCCCATTTGCGGAAGCCCGCAATGTCGTCGTTCATCGAGAACCACCAATCGTAGATGTCGACCAGCGCCGGATCGTCGATCTGCAGGATGAAACCGGCGTCGACGATGGCCTTGTATTCCTCGCCAATCGCCTCGGCCAACGCCCAGGTGTAATCTTCGCCGCTTTTGTAATGCGCGTTCGGCAAGATCTGCAGTGTCGCCGGCGACACCGCGGTCATGAACGCTTCTTCCACCCGCGTGGCGCGCACCGCGGCCGCAAGGTTATCGATGTCACGCTTCATCGCAGCATGGCCGACATATTTGACCGGAGCGGTGCAGGTCAGGCCGTAGAGCCGTGCCGTGCTGGTGCCGGCTTGCGACGCCGTTGCGGCGGCGCTCGCCTCGGCGGCGTAGAATTCGGCAAACTCCTTGCGTTCCTTGCTGCCGAAGGTCCAGGCAGCGCGGCCCTTTTTCTTCTCCTCTTCGCGCAGTTCATAGCCGGCGAGGCGCGGATAGACGTAGGACCACCAGGCGCCGAAATCCATCGCGCTGCGCATAGCCTTGCCGAACTCGCCATCATTGACGATGTCGATGCCCGTTTGACTTTGTTGCCGCACCACCTCCGCGATGGCGGATCGCAGATGGGGCAACAGCTTCTGATCGGACGCGTCGTCTCTATAGAGCGCGACCAAGTCGTCCGGGCGCGGCAGGCTGCCGACATGCGTCGTCAGGATCCGCGCGGTGCTCCGTTTCATTGTCGGCCCCCTCCTACCGCTTCATCGCCATAGTTCTTTGCTCGCCAGCGCGGCGCC
>CAWEAH010000014.1:0-174166 GCA_963807125.1 uncultured Alphaproteobacteria bacterium
CTATCGCTGTCTTTTACCCCCTTATTACGCATCGTCCTTGACCAGGTTCGACTCGCCAGTTTGGCCGGCCGGCTTAGACGACTGCCCAAAAACCGCTTGCCAAAACCTACTGTCCAAAACCCGCTGCCACGGACGATTTCCCTTGGCTCATATAGGAGAGGCGCATCGGCCTGCAAGGCAGGAATCCCATCAGGTCGCCTATTAACGCCGCCCGATGCGGCGCTCCTGCGCGCCGCTTTCGCCACCGCGGTGAAGGTCTCTTAACGGTGCCGGGCGCACATCCCGGCCGTGCGCCCGCGCGTTCGCCCGCCGTTAAGGAAATCCTGCCACGGATGCCGGCGGGCGAAGGGAAAACAGCGCCGCCGGCCGGAAACGGCAGCGAAAGGCGCCGCCCCAAAGCGTGGAGTTGCGATGCGTATCAGTCCGCTCGAAAGCGGCGCCGCCGGGGCGACGGCGCCCGGCGCTACCGTCATCGACGATCCGGTCCGCGCGCTGTTTGAGGTTTTACCGCGGCCCATTCGCTTCCTCGGCGTCGGCGGCCTCGGTCTCGTCACCGATCTCGCGGTCTTCACCTTGTCATCGCCCACGGACCGCATCCGCTCTTGGCGCGGCTGGTGTCGCTCGCCGTGGCGACGCTGGTGACCTGGCGGCTCAACCGCGCGCTCGACCTTCGATCGCAGCGGCCGCCGCCCGGCCGATGAAGCGATGCGCTACGCCGCCGTCGCCGCCGCCGCGCAAGCGGTCGAGCTACGCGCGTTTCGCGGTCCTCATCGTCACGCGTTGCTGAGCGCCGTGCCGCAGCTCGCGCTGGTCGCCGGCGCCGCCGGCGGCGCGCTCGTCTCCTATGCGGGCCAGGCGCTGTTCGCCTTCCGGCCGCGCCAGGCCTGACGGCTGCGCCATGCCGCACGGCGCGCGCCAGACGGCCACGGCCGTTCGGATACGACGTCGATGCCGAAGTCTTCGTGATCGGCGCCGGGCCGGCGGGCCTCACCGCGGCCTATTGCCTGACCAAGGCGAGCGCGATCGGTGCATCGTCATCGAGCGCGATCCGGTTTATGTCGGCGGCATCAGCCGCACCGTCGACTACAAGGGCTTCCTGTTCGACATCGGCGGCCACCGCTTCTTCTCCAAGTCGAAGGAGGTCGTCGCGCTGTGGCAGGAGATCCTGCCCGACGATTTCATCGCCCGGCCGCGGCTGTCGCGCATCTACTACAACGGCAAGTTCTTCTCTTATCCGCTCAAAGCCTTCGAGGCGCTGCTCAAGCTCGGCGTCTTCACCAGCGCGGCCTGCATGGCGTCCTACGCCTACGCCAAGACTGTTCCCGATCGCTCGAGCGCGCACCTTCCACGACTGGGTGCGCAACCAGTTCGGCGAGCGGCTGTTCCAGATCTTCTTCAAGACCTACACCGAGAAGGTGTGGGGCATGTCGTGCGACGAGATTTCCGCCGACTGGGCGGCGCAGCGCATCAAGGGCCTCGATCTGGCGACCGCCGTGCTCAACGGGTTGAAGCGTTCGCTGCGGCTTGGCGCGCAAAGCCGGCGGCGACGGCGCACCGGGACGGTCAAGACGCTGATCGAAAGCTTCCAATATCCGCGCAAGGGTCCGGGCATGATGTGGGAGGCGGCGGCGCGCAGGATCAAGGCGCGCGGCGGCCGCATCCTGATGGGGCGCGAACTGGTCGGCACTCGAATTCGATGCCGCGCGCAATCATCTGGCGCATCGAAGTCGCCACCGCGGACGGCGAGCCGCGAAATATACACCGCGCGCCACGTCGTCAGCTCGGCGCCGCTGCGCGAACTGGTCGAACGCATCAAGCCAGTGCCGATATCGCTGCTGCACGCGCGCGCGCTGCGCTATCGCGACTTCCTCACCGTGGCGCTGATGGTGCGCAAGGAGCGAGCTGTTTCCGGACAACTGGATCTACATCCACGATCCGAGCGTGAAGGTCGGCCGGGTGCAGAACTTCCGCTCCTGGTCGCCGGAGATGGTGCCGGACGGCATGAGCTGCCTCGGCCTCGAATATTTCTGCTTCGAGGGCGACGGACTGTGGAATGCCCCCGACGGCGAACTGATCGCGCTCGCCAAACAGGAGGTGGCGCAGATCGGCCTCGTCGCCGCCGACGACGTGGTCGACGCCTGCGTGGTGCGCCAGGCCAAGGCCTATCCGGTCTACGACGAAGATTATCGCGACAATGTCGCCGCCATCCGGCTCGACCTCGAAGGCAGCTATCCGACGCTGCACGTGGTCGGCCGCAACGGCATGCACCGATACAACAACCAGGACCACGCCATGATGACGGCGATGCTCACGGCGCGGAACATCATTGCCGGGCAGCGGCTCTACGACGTGTGGAACGTCAACGAGGACGCCGAATATCACGAGGCGGGCGAATCCGGCGTGCGTGCCGCGCTCGACAGCGTGCGGCTGGTGCCGGAGAAAGTCGCCGCGGAACGGGCTGCTTAAGCGCGCCCGAGCGCTTCACTCATAGCCTCGCTTGCCCTCGACCGCCTCCACATAGCGGGCCACGGATTTTTCCAGCACCGCTTTGCCGTCCTTCGCGATGACGCGGTCGAAGTAATGACCATAGATCGTCTCGAACGCGAACGGCTTAAGCGCCGTGCCGATGTGCTCGACGGTGCGCGCCGATAACGGAATGAAATTCGGATAGCTGCGCATGAACGATAGCCACTTGCGATCGGTGGTCACGGTGAGAATGTCGCCGGCGCAAACGACGCCGCGTCCGCCTGCTCCGCCGGCCCAATGCAGCACGGTGCCGCCTTCGAAATGGCCGCCGCAGCGAATGAGCGTGACACCGTCCCAAAGCGTTTTGGTTTCGCCGTCCCATAGCTCGATCGCGGGATCGTTCCGCATGATCCATTGCCTGTCGGCTGCGTGCAGGTGAATGCGCGCCGTGAACGCGCGCGCCCATTCCACCATCGTCGTGTAGAAATGCGGGTGCGAGATGGCGATGGCGTCGATGCCGCCGAGGCCTTCGATCATCGTCACTGTGGCGTCGTCGAGCGTGGCGATGCAATCCCACAGGATATTGCCGTTCTCCGTGCGAACGAGCAACGCGCGCTGACCGATAGCGAATGCAGGCGTCGAGCCGATGCCGATGATGCCCTTCTCGTATTCGCGGAAGGTGTTGCTGTGGCTTCTGCCGCAGCGCTTCGAGCGTGGTCCAGGTCTGCCCGCGCGGCGGGACGTATTGCCGCTCCTCCTCGCAGATGACGCAATGGGCCGGCGCGCGTTCGCTCTCGGCATATTGCGTGCCGCAGGCGGTGCAGATGAAGTGAGGCATCGCTTTGATTTCCTTGGGGAGAACGAGCCGGTCGGCCCGATTCGGATCGCACTGGCCAAGCTAGGCGACCGACGCTGCTTGCGGCAAGGCTCGCTGCACGTCCGGCGCGCCGCTGTGCGCGAGCCGCCAGCAGCAGCCGGCAAGCGAACGCGATCAGCACGACCGGCGCCAGCGGGATGAAGACTGCGGCCGCGAGCATCATCGTCACCGGCAAGCGACCACACCGCGATCAGCAGCCAATGATCGGCCGGCGTGTTGTCGGCGCGGTCGCGCAAGGGCGCCACGACGAAGCCGAACACCACCATGTCGTAGTTGAGAATATAGGGCGTGAACAGGAAGGTCGCGGTGACGAGCAGCGCCAGCGACAGCGCCGGATCGCGGCGCCGCCAATAGGTCCACACCACCGCGGCGAACGCGAGCGCCGACACCAGGCCTTGCATCGCCCAGTCGACCGCCGAGCGGCAGATGCATGAGGCGGCGCGCCGTAAAACACCGACGACACCATCACCAACAGCAGGCCGCCGCCGGTTTCGGTGAGCCATTGCTGCTGCGGCACAATCTTGTGCCAGAATTCGATCCAGATCGTCCAGCCGAACAGCATCGCCGTCGCCGCAACCAGCACCGCCGTCGTCGCCACGGCTGACGCGATCGTCAGCCAGCGCCGCTCGAGCACAGCATGACCGGCAGCAACAGGCCGAGTTGCGGCTTGATCGGTGAGAATGCCGAACAGCACGCCGGCGAGCACCGGCCGGCGCTCGCAGGCAAGCAGCCCGCCGATCAAGCAGCGCCGCGGTGTAAAAGCCGTTCTGGCCGAAGAATACGCAGACCGCGATGCCGGGCGCGACCGCGAGAAACAACAGCCGCTCGCGCGCGATGGCGCCGGAGCAAGCGACCAGATAGAGCGCGATGCCGACGACGCACCACGCGATATAGGCGGGCAGATAGGGCATCAGGCCGAGCGGCCAGATGAACAGCAGCAGGTGCGGCGGATACGACCAGTAATGTTCCGGATAGGCGGGCCCGAGCATGTCGCGCAGCGCCGCGTTATAGACGGCCGCGGTCGAACCACGCCGCCGGGCCGCCGGAGAACACCGAGCGCCCGCCCATCCAGGTGTTGAGGAAGTCGCGGCCGATGCACGAAATTGCGTGCCGTCGACCCATGGCTTGTCGATCGGCGGCAGGCCGGCGAAGACCAGATAAGGCGATCTCGAGCGACGACGAAGAACACCGCCGCGGCGACCGTCAATTTGGCGTAGAGATCGTCGATCGGCGATGGGCCGGCAGGCGCCGGCGCGCGCCACAATGCCGACGTTCGGAGAGAGCAGAGACATCGGCGCGACCGTGACGGCGAACTGGTAAAAATCCAATGAAAACAGCCATCGAGCGACACGACCGACCGGCCTTGGATGCGGCAGCCGCGCAGTGCGGGACAGGCCGCAGCGGCTTTCGATTCTATCCGGGCTATCTCGATCGCGAGCGGCAGGAGGCAGCTTGTGCTCGCGATTCGCCAGGTTTTCGCCGCGGCGCCGCTGTTACACCTCGCGCATGCCGAAATCGGGCCGGCCGATGTCGGTGCGCATGTCGAATTGCGGTCCGCTCGGCTGGGTCTCGGATGAGCGCGGCTACCGCTACGAGCCCGACCATCCCGAGACCGGCCGGCCCTGGCCGCCGATGCCCGACGCGCTGATGGCCATCTGGGACGAGATTGCGCGATATCCGCACCCGCCGGAGGCCTGTTTGATCAATTTCTACGGACCGGCCGCCAAAATGGGCCTGCATCAGGATCGCGACGAGCAGGATTTTGCCGCGCCGGTGGTCTCGCTTTCGCTCGGCGATTCCTGCTTGTTCCGCGTCGGCGGGACCAAAGCGCGGCGATCCGACCCGTTCGCTCCGCCTCAATTCCGGCGATGCGCTGGTCTTGGTTGGGGCGAGCCCGGCTGTGCTTTTCACGGCGTCGACCGCATCTATCCGGGCACATCGACCTTGCTCGCGGACGGCGGACGGATCAATCTGACCATGCGGCGGGTAACGCTGCGCCGACCGGTTGCCGCAGCAGATCCCGCAGCGCGAGCCACACAACACCGATGATGATGATTTCACGCCAGAATGTCATCTCCGCGCCTGCGGCTTTGCGTCGCGGCCGCTGGTCGCCGCCATGGTCGCCTTCGGCGCCGGCATCCTGGCAGCCCAGGCCGCCGATCCGATTTTTCCGACCGGCTTCCCGCATCGGGCTGGTGCCGCCGCGCGGGCATGCGTGAGCCCGACGTTTCCGGGCTTCGAGGATGCCGGCGACAAAGCCGCCATCATGCTGGCGACGTTTCCCGCCGAGGCCTTTAGTTCGCTGGACAAGTCCATGGTTCCGGAGGCGCTGGCGAAACAGGGCATCGATGAAGCGCGAGCCATTCAAGCCGAGGCCGGCAAGGGATTTCTGCTCACCGGCAAGCAAACGATCGGCGACGCATCGTTTCGCGAATGGATGCTGATCGCGCCGGCGGGCGATGTGACGGCGCTGGTCACGGTGCGCATTCCGGATCAGGACACCAAACTATACCGATCAAGCGGTGCGCGCGGCGCTGGCGACGCTAGCGGTGCGCGCCAGCGTTCCCGATGCCGAACAGCTGAGCCTGTTGCCGTTCACGGTCGGCGACCTGGCCGGTTTTCGCATCGAAGACGTGTTGCCGGGCCGCGCTTTGATGCTGGTCGCATTCGGCGGCCGGGCAACCCGCGGACAAGGCAGCCGCCGACCAGAACAAAGACGTCCAAGGCCGCCCCATCACGCCCGTTTCCTGATCGCGGCGCATGCCGGGCGGACCGGCCGAACCCAAAGATGACGACCAGTTCGCCCGCGTGACATTCGATCAGATCGGCGGCATCCGGGACGTGCGCATCCAGGACGCCGAGCCGCTGCGCATCGGCGGCCAGCTCGGGCTATGAAACTTTGGCCACAGCCAAGGATGCGCAGAGCGACACCGACATCATGGTCGTGCAATGGCTGCGCTTCGGTACCGGCGGCTACATGCAAATGATCGGCACCGCGCGGGCGGACGTCTGGCCGACGTGTTCACGCGCCTGCGCACGGTGCGCGACAGCATCGACACCAAGTGAGCGTTACGGCTTTAATTCGCCGACGAATTGGCGTTGTCGTTGCTCGACCGACGCCGGGGCTGCCTTCGGGCCGCCCTTCGATACCCCGACCAAAGCCGGGCGCAGCACCCGCTCGCCGATCATATAGCCCGGCTGCACCACCTGAACGACGCTGCCGGCGGGCACCGTGGCGTCGGGCACTTCGAACATCGCCTGATGCAGATTGGGATCGAATTTCTCGCCCTGCGGCGTGAACTGGCGGACGCCGTTCTTCTCCAGCGCTTTGAGCAGTTCGCGCTCGGTCAATTCGACGCCGTCGATCAGCGCCTTGACGCCGCTCTCGCGCGCTCGCCCGCAATTCCGGCGCCACCGCGTCCAAGCGCGCGGCGCATATTGTCGGCGACGCCGAGCACGTCGCGGGCGAAGCATGAGACGCCGTAGAGCCGCGAGTCGGCGACCTCGCGGTCGGTGCGCTTGCGCAGATTTTCCATCTCGGCAAGCGTGCGCAGAAGCCGGTCTTTCATTTCGGCATGGTCGCGCTCCGGAGCGCCGTGGAGGGCGCCGGGGATCGGCGGCCGCGGCGCAATTTCTGCGGCATGGCCGCATCGTCCTCAGCGCGAGCGGTCTCGTTCCGTCATGATGGTCCATCCATCTTTCGACGCCCCGCATATCAGGGCTCAATCGGCAAAAATCAAGTCGATCGGCTGCCCGCCGCCCGCAAGAGGCCATAGCCCGGCCCGGTGCAGGAGACCTGCAAGACGGATAAACCGGTCAGCCGCCGAGAAGCTTGCTGACCACTTTGGCGGTGTAATCCACCATCGGGACGATGCGCGCGTAATTGAGCCGGGTCGGACCGATAACGCCGAGCACGCCGACGATATGGCCGGAGGCATCGTGATAGGGCGCCACGATGGTCGAGGAGCCGGACAGCGAGAACAGCTTGTTTTCCGAGCCGATGAAGACCCGCACGCCCTCGGCCTGCTCGGCGCGGCCGAATAGATCGATCACCTCGCGCCGGGTCTCCAGATCGTCGAACAGACAGCCGCACGCGCTCGAGGTCGGCGACCGCCTTGAGATCGTCGAGCAGATGCGCTTGGCCGCGCACGATCAGCTTGCGCTCGTCGCTCTCGCCGCCGGACCAGCTCGCCAGGCCGTCGGCGACGATCTTTTTGAGTCAATTGGTCGAGTTCGGCTTCGCTCTCCTTCAGCGTCCGCTGGATCTCGGCCTTCACCTCATCGAGGGTGTGGCCGCGGATACGGGCGTTGAGGAAATTTCGCGGCTTCGGTCAACGCCGAGGTCGGCAGGCCAACCGGGGTATGGAGCACGCGGTTTTCGACCTGGCCGTCTTCGGCAACCAGGATCACCAGCGCCCGCTCGGGCTCGAGCCGCACGAATTCGATATGCTTGAGCCGCGGATTGGCCTTGGCGGTCAGCACGACGCCGGCGGCGCGGCTCAAGCCCGACAACAGGCCCGAGGCCTCGGTCAGCACCGCTTCGACCGACTTCGACTGGCCCGAAGCCGCAACTTGCGCTTCGATCGCTCTGCGGTCCTGCTCGGTGACGTCGCCGATCTGCATCAGCGCATCGACGAAGAAACGCAGCCCCATCTCGGTCGGCAGCCGCCCGGCCGAAGTGTGGGGCGCATAAACCAACCCGAGCTGTTCGAGATCGGACATGACGTTGCGCACCGACGCCGGCGACAAGCTCATCGGCAGAATGCGCGACAGATTGCGCGAGCCGACCGGCTCGCCGGTGGCGAGATAGCTCTCGACGATCAGACGGAAAATTTCGCGCGAACGCTCGTTGAGCTGGGCGAGACCTAGCTGATTGATGCCAAGCGAAAAATCATGGCTGGTCAAGGCGCGCTCCCAACCGGATGCCGCACTCTCGTTTGTTATATATCATTCCGCCGCCGCCATCGCACGGCCGTGGCGCGCGCCGCGCAAGAGGTCCATGAGCCGGCGCACCGAGCCGTAGTCTTCGAGCCGATCGACCGCGGCAACCACCTCGGCGATATGCGCGCCGTCGATGACGCGCTCCGCATAGTTGCGGAATTTCTGCTCGATCTGGGCGCGCGACAGCGGATTTTCGGGCGAGCCGAGCGGATGCTCACAGCGCGCCGACACGGTCGAGCCGTCTTCCATGATGACGTCGACTTTGGCTTGCGACCCCGTGATCGTATCGTCGGCGCGCACCGCGACTTTCTCGGCGGCAAAGCGGCGCAGCTTCGGATCGTCGTAGCGGTTGGGCTCGAACTGCGCCAAGGTCAGCGCGCGATCGTGCAAGATCGCCGCGGCGGCATAATGGGCCGACAGCAACGCCTCGAATTTCGCTTTGTAACGGCCAAAGCCGCCGTGAAAGTCGAAGGTCGGCGGGCTCAACGCAATGTCGACGTTACGCACGCGCGCGAGATCGATGGCGTGTTTTTCCACGATCTCGAACAGCGCGGTGTTCAGGCCCTGGATCAGCGAGGCCGACGGCCACAGCCGCAACGCGATCTGCTCGAGCTCGAAGCGGCGGCCGAGATCGGCGGTCGCCAGCTCCGGTTTGCCGCCATCGGCATAGGCGTTGTAGAGGCCGCCGTCCTTGGCGGTGAGGAATTGCCGGGTGGCGACGAAGTTTTGCTGCGCCAGCAAAGCCGCCATCAGACCCGACAGCGCGCCACGGCATTGATGGAATTTCACCGTCGGCGTGCCCCAGGCGGCAAAGGTGCCGGCCGCCTGGCTGCCGGCCAGACCGAACGCCCGCGCCATGGTCTCGGCATCGAATTTCAGCAAGCGCCCGACCGCCGCCGCGGCGCCGAACGGGCCGAGCACGCCCGGGCCGTGCCAGCCGCGGGCGCGGAACGCCGGATAGTCGAGACCGATGCCGATGCGGGTTGCGACTTCAGAACCCGCGGCGATGGCGACCAACAGATCGCGGCCGGACAATCCGTCGCGCTCGGCAATGGCGAGCGTCGGCGGCACGATTTCCGGGGTGATGTGGGTCATGGTGGCGCGATGCGCATCGCACATCGTCACCGCGGTGATGAGATAGCCGTTGAGCAGCGTGGCGCCGGCGAGCGACAAATGCCCACCGCCGATGACGCTCGAATTCGGCGCTTTGCGCCAGCGCCGAGGCCAGCGCCGCCATCTGGCCGGTTTCCTCGCCTTGATGGCCGGCCACCGCGCAGGCCAGCGCGTCAAGCAGCAGTCTCTTGCAATGCTCGCGCGTGCTCTTTGGCAAAGCGTCGTAGTCGAGCGTTGCGGCGAAGCGCGCCAGCACTTGCGTTGGTTCTTGCGTCGTTTCGTGAATTTCCTGCGCGGCCATGACGAGCTCCCGGCGGTCTCCCGATAACTATCTGCGCCTTAAACGTAGCGGTAAGCCGCGGCCAAAGCCAATTGGCGGTTATCGCGCTGTTTAGCGCCCTTGTAGCGCCCATACCCGACACACTAGAACCGTGAAGCGCTGGCGCCGTCGCGTCCGGCAACCGGGAGCCCTTTATGCGGCCGAGCCGCCGACAACCTGATGAATTACGTCCCATCTCGCTCGAGCGCGGCGTCGTCAAATTCGCCGAAGGCTCATGCTTCGTGAAATTCGGCGACACGCATGTGCTGGTGACGGCGACGCTCGAGGATCGCTTGCCGCCGTGGCTCAAAGGCCAGGCGCGCGGCTGGATCACCGCCGAATACGGCATGCTGCCGCGGGCGACGCTCGAACGCACCCGGCGCGAGGCGTCGGCCGGCAAGCAGAACGGCCGCACCGTCGAAATCCAGCGCCTGATCGGGCGCAGCCTGCGCGCGGTGGTCGATCTCAAGGGGCTCGGCGAGCGGCAGATCACCATCGACTGCGATGTCATTCAGGCCGACGGCGGCACCCGCACGGCCTCGATCACCGGCGCCTGGATCGCGCTCTACGACTGCCTTAGCTGGATGAAAGCGCGTTCGATGATCGAGACCGAGGTGTTGCGCGATCACGTCGCGGCGATCTCCTGCGGCGTCTGTTCGGGCACGGCCGTGCTCGATCTCGACTACGCCGAGGATTCACAAGCCGACACCGACGCCAATTTCGTCCTCACCGGGTCCGGCAACATCGTCGAAGTCCAGGCCACCGCCGAGAAGACGCCGTTCTCGGAAACGCAATTCTCCGCGCTGTTGGGGCTGGCGCGCAAAGGCATCGCCAAGCTCGTCGATTTGCAGAAGATGGCGGTGATGTGAAGCGGATGACGGAGGACAGACGTCCGATTACCGGTCGGCTGGTCATCGCCACGCATAATCCCGGCAAGCTCGCCGAAATGCGCGAGCTGCTTGCGCCCTACGGGATCGACGCTACATCCGCAGGTGAGCTTAAGCTGAAAGAACCGGCAGAAACCGGAATGACCTTCCGCGACAATGCCCATATCAAGGCCGCCGCTGCGGCAGCGGGCAGTGGGCTTGCGGCCTTCGCCGACGATTCGGGTCTTGTGGTCGACGCGCTCGATGGCGAGCCCGGAATTTATTCGGCGCGCTGGGCCGGTCCGGACAAGGATTTCCGCGGCGCCATGGCAACGATCGAGGCCAAGCTGCGCGAGCGCGGCGCCACCACGCCCGACCGCCGCAAAGCGCATTTCGTCTCGGCGCTCTGCGTCGCCTGGCCGGACGGCCATCGTGAAGACTTCGAGGCCCGCGTCGACGGCACGCTGGTCTGGCCGCCGCGCGGCGAGAAGGGTTTTGGCTACGATCCGATGTTCCTGCCCGACGGTCACGATCGGACCTTCGGCGAAATGGACAGCGCGGAGAAGCATGGCCTGCCGCCGCGGGGCAAAGGGCTGTCGCACCGCGCCCGCGCCTTTCTCAAGCTTGCGGAGGCGTGCCTTGACCGACACTGAACAGGCCTTCGGCGTTTACATCCACTGGCCGTTTTGTCTGTCGAAATGCCCCTATTGCGACTTCAACAGCCATGTGCGGCATGCGGCCGTCGACGAGCAGCGGTTTCTGCGCGCCTTTCACACCGAGATCGGCAAGACGGCGGAGCGCCTGCGCGACCGCACGGTATCCACGATCTTTTTCGGCGGCGGTACGCCGTCGTTGATGCAGCCGGCGACGATTGCCGGCGTGCTCAATTCCATCGCCCGGCAGTGGCGGGTGGCGCCCGACGCGGAAATCACCTTGGAGGCCAACCCGACCAGCGTCGAGGCCGACCGCTTTCGCGGCTACCGTGCCGCCGGCGTCAATCGGGTGTCGCTCGGCGTCCAGGCGCTCGACGACCGGGCGCTTGCCGAGCTCGGCCGGACCCATACGGCGCGCGAAGCGCTCGCTGCCGTCGACATCGCGCGCACGGTGTTCGGCCGCTACTCGTTCGACTTGATCTATGCGCGGCCGAACCAAGAGCCCAAAGCCTGGGCCGGCGAGCTCAAATCAGCGATCCTGGAAGCCGGCGATCACCTGTCGCTCTATCAACTGACTATCGAGCCCGAGACCCCGTTCGCCGCGCTCTACGCCGCCGGCAAATTGCATCCGCCCGACGAAGACACCTCCCGCGCCCTCTATGACGTGACCCAGGAGCTGTGCGCCGCCCACGGACTGCCGGCCTACGAGATTTCCAATCACGCGCGGCCCGGCGGCGAATGCCGGCACAATCTCGTCTATTGGCGCGCCCAGGAATATGCCGGCATCGGGCCCGGCGCCCATGGCCGTCTCGATATCGACGGCGAACGTCATGCCACCGCGACCGAAAAGCGGCCTGAAAGCTGGCTCGGCCTGGTCGAGAGTGGCGGCCATGGCGTCGTCAGCGACGACGTGCTGACCCGCGAGGAACGCTCGGATGAGTTCCTGCTGATGGGGTTGCGGCTTGCCGAGGGGATCGATCTGGCGCGCTATGCCGAAGTGTCCGGGCGGCCGCTCGATCCGGTGCGGATTGCCAGCCTGCGCGAGCACGGGCTGGTCGAGGAGACGCCGCAAGGGCACCTGCGCGTCACGCTGCCGGGCTTTCCGATCCTGGACGCGGTCGTTGCCGATCTCGCGGCTTGAAAGCAATCCGGAGCAGTTTTGGCTCAGGATAATTTATAAGCTTGCTTATGATCTGACCGAAATTGCCAGTGAAAGCGACCGATGCCGGAGACAAAGACGCGGAGGCATCGGGCAGCCCCCGAGAATTCGAACTCAACTCCGCCCGAATTAATAAGCTAGCTTATTATCCTGCAGCCGAGCCGGCGAAGCTGCGGGGCGCCGGGGAGATGACTTGCGGCCCGCCTGCCGCGACCCGCAGCACGGCCAGCCCGCGCTCATTGGTGCCATCGGGCCGGAACCGGAACAGGCCGTCGATGCCGGAAAAGCCCGATGGGTTGGTCAGGACCTGCGGCGTAAAGGCCTGCGGCCCCTGGGTCTTGACCAGGGCGGCAACCAAGGCAACGGCATCGTAAGACAGCGTGGCCGTGCGCACCGGATCTTGGTTATAGCGGGCGCGGTAGCGGGTGACGAAATTGCGATAGCCGGTGCCGTCCGGCGCCGCATACCAGCCCCCGACCAGCGCCGCGGTGGCGAAAATCCGCGCATCGTCCCACAGGCCGGTGCCGAGAAGCTGCAGGCGCCGCAGATTGACGCCGTCGGCGATCAGCCCCGCGACCACGTCCGGCACCGTATCGCCGCCGTCGGGAATGAACAGGGCGTCGGCGCGGGTCGATCCTTGCGCAATATTGCGGATCGGCGCCGCCATGGCGGCCTTGTCATGGGGGTATCGCTCCAGCGCCACGATCTGGCTGCCGGTACGTCGTGCGATGGCTTGCTTGAAGGCGGCTTCGACCACCGTGCCATAGGGATTGTCGGGGATCAGCGCCGCATAGGAGCGCTTGCCGGTCGAGGTGGCATATTGCACGACGCGGTCGACATCCGACTCGGGGAGGAAGCTCAACAGATAGACGCCGTTCGACGCGACGTTAGCGTCAGTGGAAAAGGCGATGACCGGAATATTGTGCGGGCGCGCCACCTGGGCGACGAAGCCGACCGACTGCGAAAACAACGGTCCGAGGATAATTTGCGCGCCGTCGTCGAGCGATTGCTGCGCAGCAATTTGCGCCGCCGCGGCGGTGCCGCCGTCGTCTTTGACCAGGAGCTGGATATTGGGATTTTGGAATTCGCCGATTGCCATTTCGGCGGCGTTGCGCATCGATTGGCCGGCAACGCCGGCATTGCCGGGCGCCGACAAGGGCAGGATAAGGCCCACCTTCACTTGGCCGGCGCCGATGGTTGCGCCCGGCGGAGCCTGCGTGCTCTGCGGTCCCGGCGCCGACGACAGGGACTGCGAATTGCCGGAGCAGCCGCTCAACACTGCGCCGGCGGTGGCGAGCAGGCCAGCGATCGAGCGGCGCCGCGTTGGCATCATCGCCGCTCCCCGAAACTGCAGATACGCGGACACGGCGATTCTCCCCACGACGCCCCGAGCGTCGATGCTACGCCATTCGGACATATTGGCGGCGAATAGTTAACTAAATGAAAAGGATAAGGAATTTGCCGCGGCATGACGCCACAAGCGGCGCGCGCTAGAGTGCCGGAAATGAGCGACGCCGCGCTAAGGCCCCCGCCTATAAAGGACGACCGCCCAAAAAGCTATGCGCTTCGTGGGACGGCTTTTGCGGTCGCGCGGCTGGCGCCCGGCCTGCATGTGGTGGCCACCCCCATCGGCAATCTCGGCGACATCACGCTCCGCGCGCTGGAAGCGCTGGCCGGCGCCGACGTCATCGCCTGCGAGGACACCCGCATCACGCACAAGCTTTTGGAGCGGTATGCCATCGCGACGCCGCTCACGCCCTATCATGAGCACAACGCAGCCAAGGCGCGGCCCGCCTTGCTGCGGCGCCTTGCCGAGGGCGAAGCGATTGCGCTCGTCTCGGACGCCGGCACGCCGCTGATTTCCGACCCCGGCTACAAGCTCGTGCGCGCCGCGCGCGACGCCGGCCATGCGGTCACGGCGCTGCCTGGCGCCTCGGCCGTGCTCACGGCCCTTGCCGTGGCCGGCTTGCCGACCGACCGGTTTTTGTTCGCAGGCTTCCTGCCGCCGAAGGAGGCGGCGCGGCGGGCCCGCATCGCCGAACTCGCCCGCGTGCCGGCAACGCTGGTCCTGTTCGAATCGGGTCCCCGGCTTGGCGCCAGTTTGGCCGACCTTGCCACCGGGCTCGGTGCGGGGCGCGAGGCGGCGCTGTGCCGCGAGCTCACCAAGCTGCATGAGGAAATCCGCCGCGGCGACCTTGCGAGCCTGGCCGAGGCTTATGCGCACGAGACGCCGCGCGGCGAAATCGTGCTCGTCATCGCCCCGCCCGGCGAGGCGCAAGCCGTCAGCGCCGCCGAAACCGAGACGCTGCTGCGCCAGGCGCTGGCGCGCGTTTCGCTCAAAGATGCCGTCGGCGAAGTGGCCGACGCCACCGGCCTGCCACGCCGCGAAGTCTATCGGCAGGCGCTGGCGCTGGCCGATGCCGGCAAAAAGGCAAAGCATGCCGCGCCGCGCTAGGCCGCCAAAGCCGCCTGTCGCCGCGCCGCGCCCGGAGCGCGTGGCAGCGTTCCGGCTCGGCGTCTCGGCGGAAAGCCGCGCCGCGTTTTTTCTCCTCGCCAAGGCCTATCGCATCGTGGCGCGGCGCTATCGCACGCCGTTCGGCGAGATCGATATCGTCGCCCGGCGCCGGCGCGCGCTGGTCTTCGTCGAGGTCAAGGCGCGCGACACGCATCGACGAGGCGGCGAGCGCCGTGAGCGAACGCGGCAAGCGCCGCATCGTCGACGCCGCGCATTTCTGGCTCGCCCAGCATCCCGGCGACGCCGATGCCGAAATCCGCTTCGATGTGATCCTGGTCGCGCCGGGAAAAATACCGCGCCACATTGCCAATGCCTTCGATGCAACACAGTGATACGCGCTAGACCCGTGCCCGAGAGATCGCCATGCCCTTGAACGTCGCCGTCCAAATGGACCCGATCGAGCGGATCAATATCCGTGGCGATTCCACCTTCGCGCTGCTCCTGGAAGCGCAAGCGCGCGGCTATGCGCTGTCCTATTACACGCCCGACCGGCTGGCGCTGCGCGACGGCAAGCTCTCCGCCAGCGTGCAGCCTCTGTCCGTGCGCGACCAGGCCGGCGACCATTTCACGCTCGGCGAGCCGCGCTCCGTCGCGCTCGATACTTTCGACGTCGTGCTGTTGCGGCAGGATCCGCCGTTCGACCTCGCTTACATCACCTCGACCCACATGCTCGAGCGCATCCAGCCGAAAACGCTGGTGGTCAACGACCCGGCGCATGTGCGCAACGCGCCGGAGAAGGTCTTCGTCACCGAATTTCCCGACCTGATGCCGCCGACGCTGATCACCCGCGATCTCGATGCCATCAAGGCGTTTCGCGCCGAGCACGGCGACATCGTGATGAAGCCGCTCTACGGCAAAGGCGGCGAGGCGGTGTTCCGGCTGACGCGCGAGGACCTCAATTTCGGCTCGCTCTACGATCTGTTCGCCGTGACCTTCCGCGAGCCCTGGGTGGTGCAGAAATATCTGCCGGCGGTGAAAGAGGGCGACAAGCGGATCATTCTGGTCGACGGCGAGTTCGCCGGCGCGGTCAACCGCATCCCGGCGCCGGACGATCTGCGCTCCAACATGGTGCGCGGCGGCGTGCCCAAGGCGACCGACCTGACCAAGCGCGAGCGCGAGATTTGCGCGCGGCTCGGCCCGGCGCTGCGCGCGCGGGGGCTTTTGTTCGTCGGCATCGACGTGATCGGCGATTATCTGACTGAAATTAACGTCACCTCGCCGACCGGTATCCGCTCGGTGAAGAATTTCGGCGGCGCCGATATCGCGGCGCTGATCTGGGACAAGATCGAGGCGAAGCGGAAGTAATCCGTCGCTCACCCTGCCGCCGGCGCCGGCGCTGCCACGGCAAAATGCGGCGTCGACTTGCGCACCGAAATCGCCAGCAGCGCCGCGGCGAGGCAAAGCAGCCCGGCGATAAAGAACGCCGGCAGGTAGGTCGAATATTCGGTGCGGATCAGCCCGGCGCCGATCGCGGCGCTCGCCGCGCCGATCTGGTGGCCGGTGAAGATCCAGCCGAACACCATGCCGGCGCGCTCGCGGCCGAAGCGGTCGGCGGTGAGCTTCACGGTCGGCGGCACGGTGGCGATCCAGTCGAGGCCGTAAAACACCGCGAACAGCGACAGGCCGTAGAAGGTGAAATTGGTGAACGGCAGATAGAGCAGCGACACCCCGCGCAAGCCGTAATACCAGAACAACAGCCAGCGGCCGTCGAAGCGGTCGGACAGCCAGCCCGAGCCGATGGTGCCGACGAAGTCGAAGGCGCCCATCATCGCCAGCACGCTCGCCGCCATGGTCGCCTCGAGCCCGTAGTCGTGGCACAGCGCGACGAAATGGGTCTGCACGAGGCCGTTGGTGCTGCTGCCGCAGACGAAGAAGGTCGCGAACAGCACCCAGAACACCGGCACCCGCGCGCAATCGCGCAGCACGATGAGCGGCGACATCAAGAGCGAGCCGAGGCCGATGCCGGCGGGCGGCGGCGGCGAGATCGCAGTTTCGCCGTAGAGCGGCAGATTAAGGTCGCTCGGCCGGTCCTGCATCAAGAACAGCGTCACGATCGCGGTCAGGCCGAGAATCGCCGAGACAAAGACCAGCGCCATGCGCCAGCCGTAATGCGTGGTCAGTTCGGCGATCAGCGGCAGGAAAATCAATTGCCCGGTCGCCGAGCTCGCCGCCAGCATGCCCATCACCAGCCCGCGGCGATGATTGAACCAGCGCGTCGCCACCGTCGCCGCCAGCACCATGGCGGTGAGCCCGGTGCCGACACCGACCACCACGCCCCACAGCACGACAAGCTGCCAGACCCGCGTCATGCCGAGCGACGCCAACAGGCCGAAAGCGATCAGCGCCAGCGCGCAGACGATCACCCGGCGCACGCCATAGCGGTTCATGAACGCCGCGGCGAACGGGCCGAACAATCCGAACAACAGGATACGCAGCGCCAGCGCCGAGGAAATCTCGGCGTCGCTCCAGCCGAACTCGTGTTCGAGCGGCACGATCAACACGCCGGGCGTGCCCATGGCGGCAGCGGTGACCAAGAGCGTGAGGAAAGTCACGCCGACCACGACCCAGCCGTAATGAATGTTGCGGCGGCTCAACCCTTCCGCCAACGCGGTCGTTGCCATGACCTTTAATCCGCTCCGGGCCGCCGATTTAGATGACGGCCATCATCATTCCTTGCCTATTCATGATGATCGTCATATAATTTGTCAATCATGAGGCTGCATAGCAGAGGCGCGCCGTGAGAGTAAGCCGAGCCAAGGCCGCTCAAAATCGCGAACGCGTCGTTGCCGCGGCGGGGGAGCTGTTTCGCGAAAAAGGTTTTAGCGGGGTGAGCGTCGCCGACATCATGAAGGCGGCCGACCTCACCCATGGCGGTTTCTACGGCCAATTCGATTCCAAGGACGATCTGGTCGCGGAAGCCTGCCGCCAAGCAGCGGCGCAAGCCGCGAACAATTGGCAGCGAACCGCCGCGAATGCGCCGCACGATGCCTATGCGCGCCTTGCTGATGCGCTATCTGCGGCCGAGCCATCGCGATGAGCCCGGACAGGGCTGCATCTTCGCCGCGCTTGGCGCCGACGCGGCGCGCAGCGGTCCGGCGGTGCAGCAGGCTTTCGCCGACGGGCTTAAGCCCTTAATCGATCTTCTCGCCAAATCCGCGCCCGGCGCTTCGAAGGCGCAGCGCCGCCGCAAAGGCGTCGCCGCCATGGCCGGGCTGGTCGGCGCGTTGTTATTGGCGCGGGCCGTCGGCAAAGGCGGGCTTTCGGACGAGATTCTCGAGGCGACCCGACGCGAATTGCTGGCTGCCAAGGGCTAAAGTCGCCAAAGACTGACGCCCGCACAGTTTGTTCTCTAAATGTTCTTGACGGCTTCGGGCGATTATGTACTTGACGTACTGAGCGGACGCGGTGTATAATTGCCTTACGAGTGGAGGTTAAGGCCATGAAATTGCAGAAGATTTATACTGACGAAAACGCCGCTAGAAAGCATCTAGAAAGGCTGCTTTGGCCGCAAAGGTCCAACGTGTCCGCATTGTGGCAATGCGGACCGCTAAGCGTATCCACAAGTTGCAGGGCAAAAGCACCCGTCCGGGGGTGTTTACAAGTGCAATGAGTGCGAGAAGCCTTTTAGCGTGACGGTAGGGACGGTGTTTGAGCGTAGCCATGTCCCGCTGCACAAGTGGGTTTACGCGACGCACCTGCTCACGGCATCGAAGAAGGGCATTTCAAGCCACCAACTCATGCGCATGCTTGGCGTGAGCTACAAAACGGCGTGGTTCATGAGGCATCGCATCCGCGAGAGCATGCGCCCGGCCAGAACTGACGCCAATGGGCGGCAGCGGCAAAACCGTCGAGGTGGACGAGACCTATATCGGTCGCCAAGAGGCGCATGGGTGTCGATAAGACGGGCTTCCACAACAAGAACATGGTGCTGACGCTGGTAGAGCGCGGGGGATCGGCCCGCTCATTCCACACTGACGGCCATTCGATTGCGAGCATCGCCCCGATTGTCCGTCAGAACGTCCGCCGCGAGAGCGATCTTATGACCGATAAGGCGCTCCACTATCGCGCGCTCGGCAAAGAGTTTGCCTCGCATGGCAGCGTGGCGCATGAGCGCGAGGCGAGTATTGGGCGCGGGCGAAATCCACACCAACACAGTCGAAGGCTACTATTCGATCTTCAAACGCGGCATGAAGGGCATTTATCAGCATTGCTCAGAGAAGCATTTGCACCGCTATTTGAGTGAATTTGATTTTCGTTACTCAAATCGCGCTAAGCTTGGCATTGACGATGATGCACGCGCTGAGAAAGCGTTGCAGGGTATCACTGGCAAGCGCCTGACCTATCGACGGCCTCACCGCGCCCAAGTCTATTAAGCAGACGGCGCGTCACTTTTTGATGTGGCGCAAACGCCATCGCGGCCTATAGTTTGCGTGGCCTGAGAGAGCGCTGCAAAATGAGGCGTTCCATCGTCTCGATCAGGCGTTTATTAGCTATGACCGACGGTGCGAGCCCAACGTGTTGTAGATTTCGTCGCTGAGGGAAGCTTTCGCATCAAGCACACGGCCGAAGGTCTCGGTCCATGGGCGCATTTCGGTCACGGATGATGTTTTGCTGGCTGTCTGATTTAGGTCAGTAAGAGCATCCTCATATTGTTTGACATTCTGAGCGACGTCCTCGCCGTAGGCCCGCCTTAGGTCCTCGGTATTGGAAATCTGAGTAGCTACAACAGAGCTGATCTGCTTTCGCGCTTGCTCCAAATCCTTATTATCGTTGATTGCATTGATAAAAGATCCGGCCGCTGAAATTAAATCGGCGCTTGAAGCATCGAATCTAGATATTTGCTCTAGCCTTACCTGCCTATCTTGGGATTGGACAGAATAATGGTAAGTAAGGCCAGCCGACAATACTGTACCAACGAGCGCTAATACGCTCGCAACCACAGCCGCCAGGACGGCATTGCTTTGATGTCGTTCTATAAATTCTTTCAACATCTTTGCGTCTTTACCGTTTTGGCGTCGCACTGGACCTTAGGCCGGCCCGTCTCGCAGCATCACGGGCCGCCTCGCACAACGCCCAGGTCTTGTCCGTTCCTAACGCCGAGAGAACCATGGCGGACGCCTGAGATACGCGTGCAGTGCATTGCGGATCGGCACCAGGTGCACTGTTCATGACTACGAAATTACTGATTTCGCTCGCTAAACTCTTTTTGCTGCCGCCCTCGCCGAGTTCGATAAGGGCTGCGGTCAAAGCAGCTATTACCAGGGACACTATCGAACCGCTCACGTAGCGGTTGAAGCCCGGTGAATGGATGTCCGTTGATTGAGAACAAGTATATTCGATCGGTGGTGTTCGCAATAGCACGTCGAGCAGATCATCTAGGTTTGATTTATCCGGCATCCGCCGCCGCTGCCGCAGCAGCCCCCAACCGCGATATTGTGCCCAAAAGAGCCGCGTCAGCATCCAGAAAATCGCTTTGCGTGTTGTAGACAGTCGCTGCATGGCGGTCGCCATAAACGAACGACCTCGTACATCAGCGACAGAACCTCTATGTAGAGGCTCTTTTCCAAGAGCGTGAACGGATGCTGATGGCGAAGCGAATTGGATAGTTCGGTCGAAACCGAACTCTCAGGGATGATAGCCGACCAAACAATATCCCGGGCCGGGATAGGGGTCTGTCCATACCTGTACGGGTAATAACCCCACGTGATGCTGTTGGAACTGATCCGCCCGATGTGAATGTTCGCTCGGTAAACAGGCTCTGGCAGAACGACATAATCGCCCTGTTTTGCTTCGGCTAAAAGGATCAGAAGAGCTTGTTCGAGCCTTGTACGTTTCTGCGTCCGGCGCGACTTTGAGCGGCGTTTGTCTGCTTGCGCGGCGCCGGCGGAGTTTTCAACATCCGCCGTAAAACATCGTCCCGTTGCTGATTGGCTTATCCGCCATAGGGCTGACAAGGGCTAATTCACAAAAATCTTAGAAGTCTGTGAGTAACGGGGAAAGCCTCTTGATTCTTCGGGAGAACTCAAATCCCGCCTTGCGTACCTGAATCAATCACGCCTAGCCTTCCCGTCGCCAGGGCAAGTAGAGGCCGGGCTAGCTCGAAACTAGCCCGGCCGGATGTAGTACCTGACTGGCGCGCTCATCCCGCTGCTTTGCGGGTGCCGACCTAGGGGAATGCGTCTCGCGTCCTAGGCCGTCCTTGCCTTCCAAAATGTCCCGCCAGTTCGGAGATGGCGGGTTCCACAATCGCCGCCCCGTGAGGGGTGGTAGAGGCTCCTTAACGGGGCCGTTTGGGCCAGCTTCTCGTCTCACCGGGGGCTGGCCCCTTCTTTTTTGCCATTCTGGATAACCAAAACGGCACGCTACATCCTGTAGCGATTTGCGCTACGCGCAAAGCGGAAAATTCAGCGCCGCTGAATATCTCCCCTAGAGATTCCCGGCACCCGACCCCTTTCGACACCGATCCGCAGGGCCTTTCCGAGGGGTCAAACCGGCGCTCGGTACGCCAAGTACATAATCCCCGGCTTCGCAATTTGCGGTAGTCTTGCGGTTGCATACGGCGGGCACATCCTCCAGGGCTGACATCTTCCGGGGCTGAAATGGTCCAGCGCGTCTCCACGGTTGCGTTCGAGGGCATCGAGGTGCGGCCCGTCGACGTTCAGGTGCAGGTGGCGCCGGGCATGCCTGCCTTCACCATTGTCGGCCTGCCCGACAAGGCCGTCTCCGAAGCGCGCGAGCGGGTGCGCTCGGCGCTGATCGCCTCGGGCCTGGCTTTGCCGGCCCGCCGCATCACCATCAATCTCGCGCCGGCCGACCTGCCGAAAGAAGGCAGCCATTACGATCTGCCGATCGCGCTCGGCCTGATGGCCGCGATCGGCGCCATCCCGCACGATGCTGTGGCCGGCTTTACCGTGCTGGGCGAGCTCGGTCTCGACGGCTCGATTGCGCCGGTCGCCGGCGTGCTGCCCTCGGCGATCGGCGCCAATGCGCGCGAGCGAGGGCTTGATCTGCCCGGCGGCCTGCGGGCCCGAAGCCGCGTGGGCGAGCCCGGACATCGAGATCATGGCGGCGACTTCGCTCATTGCGCTCGCCAATCATTTCAAAGGCACGCAGGTGCTGTCGCGGCCGCAGCCGAAGATCTTGGAAGCGCACGGTCCGGCGCTCGACCTTGCCGACATCAAGGGCCAGGAGAGCGCCAAACGGCGCGCTCGAAGTCGCCGCCGCCGGCGGCCACAATCTCTTGATGGTCGGCCCGCCCGGCGCCGGCAAATCGATGCTGGCGGCGCGGCTGCCCTCGATCCTGCCGCCGCTGGCGCCGGCCGAGCTTCTCGAAGTGTCCATGGTCGCCTCGGTCGCCGGCGAGATCGAAGGCGGCGCGCTGACCAACCGGCGGCCGTTCCGCGCGCCGCATCACTCCGCCAGCATGCCGGCGCTGGTCGGCGGCGGCTTGCATGCGCGGCCGGGCGAAGTGTCGCTCGCCCATCATGGCGTGCTGTTCCTGGACGAGCTTCCGGAGTTTTCGGCGCAGGCGCTCAATTCGCTGCGCCAGCCGTTGGAGACCGGCGAGGTGTCGATTGCGCGGGCCAATCACCGCGTCACTTATCCGGCGCGCTTCATGCTGGTGGCGGCGATGAATCCGTGCCGCTGCGGCCGCGCCGACGAGCCGGGCTTTGCCTGCAACCGCAAGCCCAACGTCCGCTGCGCCGCCGATTATCAGGCCCGGCTGTCCGGCCCGCTGCTCGATCGCATCGACCTGCATATCGAAGTGCCGGCGGTGACCGCCGCCGACCTCATTTTGCCGCAGCCGGCCGAAGGCAGCCGCGAAGTCGCCGAGCGCGTGGCGCTGGCGCGCGAGCGCCAGGCGGCGCGCTATGCGGCCATCGGGCTAGCCGCATGTCCGCAGCAATGCCGCGGTGTCCGGCGCGGTGCTGGAAGACGTGGCGCGGCCGGACGCGAGCGGGCTTGCGCTCTTGCGCGAGGCCGCCGACGCGATGCGGCTGACCGCCCGCGGCTATCACCGCGTGCTGCGGGTGGCGCGCACGCTCGCCGATCTCGACGGCGTCGACAAAGTGGGCCGCGTGCATATGGCGGAAGCGCTGTCCTACCGGGCGCTGACCGACGAGATCAAACGCGCGGCGTAAGGAGCGCGGCGTTCAGGCGCCGCCGTTGCCGTGATTGGCGCCGCGCATGCCGATGGCGGATAAGAACTCCTGGCGGGTCTCGGCATGGTCGCGGAACACGCCGAGCATCCGGCTCGTCACCATGGTGACGCCGGGCTTGTGCACGCCGCGCGTCGTCATGCATTGATGCGTCGCTTCGGTGACCACCGCGACGCCATGCGGCTTGAGCACGGCATCGAGACAGGACGCGATCTCCGCCGTCATCTTTTCCTGGATCTGCAGGCGCCGCGCAAACACCTCGACCAGCCGCGCCAACTTGGAAATGCCGACGACGCGGTTGCGCGGCAGATAGCCGATATGCACGCGGCCGATGATCGGCGCGAGATGATGCTCGCAATGCAATTCGAAGCGGATGTCGCGCAGCACCACGACCTCGTCATAGCCGCCGGTCTCCTCGAAGGTGCGCTTGAGGTATTCGCTCGGATCGTCGCTGTAGCCGGCAAACCATTCCTCGTAGGCGCGCACGACGCGCGCCGGCGTCGGCTTGCAGCCCCTCGCGGTCCGGGATCGTCGCCGGCCCAGCGGATGAGCGTGCGCACCGCGGCCTCGGCCTCCGTACGCGACGGCCGCGCTGCGACCGCCGATCCGGCCGATCCGGCCGGCTTCGCGCGCGGGCGCTTCGAACTCACAGCTTTATCCATCAGATGTCTCCGGCCGGAACGACACGGCGCCGAACTCAAGGGGCCCCAATTCTAACAGCCCGACGGGCATTGGCGCCGGGGCATGTTAACAAAGCATCAACCCTTTCACCAATCGCGGCCGGTGGCGCGTCAATCGCAGCCTTGGCGCAAGCAATGCGCAAGGGTTCCCGGGCAAGATCGCCCCTATCGCATCGGCAAACCGGGACCTGATAGCGCGGCTCGCAACCGCGCGATCCGCACCGAGGCGAGCGGGGACAAAGACCATGCGGGACCGCGCCAGTATCCGAACGCCCGCCATCATCACCCGGCGGCTGTTATCGATCGTCGTCCGCTCGCTGGCCATCACCTCGATGGCGTTCGCGGTCGCCTTCGGCTTTTTGTCGGGCGCCACGTCGCCCGGCGCCCATTACGACCCCAATTCGTTTGCCATCGGCGTCGCCGCGCTGTTCGGCGCGGCCTGCGGCGGCATGGGCATTCTGCTGTCGCGCATCCGACAGATGAAGGCCGAGCTGCGCGGCCTGGAGACGCGCCTCGATCAGGCGGAAGACCGGCACTGGGAATTCCGCGAGGCGCAGGAGCGCGCCAAGAGCTTTTTCGAAGCGCAAGGCGACGTCATCGTGCGCCGCGACGGCAACGGCGCGATCACCTACGCCAATGACGCGTTCTGCGCCTTGGCGGGACGCCCCCGCGAAGACCTGCTCGGCACGAGTTTCGCGCTTGGCGGTCGAACAGCAAGGCGACACCACGCTCCTGGCCGACGGCACCCGCGCCTACGACCAGAAAATCGCCACGCCCGACGGCGCGCGCTGGATCGCCTGGCGCGAAGTCACGGTGCGCTCCGACCGCGGCAGCGAAATGCAAAGCGTCGGCCGCGACGTCACCGACCGCGCCATCGCCGAACGCGCGCTGGCCGACGCGCGCGATCAGGCGGAGGCCGCCAACCGCGCCAAGTCGCGTTTTCTGGCCGATGGTTTCGCACGAAATCCGCACGCCGCTGAACGGCATCCTCGGCATGGCCGATCTGCTTGGCGACACGCCGCTGGCGCCCGAGCAGGCCACCTATCTCGCCGCGATGAAGGCGTCCGGCGGCACGCTGGTGTCGTTCATCGAGGAATTGCTCGATCTCGCCAAGATCGAAGCGGGGCGGCTCGATCTGGCGCCGCGGCCGTTTGCGCTGTCCGCCTTTGTCGAAGAGGCGGTCGAGCTGCTGGGGCCGCGCGCGCAGGCCAAGGGCCTCGAAATCTGCAGCTATGTCGACGAGCGCCTGCCGGCGCGCGTGGTCGGCGATGCGGCGCGGCTGCGCCAAGTCATTTTCAACCTCGTCGGCAACGCCATCAAATTCACCGAAGCCGGCGGCGTCTCGATCATCGTCGAGCCGGGTCCGCATGCCGGACGAGATCGTCATTGCCGTGCGCGACACCGGCATCGGCATCGCCGCCGAGGATCAGAGCCGCGTCTTTCTCGAATTCGAACAGGCCGACGTCGGCTCGACGCGCAAATTCGACGGCATCGGCCTCGGTCTGACGATCTCCAAGCGCATCGTCGAGCGCATGGCCGGTTCGATCGCGGTCGACAGCGTTTCCGGCGCGGGCGCGACCTTCCGCGTGACCGTGCCGTTGCCGCGCGCCGGAGACGACGAGCAGCCGCTGGCGGTGCCCGATCTCGCCGGCAACGACATTCTGATCGTCGCGCCGGCCGCGGTCGAAGCATCGCTGCTGGCGCGGCGGCTGCAACGGTGGGGCGCGCACACGACGATCGTCCCGACGAAGCGGTGGCTGCGGCGCTGTTGCCCGAGCGGCCATGGAGCGCCGTGCTGGTCGATCACGCGCTGGGCAGCACCGCGAGCGCGGCAATGGCGCGCCTGACCGCCGCAATTCCACGACGGATCGTGCTGGTCACGCCGGCCATGCGCAACGAGCTGCCGCGGCTGAAAGAAGCGGGCTTCTCCGGCTATTTGATCAAGCCGGTGCGCGCCGCCTCGCTCGCCGCCCGCTTCGCCGCCGATGACGCTTTCGAACACGGCGCCGCAATCGAAACGCCGGAAGTACGCCGGCAACGCGCCGCGTCCGGCGGGCTGTCGATTCTGGTGGCCGAGGATAACGAGATCAACGCGCTCTTGGTGCGCGCGCTGCTGCACAAGCTCGGCCATCGTCCGACCATGGCCGGCAGCGGCAAGGCGGCGATCGATTGCTGGCTGGCGGCTCGCGCCGCCGGCATGCCGTTCGACCGCGTGCTGATGGACCTGCATATGCCGGGCATGGACGGCCTCGAAGCCACCCGCCGCATCCGATTATTCGAAGCCGAGGACGAGAGCCCGCGCACGCCGATCATCGCGCTCACGGCGAACGCTTCCGCGGAGGATCGCGAGGCCTGCCTCGCCGCCGGAATGGACGGCTTTCTGGTCAAACCGCTCGACCGCGACGGCTTGCCGCCGTGCTCTCGACCTCCGAAGCGGCGGCCGTCGCCGCTTAGCGCATGATCCGGAAAATGCCTGCCCTCGGACTTGATCCGAGGGTGGATACCGGTTTTCCGAAAAAGCAAGCCCTCGGGCTCGACCCGAGGGATCATGCGCCACTAAAATCAGATCGCTTTTAGAGCCGGCGCAGCGCCACCTGCTCGACCTGGTGGCTTTCGGTTTTTGTCAGAATGAGATCGGCGCGCTGCCGCGTCGGCAGGATGTTTTCCCGCAGATTGACGAGATTGATGCGCTTCCAGATCGACGGTAGCGGTGGCGACCGCCTCGGCGTCGGACAAGCGCGCGTAGCGGTGGAAATAGGATTTCGGATCGGCAAAGGCGGTGCCGCGCAGCGTCAGAAACCGGCTGACATACCACGACAGCAGCACGTCCTCTTCGGCGTCGAGATAGACCGAGAAATCGAAGAAGTCGGAGACGAAGGGAACGGCCTTGCCGTCCTTCGGCAGGCGCCCGGCCTGCAGCACGTTGAGCCCCTCGACGATGAGGATTTCCGGGCGGTCGATCTCGATCCACTGATTGGGAATGACGTCATAGATCAGATGGGAATAGACCGGCGCGCGCACCGGGTGGCGGCCGGCCTTGATGTCGGAGAGAAAGCGCAACAGCGCCGGCAGATCGTAGCTTTCCGGAAAGCCCTTCTTTTCCATCAGGCCTTCGCGGTCGAGCACCGCATTGGGGTAGAGGAAGCCGTCGGTGGTGATCAGATCGACTTTGGGCACGTTCGGCCAGCGCGCCAACAGCGCCTGCAGCACGCGGGCGGTGGTCGACTTGCCGACCGCGACCGAGCCGCCGACGCCGATGACGTAGGGCATCTTGGCGTCTTCGGTGCCGAGAAAGCCCTGCTGCGCGCGAAACAGATTTTGTGTCGCCGCGACGTAAAGCGACAAGAGCCGCGACAGCGGCAGATAAATCTCCTCGACCTCGGACATGTCGAGCCGATCGTGCATCGAGCGCAGCCGGGTGACTTCCGCCGGCTCGAGCGTCATCGGCGTGTCCCGGCGCAGCGTCGCCCACTCGCGCGCGAAAACACGCGGTACGGCGAGACGTCGGGTTCGGTGCGTTGCTCCATGTCCGCCGGACCTTAGAGCATGTCCCGCAGAAAGTGGAAACCGGTTTTGCGAAAAGGCCATGCTAAAACAAACAGCTAGCCGCCCTTGCGCGAAGCCTTCTCGTCGAGGCCCGATTGGCGGCTGCGCGCGCCAAGCTCGGCCTCGACCTCGTCCAGCGTGATGCCGCGGGCATGCAGGACGACCAGAAGATGATAGAGCACGTCGGCCGCTTCGGCGATCATGCGCTCTTTGTCCTCGCCGACCGCGGCGATGGCCGCCTCGACCGCCTCCTCGCCGAGCTTTTTGGCGCAATGGCTCACGCCGCGGTCGAGCAGCTTGCGGGTATAGGACACGTCCGCGCTCGCGCGCGCGCGGTCGTTGACGCGCTGTTCCAGGTCGTGGAGGGTGAACGTCGGCATCGCGGACTTCCTTAGCATCTCTGCCACAAATATTCTCTATCCATTCCGCATAACGCAGTTAGGGATCGAGCCGCATCGGCAGGCCGGCATGCGCCATGTAGTCCTTGGCCTGCCCGCACCGAATATTCGCCGAAATGGAAGATCGAGGCGGCGAGCACGGCGGTGGCATGGCCGTCGCGGATGCCGGCGACGAGGTGATCGAGATTGCCGACGCCGCCCGAGGCGATGACCGGCACGGACACCGCATCGGCGACCGCGCGGGTGAGCGCAATGTCGAAGCCCTGCCGGGTGCCGTCGCGGTCCATCGAGGTGAGCAGGATTTCGCCGGCGCCGAGCGCCGCCACCTCGCGGGCATAACCGACGGCATCGATGCCGGTCGGATTGCGGCCGCCATGGGTGAAGATGTCCCAGCGCGCCGGCTCGCCTGGCCGCGACACTTGCTTGGCGTCGATGGCGACCACGATGCATTGATCGCCGAATTTTTCCGCCGCCTCCTTGACGAAGCCGCGCCGCGCCACCGCCGCGGTGTTGATCGACACCTTGTCGGCGCCCGAGGTGAGCAGCGCGCGGATGTCGTCGATGGTGCGCACGCCGCCGCCGACGGTGAGCGGCATGAAGCAGGCCTCCGCGGTGCGCCGCACCACGTCGAGCATGATGCCGCGGTTCTCGTGGCTCGCGGTGATGTCGAGGAAGGTGAGCTCGTCGGCGCCGGCTTCGTCATAGGCGATCGCCGCGGCGACCGGGTCGCCGGCATCGCGCAGATTGACGAAATTGACGCCTTTGACGACGCGGCCGTCTTTGACGTCGAGGCAGGGAATGACGCGGACCTTGAACATGACTTTAGGCCGCCGTCGCCGCGCGATCGGATCAGCTTCAAGCGCTTCGGCGACATCGAGGCGCCCGTCATAGAGCGCGCGGCCGACAATGGCGCCTTGCAGTTTGCGCGCCCGCGGCGCCAACAGCGCGCGGACGTCGTCGAGCGACGCAAATCCGCCGGAAGCGATCACCGGAATGGAAACATGCTCGGCCAGCGCGATGGTCGCCTCGAGATTGAGCCCTTTGAGCATGCCGTCGCGCGCCACGTCGGTGTAGATGATCGCGGCGACGCCGGCGTCCTCGAAGCGCCGCGCCAGATCGAGCGCCGGCAGTTCCGACGTTGCCGCCCAGCCTTCGACCGCGACCTTGCCGTCGCGCGCATCGAGCCCGACCGCGACGCGGCCCGGATGCGCCCGCGCCGCTTCTTTCACCAGCGCCGGATCGCGCACCGCTGCGGTGCCGATGATGACGCGCGCGACGCCCTTGCCGAGCCAGGCATCGAGCGTGGCGCGGTCGCGAATGCCGCCGCCGAGCTGCACCGGAATTTTGACGGCGGCACAGGATGCGCTCGACCGCTGGGGCATTGACCGGCTTGCCGGCAAAGGCGCCGTCGAGATCGACGATGTGCAGATAGTCGAAGCCCTGCCGCTCGAACGCCGCAGCCTGCGCCGCCGGATCGCGATTGAACACGGTCGCCCGCGCCATGTCGCCCTGCTGCAGGCGCACGGCCTCGCCGTTTTTCAGATCGATGGCGGGAAACAGGATCACGGCTTCCACTTCAGGAAATTTGCAATCAGCGCCAGCCCGAATTTCTGGCTCTTCTCCGGATGGAATTGCGTGCCGACGATATTGTCGCGGCCGACGATCGCGGTGACCGGGCCGCCGTAATCGGCGTCGGCGATAAGATCGCTCCGCTCCGCGGGATTGAGCGCATAGGAGTGCACGAAATAGGCATGCCGGCCCGTCGCTCCGAGCGCAAGCCCGTCGATCAGCGGGTGCGGGCGCACGACGTTGAGCGTGTTCCAGCCCATATGCGGGATTTTCAGATTGGGATCGCTCGGCGCGATGCGGTCGACCTCGCCCGGAATCCAGCCGAGCCCGTCGGTCACCTCGTATTCGCGGCCGCGCTCGGCGAGGAGCTGCATGCCGACGCATATGCCGAAAAACGGCCGGCCCTTGCGCCGCACCACATCCTCGAGAGCCTCGACCATGCCGGGCACCGCATCGAGCCCGCGCCGGCAATCGGCAAAGGCGCCGACGCCGGGCAGCACAACGCGCTCGGCGCGCGCCACCGCGTCCGGATCCTGGGTGACGACGATCGGCTCATTGCGGCCGGCATCGCGCGCGGCACGCTCGAATGCCTTGGCGGCGGAGTGCAGATTGCCGGAGCCATAATCGACAATAGCCACGCTCATCGCTGCGCGCCCGGCTCGGGAAAGAGCCCGATCACGCTCGCGCCTTCCGGCGCGGCGGATGACGGCGGCGGCACGGCGCCGCGGGGGCTCGGGGCATCGTGGACCCAGGCGTCGAAGAAACGCCGCTCGGCATCTTCAAGATCGTCGCCGGCAACGACGCCGACATTGCGCCAGTGCCGGCGGCGCAGCGTAGTGCGACGGAGCGTCGAAGCCTCGAACCCGATCAAAAGCGAGATCAGGATCCCGATCAGCGCGATCAGAAAGGCCGAGACGCCGAAACCGCGCAGCACCGTGTCGAGCACGGCCGTGCCCGCGAGATAAATCACCAGCACCAGCCATAGCCGGTGGCGCACCATCCAGAACGGCGTCAGCAGAAAGGCCCACCAGTAAAAGCCGTCGCGCACGAAGACGAAACGCTCCGGATCCGCCGACGCGCCGGCGGACCGCAGGGGCGGTTCATGGACGGTATAAACGGACATCGGTTCGGTCTTTCAGAAACCTGGCACTGAATCCTATGTAGGAAACATTATCCCCCGGTGCGGGATATGCTTTAGCCGCCGAGCGTGCCTTTGGTCGACGGCACCTCATTGGCGGCGCGTGGATCGATAGCGACGGCCGCCCGCAGCGCCCGCGCCAGACCCTTGAAGCAGGATTCCGCGATGTGATGATCGTTGCTGCCATACAGGCTAGCGACGTGCAGCGTCACTGCGGCGTTCACCGCGAAGGCCTGAAACCATTCGGCAATGAGCTCGGTATCGAACGTGCCGATCTTGGCGCGCACGAATTCGACCTTGAACACCAGAAACGGCCGGCCGGATATGTCGATCGCCACGCGCGTGAGCGCCTCGTCCATCGGCACATGCACGTCGGCATAGCGGGTGATACCCTTCATATCGCCAAGCGCCTGCCGGAGCGCCTGACCGAGCGCGATACCGACGTCCTCGGTGGTGTGGTGCTGATCGATGTGCAGATCGCCCTTGGCCTTAACCGCGATATCGATGCGCGAATGCCGCGCCAAAAGATCGAGCATGTGGTCGAGAAAGCCGATCCCGGTCGAGATCGACGCGCGGCCCTCGCCGTCGAGATCGATCGCGACCTCGACGTCGGTTTCCTTGGTGGCCCGTTTGACCGAAGCTTTACGCATCTGGCGCCTTGCGCTGTCCGCGGGGTTGATCGCGCGCCTTTTATCAGGGCTCGGCCCGACCCGCTACTCTTGTGGCCGCATTTGCATTGACCCCGGCCAACTCTTAAATCTTGGCTGACCGAGAGTTTCCCAGCCTATGTCGCTTTCCGAAAACGGCCATTCCGGCCCCTGGCACGGCACCACCATCCTCACCGTCCGCAAAGGCGGGCTGGTGGCGGTTGGCGGCGACGGCCAGGTTTCCATCGGCCAGACCATCGTCAAGGCCAATGCCAAGAAGGTGCGCCGGCTCGGCAAAGGCGACGTGATCGGCGGCTTCGCCGGCGCCACCGCCGACGCCTTTACGCTGTTCGAACGGCTCGAATCCAAGCTCGAGCAATATCCCGGACAGCTCACCCGCGCCGCCGTCGAGCTTGCCAAGGACTGGCGCACCGACCGCTACCTGCGGCGGCTCGAAGCCATGATGATCGTTGCCGACAAGGAGGTCTCGCTGGTGCTGACCGGTACCGGCGACGTGCTCGAACCGGAGGCCGGCATCGTCGGCATCGGCTCCGGCGGCAATTACGCGCTTGCCGCCGCCCGCGCGCTTGCCGACGGCGCGCTCGACGCCGAGGCGATCGTGCGCCGCTCGCTCGATATCGCCGCCGAGATCTGCGTCTACACCAACCGCAATGTAACCGTTGAAACGTTGAAGACGTGACCGATTTTTCTCCCCGCGAAATCGTATCCGAGCTGGATCGCTTCATCGTCGGTCAAACCGACGCCAAACGCGCGGTCGCGATTGCGTTGCGCAACCGCTGGCGCCGGCTACAGCTCGACGAGCGGCTGCGCGAAGAAGTGCTGCCGAAGAACATCCTGATGATCGGGCCGACCGGCGTCGGCAAAACCGAGATCTCGCGGCGGCTCGCCAAACTTGCCGGCGCGCCCTTCCTCAAAGTCGAAGCGACGAAGTTCACCGAGGTCGGCTATGTCGGTCGCGACGTCGAGCAGATCGTGCGCGATCTGGTCGAAGTCTCCATCGGCTTGACGCGCGAGCGCAAACGCAAGGACGTCCAGGCGCGCGCGCAAAAAGCGGCCGAAGATCGCGTGCTCGATGCGCTGGTCGGCGCCGGCGCCAGCGCTTCGACCAAGGAGACCTTCCGCAAGAAGCTGCGCGCGGGCGAGCTTAACGACAAGGAGATCGAGATCGAGGTCCAGGCCGCCGGTGGCGGCATGCCGCTATTCGACATCCCCGGCATGCCCGGCGCGCAAATGGGCGCAATTTCGATCGGCGATATTTTCGGCAAGCTCGGCGGCAACCGGACCAAGACCCGGCGCGTTTCGGTCCAGGATTCCTACGAGATCCTCATCAACGAGGAATCCGACAAGCTGCTCGATACCGATCAACTGACGCAGGAAGCCATCAAGACGGTCGAGAACAACGGCATCGTGTTCCTCGACGAAATCGACAAGATCTGCGCGCGCGAAGGCCGGCTAGGCGGCGACGTGTCGCGCGAAGGCGTGCAGCGCGACCTGTTGCCGCTGATCGAAGGCACCACGGTGGCCACCAAGCACGGCGCGGTGAAGACCGACCATATTCTGTTCATCGCTTCGGGCGCCTTTCACATTTCCAAACCGTCGGATCTGTTGCCGGAGCTGCAGGGCCGGCTGCCGATCCGCGTCGAGCTAAAACCGCTGACGCGCGACGACATGCGGCGCGTGCTGACCGAGCCGGAAGCTTCGCTGATCAAGCAATATATCGCGCTGCTGGCGACCGAAGGCGTGACGCTGGAGTTTGCCGAAGACGCCATCGACGCGGTCGCCGACGTCGCCGTGGCGGTCAATTCGAGCGTGGAAAATATCGGCGCCCGGCGGCTGCAGACGGTGATGGAACGAGTGCTCGACGAGATTTCGTTCGGCGCTCCGGACCGCTCCGGCGAGACGGTCAGTATCGATGCCGCCTATGTGAACAAGCATGTCGGCGACCTCGCCAAAAACGCTGATTTGAGCCGGTTCATCCTCTAGCGTAAGGCGCGGGCCGGTCGGTGTGACGCCTTGCCGCCGCATGGCATCGGCCGCGAATTGCGGCTAGACTTCCGCCCGGTTAGCCGGGGCCGGCCATGCTGACGCGTCGCCGCTTGATTGCATCATCTGCCGCTGCCGCCTGTGCGGCCGGCTTTGCCGAACGCGCGGCGGCCGCCGCCGGCGGTTGGCCCGATCGCCCGGTGCATTTGATCGTGCCGCTCGCCGCCGGAGGGCCGACGGATACGGTCGCCCGCATCCTTGCCGACCGACTGTCGAAGACGTGGGGGCAGCAGGTCGTCGTCGAAAACAAGCCGGGCGCCGGCACCAACTTCGCCAACGAATACGTCGCGCATGCCGAGCCCGACGGCTATACGGCGCTCTACGCGACCTCGTCGCTTGCGACCAATGTCAGCCTTTATCGCTCGCTGAGTTACGACCCGGCCACCGATCTCGCCCCGGTCTCGCTGGTCGCCAAATTTCCATTCTTTATGATCGTAGCGAACTCTTCGCCGGCGAAATCGGTCATGGAGTTCATCGCCGATGCCAAGGCCAATCCGGGCAAGCGCATCATGGCGTCGCCCGGCACCGGCAGTGCGCCGCAGCTCGCCGAAGAGCTGCTCATGCAAATGGCCGGCATCAAGATGATCCATGTGCCGTATCACGGCGCCGCGCCGGCGCTGGTCGATCTCATCCCCGGGCGCGTCGACTGTTATTTCGGCAGCGGCGAATTGCTGACTTATTCGCGCTCCGGCCAAGTGCGGGCGCTGGCGACGACCGGCGCCGAACGATCGCCGGCCGAGCCGGAACTGCCGACCATCGCCGAGGCCGGCGTGCCGGGCTATGCGGTGAATTCCTGGCAGGGCGTGTTCTTGCCGGCCAAAACGCCGGTCGGCATCATCAACAAGATGAGCGCCGATATCATCACCGCACTTGCGGTGCCGGAGATCAAGGACAAGCTCGCGCGCAATGGCTATGCCGCGCAGGGCTCGTCGCCGGACGAGCTTGGCAAGTGGCTAAAGGCGGATACGGCAAAATGGACCGGCGTCATCAAAACCGCCGGCATCAAGGTCGATTAGTTCTTGACCGGTTCTTTGGTGCGCTCGCGCTTGATCTCGCGGATCAGCGCCATCCATTTCTCGACCTGAGCGAGGATCTGCGTGTCGGCCGCGCTAAATCGCGGCATGCCGGCTTTCGTCGCGGTGGCAAGATTGTCGGACATGAGTACTCCTGCGAACAACGGCTCTCCGCCAAGGAGCGCGTTTGTCGCAGACCAACTTGACCGATTGTTGCGGCTTGTGTGGCATTCTCGGTATTAACGTTAACAGCGGACGTTTGTTTTAGCATGTCCTTTTCGCAAAACCGGCCTCCACTTTTGCGGGACATGCTCTACCGAGGACGGCGCACCCGCACATAAAGCGCGCCCTGCCCGCCATGACTGTGGTGAGCCTCGTCGAAGCCGACGACGAAACGGCGAAATTCCGGCAACGCCAGCCACATTGGGACTTGCCGCCGCAGCACGCCGCGCTCCTGCCCATCGTGGCCGGATTGACCGCCGCCTTTGCCGGTTACCACCAGGACCAACCTCGCATCGTCGGCCTGCGCGCGGCGCAGGAAATCGACGAGCGCGGCATGCGCCTCCCGCTGCGTCATGCCGTGCAGATCGATCCGGGCGGCGATGGCGGCGTTGCCGCGCGCCACGCGCTGCTTGAGCCGGCGATCGAGCGCCACCAGGGAAAGCGGTTTAGCCAATGACGGCGGCGCCGCGGCCTTCTTGTTAGCCGGGCGTGGCGGCACCGCCGCGATGTCTCCGCTCGGGGTGGACAGTTTCGCTTTGGCGTCGGCTTTTCGCAGCGGCGTCACCGAACGCGCCATCCCGGACCATAGCGCGCGCTCCTCCTCGCTGACGTGACGGCGGCTCATTTTTTGCGCCGGACCTTGCCGGGCTTCGGGGCGGGAGTAGGCGTGACCGGCGGCTTCGCTTCGGCAGCCGGCGGATCGTCCGCAGTCGGGTCGACCGCGGTCGGATCGGCCATGGTGGTCAGGCTGAGGCTACTGAATGCGCTCGGCCGCTCCGGCGGCAGCGGCGTGTCGCGGCCCGCTGCGACCGGATCGAGCTGGCGTGGAATCAACATGACGAACGAGCCGGCATTCTTGATGCGGCCGGCGATGCGGGCCGCCTCGTCACCGGCGCCGAAATAAATATCGGCGCGCGCGGCGCCGACGATGGCGGAGCCGGTGTCCTGGGCGATGACCAGACGGTCGAATTTGGTATCCGCCTTTTGGTTGGCAATCGGCAGGTCGGCCTGAATGAAAAACGGCGTGCCGTAAGCATGCAGCGCGCGGTCGATCGCGATCGAACGGCCGGGCATCAGTTCGACGCCCTCGCCGCCGACCGCCTCGTCTTCCGTCGAGAGGTCGGTGATGCGGAAGAAAACATACGACTTGTTTGCGCGGCGCACTTGATTGGCCAGATCCGGATTGGCCTCCATCCAGGTCGCGGATGCTTTGCATCGACACCTGGTCCTTGGTCATGATCTTGTCGTCGATCAGGACCCGGCCGACCGGCGTATACGGCCAGCCGTTATGAGAATCGTAGTTGACGCGCAGGATGGTGCCGTCTTCCAGCCTGATCCGCGCCGAGCCCTGGATCTGCGCGAACAGAACGTCGACCTGGTCGTGCAAGTAGCAGATCTCCAGATGCCAGCCGTCGAGCGCGCCGTCCTCGATCTCGGCGCGGGTGTAATAGGGCACGATCTTGCGCCGCCCGACGCGGCGGCCGACGAAAACGCCTTTGCTCGGAAAGGTGTTCTTGCCAAGCCGGCGCCAGCCGGACACGACGAGATTGGGCGGCCGGCGGTACAGCGGCGCCGTGAACTGGCCGGTCGGAACGCGCGAGCCGGCGAGGATGGGTTCGTAATAGCCGGTGAGAAAGCCCTCGGCGTCGCCCAGTCTGTTGATACGGATCGGCCGGAAATGATCCTCGAAAAATTGTCGCGCGCCGTCCTCGTCGAGTGGAATGGCTTGTTTTGCCTGCTGGCAAATTTCCTTGAGCGCCAGGGGAATCGGGCCAAAATCACGGTCCCGATAATGCTTGGCGTCCAATGTGCGGCAGCTCGTCAGGAACGCAGCGAAAGCCGCGGCATGATCGTCGTCGTTCCAGCCGTCCAGATCCGTCCAGTCGACCGGTTCGTATTGCGTGTCGCGGAAGATAATGGGCGGATCTTGTTGCGCGGCCGCCGCCGGCGGCAATCCGGAAAGCCCTGCGAACAGAACAAGCAGTCCGAGGCTCCAAAGCGGCGCCGACGACAGCCTCATGTCGGCCTCATTGCCCGGCTTCGGTGGCGACCACTTTCCAGTTTGGATCGCGCGAAGCGATATCGCGCGCAAAGGTCCATACGTCGGTGACGTCGGTCACCCGCTCGGCGTTGCCGTCGACGACGTTACCGGCCCGATCCCGCGTCGCCGATATCAGCTTCGAGACAAAGCGCACCGTGATCTGGGCGGTAGAGCGGTTGCGCAGCTCGGCTGCGGTTATGGTCGACGCATCGATGGAAACAAATCGCGTTTCCAACGTCTCGCTGCGGCGCTCGCGCTCGGTGATCGCGGCGTCGAACCCATCGAATACTTCGCGCGACAACAGGCTGCGCAATTGTCGCCGGTCGCCCGCGGCGAAGGCGGTGACGATCATCTCGTAGGCGGCGCGCGCGCCGGCGACGAAATGCTTGGCGTCGAAGCTCGCATCGGCGGCGACGATGGCGTCCAATCCGCCGGCGACAGTCGACCCGCTCTCGGCGATGTCCTTCCAGCGATCGGCCGCGGCGGGCGCTGCCTCGACCGGGCGCGGCGTCGGCTCGGGCGCCCGCGGCGGCAGAGCCACCACCTTGTCGGTCGCCGGACTGCGCACCGCGTCGCGCGCCGAATAAGGATCATAAGGCGGCCGCTCGCGGCCGGTGCGTTGCCCGAGCACGCTGCGCAGCCGTAAGAAAATGAATACGGCAAGCGCCAGAAAAATAATGGTGTAGATGTCGAACACGTCGGGCATTCTTTCGGCCGTGTGTCACTAAAACGGCATATTGCAGAGGCTCGAACCGACCATCCGTCTTAAGGCGACCCGGCTACCCGCATTATGTAGGCACGCCGGAGGAGCCATCTAGGGGAGCCATCCACTAGCCGCCGGTCCGCCGGCCATCACCCTGCGTGCCAACGACCCTGCGTGCCAACAGAGCCGACATTAGACGATCAGACCCGCTGCGCCAACAATCGAAGCGGGCTCGCTTGACGGGCTTTTAGGCAAATCCGTCGAAATCGGCACCGATAGCGAGCAGGAGCGTCTTGTCCTGGCGGCCAAGCGCAGCGACCGGCACCGCGACCGGCATTGTTCGCCTCCCTGCCCTATGTTAGCCAAGCCGCCACGTTTAGACCGGAGACAGGGATGTCAGCGACCAATGGCGGCCCCGCGCCGCAGCCGGAAATGCCGATGCCGCAGATCGGCATTCTGGCGCAATACGTCAAGGATTTTTCGTTTGAAAATCCGAATGCGCCGCGCTCCATGGCCCCGAGTTCGCAGCAACCCGCCATCAATATCAATGTCGGCGTCGACGCCACCCCGCTCAGTCAGAGCGATGTCGAGGTCACGATACGTCTGGAGGGCAAGGCCGAGGCGCAAGGCATGCTGCTGTTCGGCTTCGAGCTGATGTATTGCGGCGTGTTCCGCATCGTCAACGTGCCGGCGGAAAGCCTGCAGCCGGCGGTGATGATCGAGTGCCCTCGCCTGCTATTTCCCTTCGCGCGGGAAATCGTCGCCACGGCGACGCGCAATGGCGGCTTTCCGCCGCTGATGCTGGAGCCGATCGATTTCGCTGCCTTGTACCGGCAGCGCTTGGCGGCCGCGCAGGGGCCCGACACCGAGCAGCCGCTTAACCCAAGCTGACGTAATCGCGCCAGATCGCGTTGTCGCCGAGGCTGGAAATGTACTGGCGATGCGCCGCGCGCTCGTCTTCGGTCAGCCGCGCCGCAAGCGGAACGGTGCGTTCGCGGATCACGATCGGCGCGTCGCCGGCAGCCGCCGGCGCCGATCCTTGCGACAGAATGAGCTGCGCCTGGCGCGCGCCGATCAGCTCGATATAGATCTCGGCCAGAAGCTCGGCATCGAGCAGCGCGCCGTGCTTGGTGCGCCGCGAATTGTCGATGGCATAGCGCACACACAGATCGTCGAGCCGGTTCGCGCCGCCGGGATGCTTGCGCCGCGCGATGAGAAGCGTGTCGACCATGCGCTCGCGAGCGACGATGGCGTGGCCCGCCCGTTCCAGCTCGGCATTGAGAAAAGCAAGATCGAACATCGCGTTGTGGGCGACCAACGGCGCGTCACCCAGGAACTCCACGAGTTCCGCGGCTTTATGCGCGAAGAACGGCTTGTCCTTGAGAAATTCGCCGCTCAAGCCGTGGATCGCCAGCGCCTGCGCCGGCATGTCGCGTTCCGGATTGAAATAGCAATGAAACACCTTGCCGGAAGGAAAGCGATTGACGAGCTCGATGCAGCCGATTTCGACCAGGCGATCGCCTTGCAGCGGATCGAGCCCCGTGGTCTCGGTGTCGAAAACAATCTCGCGCATGGTAACGCCTGCAAATCAGCGTGGTCGCGGCATTTTAGTCACCTGTTGCAAAATGTCGCGAATTTGTGCGCGGGTATGTTCGAAACCCTGTGAACTGTCGATGACGAAATCGGCACGGCGCCGCTTTTCGGCGTCGGGCATTTGCTTGCGTAGCACGGCGACGAATTTGTCCTCGGTCATGCCGGGCCGCTGAAAGGCGCGTTGCCGCTGAACCTCGGCGGGGGCGGAGACGACCGCAACGGCATCGCACCGGCGATCCGCGCCGGTTTCGAACAGCAACGGAACATCCAGCACGACGAGCGGCGCCCCGCGGTCGCGCGCCTCGGCCAGAAATTTTTCGCGGCCGGCGAAGACCAGCGGATGAACGATCGCTTCGAGACGTGCGAGCGCGGCATCGTCGTTGAGCACCATTGCGGCAAGCTTGACGCGGTCGACTTTGCCGTTTGCCGTCGAGCCGGGGAACGCCCGCTCGATCAAGGGCACGGCTTCGCCTTCGTAGAGCGCATGCACCGCGGCATCTAAATCGTGCACCGGCACGCCGGCCTCGGCGAAGAACCTGGCCGCCGTCGATTTTCCCATCCCGAGCGACCCGGTCAGGCACAGCACAAAAGGTCGCTGCCCGCTCATGACACGAGCCAGCCCTGGCGGCGCAGGAAGTCCAGAACCGGAAGCAGCGGCAGTCCCAATACCGTGAAGTAATCGCCCTCGATGCGTTCGAACAATTGCGCGCCGGCGCCCTCGATCTGATAGCCGCCGACGCTCGTCGTTGCCGCCGCGCCGACAGTCTCCAGATAACGATCGAGAAACCGGTCGGAAAACGCCCGCATTGTCAGGCGCGCGATGCCGACATGTTCGAACAGCGTCTTGCCGTCCCGCACAAAGGCGATCGCCGAATAAAGCGCGTGGGTGCGTCCGCGCAGCGCGCACAATTGCGCGCGCGCCGCCGCGAGATCGGCGGGCTTGGCGAAGCACGCGGTGCCCAGCGCCAGCGTTTGGTCGGCGCCGAGCGTCAGCCGTCCCGGACAAAGTGCGGCGACGGCGCATGCCTTCGCGCGCGCCAGAAGAGCGGCGATTTCGCCGGGCGGCGAGGATGACGCGGCAGCCTCGAGGCTTCGCTCATCGATGTCGGCGGGGCTCACCCCGACCGGCACGCCGGCGGCGGTCAAAAGCTGCCGCCGGGCCTTGCTCCGCGACGCCAGCACCAGCGGTTCCCCGGCAAGCCACAGCGGCATTGGCAGAGCTCACGTCATGCGTTGCCGGCGACGCTCGGCAAGATGCGCGAGAACCGCGGCGGCGGTTTCTTCGATCGAACGGCGGGTGACATCGATCAAGGGCCAGTTGTGCCTGTTGCAGAGCTTACGCGAAGTGGCGATCTCCTCGGCGACGGCCTCGCGATCGATATATTGATCGTCGTCGCGATGCGCCTTGAGCCCGAGCAGCCGGTTTTGCCGGATCTGCACGATCCGCTCCGGCGTGGCGAAAAGGCCCACGATCAGCGGCTGTTTCAGCCGTTCGACCTGCGACGGCAGCGGCACCCCGGGCACCAGCGGCACATTCGCCGTCTTGACACCGCGGTTGGCCAGATAAATGGAGGTCGGCGTTTTCGACGTGCGCGACACGCCGACCAGCACAACGTCGGCCTCTTCGAGATCGTCGACGAGCTGGCCGTCATCGTGCAGCATCGTGTAGTTCAAGGCGTCGATGCGGCGGAAATATTCGGCATTGAGCGTATGCTGGGCGCCGACTTTATGGGTCGATTCGGCGCCAAGATAAGCCTGGAACAGGTGCAGCACCGGACCGAGGATCGACAGGTAAGGCAGACCGAGCTCGCGGCATTTGACCTCCAGCCGTTGGACGAGGCTTTCCTCGAGCAAGGTGTAAAGCACGATGCCCGGAAACTCCTCGATATCCGCCAACACCCGATCGAGCTGCTTTTGCGTCCGCACCAGCGGATGCACGTGTTCGACCGGCATCACCCTCGTATATTGCGCCGCGGCGGCGCGCGCGACGGTGATCAAGGTCTCGCCGGTCGCATCGGAAACAAGATGAAGATGAAAGTAACCTGCAGCCTGCGCCATGGGATCGCGGAGTTCGATAGAACAACCTGTCGATGCCTGTGGAGAAGGCCACGCCTTGCGGGGTCGTGCAAGCGCCATCGGGGCATGACGTGCTTTTTGATCCACATCCGTGCCGTTCCGCGCCACAGAATGAGGCATTCCATCTGACAATGGTGAAATGTGGATACCGCTGTGGACGGAAGCCTAAAACCATCGCGTTTAGGCGCAAATTCTGTGGAACGATCCAGGTCTAAGGTCGACACCTGGACACGGGAATTGTGGGTAGACCGTGGATGATTGGGGAGACCAAATGTTATGAGTCCAATCAACCGTCCAACCACTACAACAGATTCTAAGACTCTATCTGAGTGGGGAAGTAGAGCGTGTCGGACAGTCCTGTGACCAAACCTCTGATGCGCATCCTCTCGGGCGAGCGAAGCGCCGTTCCTCCCATCTGGCTGATGCGTCAGGCCGGACGGTATCTTCCCGAATACCGGGCAATTCGTCAGTCGGTAAAAAGTTTCCTCGATTTGTGCTTCAACCCGAAGCTCGCGGCCGAAGTGACGCTGCAGCCAATCCGCCGGTTCGGTTTCGACGCTGCGATTCTATTTTCGGATATTCTGGTCATTCCGCACGCGCTCGGTCAGCGGGTAAGTTTTGAGGAAGGCGAAGGACCGCAACTCGATCCGCTCGCCGAGCCTTCGGCATTGAATCGGCTCCGCCACGAGGTCGATCACCAGCAGCTAGCACCGGTTTATGAGACGATCCAACGGGTTAAGGAGAAATTGCCGGCCGATATTGCGTTGCTCGGCTTTTGTGGTGCGCCGTGGACCGTCGCCACCTACATGGTGGCCGGCGGCGGAGTGTTCGACCAGCTCCCGGCGCGGCAGTTCGCCTACTGCCATGCCGAGGCGTTCGGCAGACTGATCGATAGTCTGGTGGCCGCATCCGCAGCTTACTTGATCCGGCAGTTCGAAGCCGGGGTCGATGCGGTACAGATTTTCGACAGCTGGGCGGGCGTGTTGCCGCCCGATGAGTTTCGCCAATGGTGTATCGAGCCGTGCGCGCGCATTGCCGCTCTGGTGCGGGCGAAAAATCCGAAAGCCAAAATCATCGGGTTTCCACGCGGCGCCGGCACCAAGCTCGAGCACTACCTTGCCGGCGTGCCGGTGGATGCGGTCGGGCTTGATTGGATGATCGATTTTGATTTCGCGCGGGAGCGGATTCAGAAAAAGCGGCCGGTGCAGGGAAATCTCGATCCGCTGGTGCTGCTGGCAGGCGGAGCAACACTGGATCGCTCCATCGATGCCGTGATGGCGGCGTTTTCGAGCGGCCCCTTCATCTTCAATCTCGGACATGGCGTGCTGCCGGAAACGCCGGTTGCGCATGTCGAACGCCTGGTCAAACGGGTGCGCGGATAGGGCGGCGATACGCCGATAGAGAGGGTCGCAATCGTCGATGTATCAGTGGATCAAGGCCTTTCATATCATTGCCGTCATCGCCTGGATGGCCGGAATGCTCTATCTGCCCCGCCTGTTTGTCTATCATTGCGCGGCCGAAAAAGGCTCCGTGCAATCGGAGACTTTCAAGGTCATGGAGCGGCGGCTCCTGCGCGGCATCATCAATCCGGCGATGGTCGCCACGTGGCTGTTCGGGCTGTGGCTGGCCTGGAACGGCCCTGATTCTCGCTACGGCTGGTTCGCGTCGGGCTGGCTGGACGCCAAACTGGTGCTGGTTCTCGCGCTTTCCGTGCTGCATGGATTGCTGGCCCGGTGGCGGCAGGATTTCGCCGCCGACAGCAACCGGCATTCGCAGGGATTCTATAGGATAATCAACGAAATACCGACGGTATTGCTGATCGCCATCGTGATCTTGGCCGTGGTGAAACCGTTCTGATCTTTACGCGTTGCTAGTGCAAAATTCGCTTCGGCGCACCGACCGCTCTTGCCTGAAGTGAACTCTTTTCTTATGTTGGCGCTATCCCACCCAACGTAGGCGGATGCAGTTGCGTTCTGGCTCCGGTGAATTCGGAGCCGCCAGGTGCATCAGGGCCGGGTCGCAAGTCCCTTACTGCCCAAGACCTGACCGCCCGCGACCTGCGACCTTCCCTTCGCCAGCGACTCCGCAAATCAATTCCGCGCTGGCCCGATTTCCACAGGACATTCTCCATATGCGGGAAATGAAACTCCAAGAACTTAAGACCAAGACGCCGGCCGAGCTCGTCTCCTTCGCGGAGGAGCTCGAGGTCGAGAACGCCTCGACCATGCGCAAGCAGGAGCTGATGTTCGGCATCCTCAAGCAGCTCTCCGCGCGCGAGACCGACATCGTCGGCGAAGGCGTCGTCGAGGTGCTGCCGGACGGCTTCGGCTTTTTGCGCTCGCCGGAAGCGAACTACCTGCCGGGGCCGGACGATATCTACGTCTCGCCCTCGCAAATCCGCCGTTTCGGCCTGCGTACCGGCGATACCATCGACGGCCATATTCGCAGCCCCAAAGAGGGCGAGCGCTACTTCGCGCTGCTCAAGGTCAATTCGCTGAACTTCGAAGACCCGGAAAAGGCTCGCCACAAGGTCAATTTCGACAATCTGACGCCGCTGTATCCCGACGAGTGGCTGAAGATGGAATACGACGATCCGACCAAGAAGGATCTGTCCGCCCGCGTGATCGATATCGTCGCGCCGGTCGGCAAGGGCCAGCGCGCGCTGATCGTGTCGCCGCCGCGGACCGGCAAGACCGTGCTGTTACAGAACATCGCCCATTCGATCACCCATAACCACCCGGAATGCTATCTCATCGTGCTGCTCATCGACGAGCGGCCGGAAGAAGTCACCGACATGCAGCGCTCGGTGAAGGGCGAGGTGGTGTCCTCGACCTTCGACGAGCCGGCGGTGCGCCACGTTCAGGTCGCGGAGATGGTGATCGAGAAGGCCAAGCGCCTGGTCGAGCACGGCCGCGACGTCGTGATTTTGCTGGACTCGATCACCCGGCTCGGCCGCGCCTACAACACCGTGGTGCCGTCATCCGGCAAGGTGCTCACCGGCGGCGTCGACGCCAATGCGCTGCAGCGGCCGAAGCGCTTCTTCGGCGCCGCGCGCAATATCGAGGAAGGCGGCTCGCTCACCATCATTGCCACGGCGCTGATCGATACCGGCAGCCGGATGGACGAAGTGATCTTCGAAGAGTTCAAGGGCACCGGCAATTCGGAACTGATCCTCGACCGCAAGGTGGCCGACAAGCGCACCTTCCCGGCCATGGACATCACCCGTTCCGGCACGCGCAAGGAAGAGCTTTTGGTGCCGCCCGATCAGCTCAAGAAGATGTATGTGCTGCGCCGCATCCTCAATCCGATGGGTACCATGGATGCCATCGACTTCCTGCTCGACAAGCTGCGCAACACCAAGAACAACAGCGAGTTCTTCGACTCGATGAATACGTAAAGCTTAGGCGTTGCGCGATCAGCCGCGGGGCGGAAGCTTGGTGGCGATAACGGGGGCCGCGACGGGCGCCGTGCGGGCAGCGTTTCAGCAATGCGGGATAGCAGTGGGCAGAATCGAATGACAGTCCTTGGCCGTGGGGACATAATTGAATGCATAGGAGCCATAAGCTGGTTATTTCGCCAACCCTTTCCAAGGACCAGATCGGGGCAGCCAGCGTTGATTTGCGAATGGGCAATATCGTTCTGATGGTGAGAGCAAGACAGGCGTCACACGTAGACCCGGTAGCGCTAAAAAGGGCCAGTCGGACGCAAGATCACTTAGGCGAGGCAAGTCGACAACAAAAGCACGAAAGGTATGAAATACCTTTCGAACTAAATTTCTTCTTCATCCAGGTTCTTTGGCTCTCGTTCCAACATTTGAATGGCTACAACTTCCCCCCGATTTGCTTGGGACTGTTACGGCGAGGTCGAGTTGGGCGAGAGAAGGATTGAGTATCGCGACAGCGACTTTGATTGAGCCGAGATACGAGGGAATTGTTACGCTTGAGTTGTCAAATCTAGAGGAAATACCAATTGCATTGTATCCGGGGCTAAGGATTGCACAGATTGCATTTGTAAAGGTGGACGGGGTGACCGTTCGGCGAGGGAAGGCGCAGTTCAAACTCTCGTTTGAGCCCCTTCAAGGTGACATCATTGGAGACGACGGTAGTTTCGTGCCTGATGCGGCGTCGTAACTTCCCGATCAGCTCATTAAGTCGCCAACTCAATGAAACATGCGGAGCGAAGACTCGGCTTGTGCGAGCTCTGCTCGCAATTAAGATCTGGGATACTCGTCCAAGCCTGGTGAGAGGTATATGGGCTTGGTATTGAGCGCCAAATCGGGATCGACGAAACACATGCCGCCCTTGCCGACGGCGGTCTCGCAAGCGGCCGAGCTCATATAGCCGCATTGAACGACGGCATCCTTTTGCGTGGCATAGCCGCACCATTCGTCGGCGCGCGCGGCGGTCGCCGACAAAGCCGTGGCCGATAACGCCGTCAGGGCCAAAGCCAAGATCATCCCGTTTCGCATAAATGGGTCTCCCGTGCTGCGCCCTGGCTTGCTACCCCGAAACATCCACGAATGCATCGTCGCGTCAATGTCGCACGGCATCGATGGCGGTATTGAGGCCGGCTGGCTCAGTGATCGGCAACGAGCAGCTTTCGCCGACGCAGATAAAGGCCTGCGGTCGATCTGCCGCGGCGATCTTTTGCCGCGCCGGATGGTCGGGCGGCAGCGCTGCCGCGGTGGCGGCGTGCAGCACGATGCGGTCGAGCGGCGAGAGCCGGCGGGCGGCGGCGAGCAAGGCGTCGGCCTGCGGCCCCTGCCCGGTCACCACGACCTGCACGGCCCGAAGCCGCAGATCGACGGCGTTGAGCAGCGCCATGTGCATATAGAGATTCTCGGTCGCCGCCGGCGCGATCGCGGCAATCAGGCGATCGGCCTTTACAAGCCAGCGGTCATCGCCGGCCAAGATGGCAAGGCGAATGAGATTCTGGGCGGCCACCGCATTGTGGTTGGGCGTTGCTTCGTCGGTCGTGGCCGCCGGACGGATGACCAAGCCCTCGGCATCGGCCGCGGTGAGGTAATAGGTTCCGGTCTCGGCGTCGGCGTAGTCGCGGTCGAGCGCGTTCTGCCAGACAAGCGCGCGGTCGAGGAAGCTGCGCTCGCCCGTTGCCTCATAAAGCGCGAGCGCGGCGCGGATCATCGCGGCAAAATCCGAGGCGAGGCCGGGGAATTTCAATTTGCCGTCGCGATAGGAATGGCCGAGCCGGTCGCCGCGCGACATCGCCCGCGCAATAAAATCGAAGGCCTGCCGCGCCAGGTCGATCCAGGATGCTTCGCCAAACAGCAGTCCGGCATTGGCGAGCGCCGCGATCATCAGCCCGTTCCAGTCGGCCAGCACTTTATCGTCGAGGCCCGGGCGCACCCGGCTTGCCCGGGCGGCAAGGAGCTTTTCGCGTAAAGTAGCAAGGCGGGCTTCGTCGGCGTCGGTGCGCGGGATCGGCTTTAAGCGATTGAGAATGGTTTGGCCTTCGAAATTGCCCGCCGGCGTGACGTCGTAATGGCGGGCGAAGAACTCGCCGTCCTCGATACCGAGCTGGCGAATGACGTCCTCATAGGACCAGACATAGAATTTGCCTTCCTCGCCTTCGGAATCGGCGTCGAGCGAAGCCGAAAAAGCGCCCTCGCCTGTCGTCATTTCGCGCTTGAGCCAAGCCACGGTTTCGTGTGCGCGCTGGCGATAGAGCGGCGCGCCGCCGCGCCGATGCGCAATCGCCAGGAGCTCGAGAAGCTGGGCGTTGTCGTACAGCATTTTTTCGAAATGCGGCACGAGCCAGCGCTCGTCGACCGAATAGCGCGCGAAGCCGCCGCCGAGATGGTCGTAGATGCCGCCCTCGCAGATATGGTGCAGCGTGGTATCGACGGCGGCGAAATAGCGTTCCTCGCCGGTGCGCAAGCCGGCGCGCCACAACAATTCGAAGAGCGCCGCTTGCGGAAATTTCGGCGCGCCGCGGGTGCCGCCATTGACCGGGTCGATAATGGCGCCGAGCTGGCGCGCGGCGTTGTCTAGCTCGGCGATGCCGATGGTCGCCGTGCCTGCAGGCCGCGCCGCGGCGGCGAGCCGCTCCATCAGCGCCGCGCGGTTCTGCTCGATCTTGTCCGGCTCTTCGCGGAACAGCCGCGCGATCTCGCGCAAGACGTCGACGAAAGCCGGCTTGCCGTAGCGCGAGGTGTTGGGAAAATAAGTGCCGCCCCAGATCGGCTCGCCGGCAGGCGTCAGAAACATGGTCAGCGGCCAGCCGCCGTGTTCGCCGAGATGATGCAGCGCCGCCATATAAATCTGATCGATATCCGGCCGCTCCTCGCGATCGACTTTGATGTTGACGAACAGCTCGTTCATGACGCGCGCGGTGTCGGCGTCCTCAAAACTCTCGTGCGCCATGACATGGCACCAGTGACAGGCGGCGTAACCGACCGAGAGCAGGATCGGTTTGTCGGTGCGTTTGGCTTCGGCCAGCGCCGGCGGTCCCCACGCCCACCAATCGACCGGATTGTGCTTGTGCTGGAGGAGATAGGGGCTCGTCTCCTGAGCAAGGCGGTTCTGGTGATAACCGGTTGCTGGCGACGAAATCGACATGATGATCAATCCGTCAGGCCGAGGAAGGTTGCGATGGCGCGATCGAGCCGAGCGACGTCGCGGCGGTCGAGATGGCCGACCCGAAAGCCGAGCTTGGTTTTGCGGATGGTGAGAATTTTATCGACCATAACCCGCGACGGGAACTCCAGTCCGTTTACGGGCGAAGGCTCGATCGGGATGCGAAAAAGCAGCAGATCGATCGGATCGCGGGTAAAGCCGCAAACTGTTACGGAATCGAGAGTTTCGAATAGCTCGTTCTGGAGGATCACGACTGGCCGCGGCTTTCCAGCATAATCGCCGCCGCCAGCCGCGGTCCAAATCTCGCCGCGCTTCACTCGCTGTTCCAATCCGACAGCGAGTCGACCCAGGTCTGGTCCTCGGCGGCGAATTTACTCCTATTGGCGAGCCGAGATTGGCGCCGGGCCTCCGCCGCGAATTTGACGGTGCGTGTGTCCGGTACCCACATCTGGACGAGGCGCAGACCCTTTAGGCGCATCCGCTGGCGGAAGGCGTGGACCTTTTCGCGCGACGACTTTGACGCAGAGGAATTGGGCGCAGCCGCTTTCTTGCGGGTAGCCTTGTTGGGGGCAGCCTTGCTGGGAACGGCCTTGCGTCTCCGGGTCGTCCTGCGTGAAACCTCACGTGACATGGGTGCGCCTGTGCGGTTACATGTAACCTAACCAATCGGCGGTGCTTCCGCAATCGCCTTCGGATAGGGCATGTTTGACGCTCGTCCCACCATCTTTGCGCTCTCCTCCGGCCGGCCGCCGGCGGCGATTGCGGTGGTGCGGCTGTCGGGACCGCAAGCCCGGGTCGCGCTCGACAGGCTGATCGGGCGCGTACCCGAGCCGCGCAAGGCGGCGCTGGTCCGTGTGCGCGATCCTGCCGACGGCGAAATCATCGATGAGGCGCTGGCGCTGTGGTTCCCGGCGCCGCACAGCGAGACCGGAGAGGATGTTGCCGAGCTGCAGTTGCACGGCGGTCAGGCGGTGGTCGCTGCAGTCCTTGAGGCGCTCGGTCGGATGGAGGGTTGCCGGCTGGCCGAACCGGGAGAATTCACCCGGCGGGCTTTTGAGAACGGCCGCCTCGATCTTACCGCGGTCGAGGGACTGGCCGATCTTGTTGCCGCGGAAACGCCGGCGCAGCGCCGACAGGCCTTTCGTCAGCTCAAAGGATTGATCGGCGATCGGGCAGAGGCGTGGCGGCGGCGTTTGATCGGGACGCTGGCCACGGTCGAAGCGCGGATCGACTTTTCCGACGAGGCCGATGTGCCGGAGGATCTGATCGGTCCGGCGGTTCATGCTGCGCAGCAATTGCGTGACGAGATCGCCGCGGTCTTGGCCGGCAGCGGGCACGGCGAGCGTTTACGCGAGGGACTTGTCGTGGCCATCGCCGGGCCGCCGAACGCCGGCAAGTCGACGCTGTTGAACCGGCTGGCGCGGCGGGAAGCGGCAATCGTTTCGCCCCATGCCGGGACGACGCGCGACATCATCGAGGTCCATCTTAACCTCGCCGGTTATCCGGTGACGCTTGTGGATACGGCCGGCATCCGCGACAGCGCGGAGCCGATCGAGCAAGAGGGTGTGCGCCGCGCCCGCGAACGCGCCGCTGCCGCAGATTTGGTGCTGTGGGTCATTGACGCATCGGCCACTGACCGAAGCGGGCACGACGTTGCCAAACCGGGGCTGGAGGCGGGCGTCATCTGGCTCGTCAAAAACAAAATCGACGTGGCGGCTTGCGACGTCACGGCCGGTAAAGCCAGGGTTCTTCAGGACAAAAACACCGAGATAAGTAGTGAATATAGATTCATTTCTTATCTTTCTGCACTGACGGGGCAGGGGTTTGATGGCCTTGTCGGACGCTTGGCCGACTTTGCCAAGGAGTTTTTCTCAGGCGCGGAATCGGCACTCGTCACGCGGCTCCGCCATCGCCAATCGCTGGAAGCGACCGTCGCGGCGCTGGATCGGGCCCTGGCCGAGGCAGGTAAGGCCAGCCCGCGCGAGGAATTCATCGCGGAGGATTTACGGGCCGCTGCGACGGCGCTCGGGCGCCTGACCGGGCGCGTCGATGTGGAAGACATTTTGGACGTCATATTCCGCGATTTCTGTATTGGTAAATGATTCGTTAACGCCAAATCGTTAAGACCTGTGTCTGTTGTTTCACGTGAAACACTTCCGATTGTGGCGGGGGTCCGGTAGAACCGGCGCGGCTCCGGAGAGCGTATGAACGGTCGTTTTGACGTGATTGTTGTCGGTGGCGGTCATGCCGGCTGCGAGGCGGCGGCCGCAGCCGCCCGCGTGGGCGCCCGCACGGCCTTGATCACCCAGCGCTTCGCCACCGTCGGCGCCATGTCGTGCAATCCTTCCATCGGCGGCTTGGGCAAGGGCCATCTGGTCCGCGAAGTCGATGCGCTCGACGGGCTGATGGGCCGTGTCGCCGATGCCGCCGGAATTCAATTCCGCCTTCTCAACCGACGCAAGGGACCGGCAGTGCGCGGTCCGCGCGCCCAAGCCGACCGCAAGCTCTATGCCGCCGCCATGCAACGCGCGATCCGCGAAACCGCAAATCTCACCGTCATCGAAGGCGAAGTCGACGATCTCGTCGGTGAAGGTCGGGCAGGGGGCGTGCGGCTGGTGGACGGGCAGGAATTTCGGGCCGGCGCGGTGGTTCTCACCACGGGTACTTTCCTGCGCGGCCTCATCCATATCGGCGAACGCCAAATTCCGGCCGGCCGTGCCGGCGAGGCGCCCGCGCTTGGCCTGTCCCGCACGCTTGAGGCTGCGGGCTTTCTGCTCGGCCGCCTAAAGACCGGAACGCCACCGCGGCTCGATGGCACGACCATCGATTGGGGTGCAGCGGAGATGCAGCCCGGCGACGATCCGCCGGAGCCGTTTTCGGCCCTGACCGAGCGCATCGACAACCGCCAGATCCAATGCGGTATCACCCGCACGGTGCCTGCGACCCACGATGTCATCCGGGCCAATGTCCATCGCTCGCCGATGTATTCCGGGCAGATCAAGAGCCGCGGACCGCGCTACTGTCCGTCCATCGAAGACAAGATAGTCCGTTTCGGCGAGCGCGACGGCCATCAGATTTTCCTCGAGCCTGAAGGCCTCGACGACACCACGGTCTATCCCAACGGTATCTCCACCTCGTTGCCGGAAGAGGTGCAGGCCGCGCTCGTCGCCTCCATCCCAGGCCTGGAGAAGGCGCGCATCGTTCGGCCCGGCTATGCGATCGAGTACGATCACGTCGATCCCCGCGAATTGACGCCGTCGCTGGAGACGAAACGCCTGCCGGGGCTATTCCTTGCCGGTCAGATCAACGGCACCACCGGCTACGAAGAGGCTGCCGCCCAGGGTCTTGTCGCCGGGCTTAATGCGGCGGCGCACGCGGGTGGCGCTGCCCCCGTCACGTTCGATCGGGCTGAAGGCTATCTCGGCGTGATGATCGACGATCTGGTGACCCGGGGCGTGAGTGAGCCGTATCGCATGTTCACCTCGCGAGCGGAATATCGGCTGACGCTGCGGGCCGACAACGCCGATCAACGGCTGACGGGGCGAGGGATCGCTCTCGGCTGCGTCGGCCAGGAGCGGGCGCATAAGCATCACGCCAAGACGGCCGCGCTGGACGCCGCGCGATCGCTGGCGCGAAGCCTGACTTTGACACCCAATGAGGCTGGTCGGCATGGCATTTCGCTGCGTCGGGACGGACAGCGGCGCTCGGCTTTTGAGCTTTTGTCCTATCCGGATATCGGGGTCGGCGATCTGGCGCGGGTCTGGCCTGGTTTTGGCAAGCTGGATCGAAAGATCGCCGAGCAGCTCGAAATCGACGCCAAATACGACGTTTATCTCAGCCGGCAGACGGCGGACGTCGAATCCTACCGCCGGGACGAAGGGCTCGTTCTGGCGGGCGACTTCGATTATGCGGCCCTCCCCGGCCTTTCCAATGAAGTGCGGCATAAACTGAAAACCCAGCGGCCTCCGACCATCGGACACGCCAGCCGGATCGACGGCATCACGCCGGCCGCTTTGACGCTCCTTGCCGCCTATGTCCGCCGACAGCATCGCAAGCCCGCGGTGCGCAGCGGCCGCCAGTCGACCAGTGGCACCGCCTGACCTCGCGGCCGACAAGGCCCGGGCGCTCGTGATAACGCCTGTTTCACGTGAAACAGAAGCCCGGCTTGACCGCTTCGTGGCGCTGTTGCTGGACTGGCAGCGGCATACCAATCTGATCGGGGCGTCGAGCGAAGCGATCCTGTGGACGCGCCACATTGCGGATTCGCTGCAGCTCCTCGATCTCGCTCCGAGCGCCAAAATCTGGGTCGATCTTGGCAGTGGCGCCGGCTTTCCCGGCCTCGCCATCGCCTGCGCATTGGCGGACGAAGCGGGCGTCGAGGTCCATCTCGTCGAAAGCATCGGCAAGAAGGCGACATTCCTCCGCGAAGCGGTCCGGGCGACCGGGGTTCCAGCGGTCGTTCATGCCGAGCGCATCGCGGATTTTGCCAAACACCCACCGCGTCGCATCGATATCGTCACGGCGCGAGCGCTGGCGCCGCTACCCAAATTGCTGACCGAGGCCTATCCCTTGTTGAAAACGGGTGCCACAGGGCTGTTTCCCAAGGGACAAGATGTTGATGCCGAATTGACCGATGCTGCTAAATATTGGAACATTCAATCGCGTTTGGTGTCGAGTCGGACCGATCCCAAAGCGAAAATTCTGATCGTCCGGCAGTTACAGCCGCGGCGGAATTGCAACTGACCACAACGCAAGATTGTATCCTTGCCTCGAACGCCGGATGTATTGCCATGACTGACGCTTCCGAAGACGCCGTCCGCGTCGTGCCCTTCACGCCGCCGGATCGGCCGACGCAAGCAGCAAAGCGGCCCCGCGTGCTCGCGGTGGCAAATCAGAAGGGCGGGGTCGGCAAGACCACGACCGCCATCAATCTCGGCACTGCGCTGGCTGCGATCGGCGAAGATGTTCTGATCGTCGACCTCGATCCGCAGGGCAATGCCTCGACTGGTCTCGGCATCGATCGCCGCAACCGGCGCTACTCGACCTATGACGTTTTGACCGGAGAGGCGTCGTTGCGCGACGCCATCGTCGCGACCGCAGTGCCGCGCCTTCACCTCGCACCGTCGACGATGGATCTTTCCGGCCTCGAGCTTGAGATCGGCCAGGCCCGCGATCGCGCCTTCCGTTTGCGCAGCGCGCTCAATCCGCTCAACGCCATCGCCGGCACGCGATACAGCTACGTCCTGGTCGATTGCCCGCCGTCGCTCAATCTTCTCACCGTCAACGCCATGGCGGCGGCGAACGCCATTCTGGTGCCGTTGCAATGCGAGTTCTTCGCGCTGGAAGGCCTGTCGCAACTGTTGAAGACGGTCGAATCGGTCCGCGAAACGCTCAACCCGGATCTGACGATCCACGGCATCGTGCTGACGATGTTCGATGCCCGCAACAATCTGTCCGGTCAGGTGGTCGCCGACGTCCGCGAATTCATGGGATCGAAAGTCTACGACACCGTCATCCCGCGCAACGTGCGTGTCTCGGAAGCCCCGTCCTACGGCAAGCCGGTGCTGGTCTACGATCTCAAATGCAGCGGCAGCGAAGCGTATTTGCGGCTCGCCACCGAGATCATCCAACGCGAAAAGAAATTATGTGCCGTATGAGGTGCGCGTGACGGTCGGGCTGGAGAAGACAGCGATGGCGGACGACACGTCGCGATCGCGACTGGGACGCGGCCTCGCCGCTTTGATCGGCGAGGTCGACGCCGAGACATCGGTCGAGCGGCCGCGCGGCCAACGCCGCGTGCCGACCACGTCGTTGCGGCCAAACGCGCGCAACCCGCGGCGCGTGTTCTCCAATGCCGAGCTCGACGAGCTGGTCGCCTCGCTGCGCGAACGCGGCATCATCCAGCCGATCATTGCGCGCCCGGTGCGCGGCGACATGGATAGTTACGAGATCATCGCCGGCGAACGCCGCTGGCGCGCCGCACAGCGCGCCGGCCTCCATGACGTCCCCGTCGTCATCATCGAAGCGACCGACGACGAAGCGCTCCAACTTGCGATCGTCGAGAACGTGCAGCGCGCGGACCTCAATCCGCTCGAAGAGGCGGAAGGCTATCGCTCGCTGATCCGCGATTTCAGTCACAGCCAGGACGAGGTCGCGCGCATCGTCGGCAAAAGCCGCAGTCACGTCGCCAACATGCTGCGGCTGCAGACGCTGCCCGATCGGGTCAAGGAGCATATCAATGCCGGCCGGCTGAGCGCCGGCCACGCGCGTGCCTTGGTGGGCCATCACGATGCGGAACGGCTCGCCGATGACATCGTTGCGCGCGGTCTCAATGTGCGTCAGGTCGAGACGCTCGCCCGTGAAGCCGGCGACAAAGCCGGCGCGGCGCGCAGCAACGGCCGCAAGGCGCTCGCCAAAGCGGAGAAAAACGCCAACCTCGTCGCATTGGAAAAGCGCATTTCCGACTCGCTCGGCCTCGTCGTCAGCATCGACGATCGCGGCCGCGGCGGCGTTCTCTCGATCCGCTATCGCAGCCTCGATCAGCTCGACGAAGTTCTGCGCCGGCTGGAGAAGAAGCACTGAACAGTGCTTTTACGCCTGCCAAGCCGACTTGAACGCCTCGCGCTTTTTCGGATCGTACAGGCTCGGATAGTCGTAAACGAGCGGCTGCGACGGCTCGACATGCAGCGTGGCGAAGACCGGTCCTTGTTGCTCAAGCACGTGGGCGACCTGCTGGGCGAACACGCCAAGATCTGAAAAGTCGTAGATTGCGGCATAGCCCGCGGCCCGCGCCAGGCCGGCGAAATCGACTTTGGGCGCAGGGATCGGGTGACCGCCGTTGGCCTCGTAGGTTTCGTTTTGCGCAACCAAATGAATCAAATTCTTGGGCGCAACGGCGGCGATTGTCACCAGGCTGCCGAGATTCATCAACAAAGAACCGTCGCCTTGCAGAACGATGACGCGCCGGTCCGGCCGTCCGAGCGCGAGCCCGAGGCCGTGCGACGAATCCAGCCCCATGGCGCCGATCGAGGTGTAATTGAGCGTGCGCGGCGCGACCGCAACCCAGTCGACGGCGGAGCTGTAAGTCGCCACCACCGCTTCGTCCTTGACATGGCGGGCCAGCAAACGAAAGCACTCGTCGCGCTTCATCATGTCGGCGACCGTCCGATCAGGAACGTCACCGGAGCCGGCTCGGCATAAGCCTTGTCGATCGCCGGCTTGATCTTCGCGATGTCGGCATCGCCGGCGACGAGGTGATGCGCGATCCCCATGTCCTCGAGAATCGGCTCCATGATGCGCACGCCGTAACGCGACGAGGCGCGCGGCGGCCGCTCGGGCTCGTGCTGCAGCAGGCCGACCATCATGCAAATGGGCTGCTTGTATTCGACCGCAATGCCGCGAATGGCATTGATCGAATCGAGAAAGCCGGTGTGCTGAATAAGGATTAAGGCGCGCGTGTCGCTATAGGACAGCCCCGACGCGATGCCGATGCATTCGTCTTCCTTGCAAACGCGGATGAGGCGGAACGCCGGATCGTGCGCGATCGGCGCCAGCAATCCGGAGCTCGTGGTGATGTCCGGGACCGAGAGGATGTATTCGATCCCGCTCGCCTTGATCGCGGCGATGATGCCGGCGCCGCTCAGCGACGGTGGCGCGGACGTGGGCGCGGCTTCTTTGTTCGACAGTGGCGCTGCCATCCCCAGCCTCCGAAAGCCTGCAGCCGAGCGTAGACCGGAATGAGCTCAGCAAAAAGCCGGCCCGAGGCCGGCTTTCGCTACGTCCCGATTGGAAGCGCGCTATTTGTGGTGCCGCATCGGCATGGGCGGCGTGCCATCGGTCCAGGCGTCGTGCGGCAACATCGCATCGACGATATAGCCGCCGATGAAAGGCACGATGCAGTCGCCGACGCCGTCATACATTTCGCGCGGCGTCAGCGGGCGGTTGAGCAGCACGGTTCCGACAAACGGATAGACGACCGCGCAGGCATAGGTCGTCACCGCATAGGCCGTCCCATAAGGCATGAACCGGTGCGCAGGAGTGCCGTGCTTCCTGGTCAGGTAATAGCTGGCCGCGCCGGTACCGGCGCCGACCGCGACGCCACCCCAAAACAGCCGTGGATCCTGACCGCGTGTCAGCCAGGCCCAGAACGTGTTCCAATTGTTGTCCTGCGCCCGCGCCGCCTGCGGCATCAGCCCAAGCGCGAAAATCAGCGCCAGCGCCGCAATTATCGCCCGCTTCATTGTGGTAACTCCCCTACATACCGCCGCCCAATATAGGCGCAGTATGGTTAACGCCCATCGTGGATGCGTCGGGGAAGCCTGTCGAGGGAGCGGAACTATGGAACGCACGATTCCGGGCCGCTGTGCCAATTTGGCAACGAGTTATCCCCAGGCCCTGTCCGCAGGTCACAGGTCCGGGATGGCGGGGACGCGCGCCGGGCCAAAGCGCTGCTCGATATAGTTGATGACGATCTTTTGGAAGTCGGCGGCCACTGTGGGACCGCGCAACGTCATGGCTTTCTTGCCGTCGATGAACACCGGCGCTGTCGGCTGCTCGCCGGTGCCGGGCAGCGAAATGCCGATGTCGGCATGTTTGGACTCACCGGGCCCGTTGACGATGCAGCCCATGACCGCGACGTTGAGGCCCTCGACGCCGGGATAGCGAGTTTTCCATTCCGGCATCAAGTCGCGGATGAAGCCCTGGATGCTCGCGGCCAGCTCCTGAAAGGTCGTCGACGTGGTGCGGCCGCAGCCGGGGCAGGCGGCGACCAGCGGCACGAAGGTCCGCAAGCCTATCGTCTGCAATAGTTCCTGCGCGACTTTGACTTCGAGCGTCCGGTCGCCATTCGGCTCCGGGGTCAGCGAAACGCGGATGGTGTCGCCGATACCTTGCTGCAGCAGGACGCCCATTGCCGCTGACGAAGCGACGACGCCTTTGGTGCCCATGCCGGCTTCGGTCAAACCGAGATGCAAAGCATAATCGCAGCGCCGCGCCAGTTCCGCGTAGACGCCGATCAAATCCTGTACCGCAGACACCTTGGCCGACAGGATGATCTTCGACCGCGGCAATCCGATCTCTTCGGCGCGTTCCGCCGAGAGCAGAGCCGACTAAATCATCGCCTCGCGGGTGACATCGCGCGCATCGACCGGACGATTGGATTTGGCGTTCTCGTCCATCAAATGCGTCAGCAATTCCTGATCCAGCGAACCCCAATTGGCGCCGATGCGCACCGGTTTGTCATACTGGATCGCGGTCTCGACGATGGCGCCGAATTGTCGATCCTTCTTTTCCTTGAAGCCGACATTGCCGGGATTGATGCGATATTTGTCGAGCGCCTGGGCGCAGGCGGGATGATCGGCAAGAAGCTTGTGACCGATATAGTGGAAGTCGCCGACGATCGGGACATCCACGTTCATCTTCAAAAGCTGATCCTTGATGTGCGGCACCGCGGCCGCGGCTTCATCGCGGTCGACCGTGATGCGGACGATCTCGGAGCCGGCGCGGGCCAGCGCCGCAACCTGCTTCACCGTCCCCGCCACATCGGCGGTATCGGTATTGGTCATCGACTGGACGACAACAGGCGCGCCGCCACCCACGGTGACGTTGCCGACCTTGACGGCAACGGTTCGATGTCTCTCGGCCGGGCCGGAAAATTCCATCATATCCAGTACCTTAGACTATCCTGCGGATGTGCCCCTCACGGTTCCAAAAGCACCGAGGAGCGGCAGACCCCCACCATATAGCGTCAGGAAGGCCGGTTGACGAGGAGGATGCCGCCGGCGACCAGCGCAACCGCGAGGGCAAAAGCGGGCGTCAACGGCTCGTGCAGGACAGTGTGGCCGGCGGCCACGCCGAACAGCGGCGCCAAGAACGTGAAAGCGGACAGCCGCGCGGCGGAATAACGCACCACCAGCGCGAACCAGACCGCGAAGGTGACGCTCACCACCCAGACGGTTTGATAGGCGAAGGCGCCGAGTGCAAGCGGCGACGGCACGCCACTGACGCGTTCGCCGAACAGAACTGCGCCGGCTGCCAAGAGCGGCGCCGACACGACAAGCTGGTAGAGCAGGGTCTTCTCCGCGCTCACGCGATTGAGCGCCGTGACCTTGATTACGAGGGTGGTCGCGGCCCAGGCCAACGCGGCGCCGACCAGCATGAGGTCGCCGAGAATCTGATGTGGGCTCGTGGCCGGCGTCGGTACGCCGAAAGCGATGACGATGCCGACGAACGATAAGAGAAGGCCGAGCCACTGCGAGACATGAAAATGATCGCCGGGCACCAGCCAACGCGAGCCGATGACGACAAAGAACGGCGCCAGATAAAGAAACAGCGTACCGCGCGTCACTGTCGTCCAGACCAGGCCGCGGTAAATCAGCAGGAATTCCAGCGCGAATAGCACGCCGGCCAGAATTCCGGCACCGAGGGATCCATCGCGCCGCCATAGCGGCATGCCGCGCGCCTGGGTCCAGATGCAAACCAGCACGGCGGCAATGGCGGAACGTGCGGCCGATTGCGTCAGCGGCGGAATGTCGTGAATCGCGAGCTTAATCGCTACGTTGTTGAAGCCCCAGCTCAGGCACAACCCGATCGTCACCGCGATCGCGAATGCGTCGAGCGGGCGCGAGGACGGCGAAGATGGCACTGTCGCGCGATTCACTATGGCAAGATCATTTTTCGCGGCAATGCGAGCAGATGCCGGCGATTTCAATCAGCGGACTTTTCGGCGCGAAGCCGACGGCGCGGGCGGCGGCGGCAAGCGCTTCGGCAACGGCTCCTCCCGGTGCTTCGCCGACGGCGCCACAGCGCTCGCAGATCAAGAATACGATCAGATCGTCGCCGGCGTGATCGTGGACGCAGGCTACGAAGGCGTTGCGGCTCTCGATACGATGGGCCAGGCCGTTCTCGCGCAAAAAATCCAGCGCGCGATAGACGGTGATCGGCGCCGGCCGGGTTTTGCCGGCCAGCCGTTCGATAATCTCGTAGGCGCCAAGCGGCTTGTGGCTCGACAATAGCGCCTGCAAGACCCGACGGCGCATCGGCGTGAGGCGCTGCGCGCGCTCGGCGCATTGCGCTTCAGCATGGGCAATGGCGGCACTGGCACAGCGGTCGTGATCGTGGCCGGGCGCCGGAAAGATCGTTCGCGCAAGGGAGGTCATCGCTTAGCTTTCCTATCGGCCAATCGGCCGCAAGCGGGATTGTAACGGATCGGTGAAGCTCGCGAAAACGTGACGCCTCCGCCGATTTTAATGTTGCGCCGCAGCAAGAACCGCCGCACATTCCCGCCTCGCATTGATCTTGCTCTTTTCGGGTGTCCCTTGATAGCGGACGCCCTCTTTAATTGGGGATTGTCATGCTGCAAGGAAAATCCGCGCTGGTGACCGGCTCGACCTCCGGCATCGGTCTTGGCATTGCACGCGCGCTCGCGGCGCAAGGTGCCAACGTCACCATCAATGGCTTCGGCGACAAGGCCGCGATCGAAAAAGAACGCGCCGGCATCGAAAGCGACTTCAAGGTCAAGGCCATCTATTCGGCGGCCGACATGACCAAGCCCGATCAGATCGCCGACATGGTGAAGACCAGCGAGAAGACCTTCGGCTCGCTCGACATTCTGGTCAACAATGCCGGCATTCAACATGTCGCGCCGATCGAAGAGTTTCCCATCGAGCAGTGGAACCTGATCATAGCGATCAATCTCTCGGCGGCATTCCACACCATTCGCGCCGCAATTCCCGGAATGAAATCGCGAAAATGGGGCCGCATCATCAACACGGCCTCGGCGCATTCGCTGGTCGCGTCGCCGTTCAAATCCGCTTACGTGTCGGCAAAGCACGGGCTTGCCGGGCTGGCCAAGACCGTGGCGCTCGAAGTCGCGACCTCCGGCATCACCTGCAACTGCATCAGTCCCGGCTATGTGTGGACGCCGCTGGTCGAGAAGCAAATTCCCGATACCGCCAAGGCCCGCGGCATGACCGAAGAGCAGGTCAAGCGCGACGTCATTCTGGCCGCACAGCCGACCAAGGAATTCGTCACCGTCGACGACGTTGCGGCGCTGGCGGTCTACCTCTGCTCCGATGCAGCCAAGTCCATCACCGGCGCCAATCTCTCGATCGACGGCGGCTGGACCGCCGAATAGCGGGTGCATGAGCAACATCCTCAACGCGCTTTTGCCGGGGCGCGCGGCGGCGAAGACGGCGGAACCCAAGCCAAAACGCATCAATCTGGCGCTGCAGGGCGGCGGCGCGCACGGCGCCTTTACCTGGGGTGTGCTGGAGCACCTGTTGACCGACGAGCGGCTGGCGATCGAAGGCATTTCCGGCACCTCCGCCGGCGCCGTCAATGCCGTGATGCTGGCAGACGGCCTGACCCGCGGCGGCCGCGACGAGGCGCGCAAGCGGCTCGCCGATTTCTGGCGCTCGGCCTCGAGCACCGGCCATCTGCCGGCGATGCAGCGGGCGGTGATGCAGCGCTTGTTGTCCTTTACGCCGCTCGAGGGCGCGCCGGTGCAGGCCTGGCTCGATGCCGTGTCGAGCTACTTCTCGCCCTATGACGTCAATCCGCTCAACATCAATCCGCTAAAGGATTTGATCGAGCGCTTTGTCGATTTCGAAAAGCTGCGCGCGAACGCGGACCTGCAGCTGTTCATCTCGGCGACTAACGTGCAGACCGGACGCGTGCGCATTTTCCCGCGTGACAAGATCACCGCCGAAGCGGTGATGGCCTCGGCGTGCCTGCCGACGATTTTCCGCGCCGTCGAAATCGACGGCGTGCCCTATTGGGACGGCGGCTATCTCGGCAATCCGGTGATCTTTCCGTTTTTCGGCACCACCACCACCGAGGACGTTCTCGTCGTGCAAATCAATCCGCTGGTGCGGCAGGCGACGCCGACCTCGTCCAGCGAGATTATAAATCGCATCAACGAGATCACGTTCAACTCGTCGCTGATCGGCGAGTATCGTGCCATCGATTTCGTTGCCCGGCTGATCGATCAGGGCAAGCTGCCGCGCGGCACCGGCCCCGGCGAGTACCGCCGCATCAATGTCCATCGTATCGTGCTCGACCGCTTCGGCACGCATTTCGACGCCTTCAGCAAGCTCTCCACGGACTATGATTTCTTCGACATGCTGCATGTCAGCGGCATCCGCGCGGCGCGGCGTTTTGTGGACGAGCATTTCAACGATATCGGGGTGAAGTCGACGGTCGATCTGCGTGCCGAGGCGCAGGCGGAATGGGCGTGATGCCAAGCCGATCTTGCTGAAATGCCACTTCTGCAGGGCAGCCTTGCAGGGATTTCTAAGCTCATTTTTAATAAGCAGGCTTATATTGTGCGCACACATTACAGGCGCACAGCCATGCTCCCAAGGTCGCTCAATAGAGAATTCGCCTTTTCACTCAACGACGTAGCCCGGATGCTGCGAACCTATGCCGACCAAAAGGCGAGCCAGTTCGGCATCACCCGCGCCCAATGGGTCGTGCTGGTCCGGCTCGACCGGTTCGAGGGGCTCAAGCAATCCGAACTGGCGGAAATGCTCGACTTGCAGCCCATCTCGCTGACCCGGCTTCTCGACCGGCTGTGCGAGAGCGGACTGATCGAGCGCCGTGCCGATCCCAACGACCGCCGCGCCAAGCGGCTTTATCTGACGGCCGCGGCACGTCCCATGCTCGAACGGCTGGGCGAGCTGGGTGACGAGCTGATGGGGACGGCGCTGGCCGGAATCGACCGCGAAAGCGTCGAACGCATGGTCGCGCAGCTCGCGGTCGCCAAGGAAAATCTGCGCCACGCGATCCAGCACAAAGCCGCCGCCGGCGCCGCCGGAGACCAGCGCTATGGCTGAGCGGACGCTGCGATCGGTCCCCCCGGACCGCGACGAAGCACCGGGCGTGCGCGAGGCGCCGCAAGTCGCGCCGCCCGCCGCGCCATCGCCGCCACCCCGCGAAAATTCCCGCGACAAGAAAGTGCGGCGGCCCGACCGCCGCCGCCTGCGCTTCGGCCTTTTCGCTGCATTGCCGATCGTTCTGCTCGTCGGCGGCTATTGGTACGTCACCGGCGGCAAAGTGATGTCGACCGACGACGCTTACGTCGATGCGGAGAAGGTCGGAATATCGACCGACGTCTCCGGCATCGTGCAAGACGTCGACGTGTCCGACAACGAATATGTCAAAACCGGCCAGTTGCTCTATCGGCTCGATCCGCGGCAGTTCCAGATCGCGCTCGACAATGCCAAGGCCAATCTGGCGCAGACCGCGCTCACGATCAATGCGATGAAGCAAGACTATAAGCGCATGTTGAGCGACGTTGCCGCGGAGCAGGCGCAGGTCGTGTTGGATGAAACCAATTTCGCCCGCGACGCCATGCTGCTGCACAGCGCTACGGTCTCGCAGGCGGTCTACGATCAGACGAAATCCACGCTCGACGTCGACAAGAGCAAGCTCGAATCGCTGCGTCAGCAAGCGCAGGTGCAGCTCGCCAAGCTCGACGGCAACGCCGACATCCCGGTCGAGCAGGATCCGCAATATCGCGAGGCGCAAGCCAAGGTCGAGGAGGCCCAGCGCCAGCTCGATCACGCCGTCGTCACCGCGCCGTTTTCGGGTCTCGTGACCAACGTCCCCGCCATTGCGCCGGGCAAATATCTCGCTGCCTCGACCACGGCATTCTATCTGGTCGATACCGATCACGCCTGGATCGCGGCCAATCCCAAAGAAACCGAGCTGACCTATGTCCGCGCCGGACAGCCGGCCACGATCACCATCAACTCCTATCCCGGCGTGACCTGGCACGGCGTCGTCCAGAGCATCAGTCCGGTGGCCGCGCAGGAGTTCTCGTTGCTGCCGGCGCAAAACACCAGCGGCAATTGGGTCAAGGTCGTGCAGCGCGTGCCGATGCGCATTCGCGTCGACGGCGGCGACAAGACCAAGCCGCCGCTGCGCGCCGGCATGAGCGCCATCGTCAACGTCGACACCGGTCACGCGCGCGGCTTCCCGCATTTCTGGTGACTGCCGTGGCGGGCCAAACAACGGATGTCCCCAATCGCGGCATGATCACGCTCTGCGTGATCATGGCCACGCTGATGCAGGCGCTGGACACCACCATCGCCAATGTCGCGCTGCCCTATATGCAAGGCAGCGTGTCCGCCAGCCAAGACCAGATCGATTGGGTGTTGACGTCCTACATCGTCGCCGCGGCGATCATGACGCCGCCGACCGGCTTTCTCGCCAGCCGCTTCGGCCTCAAGCGGCTGTTCCTGGTCTCGGTCGCCGGCTTTACGCTGGCGTCGATGCTGTGCGGCATGGCGCAGTCGCTGATGCAGATCGTGCTGTTCCGCGTCCTGCAAGGCGCCTTCGGCGCCGCTTTGGTGCCGCTGTCGCAATCGGTGCTTTTCACCATCTATCCGAAGGAACGCCAGGGCTTCGCCATGGCGCTGTTCGGCATCGGCGTCATGATCGGTCCGGTGCTGGGCCCGGTGCTCGGCGGCTGGCTGACCGAGAATTACAGTTGGCGCTACGTGTTCTACATCAACCTGCCGATCGGCATTCTCGGCTTGATCGGCATGAGCGCGTTCCTGCCGGATACCTCGCCGCAAGCCGGCCGAAAAGCTCGACTGGTTCGGTTTCGGCACCTTGAGCCTGGCGCTCGGCGCACTGCAGATCATGCTCGACCGCGGCGAGATCAAGGATTGGTTCTCATCCGGCGAAATCATCATCGAGGCGATTGTCGCGGCGTCCGCATTTTATCTGTTCTTCGTGCACATTTTCACGGCGCAAAATCCGTTCGTCAAACCGTCGATGTTTCGCGACCGCAATTTTACCGCCGGCATGCTGTTTGTCGTCATCATCGGCCTGACCTATTACGCGTCGATGGCGCTGCAGCCGCCTTATTTGCAGGAATTGATGAATTATCCGGTCGTCACTTCGGGCCTTATCATGGGACCGCGCGGCGTCGGCACGATGGCGTCCATGCTGATCGTCGGACGCATGGTCGGCCGCGTCGACACCCGCACTCTGCTCGCGTTCGGACTGGGGCTCACCGCATGGTCGTTCTACCAAATGACCGGCTGGACGCCCGATATTTCGCAGGAAAGGATTGTCGTGGTCACGATGGTGCAGGGTTTCGGCCTTGGCTTTCTGTTCGTGCCGCTGAGCGCGGCGACCTTGTCGACGTTGCCGGCGCAATTGCGCACCGAAGGCGCCGGCCTCTACAGCCTGTTCCGCAATGTCGGCTCGAGCGTCGGCATTTCGGTGGTCAACGCGCTGCTCACGCGCAATACGCAAATCAACCACGCCAGCATCGCCGCGCATGTGACGGCGGTGAACCCCGGCTTCGACAATCCGGCGGTGGCGCATTTCTGGGATCCGCTGACGGCCGCCGGCCGCACCGCGCTCGATGCCGTCATCACCGAACAGGCGCAGATCATCGCCTATATCGACGATTACAAGTTTTTGATGATCGCGACGCTGGCCGTGCTGCCATTACTGATGGTGTTCCGCAGCTCCTCGCAGCCGCAGCCGGCGCACCTGCCCGCCATGGAGTGAGTGCGGACTGATCGGACGGCATGCTGCCGCACCGCGATCGCTACAGTGAGATGACGTTGCAGCGCCAATAAAAAAGGTGGCCTTTTTGGGCCACCTTTTCCGTCCCGATATGGCCCGGGCTACTCGCCGGCCGCCGCTTCCCGCGGCGGCTCGCCGCCTTCGGCTTTTTGCTTGGCTTCGAGATCCTCGCCGGTCTCCTGATCGACGACTTTCATCGACAGCCGCACCTTGCCGCGCTCGTCGAAGCCGAGCAGTTTGACCTTGACCTTATCGCCTTCCTTGACGACGTCGGAGGTCTTCTGCACCCGGCGCGGCGCCAGTTGGCTGATATGGACGAGGCCGTCCTTGGCGCCGAAGAAATTCACGAAAGCGCCGAAGTCCATGACCTTGACCACGGTGCCTTCGTAGATGTGACCGATCTCCGGTTCGGAGGCGATCGACTTGATCCAATTGATCGCGGCTTTGATCGATTCGCCGTCGGCGGATGCGACCTTCACCGACCCGTCGTCCTCGATGTTGATCTTGGCGCCGGTCTTCTCGACGATTTCGCGGATCACCTTGCCGCCCGAGCCGATCACTTCGCGGATCTTGTCGACCGGTATCTTGAAGGACTCGATGCGCGGCGCGTATTCGCCGAGCTCGGCGCGCGCCGTGTTGATGGCCTTGGCCATCTCGCCGAGGATATGCAGGCGGCCGTCCTTGGCCTGGGCCAAGGCGACCTTCATGATCTCCTCGGTAATGCCGGCGATCTTGATGTCCATTTGCAGCGAGGTCACGCCGCCTTCGGTGCCGGCGACCTTGAAATCCATGTCGCCGAGATGGTCTTCGTCGCCGAGGATGTCGGACAGCACGGCAAAGCGTTGGTCTTCGAGAATAAGACCCATGGCGATGCCGGCGGTCGGCCGCTTGAGCGGCACGCCGGCGTCCATCAGCGCCAGCGACGAGCCGCACACCGTCGCCATCGACGACGAGCCGTTGGATTCCGTGATTTCGGAGACCAGGCGGATCGTGTAGGGGAATTCCTCCTTCGAGGGCAGCATCGGATGGATCGCGCGCCAGGCGAGCTTGCCGTGGCCGATCTCGCGCCGGCCCGGCGCGCCCATGCGGCCGGTCTCGCCCACCGAATAGGGCGGGAAGTTATAGTGCAGCAGGAACGTCTCCTTGTACGTGCCTTGCAGCGCGTCGATGAACTGCTCGTCCTCGGCGGTGCCGAGCGTGGCGACCACCAAGGCCTGCGTCTCGCCGCGGGTGAACAGCGCCGAGCCGTGGGTGCGCGGCAGGAGGCCGACTTCCGCCGCGATCGGACGCACCGTCTTGACGTCGCGGCCGTCGATGCGCTTGCCGGTGTCGAGGATGTTCCAGCGCACGATCTTGGCTTCGAGTTCCTTGAACACGCCGGCGACCGCGAGCTTGTCGTATTTCGGTTCGGCGCCCTCCGGGAAGAAATGCGCCATCACCTTTTCCTTGACCGCGGCGACGGCGTTCTGACGCTCCTGCTTCGGAACGATCGCGTAAGCGGTGCGCAGATCCTTCTCGGCGAGGCCGAGGATTTCCTTTTCCAGCGCCTTGTTGTCGGCAACGGCGAGGTCGCGCGGCTCTTTCGCCGCCTTCTCGGCGAGCTGGATGATCGCCTGGATCACCGGCTGGAAATGGCGGTGGCCGAACATCACGGCGCCGAGCATGATTTCCTCGGACAGCTCCTTGGCTTCCGATTCGACCATCATCACGGCGTCCTGGGTGCCGGCGACGACGAGATCGAGATGGCTCTCCTTCATCTCGTCGAGCGTCGGATTGAGCACGTATTCGTCTTTGATGAAGCCGACGCGGGCGCCGCCGATCGGGCCCATGAACGGCGCGCCGGAGAGCGTCAGCGCGGCCGACGCCGCCACCATGGCGACGATATCGGGATCGTTCTCCTGGTCGTGCGACAGCACGGTCACGGTGACTTGGGTGTCGCAGCGCCAGCCTTCGGCAAACAGCGGACGGATCGGGCGGTCGATCAGGCGCGAGGTCAGCGTGTCCTTTTCGGTCGGGCCGCGCTCACGCTTGAAGTAGCCGCCGGGAATGCGTCCTGCCGCGTAGTATTTTTCGGTGTAATTGACGGTCAGCGGAAGGAAGTCGATGCCTTCCTTCGGTTGCTTGGCGGCGACCACCGCGGCGAGCACGCTGGTCTCGCCATAAGTGGCGAGCACGGCTCCGTCGGCCTGACGCGCTAATCTGCCGGTTTCCAGGGTTAGGGTACGGCCACCCCAGTCAAGTTGCACACGTTGAATATTGAACATTGCGATTGTCTTTCATGGTTTTCGCGAAAGTGCGAAAGCCATAAGCAAGACGGCGAGACGCTGTCGGCGCAGCAAGACTGCAATGCCGCTTCAGCGTCCGGCGATCCTGCCATGGCCTTCGGACCTTCTTCAAATATGGACGGGCAACGGCCCATTCCACGGGTCGGCAGCTGTGCTGCCGGGGAAAGGCGGGCGCCTCATGCGCGCCGCCCACAAACGCGCGGGATCTTCCCCGCGCGGATTTATCAGCGGCGAATACCCAGCCGCTCGATCAACTCTTTGTAACGCCGATCGTCGGTACGCCGCAGGTAGTCGAGAATCTGGCGCCGTTGCGACACCATCTTCAGCAAGCCGCGCCGCGAATGATTATCTTTGGCATGCGTCTTGAAGTGGTCGGTCAAGTTGTTGATCCGCTCCGAAAGGAGCGCGACCTGGACTTCAGGCGACCCTGTGTCACCGGATTTGGCGGCGAAGGTCTTGATCACTTCCGCTTTACGCGCGGTCGTTATCGACATCGTCATTAACCTCTTTGTCTTGCGGCACGACCAGCGATGCCGGTTAAATTGAACACGCGGCGGGGAACAATTTCGCCGCGCTCGACCTCGGCAATGGCCAAAAGCTGGCCGCCAGAAGCGACCTGGACCATGCCGCGGAAGATGGTGGCGTCCCGTCCGCGCAATAATGCGGCTTGGCCCCTGGTGAGCCTTGCCGCGTCTGCCGGGCTCACGGCCAGCGCCGGGATGTCGTCCAGCGCGGTCTCGATCGGCAGAAGCGTATCGGCAAGGTGTCCCTCGCCGGCGGCCGCTCTATGGCACAAAGCCTCGACTTGTTCCAGGGGGATCAAGTCGGCCTCTTCGAACGGGCCGACTTGGCTCCTGCGCAGCGCCGAAACATGCCCAAGAACGCCGAGCGCCCGGCCGAGGTCCCGGGCCAGCGCGCGAATATAGGTGCCTTTTCCGCACACCGCCGTCAGTGCGGCATGGTCGCCATCGGGCATGTCCACCAAGTCGAGCCGGTGGATGGTGACGGCGCGGGGCGCCAATTCGACGATTTCGCCGTCCCGCGCCAGGTCATAGGCGCGCTCGCCATCGATTTTGACGGCCGAAAAGCGGGGCGGTATTTGCTCGATAGTGCCGATGAAACGCGGCAAAAGCGCGCGTATGGCGGCGGCGTCCGGCCGCAGCGCGCTGGTCGCCACGATCCGGCCCTCGCCATCGTCGGTGTCGCGCTCCTCGCCCCAGCGAATGGTAAACGCATAGGTTTTGCGGCTGTCGACCACGAACGGCACGGTCTTGGTCGCCTCGCCGAGCGCGATCGGCAGGCAACCGGAAGCCAGCGGGTCGAGCGTGCCGGCATGCCCGGCGCGCTTGGCCGCATAGAGGCGCTTGATAACCGAAACCGCATGCGTCGAGGTCATGCCGACAGGCTTGTCGAGCACGACCCAGCCATGAACGTCGCGCTTGGGCTTCTTCAGTCGAACCTGTTCCGGCTCCGCCTCGCCTCGCGTGGGCGCGTCCGGAGCGTGTTGGTCGCTCATTCTTCGTCCTTCCCGGCGCTGAGATCGCGCTGGACCGCGGGCGTCCGCAACAGCTTCTCGATCCGCTCCGCCTCGTCGAATCGCTCGTCGAGGCGAAATCGAATCTCGGGGGCAAATTTCAGGTTCACGCGCCGGCCGATTTCGCCGCGGACGTAACGCTTGTTGCGCTCGATCGCTTCGAGCACGGGTTTGGCGTCGCGGCCGCCGAGCGGCATGATGTAGATTGTCGCCAGCCGCAGATCGGGGCTCATGCGCACTTCCGGAACCGTGATCATGTGGCCCTGGATCACCGGGTCGTGGATGTCGCCGCGCGTCAGCATGTCGGCGAGCTCGTGGCGGATCAATTCGCCGACGCGGAGCTGGCGCTGCGAACCGCCGGCAGACTGATCGCGATGGTGGTGACGTTGCTGACGTGGCATGTCTTGATCTTCGAAATTTGCTTCTTTGGCATCGTCCACCGAGGCGGACGATCCAGTAACCGCCATCGCTCACGTAACTCGATGCGCTCGGTGATTACTGGATGCCCCGCCCAAGCGGGGCATGACGCTCTCGGAGAGCCGCGGACGTGAGTATCGAACTCACAGCGTCCGCTGTACGCTCTCCACCCGGTAGCACTCGATGACGTCGCCGGCTTTCATATCCTGATAATTCTCGAACGCCATGCCGCATTCCTGGCCGGCGACGACTTCGCGGGCGTCATCCTTGAAACGCTTGAGCTGCGACAGCTTGCCCTGGTGGACGACCACGTTGTCGCGAATGAGCCGCACATTGGCGCCACGCTCGACCGTGCCGTCGGTGACGCGGCAGCCGGCAACGTTGCCCACCTTGGAGACCTTGAAGACCTCCAGGATGATGGCGTTGCCGAGCATGGTCTCGCGCAAAGTCGGCGCCAGCAGTCCCGACATCGCCTTTTTCACGTCGTCGACGAGATTGTAGATGATGTCGTAATAGCGGATTTCGATGCCGGCCCGCTCGGCGGCCTCGCGCGCTTCCTTATGGGCCCGAACGTTGAAGCCGATCACCGCCGCGCCGGAGGCTTCCGCCAGCGTGATGTCGGATTCGGTGATACCGCCGGCGCCGGCGTAGATGATCCGCGCCATGACTTCCTCGGTGGCCATTTTGTCCAAGGCGCCGACGATCGCTTCGATCGAGCCTTGCACGTCGGCCTTGATCAGCAGCGGAAATTCCTTGCGGCCCGTGGTCTTGAGCTGATTCATCATCTGCTCGAGCGAACCGCGCATGCCGGTCTGCCGCGCCGCCATTTTTTCGCGCTTTTGACGCGCGCGATAGTCGGTGATCTCTCTGGCGCGCGCTTCGGTGTCGACGACGGCAAGCCGGTCGCCGGCTTCGGGCGTACCGTTGAAGCCCAAGACTTCGACCGGCATCGACGGCCCCGCCGCCACCACGGAGTGACCGGTATCCGACATCAGCGCACGCACGCGACCCCACTCGCTGCCGGCGACGACGATATCGCCGGGCTTTAGCGTGCCGCGCTGGACCAGCACGGTGGCCACCGGCCCGCGGCCGCGATCGAGACGCGCTTCGATCACCGTGCCTTCCGCCGGGCGGTTCGGATTTGCCCTCAGTTCGAGGACTTCGGACTGCAGCGCGATGGTGTCGAGCAGCTTATCGAGATTGGTCTTCTGCTTGGCCGACACTTCGAGCTCCAGTACGTCGCCGCCAAGCGATTCGACCTGGATTTCGTGCTGCAGCAATTCGGTGCGCACGCGTTCGGGCCGGGCATCGGGTTTGTCGATTTTGTTGATGGCGACGATGATCGGCACCTTCGCCGCCTTGGCGTGATGAATCGCTTCGACCGTCTGCGGCATGACGCCGTCATCGGCGGCAACCACCAAAATGACGATATCGGTGATCTTGGCGCCGCGGGCGCGCATGGCGGTGAACGCCGCGTGGCCGGGCGTGTCGATGAAAGTAATGCGGCCGCCCGAGGGCGAAGTGACCTGATAGGCGCCGATATGCTGGGTGATGCCGCCGGCTTCGCCCGCGGCGACCTCGGTCGAGCGAATGGCGTCGAGCAGCGACGTCTTGCCGTGGTCGACATGGCCCATGATGGTGACGACCGGCGCGCGCGGCTGCAGGCTTTCCGGCGGATCGGCGGTGTCGAACATGCCTTCTTCGACGTCGGACTCGGCAACGCGCCGCACGGTGTGGCCAAGCTCTTCGGCGATGAGTTGGGCGGTATCGGCGTCGATCGTGTCGGTGATCTTCGCCATGTGGCCCTGCTGCATCAGAATACGGATGACGTCGACGGCCCGCTCGGCCATGCGGTTGGCCAGTTCCTGAATCGTGATCGTCTCCGGAACGATCACTTCGCGGGCGATTTTTTCTTTGGGCTCGTCGCGGTGCCCGGTCATGCGCTGGACGCGACGGCGGAACGAGGCGACCGAACGCTCACGCACTTCGTCGGCGGAAAGCGCGGTGACGACGGTGAGACGGCCGCGGCGTTTTTCGGCGCCGACCCGGGTCGGCTTGGGGGCGGGCGCGGGACGTGCCGGAGCGCCACGGCGCCCGGCGCGCGGCGCTTCCTCTTCCTCGGCCTCGAGCGCAAGCCGCTGCAAGCCCGGCTTCGGCGCCGCCGCCGTCGTTTCCGCACCGAAACGCTTCTTGGCAACCTCGTCGGCCTTGCGCCGGGTCTCTTCGTCGTGCTTGCGGCGATCTTCCTCTTCGCGTTTGCGTGCTTCCGCAGCGGCGCGGTCGGCCCGCTCGGTTTCTTCCCGCGACCGACGAGCGCGTGCCTCTTCCTCGGCGCGCGAGCGCTCTTCGGTCTCGCGCAGCCGTGCGTCGGCCAGCGCGTGGGCGCGGGCGTTGCGCTCATCGTCGGTGAGAGTGCGCAGCACGACGCCGGAGGATTTCAGCGGCGCCGCGGGTGCGGTGGACGGCGCCGCCGCCGCTGCCGGCGCCGCCGCGGCCGCCGGCGCTTTGACCGGTCCGCGCGGCGCGGCGCGATCGGGCGCGGCTGCGGGTTCTATCCGGGCCTCGCCCGGCCCGGCGACGCGACGTTTTACCTTTTCGACGACGACCGCTTTGCTGCGGCCGTGGCTGAAGCTCTGGCGTACCACGCCCTGCTCCACGCCGCCGCGCTTGAGCGTCAGCGTCTTGCTCGGGGCTACGCTCAGTTTCTCACTGCCGCTTTTTTGGTCGTCTCAGTCATCCGTATCCAGTTCCATACACGCCGCTATTACACGATCGGCTTCAATCAATTCGCTACGGCCATGCCGGGCTCTGAGCTCACATTACCGCTCCGGAAACGCTCCAAGCGCCCCAAACGGGTCAAAAACGTTTCGCTCGATGGCCCGGCAAGCAGGGCTGCATGTACCACATTTGGGTGTCCCAGTGCCAAATCCAATTGGGCCAGGGTCAGGCAGCGGATCACGGCCGCCGAGGCCGCCGAGGGGCCTCGACGGAGCGCGGCATCGAGTTTTCGGCTGCCATCGGCCGCCGCCTCGGCGGCATGCAGAACGGCGACGACATTATCTTTCGCCAAAGCTTTCTCCACTTTGGTAAATCCGGCGGCCACCAAGCCGGCTTTGCCGGCGATTGCCAGCGCATCGAGCGCCGAACGTTCGAGCAGGCTTTCGGTACGGCCGATAAGGTCGGGCGGAACACGAACGTCCCGCTTGAAGCCGCGCGGGAAGGCTTTGCGTTTGATGGCCTCGCCAAGCGCCTCCTGCGTCGCCGTCACCCAAACGCCGCGACCGGGCAGCTTGCTTTTGAGGTCGGGAACGGCCTTGCCGTCGGGTCCGACGACGAAGCGGATCAAATCGGCGACCGGCCGAACCGCGCGCGTCGCCACGCACAGCCGCTCGGGGCTGCGCGCTCGCGGGCCGTCGTCGAGTTCGATCGCACTTGTCGCGGCGGTCATGCCGATATCGGCTCCCTTTACGGTTGCGCGGGCGGCGGCCGGCTCTTCGGCGGCGGGAGCCGCCGGCGCGAGATCCGCCTCGGTGATCCAGCCCGCCTTGAGGCGCGCGTTCATGATCAGAGCCTCGGCCTCTTCGCGCGACAGCTCGAAGCCGTCGAGAATACCCGCCTGACGGACGGCTTCGCCGTCCTTGCGTTCGGTCCAGCCGACCAGGTCGTCGGTGGCGCAGCCGGCAAGATCCTCGACGGTCTTGATGCCGTTCTCGCCGAAACGCACCAGCATTGCCGTGGTGACGCCTTCGACGTCCTTGACCGCATCCTCGACGCCGAGCTCCTTGCGCTTGGCGTCGAGCTCAGCCTCGATCTTGTCGAGATATTCGCGCGCGCGATTCTGCAATTCGGCGGCGGTATCCTCGTCGAAACCCTCGATGCTGGCGATTTCCTTGGGGTCGACCATCGCCAACTCTTCGACCGAGTTGAAGCCTTCCGACGCCAGCAACTGGCCGATCACCTCGTCGACATTGAGCGTGTCGATGAACATCCGCGTGCGGTTTTCGAATTCCGCCTGGCGCCGCTCGGATTCTTCCTGCTCGGTCAGAATGTCGATGTCCCAGCCGGTCAGCTGCGAAGCGAGGCGGACGTTCTGGCCGCGCCGGCCGATGGCAAGCGAAAGCTGCTGGTCGGGCACGACGACTTCGATGCGTTCGCGCTCTTCGTCGAGCACGACCTTGGCGACTTCCGCCGGAGCGAGCGCGTTGACCACGAAGGTGGCGATGTCGTGCGACCACGGGATGATGTCGATTTTCTCGCCCTGCAGCTCATTGACCACGGCCTGCACGCGCGAGCCGCGCATGCCGACGCAGGCGCCGACCGGATCGACCGAAGAATCGCGCGATATGACGGCGATTTTGGCGCGCGATCCGGGATCCCGCGCCACCGCCTTGACCTCGACGATGCCGTCGTAGATTTCCGGAACTTCCTGCGCGAACAGCTTTGCCATGAACTGCGGGTGGGTGCGGGACAGAAAAATCTGCGGCCCGCGCTGCTCGCGCCGCACGTCGTAGATATAGGCGCGAATGCGATCGCCGTTGCGAAAGACTTCGCGCGGCAGCATTTCGTCGCGGCGCACGATGGCTTCGCCGCGGCCGAGATCGACGACCACGTTGCCGTATTCGACGCGCTTGACGATGCCGTTGACGATGTCGCCGATGCGATCCTTGTATTCATCGTATTGCCGGTCGCGCTCGGCCTCCCGCACCTTCTGCACGATCACCTGCTTGGCCGATTGCGCTGCGATGCGGCCATATTCGAGCGGCGGCAGCGGATCGGCGATGGTGTCGCCAATCTGCGCGGCGGGATGGCGCCGGCGCGCCTCGTCGAGGCTGATCTGGGTCGCCGGGTTTTCGACGGTGTCGACCACCAGCATGTGGCGCGAGAGGTGCAGTTCGCCGCTCTTCGGATCGATCTCGGCGCGAACCTCGGTCTCGCTGCCGTAGCGGGAGCGGGCGGCCTTGGCGATCGCGTCTTCCATGGCGCCGAGCACGATCTTGCGATCGATCGCCTTTTCACGGGCGACTGCATCGGCGATCTGTAGAAGTTCAAGTCGGTTGGCGCTTACGGTCGCCATCGGTCAGTCTCCCTTGCGTTGATTCTGCTTGCTCTTGCGCAGTGACTCGGCAACGAGCGCGTCGGTGAGCATGAGCTTGGCTTCGGTCATGTCGTCGATCGGCAGCAAGATTTCGGCATTTTCGGCTGCGGTGGCATCGGTGCGGCGGATGCGGGCGCATTCGCCTTCCGCGCCGACGAGTTCGCCGCGGAAACGCCGACGCCCGTCGATCGGCACATTCATCTCCACTTGCGCGACATGGCCGGCATAGCGGTCGAAATCGGAACGCCGCACCAGCGGCCGGTCGATGCCCGGCGAAGAAATCTCCAGCCGGTAGGCGCCTTCGATCGGATCGGCGACATCGAGCACCGGCGACAGCGCGCGTGACGCCGCTTCGCAATCCTCGATCGTCATCGTGCCGTCGGGACGTTCGGCCATGATTTGGACGGTGCAGCCGGCAAAAGCGGAAATGCGCACGCGCACCAGCCGATAACCGAGCGAGCTCAGCACCGGTTCGGCCAGCGCGGCGACGCGCGCGCTTCGCCCCGGCTCGGTGATGAGCCGAGGTTCGTCGGTAAAGCTCGTCCCTGCAACACTCGCCGGCCTGTCGTCCATGCTGTTCGGCCACTCGGCTCCGTAAACTTTGGACTGCACCGTCTGGCCTCAGGTAATAAAAAAGAGCGGGTCCCGGGGGAACCCACTCTCAAAACCGTTCGGATCAACCGACCGTTATGAGGTATCCATGACGGATGCGGCGAATATAGCGGGTTTTCTTGCGGTTGCAAGGGCGGTTCAGGGATCGGTAATCAGTCGGTTGTACTCAAGCGAGGACGCGGGCGACAAAACCCCTGACCTTACGCTCCTGGTGCCTGATGGGTGCCGCACCCTCGCTGATTTCCGAACTCGAAGATGCCGTTCGGCGCGGCCCGCGGCATAAGCGTGCCGAGGCCTTGCGCCGCATTACGGCGCTGTTCGTGGATACCGCGCCCCGCTATAGCGACGCTCAGGTCGCTTTGTTCGACGACGTCTTCGCGCTGCTGATCGATGAAATCGAAAACCAGGCGCGCGCCGAATTAGCCCGATGTCTCGCCCCCGTCGGCAATGCGCCGCACAATATCTTGCGAATTCTCGCCAATGACGAGGATATTGCCGTGGCGGGCCCGGTGCTGACGCTGGCGCCGCGCTTGAACGAAGCCGATCTCGTCGATCTCGCCACGACCAAAGGCCAGGCGCATTTGCAGGCGATCTCGACGCGGCGAGAGCTCGGCGAAGCCGTCACCGACATTCTGGTGCGGCGCGGGGATCGGCGAGGTGGCGCGCAGCGTCGCCGAAAACCACGGCGCGCGGCTTTCCGAGACCGGCTTTTTCCGCCTGCTCAAGCGGGCCGAAAGCGACGGCACGCTGGCCGAGAAAGTCGGGCTGCGGCCGGACATTCCCCCGCATTTGTTCCATGAGCTGCTGACGCGCGCCACCGCAATCGTGCATCGCCGCCTGCTGGCCTCGGCCACGCCGGAATTGAAGGTGGAAATCCGCCGCATCCTGGAGAAAGTCGCCAATGACGTGAGCGCCCGCATCGGCCCGCGCGATTACCGCGAGGCGCAGCGCGTGGTGTTACGCCTGCATCGAGCCGGGACCATGGACGAGGCGGCATTGGCGGCGTTCGCCGCCGATAGCAAATACGAAGAGACGGTCGTTGCGCTGGCGGCGCTTTCCAAGGTGCCCGTCGCGATCGCCGACCGGCTGATGGCGGGCGAACGGCCCGACCCGGTGCTGATCCTGTGCAAGGCCGCCGGCATGAGCTGGCCGACGGTGAGAGCGGTCATCACCGTGCAACCGGACGGCAAGCCGCCGTCGACGCTCGGCATCGATGCCGCTTTTACCAATTACGACCGCCTTTCGCCATCGACGGCCCAACGGGTGGTCCGATTCTGGCAAGTGCGGCACAATCACAAAAGCGCCAAGCGCGCTGGCAGCCCGTCAGAATTCTGCGAAACGACCAGGAAACAAGACGCGCGATCTTCGCGGGCCGCTTTGGCATGGTAGCGCGTTCCGCCGAAGTCGGACCACGGCTTGCGCCAATCGTCGGCGCATTCGGCCGTCCATTCAAAAAGTTCCGATCTGATGAACCGCTGCAAGGTCCAGCTCGCATAGTCCGCGATATCGGTCACGAAGCGGAATTCGCCGCCCCGCCGCAGGATGCGGCCGAGCTGCGCAATCGCGGCATCTTGCACGAACCGGCGCTTCCAATGGCGGCGCTTGGGCCACGGGTCGGGGTGAATGAGGTCGATCCGGGCCAATGACGCATTAGGCAGCCACGCCAGCAGCGGAGCGGCATCGTCGAAATGCAGCCGAATATTGGGCAGCCCGTGCTTCTCGATGCCGGCAAGCGCTTTGGCCATGCCATTGACGAAAGGCTCGACGCCGATAAAGCCGGTGTGCGGCAGCCGCTGTGCTTGTTCGATCAAAAATTCGCCGCCGCCGAAGCCGATTTCCAGATCGATTGCATCGACGGCGACGGGAAACAAACTGCCAAGGCTTGCCGGCGCGGGACCGGACAGATCGAGCGCAAGCCGCGGCAGGGCGGTCTCAAGCAAACGCGCTTGATGTGGACGCAGCTTATGGCCCTTGCGACGGCCGAAAAACGCGCGCGGCGGATTGAGGTCCGGAATCATCAGCCCTTGGGCCGCCTCGGTCGCGGCCGTCCACGTCTTCTGCTCATCAGTATAGCGAAGATGCGGATGACCGGCACGACGGTGAAGCGGCGCCGATTGACGGCGCCGCCAAGCGCGGAGCTTTAGCGGAACGCGCGCTTGAGCGCGTCGGCAAGGTCGGTCCGCTCCCAGGAGAAGCCGCCGTCTTTGTCCGGAGCGCGGCCGAAATGCCCGTAGGCCGCGGTTCGCTTATAGATCGGCCGGTTGAGCTTGAGCGTGCGCCGAATATGGGTCGGACGCAGCGGGAATATCTCCTGCAGCGCCTTGGCGAGTTTCTTCTCGTCCTCTTTGCCGGTGCCGTGGGTGTCGACATAGAGCGACATCGGATCGGCGACGCCGATCGCGTAAGCGACCTGGATGGTGCATTGCTCGGCGAGACCTGCCGCGACGACGTTCTTGGCGAGATAGCGCGCGGCATAGGCGGCCGAACGATCGACTTTCGTCGGATCCTTGCCGGAGAACGCACCGCCGCCATGCGGCGCGTAGCCGCCATAAGTGTCGACGATGATCTTTCGCCCGGTCAGACCGCAATCGCCATCGGGGCCGCCGACGACGAAATTTCCGGTGGGATTGACCAGAAAATCGCTGGGCCTTTTCGGCATCCAGCCTTTGGGCAGCGCCGATTCGACGGCGTCGGCAATCATTTCGCGGACCATGCCCGGGGAATATTTCTTGCCGTTACGGGTCTGTGCATTGTGCTGGGTCGAGACCACCACTTTGGTGCAGCCGACCGGTTCGCCGTCGACATATTGCACCGTCACCTGACTTTTGGCGTCGGGCTGCAGATCGAACAGCTGCTTGCTGCGTCGCTTGTCGGATAGCACCTTGAGAATCTTATGGGCGAAATAGATCGGGGCCGGCATGAACGAGCCCTTCTCGTAGACTTCGCTCTCGGTGCAGGCAAAGCCGAACATCATGCCCTGGTCGCCGGCGCCTTCCTGCTCGCCGCTCTTCGTCTTCTTGGCGTTGACGCCCATGGCGATATCGGGCGACTGGCCGTGCAGCAGCACCTCGACGTCGGCGCCGGAATAGGAAAAACCGTCCTGATCATAGCCGATATCCTTGACCACCCCGCGCGCGATTTCCGTGATCATCTCGCGATTGACGACCGCTTTTTCGCCGTGCTTGTGAAACAACGGCGCCTGTCCGCGACCCTCGCCGGCGATGACGATTTTGTTGGTGGTGCATAGCGTCTCGCAGCCGAGCCGCGTATTGACCGCGCTTTCGTCGGCGATCCCCAGCTTGATATCGTTCTCGATGAAGGCATCGAGCACCGCATCGGAAATCTGGTCGCAGACTTTGTCGGGATGGCCTTCCGACACGGACTCGCTGGTGAACAGATAATTGGCGCGTCGCACAGCAAAAAACTCCCCTCTTAGTCGGCCTCAAGCCCGCTCTTCGATTTGGCTTCGCGCGGCCGCAACCGCGCGGAGCCAAGTGGTTGTTGCAGTGTACCCCTGCGCGGTCAAGATGTGGGCCAAAGGTGGGCGGCCGCCTGCGGGTCGTCGCCGGAAACTACTGACGTCGCAAGACGATCGCGGCGGTGCGTCAGCGCTTGTCGCGCCCCGCGATCTGCTCGACGAGGTCGACGATTCGTCGCCGCAGCTTGGAATCCTCGATGCGCATAAACGCCTTGGTCAGGGCCAAGCCGTCGGAGGTGGCAAGAAAATCGGATACGTAAGCCGGCGAGGGTGCTTCACCCATGCCCTCGTGTCGGCCGGACGTCACTGCGCTCGGGGCGCCTTCGAAGAAGAAAGAAACCGACACCTGAAGGATATGCGCAATCTGTTGCAGCCGGCTCGCTCCAATCCGATTGGTCCCCTTCTCGTATTTTTGCACTTGCTGAAACGTAAGACCGAGCGCGTCACCAAGCTTCTCCTGGCTCATGCCAAGCATCATCCGGCGCATGCGCACACGCGCGCCGACATGTTTGTCGGTCGGGTTGGGCGCCTTCTTTGCCAACATAGCCATCTCAACTCCCAAGTATTTGTCGCTGCGAGAATAGCAAAACTGTCACACTTGAAACCACCTTTTGCAAGCATCGTCACGCACGAATTTGTCTGTAACAGTTGCATTCTCATCGTTCGCGAAACAAAACGCATAGCTGGTCAGATAAATGGCTTCGTCCTACCGGCCGGCCTCGCGTTTCAGTTGCGCGTTAAGCATGATAAACACCCTCCGGTCGCGAGAGGACTATTTTTGCGCGAACTCCACAACCATTAACGATGTTTGTTCGACCGCGAGGGCTTCCCGTCGGGGCTCGCTCTTACGTCTTGGTTCCAGCTCTCCGGCGGCGCATGACCGCGACGAACGCGATCGCAATCATAATGTAGGCTAGCGCGTCACCGAATCTAGCGTATATCGGCGCGCCGATCGCTCGCGGCAGCGGCGCATCCAGCACGCCTTCGGTGCCGAGCGGCAGCGAGTCGATCACCCGGCCCACCGGATCGACGACCGCCGAAATACCGGTGTTGGCGGCTCGCGCCAGCGGTAAGCCAAGCTCGATAGCGGTCACCCGCGCTTGCTGGAAGTGCTGGTATGGACCTGTGGAAATGCCGAACCAGCCATCATTAGTGACGTTGACGATCCAGCCCGGCCGTCCGCCCGGCGGCATCACCTCGCCGGGAAAAATGGCCTCATAGCAGATGAGCGGGAGCGCAGGCGGCGCGCCCGGCACGGCGATGAGCCGGTGGCGATCGCCGGCAAGAAATCCGCCCCGCTCCTCGGTTATGTCCTGCAGGCCAATTCGCCCGAGCAGATTTGCCAGCGGCAAATATTCGCCGAACGGCACCAAATGAACTTTGTCGTAGACCGCGGCGATCGAACCGGTGTGATCGATCACATAGATTGAATTATAGACGCCGGATTGCGCCGGATTGTCCGGATCGGCAAGGCGGACCGCGCCGGTGATCAGCACGGCATTTGACGGCAGCAAATGCGCGATCTGCGCCAGCGCATCCGCTTCGCGCGTGAGGAAAAACGGAAAAGACGATTCCGGCCAGATCAATTGCGTCGTATCGCCCATGCCGTGGGCTTGCTGGTCGGTACTGCGGCTGGAGAGCGCGACGTACCGGTCCATCACTGCCTGCTTCGCCGAGTAGTTGAAGCGGGCGTCCTGCTGCAAATTCGGCTGCATGATGCGCAAATGCGTGCCGCCGACCAGCCGCGTCGGCGTCCGCTCCAGTCGCCAGGCGCCGAAGCCGCCGAGCACAACGAGGCAGGCCAAGCCGAGCGTCAGCGGCAGCCATGGCCGCGGGGTGTCAGACGGCTCGTCACCCAGCGTGGCCGGGCTGGCGCAGACGACGATGGCGATGAAGGTCAGTCCCCAAATCCCGAATACCGAAGCGGCTTGCGCCAGAGCCAACGGCGAGGTCAGCGCAAAGCCGAAGGCATTCCACGGAAAGCCGGTGAAGAGATGCCCGCGCAGCCATTCCGAAGCCGTCAGCGCCACGCCCAAAGCGAGGATACGAAACGCGCCGCGCGTCCACAGCAGGCGCGCCGCCGCGGCGCCGACCGCGGTATAGATCGCCAACACCGCCGGCAAGCCGATGACCGCGATCGGCAGCAGCCAACCAAAGGTCGGCGCATCGACGAGAAACGCGTAGCCGATCCAATAAAGACCGGCGAGGAAATAGCCGAAACCGAACCACCAGCCGGTCATCGCCGCAGCGGCGACGCCGCCCCAGCGGCCGACCCCGGCGCCGTCGATCAGCCAGACAAGCGTCGGGAAGGTCAGAAACAAGATCGGCCAGGCATTGAATGGCGCCATTGCCAGGGCCGAAAACGCGCCGGCAGCGAACGCGATGCCGCGGCGCCGCCAACCCCAGGACAGCACAATGGAATGGATCAGCCGCTTCACGACGTCCGCGGCGCGTTCGGGTTTGGCGGCCGATTGGCGTCCTCGCGCGGCGTCGGTGGCCGGTTCGGCAACGCTCGTGCAGCGGGCGTGTCCCGTGCGGCCGCCGCCGGCCGGCGGTCCTTGCGCAGATAGATCCGCACGCGCTTGACCCGGCGCGGATCGGCGTCGAGAACCTCGGCCTCGAACGGCTCCGGGCCCGGCACCAACTCGCCGCGAACCGGGACATGGCCGGCTTTGGTGACGAGATAACCGCCAAGCGTGTCGACCTCCTGCGCGACTTCGCCGACGTCGAATTGTTCGCCAATCGCCGCACGAACGTCTTCGAGGCTGGCGCGGCCGGTGGCCAGGAACGAGCCGTCGCTTTGTCGCGTCACCCCGGAGACTTCGTCTTCGTCGTGCTCGTCGGCGATATCGCCGACGATGAGCTCGACCAAATCCTCAATCGAGATCAGCCCGTCGCTGCCGCCGTATTCGTCGATGACGAGAGCAAGGTGGATGCGTGTCGCTTGCATTTTTGCCAGCAAATCAAGCACCCGCATCGACGGCGGCGCATACAGCATCTCGCGGACGATCTTGGTCGCGCTTAACGGCAACGACAGATCGATCTTGGCAAAATCCAGATCGGCTCCCGGCGTCGGTTCGCCCTCGGCCGGCTCCGCCGGCGCCGCGCGCGCCGCCATGAAAGCGATCAGATCGCGGATGTGGACCATGCCGGTCGGATCGTCGAGCGTGTCGTTGTAGACCACCAGCCGCGAGTGCGCGGCGACCTGGAAGACCTTGACCAGATCGCCAAGCCCGATGTCCTGTTGCACGGCGACGATGTCGGCGCGCGGTACCATGATGCGTTCGATTCGCGTTTCCCGCAGCCCGAGGATGTTCTTCAGCATGACCGCTTCTTCGGGCGAGAAGCCCGACTGCGGCTGTTCGGCGGTGAGTACTTGTTCGAGATTTGCGCGCGTCGACGGCGCCCGCCAGCCGAACAGCGCGCGCATGGTGCGCGTGAGCCAACCTTCCGGATGGACGCCCGGGTCCGGCGACACCGGCGCAATCGCGCGGTGTTCGTTCTCGGTCGGCACGGTCGGTTGCGAAGATTGAGCCATGGAAGCGTTGGCGTCAGCCGTGAAGTTGAAAGACGAGCCGTCGGGTTTCAGGACCGTCGCCGCCGCGCGCGGTTGGCTTGTTGGGGCGTGTGCGGCGCCGCCCGCGGTTTCGGGGCGGCCGTCCGATAGGGGTCGGGAATGGCGAGGTCGTGGAGAATTTCACGCTCGGTCCGTTCCATCGCATCTGCGTCTTTGCTGCGCTCGTGATCGTAGCCGACCAGGTGCAGAAATCCATGCACGGCAAGATGGGCAAGATGATGGGCGAATGGCTTACCCTCGCAGCGCGCCTCCTGCGCGATGGTCTCGAAGGCAAGAACGACGTCGCCGAGGTGATCGGGGGCGCTTTTCGCTGGGAATGACAGCACATTGGTGGCCTTGTCGATGCCGCGCCAATCCCGGTTAAGGGTCCGAATTCCCGAATCGTCGGTCAGAACGATAGCAAGCTCTGCGCCCTTTGTTGATGTCCTGGCGGCCGCCCGTGTGACAGCGCGCCGCACGATCGTTTTGGCCTTTGCCGCCGCTTTCCACCGGCCGCTGACGACGAGGACGTCGATCGCCAGGGCCGGGCGCGCCGCACGCGTCATTCGCGGCGCTCGCGCTTTTTTACCGCTTCCCGGTCGTAGGCCTCGACAATACGCGCGACCAGTTCGTGGCGGATGACGTCGGCCGCGGTGAAGGCGATGTGGCCGATGCCCTCGACGCCCTGCAGCAGCCGCACTGCGTCGGCGAGCCCGGAGGTCTGGCCCGGCGGCAGGTCGACTTGGCTCGGGTCGCCGGTCACTATCATCCGGCTGTTCTCGCCAAGCCGGGTGAGCAACATTTTCATCTGCATCGTCGTGGTGTTCTGCGCCTCGTCCAGAATGATGGCCGCGTTCGACAGCGTACGGCCGCGCATGAAGGCAAGCGGCGCAATTTCGATTTCAGTGGTCTGCAAGGCCCGCTCGACGATGCGGGCGTCCATCAAGTCATAAAGCGCGTCGTAGATCGGCCGCAGATAGGGATCGACTTTCTCGCGCATGTCGCCGGGCAGGAAGCCGAGCCGTTCGCCGGCCTCCACGGCCGGGCGAGACAGGACGATACGATCGACTTCTTTGCGCTCGAACAGCTGGACGGCATGGGCGACCGCAAGCCAGGTCTTGCCGGTGCCGGCCGGCCCGGTCGAGAAAACCAGCGCGTGCCGCTTGAGCGTGCGCACATAGGCGTCCTGCGCGGGGGTGCGGGCGCGTACGCGGCGCTTGCGCAGATTGATTTCCTCGAAATTCTCCCGTGCCGCCGCGGCATCGAAGTCGAACAGCGAGCCTTGCGACAGCACCAGTCGGATCGTGCCGTCGACTTCGCCCGACGGCAACTCGTCACCGCGCTTGAGCCGCTCATAAAGGGCTTCCAGCACCCGGCGGGCCTGATCGCAGGCATCACGACTGCCTTCGATCGTGACGGTGTTGCCGCGCGAATTGGCGACGACGCCGAGCCGGCGTTCGATCAGCGCGAGATTTTGGCCGTATTGTCCGAACAAGCTCGAGGCGAGCCGGTTATCGTCGAAAGTCAGAGAGATTTGTGTCGCATTTTCCGGCGCGACGAAGACCGATTGATCCGTTTCGCGTGTTGCCAAGTAAAGGCTCCTGCTCAGGCCCCTGCTCAAGCTCTTGCGGCGAGAAAATCGCGCGCCTGTGCGCGTGCCGGCGTCGGCGATGTCAGCGTCCCGAATAGACTGTTGCTGCCGATTTCAACGATTGTGACGGCGGCAATTTCGCCGATCAGCGCGGCAGGCGCCGTCGCCTGGACAGGCTGCAGATAAGGCGAGCGACCGACGAGCTGGCCGGCATGGCGGCCGGGTCGTTCAAACAGGACGTCAACACGACGGTGAAGACAGCCGCGATTGAAGGCCGCCTGATGGCGCTCGATCGCAGCCTGCAAGCGCCGTAAGCGCCCCGACTTGATGTCCTCATCGATCTGATCGGACAGCTCCGCGCCGGGAGTGCCCGGGCGCGGCGAGTATTTGAATGAGAACGCGCCGCAAAAGCCGACTTCTTCGATCAGATCGAGCGTGGCGTCGAAATCGCTCGCGGTCTCGCCCGGAAAGCCGACGATGAAATCGGAGGTCAGCGCCAGATCGGGGCGGGCGACGCGCAGGCGGCGGACGATATCGAGATAGTCGGCGCGGCTATGGCGGCGGTTCATCGTCGCCAAAACCCGGTCGGAACCCGATTGAACCGGCAAATGCAATTGCGGCATGAGCTCGGGCAAATCACCATGCGCCGCTATTAGATCCTCACTCATGTCACACGGATGACTGGTGGTGTAGCGCAGCCGGTCGATACCGCCGATTCCAGCCACGCGACGGAGGAGCTGCGCCAGCGACCACGGCCGTCCATCCGGGCCTTCGCCGTGATAGGCATTGACGTTCTGACCGATCAGCGAAATCTCGCGCACGCCGGCCGCCGCCAGATGCTCGACTTCGGCGACGATCTTTGCCACCGGGCGCGATAGTTCGGCGCCGCGCGTATAGGGCACGACGCAGAAGGTGCAGAATTTGTCGCAGCCTTCCTGCACCGTGACGAAGGCGCTGGCGCCGCGCGCGCGGACGGCTGCTGCGCTTGGCGCGGCGAGATGAGCAAATTTGTCGTCGGCCGGAAACTCGGTATCGACGGCCTTGCCGCTGCGCGCGGCGCGATCCAAGAGTTCCGGCAGCCGGTGATAGCTCTGCGGACCGACCACGATGTCGACCGCGGGCTGCCGGCGAATGATCTCCTCGCCTTCCGCTTGCGCTACGCAGCCGGCGACCGCGACCATGACGCGGCGGTCCTGTGCCGCGGCTGTTTCCTTCAGGCGGCGGACGCGACCGAGTTCCGAATAGACCTTTTCGGCAGCCTTATCGCGGATGTGGCAGGTGTTGAGAATGACGAGGTCGGCGTCTTCGGCAGAGCTGGTCTCGCTATAGCCTTCCGGCGCTAACGTATCCGCCATACGACGCGAATCGTAGACGTTCATCTGGCAACCGAACGATTTGATGTAGAGCTGTTTGCGAGGTCCGTTCATGCCACCTGGATAAGCCTAAGCCCTTACGTCCCCTAGAGAATTGTGCGTTCCAACACGTCGACCGGATCGCCGGTCACGATCTCTCTCTTATCGGTATTGCCAAGAAAAGTGAATGCGGTGCAAGCGGCCTAATCCATCGGCTGGATGTTGGCGTCCTTGATGACTTTCGCCCATTTGACGACCTCGGACCTGATATAGGTATCGACTTGGTCTGGCGTCGTGCCGCCATCGCTGCTGACCGTCATGCCGAGATCGGCATAGCGCTTTTTTGTGTCGTCGCTGGCGAGCGCTTGCAGCGCCGCCGCGTTGAGCTTGGCAACGATGTCGGGAGGCGTTCCCGCCGGCGCAATGAGGCCGAACCAGGTTTCGGCGGCGAAGCCCGGCAAGGTCTCCGCGACGGTCGGCACGTCGGGCACGAGCGGCGAACGCTGCGGGCTGGTCACCGCGATGGCGCGCACCGTGCCGGCCTTGAGCTGGCCCATGATCGCCGACAGATTGGCGAACATCGCCGGAATTTGCCCGGCGACGAGATCGTTGATGGCGCCGGCCTCGCCACGATAAGGCACGTGGGTCATCTTGATGCCGGCGGCGTATTGAAACATCTCCGACGCAATATGCGGCGTCGTGCCGGTGCCGCCGGTGCCGAATATGATCTTGCCCGGACTGGCCTTGGCCATCGCGATCACGTCGGCCGTGGTGTACGCCGGAAACGACGGGTTGACGACCAGCACCAGCGGCGAGGCGCCGCAATAGGCGATCGGGGTGAAGTCCTTGACCGGATCGACGGTTGCTTTGCGATACAGCCGCGGCGCAACCGCGAGCACGGTCTGGCTCGCCATCATCAGCGTGTAACCGTCGGGGGGCGATTTCGCGACGTCCTCGGCGGCGATGAGGCCGCTCGCCCCGGTGCGATTCTCGACCAGAACCGACTGGCCGAGAATCTCCGACATCTTCTGCGCTACGATTCTGGCTGCGACGTCGGTTGAGCCGCCGGCGGCGAAACCGACCACCATCTTGAGCGGCCGGTCGGGAAAGCCCGCGCCCTGCGCTCGTGCGGAGTGAATGGCAAAGAGGAGTGCGAGTGCTGACGCGAGCGTCAGCGCGCCGCGCGCAAATCGCGTCGCCGTCATGGCTCTACTCCTCCCGTGCGGCCCGATTTTTCGGGTCCGTCGCCATTCTACCGACTTGCGCGCGCCGCGTCAGCCGAGATCGCGGCGCAGCACCAGCGCCGCGGCGCCGCCCGCATAATAGCCCTGGCGCCGGCCGACGTCGCGAAATCCGGCGCGCCGATAAAGCCGTGTGGCTGGTGCATTATGTTCGTCGACTTCAAGAAACACCGATCGCACGCCGAGCCCGGCCAGCCGGCGCAGATGACGATCGAGCAAAGGCCGCGCCAGTCCCCGCCCGCGCCAGGGGCGCGCGATGGCGACCGAAAGGATTTCGGCCTCGCCGGCCGCCCGGCGCGACAGGATGAAGCCGATCAGCCTGCCGCCGCTCGTGGCGCGATCGGCGATGACGTTGCCCTCGATCAAGAGCCGATAGATCTCGTCTTCGCCCCAGCCGCGCTGAAAGGAAGCTCCGTGCACAGCGGCAATCGCCGCCGCGTCGGACGGCCGCGCTTCCGACACGTCTGGCGTGCCGCGAGCAAACAGGCGAGAGACGAAGTTCATCATCGGCGCGGCAGCGAAGCGGCGTGTTGCGGCTGCGCGTCGGGAGCGCGCAAATATTGCGGCTTTGGCGGTGCCGTCGAGGCAGGCGCTACCGCGCCCATCTGCGCAATCCAGCCGATGTCCGGCGCGGCGGCGGCGTCGACGGTCAGTGGCGATGGAGCTGCGTCGGACAATCTTTCCGCGACCGCACGCGCCGCCGAGCCGACGATACGCGATGGCGCTTCGGCAGCCGCACGGATCGCTTCGTCTATCGGGGCGAGCCGGGGCGCCACCAGCGTCCGGCCGCCGGGGTCGAACACCTGCAGATAGACCTGGTCATGGCGCGCGTCGACGACGGCGATGACCGGAGATTTGTTGTCGGCGCCGAGATAGGGCGCGGCATAGGCGGACAGCGTCGACACCCCGATTGCCGGAATCCCGGTCGCCAGCGCGAGCCCGCGCGCCGCCGAAATGCCGACTCGCAAACCGGTGAAACTGCCGGGGCCCGTCGTCACCACCACGCGGTCGAGATCGGCGAACGCCATGCCGGCCGTTTTCATCACGCGGGCAATCAGCGGAATGAGCGCCTCGGCGTGGCCGCGCGTCATCGGCACGCTCTCGCGCGCAACTATTCCGCCTTGCAGCGCGCCATGAATTGTGTCGAGCACGGCTGCGGAGCAGGCCGCCAGCGCCGTATCGATGGCGAGGACACGCATGTCAAATGGACTTCATGCCGGCGCCCGGCCGGCCGATGGGATGACAGCTCAGACAGGGCGGACTTCGGTGACGTCCGGAACGTAATGGCGCAACAAATTCTGAATGCCGTGCTGCAGCGTTGCGGTCGACGATGGGCACCCCGAGCAAGAGCCCTTCATGTTGAGATACACGACGCCGTCCTTGAAGCCGCGGAAAGTGATATCGCCGCCATCGTTGGCGACCGCCGGGCGCACGCGGGTTTCGATCAATTCTTTGATCGTGGCGACGGTCTCGGCGTCGGCGGTATCGAAAAACTCGTCGCCGTCGCTGCTTTCGGCGCTACCGGCATTGAGCAGCGGAGCGCCGGACATGAAGTGTTCCATGATGGCGCCCAGGATCATCGGCTTGAGCTGCTGCCATTCGCCAGCGTTCTTGGTCACGGTGATGAAATCGGAGCCAAAGAACACGCCGCTGACGCCGGCGATGCCGAACAGCCGTTCGGCGAGCGGCGACTGCGACGCCTGTTCGGCTTCACGCAACTCGAGCGTGCCGTTTTCCAGCACCGGCCGTCCGGGCAGAAATTTGAGGGTTGTCGGGTTCGGCGTCGCTTCGGTCTGAATGAACATTGGGGCGTCCTCCGTCACGCGCGGTGTAAAAGTCTCGGCCCGCGGTGACTGTCTGAATGCATCATAAACCTGAATCCATCATAATCTAATGCCTAATATATCTGGCGAATTACCCTGGAAGTTCAAGGGCCGAGGCGTTCACGAGCGCACGAAGCCGACCACGTCCTTCACCGCATTCATGGTCTGACGGGCGATTTTTTGCGCCCGCGCGGCGCCGTCGGCGAGGATTGCGTCGATCGCCACGGGATCGGCAAGGAGCCGTTTCATCTCGGCGCCGATCGGGGACAGCTTGGCCACCGCCAGATCGGTCAGGGCGGCCTTGAAGGTGGAAAATTGCGCATTGTCGAACTGCGCCAGAACGCCGGCGCGATTGGTTCCCGCCAGCGCCGCATAAATGCCGACCAGGTTATCGGCCTCGGGACGCGTCGCCAGGCCCTTCTCTTCGCTGGGCAGCGGTTCCGGATCGGTCTTGGCACGACGGATCTTGAGCGCAATCGCATCGGCATCGTCGGTGAGATTGATGCGCGACTGGTCGGACGGATCGGACTTCGACATTTTCTTGGTGCCGTCGCGCAGCGACATGACGCGGGTCGCCTCGCCGGTGATCACCGGCTCGGGTAACGGGAACAGCGCGTCGCCGTAGCCCTTTTGGCGAATGGATTCCGCGTAGTCGTTGTTGAATTTCTGCGCGACGTCGCGCGACAGTTCGAGGTGCTGCTTCTGGTCCTCGCCAACCGGCACGTGGGTTGCGCGATACACCAGAATATCGGCCGCCATCAGCGTCGGATAGGCGTACAGGCCGACCGAAGCGTTCTCGCGATCCTTGCCGGCTTTCTCCTTGAACTGCGTCATGCGGTTGAGCCAGCCGAGCCGGGCGGTGCAGTTGAACACCCAGGCGAGCTCGGCATGCTCGGCGACCTGGCTCTGATTGAAGACGATGTGCTTTTGCGGGTCGATGCCGGCGGCGATGAAGGCCGCGGTGACCTCGCGAATGGCGTGCGGCAGCTCGGTGGGCTCCTGCCACACCGTGATGGCGTGCAGATCGACGACGCAATAGATGCAGTCGAACGCATCCTGCAGTTCGACGAAGCGCTTGATGGCCCCGAGGTAATTGCCGAGGTGGAGGTTGCCGGTGGGCTGCACCCCCGAGAAGACCAGTTGTTTGAATGCCATGAAGGGCCTCCGCGCGGGTGAATGGCACGGCCGCGCCTTGCCCCGCAAGGGGCGGCCGTTATAGTGCGCGTCCCCGCCGCGATACAGGACCGCCCATGACATCCGCCCGCTACGACGTGCTCGGCATCGGCAATGCCATTGTCGACGTTATTGCGCGCGCGGAGGAAAATTTTTTGCTCGCGCAGGGCATGCACAAGGGCACCATGGCGCTGATCGATGAAGCGCGCGCGCATGCCATCTACGATGCCATGGGGCCGGCGGTGGAAACGTCGGGCGGCTCGGCGGCCAATACCATCGTCGGTCTTGCTTCGCTTGGCGCGCGCACCGCCTTCATCGGCAAGATCAAAGACGACGGGCTCGGCCGCGCCTACAGCCACGATATTCGCGCCGCCGGGGTGAGCTTTCCGACCAAGCCGGCCGTGGCCGGGCCATCGACCGGCCGCTGTTACGTCCTGGTGACGCCCGACGGCGAGCGCACCATGAACACCTATCTCGGCGCGGCGCAGGATCTGCAGCCGGCCGACATCGATGCCGATGCGGTCGCGGGCAGCGCCATCCTCTATCTCGAAGGCTATTTGTGGGATCCGAAAAACGCCAAGGACGCGTTCCTCAAGGCGGCCAAGATCGCGCATGAGGCCGGGCGCAAGGTGGCGCTGTCGTTGTCGGACGCTTTTTGCGTCGACCGCTGGCGCGAGGAGTTCCTGCAACTGATGCGCTCGCGTACCGTCGATCTCATTTTCGCCAACGAGGCCGAGCTGCACAGTCTCTATCAGACGGCGGATTTCAACTCGGCCGTCGCGGCGTTGCGGGGCGATATCGACATCGCGGTGGTGACGCGCAGCGCCGACGGCTGCGTGGTCGTCGGCGGCGAGGCCGCCGAGGCGGTACCGGCATTCCCGGTCGAGCGCGTCGTCGATACCACGGGCGCAGGCGATCTGTTCGCCGCGGGCTTTCTATTCGGTCTGGCGCGCGGCGCCGACGACCGCACCTGCGGTCGCCTTGGCGCGCTGGCCGCCGCCGAGGTAATCCAGCACCTGGGCGCGCGCCCCGAGACGTCGCTTCGCGATCTCGCGCGCGAAAACGGCCTGATCTGAAGCTTCCTGCCCCGTCATGACGGGCGAGGAAGGCGGTAACCAAACGCTAACCAAACGCGGTTAACGACTGGTCAACCGTAACTTCGGAGATCCGATCATGGCCGAGAACCCGGGCGAGCCCATTGGCGACAACGATAAGGCGCGCGTTGACGCCGCCGGGCAAAACGAGAGCAAAGCCGTGACCAGCAATCTGCCGATGGTAGTGGCGCCGAAACTCGGCGCCGGCGAAGAAGAGGTTATCGACGAGGCTGTGAACGAAGGTGCGGCGGAAACCGCCGCACCGGCAACGCCGCATTCCTCGCGCTTTCTGATGCTGGCGGCATCGGTCGCTTTTGCCGCCGCCTTCGGCTCGTTCGTCGGCTCGGTGTCGGGCACCGGCTTGGTGCGGTTTCTATCGCCGCCGGCGCAGCCGGTGGCTGGCGTCGGGATGTCGACCGATGCGATGCGCGACATGAAACTCGAGCTCACCGAGCTTACGGCCATCAAAAGCAACCTCGATACCACGGCCCGAAGCACCTCGACCCAATTGGCGAAGCTGTCGGATCGGCTCGATAAGTACGATCAGCATACCGCGGCGGCAGAGGTCACCGGTTCGATCGCGACGGCTACGGCGGCGCCGCAGCCCACGGCGGCGCCGAAAATCCCGGACCGTATTTTGCAAGACTGGATCGTGCAGGACGTACAGAGCGGCCGCGCGCTGGTGGCGAGCCGCTATGGCGGCATGTTCGACGTCGGCGAGGGCAGCATGCTGCCCGGCGTCGGCCGCGTCGATTCGATCAAGCGCCAGGACGGTCAGTGGATGGTGCTGACCGAGCGCGGCACGATCACGTCGGGGCGCTGAGAATTTCGTGCAGCCGGTTCAACCGGCCGGCAGGAACGGCACCAGCATCGGCACGCGGCGGCGGTACGCGCCGTAAGCCTCCTCGCCGAGCTCGGCGGAGAGAAAGCGCTCTTCGGCGCGCGCCTTGAGCCAAAATGCGATCGCAATGAGGGCGGCGCCGGCGCAGCCGCTGATGGTCGCCTGCGCCGCCGCGGTCGCAAGGAGCGCCACGATCAGGCCGGTATAGATCGGATGCCGGACGAAGGCATAAGGGCCGGTGTCGACCACGCGGTGGTCTTGTTTGAGCGTGATCGAGCCCGACCACAGCGGGCCGAGATAGATCCGCGCCCACCAGGCGAACAGGATGCCGAGGAGCGTGACGCCGGCAAGCGCATAGGCACCGTCGTAACCGACGTGCCATAGGCGGGCTTCATGCAGAAAGCGCCGCGCCGAATGCCAAAGGAGAAGGGCGCCGAAGAGCGTCGCCAAGCGATAGGCCCAGATATCCCAATCGGCCGTACGCCGCCGCTTTTCGACGCGCGACGACCAGAACGCCGCGGCGATCCAACTGATCAGCCAGCCGATCCAGATGATGCCGAACAGCGTGCCCGGTCGCATGATTAAATGATCCGCGACAATCGTGGCGATGATTGGATGCCCGCAGGCGCGCGCATGACAGTTACACGTCCACGCTCGCCGCCAGCGCGTGCGCCTCGATGAACACGCGGCGCGGCTCGACCTTGTCGCCCATCAGCTCGTCGAAGATGGTATTGGCCTCGTCGATCTCCTTGACCGACACGCAAAGCAGCGTGCGGGCATTGGTGTCGAGCGTGGTTTCCCAGAGCTGTTCCGGGTTCATTTCGCCCAGCCCCTTGTAGCGCTGCAGCGATACGCCTTTCTTGCCGGCGGCGGTTACCGCCTCGAACAGTCCCACCGGTCCGTGGATCGGTGTTTCCTCGTCTTTGCGCCGCAGCATCGCCGGCGGCGTCGGCCGCGGGAACACTTTTTGCAGCGAGGGCGCGAATTCGTCGAGCTTGCGCGCGTCGGCCGAGCCGAGCAGCGCCTGATCGAGCACCGCGACCTCCTTGACGCCGCGCACGGTGCGCTCGAACTGAAAGCCGGTGCCTTCGGTGAATTGCCCCTGCCAGCCGCGTTCGGTTTCCTCCGACAGCGCATCGAGCCGCTTGGCGATGTAGGGTACCGCGGCAACAGCCTTCTGCGGATCGCCGAAAATCTCGCGGTTGAGCACGCTCAAGATCGCCGCCTGTTCGACGACCTTGCGATTGTAACGGCTGTGCAGGCCGCGCAACAGATTGCGGATATGGCGCGAGTCCTCGACCAGCTTGCGCAGATCGTTGCCGGCCATCACTTCGCCCGAGGACAGGCGCAAGGTCGTCTCCTCAAGGCCGGTATCGATCAGGTAATCCTCGAGCGCGCGTTCGTCCTTGAGATATTGCTCGGACTTGCCGCGGGCGATTTTGTAGAGCGGCGGTTGCGCAATGTAGAGATAGCCGCGGTCGATGATCTCGCGCATCTGCCGGTAGAAGAACGTCAGCAGGAGCGTGCGGATATGGGCGCCGTCGACGTCGGCGTCGGTCATGATGATGATCTTGTGATAGCGCAGCTTGTCGATCGCGAATTCGTCGGCGCCGATGCCGGTGCCGAGCGCGGTGATCAGCGTGCCGATCTGCTCCGACGACAGCATCTTGTCCATGCGGGCGCGCTCGACATTGAGGATCTTGCCGCGCAGCGGCAGCACCGCCTGAAATTCGCGATTGCGGCCCTGCTTGGCGGACCCGCCGGCGCGAGTCGCCCTCGACGATGAACAGCTCGGATTTGGCCGGATCCTTTTCCTGGCAATCGGCAAGCTTGCCCGGCAGCGAGGTGACGCCGAGCGCGCTCTTGCGCGTCATTTCGCGCGCCTTGCGGGCGGCTTCGCGTGCGGCCGCGGCCTGGATCACCTTGCCGACGACGATCCTGGCTTCCGACGGGTGCTCCTCGAACCAGGCCTTGAGCATGTCGCTGACGATGCCTTCGACCGCGGGACGGACCTCGGAGGAGACCAGCTTGTCTTTAGTCTGCGAGGAAAATTTCGGATCCGCGACCTTGACGGAGAGGACTGCCGTCAGGCCTTCGCGGCAGTCGTCGCCGGTCAGCGCGACTTTTTCCTTGCGCGCGACGCCGCCGGTTTCGGCATAGCCGGTGACTTGCCGGGTCAGCGCGCCGCGGTAGCCCGCCAGATGCGTGCCGCCGTCGCGTTGCGGAATGTTGTTGGTGAAGCACAGCACCGTCTCGTGATAGCCGTCGTTCCACCACATGGCGCAGTCGACCATGACGCCTTCGCGCTCGGCCTTGATCACGATCGGCTGTGGAATAAGCGGGGTCTTGTTGCGGTCGAGATATTTGACGAAGGCCTCGACGCCGCCTTCGTAGCGCAGCTCCTCGCGCTTCTCGACGGCATGGCGCATGTCGGAGAGCACGATGGTGACGCCGGAATTGAGGAAAGCGAGCTCGCGCAGCCGGTGCTCCAGCGTGGCGAAGTCGAACTCCGTCATGGTGAAGGTCTTCTTCGACGGCAGGAACGTCACCTCGGTGCCGCGCTTATCGCGGGCGGCGCCGACGACGGCCAGCGGCGCGACCGCCTCGCCGTTGGCAAATTCCATGAAATGTTCCTGGCCGTCGCGCCAGATCGTCAGCCGGAGCCAGCTCGACAGCGCATTGACCACCGAAACGCCGACGCCATGCAGTCCGCCGGAGACCTTGTAGGAATTCTGGTCGAATTTCCCGCCGGCATGGAGCTGCGTCATGATGACTTCGGCGGCGGAAACGCCTTCGCCTTTATGGATGTCGGTCGGAATGCCGCGGCCGTCGTCGCGCACGGTGCAGGAACCGTCCGGATTGAGCCGCACGAAGACCTCTTTGGCGAAGCCGGCGAGCGCCTCGTCGATGGCGTTGTCGACGACCTCATAGACCATGTGGTGCAGGCCGGAACCGTCGTCGGTATCCCCGATATACATGCCCGGCCGCTTGCGTACGGCATCGAGCCCCTTGAGCACCTTGATCAATTCGGCGTCGTAATCGGAGGGTGCAGGGGTGGGTTTACGGACGGGTTCGGCCATACGGGAAGCTCGCGAATCGGCTGCAAAAAAATGGACTGTGAATCGGCAATTCTTGTACACGAAATCGCAATCGCGTGCACGGCAAAAGCACCGCAATTAAGATATTGTCAAATCGTGGTTTTTCAAGGTTTTCGGGGGCCTTAAAAGAAGCCTTGGCGAGGCCTTCGAAAGGCCCCGCCGATCAAGGCCTCGGAGCCGCGGCCCAGCGGCCCGTCCCATGAAGCGAGCTTAGAGCTCGGGACGGTTCCGTTGCGGCTTTAGAAGGTGCCGGTCACCGGGCCGGTATTCCGGAACGGGATGTTGGAACGAGCCAAGCGCGGCGGCCCAGAGTTCCATGCGATCCAAATCCTCGCGCAGCCGTTCCAGCGCTTCAATCAGGTTCCGAACTATGAGATCTTCTGCCTGCTCCGGCATGTTCTTCGCCTTTGTCACGCACCGGACATTTCCTTCATATCCGACTCAAGAGGCTTGTCGGCACTCTTGTTCCCTCGGTCGCGGAGTTCCGCGACTAAATATCTGCGGCAGAAATTGGAACTTGCGGCTAGCGCGCTGACGATCTCAGATGCAGTCGCCCGGAATCGACGTCGACCGTTGTCGCAGCGCCGTCGATTTCAACAAACAAAGCCGGATCCGCTCCCGTCATCCAGACCTGGCTCTCGAGTTGCGCCAGTTCTCCGTGCAGGGCGCCGCGCCGCGCCGGATCGAGATGCGCGACGACTTCGTCGAGCAAGAGAACCGGAGCCAGTCCCGTCATTGCGGTGATCAGCCGCGCGTGGGCGAGTACGAGCCCGATCAACAACGCTTTTTGCTCGCCGGTCGACGCATCGGCCGCGGCGACGCCCTTCTCGGCATAAACAACCGTCAGATCGGTCAAATGCGGCCCGTCGAGCGTGCGGCCGGCGGCCGCATCGCGGGCGCGATTGTCCCGCAATACCGAGCGATAGCGCTCCTCGATTTCGGCGGCGGGATGGCCGGCCACGAGCTGTTCGACCCAGCCATTGAGCGCGATGTCCGCGGCGGGAAAGGCCGAGCCCTTGCGATCGGCCAGCACCGCGGCGAGCCGTCGCACGGTTTCGACGCGCAGCCCGGCCACCGCGACTGCAAGTTCGGCGGTTTCATGTTCGACCGCGTCGAGCCAATGCGGATCGGGCCGAACGTCCTCCAGGAGCCGGTTGCGCGAACGCAGCGACCGTTCGAGCGCATTCACGCGGCTGCCATGTTCGGCGTCGACGGCAAGCACCAGCCGATCGAGAAAGCGCCGCCGTTCGGACGGGGCGCCGGAAAACAGCGTGTCCATCGCCGGCGTCAGCCAGATGATGCGCAAGTGATCGGCAAATGCCGCCGCCGAGCCCGCCGGCTCGCGATCGATCCGATATTTGCGCTGCGGCGGCGCGTCGTCTTCCGCCGGTCGATCGATACCGGTGCCCAACGTCGCGAGCCCGAGAGCCCCTTCGACCTCGGCGGCCACCGCCCACGAGCCGTCGCCCTCGCTGAACGCCACTTCGTCGAGGGTGGCCCTTCGCAAACCGCGGCCCGGCGCCAGAAAGGAGATGGCTTCGATCAGATTGGTCTTGCCGGCGCCGTTCGGCCCAACCAGCACGATCGTCTTGGCCCCGGCGGCCAGCGACGCGGTGTGGTAGTTGCGGAAATTGGTGAGAGTGAGTTTCAGGATCATCAGGGATCAGCGATCGGGGATCGGGACGGCTCCGATCCCAGACACCCGTTACCTGATCCCTGTCAAACCCGCATCGGCATCAGCACATAAAGCGCGCCGCGCGGCTCTTTATCCTGGATCAGCGTCGGCGAGCCGGGATCGGCCAGCTTGAGCACGGCCGCCTCGCTTTCGATCTGCGCGGCAATGTCCAGGAGATAACGCGAGTTGAAGCCTATATCGATCGGGTCGGCCTCATACTCGACCTCAAGCTCTTCGTTGGCGCTGCCGGAATCCGGGTTGGTGACGGACAGCAGCAGCTTGCCGGCGGAGATCGCCAGCTTGACGGCCCGGCCGCGTTCGCTCGAAACGGTCGACACGCGATCGACGGCCGCTTCGAACTCCTTCTTGTCAACGACGAGCTCTTTGTCGTTGGCGAGAGGGATGACCCGGCCGTAGTCGGGAAAAGTGCCGTCGATCAGCTTCGACGTCAGAATCGTTTGACCGACGGTGAAGCGGATCTTGCCCGGCGATAGTTCGATCGCGACTTCGGTCTCGCCGTCCTCCATCAGCCGTTGCACCTCGCCGACCGTTTTGCGCGGCACGATCACGCCGGGCATGCCGACGGCGCCCGCCGGCAACTCGATCTCCATTTGCGCCAAGCGATGCCCGTCGGTCGCAACGGCGCGCAACGTTTGCGCCTTGGCCGTGCCGGCAGCGTGCAGGTAAATGCCGTTCAAATAATAGCGCGTCTCCTCGGTCGAGATGGCGAACTGGGTCTTGTCGATAAGCCGCTTGAGATCGACCGCCTTGAGCGTGAATTTGTGCGTCATCTCGCCCGGGGCGAGATCGGGAAAGTCGCTTTCGGGAAGCGTCTGCAGGGTGAAGCGCGAACGGCCAGCGCGGATCGACAGCGCCGCGCGGTCGCCCGAGGATTCCAGCACGATCTGCGCGCCTTCGGGAAGCTTGCGGACAATGTCGAAGAACATGTGCGCCGGGACCGTGGTCGAGCCGCCTGGGCCGACCTCCGCGGCAATCGTGTCGGTGACTTCGATATCGAGGTCCGTCGCCTTGAGCGCAAGCTTGGCGCGATCGGCACTGAGAAGCACATTGGCCAGGATGGGAATCGTATTGCGGCGCTCGACCACGCGATGCACGCGGCCCAGCGATTTCAACAATTCCGAACGCTCTACCGTGACCTTCATCGCGACATCCGTTACAGTCGCAGGCGACCGCCCGACGGCAGGCAAAGGTGGCCTGGAGCGGGGCCTTGGGCAAGGCCGCGCCACGCCCGGCACGGCCTTTTCCCTATCTTTTCACAGATTTCGGCAGCCAACGGCAAGGGGCGACAAGGGCGGATCAATCCTGAAGCTGGCGCTTGAGCGCCTCGATCTCCTCCGCGAGGGCACTGTCGTTGCCGACCAGATTTTCGATCTTGCGCACCGCATGCAGGACCGTGGTGTGGTCCCGGCCGCCGAAGCGGCGCCCTATTTCCGGGAGCGAACGCAGCGTCAGGACCTTGGCCAGGTACATCGCTACCTGTCGCGGCCGCACGACATTGGCGGTGCGGCGCGACGACAAAAGGTCGGCGCGGCTGACATTGTACTGGCGTGCCACGATGCGCTGGATGTCCTCGATGCGCACCCGCTTGGGTTCCGCCGGACGGATCAAGTCCCGCATTTCCCGCTCGGCCATTTCCAGCGTCACCGGCTGGCCGGTGAGCTTGGCATGGGCCAACAGGCGGTTGACGGCGCCTTCGAGGTCGCGGCCGTTATGGGTGACCGACTTGGCGACGAAAGCCAGCACCGGCGCCGGCACCTCGAAACCGGGATGATGATGACGGGCGGCGGCGACGCGGCTCTTGAGGATCTCAAGCCGCAATTCCTCGCCCAGCGAGCCGATCTCGACGACGAGGCCTCCGGCGAGCCGCGAGCGCACGCGATCGTCCAGACTTTCGAGGTCGGCCGGCGGCCGGTCGCTGGCGATCACGACCTGGCGTCCGGCGTCGATCAGGGCGTTGAGCGTGTGGCAGAACTCGGCTTGCGTCGAGCGTCCTTGCAGGAACTGCAAATCGTCGATCACGAGCACGTCTATGGCGCGCACCGCCTCTTTGAAGGCGAGAGTGGTCTGGCTGCGCAAAGCCGAAACGAAGCCATACATGAAGCGTTCGGCGGTGAGATAGAGAATTTTGCGGTCGCCGCTGTTATTGCCGGCCCAGCTGATCGCCTGCAGCAGGTGGGTTTTGCCAAGCCCGACGGCGGCGTGAATGTAAAGCGGGTTGAACATCAAAGGCTCGCCGCGCCGGCTGGTGGCGACCTGTTTCGCCGCGGCGTGCGCCAGAGTGTTCGATCGCCCGACGATGAAGCTCTCGAAGGTGAGGCGCGGATCGAGCGGCGAGCCGCCGAGCGCTTCGTGCACCGTCATAAAAGGCACGCCGGTCCGCAGGTCGCCGTTGACGGCTACGCCGTTGCGCCCGTCGCGCGAGGGGGCAAGGCTTTCCGACGTTTTGGGTTTGACCGATGGAAGCTTGATGGTGGCGGAACGGACGCTCAGTTCCAGGCGGGTGACGTCGGGCTCCTCCTCCTGCCATTTGGTGAGGACCCGCTCGCTGTAATGCGATTGAATCCAGTTGCGCAGGAACCGTGTCGGCACCGACAGGCGCAACAAGCCATTGTCCGCCGCTTCGAGTTCCATGCGTCCGAACCAGCTGGAGAACACGTCCTCGCCAAGCTCGGAACGCAATCGATCTTTCACCCGCCGCCAGCGCTCCTGATCTGTGCTTGTCATTGTGGTCCGCTTCTGTCTTCGGAGGAGGATTTTCAGGCCCACCGAGGGAGTCGATCCCAAAGAGCCCGATATGGCCAATACGCAACTCACTTGTCTAAGGGGCGGAGGCTAAGTGCGATGAGCGCGCCCGCCTGCCGCTTCAGAGTTACGCTTCAGTCGCTGGTCGCGGCTCTGGGCCAGTACCAGCCGATGATCGCGGCAAAAAGCGAATTGCGGTTTGTCGTCGTCATGATGCCCCCACCTCCATCGCTCCCAGATTCGATGGTTATCGACTTGGCTCTTTGTGCAGCGCGGCTGCGAGACTTCTAACTACGCATTTCCAAAGGACGGCTGATACTCGTTACGCTTGCCGCTCAATACTCAGGGCCACGACAGGTCGGAACGCACGCGACTGGACACACCTCACCCGCACCCATGCTGCGACGGGTCATCGCTAGACCGACTTGTTGAAGACCTTCGAAACCGAAGGAGCCAAAAAACTAGCCACGCGAATTGGCACCCGCAACTGCAAAAAAAGCCTCGTCAATATTGAGCTTTTAGATACGCAGGCAACAAATCATACGATCGGGATCGCCGCCTGCGGCTTAATTCATTGACTCAATGGGCTGAATCCACGGCCGCTAAAAAACGTAATCCGCATGTCATGTTCGCAAAGGCATGCCGGACCAAACAAAAGACGGTCCGGGCGGAATCGCGCGACTCCAAGTCCGACTGCGGGTGTGTCCAATAAGTCATTCATTGCTCATGAATTCTTTTGGACAGTTTTATGGGGTAGCCCGCGGGGGCGCTGCCGGAACAAATAAACTTGGGCGCTCGCTCTGTCGCGAACGACCCCTCCGGCATATATTGCGATGTGACGTGACAATAATGCAACAGTGATGTGGCAGTCCACGATTGACTGCACACCCCGCCGAAAATTCAGAAACAAAAGCTGAAAGTGCTATTTCGCGCCGAGCTTCGCGATCCGCTGGGCGAGCCGCGATACTTTACGGCGCGCCGCGTTGCGATGCACGATACCTTTTTGCGCTGCGCGAATGAGCGCCGGCTCGGCTTTCGCCATGGCCGCCACTGCACCGGAACGGTCTCCGGCGGCTAAGGCCTCCTCGACATTGCGCGTCGCAGAGCGCATGCGCGAGCGCCGGGCCTTATTGACCGCGGTGCGGCGCGCGATTTGGCGGGTAGCCTTTTTGGCAGACTTGGTATTGGCCATGAGACCGTCGGTGGACCGTTGATTTAAGATCTTCGTGGACGAGCCGGGCTTATAGGGGTGTGCGAAGGCAGCGTCAACGCCGGGAAATCAGCCGGAAATTCCGGGTTCCTCTCAGAATTTAACTCCAGACGCGCCCGTCGCTCTATGCCACTCGCTTTGCCCGGACCGCATCGTAACCTGCGATCACGGCGGCCCGGTCGGCCGCCGGAAAGGCCGACAGCGGAGGCTCAACGCGAGACCATTCCGGCGCATTATGGATATGCGCCAAGAGCGCCTTGACGCCGGGGACCAGCGGCTTGCCGTCGAACAGTTGCCGGATCGCGACTGCTTCGGCGAGCGCCGCCGCATCGCCGGTGCGATAGGCGCGCGCGCAAAGGTCGGCATTGAGATTGGCGGTCGCCGAAATGCAGCCGGCAAAGACACCGGCTCGCGCCTCCGGCAGCGCCGCTTCGGTGGAGGGAAAGACTTTGAAGCGCGGCAGGATGCTTGCGGCTTGCCGGGCGTAGGCCATGTCGCCGGACGAGTCCTTTAGTCCGACGATGCGTTCGCCGAACGTGTCGAGCAGACGGCGGATCAAGCCGACATGCCAAGGCAGGCCCGATTGGGCCGGAAAATGATAAAGGTAGATTGGTACCGGCAGCGCAGCGGTCGCCGTCAGAATTGCGTCGACATAGGCAACCAGGCCGTCGTCGTGGACGCCCTTGTAATAAAACGGCGGCAGCACCAGTGCGCCGGCAAAGCCGAGTTCGGCGGCGTGCTTGGTCAGCGCGATCGCGTCCGCGACCGCGGCGGCTCCGGTGCCGACCATCATGCGATCGAGCGGCAGAGAGGCCTCGGCATAAGCGGTCATCACCCGCCGGCGCTGATCCAGCGAAAACGAGGTCGCTTCTCCGGTCGTGCCGAGCACGTTGAGCCCGTCGCAGCCGGTCTCGAGCAGAAAGCGCGCCACTGCGGTACAGCGCCCGGAATCGGGTTCCCCGTCTTTGCCGACCGCGGTTGCGATAGCGGCAATGACACCTTGAAGTGTTTTGGCCGGTGCTTTGGCCGGTGAATTCGACATGGCCGGAACCCGAGTTCGCAATACGGCCGGCGCATCTTGCGCCGGCCGTCGATCCAGTAAAGCATGCTGTGGCAATGTTCAATCGAAGGCGCTCGCCCCCGCGTGCGGGCAAATGCTTGACGCCGGTCCCATCGGTCTCATGGAAATGAAATGACGGAAAGCTTCGACGTGATCGTCGTCGGCGCCGGTGCCGCCGGTTGCGTGCTGGCGAACCGGCTGTCGGCCCGCTCCGCCAATCGCGTGCTCCTGCTCGAGGCGGGAGCGGATACGATGCCCGGAGCGGAGCCGGCGGATATCCTCGATTCCTATCCGCGCTCTTATTACAACGACGCTTATTTCTGGCCCGCGCTTAAAGTGCATTGGCGGCGTCAGGACAATTCGCCGCTGACCGGCTTTTCTCAGGGCCGCGTCATGGGCGGCGGTTCCTCGGTCATGGGCATGGTTGCCTATCGCGGCACGCCCGACGACTATGCCGAATGGCAGACGGCGGGCGCCGCGGGATGGGGCTGGGACGACGTGCTGCCTTATTACCGCAAGCTCGAGAGCGATCAGGACTTCGACGGGGCGCTGCACGGCAAAGACGGACCGGTGCCGATCCGCCGGACCAAGGCCGCCGATTGGGCGCCGTTGGCGAAAGCGGTCCATGCCTTCGCCGAGGAACGCCAGATCCCGTTCATCGCCGACATGAATGCGGACTTCCGCGACGGCTACGGTTCGGTGCCCATGAGCAATACGTGGAACGAGCGCCGCTCGGCGTCGATCTGCTATCTCACGGCGGATGTTCGCCGCCGGCCGAATCTCAAGATCATAACGCGCGCCACTGTCACCGGGCTTTTGTTCGACGGGCGCCGGGCCGCAGGCGTGACGGCAACGATCGATGGAGCGCGACACGAGTTTGTCGGCCGCGAGATCGTTGTCTCTCTCGGCGGAATCCATTCGCCGGTGTTTCTCATGCGGGCCGGTATCGGGCCGGCGACAGCGTTGCGGTCGCTCGGCATTGAGGTCCGCGCCGACAGGCCCGGCGTCGGCGAGAATCTGTCCAATCATGCCATTCTGTTTATCGGGCTGTTGCAAAAACGCGGCATGCGGCAAGCGGCGAAAATCCGGCCGCATCCGATGACGTGCTTCCGCTATTCCTCCAACCTGCCCGGCGCGCCGCCGCTCGACATGTATCTCAATGTCCAGTGCAAGACGTCCTGGAGTCCGCTCGGGCACCGGGTCGCGAATCTGGCGCCGTCGCTGCTCAAGCCGATGGCGCGCGGCCGCGTATCGCTGACTGCCGCCGATCCGGCGACTTATCCGCTGGTCGAATTCAATTTTGCCGGCCACGAGCTCGACTTAAAGCGCTTCATGCAGGGCTTCCGCCGCTGCCTCGACATTGTAGCGCACGACGCGGTGCGGGCGATGACGCGGCTGACGTTTCCGGTGAAATTCAACGACCGCCTGCGGCGGCTCAACCGGATCACGCCCGGCAATAAGATCACGAGTGCGCTGGTTGCAGCCCTCATCGATGCGGTGCCGCCGCTGGCTGAGCCGATCTTCGCCACCTTGGCCGACCGCCGGGTCGATCTCGCCAGACTGGTGGAAGACGACGACGCGCTGGCCGATCATATCCGCCAGAACGTCGCCGGCACGTTTCATCCGGTCGGCACCTGCCGTATGGGTGCGGCGGACGACCGCAACGCGGTGACCGACCCGGCCGGCCGTGTTTACGACATCGCCGGTTTGCGTGTCATCGACGCTTCCATCATGCCGACGATCCCGCGCGGCAACACCAATATTCCGACCATCATGGTGGCGGAGAAGATCGCCGACGCCATGCTAGGCGGGATGTAGGCCGGTTTCCGGATGGCGGACTTCGTCGCGGGGCAAGCTTACGTAAATCTCGCCGTTGCGGACGGCAACCGGCACCGGCGTGAGCCGCACCGACGGATCGCCGGGATGGCATCCGGTCGCCAGATCGAATTCGTAGCCGTGCCACGGGCAGACGATGTGGCGCTGCTTGCCAAAGCGCAGCCCTACGCTTTTCTTATCGGGCGTGATGATCTCTTCGACCTGATTGAAAATCTTGCCCTGACAGACGGGGCCGCCGGCATGGGGGCAGACATTCTCGTAGGCCAGCACTTTGCTGCCGGTGCGGAAAATGCCGACTTCGATGTGGTCCAGCGCAAAAATCTTGTAGTCGCCATCGGCGATGTCGGCCAGCCGGCCCACTGAAACCTCGTCCATGATTTACCCCTCCCGTCACTCTATTCCCGGCGGGCGATGAAACCAGATCGCCACGTCGAACATGTTGAGATCGGCGGCGCGGATCAATCCGCAGGCCGTCACCACCGTTTCGGTCGCCGTCACCGTGCCCGGAGGAAACGGCGCGACATCGTGGCCGCGCCGCTCGACCTTTGCCGCATAAAGTTTGACCGCCGCGGTGAGATTGCGCTGCAACGTCCGGTCCGAAATCGAATCGGGCATGCCGCGTTTGAGCGCGTCGCGCACGGCAACGGAAAAATCCGAAGTCTTGGCGGTCTGCCCGGTTGGGCGACGGGGCCGTGCGACGCGCTTGCCTGCTTTCACCTTACGCACCGCGGGTCAGGCCGTCACCGGCACGCCGACGGCGGGTTTGGCGGCCTTGGACTTTAAGCGCTTGTGCTTCGGCACTTCGAGGTTGAACAGCCGGGCGGCGTTGAAGCCCAGGATGTTGCGTTTGGCCCGCTCGTCGAGGAACGGCAGCGTCGTAATCGAGCTCGGCAGGTCGAAGTCCCAATGCGGCCAGTCCGACGCGAACAGCAATTGCGTTTCGGCGTTGATGGCTTTGAACGTCGCTTCGGTGAGATCCATGTTCGAGCGTTCGAGCGGCTGGCTCGTGAAATACATGTCCTGGATGTACTCGCTCGGCCGCCGCTTCAACAGCGGGGCTTCCGAGGATCGCATCATGTATTCGGAATCGAGCCGCTGCATCAGGAACGGCACCCAGGCCAGCCCGCTCTCGATCCACAGCACTTTCAGCTTCGGGAACCGCTCCGGCAGTCCGTTGATGAGCCAGTTGGTCAGATGGATGATGTTGTAATAGACGAACGAGATCGAGTGCATGGAAATGAAGCGATTGCACTGCTGCATCGACTGGTCGCCCCAATGGAAACCGGAGTGGAACGCCAAGGGCTTTCCGGTCGCCTGGATGGCCGAATAGAGCGGCATATAGCTGTCGTGATTGACGGCGCGAAAGCGCGTCGAGGTGACCGAAAAGCCGATCACGCTCGGATTGTCGGCGTAACGTTCGACCGCCTTTAAGCTTTCCTCCGGGTGATTGAACGGCAGGTAGAGCATTGCCTTGATGCGGAGGTCCTGCGGCAGGATTTCCTCGGCCAGCCATTTGTTGAAGGCGTTGCCGATCACCACCTCCATCTCGATCTGCGGATGCATGCCCAACACCAGCATCGGCGTCGGGAACACCACCATGTAATCGATGCCCATCGAGTCCATGGCGCGCTGTACCAGCGTCACTTGGGCATGGGTGCGTCCGCCCGGCACCGCTTCGGCAAGCCGCTGCTGATGCGGAATGCGGCCGAACACGTCCTGATGGAGAAATCCCGGCGTCGCATTGAGGAGACCCGGCGCCGCGCCGCGATCCTTGAACGCGCGCGCCATCTGCCGGTAGACGTCCGAGTCCATGCGGTCGACGACCTCCGACCAGAACGCCGTCTCGGTGACGTGGGCATCGACGTCGACAATAAAATAGTCCTCGGCCCGCGCTTCTTTCGTGGCATGGGCGAGGATCTCGCGCGTATCGGTATGAATGGAGATTTTCGGCAATTCGCTGACGGCCGGCGTTTTCTTTTTGCCGTTTCCGTTGCCGTTCCTATTGCCGTTTTTCCCGTTTTTCCCATTGCCCCCGTTTTTCCCGCTTCTTTCTTGGCGCGGTGTCTTGGTCAGCATCGGCGTCCTCCACTTTGGCGCGGGCGCGCAATCGCACCGCACCGTTTGCGCGCAAGATTATCAGCAATCCCGGGTGATGCACATCGTATCCGCCGGTTGCCCCTCGGCGACGGCGGATGGTAGGAAATGTCTGAGCCAGCGAATGTTTCCTGGTCTCACGGCGTCCCCGGCCATGAAGCTTCCGCCCTTCGACTATGCCTGTCCCACAAGCCTTGCCGAAGCGGTGGCACTGCTCGCATCGCATGACGGCGAGGCCAAGCTTTTGGCCGGTGGGCAGTCCTTGGTGCCGATGCTGGCGTTCCGCGTCGCGTCGCCGGCGCTCTTGGTGGACTTACGCAAACTGTCCGAACTGCGGGCGATGACAATCAAGGACGGCGCCGTGACGCTCGGCGCCATGGTGCGCTGGCGCGATATTCTCGAGCATCCGCAGCTGCCGGCCGCTCATCCGCTGTTGGCGCAGGCGGTCGAGCATGTCGCGCATTATCAAATTCGCAACCGAGGCACCGTCGGCGGCAGTCTGGCGCACGCCGACCCGGCGGCGGAGCTGCCCTGCATCGCGGTGACCTGCGAGGCCGGCATCGTCGTCCGCGGCGAAGCCGGGTCGCGCACGATTGCGGCCGCCGACTTCTTTCACGGCCCTTTGATGACGGCGTTGAAGCCCGACGAGATCGTCACCGAAATCCGCTTCCCGGCCTGGCCGGCGAAGCGCCGCTTCGGCTTTTGCGAATTTGCCCGGCGCCGCGGCGATTTCGCCCTGGCGGGCGTCGCGGCATTTTTCGACGACGACGGCGGCAAAGCCGATAATGTCCATGTCGGTGCGCTTGGTGTCGCCGACCGGCCCTTGCGTCTTGGCGCCGTGGAGAAGGCTCTCAATGGCAATCCGGTCAATGACGCAGCGATCGTGCGCGCGGAAGCCGCCGCCACGGCGGCGGTCGATCCGCCGGACGATATTCACGCCACCGGCGCCTATCGCAAGACGCTGACCGGCGTCATGGTCGAACGCGCGTTGCGCAGTGCGCTGAGCTGACTATGCGCCGCCAGGTTTGATAAGGAGCAATCTTATGAGTGTCGCCCGCCACCCGCGCCCGAAGGAGCTCGAAGGCGTCCCGATCGAAGAGATCATGAGAAAATATGTCGGCCGGTTCAAAGACAAGAAGCCGGACTGGGCCGCTTTCGAGGACGCCAAGATCGAGGGCTTCAAGCGCGCCCAGCACCGTTTCATCGGCGCCGGCGGCTCCGGCAAGCACGCCGATCCGACGGTGATCCCCGCCGGCAATTTCACGCTGTCGATCATGTATGTCGAGCCCGGGCAGGGCAATGCCGCGCACACCCACGAAGTCGAGGAATGTTTTTTCGTGCTCGACGGCTATCTCGACGTCTTTGTCGAGGACGACAGCGGCCAACGCGTCACCACGCGGCTCGGCCCGTGGGAATGCATTTCCTGCCCGGCCGGCATCATTCACGGCTACCAGAACGATTTGCTCGGCCCGGTGTATTTTCAAGTCATGCTCGGCCGCGGCAAGCCCGACACCATGGGCTATGCCGACGACGAGCTTTATCAGCGCAAAGACGCGCATCTCAAGGCGGTATGAATGACCAGCAGTCTCGATGAACTCCGTTACGAACTGGCGCTCGCCAATCGCATCATCGCCCACGAGGGCGTGCTCGACGGCTTCGGCCATGTCAGCGTGCGCCATCCGCACGATCCCAACCGTTATCTGTTGGCGCGCTCGCGCAGCCCGGAATTGATCGGGCCGTCGGACCTGCTTGAATTCACTCTCGATTCCGAGCCGGTGACGCCGCCCAAGGGCGAAATGTATGGCGAGCGGGTGATTCACGGCTGCATCTATCAGGCGCGGCCGGATGTGACCGCCGTTTGCCATCACCATTCGCTGGCAATTCTGCCGTTTTGCGTCGCCGACGCACCGTTCGCGCCGGTGTTTCACATGGGTCCAGTGATGGGCCAGAGAGTGCCGATGTGGGACAGCCGCGCCGAGTTCGGCGATACCGACCTCATGGTGAGCAAGCCGGAGGAGGGCCGCTCGCTGGCGCGGGCCTTAGGCGCAAATTGGATGGTGCTGATGGCGCGCCATGGCGCCACTGTCGCCGGAAGGACGCTGCGCGAGCTGGTGTTCCGCACCGTTTATTCGCACGCCAATGCTGAAATCCAGTGGCGGGCGATGGCGATCGGCAACATTGCGCCGCTTAACGAGGCTGAGCGGCAACGGGCCGAGCCGCGGCAATTGCAGCCGCGGCCGATGGCGCGAGCCTGGGAATATTGGACGACCCGGTTGCAGAAGGCCGGAGAGCTGCCGCCGCGGGCCGGCGCGCGATCGACGGCGAAGGCGAAGCGGCCCGCCAAGCGCGCAGTCAAGGCCCGCGCCAAGCGATCGCGGCGCTGATCCGGTTCAGGCGGCGCCTCTAGCCGAAGGTCGGCACGAATAGCTTTTCGACCGGAATAGGTTCGGGGATCAGTCCCTGCTCGGCCATGTAGCCGACCAGCGCCTCGAGCGTTGGCCGGTTCGGCTCGACGCCATAGGGCCAGCAATCGCCGCCGAACAATTCGTCGATCTCTTCGATGTCGTCCGGCAGCCACGGCAGCATGTAACGCAGCGTTCCCGAGAACCGCATTTTCTCCTGGGCGCGGTCCTTGGCGGCATTCAACGCGTTGTAGAGGCTCGATGCGACGAACGGGTAGCGCTCGTAGATGTCGTTGCGGATGACGACGAGGTGCATGATCGGGAAGATCTTGGTGCGCCGGTAATAGTCCTTCTCGCGGGCCCGGTAGTCCGGAAACAGCCGCACCACGTCGGGGTGACGCTTGAGCGCGCGCGGCAGGTTCGAGCCGATGATGGCGTGGATGTCGCCGGCGGCAAGAAGGTCGCTCAGCGACTTGCCGCTGTCGTTTTGCGTGATGGCGACCGGCTTGAGGAGCGGCATAACCGAGGGATTGCCGTAGCCGCCGGGCTCGTTGACCGCCCCCTGGACCCATTCGATGGTCGAAAGGTCGACGCCGAGGTCGTGCTGCATCAGCCCGCGGACGAAGAGCGCGGCGGTCTGGGTATAGAGCGGCACGCCGATGCGCTTGCCGTTAAGGTCCTTTGGCGACGTGATAAATTTGCGGTTGACGACGATGAAGCCGTGGCGGAACACCCGTGAGGCGAACACCGGCAGCGCCACGAAGGGCAGCTTCTTGGCCGCGTAGCGGCTGACGAATTCGGAGCTCGACATTTCGCAGGCGTCGAATTCCAGATTGTTGGACATCCGGTCGAAGATCTGGCGCGGACTGTCCATGATCAGGAAATTCAAATCGATGCCGTCCGGTTTGATCTCGCCGGTTTGCAGCGCCAGCATGCGGTCGTAGAGGCCGCAGGCGAATGTGATCGGTAAGGACGGCATCGCAGCACCTTTCAATGAAGCTCGGGAGCGTAGCGCGCGCACTATCGCACACCGTGCGCGCGGCGAAAGCGGCGCGCGCGAATGCCGCTGCGCGGCGACCGGCGAAAAAAATTCGCAGCGCGCGACGAATTTTCTTGCAATGCGCAGTCGATGCGCCTATGTGCCGCTCGCCCAAATTCGCACGTGCCTGTGGCCGTGTGTCGATCGGTAGGCATCCGGACAAGAGGCCGGACAGTCGCCTGAGGTTCGAAAGCTTACGAGCCTCACTACAGTGATCGGCAGCCGGAGGCGAAACCGGCGCACCCCGCGCTCAACGGGGGACGCGGCTTAAAGCAACGACGGAGCGGGCTTTTTTGGTTGGCCGTCCAAAGGTCAGCACCGAAGAGGCTTGTCCATCTTTGTCTTGCCGGCCGTGCGGAACGGGTTCTCCCGCTCCAATCCAAGGCAGCATCTCGGCGGAAGCACCGCGCGCCTGTCCGTGTCCCCAACGCACGGCCGGCGCGCCAAGCGCTTGACGCCGCTGACGCCGGTCGTTCGCGCAAGCGCGGGCGGCTGAACTTCAATGTTGGCCGTAAGGCCCCTTGAACTGGAAAGGAGAGCGCCAATGACCGAGCGCATCCACGACTTCCTGCGCCGCCGCCGCGACGAGGGCTTGGACGATGGTCCGTGCCTGGTCGTCGATCTCGACGTCGTGCGCGACAATTACCAGGCCTTCGCCAAGGCCTTGCCGGACAGCCGGGTGTTCTATGCCGTCAAGGCGAACCCGGCGCCCGAGCTGTTGGCGCTGTTGGTCGCGCTGGGCTCCAGCTTCGACACCGCCTCGGTCGCCGAGATCGAGATGGTGCTCGCCGCCGGCGCCGCGGCCGACCGCGTCTCCTACGGCAATACGATCAAGAAGGAGCGGGACATCGCCCGTGCCTTTGCGCTCGGCGTCCGGCTGTTTGCGGTCGATTGCAAGGCCGAAGTCGAGAAGGTCGGCCGCGCCGCACCCGGCTCGCGCGTCTTCTGCCGCATCCTCTCCGACTGCGTCGGGGCGGAGTGGCCGCTGTCGCGCAAATTCGGTTGCGAGCCGGCGATGGCCGTCGAGGTGCTCGAGCATGCGTTCAAGCTCGGGCTCGAGCCGCATGGCGTGTCGTTCCATGTCGGCTCGCAGCAGCGCAACCAGCACGCCTGGGACCGGGCGCTCGCTTCGGCGGCGGCCGTGTTCAAGGAATGCGGCGAGCGCGGCATCAATCTGGCGATGGTCAATTTGGGCGGGGGTTTCCCGACCAAATACCTCAGAAACGTCCCGTCGGTGAAGGCCTACGGCTCGGCGATCTTTAAGGCTCTGCGCAAACACTTCGGCAACCGCATCCCGGAGACCATCATCGAGCCGGGCCGCGGCATGGTCGGCAATGCCGGCGTGATCGAAGCCGAAGTCGTCCTCGTCTCCAAGAAGAGCGAGGAGGACGACGTGCGCTGGGTCTATCTCGACATCGGCAAGTTCGGCGGCCTCGCCGAGACGATGGACGAGTCGATCCGCTACCCGATCCGCACCCCGCGGGACGGTGACACCATGGCGCCGTGTGTGCTCGCCGGTCCGACCTGCAATTCGGCCGACGTGCTGTACGAGAAGGTGCCCTACATGCTCCCGGTCAGCCTTGAAATCGGCGACCGGGTGCTGATCGAGGGCACCGGCGCCTACACCGCGACCTACGCAGCGGTAGCCTTCAACGGCTTCCAGCCGCTGCGGACCTTCCACATCTGAGCCCTCTTGCTCCGGCGCGTGCCTGTTCGCCCGCGCCGGAGCATCAAGCCTCAATGGAGCGGATCATGGTGACCATTCGGGAAGAAAAGTTCGCCGATATCGATGCCCGCGAAGCGATGCTCGACGCGGCCTATGGCGTCGAGCGTTTCGCCAAAGCCTCGCAGCGGCTGCGCGAAGGACGCCTGCCGGCCGATGGCCTGTCGCTGATCGCGACCGACCAGGCCCGGCTTGTCGGCACGGTCCGGCTGTGGGCCATCAGCGCCGGTCCCGCGCGTTCTGCGCTGTTGCTCGGCCCGCTTGCGGTCCACCCCGGCCATCGCAATCGCGGCATCGGCACGCGCTTGATGCAGCGTGCCATCGCACGGGCGCGGCTTGCCGGCCATGGCGCCATCGTGCTGGTCGGCGATGCCGCCTATTACGCACGGTTCGGCTTTTCCGATGCCAAGACCGGCGGATTATGGATGCCGGGGGCGTTCGAGCCGCACCGCCTGCTGGCGCTCGAACTCAAGCCCGGCGCGCTCGATGGCGCGCGCGGCCTGATCGGCGCCGCCGGCCGGTTGGCGCCGGCGCCGGAACTCGCCGCTCTTGTGGCCGAGGATCGGCGCGCCGAGCGGGCGCGCGCCCGCCGCCTGCGCGCGGCCTAACAGCGGGGACGCCGGGGACAAATCCGCGGCGTCTCTTCCGTTCTGGTAAGCCCGCAGATATCACCGTCCTATTGCTGTTTGGAGATTTCGACGATGACGCAATGGCCCAAGCACGGCCGCATCACCGGCCCTGTCGTGATGATCGGATTTGGCTCGATCGGCAAAGGCACGCTGCCTTTGATCGAGCGCCATTTCGATTATGACAAATCGCGCTTTGTCGTCATCGATCCCGAGGACAAGGACCGCGAGCTGTTGGATGAGCGCGGTATCCGCTTCATCCACCAGGCCGTCACCCGCGACAATTATCGCAAGCTCCTTGGTCCGTTGCTCACCGAAGGCGGCGGCCAGGGATTTTGCGTCAATCTCTCGGTCGACACGTCCTCGGTCGACATCATGGAATTCTGCCGCGAGATCGGTTCCCTTTACATCGATACCGTCATAGAGCCTTGGGCGGGGTTCTATTACGATACCAAGCTGGGGCCGGAACAGCGCTCGAACTATGCATTGCGTGAGACCGTGCTGGCGGCGCGGCGCAAAAATCCCGGCGGCCCCACCGCGGTGTCTTGCTGCGGCGCCAATCCCGGCATGGTGTCGTGGTTCGTCAAACAGGCGCTCCTCAACATCGCCGGCGATTTTAAGCTGAAGTTCAAGGAGCCGAAGAGCCGCGAAGAGTGGGGCAGGCTTGCCAAGAAGCTCGGTGTCAAAGGCATCCACATCGCCGAGCGCGACACCCAGCGCGCCATCAAGCCGAAGCCGATCGAGGTTTTCGTCAATACCTGGTCGGTCGAAGGCTTCCTCTCCGAAGGCATGCAGCCGGCCGAGCTCGGCTGGGGCACGCACGAGAAGAAATTGCCGAAAAACGGCTTCAAGCACAAAATCGGCTGCCAGGCGGCGATCTATCTGACCCAGCCCGGCGCCAACACCCGCGTGCGCTCATGGACGCCGACGGCCAAGGCGCAATACGGCTTTCTGGTCACGCACAACGAGTCGATCTCGATCGCGGACTACTTCACGCTGCGGGCGGGCCGCAAAGTGATCTACCGGCCGACCTGCCATTATGCGTATCACCCGTGCAACGATGCGGTGCTGTCGCTGCATGAGCTGTTCGGCCAGGCCGGCAAACGGCAACCGGCCATTCACATTCTCGACGAGCACGAGATCGCCGACGGCATCGACGAGCTCGGCGTTCTGATCTACGGCCACAAGAAAAACGCCTACTGGTACGGGTCGCAGCTTTCGATCGACGAGACGCGCGACATCGCGCCCTATCAGAACGCCACGGGGCTGCAGGTGACCTCCGCCGTGCTCGCCGGCATGGTGTGGGCGCTGGAGAATCCGAACGCCGGCATTGTCGAAGCCGACGAGATGGATTTCCGCCGCTGCCTCGAAGTGCAGATGCCGTATCTCGGGCCGGTGATCGGGGCCTACACCGATTGGACCCCGCTCGCGGATCGGCCGGGGCTGTTTCCGGAAGACATCGACAAGCGCGATCCGTGGCAGTTCAACAACGTGCTGGTGCGCTAGACCTTCGCATCACCGCCTTGCGGATCATGCGTCATGAAGAACGGGCGCCTGCGGGCGCCCGTTGCCTTATGGCGGCTGTGTTTACTTCAGCCGCTTCGCCGCCTCTTCGATCATGCTGAGGTCGGAATATTTTTTGACGTCGAGGCCCGCCTTGATGAAACCGAGCTCGTGGGTCGTGTCGAGGTTTTTCTGCAGTGCATCGAGGTTCGGCATCAGATTAGGATCGTGATAGACGTCCTGCTTGGTGAAGGCCCAGCTGAAGATCTGCGGCGGCCGCTTCACCAAATCGCCGAGGATTTGCATGGCCGCCTCGTGGTTGGCCGGATCCTCGTACCAGCGCGAGATGCGCAACGTGTCTTCGAGGAAATCGACCAGTGCGGCGCGGTGGGCGTCGATAAACGGCTTGCGCGCCGTCCATACGATCATGTCGGCGATGCCGATGGCGTCTTTCTGCACGAACAGATCGCGCGCCACTTTGCGCAGCTCCGGATCGTAGGAGAACGGCAGCACGGCCGGGATGATGTCGACCTTCTTTTCCGCCAGCATCGACTTCATGGCCGGGAGCGGCGCCTCGACCACGGTATAGTCGCGATTGGGCTCGAGGCCGTGCTTGTGCAGCATGGCCTTCATCGCCACGTCGACGGCGCTGCCTTCGGCATTGGTGGCGACGACTTTGCCTTTGAGATCCTCGACTTTATGGATCGGCCCGTCTTTGAGGACCATGTATTCCTGCGAATAATATTCCGGCACGCCGTCCTGGAATTCGTCGGAGATGACGCGCAGGTCGTCGAGCCCGGCATTCTCGATGGCGATGCCGAGCGTCGAATAGGCGAGGTTGGTGACTTCGACCTGGTTATTGGCGAGCGCCGTGATCATCGGCGGCGTGCCGACGTAATGCACCGGATCGAGCACATAGGACTGGCCGAAATGCTTGGCGAGGTCCTTCTTCTGCAGCCAGATCGACGCCCAATTGCCGGGCGCGACCCAGGCTTCACGGATATGTATCGGGTCGGCGTTAGCCGATCCGGCGCTTGTCAGAGCAATGGCCAGGCCGCACAGCCCGGCGCACGCAAGCGACATTGCACGTGCCGTGGCGCGCATCATTCCCTCCCGAGGTGATGTGGGCGCCGTTTGGCCGGCGCCTCGTTTTTGAAAACCCCTACTGCAGGCGCTTGGCCGCCTCTTCGATCAAGCTCAAATCGGAATGCGCTTTGACGTCGAAGCTTGAATGGACGAAGCCGAGCTCCTTCGTCATGTCGACGTTCTTCTGCAGCGCATCGAGGTTCGGCTTCATATTCGGATCGCGGTAATAGTCGGTCTTGGTGAACAGCCAGCCGAAGCGCTCCGGCGGCTGCTTGGTCAGCTGCGAAGCGATCTGTGCCGCCGCGTCGTGATTTTTCGGATCGAGATACCAGCGCTCGATGCGCATGGAGTCTTCCATGAAATCGACCAAGGCGGCGCGGTGCGCATCGATGAATGGCTTGCGCGCGGTCCAGACGATGAATTGCGACACGCCGATGGCATCGTGAACCGTAAACAAGGGCCGCGCGATCTTCTTCAGTTCCGGATCGAGCGCAAACGGCAACACGGTCGGGATCAGATCGACCTTCTTCTCCGTCAGCATCGACTTCATGGCCGGAAACGGCGCTTCGACAATGGTGTAGTCGCGGTTGGCCTCGAGCCCGTGCTTGCGCAGCATGGCGCGCATGGCGACATCGACGCCGCTGCCGATCGCATTGGTGGCCACGATCTTGCCCTTTAAGTCCTCGACTTTCTTGATCGGGCCGTCGGCCAGCACCTCGTACTCGTCGTCGCGATAGCCGGATACGCCGTCCTGGAATTCGTCGGCGATGACGCGGATGTCGTCCATGCCGGCATTTGCGATGGCGATCGGCAAAGTCGAATAAGCGAGATCGCCGATCTCCAGCTCATTGTTGGCGATGGCGGTAATCATCGGCGGCGTGCCGGCGAAATGCGTCGCCTCGAACGTGTAGGACTGGCCGAAATGCTTGGCGAGATCCTTCTTCTGCAGCCACATCGAAAACCAATTGGCGACCGGAGCGACCCAGGCGCCGCGAATTTGCAGCGGATCGGCTTGCGCCAGACCCACACTGAGCAGCAGCAGCGCCAAGCTTGCCAATCCAATTTTCCCACGCATTCTCGTTCGTCTCCTCAAGACCTGCGAAATTATTCTTAAAAGCTCCGGCGGTCAGGCCGGACGGATGCGATTGTGGAGGCAAAGCGCGATCCGGCGCAAGCCCGCGATGTGCTGCCCCTTTGCCGCACCACGCCCCGGCCCGGTCACGAGCGCTCAGCCGTCTCCTGATGCCAAACGAGCAGGCGGTGCCGGATCACCGCCATGGCCTTGATCAGGCCATAGCCGACCACTGCGATCTCGACGATGCCGGCGAATACCCCGCGAGAATCGGCAAAGCGCGAGGCGGTCATCATGGCGCCGCCGAGACCGTAGCCGCCCATTACCATTTCGCCGATGATGGCGACGATCAGCGAGATCGGCAGCGCCACCTGTAGTCCGGTCAGGATCTGCGGCAGCGCGGCCGGCAGCTTGATCTGCCACATCACCTCGCGTTCGCTGGCGCCCATATTGCGCGCCGACCAGATCAGCTCCTTCTCGACCGCGGCAATGCCGGTCAGCGTCGCGGTGACGACCGGAAAGATCGCGTCGAACACCACGATGGAGATTTTCGAAACGTCATAGACGCCGAGCCACAGAATGATGATCGGCAAGAACGCGATCTTCGGCATCGGAAAACCGACCGAGATGATCGGGTCGAAAAACCAATGAACGATCCGGCTGCGCGACATCAGGGCGCCGAGCACGATGCCGCCCACCGCGGCGATGGTAAATCCGGCCATGGCTCGATACACCGTCAGGCCGAGATTGATCCACAGATCGCCGCTCATGGCGTCACTGTAAATTCGTTCGGCGACCGCGGAAAACGGCGGCAGCATGAAGGGGGTGACTTTGCCGCTGCGGGCAAAAAGCTCCCAGGCGATCAGCACGACCAGGACGGAAAAGATCCCGGCGCCGCTGCGAAAGACGACATCGAGACGCCTTGCCGCGTCATACGTAACGTCGGCTTGCGCCCTTGCCAGCGACGCGGTGTCCTCTATTCCTGCCATTGCAACAGCCATTGCATGAGAAGTTGATAGAGCCGGTCCGCGGCGAAGCCGAGAAAGGCCACCGTCAACACGACCGCGTACATGCCTTCGTAGGCCCCGGTCGAGCCGAGATAGCCGATCAGATAGCCGAATCCCTGCTGCGACACGATCAGCTCGGAGCTCACCAGAAGAATAAAGGCAAGCGCCAGCGCGGTGCGAATGCCGTTGAGCAGCTCCGGCAGCGCGCTTGGCAGGATCACGTCCCACAGCAGACGAAAGCGACCCGCCCCCATGCTGCGCGCCGACCACACCAAGGCCTGTTCGCTGCCGCGCGCGCCGTTATAGGCCCCGATGGTGACCGGGATCATGCAGCCGAGAAAGATGAGAAGAATCTTGGAGCCGTCGCCGAAGCCGAGCCACAGCACGGTCACCGGGATCAAGGCCGATTTCGGCAGCGGATAGAACAGCTCGACCAGCGGATTGATAAAGACCTCGAGAAGCCGCCAGCGCGCCATCAATATCCCGAGACTGCCGCCGACCAAGACGGCCAGGAGAAGACCCATGAAGCCGCGGTAGAGGGAAGCCGCGCCGTTGTCGACAAGCTCGCCGTCGCGAACGAGATCGACCCACGCCGTGGCCACGTGGCTGAGCGGCGGCAGCGCCTGGCTGTCGATGAGATTGAAGCGAGCCGTGACCTCCCAGGCGAGCGCCAGGACGGCGAGCGGCAAATAGCGGAAACTGGCTTGCGCAATCCCCTGCATCGATCCCCTACGTCGATCCCTGCATCAACGGGTCTTTGGTTCGACGGCCAGCTTGGTCGAAAATCAAACGGCTTTCGTTTCCTGCGCCTTGATCGCTTCGTCACGCACCAAATTCCATATTTCGTCGGTTTTTTCCACGAATTCCTTGCTGCGCAGGATGCTCGGGTCGCGGTTGGCGAATTTGGTCTCGACGATCTTTTTGATCTGTCCCGGTCGGGCCGACATGACCGCCACCCGATCGGCAAGATACACCGCCTCCTGGACGTCGTGGGTGACGAAGATCACGGTCTTGGGCGTGCGCTTCCAGATATTGAGGAGTTCGGTCTGCATCAGCGAACGCGTCTGTGCGTCGAGCGCACCGAACGGTTCATCCATCAACAAAATATTGGGATCGAAGGCGAGCGTGCGGGCAATCGCCGTGCGCTGTTTCATGCCGCCGGAGAGATGCGAGGGATAGCTGTCTTCAAATCCCTTCAGTCCTACCAAATCGATGAAAGCTTGCGCGCGCTTTTCCCGCTCCGGACGCGGCATTCCCTGGCGTTCCAGGCCGTACAGAATGTTGGTGCGCACCGTCTTCCACGGAAACAGAGCAAAATGCTGGAACACGATGCCGCGGTCGGGCCCCGGCGCGGTGACCGGCTTGCCTTCGACCACGATGCGGCCGGCCTCGGTCGGCAAAAATCCGCCGACGAGGTACAGCAGCGTCGATTTTCCGCAACCGGAAGGACCGAGAAGGGCGAGAAACTCGCGCGGCCGCACCTCAAGCGATACGTCCGACAGAGCGAGGACGGGCCGCCCGCGCGGTGGCCGATAGGTGTGGTTCACCCGCTCGATGACGATCTGGCCCTTGCCGTCCATTGACGCCTACGCAGCCCGGGACGCCTCCCACATGGCGCCGCTTCTCGGCACCCTATAACCGGCCCGGGGCCTTGCACCAAGGGCTGTCCGCCCGATTTCGACGCGACAGGACTGCGCGTTTGGCAGGCTTCGGCAAAAGCAGATATATGTGGCCTGCACAGGCGAAGCCCGGATCATCGGATGGAACGCTCGTTCAAGAAAGAAGTCGACGCGCTGCGCCTTGGCGCCGGTGAAGTCTTTCGCGGGGAAGGCATCCTCGCCGTCACCAAGGCCTTGCTGCAATCGGGCGTGAGCTATGTCGGCGGCTATCAGGGCGCGCCGGTCTCGCATCTGCTCGATGTCATGGTGGACGCCGAGGATCTGTTGGCGGATCTCGGCGTGCATGTCGAAACCTGCACCAACGAAGCTGCCGCCGCGGCCATGCTTGGCGCCTCGATCAATTACCCGCTGCGCGGCGCCGTCACTTGGAAATCGATCGTCGGCACCAATGTCGCGGCCGATGCGCTGTCGAACCTCGCCTCGCCCGGCGTCATCGGCGGCGCGCTCATCGTGCTTGGCGAGGATTACGGCGAAGGCGCCAGCGTCATTCAAGAGCGCTCCTACGCCTATGCCATGAAATCCTCGATGTGGCTGCTCGACCCGCGCCCCGATCTGCCGACCATTGTGCGGATGGTCGAGAAGGGATTTGAGCTGTCCGAGGCAAGTCATGCTCCGGTGATGCTGGACCTGCGGGTGCGCGCCTGCCACGTCACCGGCGAGTTCGTCGCCAAGGACAATCGGCGCGGCGTCTATAGCGGCCAGCACCGGCTCGCCGGACCGCCGCGGTTCGAATACGGCCGGCTGGCGCATCCGCCGGTCATCTTCACGCAAGAGCGTCTAAAGATCGAGCAACGCCTGCCGGCGGCGCAACAATTCACTCGTGAGCAAAATCTCAACGAGCTGATCCCCGGCGAAATCGATGAGGTCGGGATTATCGTGCTCGGCGGCCTCACCAACGGGCTGCTGCGCGCTCTGGCGCGGCTTGATCTCGCCGATCTATTCGGCCGGTCGCGTATTCCGATCTATGTCCTTAACGTCGCTTATCCGCTGGTGCCGGAAGAGGTGAAGGATTTTTGCGCGGGAAAGCGCGCGGTGCTGGTGGTCGAGGAGGGCTCGCCGGACTATGTCGAGCAGCAGATCAACGTCATTCTTCGCGGCGCGGACATCTCGACGCGCGTGCTCGGCAAGGGCTGCCTGCCCCGAAGCGGCGATTACACCTCGGAAATATTTTTGCGCGGTATTGCCGAGTTCCTGTCGCAGACGCGACCGCGCGGGATCGATGCCGACGCCGCGATTGCACAAGTCGATGGCATCCTTGCCCGCAAATCCGGCGCCGTCGCCGGTCTCGGCGATATCCCGCCGCGACCGCCGAATTTTTGCACCGGCTGTCCGGAACGGCCGGTGTTCGCGGCGATAAAGCTTGCGCAACGCGAGCTCGGCCCCACCCATATCAGTGCCGATATCGGCTGCCATTCGTTCGCGACCTTCGCGCCGTTTTCGCTCGGCAATTCGATCCTCGGCTACGGCATGTCGCTGGCGAGCGCCGCCGCGGTGACGCCGAATATGGAAAAGCGGCCGATCGCAATCATGGGCGACGGCGGCTTTTGGCATAACGGGCTGATCACCGGCGTCGCCTCCAACATGTTCAACAAGGGCGACGGCGTCCTGATCGTGATGCAGAACGGCTACGCCTCCGCCACCGGCCAGCAATATCTGCCGTCGAGCGCCGCGAACCGCTCAGGCTCGCCGACCGGCATCACCATCGAGAAAGCGTTGCGCGCGCTCGGCGTCACCTGGCTGCGCACCGTGCGCACCTACAGCGTTTCGAAAATGGTCACGACGCTGAAAGAAGCGATGCGCACGGCGGAGCGCGGGCTCAAGGTCATCATCGCCGACGGCGAGTGCATGCTGGCGCGTCAGCGCCGCATCCGTGCCGCGGACGCCGAGAAGCTTCAGCGCGGCGAACGGGTGGCGAAGGCCCGTTACGGCGTCGACGACGAAATCTGCACCGGCGACCACTCTTGTATCCGGCTGTCCGGCTGCCCATCGCTCACCGTCAAGCCCAATCCGGATCCGCTGCGGACCGATCCGGTGGCGACGGTGGTCGAGAGCTGTGTTGGCTGCGGACTGTGCGGCGAGGTCGCCCATGCGGCGGTTCTTTGTCCGTCGTTCTATCGCGCCGACGTCGTCAGCAATCCGAGCTGGTGGGATCGCACGCTGAGCAACGTAAGGGCGAAGGCAATCGCGTGGATAAGCGGTGCGCAGGGCGCGAACTCGGGTGACCGCTCGCAAGCACAAGCCATGACCCGCCTCCCTGATTCTTCCCCTTCAAGCTTGCCCACGGGCGCGCGCGAGGGCGGTCCGGGCGGGGGGAGGGAACAGTCCGGGCGAGAGGCTTATGATCAAAAGGCGGGTCGTCCGCTCACGCTTCTGATCGCAGCGCTTGGCGGCGAAGGCGGTGGCGTGCTCACCGATTGGATCGTGGCCGCGGCGGCGGCCCAGGGCTACCCAGTACAATCGACATCGATTCCGGGTGTCGCGCAGCGCACCGGTGCAACCACCTATCACGTCGAAATGGTTCCCGCGCCGCAACCGGCGGGCGCGCCGCATCCCGTGCTGGCGCTGGCGCCCGGCATTGGTGACGTCGATCTCGTCGTTGCCAGCGAACTTTTGGAAGCCGGCCGCGCCATTGCCGGGGGCTTTATCACGCCGGATCGCACCACGACCATCGCCTCGACGAGCCGCTCCTATCTGACGATCGAGAAAATGGCCATGGGCGACGGCCGCTACGATCCGGATCGGCTCATCGCCGCGGTGGAGAAGAATTCCAAAAACGCGCTGCTCCTCGATCTCGAGACGATCGCGCGCGAGAGCGGAGCCATGATCAACGCGGTGATGCTCGGCGCCATTGCCGGCGCCGGCGCGCTGCCGATTCCGGCCGAGGCCTTCGAGGCGGCGATCCGCGCGGACGGCAAGGCGGTCGGTGCCAATCTGCGCGGCTTCCAGGCCGGCTTTGCTGCCGCCCGCGCCGGTTCGCGGGCGCCGGCCGAACCGCCAAAGCGGGAGCAGGTGCGGTCCGGTTCGCTTGCCGATCTCGAAAGCGAGGTCGCGGCCATGCCGGAGCCGGCGCGCGCTTTCGCGGTGCAAGGCCTCCGCCGGCTGGCGGCTTATCAGGATGTCGATTACGCGCGGCTTTATCTCGACCGCCTCAAATCAATTCAGGACGCTGATGGCAAAGCCGGCGCCGGCGGCGGCCTCCTTGCGGCGACCGCCCGGCATCTCGCCGTGCGGATGTCGTACGAAGACGTCATCCGCGTGGCCCAGGCCAAGATCGAGCCGGCACGCTTCGACCGCATCAGACGCGAGCTCGGCGTCAAGCCGGAGCAAACGATCACCGTCACCGAATTCCTCAAGCCCGGGATTGAGGAATTTTGCTCGGTCATGCCGCCATGGCTGGCGCGTCCTCTTCTCCGGCTGGCCGATCGGCATCCGGGCTTGAGCCGCGCGCATTGGGGCATGGCGGTCAATACCGCGTCGATCTCGGGTTACTTGCGCTTTTACGTTCTCGCCAAAATGCGACGTGTCAGGCGCAAGACCTTTCGCTTCCAGGAAGAGCAGCGCGCCATCGAGGCGTGGCTGCAGTCGATCGTTCAAGCCGCGCCGCTTTCAGCCGAGCTTGCCGGCGAGATTGCCGAATGCGCGCGCCTCATCAAAGGCTACGGCGATACCCACAAACGCGGCACCGGCAATTACCGGCTGATCGAAAGGGAATTGATGCGGCCGGCGCTGGCGGCTGTGCTGCCGCCCCGCCAGGCGGCCGAAGCGATCGCCAATGCACGCACCGCCGCCTTGCTCGACCCCGAGGGCGAGGCCTTGGCAAAGTGCCTCGCCGACATTCAAGCGCAGCCGAACTACAGAATTGCGGCCGAGTAGGCCGCCGGCCGCGAATGCCGGCCTGGCGACGGAACATCTCCGCGATCCCGTCATTGCCCTTGCGCTGATATCTTGAATGGCAAGGTCATGGCCAAGGCATCGAGTCACAGCCCGCGGCGCAAATCGGCCCGTCGCAAATCCGCCGGCCGCACCGGCCGCCGCTGGTCGGCGCGGGTCACGCGCGAGAGCGATGCGCTCGACCTCAAGCGTGGCGTGTTCACCGGCCGCGATCCGAAGAAGATCGCCGCTTCCTTGAAGCGCTCGGCGGAACACAGCCGGCGGCGCAAGTCCGATCCCTATCGTTCGGCGCTGTCGATGCTGACGTTCTACATCAATCGCGCCGGCAAAAATCTTTCGGCTGCAAAGCGCAACAGACTGGAGCGCGCCAAGCTCGAACTTCGCAAGCAGTTCGGACGCGCCTAGGCGCTTTCCGACCCTTTCCCGGACCGCCCGCGTTGCCGCCACATCGCCGAGATCAATGATCGGTGGCTCTTGTTGCCCACCCTTGCCGTGCCGCCGGGCTTCGTTATCCTAAGCCCCGTTGCGGGCGTAGTTCAGTGGTAGAACATCAGCTTCCCAAGCTGAGTGTCGTGGGTTCGATTCCCATCGCCCGCTCCATTTCTTCGCTTACAGCGCGCCGGTAAGCAGGGCTGCCCAAAGACCGGCCTCGTGCTCTGCGGCGGCGGCAGCCCGGCTGAAATCCGGCTCCTTTCCCCTTGGCTTGGCGACTTTTTTCTTGATCGGCGTGGCGCAGGGGCTATCGTGCCGGCAAGAGCCTCGAACGGCTCGTCGGGGGAGAGAAAAGCCATGGGACCACAAACCGAAAAGCGCGGCTGGAGCTGGTGGTACCTGCTCCTCGTCCTCCAGTTCGCCGCAGTATTGTGGGTGCCGTTTTACAATGCAGCCGAGCCTTCCTGGGCCGGCATCCCGTTCTTTTATTGGTATCAGATGCTGTGGGTCATTATCGGCGCCATTCTGACCGCCATCGTTTACTTCGTGACTGAGGAGTAGGCGCCCGAACTGGGGCGCGGTTCGCCATCGTCGCGGGCCGATCTGCAAAAAAAGCTAAGCCGGGGAGGCATGCCGTGCAGGATATCAACTGGACTGCTCTCATCATCTTCGTGCTGCTGTTCGGCTTCATCACGTGGCTCGGATTCGCAGCCGCGCATTGGCGCAAGGGTGACCTCGATCAGCTGCATGAATGGGGTCTGGGCGGCCGTCGCTTCGGAACGATCGTTACCTGGTTCCTGGTTGGCGGCGATCTCTACACGGCCTACACCTTCATTGCCGTTCCCGCGCTTGCCTTCGGCGCCGGCGCCATCGCGTTCTTCGCGGTGCCCTACACGATCATGATCTACCCGATCCTGTTTCTGGTGTTCCCGCGGCTCTGGCATGTCTGCCACAAGCACAACTACATCACGCCCGCCGATTTTGTGCGCGGCCGATTCGGCAATCGCTGGCTGGCGCTGGCGGTGACGATTACCGGCATCGTCGCGACCATGCCGTATATCGCGTTGCAACTGGTTGGCTTGCAGGTCGTCATCGGCGCCATGGGCGTATCCGGAACCGGCTTTGCCGCCGATCTGCCGCTGATTATCGCCTTCGTCATTCTTGCGGCCTTCACCTATAGCAGTGGGCTGCGCGCGCCGGCGTCGATCGCCATCGTCAAAGACATCCTGATCTACGTGACGGCCTTTGCCGCGATCATCGTCGTGCCGATCGAGCTTGGCGGCTTCGCCAAAATATTCGCCGCGGTGCCGCCGGCGAAAGTGTTGCTGGCGGTCCCGGGCGCCAATACCACCGGCTCCTATGGAGTCTATGCCACGCTGGCGCTCGGCTCGGCGCTGGCGCTTTTCCTCTACCCGCATTCGATCACCGGCATTTTGGCGGCATCGAGCGGTCACGCCATTCGCCGCAATGCGGCGTTGCTGCCCGGCTACTCCTTCATGCTCGGTCTGTTGGCGCTGGTCGGCTTTTTCGCCATTGCCGCAGGCGTGAGCACGATGCCGGAGTTTGCCGCCGGCTTTAAACAATTCGGCAACAATTTTGCCGTGCCGGCGCTGCTGCTTCATACCTTCCCGTCATGGTTTGTCGGCATCGCCTTCGCCGCCGTCGGTATCGGAGCGCTGGTGCCGGCCGCGATCATGTCGATCGCCGCCGCCAATCTTTACACCCGCAACATCCATCGCGAGTTCATCAATAAGAATCCGACCGACCGCGAAGAAGCGCAAATGGCGAAATGGGTGTCGCTCGTGGTCAAGCTGGGCGCGCTGATTTTCATTCTTTTCGTGCCGACGAGTTTCGCCATCTACCTGCAACTGCTCGGCGGCATTCTGATCATCCAGACGCTGCCGTCAGTGCTGCTCGGCGTTTACACGCGCTGGTTCAACGACTGGGCGCTTGTCGTCGGCTGGGCGGTGGGAACCGTAGCCGGCATCTGGATGTTCGTGGCGGCGAACCTGGCGCCGAACTATCCGCTCGCCTTCGCCGGCCACACCTTCCCAGGGTATACGGCGCTTTACACCGTAGTGCTCAACCTCATCGTTGCCATCGTGCTGACGCCCATCTTCAACGCGATGGGCGGCAAGCAGTACGATGAAACCGTGCCAGCCGATTATCGCTAGCACGCGCCCGCTCATTGCCGACATTGCGGTGATCGTGGCACAGTATGGCAGCCGCGCAGGCACGGCCTGCGTGCAGAAAGACAGTTGAGGGAGAATGATATGTCTTGGGTCAAGGTGAGCGATATCGCCTATGGGCGCCTGCGCGCTCCCGATCTCGATGTGATGGAGGAATTTCTGACGCGGTTCGGAATGCGCCGGGCCGAACGGACCAGCAATGCGTTATACATGCGCGGCACCGATCCCTATCACCACATCCACGTCACCGAGAAGGGCGACGACTCGAAGTTCATAGGTCTTGCCTATTACGTCGACAGCGAAGACGACCTCAAGCGGCTGGCCAAGGCGCCCGGCGCGTCCGGCGTCGAAAATATCGATGAGCCTGGCGGCGGTAAGCGCGTGCGGCTGACCGAGCCTAACGGCTATCAAATCGAGGTCGTTTGCGGCATCGCACCGGTCGATGCCATCCCGGTCAGGCGGCAAAAGCTCAATACCGGGGAGGCGCCAACGGCGCGCGCCGGCGAATTGATGCGGCTGCCCAAAGGTCCGGCACACGTCAAGCGCGTCGGCCACGGCGTGCTGATGACGCCGCGCTTTCGCGAAACGGTCGACTGGTTCCGCGACACCTTAGGGATGATCTGCTCCGACGACGTCTATGTCGAGAATCAGGACAATCTGATCGGATCGTTCAACCGTTGCGACCGCGGCGACACCTATGTCGACCACCACGTCTTCTTCTGCCTCCGGCACGAAAAGACCGGATTGAACCATCTTTCATTCGAAGTGCCCGATATCGACGATGTTTGCATGGGCCACGACTATCTCAAATCGTTCGGCACCTACGAGCATATGTGGGGCATCGGCCGCCACGTTCTCGGCAGCCAGGTCTACGACTACTGGGCCGATCCCTGGGGGCGCGTGCACGAGCACTGGGCCGACAGCGATCGTCTCAACCTCGCCAACGGCTCCCATCTCATTCCGGCCGACGAAGCGCTGCGGTCGCAATGGGGCGAACGGCCGCCGGAAAAATTCATCAATCACGCGAGCCCGTAATCGAGGGTCGCACGGCTCTCTACTCCCACTGCTCATTCCCGCCCAGGCGGGAATGAGCAGATCTCGTTGATTGCAAGCACCCCAGCGGTTTACAGCTTCGTGACGCGCACGTGTAGCAGCGCCGAGCGCCCGCCGCGAACCTCTTTGACACAGCGCGCCAGAGCTTCGGGAACCTCGGCCGGATCGCCGATCTCTTCGGCGTGAGCGCCGAACGCCTCGCCGATTTTGGCGAAGTGGACATTGGGCGCGAGCTCCGCCTCGAAGCTGTTAATGGCGTGAGCCTCGCCCTCCGGGAACACCCGCAGCGTCGACTGCTTCACGGCATTCCATCCGGTATTGTCCATCACGATGGTGAGGATCGGCAGCTTGTATTGCTGCGATACCGCAAGAACCGACGGCGGATTGCCGAAATAGAAGCCGCCATCGCCGCAAATTTGCACTGCGAGCCGATCGGGAGCGGCAAGCTTGGCGCCCAGCGCCGTGCCGCCGGACCAGCCGAGCCCGCCGCCGCCGGCGCGCACCGTGGTGTTGGGAACGCGCCGCGGAATCTGCATGAGCACCGCGGCGGCGTTGGTGACGGCTTCGTTGAAGATCATGTCCTCGTCGTCGAGAAGCTTGCCCAACTCGGCCATCAGATAATGCGGGTTGATGGCGCCGGGCCGGCCCTTGTCGGCCGCGAGCTTGGCGGCGCGCGCAATGCGCTCGTCGCGCGCGGCTTTGATGCGGAGGAGGCGGGCTGCCGCCGCGTCCTTGAATTTCGGCGTCGCCTTGGCCTTCAGTTCCGCCAGCACTTGATCGAGAATGTGGCCGCTGTCGCCCTGCATGCGGATATTGCCGGGGAAAGTCCACATCGGCGAGCCGGGCTTGAGAATATCGATATCGATATGCGCCCAGAATGTCTTTTCGTTTGCATGCACGGCGCTCGGGAACCACGGCACGTCGACGTCGACGAGGAGACCCACGTCGGCCTCGGGAATGGCTTTGTCCGGCGAAAAACCCACAAAGCACGGGCTGTCGTGGGAGATATTGTTGGTCATATTCGCTTCGTAGACGGCGATCCCGGCAAATTGGGCCAGCGCATCGATCGCGGCCGACGCATGGGCGTGACGGCCGGCGTAACCGGTAATCAGGATCGGATTTTGCGCGGTCAACAGCTTGTCGGCGAGCGTCGCGACCAGCTTGGGATCGGCGGCCCCGCCCGACGTGGCGGCAAATTGGTCGGCGGAATAGCGCCGGATCTCGTCCGCCCGCCAATGCTGGGTGAGCGTCTCGCGCTGCATCATCAAATAAACCGGTCCGCGCGGTTCGCTCTGCATAACCGACGAGGCGCGCCGTAGCGCCTCCTTGACGACGACGCCCGATGGCAGCGTCCACTCCCATTTCAGGTAGGGACGCACCAAACTTGCCTGATCGAAGGGCTCCTGGACGAAATGAACGTAGGTGTCGCGTGAGCCGACAAGCTCATCGTTGGCCGTGTAAGGCGCCTTGCCGGCCATCAACAGCACCGGCAATCGGCTGCGGAACAGATTGTGCATGCCGTTCGCGGTGTTCGCGGTGCCGACGTCGACGTGAACCAGCACGCCCTGGCCGCGGCCGGTGACGAGTGCATAGCCGGCCGCCATGTGTGCGGCGGTGTTCTCGTGCGGGCAACGCACCACGTGCGGCATGGCTTCGCCGCGTTTCTTCCGATGCGCCATCTCGTCGATGATCGGGGCGTGATCGGTTCCAAAGTTGCAAAACAGATACTCGATGCCGATCTCGCTTAAGCCTTCCAGCAGGTAATAGGCCGTAGCGAAGTCGGGGGCATTCGACTGTTGATCTGCCTTGCGAGCAACTGACGTATCCATGGGTAAGCACTCTTCTGGTGGGTTTTTGCCGGAAAGCTTGAACGTTTCCAACGCCTGGGCGGCGTCCGAACGACGGTATAGCATCCCTTGGCCCGACGGTATGCACGGTCGGCGATGATCGTGATCGTCATAAAAAACGGGGGAATCCCCGAACTCTTGCCACAATGCGGGGTGATACCGGGCGCGGTTGAGCGGGGAGAGGGTCAATCCATGAAATGGCAGGCGATATTGGCCGGCGCTCTGGCGTCGGCCCTGGTTACTTCTGCGGCCTACGCGGACGTTCGCATCGTCAGCGATCCGGGAGGCGAAGTTTCCTCCTACATTCAAAAGTTCCAGCAGATGCGGAATTCCGGTCAGCATGTGGTCATCGACGGCCCGTGCTTGTCGGCCTGCACTCTGTTGACGGGCATTATTCCGCGTAATCGTATCTGCGTCACCAGTCGCGCGGTGCTGGGGTTCCATGCGGCGTCCTACTACGACGACGCATCGCGCTCGCTGGTGCCGACCCGGCGCGGCAGCCGGCTGGTCATGCACTACTACCCGCCGGCGATCCGGTCGTGGATCAATCGACATGGCGGATTGACCCCGCAGCTCATCACGCTGCGTGGAGCGGAATTGTCTGCGCTTTATCCTGTCTGCGAATAGGCCGGCTGCGGCGCTGCACGACGCCTGACGGCATTGTCGGCGATCTGGTTCCGGCCTATTGAGATTGCCGGACTCGGACCACTGGCCATGCCCGAAATCCTTACCCGCCGGCGTCTATCCGTGCCCTCTCTTGCAGTCGGCGCCGTGGTCGCCGCGGCGCTCGCCGGCACGGTGTTACTGTGGGCGCATTACGGCACGACGGTCTTTTTCGAGACGATCCGTACCGGTTTTTCGGCGTGTTTCGGCTGAGCCGATCAAAGTGCGACGGCGCGATTCTTCAGCCTTGCAGCAACGGACCTCGCGCTGTCCGTATGATTTTCATGGGTCCAGCGGGCGCGGCTGCGCGAAGCGGCGCGTCGGACGCCGCAGGTGACCGCCCAGGCCGGTTTCGATGAGGATCGGGCGGAGAATTGCGATACAGGCCGATACGCGAGGTTTTTGCCAGCCCGTGCTCGGTTTTTTCCCACTGTTGCGGGTCGTGAATGAGCTGAAATAAGGCGCGCCAGGCCGCCAGCGAAAGCAGGAACCAATGCAGTGGTGTTCCGGCGAGCACCCAGGCGTGCCGGTACAATCCGCGCCGGCACAAGCCGATCAGGTCAAGTCCGACCATCGAGGCGTAGCCGGAGAGAAGGCTGGTCACAAAAATCGGCGCCGCGTTCTCCATCACGATACTCGCCCAAGGCGTCGGCAGCGCATACAGCGTGTAAACGAGCCCCGCCATGAAGAACGGATGGATCAGGGCCGCAATGACATTGGCGGCAAAGCATATCTGGAACGTGATCGCTCCGGCGACGCCAAGCTCACGCAGCAGCCGGCCGGGGCGGCGCATATGCACGCACCAAGTTTGTATCCAGCCTTTGTACCAGCGCGTACGCTGCTTCAGCCAAGGAATGAAGCGCGCCGGGGCTTCCTCATAGGTCGTGGATGCGATCGTTGCGGTACGGTAGCCAAATCGAGACAGGCGAATGCCGAGATCGGCGTCCTCGGTGACGTTGTACGGGTCCCAACCGCCCGCTTTACGCAGCGCTGCGGTGCGAAAATGGTTCGATGAGCCGCCCAGTGGAAACGGCAAAGCCCACGCCGAGAGGCCGCGGAGAAAGACATCGAATTGGCCGGCGTAGTTGGCCGTGAACATGGCCGTAAGCCAATTGTCTGCGGTATTGTCGATGGTGAGGCTTGCTTGCACGCAGGCGAGGCGCCCGCCGCCGGTCCGGAATGCCTCGAGCGCGCGCCGGAGCTGATCGGGTTCGGGCTTATCCTCGGCATCATAAACGACCGTATAGGCGCCGCGCGCCAACGGCAGCGCGACGTTGAGCGCCTTGGGCTTGGTGCGCGGGCCGATTGGCGGGGCCATGACGATCTCGAAGGGCGGCCCGAGATTGAGTCGCAGCAAAGCGTCGCGCGTATCGGCATCGTCGGTTTCAAGGACGAATTTCACATCGAGCTTTTCGGGCGGGTAGTCGAGCGCGCGGATGGCGGCGACGAGCTGTTCGACGATTGCAGCCTCGCGGTAAAGCGCGCAGATTATTGTATAAATCGGCAACGCCGCATCGGCGGCGGAAGCCGGCTCATGCGCGATCGGGCCGGCGAAGCAAGCACTGATCAGCCTCAAGATCGCCCCCGCCAAAAACAGCGCGCAGAACAAGCCGCTCAGTGCTTCGATCACGGCGAGCGGTGCAAGATTGAAAAAAACGAAAGCGACCGTTACCAGCGCGACGGTCGTGACGATGCGGCGCCCTCGGGTTCGTGGCGCATTCGAAAACAGCGGCCGGGCCGCCCGCAGACTGTAAGTCGCGCGCCGGCCGAGCGCGCGTCCGGCATGCCGGGTGACGAAATGCCGAAGCCGATCCGCCGAGGTCAGGCGGTAGGACTGAAGCCATTGCGGAAATTCTCGGCGCGGATCGGCGAGCCGTCGCGCGGTCGTGCCCTGGGGAGCGATGACCCATACCAAGTCGCGTCCCTGGCGCAGCGGCAATAACCCCGCCGCCGCCGCCCGGATAAGCTGATCGTCGTTGAGCGGGCAGTCGCTTCGCGAGACACCGTCGAATCGCTCGTAGGTCGTGCCGATAGACGCCGCCAGCGCGCTCACATAGGCTTCTTCGGTGATGGCATCGGCACAAATCAAGACCCGTTCGGCGCCGACGCCGATCGCTGCGGCCCGACGCTCGGCAGCGGCGATGATGCGACTTGGCAAAAGGTGACGGACGCATGCGGTTTCCGGGCAGTGGCCGTGCTGCGGCGCAATTCCCTTGTCGATGGGGACGTTCGGCAGGCCCGGGCGCCGGACCTGCGGACGCGTGGTGCGCAACGCGCCGCCTACGAGCCAATTTTCCGCTTTGGCGCGGCGAACGCCCGCCCATACAACCCTACCGACAGCCACCGTGGCCCCCGAGCCCCACGTACGCGCCCACCTAAGCGCCCACAGAAACGCCGTCTGCCTCGACTTTTCCTTATGCTCCCGTTAAGCGGGCAAGGAGGCCAAGCAGCAGCGTGCAGCAACACCGCCAAACAACCGGATCGTGACCTATGCCACCTGTAATGGCAATATCTTTGCGCTACTCGCGATTCCTGCGTGCGGCCGTTGCCGTGGCGGTCATCGGCTTATTCCTTACGGTCTTTACCGGTGCGCGGGCGGCCTTGGCACAGGACGTCGCCGCCGCGACGCGGAGTGCGGCGGTGCCGGGATTCTGGGATCCGCGGCATCGGCCCGAGCGGCCCGATCTGTCGCGCATCCAATCGATCCGCTTTCTGACGGATCTCGATTATCCGCCCTTCGATTTCACGGGATTGGACGGCAGCCCTGCCGGGTTCAACGTCGATCTGGCGCGGCTACTGTGCGACGAGATCAACGCCACCTGCACGATCCAGGCGCGGCGCTTCGATTTGCTTCTCGCGGCGCTGAACAGCAATCAGGGCGATGCCGTGATCGCATCGATCGCCCCGAGCCCGGAGGCGCGCCAGCGCGCCGATTTCACCGATCCGTACTACCGCACGCCGGCCCGCTTCGTCGCCCGCATCGACAGCCCCATTCACGACGTCGAGCCGGAAGGCGTCGAGGGCAAGAAGATCGCGGTCGTCGCCGGCACGGCGCACGAGGCGTTTTTGAAGGAAATGTTCACCGAAGCCGAGATAAAGCCCTACGCCAACGACGAGGCGGCCCGCCAAGCTCTGCGCAACAAGGACGTTGACCTTTTGTTTGGCGACGGGATTTCACTGGCCTTGTGGCTCAACGGCACCGATTCCGGCGGCTGTTGCGCGTTCCGCAGCGGGCCATATCTGGAAAGCCGTTTCTTCGGCGAAGGCGTCGGCATTGCGGTCAAGCGCGGCAACGATCTGTTGCGCCAGGCGCTGAACTGGGCGCTGTTCCGGCAATGGGAAAAAGGCAGCTACGCCGACCTGTGGCTGCGCTATTTTCCGATCAGCCCGTTTTGAACCGCCGCCGTTTGACGCCATGCCGCGCAGCCTGCAAGACGAAAGCCCGATGCGATGACGAGTGAAGCCCCGGTCGGTGCATTGCGCGAGATCGCCGAGCTGTCGCACGCTTGGCCGTTCGAAGAGGCGCGCAAGATCGTGGCGCGGCTCAAGCGCAAGCCGAAGGATGAAGTGATTTTCGAGACCGGATATGGCCCGTCCGGTCTGCCCCATATCGGCACGTTCGGCGAAGTGGCGCGCACCACCATGGTGCGCCATGCCTTTCGTGTCCTGACCGACGACAAGATCGGGACCCGGCTCATCGCCTTTTCCGACGACATGGACGGGCTGCGCAAGGTCCCCGACAACGTGCCGAACAAGGAGATGCTGACGCAGCATCTCGGCAAGCCGCTCACGCAGGTGCCCGATCCGTTCGGCACGCACGATAGTTTCGCCGCCCACAATAACGCGCGGCTGCGCGCCTTCCTCGATCAATTCGGTTTCGATTACGAGTTCATGTCGTCGACCGCCTGTTACACTTCGGGGCGGTTCGACGCGGCGCTCCTCACGATGCTGGCGCATTTCGAGGAGGTGATGGCGGTGATGCTGCCGTCGCTGCGCGAGGAGCGGGCGCAAACCTATTCGCCGTTTCTGCCGATCGACGCCAAGACCGGCATCGTCCTGCAGGTGCCGGTCGTCGCCCATGACGCCAAGGCCGGAACCATCACCTACGAAAACGACGGCGAGCGGATCACGACGCCGGTCACCGGCGGCCGCTGCAAGCTGCAATGGAAGCCGGATTGGGCGATGCGCTGGGTGGCGCTCGGCGTCGATTATGAGATGGCCGGCAAGGACCTGATCGATTCGGTCAAGCTGTCCGGCGAGATTTGCCACACGCTTGGCGGCACGCCGCCGGAAGGTTTCAACTACGAGCTCTTTCTCGACGAGAACGGGCAGAAAATCTCGAAGTCGAAGGGTAACGGCCTGACCATCGAGGAATGGCTGCGCTACGCCAGTCCGGAGAGCCTGTCACTGTTCATGTATCGCGAGCCGAAGGCGGCGAAGCGGCTTTATTTCGACGTCATCCCGCGGCATGTCGACGACTATCTGCAATTCCTCGACGCCTATCCGCGGCAGGCGCCCAAGGAGCGGCTCGGCAATCCGGTCTGGCATATTCATTCTGGCGCGCCGCCGCAGCCGGATAATCCGGTGCCGTTTGCGATGCTGTTGTCGCTGGTCACGGCGTCGAACGCCGCCAATGCCGAGACGTTATGGGGCTTTATCGGCCGTTACCGGCCCGGCGTGACCAAACAGACCCATCCGCGGCTCGCCGCGCTGGTCGACTACGCCATCAATTATTATCGCGACTTTGTCGCGCCGAAGAAGACGTTTCGTGAGCCGGCCGCGGCCGAACGCGCCGCCTTGATCGATCTGCGCGACGCGCTGTCGCAATTGCCGGCGGCGGCCGACGCGCAGGCGATACAGGACGTGGTCTATGAGATCGGGCGGCGCGAGCCGTTTCTCGACCACAAGAAAAAGGCCAAGGATGGCAAGCCGGGCGTCACGCTTGATTGGTTCAACATGCTCTATCAGGTGCTGCTCGGCCAGGAGCGCGGCCCGCGCTTCGGCTCTTTCGTTGCAGCTTACGGCGTGCAAAACACCATCGATATGATCGACGGCGCGCTGGCGCGCTCGGCCTGATCACTGGCTCGCCCACAAGATCCGCGCGATCCACAACACGTCGGTGATCGCCAGCGTGCGGTCGGTATGCTGGACATTGAGCGATTTCAGCTCGATCGATTTTGCCGTTCTGCGCTTGAGCTCCTTGGCCAGCACCTCGCCGTCCTTGGTGCGCACCACGACGCGGTCGCCGCGGCGGATCGGCGCCGACGGCGAGACCAGAATGATGTCGCCATCGCGATAGGCCGGCTCCATCGACTGGCCGGAGACTTCGAGCGCATAGGCATGCTCGTCGGTGACGGCCGGAAACGCGATCTCGTCCCAGCCTTCGCCGGCAGGAAAACCGCCATCGTCGAAATAACCGCCGGTGCCGGCTTCGGCAAAGCCAAGGAGCGGCACCGGGCGGGCGGCCGTGCCGGCGCTGGGTTCGATCAGCGCCACGAAAGTGTCGAGTGGCGTGCCGGTTGCAGTCAGGGCCTTGGCGATCGATTCGGTCGAAGGCCAGCGCTCGCGGCCCTGGGGCGTAACGCGCTTCGATTTGTTGAATGTCGTCGGATCAAGTCCGGCGCGCCGGGCAAGCCCGGAGGCGGATAGACCGGCGCGCACGGCGAGGCGATCGATGGCCGACCAGACCTGCGCATGGGTGAGCATACAAACTCCTACGCAGGCATGACCCCGAAGCGCGGCGTCTTAGTCTCTTTCGAAGAGATCATGCTCGAACAAGCCGGCAATGATAGGAATTATTGCCTGATTGCTCAAGGGCCGTTAGGGTCGCAAGTGCAATCCCTAAGGCCCATCGCGTGACGACAATTTATAAGATCTGCGAACGCGGCGCTTGGCGCGATGCCGAGCGGGCCGGGGTCTATGGTGGATCGGATGCCGACCGGCGCGACGGGTTCATTCATTTCTCGACCGCCGCACAACTTGCCGCCACGGCGGCGAAACACTTTGCCGGGCAGGCCGATTTGATGCTGGTGGCGGTCGATGACGACAGACTCGGGCCGGCACTCAAATGGGAGCCGTCGCGCGGCGGCGAATTGTTTCCGCATCTTTACGGGGAGCTTTCCCTCGACGCCGTGCGTTGGGCGCGGCTCCTGCCGGACGAGCGTGGACGGCAAGCGGACCTTGCCGGAGCTGAAACCGTGATCGGACTGCTCGACCGCCTGGCACGGCCTTTTTTGTACGCGCTCGAGCCGGAAGACGCCCATAGTCTGGCGGTCCGGATGCTGAAATTCGCGCCGCTCCCGCCGGCGCCGCACGACGATAAACGGCTGGCAATGCGGGTATTCGGGTTGAATTTTCCGAACCCGATCGGCATCGCCGCCGGGTTCGACAAAAATGCCGAGGTGCCGAACGCGCTGTTGCGACTGGGCTTCGGTTTCGTCGAAGTCGGCACCATCACGCCAAGGCCGCAAGCCGGCAATCCGCGGCCGCGCGTGTTCCGACTTGATGCCGATCAAGCCGTCATCAACCGGCTGGGCTTTAATTCGCAAGGCGCCGACGCGGCGCTGCGCCCGGCTCGCCGCGCGGGCGCAATCCGGCGGCGTCGTCGGCATCAATGTCGGCGCCAACAAGGATGCTTCCGACCGTATCGCCGACTATGTGCGCTTAATCGAGCGCTTCGCGGCCGTGGCGAGTTACGTCACGGTGAACATCTCGTCGCCCAACACGCCGGGTTTGCGCAATTTGCAGCAGGCCGAACGTCCTCGACGATCTGTTGGCGCGGGTTATCGACGCCCGCGATCGGGTGGCGCCGAACGCCGGTCCGACGCCGGTTCTTCTCAAGATCGCGCCCGATCTTACCCTGCCCGATCTCGACGACGTCGTCGGCATTGCGCGCGCGCGTCGGGTCGACGGCATGATCGTCGGCAATACCACGGTGTCGCGGCCGAAAAGCTTGCGGGAGGTCGACAAGGCAAAAGAGGCCGGCGGCTTGTCGGGCCGGCCGCTGTTGGCGCTGGCCGACCGCATGCTGGCCGAGACCTATGTGAGGGTCGAAGGCGTATTTCCTCTGGTCGGCGCCGGCGGCATCGATTCCGGTGCGAGCGCGCTCGGCAAAATTCGCGCCGGCGCCAGCCTCGTTCAGGTCTATTCGGGGCTGGTTTTTCGGGGGTTTGCGCTTGTCGCCGAGATCAAAGCGGCGCTTCTCGCCGCGCTCGAACGCGATTCGCAAACGAATCTTGCCGACTATGTGGGGGCGGATGCGGCGTCGGTGACCGCGGAGCCGTGGCCGCAATGAGAGCTGCGATTGCCGTTGCAAGCTTGCCCGGCATACAACGACGGCCGATAAGAAAACATCCGATTGGGAGGCGACATGATCGATTGCTACACCTGGACCACCGATAACGGCTACAAGCCGCGCATGATGCTCGAGGAGATCGGCCTTCCGCATCGGATCGTGCCCGTGAATATTCGGGAACGCGCGCAAATGGCGCCGGAATTCATGAAGATCAGTCCGGGCCATAAGATTCCGGCCATCGTCGACGATGACGGCCCCGGCGGCGCGCGGGTGACCCTTTGCGAGTCCGGTGCGATCCTCAAATATCTCGCCGAGAAATCCGGCAAATTTTATCCCGGCCGATGCGGCCGCGAGGGTCAAGGTCGATCAGTGGCTGTTCTACGGCTCGGCCACCTTCACGACGCTGGCGCAGCAATTCGGGCACTGGACCATCCGCTCGCCGGTGAAGGCTCCGGTCGCGCAACAGCACTACGAGGCCAATCTGCGCGACATGTTCGGCGTCCTCGACCGGCATCTTGCCGATAACGCATATTTCGGCGGCGATTATTCGATCGCCGACATGACGATGTATTCCGACGTGCATCTCCACGGCGTCAACGACATTGGTCTTGGACGACTATGCCAATGTAAAGCGCTGGCACGACGCTATCGCGGCGCGTCCTGCCGTGCAGCGGGCCTGGGGGCCGTTTCCGTCATCGTGATCGGCTGCGGCGCGATTACCGTATCGCCGCGGCGCCCGGCGAAGGCGCCAGCACCGGCTGTAGGCGCGGTACGAGCTTGCGTTTCTCCCGCCGCGCCGGGATCGCCCGATAGACCTGCTTGGTCGCCTCGACGATATGCACGCCGGCGAATGGCGCCGACAGCGTCGCGCCGGTCCGTTCCCAGGCAATGGCCGACCGCAAAAACCAGTTGCGGGCGACACGGCGGCACGTAAAGCGCCTCGTCCCACCCGGTCGGGGTGAACCAGGCGTCGCGCAACAGCTGCGTAATCTGGCTGCGCGAATAGGGCCGGCCTTGACCGAACGGGGTCGTGTCCATACGCGCCCAGAGCCCGCGCCGGTTGGGCACCACCGCCATCAGCCGGCCGCCGGCGGCCAAGACCCGCCAAGCCTCGCGCAACAATTCGGTCGGATCCGATGACATTTCCAGGGCATGGACCAACAGCAGGCGATCGACCGCGGCATCGGTCAGCGGCAATTCGTCCTCTTCGACGAGCGCCACCAAGCCAGGCCGTGTCGACGGCCAGCGAATGACGCCTTGGGTCGCCGGCATCGCGGCGAGGCAGCGTTCGGCCTCCTCGCGGAACAGGCCGAGATAGGGCGTCGGATAGCCGATGCCCAAGACGCGCAGCCCGCGGGTATCGCCCCAGCGCGCTGCGGATGCCGTGGCCGACGAAGCGGCGCGCCACGACGCCCAGCTGCTGGCTGTAGAAATTGCGCAGGTCGACCACATCCATGACGGCAAAATAGCATGGATTGCGTTGGTGTTTTGAACCGTCGCCGTCGCGGCGTTAACTATGCCTATATTGCGTCATCTGCGGCGCGAAGGCGGATGATCGAACGGTCGACACGAATAGGAAGATGACCATGCCGGCTCAGACTTACTTGTTTCCCTGCCTGAAGGACAATTTCGGGGTGCTTCTCCACGACCCCGACAGCGGCGCCACAGCGTCGATCGACGCGCCCGAAGCGGCTCCGGTCGAGGCGGCGCTGCAAAAGACCGGCTGGCGGCTCTCCGAAATATTGGTCACGCATCATCACGGCGATCACACCGCCGGCATCGGCGAGCTTAAGGCGCAGCACAAATGCCGCGTCGTGGCGCCGCGCGCCGAGGCCGCAGCGCATCGCCCATGTCGACGAAACGGTCGGCGAGGGCGATAAAGTGCGGCTCGGCGCGCTTGCAAGGCCGGGTGATCGAGACGCCGGGCCATACCGCCGGGCATATTTCTTATTTCTTCCCCGCCGACAAATTGGCCTTCGTCGGCGATACTTTGTTCTCGATCGGCTGCGGCCGCGTCATCGAGGGCAATCCGGAGATGATGTGGCACTCGCTGTTGAAATTGCGGGCGCTGCCCTGACGATACGCAATTCTATTGCGGTCACGAATACACCGACGCCAATATCCGCTTTGCCAAGACCATCGAGCCGAACAACAAGGCGCTGGCGGCGCGCGCCGAAGAAGTGAAGAAGCTCCTTGCCGCCGGCAAGCCGACCATCCCGGCGACGATCGGCGCCGAGAAGGCGGCGAACCCGTTCCTGCGCGCCGACGATGCCGAGGTGGCGAAATCGGTCGGGCTTGCCGGCAGTCCGGCCTGGAAGGTGTTCGCCGAAATCCGCGAACGCAAGAACCGATTTTGACGCGCGCCGCCATGTCATCGCTCGGCGCCGGCGACGTCATCCGGTTGCTCGAGCTCAAGCCGCATCCGGAAGGCGGTCATTTCCGCGAGACGTTCCGCGATCCGCGGCAGATCGACGGCCGCGCCGCTTCGACCGCGATCTATTTTCTGCTGGCGCGCGGCGAGCGCTCGCACTGGCATCGCGTTGATGCCGCCGAAATCTGGCATTGTTATGCCGGCGCGCCACTGGTGCTTGAGATCGCGGCAGCCGGACGAAGCGCGGCGCATCACGCTCGGCTGCGATCTTGCCGCCGGCGAACGCCCGCAGGCCATCGTGCCGGCTCACGCTTGGCAGGCGGCGCAAAGTCTCGGCGATTGGACGCTATGCGGCTGCACGGTGGCGCCGGGCTTTGAATTCAGCGGTTTCGAGCTGGCGCCGGCGGGTTGGGCACCATAGCCGCGACCGGCTCGCCCGCGCGCGCCGCCAGATAGCCGTGCAACGCGGCGACGACCTGCGCGCCTTCGCCGACCGCTGCCGCGACGCGCTTGACCGATCTGGCGCGGACGTCGCCGATGGCGAAGACGCCGCGCCGGCTCGTCTCCAGCGGATGCCGTTCTCCGCCGGCATCGTCGCCGGTCAGCACGAAGCCCTTGCCGTCGAGCGCGACGCCGGAGCCGGCGAGCCAATCGGTATTCGGATCGGCGCCGATGAACAGAAACAGATGGCGGATCGGTCGGCGAACGTCCTCGCCCGTCGCGCGATGCGCCAGCGCACGGCGTTCAGCATGCCGTTCGTTGCCTTCCAGCGCGCTGACCTGGGCGCCTGGTCACCACTTCGATATTGGCGAGGCCGCGATGCGGTCGACCAGATAGCGCGACATGGTGGCGTCGAGACCCGGTCCGCGCACCAGCATCCAGACCTTGGCGCCCTGGCTCGCGAGATAGACCGCGGCCTGGCCGGCCGAATTGCCGCCGCCGACCAGCGCGACTTCCTGGTTGGCGCAAAGCCTGCCTTCCAGCGGCGAGGCCCAGTAATGCACGTACGAGCCTTCGAACTCATGGAGGTTTTCGAGCGCAAGCCGCCGATAGCGCGCGCCGCTGGCGACCACGACGGAGCGCGTGGTGACGCGTTCGCCGCTGTGCAAATGCAGTGCAAAGCGACCGGTGATGTCCGCCGGCGGCAGCAAGCCGGTGACTTCGTCGGGGATCGCCATTTCGGCGCCGAATTTCTGCGCCTGGTTGTAGGCGCGCGCCATCAGGGCGATGCCGGTGATGCCGGTCGGAAAGCCGAGATAGTTCTCGATCCGCGCCGACGCGCCGGCCTGACCGCCGAAGGCGCGGCAGTCGAGCACCAGGACGGACAGCCCTTCCGATGCCGCATAGACCGCCGTCGCCAAGTCCTGCCGGCCCGGCGCCGACCACGGCCACGTCATAGACGCGGTTGGGATCGATCGGGCCGACCAGGCCGATGCAGCGCGCCAGCTCGTCTTCGCTCGGATTGCGCAGCAACTGGCCGCCGGGGCAGAGCACGATCGGCAATTGTCCCGGATCGACATGGAAGCGCTCGATCAGCGCCTTGGCCTCGGCATCGACGTCGGGATCGAGCAATTGATGCGGATGGCCGTTGCGCCGCAGAAAGATTTCCAGCCGCAGCACGTCGGCGTTGTCGGCGCGGCCGACGATGACGGGCCCGCCGACGCCGGTCTCCAGCAGGCCGACGCGGCGCAGGATCAGCGCGCGCATGATCCGCTCGCCGAGCTCGGCTTCGGCGACCAGCAAGGCGCGCAGCCGGTCCGGCGCTATGATCAGGGCCTGCACCGGCTCGTTGCGCAATCGCGTCGGCCAAGGCCGGCCGGCCGGCGAGCTGCGCCAATTCGCCGAGAAAGTCGCCGGGGCCATGGGTCACCAGGCTGGTGCGGTGACCCGATTTGTCGAGGTGGGTCACCTCGACCTGGCCGCTGAGAATAACCATCAAGCCCGGCGCAACCTGGCCGGTCGTATAGAGCGCCGCGCCGGCGGCGAAATTCCGGCACTCGCCGAAGCGCCGTACCCGCTCGATCTCCAGCGCATCGAGCTCGAGCAACATCTGCTCGCCGCGCTGCTCGAAGGTGGAAGGTCGCAAGGCCATCACTGTCCGCCGCCGCAAAAACCGGTGCAGCGGGTATATAGTTACGAAAAGTTACGCGAAATACTGTCCGCCATTGGCGGTCAGTGTCGAGCCGGTGATCAAGCCCGGCATCGTCGGCGGCGAGAAATACGACGCAGCGCGCGACTTCCTCCGGCTCGCCGAGCCGCCCGATCGGAATCTGCGGCAATATGTTCTTCTGCAGGACCTCTTGCGGCATCGCCTTGACCATATCGGTGGCGATATAGCCCGGGCAGATGGCGTTGACGGTGATGCCGAGCGCGCGCGCCTTCTTGCGCCAGTGCTTTGGTAAACCCGATTTCGCCGGCCTTGGCGGCGGAATAATTGGTCTGGCCGAACTGCCCCTTCTGTCCGTTGATCGAGGAGATATTGACGATGCGGCCGAATTTCCGCTCGCGCATGCCCTCGATGACGTTTCGGCACATGTTGAACAGCGAACCGAGATTGGTGTTGATCACCGCCGTCCACTGCTCCGGCTTCATGCGGTGCAACTGGGCATCGCGGGTGATGCCGGCATTGTTGACCAATACCTCGATCGGACCGAGCTCCGCCTCGACCTGCTTCACGCCGGCGGCGCAGGCCTCGAAAGACGAAACGTCCCATTTGTAGACGCCGATACCGGTTTCGGCCTTGAACGCCTGGGCGGCCGCGTCGTTGCCGCCGTAATTGGCGGCGACCTTATAGCCCGCGGTCTTAAGCGCCTTGCAGATGGCGGCGCCAATGCCGCGCGTTCCCCCAGTGACCAATGCAACACGGGGCATCTCATCCTCCCTGATATTTTAATTTGCTCGGCGGTCGCCGGCCCTGTGCCTTTACAAATATCATGGCCGGGACGAGCCCGGCCATGATTTCGATCAACGCAATTCGATCTCGCCGCTCAGCGTTCCAGGCACATCGCGATGCCCATGCCGCCGCCGATGCACAGCGTGGCCAAGCCTTTTTTGGCATTACGCTTTTGCATCTCGTAGAGCAGCGTCACCAGCACGCGCGTGCCTGAGGCGCCGATCGGATGACCGAGGGCGATGGCACCGCCATTGACATTGACCTTGCTGGTATCCCAGCCGAGGTCCTTATTCACCGCGCAGGCTTGGGCGGCGAACGCTTCGTTGGCTTCGACGAGATCGAGATCGGCGACGGTCCAGCCGGCTTTTTTCAGCGCCGCACGCGAGGCCGGGATCGGGCCGGTGCCCATGATCTTGGGGTCGACGCCGGCCTGGGCCCACGACACGATCCGGGCGAGCGGGGTTTTGCCGAGCTTGGCCGCCTCGCTGGCCTTCATCAGCACGACCGCGGCGGCGCCGTCATTGATGCCCGACGCATTGCCCGCGGTGACGGTGCCTTCCTTGTCGAAGGCGGGCCGCAATTTGCCGAGCGCGTCGAGCGTCGTTCCGTGCTTGGGATATTCGTCGGTGTCGACGACGATGTCGCCCTTACGGCTCTTCACGACGACCGGCGTGATCTCGTCCTTGAACTTGCCGGCCTTCTGCGCGGCCTCCGCCTTGTTCTGCGATTTGACCGCGAACTCGTCTTGCTGCTGGCGCGTGATCTGCCATTGCCGGGCCACGTTTTCCGCGGTGTTGCCCATGTGATAGCCGTTGAAAGCGTCCCAAAGGCCATCCTTGATCATCGTATCGATCATCTCGAAATTGCCCATCTTGACGCCGTTGCGCAGATGCGCGCAGTGCGGGGCGACGCTCATCGACTCCTGGCCGCCGGCGACCACGATCTCGCTGTCGCCATTGACGATGCCCTGATAGCCGAGAGCCACCGTACGCAGGCCCGACCCGCAGAGCTGGTTGACGCCCCAGGCCGGCGTTTCGACCGGTACGCCGGCCGCAATGGAAGCCTGGCGCGCGGGATTTTGACCCTGCCCGGCGGTCAGGATTTGCCCCATGATGACTTCGGAGACCCGGGCAGGCTCGACGCCGGCCCGCTCAAGCGCCCCTTTGATCGCCGTTCTCCCGAGTTCGTGGGCCGGTACTGACGCGAATGCGCCGTTGAATGCTCCGACGGGTGTGCGCGTGGCGCTGACAATGACGACATCGTCTTTCATGGGAGGGTCCTTCCGGGCTGGGCTATCGAGATGCGGGGCGGGCCGCGGCACTGCCCTAAGTGATAGGGATGCGCGGCGGCCTCGACAAGGCGCAAACCGGCTGGAGGGACAGCATCTCCGGCATGTGCCGGCGATGGCGCCACAAAACAGTAGCCGCGCCGCGCGAAACCGCCTATTTTGACGGCAAAATTGCGCGGTTCGACCCATGACCGATACCTCGACCAAGCACGCTGAGCCCGTCACGATCAAGAAATACGCCAACCGGCGGCTCTATAACACCGGCACGAGCACCTATGTGACGCTCGAAGATCTCGCCGGCATGGTCAAAACCGGCGAGGATTTTGTCGTCTATGACGCCAAAACCGGGGAAGACATTACCCGCTCGGTGCTCACCCAGATCATTTTCGAGCAGGAGAACAAGGAAGGGCAAAACCTGCTGCCGATCGCCTTCCTGCGCCAGTTGATCCGGTTCTACGGCGACAGCATGCAGATGCTGGTGCCGCGCTATCTTGAAGTCTGGATCGAGTCGCTGACGCGGGAGCAGGAGAAATTCCGCCAGCAGATGGCGCAGGCTTTTGGGGTTGGCGCCTTTACCTCCCTTGAAGACCAGGTTCGACGGAACATGGAAATGTTCGAGCGGGCCTTTGCCATGTTCGCGCCTTTCGCGCGTCGCGAGAGTGGTGGAGGGGCCGAGCCTGCTGCGGAAACCGAGAAAGCGCCGTCGAAGTCCGGCGACATCGACGATCTCAAGCGCCAGCTCGACGACATGAAGCGTAAGGTCGATCGGCTGACTGAGAAAGAACCGGGCGAGTAGGGGCCGCGTCGATTAGACGGCTCCGGCGACTTTCGTCAGCCAGGGCCGCTCCGTCGTGGCCAACCCGACCAGCGCCCCTTGCAGATAATCGCAGCCCCACGATTGCAAGGTCTTTGCCGCCGCTTCGTCCTGGACCCATTCGGCGACGGTCTCGAGCCTGAGCCGTTTAGCCAAATCGATCAGCGTGCGCACGAAGGCACGATCGTCTTCGGAGCGCTCGATATCCTGGACAAAGGCGCCGTCGATCTTGACGATGTCGACGCCGAGCTTGCGTAAGTTCCGGAACGACGTATAGCCGGCGCCGAAGTCGTCAATCGCGATACGGCAGCCGACATCTTTGACGCGCGCGATAAAGCCGCGCGTCTCGTCGATATCCTAAATCGCCGCGCTTTCCGTGATCTCGACGACAAGGCGTTCGGCCACGCCGGCGTGACGGCGCAACAGACAGCCGAGCCCCGACCACCAATCCGGATCGATCGTCGATGCCGGCGAGACATTGAAGCTCGTCCGCAGGCCCGGCGATGCCGCCATTTCATCGATGACGAGTTCGAGCACGCGGAAATCCAGCAGACGCACGAGGCCGAGGCGTTCCGCGACCGGCACAATGTCGTTGGCGGCAATCAAGCTGCCGTCCGGACGCAAGATCCGCATCAGACACTCATAGAAAGCCGGGCGACGATCCGTAGCGGAGGCCACCGTTTCGTAGGCGAGAAAGATACGCCGCTCGTTGAGCGCGGCCACAATCTCGTCCGTGGCGCGGATGTTTTCGCGGCGCATGGCTTCGCGTTCGATGTTGGGCCGATAGGCTTGAAACGAGCCGCGGCGGCGCGCTTTGGCGGCGTCGAGGCTCTCCTGCGCACGGGCCAGCACTTCGGCGACGCTTCTGGCATGACGCGGGGCGGTAACGCCGCCGATGGTGACGGTGACGGCGATCGCTCCGGCGCTGGTCGAGATCATTTCGTCGCGGATCCCGACCAGCATGCGGTCGGCGGCGATCGCCATGTCGTCGGGCGTGCAATCGTGCAGCACGAGACCGAACTTGTTGCCGGAAAAGCGGCCGAGCGTGTCCTTGCCGCGCATCCGACCGCGCACACGCTTGGCCACTGCGTCGATCACCTGGTCGGCGACGTCGAATCCGTAGGACTCGTTGATGCGCGCCAAGTTATCGATTGCCACCAGGAGGAAACCGCAGGACGAGCGAAAACGCAGAGATTCTTCGATGGTGTCCTCGAGGACCTCGCTTAAGCGATGGCGGTTAACCTCACCGGTGAGACCGTCGTGATGGGCGAGATAGCTCAGTTTCCGCTCGTGCTCATAGCGCTCGTTGATGACGCGGATCACGCCATGCGCCCGGATCGGCTTACCGGCGGCATCGGCGAACCAGCGACCGGTATCCTCGACCCATAGTTTGGTTTCGGTCGTCGGATCGGGATGGACGCAATATTGAATTTGATAGGGGACGCCGCGGCCCTCGTCGCGCTTGTCCGATCGCGTCACCGCGTCGAAGCGCGCCTGAGCGTTATCGGCCTCGAGGCGCTGGGCAAAGGCGCGGCCAGTCGACACCGCCGCAATGTCGCGAATGAGCAGCACCTCGGCCGCATTATCGCTCCACTGCAAGATATCGGTCTCGATCTCCCAGGCGTAAGCGACCTCGCCGACGGAGGCGAGGATCTGGTTCGAATTGAGATCGGCGGCAGTGCTCGGCGACATGATGACTACAGAGACGGCGGATTGGCGGCGATCCTAGCGCCAAGACTTTAAACTTTCCCGTAAGCGCCGTTGCGTTCGGCGCCCCGGCGGCATGGCCCTTGCGATGTCATGGGCAAGGGCCGGCAACGTCCCATTTCGGGACATTGGACGGCCACGGGAAGCCTATGCGCAACGCTCTTGTGCCGTTTGTTTCGCCCGATCGAGACAGGGCCCGTCGCCACGCCGGCAGGGGCGCGAATGCCGATTTCATTGCGCATTTGATCGCCACGTCAGCCCAAGACCCTCAGACCCGAGCCCGCCGCCGGGGCAGTGCGGATGAGGCGGTTGCGGCCTATCGGGCCCTCGGCCAGTCGCCGGCCGCGGTCGGGCAGACGGTGAGCCGCTCGCTCTGACCTCATCCGATCGGGCGTTACGCCTGCCCAGGGCCTTCGATTTCAATCTGGCGCTGGGCACTGCGCATGCCGACGATAAAGCCGGCCAGCACGTCGAACAGCGCCATCGCCATCAGCAGGAAAAATGTCGACGTCGCCGCCCGCTGCACCAACAGAAACTCGACCAGCATGACGATGAACAGCGCCGTCGCCAGGATGTGGTCCATGACGCTACGGGTCCCCAATCGGGTCGACTTGATGATCTCGACCCACAGCAAAAAAATGGCAAAGGCAATGAGGACGTCTTCCCAGGTCAAGACCCAATCCTGGCCGGACATCATGTGTACGGTGGCCGCCGGCGAGGTCCAACTCACACCCGGGGTGAGAAACGCAATCATGTTGTAGACGGCGAACGGAACCAACAGAAGAGGAAAGCCGAGTGCGAACATGACGCAATGCTTTTTGTCACCAAGCTCGCTCGTCCGCGACCTTCATTTCCATACGCGGCGGTCGGCCGCGGAAGCTTAAGCTTCCGCCTTTTTGGCCAGCACCTGCCGGCCGCGATACATGCCGGTTTTGAGGTCGATGTGGTGGGGACGGCGCAATTCGCCGGAATCCTTGTCCTCGACATAGGTCGGGGCTTTCAGCGCATCGGCCGACCGGCGCATGCCGCGCCTTGACGGTGACGTTTTCTTCTTGGGCACGGCCATGGAATCGCTCTCCTCTATCTTGGCTCGCTCTGCTCGGGATGCGGCGCTTATAGAAGAATGATCGTTGCCTTGCTAGGGCTTGGCTATCCAGGGTTTCGCTATGGTCCCCGAACGCAGACATCGAGACCGCTGAAATCCGCCGCCCGGCGTACATAGACGCCGGCGAGCCGCCGCACCAGGGCGCTCGGGCTGCGGGCGCTGCGCTGGACGGGGTTTGGCAAAATCGCAGCAAGTTCCGCCGCTTGATAGATGCTCAGAGCGCCGGCCGATTTGCCGAAGGCGAAGCGCGCGCCGGCCTCGGCGCCGAATTCGCCGTTTGGACCCCACTCGGCGATGTTGAGGTAGATTTCCAGAATCCGCCGCTTCGGCAGGACCAGCGTCATCCAGAGCGCCAGCGGGATTTCCAGCACTTTGCGGACAACGCTGTGTCCTTCCCAAAGAAACAGATTCTTGGCTGTCTGCTGAGTGATGGTCGAAGCGCCCCGGGCCTCGTCAAGATTGTCTCCCGACTGTTGCAGAGCCTGTCGGATCTCGCCGAGATCGATACCGGGATTGTGACAGAAACTGCCGTCTTCGGCGGCGATCACGGTCAGGCGCAACGCCGGCGCGATGCGCGCCAGCGGAACGACGATGCGTTCGACGCGTGCGCCGGTCGCCCATCGCCACACCGTCGGCAGCGAGACCGGCATGACGAAACGGTAAAATGGCACGATCGCGTAAGGCAGCACGAGCAAAACGGCGGCGACGATTGCCAAAATCGCAGCGAGGCGTCGCAGCTTCATGTCGTGTTACGCGGCCAAGTGTTAGGCCGCCTCCGCCTTCGCCAGCGGCGGCATCGGCGCTCGGGCATGCGGCCAAGACCGATCGGGATATGAATGTGAGGGCGGCGGTCGGGGCCGCCGGCTTCGAGGAGAAGAACGCGCGCCGCGCTGTCTTCACGCAGGCGGTTTGCCAACACGCAGCGGGCGGAACCGGCACCGACGATAATGTAATCGTAGCCCGGCATCTCATTCCTGTTCGGCGCCGAACGCCTTAACTCTAATCCCGCGCGTAGCCGATGAGCGGCTTTCTTTTGCGGCCAAGCAAAATCAACAGCACCGCTATTGCGCCTATGACGGCCCAAGCCGGCAGATCGAACAATTTCTGCAGGTAAGGGTTCCAGGCCCAAGCGACCCGCTGTTTCAGCCAGTCCTGCACGGCGTTGAGGCTGTTCTGGTCGATCATGGCCCACACGTACTTGACGTCGGTGTAGATAAGGTCGTGATTGGCGATGGATTTGGTCCCGTCATAGACCAAGAACACGAACGCGGTCGCGAGCAGGCAAAGGCCGATGAGACGAAACAGGAATCTGATCATAAGGCTGATGGCCCGCGGCTGAGACGACGGATCGCCGGGTAAGGCAGTGGAGAGCCATTACCCCGACCGGCGCTCTTGTTCAATGCGGACCTCCGCCGGCAATCCCTTGAGCGCAGGTGGTCGAGTTCGCTAAGGTTCAGTCCTGCCCAGCTGCGTCAATCCGTCAATAGGGCAATCCTTCAATAGGAAATGGAAATGGCCGTCAAAAACGGTGGTAAAGCTGGCGGCCGTTCAAACCGACCGACCTTTACCGACCAGGAAGCCCTGCTGTTTCACAGCCAAGGCCGCCCGGGCAAGCTCGAAGTCGTCGCCACCAAGCCGATGGCGACCCAGCGCGATCTTTCGCTCGCCTATTCGCCGGGTGTCGCGGTGCCGGTGCTCGCCATCGCCGAGGACGAGTCCAAGGCCTTCGATTACACGACCAAGGGCAATTTCGTCGCGGTCATTACCAACGGCACCGCCATCCTGGGTCTCGGCAATCGGGGCGCGCTGGCGGCAAAGCCGGTGATGGAAGGCAAAGCGGTGCTGTTCAAGCGCTTTGCCGATATCGATTCGATCGACCTTGAGGTTTCCACCGAAGATCCCGACGAATTCATCAATTGCGTGAAGCTGCTTGGCAAAGGCTGGGGCGGCATCAATCTCGAGGACATCAAGGCACCGGAGTGTTTCATCATCGAGCAAAAGCTGCGTGAGCTTCTCGACATTCCCGTCTTTCACGACGACCAGCACGGCACCGCCATCATTGCCGCCGCCGGGCTGATCAACGCACTCGAACTTACCGGCCGCGAGATTGCGACAACCAAGCTTGTCTGCAACGGCGCCGGCGCGGCGGGCATTGCCTGCCTCGAACTGTTGCGGGCGATCGGTTTTCGACCGGAAAATCTCGTTCTCTGCGACACCAAGGGCGTTATCTACGAAGGCCGCACCGCCGGCATGAACCAGTGGAAGTCCGGTTTTGCGGTCAAGACCAAAGCGCGCACGCTGGCCGAAGCGCTCCAGGGCGCCGATGTGTTCTTCGGGCTGTCGGTGAAAGGCGCAGTGACGCCGGCGATGGTGAAATCGATGGCGGATCGGCCGATCATCTTCGCCATGGCCAATCCAGATCCCGAAATCACCGTCGAAGAGGTGGCCGAGGTTCGCACCGATGCCATCATGGCCACCGGCCGCTCCGACTATCCAAATCAGATCAATAACGTGCTGGGCTTTCCCTACATCTTTCGCGGCGCGCTCGACGTGCGCGCCCGAGCCATCAATATGGAAATGAAAATCGCGGCGGCACACGCGCTGGCCGCGCTGGCGCGCGAGGACGTGCCTGACGAGGTGGCGGCGGCCTATGGCGCGCGACCGAAATACGGGCCGGATTACATCATTCCGGTGCCGTTCGATCCGCGGCTGATTTCCGATATTCCGCCGGCGGTGGCGAAGGCCGCCATGGATTCGAATGTGGCGCGCCGGCCGATCGCCGATATGGAAACCTATCGGCAGCAATTGCGCACGCGGCGCGATCCGATAGCCGGCGTGCTCACCGGCGTCTACGAACGCTTGCGCCGGCGGCCGCGGCGTGTGGTGTTCGCCGAGGGCGAAGAGGAACAGGTGATCCGCGCCGCCGCGACCTTCGTACATCAGGGCCTCGGCAGCGCGCTGCTGTGCGGACGCGAGCGGCGCGTGCGCGAAACCGCCGCAGCGCTCGGCGTCGAGCTCGGCGGCAATATCGAGATCATCAACGCGGCGATATCGTCGCGCAACTCCGCCTATGCCGCCTATCTCTACGAGCGGCTGCAGCGCCAGGGCTTTTTGCAGCGCGATTGTCAGCGCCTGGTGAACCAGGACCGCAATCACTTCGCCTCCTGCATGGTGGCGCTCGGCGATGCCGATGCCATGGTCACCGGCGTCACCCGCAATTTCTCCGTGGCGCTTGACGATGTGCGCCGCTGTATCGATCCCAAGCCCGGGCATCGCGTCATGGGCGTCTCGCTGGTGATAGCGCGCGGCCGCACCGTGCTGGTCGCCGACACCGCCGTGACGGAAATGCCTTCGGCGAAGGATCTGGCGGAGATTGCCATCGAGGCGGCGCGGGTCGCCCGCTCGCTCGGCTATGAGCCGCGGCTCGCCTTGCTTGCGTTCTCGACCTTCGGCCATCCCGCCGGCGAGCGTTCGGAGCGCGTGCAGGAAGCGGTCCGGCTGCTCGACGAGCGCCATGTCGATTTCGAATACGACGGCGACATGGCGGCTGACGTCGCGCTGAACATGGAGTTGCGCGAGGCCTATCCGTTCTGCCGATTGTCCGGCCCCGCCAACGTACTGATCATGCCGGCGTTTCATTCCGCTTCGATTTCGACCAAGATGCTGATGGAGCTCGGCGGCGCCAATGTGATCGGCCCGATGCTGGTCGGCCTCGATCGCTCGGTGCAGATCGTGCCGCTTTCCGCGAACGATGCCCAGCTCGTCAACATGGCGGCGATTGCCGCTTACAATGTCGGCGGCTGACGACGCGCCGCGAACCGAACAATGCAGAAGCGCAAGCTTGGAGCGTGCGGTCCGGAGGTTTCGCTCGTCGGTCTCGGCACCAATAATTTCGGCGGCCGCATCAGTCGCGATGCCTCGCGGCGCGTCTTGGACAAGGCGCTCGCGCTCGGCGTGACGCTGATCGACACCGCCGATGTCTACGGCAATAAAGGCGGCTCGGAGACAATTTTAGGCGAGGCGCTGGGGGCGCGGCGCAAGGACGTCGTGCTGGCAACCAAATTCGGCTTGCCGATGGCTGACGGCAAGGCGGCGGCGCATCGCGGCGCTACATCACGCAGGCGGTCGAAGCGAGCTTGCGGCGGCTCAACACCGACTGGATCGATCTTTATCAGTTGCACCGGGCGGACCCGAAGACGCCGATCGAGGAAACGCTGCGCGCGCTTGACGATCTGATCAAAGCCGGCAAGGTTCGCTTCATCGGCTGTTCCAACCTGTCTGCGGCGCAGCTCGAGGCGGCGCAAGCCGCGGCGGCGCAGCACGGACTGTCGGCATTCGTTGCCTGCCAGGACGAATACAATCTGCTCGATCGCGCCATCGAGAAAGATCGCGTCGCGGTGATGGACCGTTACGGTCTCGGGCTGCTGCCGTATTTTCCGCTGGCCAGCGGTCTATTAAGCGGCAAATACCGGCGCGGGTCGCCCATGCCGGGTGGTTCCCGGCTCACTTACAGCGCCCATCACGCCGACGGTCTGTTGACCCCGCACAATTGGCGCATCGTCGAAGATCTCACCGCCTTCGCCAGCCGGCGCGGCCACTCGCTTTTACAACTGGCCATGAGCTGGCTCGCCAGCCGGCCGCATCTCGCGAGCATCATCGCCGGTGCCACCACGCCCGAACAGGTCGAGCAGAACGTCGCCGCGGTCGACTGGGTGCTGTCGGCCGCCGATCTCGCCGAAATCGACCGCATGACCCTTTGAACGATCCGCCCCTTTGATCGACATCGGAAAATCGAGGCGTTCGAATTCACGGGGCTGAAACCTCTGTCGCTTAGCTTGCCGCGGCATGCAGCCCCTTGCCGCGCCATTCGCTCTCGAGCTCATCGGCCTCGTCAAACGCTTCGACCGGCCTGCGGTCGATGGCCTCGATTTGCGTGTTCGGGCCGGCGAATTTTACGCGCTGCTCGGTCCCAACGGCGCCGGCAAAACGACCACGCTTCGCATGATCGCCGGCTTGCTGCGGCCGGATGCGGGAACCATTCGCGTCGCCGGCATCGATGCGCTTGCCGATCCGATCGCCGCCAAGCAGATGATGGCATGGGTTTCCGACGAGCCGATGATCTACGACAAGCTCACGCCGCGGGAATATCTCGAATTCGTCGCCGGGCTGTGGGGCGTTGCCCCAACGCTCGCCGAGGCGCGCGCGCAGGAGCTTTTGCGTTGGCTCGAGCTCGCGCCCCATGCGCAGGAACGTTGCGAAGGCTTTTCCAGAGGCATGCGCCAAAAAGTGGCGCTCGCCGGCGCGCTCGTTCATGACCCGCGCTTGATCATTCTCGATGAGCCCTTGACCGGACTCGACGCGGGCTCCGCCCGCCAGGTCAAGAACGTCTTGCGCGAACGTGTTCGCGCCGGCGGCACCGTCATCATGACGACGCACATCCTTGAAGTCGCCGAACGCATGGCCGATCGCATTGGCGTCATTGCCCACGGCAAGCTTATCGCCGAAGGCACGCTCGAAGAATTGCGGCTGCGGGCCGGCCACAACGAATCCGGCGCGACCGCCGGCAGCGCAAGCCTTGAGGATACATTCCTCGCGCTGGTGGCCGAGCCGGCCGAAGCGGCATGATTGCGCAGCCCGGCACCGCCGTCTGGTTCGCGCAGCACGAATGGCGGCTGGCTTGGCGCGATTGGATCGCCATGATGAGCGGCGGCCGGCAGAAACGCCTGCGGCGCGCGATCGTCGCAATCGCGATCTTCGTCGTGTTCATGCATTTTGTCGCCTACTGGATGGTCGGCGGCTATGCCGCCGCGGCGCCGGACAAGACGACGCTGGCTGCAATCAGCGTCAGTGTGCTGCTGTCATGGCTGCTGATGGTCTCGCAAGCGATGGAAACGACGACGCGCGCTTTCTATGCGCGTTCCGATCTCGATCTCATTCTCGCCTCTCCGGCCGCGGTCGAAAAGCTCTTTGCCGTGCGTATTGTGACGGTGGCATTTTCGATGGCGCTGATGGCGCTGCCGCTGGCGGCGCCATTCATCGATATATTGATCGCGCGGGGCGGCTGGCGCTGGCTCGGTGCCTATGGGTTGATCGTTGCCATGGGCGCCACCTCGGCCGCGCTGGCGGTCGCGTTGAGCGCCGCGCTGTTTCGCCTCGTCGGGCCGAAGCGCACGCGTTTCGTAGCGCAGGTGGTTGCCGCGGTGATCGGCGCTGCGTTCGTCATCGGTCTGCAAATTGCGGCGATCCTGTCGTCCGGCACTATCTCGCGGCTCGCGCTGCTGCAATCGCAGCCCTTGCTCGCGCGGCTGCCCGATCCGGCCAGTCTTGTCTGGTGGCCGGCGCGCGCGGCGCTCGGCGATGTCACCGCGCTCCTCGGCACGCTTGCTTTGGCTCTTGCATTGCTAGCGGCGACGATTGTGCTCGTGGCGCCGCGCTTTGGCGACTATGCGGTCATTGCAGCTGGCATCGACGCCGCCAGGATCGTGCAGCGGCGCTCCGCCGCGTTTCGCCGGACGACGCCGCGGCAGGCGCTGCGCATGAAGGAGTGGATGTTGCTGCGGCGGGATCCCTGGCTCGTCTCGCAGACCCTGATGCAGATGCTCTATCTCATCCCGCCGGCAGTGCTGCTGTGGCGCAGCTTTGACGACGGTCACGGCGCCTCCCAATTGCTGGTGCCGGTTCTGGTGATGGCGGCCGGTCAGCTTGCCGGCGGTCTCGCTTGGCTTGCGATTTCGGGCGAAGACGCCCCCGATCTTGTCGCCTCGGCGCCAATACCCGGAAGTTTCGTCGTGCGGGCGAAGATCGAGGCCGTGCTTGGCGTTGTCGCCGCGGTGTTTGCACCGCTGGTTGCGGTGCTTGCCATGGTCTCGCCATGGCATGCGCTGGTTACCGCAATCGGGATCGTGGTTGCCGCGGCCGCCGCGACTTCGATCCAGCTCTGGTTCCGCACCCAGGCCAAGCGCAGCCAGTTTCGCCGCCGCCAAGTCTCGTCGCGCCTGGCAACCTTCGCCGAGGCGTTTTCGTCGATCGGCTGGGCCGCGACGGCCGCGGTTGCCGCCGCCAGTCTTCCGCTTGCCGTTGCGCCGGCGGTGCTTGCGCTCGTGGTGGTAGGCGGCACATGGCTGATGAGCCCGCGCCCGCAGCAGGCCTGATCGCACCCTCGACGCGGCGAACCCTCCTGTGATTTAACACGGGGGTCCCGATTGCGAAGTTCGCAGGATCTGGCGGGACGTCTGATGTCCGGGACCGTAAATGAACAAGAAGCCGAACTGGGAATGGCCGAACGGCAAGCGCATCGCCGTTGTCTTCAACGTCTGTCTTGAGGCGTGGTCGGACGGCAAGGCGCCCGGCATCAGTCCGATGGGCAATCCGCTGCCGCCCGGCGTGCTCGACACCATGGCGATTTCCTGGGCCGCCTATGGCGTCGAAGTCGGTATTCACCGGCTGATGGACGCTTTCGCCCGCCACGGCGCCAAGGCGAGCGTCATGACCAACGCCGTTATTGCCGAGCGCGCGCCGGCCACGGTGCGGGCGATCGCCGATCGCGGCCACGAGGTGCTGTCGCACTCTTACGCCATGGACGTGGTTCCGGCGCTGTTGTCCGACGAGGACGAGCGCAAGAATATCGAGCGCTGCACGGCGCTGCTCGAAAAGGCATCGGGCCGGAAAATCGTCGGCTGGCTGTCGCCGCGCGGCACGTCGAAGCTGACGACGCCTGCGTTGCTCGCCGAGGCCGGCTACCGCTGGTATGGCGATGTCTTCAATGTCGACCTGCCCTACGTCGTCGACCACGGCAATAAGAAAATCGTCGCCATCCCGCTGTCGTATGACGTCAACGACATGCCGTCGATGAAATACGGCCATCCGCCGCGGATGATGCTCAACTCCTACAACGAAGTGATCGAGATTGCGCGGTCCCGCAGCGACGGAGCTTCGCATCATCGATGTAACCAGCCACGCGCATATTTTCGGCCACCACCGCGGCGCCTATTACTACGAGAAGATCATCGAGCAGGCGATGTCGTCGCCGGATATCTGGGTCGGCACGCGTGCCGAGATCGCCGATCACGTGCTGAGCCTCGCCGCCGCCTAAAAGCCAAGAAACTGCCGGGAGAAGCGTTCTGTGATTCCGTTCGAAATGGTCGAGCCGACCTCGCTCAAAGAGGCGGTGGCGCTGCTCGACCCGCAAGAGCCGACGATCCGGCCCGTCGCCGGCGGCACGGCCTTGATGCTGATGATGAAGGCCGGCGTATTCGTGCCGAGCCGGCTGGTTTGCCTGCATCGCATCGAGCCGCAATATTCCCGGATCGCGCTCACCGCGGCTGGCGATCTGCAGATCGGCGCGATGGCGACCTTGAGCGACGTCGAGCACGATGCGAACGTTGCCGCGCGCTTTCCGGTGCTGGCCCGCGCCATGCGCCGACTGTCCAATCCGCGGGTGCGCAATGTCGCCCGCGTCGGCGGCGCGCTCGCCCATGGCGATCCGCACATGGACTTGCCGCCGGTGCTGACGGCGCTCGGCGCCCGCGTCGCCGATCGCCGGACCGAACGGCGATCGCGAATTGCCGCTCGAGCAGCTCTATGTCCGGCTATTACGAGACCGTGCTGGACAAGGACGAGCTGATCACGTCCGTGACGGTGCCGTCCTTGAATGGACGAAAGTCCGCCTACATGAAAGTCACATCGCGCTCGGCGGACGATTGGCCGGCGCTCGGCGTTGCCGTCTCGTTCGGTGTTGCCGGCGGCGTGCTGCGCAATCCGACGATCGTGGTCAGCGCCGCGACGGAAAAAGTCACCCGCATGGCGGACGCCGAAAAAGTGCTGCAAGACGCCGCGCCCGACGAGGCGGTGTTGGAACGCGCCGGCGAGGCCGCGGCAGCGGAAGCGTCCATCCTCGCCGACGCGCATGGCTCGGCGGCGTACAAGCGCGAATTGTTGCGCGTCTATGTGCGGCGCGCGGTGCGCCAGGCTTTGGGCGGCGACGGCCAGCAGGTGCAGCGATGAACGAGATCGCACGGGATATTCCGCGGCTTGAAGCGCGCAGCAAAGTGTCCGGGCGCGCCGACTATACGCACAATCTGCGTTTGCCCGGCATGCTCTATGGCAAGGTGTTTCGCGCGACGGTGCCGCACGGCCGCATTCTTAAGATCGATACGCAAGCGGCGCGCGCGCATCCCGGCGTGTACCGCGTCATCACCGGCGAAGATATCAAGCAGCTTATTCCGGAGCCGTATTACGGTCCGGCGTTTCACGATCAGCCGATCCTGGCGCTCGACAAGGTGCGCTATGTCGGCGAGCCGGTCGCGGCCGTGCTGGCGAGCGATCCGCATGTCGCCGAGCAGGCCGCGCAGATGATCTCCGCCGAATACGAAGAACTGCCGGCGGTCTACGACGAAGTCGAGGCGATGCAGCCGGAGACGCTGGTCCACGACGTGCTGCGGCCCGCCGGCACCTTCGCCGACCTCAAGCATCTGCAAGGCCGCAAGGGCACCAATGTTGCGCTCGACTATCATCTGCGGCGCGGCGATGCCGAAAAGGCCTTCGCCGGCGCCGCACGCGTGATCGAGCACACCTTCAAGACCCAGCAATGCCTGCATTTGCCGTTCGAGCCGCACGTCGCGATCGCCGAGCCCGGCGACAACCGCCTGACGATCCATACCTCGAACCAGACGCCGTCCTTCGTACGCATCGAGATCGCCCGGCTGTTCGGCTGGCCGGAAAACCGCGTGCGCGTCAAGGTGCCGTATCTCGGCGGCGGCTACGGCGCCAAGGTCTACGTCAAGCTTGAAGCTCTCGTCGCGGCGCTGGCGATGCTGGTCCGCCGGCCGGTCAAGATCGCGCTGACGATGGAAGAGCAGTTTTACATGATCACCAAGCATCCGACGACGTTCCGCATCAAGAGCGGCGTCGACAAGGATGGCCGCATCGTCGCCCGCGCCTGCGAGGTGTTTTGGAACGGCGGCGCCTATGCCGATATCGGGCCGCGGGTGACGCAAAAATCCGGCTTCACCGCCGCGGGTCCTTACGACATCGACAATGTCAGCATCGATTCCTACGCGCTTTACACCAATCGCACGCCGGCCGGCGCGCTGCGCGGCTTCGGCGTTCCGCAACTGGTCTGGGCCTATGAAAGCCACACCGATTTGATCGCGCGCGAGCTCGGCATCGATCCGGTGGAGTTCCGCCGCAAGAATCTGTTGCGCGACGGCCGGCCGCAGGCGAGCGGCACGGTGATGCAAGATGCCGCCATCGGCGAGGTGCTCGATGCTTTGGTCGCGCGCATCGGCTGGAGCAAGCCGTTCGACCGCGGCACCGGCACGCTGCGCCGCGGCCGCGGCATTGCCATCGGCTTCAAGGCGTCGATTTCGCCCACCACCTCGGTCGCCATCGTCAATGTCTCCGCCGACGGCAGCGTCTATCTCTACAAGAGCACGGTCGACATGGGGCAGGGCTCCGATACCGCGTTTGCGCAGATCGTCGGCGAGGTGCTCGACGTCAAAGCCGAGGACGTGCGCGTCGTCGCTCCCGACACCGACGTGACGCCCTACGACATGGGCACGCTCGGCTCCCGCTCGCTGTTTCACATGGGCAATGCGGTGCGTCTCGCGGCCGAGGATGCGCGCGCCAAATTGCGGGCGCTGGCCACCGAGGCCGGGCTTCCCGAAGGCACCAATTATCCGCCGGCCGAGATTTTCAAGAAGCGCTACGGCATGCAGGCCGGCAACGTCGTCGGCACCGCGAGCTACGTGCCGAGCTACAAGCCGCCCGATGCGCAGACCGGCATGTCTGACAATGTCACGCCGTTCTGGATGGTGGGCGGCGCCGCGGTGGAAGTCGAAGTCGACACCGAGACCGGGCATGTGCGCATTCTCCGCCTCATCAATGCCGCCGATTGCGGCAAGCTGATCAATCCCGGCGTGGCGCGAACGCAGCTTTCCGGAGCCGCCATCATGCAGCTCGGCTTTACCTTGTCGGAAGCCATGCATCTTGATGGCGGCCAGGTTACCAATGCCTCGCTCGCCGACTACAAAATCCCCGGCATCGGCGATATTCCGCCGATGGAAAACGAGCTGGTCACGGCCGAGCAGCATTCCGGGCCGTTCGGCGCCAAGGGCCTCGGCGAATCCGGGACATTCGGGGTCTCGCCGGCAATCGCCAACGCCATCCATGACGCCGTCGGCGTGCGCATCACCGAACTGCCGATTACCGCCGAGGCGGTGCTGCGCGCCTTGCGCGTCAAAGCCGGCCGCCCGCTGGAGAAGACGAATAATGAGCGCACGAACCATCAATTTCACGCTCAACGGCCAGCCGGTCACGGCGGCGATCGAGCCGCATCGCAATCTTATCGAGCTGTTGCAGCGCTTCGACCTGTTCGGAGCGCGCGAAAGCTGCGGCCAGGGATTGTGCGGCTGCTGCACCGTGCTGGTCGACGACAAGGCGGTGTCCGGCTGCCTGTACTTCGCCGTTTGGGCCGACGGCAAGACCGTCACCACCGTCGAGCATCTCGATGCCGATGGCGCGTTGTCGAGCGTGCAGCAAGCGTTTATTGCCGCCGGCGCCTTCCAATGCGGCTTTTGCACGCCGGGTTTCGTCATGATGGCGCATCAATTGTTGAAAGAGAATCCCAACCCGAGCGACGACGACATCCGGCATTATTTTTCCGGCAATCTTTGCCGTTGCGCCGCTTATCCGGAAATCATCGACGCGGTGAAACGCGCGGCGAAAGCTACGTAACGCCCGGGAAAAGCAGCCGGTAGCGCACGAAATCGTCGGCCTCGATGAATTCGTCGTACAGCCTACGCGCCGGATTATCGGCTCTCGTATGCCAATAAAGCCGCGACCAACCGTTCGATTTGGCGCGCTCGATCAGATCGGCGATCAGCATGCGTCCGATGCCACGGCCGCGGAAGGCGGGCGCGACAAACAGATCTTCGAGATAGCAAACTGGCGCGATTGCCCAGGTGATGTCGTGAAGAACGCTGGTGCTAAATCCGATCACCGCACCATCGGCGGTCGCGAGCCGGCCGAAAATCGATGTCGCCGGGTCGAGAATGCGCCGCCATGTGTGCGCCGTGACGGCTTCAGTGACTGTCTCTTCATAAAACGCATTGTATTGCGACCAGAGGTCTCGCCACGCCGGCTCGTCGGCCGGCACGGGGTCTCGCACGAGTACTGTCGCCGCGGCCATCAGGCCGTGTTCAGCGCCGCGATAAACCGCTGCTTGATCGCGTGGCCGTCGCGCAGCGGCAGCACGCGCGGGGTATCCTCCGCCGCGATCCGGGCATTGATGAGGATCGGGCCTTCGCCCTCGTGCAGCAAGGCGCGCACGTCGGCTGCCTCCTCAATGCGGGAGACCGCTCGCGCGTGCTCGAAACCGGCACGCCAGCGCCATGGCGACGAGATCGATGCCTTGAGCGGTGGCGCTCGGCTGCATTCCGGTTTCGCCATAGCGCGCATTGTCGAGCACGACGATCGCCAGATTGGCCGGTTGCTTGACGCCAATGGTCGCGAGACTGCCGATGCCCATCAGCATGTCGCCGTCGCCGGGGATGGCGACGACCCGCCGGTCCGGCCGGGCCAAAGCAAGGCCGAGCCCGATCATCGCGGTGCCGCCCATCGCGCCCCAAAGATAGAAATTCAGCGGATGATCGCCGGCGGCGGCCACGTCGTAGGTCGCCGAACCGAGGCCGGGAACGACGAGCAGGTCGCCGCGGTCGCACAGCAGCTGTTTCACGAACTCGCGCCGGTCGAGCATTATCGCGTCCATTGCTTGCGGTCCGATCAAGCCGCTGCGACAACAGGATGGCGACTTGCAGATCGCCGTCGAATGCCATGTCGCAGCCCGCGCCGACGATCTGGTCGACGTCGCCGGCGTTGTCGACGCGGTAAGTGAGAAAGCCGCAAAGCCGCAACACATCCTCTGTGATCGAGCCCATCGGCACTTGCCAAGGATTGAACTCGCCGAACTCGCCGCGCATCGTCACGAGAACGACGCAAGCCGAAAGCCGCAATTGCGCAACAGCGAAAACATGTTGATGCAATTGCCGACGCCGCTCGATTGCATCAGCAGCGCCGCGCGCTGCCCGCCAAGGGCGGCGCCGGCGACGAGGCCGACGCCTTCCTCTTCCGTCGTCAGCACGACGTCGGCGATAGCCGGATCGTCCCGGCAAAGCGCGATCAGCCGGCTATGGCCGGCGTCGGGCACATAGCCGACTTGGCGAATTCCGACGCGGCGGAATTGAGCATAGATGGCGTCGGGCCAGGACGTTTCGATGTTTAGCGGACTATGCAAGCAGGTCTCGATCGTTAGGGGCTAAAGGTTTGCGAATATCGCGCCCCGAGCCACGCTCCGCCAGCGCCAACCACACTGGCCAGTGCAGGTTTTCCGATTGGTGCGGCGCTAGCGCCGCCACGGCAAGCGCCGAGGCGCGTTCGACAAAGAGCCATGCGCCCTTCGCCGAGTTCGGACGGAAAAGCGGCGGCGATGCCGTCCTCAAAGGCATGCCATTCGAGCCCGGCGTTATCGACCGCCTGTTCTGCGGCGGCGAGCGATTCGACCTGCAACGCATAGCCGATGATGAAGGGAGGCGCACTGAACGCGATTTCCGGCAGTTTCTCCATCGCCCGCTCGTGCGTGAGGAGATAGATGCCGCCGCGGTCCAGGCGAATGATGCGCCCCGCCCGGGGTCGGCGCTGCCGCGCGGCCGGTGAAACGCCCGAAGCGCTCTGCCGCCTCCTCGACGTCGGCGACTGCGATCATGACGTCGATGAGACCCACCGCGCTGTTCGGCTGCGCAGCCAGCGCTCCTGCCACACCGATTGCTCGGTATGATGCGTCAAGATTTGAATGCGCCCCTCGGGCATCGCATCGGGCTCGACCCGCGCAATCGTGAAAGCGGCCGTAGCGGTCCCGGCCGCGGTCGCGACCGGGCGCTGCATCTGCACCAATTCGCGGACGCGCAAATCCGTCTGCCGCAAGCCGCCGATGCGCCTTCGCCGCGTCGGCGACCGCCAAGGCCGCAAGATGCACTCCGGCATGGCGCTCCAGCGCGGCATCGAGTTCGCGGCTGAGCGGCGTATCGGAGGTCTTGAACAGAACTTCGAGATAGCCGCGCGACAACATGGCGGTGACGTTGCCGGTTCCGGTCGGGCGGCGCGCCGCCGGCCGGATCGGGATTGGCCTGAATCGAAATCGGCGTCGGGGCAAAACCGCAACGGGCCAGCGCCCGGCTGGCGGCTTCGCCATCACGGACGAAATGGCCGACATGATCGAGAAAAATCTCGTCGCCGGCCGGGAGCCGGCGATCGATGTCGTCAGGCATGCTGCGCCCGACACGTCGGTCACTCCGAATGGGCAATGCCGGCCTCTTCGACGACCTTGCCCCAGCGCACGATCTCGGATTGCAGAAATTGCTGAAGTTGGTCGATCGAACCGGTTCCGACCGGGATCATGCCAAAATCGTTCATGCGCGTACGCACGTCGTCCATGGCGACGATGGCGTTGAGCTGCGAATTCAGCTTGGCCAGGATCGGCTGCGGCGTCTTTGCCGGCGCGACGACACCCTGCCATGCCGCGGCATCGAAGCCGGGACGCCCGCGTCGGCAAGCGGCGGAACATTGGGCAGTGCCGCGAACGGTTCTTTGGTCGTCACGGCAAGCGCGCGGATCTTGCCGGCATTGATCAGCGGCAATGCCGGGCCGAGATCGCTGAACATGAGCTGAATATAACCGCCGAGGAGATCGTTCAGTGCCGGGGCCGTACCGCGGTAGGGCACATGCGTCATCTTGATGCCGGCCATGCTGCAAAACAGCGCCGCGGCCAGGTGATGGAAGGCGCCGATGCCGCCGGAGCCGTAGCTCAGCGGCCGTTCTTTCGCGAGCTTGATGAGATCCTCGACATTCTTCACCGGCAACGATGGATTGACCACAAGCACGAACGGCACCCTGGCGATCAGCGCGACCAGCGCCAGGTCCTTGGCGGGATCGTAAGGCAGAGATTTGTAAAGCGTGACATCGATGGCGAGCGACGACACGTCCATCATGATCGTGTAGCCGTCGGGCGGCGATTTGGCGACAAAGTTGGTGGCCAGCACCGTCCCGGCGCCGGGACGGTTTTCGACGACAAATGGCTTGCCAAGGGCTTGTTCGAGTTTCTGGGCAAGAAGGCGGGCCAGAACGTCGGTGCCGCCGGCCGGCGCAAAGGGCACAACAAAAGTGACCTGCCGGTTCGGATAATCCCGTCACGCTCGAATTTTGCGCCCGGGCCGCTTTGATCGCCATCGCCGGAAGAGCGATCCGCCAGCAGGGTGCGGCGCGAAAGATGTTAACGCCTTTTTTGATGCGTCATCGGCCGTTTCCTCTTATTGGCGCGGTCTGTTCGCCCTTTCCTTGGTTGCGCGCTTTAACACGGCCGAAGCGCAGGCGTCACCAATTTGACGTGAGCGCTCAAAGGCGCGAAACCGCGGGCTAGGCGGACGGCTTTGCATTTCTTGACAGGGACTTACCGGATCGCCATAAGGACGCCGGTCGGCGCGCGTCCGATGCGGCATTAAGCCCGTCGTCCGCTAACCATCAGCAGAATCGATGAAAGACGCCGGTCCGGCCTCCTTCGGACCATCGGGATAATGAGGAAGTCAGATGTTCGCGGTCTTCAAAACGGGCGGTAAGCAATATCGGGTGGCCGCCGAGGACGTGCTCAAAGTCGATAAGGTCAAGGGCGAGCCCGGCGAGATCGTCGAGTTTGGCGAAGTCTTGCTGGTCGGGGGCGACGCCGTGACGTTAGGCGCTCCCACGGTCGCCGGCGCCACAGTGGCGGCCGAAGTTCTCGAACAGCGCCGGGGCGCGAAAATCATCGCGTTCAAGAAACGCCGGCGCAAGAACTCGCGGCGTAAGATCGGCCATCGCCAGGAGTTCACGCTGCTGCGCATTACCGAGATTCTGACCGACGGCAAAAAGCCGAGCAAGGAGGCTCCGCCCAAGACGTAAGCGCCCGCCCGAAGCCGCGGCGGCCGGCGCGGAAGGCGCGAGCCGAAGCAACCGAAAGCGCGGCGCCGGAGGCGCCAAAGCCCCCGCCAAGAAGTCGAAATCGAGCAAATCCAAGGCGCCGGCCCGGGCAAAAGAGCGGGCGAAAAAGCCGGCAACAAAGGGCAAAAAGAAGTGATGCCGGGCAGTGATGCTTTTGTCACGAATCCGGTATAGCTATTTCAACGAGTAAGTTTGGAGGCCACTGGTGGCGCACAAGAAAGCAGGCGGGTCCTCACGCAACGGCCGCGATTTGGCCGGTCAGCGTCTCGGATTGAAGATTTTCGGCGGTGAACAAGTTCTCGCCGGCAACATCATCGCGCGTCAACGCGGCACCAAATGGCATCCCGGCCGCAATGTTGGCGTCGGCAAGGACCACACGCTGTTTGCGTTGATCAATGGCAAAGTCGAGTTCCGTACCAAAACCAAAGGCCGCGTATTTGTTTCAGTGCTGCCGGCCTCGGAGGCAGCGGCTCAGTAATACGGTGGATCATATGTGGTCCGCCGGCATCCAGTCGAACCGGCGGACCCGAATGGGCTCCGAAAAGGGGGAGACCGGGATGCCGGCCTCCCCTTTCGGTTTTTCTGCAGGAGCCCAGGCGATGACTCTCGCAACGCATCCCGCCAAGCAAGTCCTCGCGCAACACCTCGAACAGCGCAGCGTGCCGGTTCTTGAAACCGAGCGACTAAGATTGCGCGCGCCGCGCCGCGGCGACGGCAAAGCCATTGTCCGTCTCATCAACGACCGAAGGGTCAGCGAGAATACCGCGCGGATTCCCCATCCCTATCATCTGGATGACGCGGAGACCTTCATTGCCGCGGCCAACCGGCAGACCGATGAGGCGACCTTCGTCATCATGCGGGACGGCGAGTTGATCGGAATGTGCGGGGTCGAGCCGTGCCAGGATGGCCCCGCGATCGGTTATTGGCTCGGCGCGCCGTTTTGGGGCCGCGGCTATGCTACGGAGGCCATCCGCGCGGTCATCGATCATGCTTTCGGCGCGCTCGGTCATCAGACGCTGCAAGCGGCATCTCGCGTGAGCAATCCGCCGTCCCGCCGCGTGCTCGAAAAGTGCGGGTTCCAGTGGACCGGCGTCGGTCTCTACCGCGTCCGCGCGATCAATTCCTCGGCGCCGTTCGACCGCTTTCGTCTTGACCGCGGCTTGTGGGCTTCGCTGAAGACTTGGGGACGGGCCCGCGAAGTGGCGTGACCGGAGCGCCGGCAGGGGAACGGCGCCCTACTGGGCGGCGGTTTGCGCGGCCGCGAAAAACGGTGCGAGCTTATTGACCAGCGCCGGCCCGAACTCGCCTTGCGGGTTCGATGGCGGCGCATGGTCCATCAGTTCCCAGCCCTGGATCAGAATCCGGGCATGATCGAACGCGTTTTCGAAATCCGCTCCCGGCTGCAGGCTTTGCCGAAAGAAGGCATCGCCGAAATAGGTCCAGTCCCGTTCCGGGGCGCAGCCGAATGAGGTGTTGTTCGCGTCCGAAGCCGTCATCACGATGGTGTCCGCATTTTCGAGCGGCGGTACGAAAATCCCCGAATAGCACGCTGAAACGATCACGATCCGGTTCTTGATTCCGGCTCCGTTGAGCGTCGAGGCGACCTCTTGCGGGGTGAGCTCCGCGATCGCTCCCGGCAATTCGAGGGCGAAACCGGTCTTCTCGCCATGGGAGGTCATGAACAGCACGAGGACGTCTTTGTCTTTGTCCATGATGCCGCCGATGCCCGCCACGGCGGCCTTGAAATTCTGCAAGTCCGCGACCGGAACACTGGCCACCGTATCGCGACGATTGATGAGGCGAACCGTGCGATCTTTGATCGGCAACACGCCGGCGATCGCATGCAGGCCGCCATCGAGCTCCTTGCCGAACACATCTTGATCGGCCCAGCCGGCGACGCCGAGCGCGTATATATCGGTTGCGCCCTTGCGTGGCGGCGCCAGCCGAGCGAGCTCGGCTTGCAGAAGCGCCGGCTGCGCTTTTTCGATGCGCGCGATGTCGCTCCGGGTGACCCGCGCCTCGGCGTTCTTGCCCTGATGGAGGGCGTAGAGGAATTCCCACCAATTGGCGTTGCGGGCGTCGAAATCGGGGGGCAAAAACACCGGGGCTTGCGGCACCAGCGCATTGGCGACGAACAAGGCCACCCACAACGCGGATACTTTCCCGATCAAGGGCAGTCGCGATCGCGGCTCAAAGCTGCCGACGACGCTTACCATTGCGCCGATCCACCAAACGACCGCCAGCGCATAAATCACGTAGGTCGCGATCGGACCGGTCCACAGCGGGCTTTGCTCGAGCGAAGGCGTCAGCGCCGGCACCGCGAGCTGGAGGCCCGTCGTTACCGCATCCGCCAAGATCGAGAGAACGAACATCGCGGAGAGCGCGGTCGCCCGGCCGGCCGGCCGCACAAAGAGCGCCGCAACGGCGAGCTCGAGCGCGATCCAAGCGACCACGGCATTGAGGCCGTAAGGATTGAAAGCGTGGGCGGACCCCGCCGTCAGCAATTGCAGGGCGGTGCGGATCGCCGCCGTCAGCACCGCGAAACCGAGCAAAACGGGCAATCCGGCAAAGGGCGGATCGGGTGTGGTCCGCCACAGCGTCGCCCGCCCTGCAAGCTTTAACACCTGCCACACGCTTTACTTTCTCCGCAAAACGCCGTCCGAACCCGCTGCCGCAAAGCCAATTTCCATACTATATCAAAGCGGATCAAAGCGGCCACCCGCAGCCATCCTCGACGGCCGGTGCGTCCTTCGGCAAAGGACATCGATGAAATTCCTCGACGAGGCCAAGGTCTATATTCGCTCCGGCGACGGCGGCAACGGCTGCGTGTCGTTCCGGCGCGAAAAATTCATCGAGTTCGGCGGCCCCAACGGCGGCGACGGCGGCAAAGGCGGCGACGTCATCGCGCAAGCCGTCAACGGGCTCAACACGCTGATCGATTACCGCTACCAGCAGCACTTCACCGCCAAAAACGGCCAAGCGGGAATGGGCAAGGATCGCCACGGCGCCAGCGCGGCCGATGTCGTGCTCAAGGTGCCGGCCGGCACGCAGATCTACGAAGAAGACGGCGAGACCCTGCTCGCCGACCTCGCCGCTCCGGGGCAGCGTGTCGTGCTGCTGCGCGGCGGCAATGGCGGTTTCGGCAACGCGTATTTCAAGAGCTCGACCAACCGCGCACCGCGTCGCGCCAATCCCGGACAGCCCGGCATCGAGCTTACCATCAGGCTGCGGCTCAAGCTGATCGCCGATGCCGGAATCGTCGGACTGCCGAACGCCGGTAAGTCGACGTTTCTCGCCGCGGTCAGCGCCGCCAGACCGAAGATCGCCGATTATCCCTTCACCACCTTGCACCCGCAGCTCGGCGTGGTGAACGTCGACGGTCGCGAATTCGTGCTGGCGGACATACCGGGATTGATCGAGGGCGCTCATGAAGGGGTCGGCCTTGGCGACCGGTTCCTGGGCCACGTCGAGCGTTGCCGTGTGCTGTTACATCTCGTCGATGGAACGGCCGGGGATGCAGACACAGCCTACCGGACGGTTCGTGCGGAGCTTTTGGCCTACGGTCAGGACCTCGCCGACAAGCCCGAGATTGTCGCGCTCAACAAGGCCGACGCGCTGAGTGCGGACGACATCGAACGAGCAGTGAAGACTTTGAGCCGGGTCACCAAAAAGCCGCCACTGGTGATATCGGCGGTCAGCGGTGAAGGGGTAACGGCGGTGCTGCGGGCCTTGCTCAAGGTGATCGATGAGGCGCGTCACGGCGCTGCTCCTGCAGATGCGCATGCTGCTGCCTGGCAGCCTTGATCAGGTCAATTTTTCACTTGTCCAAATGTGAGAATTTCAGCGTGCCGTCGCGCTCGATGCGCGGCAGCAGATCGGTCTCCCACGCCAAATATTCGGCCATCGCCGCCTTGGTGTCACCGGAGCGCTCGTAAGGCTTGCGCCATTGATCCACCGGCTCGTCCGCCATCTTGGCCTCGGCGGTGAAAGTTTTTCCGGCGGCCTGCCAAGCCGCATTGCCGCCTTCGAGAAAGCGCACCGGCAAACCGCACAGCGCCGCCGCTTCGCTCACCGCGAGGCTCGCCAGCAAGGCCATCCTCCGACGTCAGAACCAGCGTTCCCGCCAGCGGAATTTTCGCCAAGGCAGGCGCGAGCCGGGTTCGGATGGCGAACCACGCACCCGGAATATGTCGCGCGAGATAGTTGCGGCTGAGCGAGACATCGACGACGACCGCCGCGCCGCGCGACAGCAGCGCTTCGAGGTTATCGCAGTCGATGGCGGCATCGGGGTGCGTGACGCCGGGTAGCATCTGCGGTTGCGGGCCAGCCAGTTTCGGTTCCCTTCTCCACCAGAATGGAAACGTCCCGCCAACCCATTTGGCGGAGCCACGAACCGGTCATTGCGGCGCGAACCTCGACATCGTCGATTAGCACCAGCCGCGCGCCGAGCGTGCCGGCATATTGATCGGTCGCCTGGACGAGCTGACCGCCGGGCGCCGATATCGCGCCGGGCACGTGACCTGCTTCGTATTCGGCGGGATCGCGCACGTCGAAAAGGTAAAGCGTGCGGGTGTCGTCGCCACGCCAAGCATCGAGCGTCTTGCGATCGATGCGGTCGATGCCGCAATTGGCGGCCACGCGCCGCGCAGCGGCCTGCGCCCAGGCGAGCGTCGCAACGGAAACCCCCGGTGCCCGACGGCCCTTTCCGCTGTCGCAGGCAAAGCCTGCCAAGCTCCAGCCCATGGTGCCGTTGCGCAACGCCATCACTTTGTTGGGCAGTCCGGCATTGATCAAGGACTGCGCGCCGACGATGCTGCGCGTGCGCCCCGCGCAATTGACGACGATCGTCGTCTGCGGCGATGGCGCTAACTCTCTGGCGCGAAGCACGAGCTCCGCGCCCGGCACATTGGTGGCGGTCGGGATCGAGACCCGCGCATATTCATCGAAGGGGCGGCTGTCGAGCACGACCAGGTCGGCGCGCTCGCGCAGCAGCCGTTCGAGCTCGTCCGCCGCGACGCCGGGCGTATGATGGGCATGCTCGATATATTCGCCGAACGCCTTGCTCGGCACGTTCACCCCGGAGAACAGCTCGAAACCCGCGGCGCTCCAGGCCGCCGTGCCGCCGGCAAGAATTCGGACGTCGGAATACCCGCTTCGCGACAGGATCGCGGCGGCGCGCCCGGCCAGTCCGTCGTCCTCGTCGCATAAGACGATACGCGTGGTGTAGCGCGGCACCAGTCGGGCGAAATTCAGTTCGAAACGGCTCAACGGCACCGAGCGCGCCAACAGCAGATGGCCTTGCGAAAAGATCAGTTCCTCGCGGACGTCGACGAGCGCAAGCTCGCCGCCGTCGCCAAGCATCTGGCGCAGTTCGACGGGACTGACCGGCGCCGTCACGCGAACGTCAAGTCGCCTGCTGCGGCGTCATGCGCGTGACTTCGCCCGTTTTCAGATCGAAGCGCACGCGGTAAATCTGATCGAGATTGGTTCCGGTCACCCGAACAAAACGCGAGTGGTCCGGATAATCGATCGAATGAATTTTGCCGTCCTGATAGATGCCGGCGTGGCCGGGCGTCAGGCGGTACTTCTTCACCGGTTTGAGCGTGGCTCGGTCCGGACCGGAGCCGTCGTCCTCGCGCTCCCATTCGGTCATGTCGGTGTAGTGCGTGGCCTGGCCGTAAATCGCCCAGGAGTCGCCATGGTCGTGCGGCGGCGAAGTACGAGCCTTGTCGTTGATGTGAGCGAGGATCTGAAAACCGAGCTTAGGGTCCTCATAAAGCACGTGCAGTCCGCGCGGCGCATCCTCGCAATGTTTGCGGACAAATTCGGGATTTTGCAGGAGATGTTCCAGGTGCGTGCGGACCTCTTCGCGGCCGTGCGGTCCCGGGTCGCGCGACAGGATGGAACGGCAATCCGCAATAAAGTCATCGAGCTGATAAGCCATTGTGTCTACTCCCAGGGCGAGTCCGTTAGCGGCATTTTTGCGCATTAAAGCCCACCGCGCCAGCGGCTTCTCGACTGGTTTGGATATGGCTCCTGCAGCCGCTACATTGGCAGCCATGTTTGGTCTGCCGCGCACTTACGAGCGCCCGCGCAACGTCCGGCTGGATACTTTGATCCGCCTGCGCTGGCTCGCCGTCTTCGGCCAGTTCGGCACGGTATTGGCGGTGCATTTCGGCCTCGAATTCGCGGTGCCGATCTGGCCGTGTCTTGCCGTGATCGCGCTTGCGGCGTTGCTCAATGTCGCCCTGCGCCTGAGCTTTCATCAAACTCAATGGCTCGAGCCCGACAGGGCGGCGTGGCTCTTGGCGTTCGACATCGCCGAGCTTGCGGCGCTTCTCTATCTGACCGGCGGCTTGGAAAACCCATTTGCCTTTTTGCTGCTCGGACCGGTCCTGATCTCGGCCACCGCGCTGCCGCCGCGCATGACGCTGTTGATCGGGACCTTCGCGATGTTCTGCGCCACGGTGCTGGTATTCTTGCACTACGATCTGCCGTGGGACGCGGAGAATCCGCTCGAACTTCCCGAAATCTACATGGTCGGGGTTTGGCTCTCGATCCTGCTCGCGATCGGTTATATCGGCGTCTATACGTGGCAAGTCGCGGAAGAGGCGCGACAGCTTTCGGATGCGCTGGCGGCGACGGAGCTGGTATTGGCGCGCGAGCAGCATTTGTCTCAGCTCGATGGGCTGGCGGCTGCCGCGGCGCATGAGCTGGGCACGCCGCTGGCGACGATCACTGTCGTGATACGCGAAATCGAACGCGCGCTGGAGGCCGGCTCGCCTTATGCCGAGGACGTGAGGCTGCTGCGCGAGCAGGCGCAGCGTTGCCGCGAGATCCTGGCGAAGATCACCGAGCTTCCGACCGGAGAACCGTTCGATCGCATGCCGCTGTCCGCGCTGCTCGACGAGGCGGTGGCCCCGCACCGTAATTTCGGCGTTTCCATCGGCGTCACTCTGCCGCCAAACGAGGCGGCAGAACCGGTCGGTGCGCGTAATCCGGCGATCCGCTACGGGCTCGGCAATCTGATCGAGAACGCGGTCGATTTCGCCCACAGCCGGGTCGAAGTCCTCGTGAAATGGACGCTGGACCAAGTGAGCATCACGATCAGCGATGACGGACCGGGCTTTGCCCCGGAGGTCGTCGACCGCATCGGCGCCCCCTACGTGACCCACCGCCGGCCCGGCGAGCGCGGCCCGGGGGACGAGGACGACGTCGCCTTCGGCCTGGGATTGGGCTTTTTTATCGCGAAAACGCTGTTGGAGCGCTCAGGCGCCAGACTTGCGCTTATCAACCAGGCACCCCCGCTCCATGGCGCCACGGTCACGGTGACCTGGAGTCGTGCCGACTTTGAGCGGCCGATCGCACCGCCGGCCCTTGAGCAGACGGGCCGGGCACCCTAGGTCTAAAAGACAGATTGACCGGTTGCATTGGCGCTGAATAAGCGCGACTTGTCAGCGCGGTCTCTCCAGATTGCCGGGTCATCGGCTATAAGATATTGCGGAGGGAGGCGATTTGAGCAAGGTCACCAGCGCCTCGCGCTCGGTTTGAGGGAGTACAATTCCCATGGTCGATGCCGCAGCCGCGATGCTCCCAATGGAACGGACGCTTCTCATCGTCGAGGACGATAAGTCCTTTCTGCAACGTCTCGCCCGCGCCATGGAAGGCCGCGGCTTTGCCGTGACAACTGCCGAATCGGTAGCCGACGGTTTGCTTCAGGTCGAGAAAGCGGCGCCGGCGTTCGCCGTCGTCGATATGCGGCTTGGCGACGGCAACGGGCTCGACGTCATTTCGGCGATGAAAAGACGGCGGCCCGAAGCGCGCGCCATCATCCTCACCGGCTACGGCAACATCGCCACCGCCGTCAACGCGGTCAAACTCGGCGCCGTCGATTATCTTGCCAAGCCGGTCGATGCCGACGACGTCGCCGCGGCGCTGCTTGCGCTCGACAACAAGAAGATCGAGCCGCCGGAAAATCCGATGTCGGCGGACCGTGTGCGCTGGGAGCATATTCAGCGGATTTACGAATTATGCGGCCGCAACGTTTCCGAGACGGCGCGACGCTTGAACATGCATCGGCGCACGCTGCAGCGCATCCTCGCGAAGCGCGCGCCGAAATAAGACGGCGCTCCGTCGCCGCCGTCGATGGATCAAAGCTCTCCGGAATAGGGCCCTTGCGGATCGGCCAGCGCCTGCAGCCGCAGCGCCGCCGCGTGGGCAAACCGCAGCATGACCGACTTGCGCGTTTGGGCCGGCAGCCGATGCTCCGGCGCTTCGTACATCACCGCGGCGCCGAACGCATCGGCGACGATGAGGCCGGCGTCCCGCGGAAAAATCTCGCAAGGCACATCGACGACCGTGGCAAAGAAAAAACGGTCGCAGTGCAGCCGATAGTCCATCCATTTCTGATCGGATCGGAAATCCGCCACCGACGACTTCATTTCGACGATGATGATCTCGCCGTCGCCGCCGAGCGCGACCAGATCGGCGCGGCGGCCCGATGGCAGCGGCAGCTCGCCGACGACGCAATAGCCGAGCGCGTGCAGGTAGCGCGCGGTACCGCGGGCTATGGCGAGCGCAGTTTGCGATTGCCGGCCGTCGGCCGGCAATGACGATGCGAGGGATACCAGGCTCATGGCCAGAATACCGGGCAGCGGCGGGATCGACAGCGGACGGCACGCAAGCTTACGCACGGCACGCACTCCGAGCGAACGAACATCGGCCTGCTTATTCTGCCGCGCCGGCGCGGTCCGGGAAAGCCCCCGCTAAAGCGGCCTGGGACGCCGCGATAACGCCGCGCTCGGTAATGAGACCGGTCACCAGCCGCGCCGGCGTCACGTCGAACGCGTAATTGGCCACCGGCGAATGCTCGGGCACCACGCGCACCGTCTCGATGCGGCCGTCGGCGGCACGACCGGTCATGCTCGCGACTTCGTCGCCGTCGCGCTGCTCGATCGGAATCTCGGCGATCCCATCGGCGATGGTAAAATCGATCGTTGGCGACGGCAGCGCCACATAGAACGGCACATTGTTGTCGCGGGCCGCGAGCGCCTTCAGATAAGTGCCGATTTTATTGCAGACGTCGCCATTGGCGGTCACCCGGTCGGTGCCGACGATCACCAGGTCGACAAGGCCATGCTGCATCAGATGACCGCCGGTATTGTCGGCGATCACGGTGTGCGGCACGCCATGCTGGCCGAGCTCCCAGGCGGTCAGAGAGGCGCCTTGGTTGCGCGGCCGCGTTTCATCGGCGAAGACATGCACGTTGATGCCCTTGTCGTGGGCCAGATAAATCGGCGCCGTCGCGGTGCCGACGTCCACCGCCGCGAGCCAGCCGGCGTTGCAATGGGTCAGCACGTTCACCCGCTCGCCGGACTTTTTGCGTTGCGCGATCGCCTCGATCAGCGGCAAGCCGTTACGGCCGATCGCGGTGTTGATGGCAATGTCTTGTTCGCAGATCTCGGCGGCGCGACGGTAGGCGACAGCCGACCGCTCGCCGCGCGGCCGGTTGCGCACCGCCGCGACCATCTCATCGAGAGCCCATTTCAGATTGATGGCGGTCGGCCGCGTCGCGATCAGGGCGGCACAGGCGCGGTCGAGCCCATCGTCGGAGGCATCCGCGCGCAGCGCCAGGCAGATGCCGTAGGCCGCAGTGGCGCCGATCAGCGGCGCGCCGCGGATCACCATGGCCCGGATCGCATGCGCCGCTTCGTCGAGCGTCGTCAGCCGCGTCGTGGCGAAGCGATGCGGCAAAGCCGTCTGATCGATCACGCCGACCGACCAACCGTCCGGCTCGAGCCAGATGCTGCGCCTAAGTTTGCCGTCGACTTTCATGGCCATCACCTAGCAGATTTCGCATCGCTGTCGATGCGGCAAAAATCGGCCGGCTTGCCAAGCTGGCCGGCCATGGCCCAATCTCGCGCTGACGAAAGAGGAGCCGCCGGTGGCCGACATCGACTACGAAGCCGAATACAACAATCGCGCTCGCGTCCCGGAACACCCCGAGATCTTCGCCCGCTGGACGCGCGATGCGGAACTTTTTCGTGCTGATGCGCTGCAGGCTGGGCGCGCCGAGCTCGGCCTTTGCTATGGCGATACGCCGCGGCAAACATTCGACTTGTTCTTGCCGCAGTCGGGAGAAGCGGCGCCGCTCGCCATGTTCATCCACGGCGGCTGGTGGCGTTCGCTCGATCCATCGTTCTACAGCCACGTCGCCCGCGGCCCGAATGCGCGGGGAATTGCGGTAGCGGTCGTCGGCTACGATCTTTGCCCGAATGTTTCCATAGCTGACATCATCGGGCAAATGCGCCGCGCCTGCGCCTATTTGTGGCAACGATATAGCCGGCGCATGCTGGTCTACGGCCATTCGGCCGGCGGGCATCTCGCCGCCGCCATGGTCGCGACCGACTGGCCGTCGCTCTATCCCAAGGCGCCTGCCGATCTCGTCCCAGCCGGATATTCCGTGTCCGGCGTGTTCGACCTTACGCCCCTGATCGGCATCAGCATCAATCAGGATTTGCGGCTCGACGCCGCGACAGTGCGCGATGTATCGCCGCTGTTCTGGCCGATAAAATCCGATCGCATTTTCGATGCGGTGGTCGGCCAGCTGGAGTCGAACGAGTTCAAGCGGCAGAGCAAGACTGTCGCGCAGACGTGGCAGCAGTCCGGGGCGCGGACCCGCTACGACGAGATCAGCGGGACCAACCATTTCACGGTCGTCGAATTGTTGGCGGATGCGCAAAGCGCCATGACGGCGCGCGTTGCCGAGCTGGCGCAGCAGATCAAGCGGTAGCCGGTTTCGCCGGTTGCCGCGCGAGCAGCACGCAAGCGGACGCGGCAAAGATCAGGGCGAAGCCGATGAGATCGGCGGCGGTCGGTCGTTCGCCGAGGATCAGGATCGAGGTGACGACGCCGATGGCCGGGCTGCCGAGCACGCCGAGCGACGCCGTCATGGCCGGCAGACGGCGCACGATGGCGAACCACAGGCCGTAGGCGACGCCGTTGGCGAGGAAGCCGGTCGACGCGGTGCATAACAAGGCGAGCGGGCTGGCGTGGGCGAGATGCAGATGACCCTCGAATATCAGCATGAAGGCCGTGGTGAAGACGAAGGCGATCGTCACCTGCCAGGAGGCGACGCCATCGGGATCGGCCTTGATCTGCGCCCACTTCAGATAAACCGTACCGGCCGCCCAGCACACGCCGGTCAGAAGCGCCAGCCAGATTCCCGGCGGAATTTTCGTCTCCGCCAACGGATAGATCAGGATGGCGAGACCGGCATGGCGCACAGCAAGAGCGCAACCGCCTGCATGCGATTCGGCCGTTCGCGCAGAAACAGCCAAGCCAACACGACCGCCCAGATCGGCATCGTGTAGGCGAGGATCGTCACCCGCGATGTCGCTGCGGAGAGCTGGGCGAAGGAGCCGAACACGGTGAAGGCGACGATATTGAGAAGCGACGCGACAGTGACATGCGCCCACGACTTCGCGTCGGCAGACCCGCAAGCTGCGGCCCTGCACGCGGCACGCCAAGATAGAGCGTCAACGCGCCGAGCGCCGCGGTCACCGTTCGCATGCTCAGCGGCGGAATTTCGTAGAGCGCGATCCGCATGAGCGGCCAGGTCGCGCCCCAGATGACGCATAGCACGACGAGCATCAGCCGCGCGCCGACATCGGTGTGACCCGAAACATCGATGCGCGAGTCGGGATTTCTCACGGAGTTTTCACGGCGCCGAAAGTCACGGTGCTTTAGGCCCGGCGCCGAGGATACCAGTCGGCGATCTGCGCGCCGGTCCAGAATAGCACGTCCGGCTTTTTGCGGATGACCTCGAACACGCGCCGCAGATATTTCACGCGGTGCGGCGCACCCATGATGTAGGGATGCATCGAAAGCGCCATGATGCGTGCCGAGTTCGGCCGCATCGGCATAGATCTGCTCGAACTGATCGAGCGCGCGCTCGCAATATTCCGAGGCCTTGTGATGCTGGATCAGCATCATGGCGACGTCGTTGCATTCCTGCGTGTAGGGCAGGTTGAGGATCGGCTTGCTGCGCGTTTTCAGCCAGACCGGCTGATCGTCGAGCACCCAATCGGCGACGTAATCGTAGCCTTCCTCGACCAGCACGTCGGGCGTCTGCCAGGTTTCGGTGAGGCCGGGGCCGAGCCAGCCGCGCGGCGGCTTGCCGGTCGCCTTGGTATGACGTCGCGGACCTTGCGGATATCGGCGCGCTCGTTCGGCACTTTCTGCAGATTGCGCTGGGTAAAGCCGTGGCCGATGAACTCCCATTTGCGCGCGACCGCCGCCTGCACGATCGCCGGATAGGCGGCGAGCGCCGAGCCGTTGATGGCGATCACGCCCGGTATGGCGAACTCGTCGAACACTTTGACGAACCGCCAGAAGCCGACCCGGTTGCCGTATTCATGCCACGCCCAATTGGGCACGTCGGGCATCGGCGAGCCGCCGGCCGGCGGCGTGAGCACGGTGCGCGGCATCGTCTGCGTCGCGTCCCATTCCTCGACATTGACGATCGACCCAAACCGCCATGCGGGCGCCATTCGGCAAGCTTGAGCGGCGGCCGTTCGGTGATCGGCGAATAGGCGATGCGTTCGGTCGGCAGCATCGGCCGCTTGGGTTCGCCGGGCGGCTTTTGCGCGGCGATTTTTTCGGTCGCGAGGTCATTGCGGATCATGCCTTTCGTTGCAGCGGTAGCATGGTCCGATCATCGTTCCACTCAACCTTCGGTGGCGTGGCGGAGGGTAGCGCGCCGCCACCGTGCCAAGCACAGTCAGCGACACGGCGCACAGGCACAGCGGCACAAACGCCGTCCACGGTTTGCCGGTCGCGTCCCATAGCGCGCCGCTGATGGTCGGAATGATGATCGCTGTCGGTGTAGCTGATGGTGAACATCCCGGCGGAGGTGCGCGCCAGGTCGGCCGGCAAGCACAAAAGCGGCGGCAGAGCCAGCGTCGCCGTCAGCGTGATCGCCGTGGTGAAGCCCACCAGCGCGGCGCAAAGACGAGATCGCGGCGTGGAATGGCCGAAGATCAGCCCGAGAAATGCGACCAACAGAACCGGCCCGAACAGCAAGAACGGCCAGGCGCGCCGCTGCAGGCGATCAGCCAGCAGGATCAAGATGATCGGAGCGACGATCTGCGCGCCATTGAGCCAGCCGAGAGCGGCGCCGAGCAGGTCGGCCTTGCCGTGCGCTGGCGAGATAATCGCCGAGAAATGCATTGGTGCCGAAGAACGGGCTGTTGTTGCTGCCGAAGGTCAGACCGAGCAGCCAGACCAACGGATTCTTGAAATCGGGCCACCACAGCGCGCCGACTTTGTTGCCGATCGCGGAATGTTCGTCGTCTCTCGGGCTGAGCATGCAAAAACACCGGCGCGATCAGCAGCGCCGGCACCGCCCAGGCCAACAGATCGAGCCGCCAGGAGCCGCCGACCAGCGGCAGCATGAAGGGAATAGTCAGGCCGGTCGCAAATAGCGTGCCCATCAGCATGCCGCTGGTATAGGCGATGGTGCCGAGCGCGACCCGGCTGGGCAGCCATTCGCGAACCAGCGTCGGCAGGCCGGGCTGCATGATGGCGACGCCGAAGCCCGTCGCCATAGCCGCGGCGTAAAGCGTCCAGACGTCGACTGCCGCGCCGCGCGCGCCGCCGGCAAGCGCCGCGATAATCATGCCGATGACGGCCGCATTGCGGGTGCCGACGCGCGCGATAAGCAGGGAGCCGGGAACGGCGGCCGCGGCAAACACCGCCAAGAGGCAATCCGATCAACAGCCCGACCTGGGTTTCCGACAGGTGCAGTTCCGCGTGCACCCGCGGGATCACCGGCGGCATGGCGAGAATCGCTCATGCGCATGGCGACGCCGGCGAGCCAGAGCAGCGACATAAGCTTGATCAGGCGGCCGACGGAGTGATCGGCGCCCGCAGTCCCGGCAGGGTGCATGAGAGAGGGTACGCGTTGGAGGCGGACCGTGCATCAGCCGACGCTGCGGTGCAAGCAAACGCGCCGGCCCCGGCAGGGCCGTTGCACCGCTCGCGCTCTGCTTGCTCTTGTTCTGGAACAAAGATAGAACATATTGTGGCGGAAGCAAAATCCATGGCGGACCTCGCGGCGGCACAACGCGCCCTTCGCACGACCTTCGGCTTCGAGGCATTCCGACCCGGCCAAGCCGAGATCGTGGCTGCCATCCTCGACCGCCGCGACGTGTTGGCGGTGATGCCGACCGGGAGCGGCAAGTCGTTATGCTACCAGCTCCCGGCGCTGCTGCGCGACGGTCTCACCATCGTGGTGTCGCCATTGATCGCGCTGATGCGCAATCAGGTCGCGCAGCTGCACGGCTATGGCATCGCCGCCGCGGCGCTCAACTCCGCCAACGATCCGGCCGGGAATCGCGCCGTGCTCGACGGCATCGCCGGCGGCGCCTTGCGTCTCCTCTATGTCGCGCCCGAGCGGCTGGTCAGAAAAGACACTCTCGATCTTCTCAAGCACGCCAAGGTCACGCTCCTGGCGGTGGACGAAGCGCATTGCATCTCGCAATGGGGCCACGACTTTCGCCCGGAATATGCGGCGCTCGGCGCGGTGCAGACCGAGCTTGCAAACGTGCAGACCGTTGCCTTCACGGCCACCGCCGACGCCGCCACGCGCACGGACATCCTGGCAAAGCTGTTTCCGCGTCCGCCGGCCGTGTTCGTCCATGGCTGGACCAGCAGAAAATATACAATGCCCT
>CAWEAH010000015.1:0-98607 GCA_963807125.1 uncultured Alphaproteobacteria bacterium
CCAAGAAACCGGCGGCCGAACCGCGCTCATTCCCGCGATTTGCGCCACGCCGCGTAGCGCGCCTTCGCCTCGTCATTCGGCGGATACAAACCGGGCAGCTTGACGCCCTTCTCGACCTCGGTGAACACCCAACTCTCGTAGAGTTCGTGCTCGGCGCCCTCGTGGGCGACGAATTCCACCAAAGCCTTCGGGATAACGACCGCGCCGTCGTCGTCGGCCACGATCACATCGTCCGGAAAAATCGCACAACCGCCGCAGCCGATCGGTTCCTGCCAGCCGACAAAGGTCAGGCCGTTGACGGAGGCCGGAGCGGCGACGCCTGCGCACCAGACCGGCAGCTTGCTGGCAAGGACGCCCGAGAGATCGCGCATCACGCCGTCGGTGACCAGCGCCGTGACGTCGCGCTTTTTCATCCGCGCGCAGAGAATGTCGCCGAAGATGCCGGCACTCGACACGCCCATGGCATCGGCGACGGCAATGACGCCCTGCGGCATAGCCTCGATTGCGGCGCGTGTCGAAATCGGACTGGCCCAGCTTTCCGGCGTTGCCAAATCCTCGCGCACCGGCACGAAGCGGAGCGTGAAAGCCGGACCGACCAGGCGGTCGCCGCCGGGCACGAGCGGCTTCGTGCCGCTCATCCAGCAACGCCGAATGCCCTTCTTCAACAGCATTGTGGTGACCGTCGCGGTCGTCACCTTGCGCAGAATATCGAATAAAGCATCGCTCATCGTTCGCCTCGTATCAGAAAGAGATCATGCCGGCACGATGCCGAGCCGCGCGTCGCGGCGGCGCAGCCACGCGACAAAGGGAATCGACAACAGGACCATCCACGCCTTGCCGACGATTTGGCCGGTGAGAAAGTCGAGCGACCCGAAGGCCAGCCAGAGAAATACGATCGAATCGACCACCAGGCCGACAAGGCTCGAAGCGACCACGGCGGCGACCAGCCGGCGACGCGCCAGCGGCGTGTAGACGGCGAGATCGGCAAATTCGGACAGCAGAAAAGCCGTCGCCGAGGCCAAGACGAGAGCGGCCGGTGCCAGCAATGCCGACAAAGCGCTGCCGGCGACAATCGCCAGCGCCGACATGAGGGTGCCCAGACGCCGCTGCACCAGGTCGCGCAGGACAAGGGCGACGCCGACCATCATTACGCCGGACGGCGCCATCAGGCCAGGCGCGACCGGCAGCACGCAGGGGCCGTGCGGGATGCAAGCCGTGCCGACATGTCCGATCAGCCAGTTGGCTGCCGGGATTGTGAGCCCGAACATCACGAGGAAGACCGTCCCTTCCCGCGTCCGCTGTTGATCGACCGTCATGATGCAGCTTTCCACTTCGCGTAGCCGTCGGCGCGCAGCCGGCAGGCGGGGCATTCGCCGCAGCCAAAGCCCCAGGCGTGCCGGTGGCTGCGGTCGCCGAGATAGCAGGTGTGGGTTTCGGCGAGAAGGAGATCGATGAGCGCGTCGCCACCGATCTCGCGGGCGAGCGCAAATGTGCCGGCCTTATCGATCCACATCAGCGGCGTATGGATGACGAAGCGCCGGTCCATGCCAAGCGTCAATGCGAGCTGCATGGCCTTGACGGTGTCGTCGCGGCAATCCGGATAGCCGGAAAAATCGGTCTCGCACATGCCGGCGACGAGATGCTTGATGCCGCGGCGATAGGCAACCGCGCCGGCGAAGGCAAAAAAGACAAGGTTGCGGCCGGGCACGAAAGTCGTCGGCAGGCCCGACTGCGACATTTCGATCGCCATGTCGCGCGTCAACGCGGTCTCGGAGATTCCCGCAAGCGCGTCGAGCCGGACGACGCGATCCTCGCCGAGCCGTTCGCCCCATTGCGCCGAATGAGCCGCCAACGCGGTACGGATGCGCGGCCGCACCTCGAGCTCGACGGCGTGGCGCTGGCCATAAGCGAACCCCACGGTCTCGACGCGGGCGAAACGTTGCAGCGCCCACGCCAGACACACCGTCGAATCCTGCCCGCCGGAAAACAGAATGAGCGCGCTATCCAACAAATCCACCGTGTCTCACCCTTTCAGCCAGCGGCCGATGCGCTCGACCGCTTCGCGCATATCGTCGGGCGTTCCCGCGTAGCACAGCCGCAAGTACTTCCGGCCGTTGATCGGATCGAAGTCGACACCGGGCGTTGCCGCCACGCCGGCTTCTTCGAGCATGCGCGTGGCGAAGTCGAAACTGTCGGCCGAGAAACGCGAAATGCCGGCATACAGATAGAATGCCCCATCGACCGGCAGGAACGAGGAAAGGCCGGCGCGCGGCAGACCTTCGAGCAGGATGCGGCGATTATTCTCGTAACCGCGCTTGATTGCTTCCAGCTCCGCACGCCCGTCGAAGGCGGCTTCGGCCGCGATCTGCGACAGCGTCGGCACCGAGATCGCCAGATTTTGTTGCAGGCGCTCTACCGCGCGTAACAGAACCGGCGGCACCACCATCCAGCCGATGCGCCAGCCGGTCATGCAAAAATATTTGGAGAACGAATTGATGACGATCGCATCGGGCGACAGCCGCGCCGCGCTCTCGGCAGCAAAGGCGTAATCGAGACCGTGATAGATTTCGTCGGAAATGACGGCGATCCCGGCGGCTTCGGCGCATTGGATCAATTCGGCGAGCGCCGGTGCCGTCATCATCGTGCCGGTGGGATTGGCGGGCGAACCGACGATCAGGCCTTTGAGCGGGCGGACGCGATGCGCGGCGAGCAGCGTCTCGCTGGTGATGGCCCAGCGGGTTTCGGCGCCAGTCTCGATGAGGACCGGCTCGCAGCCCAGCGCCGCGAGAATGTGACGATAAGGCGGGTAGCCGGGCACTGCCACCGCCACGCGATCGCCGGCCTCGAACGCCGCCAGGAAAGCGAGCATGAAGCCTGCCGAGGAGCCGGTGGTGACGACGATGCGCTCGGCGTCGATTTCGAGATGATGCCATTCGGCATAGGCGCGCGCGATGCGCCGCCGCAGCGATGCAAGGCCCAGCGTCTCGGTATAGCCGTGCGGGCCGTTCGCGAGCGCCGCACGCACCGCGGCGATCGCCGCCGACGGCGCACCGACCGCGGGCTGGCCGACCTCCATATGAACGATCCGGCGGCCCTTTGCCTCCAGACGCGCGGCCGCTGCCATGACGTCCATCACCATGAACGGCGGAACGTTGCTGCGCGCCGACGGCTGCAGGAGAGACTTTGCCTTTTCAAGCATCACAGCGCCCTAAATCTGCGCTCCAGGACATCGAGCGACGCCGCCCCGCTGATGCCGTATTCAACCGGTTTTGTGCCATCCGGCCGCGATTTGGCGCGGCATCGGCATCGTGTTGACCCTAAACTGTTCCGTCCATAGTTTGCGCCCCGGGGGAGTTAGGGCTGGGAATCCTATCTGACATGATCGCGGCACGAAGTCCTAGCAAGGCGCCCCTGGTGAAGCCAGCGTCGCGAGCGGTTGCGCTCGCCACGGCCGCGGCTGTCGCGCTGGCGAGCGTTCCGGCGCGGGCGCAGACCGGAGCCGATGCCGGTATCCCGTTGATTCGCGACGCCGAGATCGAGCAGCTCTTGCGCGACTACACGGCGCCCATTTTCAGGGCCGCCGGGCTGACGACGCAGAACGTCCGGGTCGTCATCATCAACGATCCCGAGTTCAACGCCTTCGTCATGGATGCGCACCGCATCTTTGTGAATACCGGCGCCCTGATGCAGTCGACCGCTCCCAACCAGCTTATCGGCGTGTTCGCCCACGAATGCGGCCACATCGTCGGCGGTCACCTGTCCAAAATGCGCCAAGAGCTGGCGAATGTGCAGACCGCGATGATCGTCGGCATGTTGCTCGGCATCGGCGCTCTCGCCGCTGGTGCGAGCAGCGGCAATATCGGCATGGGCAATGCCGGCGGAGCGCTACTGTCCGCACCGCAGTCGCTCGGCATGAGCACGCTGCTCGCCTATCAGCGCTCCCAGGAAGAATCGGCCGATCGCGCCGGTGTGCGCTTCCTCACCATGACGCATCAGTCGGCCAAGGGCATGTACGACACGTTCAAGCGGTTCGCCGACCAATCCTTATTCGAAGCGCAAGGCTCCAATCCTTATCTGCAGAACCACCCGGCGCCCGAAGAGCGCATGGCGGCGCTCGAGGTATTGGCGAAATCGTCGCCGTATTGGAACGTCAAGGATCCGCCGGCGCTGCAATTCCGTCATGACATGATGCGGGCGAAGCTTTACGGCTTCACCGCACGTCCGGATGAGGTACTACGCCGCTATCCGGCGACCGATACCAGCCTGCCCGCCCGCTATGCGCGCGCCATCTCGACCTATCGCTATGGCGATCTGAACAACGCAGTAGCGCAAATCGACGGCTTGATAGCGTCCATGCCTAATGATCCATATTTCTACGAGCTCAAGGGTCAGGCGTTGTTTGAGAACGGTCATCCGATGGAGGCTATCCCGCCGCTTCGCCATGCCGTAGCACTCGCCCCCGCCCCAGGTGTTGCGCTCATTCAGATCTTGCTGGGACAGGCGCTTGTTGCGACTAATGATGCCAAGCTCTCGGCCGAGGCCGTTTCGTTACTGCGCACGGCCTTGATCCAGGAGCCGGAAGACGGCGATGCCTACACGACACTGGCGATGGCCTATGGCCGAGAAAACGATTTTGCCGACGCCGATCTGGCCTCGGCCCAGGCCGCCTTCGCCCGCGGCGACAACAAGACCGCGCGCGAACTGGCCGAGCGAGCGAAGCAACGGTTTCCGATCGGCTCTCCCGGCTGGGTGCGCGCCGATGACATCGTCGCCTTCAATAAGAACTTGAAGACCAATCCGCTGATTGGCATAGGAAATTGAACATAAAAAGGACGATCGACATGATCTCGACCCTGCGCATCGCCGTTCCGCTCACGGCCATGATACTGCTGTCGCCGCTCGCAGCGGCGCAGACGGCCTCGCCGCAGCCACCGCAGGCCGCGCCTGCGGCGCAGAGCTTTTCCGCCGGCCAGCGGCAGGAAATTGAAGGCATCGTCAAAAGCTACCTCGTCGCCCATCCGGAGGTGCTGCAGGAGGCAATGGATGCGCTCGATAAGCAGCAGAAACAGGCCGATGCCGACAAGGCGCGCGCGACGATCAAGGCGGATAACGCCACGCTCTTCAACTCACCGCATCAGGTGGTGCTCGGCAACCCGCAAGGCACCCAGCAGGTGGTCGAGTTTTTCGATTACAATTGCGCTTTCTGTAAACGCGCGCTGCCCGACATGCTCACGCTCTTGAAAACCGATCCCAATCTCAAATTCGTATTGAAGGAATTCCCGGTATTGGGTCCGGGATCGGTCGAAGCGGCTGACGTCGCCGTTGCCGCCCGCATGCAGGATCCGACCGGCAAGAAATATATCGAGTTCCACCAGAAGCTGCTCGGTGGCCGCGGCCCGGCCGACAAGGCGCGCGCGCTCGCCGTCGCCAAGGAAGTCGGCTTCGACATGACCCGGCTGGCGAAGGACATGGACAGCGACGAGGTGAAAGCCACCATCGACGAGAACATGAAGCTCGCCGACGCGCTCGGCGTCAGCGGCACGCCGACCTATGTCGTCGGCGACGAGGTGGTGGTTGGCGCCGTCGGGCTCGACGAATTGAAGGCGAAGCTCAAGGCCCAGCCGGACTAGTCCGCTGCCGCGGCCGTCCGCGCAAAAGCCGGGAATTCCTCGCTGATTCGCCCCGGAACGGCGGCCTCGCTGCCGTTCCGGCTTCCCCTTTCCGGACGCCTTCCCTATAACGGATCAGGCTTGGGTTCATCCGCCCACGCCCATGAGAGCCGGCTCAGCACATACCTATGGCGAAGACCATTTACGTCCTCAATGGACCCAATCTCAATCTGCTCGGCAAGCGTGAGCCCAAACTCTACGGCAAGGCCACGCTCGCCGAAATCGAGAAGCTGTGCCTCGAAACCGCGCAGCGCCACGGCCTTGATGTCGTGTTTCGCCAGTCGAACCACGAAGGCCAGATCGTCGATTGGCTGAACGAGGCCTATACCGGGAAAGCGGCAGGGGTCGTCATCAATCCCGCCGGATTTACCACGACATCGATTGCGATCCTCGACGCGCTCCTCGTCATGGAAGTTCCGGTGATCGAAATACACATCAGCAACATCAATGCGCGCGAGGACTTCCGCCAGGGCTCTTACGTATCGAAAGCCGCCCGCGCCGTAATCTGCGGCTTCGGGGCTAACGGCTACGCGCTGGCCATTACCGGCCTTGCCGCAATGCTCGAGGCCAAGGTGTAATCGTGGCGCGCAAGCCCGGGAGCCCGCCGTCAGCACAGGTGCCGGCCGTCGATCACGAGGTGATACGCGATCTGGCGCGGCTGCTCGACGAAACCGGCCTGACCGAAATCGAATTTGAGCGCGACGGGGTGTCGATCCGCGTCGCGCGGCAGGGAACTGCGCCGCCAATGCGGGCGCGGGGGACCGAAGCTGCACCCGCCGTGGCGGTCGCGGGGGTAGCCACGGCCGTGCCGGAGGCCGCCGAGGCGATTCAGCATGCCGGCATGGTCGCATCGCCGATGGTCGGCACGGCCTATCGCGGACCGGCGCCGGGCGCGCGGCCGTTCGTTGAAGTCGGCAGTCTCGTCAAGGCCGGCGAGCCTCTGCTCATCATCGAGGCGATGAAGACGATGAATCAGATTCCCTCGCCGCGCTCCGGCACGGTGCTGCAAATTCTCGTCGAAGACGGTCAGCCGGTGGAATACGGCGAGCCGCTGATGATTATCGAGTGATGCTGCGCTGAGCCCCCGGGATGTTCGAGAAGATCCTGATCGCCAACCGCGGAGAGATCGCACTGCGGGTGTTGCGCGCTTGCAAGGAGCTCGGCATTCCGACCGTCGCGGTGCACTCGACGGCGGATGAAGATGCGATGCATGTCCGCTTGGCCGACGAGAGCGTTTGCATCGGGCCCCCCGCCGCCAAGGACAGCTACCTCAACATTCCGGCGCTGCTCGCGGCTTGCGAGATCACCGGCGCCGACGCCGTGCATCCCGGTTACGGCTTTCTCTCCGAGAACGCCCGCTTCGCCGAAATCCTGGCCGAGCATAACGTGTACTTCATCGGACCGCGCCCCGAGCACATCCGCCTGATGGGCGACAAGATCGCGGCCAAGCGTGCCGCCAAGGAACTCGGCATTCCGATCGTGCCCGGCTCCGAAGGCGGCGTGAGTTCCGATGCGGAGGCGCACACCCTCGCCCGCGACATCGGCTATCCGGTGATTTTGAAAGCGGCGGCCGGCGGCGGCGGCCGGGGCATGCGCCTCGTTCGGGATGACGGCGAGATCGCCTTGGCGCTACAGTCGGCACGCGCCGAGGCGAAGTCCGCGTTCGGCGACGACACGCTCTATCTCGAGAAATATCTGCAGCGGCCGCGTCACATCGAAATCCAAGTGCTGGGCGATGGCAAGGGCCGCGCCATCCATCTCGGCGAGCGCGATTGTTCGCTGCAACGCCGGCATCAGAAAGTGTGGGAGGAAGGCCCGTCCCCGGCGTTGAACGCCGGCACGCGGGATAAGATCGGCGAAACCGTCGCCGCCGCGATGCGCCGGATCAAATATCTCGGCGTCGGCACCGTCGAGTTCCTGTGCGAGGACGGAAATTTCTATTTCATCGAAATGAATACCCGCATCCAGGTCGAGCATCCGGTGACGGAAATGATCACCGATATCGACCTTATCCTCGAACAAATCCGCGTCGCCGCGGGCAACGATCTCGAACTGACGCAGGACCAGGTCAAATTCCACGGCCACGCCATCGAATGCCGGATCAATGCGGAAAATCCGGTGTCGTTTCGTCCCTCACCCGGCAAGATCGTGCACTACCATCCGCCCGGCGGCCTTGGCGTGCGCGTCGATTCCGCCGTCTATCACGGGTACACCATCCCGCCTTATTACAATTCGCTGGTTGGCAAGCTTATCGTTCACGGCAAAACGCGCAGCGAGTGCCTGATGCGCTTAAAGCGCGCGCTCGATGAGTTCGTCATTGACGGCATCGAGACGACGCTGCCGTTGTTCCGTGCGCTGGCGCGCGACAAGGACATTATCGACGGCGCTTATCACATCCACTGGCTTGAAGAGTTCCTCGCCCGCGGCGGCGTCGACGATTAAATTCGTAGACGATGAGATTCAGTGCAGTTTCACGCCGGCACCGCCGCGGTCGCGGCCTTGGTCGCCGCGGCCAGCAGCCGGCCGATGAGCGCCGGCTCATAAGGCTTCGGCACGATGATGGAACCCGGCACGCGCGCGTCCTGCTGCAGCAGCGTGGCGCGCGCTGAGGCGTACACCACCGGCAGCTGCGGCCGCATCTCGCGGGCGCGCCACGCCAAAGCGGCGCCGTCCATGCCACCCGGCAGATTGATGTCGGTGAACAATACGTCCACCGGATCCGAGGCCAGGTACTCTAGCGCGTCGGCGGCGTTTGCCACAGTCTGCACGTCGAAGCCCTGCTCCGACAAAGCCTGCGAGACCCATTCACTGATGAGGAACTCGTCCTCAACGACAAGAACGTGAATCGGCGCACCGTCTATGACGTTCGGTTCCATGGCAATCCACCCCAATCCCTCATCGTCCACAGAAGCGTAACGCCACTTACGCAGAAGTGTTCAAGCTGATGAAAATCGTACGGAAGTATGCTTTGCGGCCGGTTAACGGCGGCCGTCCTGCCGGCGCCGGTTGCCGCCGCCGGCTGCGAGTTCGGCGCAATTGGCCCGCTTCTGACACCTCTTGAACCCGACGCCGTCGCCCGGCTAAACGACCCCATGGCGAACCGCGAAGCCGGGTTCATCGACATCACGCCGGAAGTGCTGCTCAAGGCTTATTCCTGCGGCATCTTCCCTATGGCGGAAAGCGCCGAGGACCCGGCGCTCTACTGGATAGAACCGGAGCAGCGCGGAATTATTCCTCTCGACCGGTTTCACGTGCCGGACCGGCTGGCGCGTACCGTGCGGGGCGCCCATTATCGCGTGCGCGTCGATCGCGACTTCGACGCCGTCATCGACGGCTGCGCGCAACCCCAGCCGGGGCGAGCCCGCACCTGGATCAACGCCCGCATCCGCAATCTGTACCGCAAGCTCTATGAGCGGGGCGATTGCCACACCGTCGAAGTTTATGAGGGCGACGACCTGGTGGGCGGACTGTACGGAGTAAGCCTCGGCTGCGCCTTTTTCGGCGAAAGCATGTTTCACCGCACGCGCGACGCGTCAAAAATCGCACTGGTGCATCTCGTGGCGCGGCTGAAGGCCGGTCACTATCGGCTGCTCGACACGCAATTCGTCACCGACCACCTGCGGACATTCGGGGCTATCGAAGTATCCCGGCCGGCCTATCACAAGCTGCTCGACGCAGCACTTGTCGGCGAAGGCGACTTCGGCGCACTGCCGACCGATCGGCCGGTATCGGGCGATGAAGCCTTGGCGCGTCTCGCGGCAGATTGAATTTATCAATCGTCGGTCGACGGCGCCGGCTCCGGCGGCGCCGGCTTGAGCGGATGTCGCGGCGTCACGGCTTGACGGGCCGGCTCCGGCGGCGGAGGCTCGGCGATCGGCCCGGGAGTGCCGGGCGGCGGCGGCATCGGGGTGGATTCTGCGACCGGGCCGGTCAGCGGTTGCCCGCAGCCGGTCAGCCAAACGTCGTAGATCGGGTGTTCGACCGCATTTAATCCCGGGCTCGACGCAAACATCCAGCCGGTGAAGATGCGCCTGATCTCGCCTTGCAGGGTGACTTCGTCGACCTCCACAAAGGCATCGGTGTTTGTCGGCTCGGTCGGCGGCCGCGTATAGCAGGCCCGTGCGGTGACCTGCAGCGCGCCGAATTGCACCGTTTCGCCGATCGCGGCGTCGAATTTGATGGTGCGACCGGTGATCTTGTCGAGGCCGGCAAATTCCGCACGGCCGTTCTCGATCTTTTCGGTCGGCGTTTCGACCACGGTAGTGTCGTCTTCCTGGCCGGGCGAAGTGACGGCCGGCGCGGTATCTGCCTGTTGCGGCGTCGACGGATTAGCCGGCGCGGGTGCCGTCGCGGTGCCCGCCGCCGGCGCAGCCGACGCGCCGGCCGGCGGCGGCAACGGCTGCGCTTGAATGCCGGAAGGCGCGCGCGCTACCGGGCTTGGCGCCGGAGCGCGTTGCTGTGGGGCGGGATATTGCTGCTGCGCCGGATATTGCTGCTGCGCCGGGTATTGCTGCTGCGAGGGGTATTGTTGCTGCGCCGGCGAAAATTGCTGCTGCGAGGGGTATTGTCCTGGATAGCCCACAGGAGGCGGCTGCGGCGGGAAGCCGGTGTTAGGAATGTCGGCCGGCGGCCGCGGCGGAGAATCGCTATCCGAACCGGACTGAGCCCGGACGGGCCCAGCGGCAAGAGTCGCGCCGATCACGACGATGAAGGCGACGATTCGAAGCATGAACCCTGTGCGGCGTGCTTGCAGGCGTCTTCCCGCGCCCCGCCCCGTTAACATGGCGAATGAGGCAAAACCAGGGATTGGTGGTCAGCAGGCGTCACCAAGAATTGCAGCCGAGGAAACGGTACAGACTTTACGGGACCCACGCTTTGTAGTCGCCGGTGGCCTTCGGCCGACGTCCCTCTGCCAACGTCGACCCACTGGGCCGGTACGCCGCCGGCGTACCGGTCAGATTCGGCCGATGCGGCTTTTCCCAAGGATATACTTTTGCTTCTTCCTGCGTCGGCGGAACATCGACGACATGATGCAGCCAGCCGTGCCAGCTCGGCGGCACCGTGGAAGCCTCGGCAATGCCGCGGTAAATCACCCAGCGGCGTTCGAAGCCGAGCGCCGGATCGATCTTGCCGCCCTTGGTCCGGTAATAGCGATTGCCGAATTCGTCGTCGCCGACAACTTCGCCATAGAGCCACGTCCACCACTGCGTGCCGAAGGTCTGGCCGTTCCACCAGGTAAAAAACCGCAGCAGAAAAGTCTTCATCGCCGCCTGCTCGCCAATCGATTGCGGCGGTAATGCCAGTTCGACGCGGCCCTGTCCAGGAGCAGCCGCACTCATGTCGCGCCGAACCGCGATGAAACCGCCTGAATTCTCAAGCGTTTCCAATCGTGACCCAATTCAGCGGATTCGCGGCAATTTCATGTGGCAAGATTTTGCGGAAAATATTCGTGCGAAGTTGATTGAATTCGGCAACGCCTTGTCCTTCGTGCCGCCTTGGGCGGTTTCGCTCATCATCTTGGCCGGCGCGGTGGCTGCGGCGTGGCTGATACACGCCGCCATCCTCGCGTCATTGCGCCGGCTTTTTCACGCACGGCGTCCCTATCTTCAGACCGTCCTTCGGGCCACCAAAAATCCAACCCGGCTGGCGCTCTTGCTTGTTGCGCTCGCCATTGCGCTGCCGACCGCACCGCTTGGGCCGGATACCAAATTCATGCTGGTCCGTGCTCTGGCCCTGGCGACCATTTGTACATTCGGCTGGATCGCGCTGACCGTCGTTCATATCGTCAGCGATCTGTATCTGCTCAATTTCCGCATCGACGTCGAAGATAATCTTCTGGCGCGCAAGCACATCACTCAAGTCCGCGTGTTGATGCGCGCGCTCGACACCGTGATCGTGATCGTCACGCTCGGCTTTGCGCTGATGACTTTCGCGGCGGTGCGCCAATACGGCGTGAGCCTGTTTGCCTCCGCCGGCGCCGCCGGCGTGATCTTCGGCCTCGCCGCGCAACCGGTGCTGAGCAACATGATCGCCGGCATCCAGATTGCCGTAACGCAGCCAATCCGGCTGGAAGACGCCGTCACCGTGCAAAACGAGTACGGCTGGATCGAGGAAATCAACGCCACTTATGTGGTGATCCGGCTGTGGGATTTACGGCGGTTGATCGTGCCGATCAATTTCTTCATCCAGCAGCCGTTCTACAACTGGACGCGGCAGGCGGCCGCCAACATGGGTTACGTCTTGCTCTATCTCGACTACGCCGCCCCCATCGAGCGCATCCGCGAGAAGGCGGACGAAATCGTCGCCAAATCGGAGCAATGGAGCGGCAAAGTCATCAACGTCCAGGTGACCAATGCCACCGCGCAGACGATCGAAGTTCGCGTTCTCCTAAGCGCCGACAATGCCGCAAATACCTCCAATCTCTGCGCCGAAGTTCGCGAGAAACTGATCGGCTTCCTGCAACGCGAGCACCCGGAGGCATTGCCGCGAAAGCGCAATGAAATCCTGGAAATGCCGCCGCGCAAAGACGGCAAAGGCATGCCGGCATACGGCGACACGATGGCAAAAGACGCGTGAGGCGCCCGATTGCGCCGTCGAGCGCCGCGCTGACGGGGCGCCGATCAGTTCCACCACGGCTCGGGATGAAAGCTGCCGGCCGCCTTCTCGATCACTGCGCCCAGCGAAAACAACGTCTCTTCCTCGAACGGCCGGCCGATCAATTGCAGCCCGAGCGGCAGGCCTTGCGCATCGAGCCCGCTCGGCACCGAGATGCCCGGCAAACCCGCCATGTTCACCGTCACCGTGAAAACGTCGTTGAGATACATTTCGATGGGATCGGCACGGCCTTTTTCGCCAATGGCGAAAGCGGCCGAAGGCGTCGTCGGCGTCAGGATGGCCTGGATGCCGTCGGCAAAGCATTTTTCGAAATCGCGTTTGATCAGCGTGCGCACCTTCTGCGCCTGCAAATAATAGGCGTCGTAATAGCCCGCCGAGAGCACATAGGTGCCGATCATGATGCGGCGGCGTACTTCCTTGCCGAAGCCTGCGGCGCGCGTTCGCTCGTACATGTCGATGACATCGCGGCCGGGAACGCGCAGGCCGTAGCGCACGCCGTCATAGCGGGCAAGATTCGATGACGCTTCGGCCGGCGCCACGATGTAATAGGCCGGCAACGCGTATTTGGTCATCGGCAGCGAAATATCGACCAATTCCGCGCCGGCGTCCTTGAGCCATTGCGCGCCCTGCTGCCATAACGCCTCGATCTCGGCGGCCATTCCCGGCATGCGGTATTCCTGCGGAATGCCGATGCGCATGCCCTTGATCGAGCCGCCGATGGCCTTCTCGTAGTCGGGCACGGCACGATCGATGCAGGTCGTGTCCCTCGGATCGTTGCCGGCCATCGAGCGCAACAGAATGGCGCAATCGCGCACCGTGCGGGCGAACGGGCCGGCCTGATCGAGCGACGAGGCGAAGGCAACAATGCCCCAGCGCGAGCACCGACCGTAGGTCGGCTTCAGCCCGACAATGCCGCAAAACGCCGCCGGCTGGCGGATCGAGCCGCCGGTGTCGGTGCCGGTCGCGCCGACGCACAGGCCGGCGGCTACAGCCGCCGCCGAGCCCCCGGACGAGCCGCCGGGGACGAGCTTGGCGTCCGAACTGCGCCGCCGCCATGGCGAAACGACCGGACCGAAATGCGACGTTTCGTTCGACGACCCCATGGCGAATTCGTCGTTGTTGGTCTTGCCGAGCAGCACCGCGCCGTCGCGCCACAGATTGGCGGTGACGGCGGACTCATAAGTGGGAATGAAATTATCCAGGATATGCGAACAGGCCGTCGTCCTGATGCCGGCGGTGCAGAACAAATCCTTGATGCCGAGCGGCAGGCCTTCGAGCGGGCCGCCCTCGCCTTTTGCCAAGCGCGCGTCGGAGGCGCGCGCCATCTCGCGCGCACGGTCCGGCGTTTCCAGCACAAAGGCGTTGAGCGGGCGCGAGCGCGCGATTGCCGCAAGATGCGCGTCGGTGAGTTCGAGCGCGGAAAACTGTCGCTTACGCAGCGCCTCGCGCGCCTGCGCCAAAGTGAGCGCCGTGAGTTCGGTCATTCGCCGGTGGGATCGTCGCAGGAAAACGAATTCTTCGCCGCCGGCTTCTTTTTGGCCGTTGCCGGTGCTTCAGGGGTCGGCGCGTCCCACTCGGCCTGCACCGGCAGCGGCTGCACCGGAAATGCCGAAAACAGCGCGTCGACCGCCGCCGGGTCGTCCGGCTTCAGCAAGCCCTGGCTGTCGAGATACGCAAGCCAGATCGCGTCTTGTTCGCAGGCTAGGCACATGGCTATTCGACCACCTTAGGGACGAGGAAAAAGTGATGCTCGTGAGCGGGCGCATTGGCGATGATGTCGTCGGCCAGGGCTCCGTCGGTGACTTTATCCTCGCGCATTTTCATCGTCATCGGCGTGACCGAGGTCATCGGCTCGACACCCGCAACGTCGACCTCGCCCAGTTGCTCGACAAAGGCCAGAATAGCGTTGAGCTCGCCGCGGAGGCCTTCCACCTCACTCTCGGCGACGGCGATTCGCGCCAAATGCGCCACACGGCGGACAGTTGCGGCGTCAACGGACATTGATGGCTCGGTTCATAGCGTGGCGATCGGATGCCTCGCCTATAGCAGATAGGCTTTTTTGAGCCAACTGCGGGCGTCAACGGCGCATTGCCGGGCAACCGCAATGCGCTTAATTCTTAAGCCGATGCGCTCTGGCCGACCGGTTCATGTCATCGGCGGGGGGCTTGCCGGCTCGGAATCAGCCTGGCAGCTCGCCCGGCGCGGCGTTCCTGTGGTGCTGCACGAAATGCGCCCTTCGTGCGGCACGGCCGCGCACAAGACCGGCCAATTCGCCGAACTGGTCTGTTCCAACTCATTCCGCTCCGACGACGCCGAAGGCAGCGCCATCGGACTGCTGCATGCCGAGATGCGCCGCCTCGGCTCGCTGGTGATGCAGACCGCCGACCGCCACAAACTACCGGCCGGCAGCGCGCTCGCCGTCGACCGCGACGGCTTTGCCGCGGCGATCACGGCGGCACTCGAAGCCGAGCCGCTGATCAGCATCGACCGCAGCGAGGTTGCCGACCCGCCGGCGGCATGGGACAGCGTCATCGTCGCCACCGGCCCCCTCACCTCGCCCGCGCTTGCCGAAACGATCCGCGGATTGACTGGCGAGGATGCATTGTCGTTCTTCGACGCCATCGCGCCGATCGTGCATCGCGACTCGATCGATTTCGATGTTGCTTGGTTTCAGTCGCGCTACGACAAAGCCGGCCCCGGCGGGTCCGGAGCGGACTACGTCAATTGTCCTTTGACGCACGAACAATACGACGCGTTCGTCGACGCGCTTATTGCCGGCGACAAGGTGGAGTTCCGCGATTTCGAAAAATCGACGCCCTATTTTGACGGCTGCCTGCCGATCGAAGTGATGGCGGAGCGCGGCCGCGAGACGCTGCGCCACGGCCCGATGAAGCCATTCGGTCTTACGGATCAGCGTCGGCCGCAAGCCAAGCCCTACGCCGTGGTGCAACTGCGCCAGGATAATAAGCTCGGCACCTTGTTCAACATGGTCGGCTTCCAGACCAAGCTGAAGCACAGCGAGCAGGTTCGCATCTTTCGCACCATCCCCGGTCTTGCCCAAGCCGAATTCGCCAAGCTCGGCGGGCTGCACCGCAACACGTTTCTCAATTCGCCGAAACTGCTCGACGGCACATTGCGGCTCAAAGCGATGCCGCGCTTGCGCTTTGCCGGGCAGATCACCGGCTGCGAGGGATATGTCGAATCGGCGGCGATCGGCCTTCTGGCTGGCCGGTTCGCGGCCGCGGAACGGCTTGATGAGCCGGCGCTGCTGCCGCCGCCAACGACGGCGCATGGCGCGCTGCTCGGCCACATCACCGGCGGACATATCGAAACGATCGATCGGGGCCCGAGCTCGTTTCAGCCGATGAACGTCAATTTCGGCCTGTTCCCGCCACCGTCGCGCCCGCCGGCAAGGGACGACGGCGGCAAGCGGCTGCACGGTCCCGCCAAATCCGTCGCCCGAAAGCACATGCTGTGTACGCGCGCACTGAACGATCTCGACGTCTGGATTCGCGCGGAGCTGCCGCACGCGGCGGAGTGAGTATGCCCAGCTTCGTTCGCGCAGAGCTGCCGCAGTGACGAATTTAGGGCGACGCCGATTCGGCAAAGGGATTGCGAATGGTCAATTGCTCGATCGTCTGCCGGTGTTGGAGATCCTCGGTATAGAGCGTCGTGCAGCCAGCGCGCAGCGCTGCAGCGACGATCATGCTGTCATAGATCGACACGCGATAGCGCTCGGCTATGTCCAAACCGAGTTCGTGCGTCTCGACATCCAGCGCCACGACCGCAAAGAGAGCGCGAAACGCCGAGAGGGTCTCTCTGATCTTTGCAAATTGGACGCCCTTTTTGCCTGCCGCGGCGGCCGCGAACTCGTTAAGGACCTGCACGCTGATGACCCCGCCTTGCGCAACGATCTGTTCGGCGCGATTCGCTTTTGCCGGATCGCCCGACACGAGGTACAGCAAAACGTTCGTGTCAAAGAAAACGTCAGCGGCGGGCATTCGCCTCTTCCCGGTCGAACTTGAATCCGGCCGGCAGCAAGCCGCGCAGTTCACGCAGCCGCTTGAGCGCTTCCTCGCGCTTGCGGTCGCGGGAAACCTCAAACGCGCGGGTTCCCGCCACGGTGATCTCGATGTCGTCGCCTTCCTTGAGCTTGAGCGCTTCGACGAGCGCTCGGGGAAGACGCACGGCCAGGCTGTTGCCCCATTTCGAAACCTGCATCTGCTCGCTCCAATGATATACTTCGTATATGTATATCATATTCGTGTCCCCACCGGCAAGCCCGACGGACCGCTCGTTTGCCGGTGCCGCCCGCGATCGTGCTAGAACGCCGCAATGACGGAAGGTGAGTGCCCGAACGAGATTGCCGGCCGTTGGCGCTCAGGCGTTGTGCTCAAGCGCGATGTGTTTTCCACCATCGAGCGCGGCCGTTTTCGCACCGACACCGGCGAAGTCGACGCCGTGCTGCGCCGGCTCGATGGGGTACCGTGGTGGAGCCGCCTCGTGGCCTATGCCCTATTCCGCCGCGAACGCCGTGCGCTGGATGTCGCCGGCCGGCTCGGCATCGCGCCGCCGCTGTTGTTCGCCGGCCGGCATGCGCTGGTGCGCGGCTGGATCGACGGCGTGCCGCTGCACATCGCCAAGCCGTATGGCGACGCCGCTTATTTCCGTTCCGCCAAGGCGGCCTTGTACGCGCTCCATCGCGCCGGCATCGCGCATAACGATCTCGCCAAGGAGCAGAACTGGCTCTACGCCCAAGACAACGGACGTGGGGGGCGCGCTTGGCTGACCGATTTCCAGCTTGCCGCCTGCTTCCGGCGCCGCACCGCGCTGTTCCGTCTGGCCCGCTACGAGGACTTGCGCCATCTCCTAAAACATAAGCGGCGTTACGTGCCGGAGGCGCTGACCGCCGCGGAGCGGCGGGTGCTGGCGCGCAAAAGTTTCATCACCCGTGCCTGGATGGCGACGGGCAAGAAGGTCTATTACGCCATCACCCGCGGGTTGAACTTTACCGATCGCGAGGGCCGCGGCATGCGCTTCGTCCACGACGCGCCCGCGATCGCCGCGCGGCTGCGCACCCATCCGCAGGTCCGCGACCTCGCCATTGTGCCCTATCCCGACCGCCGCGCCGGCACCGGCCTCTATGCCTTTGTCGAGAGCAACGCCGCCGAGCCGGAGCTGCTCGATTATCTCGGTACCGCGAAACCCGAGCATCTGCAGGTCGTCGACGCCTTGCCGCGCAATGCGCAGGGCGAGGTGCGCGGTGAAATTCTCGAATTGGTGGCGATGAATCAGCTCGACCTGATCGACCCGCTGATCAAGACCGATGCCGAGCGTGCCATCGTCGGGCGAATCGTGTCGCAGCGACGCAATCTGCGCGACCGCTTTGCCTTCTGATCGCGCACGCACCGACCATCATCCGGCAATTCGCGCCGGATTGCGCGCCGCGCGCCAAATCAGCCATTGCCGCCGCCAAAGCGAGAGTTCCCCGGGTGCAAAAGCGTCCCCGCGGTCTAGACGGTCGAGCGAGGATCGTAGCGGCGCGATCGGCAGAACGGCGGGCAACGCCTGCGGCGCCAGGTTCGGCGCATAAACCTGCACCTGCGCGAGATGACGACGGGCCAGAACCCGCAATTCGGCGAGCGCGGCAGTCAGGCCCGCGGATGACTGGCGCGCGAATACGGCCTCCAGAGATACCCGGTGCTTTTGCAAAAGTTCGACCGGCACATAGAGCTGGCGCCGCGCGGCGTGCAACGGCAAAGCGCGCAGCAAAGCGGCAATGGCCAAGGCTATGCCCGCAGGGTCCGCGACCGGCCGCGCATCGGCGCCGAGTATTTGCGCGGCAAGGTCGATGACCGCCGAAGACGTCCGTCGCGCATAGTCTTCAAGATCGCCGATGGTCGCCATCGGCTCGTCATAGAGGTCGAAGCGGTGAGCTTCGATGAAGTCGGTCAGCCTTGCTTCGGGCAGCCGATAGCGCGCAACGGCGTCGAGCAAGGCCGCGGCGACAGGATTGGCGCTCGCCTCCCCGGCCCGCTCGCCAGCAATGACCTCGTGCCACCATTGCAGGCGGATTTCGCCGGGCATCGGCTCGCGCGCCGCCTCGCGCACGCGGGCGACTTCGATATTGAAGGCATAAAGCGCATAGAGCGCGCCGCGATGCTCGGCCGGCGCGAACAGCGTGGCGAGAAAGCGGTCGCGCTCGGCATCGCGGACCAGTTCCGCGCAATAGACCAACGCATCCTGCATAGCGCCAGCGTATCACGACCCGATCGCAATCAGTCCGGCACCGAGACGCCGGCCTTCCATCAGCATCACGTTGTAGGTCCGCACCGCCGGCCCGGTGGTCATCGCGTCCAGCGAAACACCGGCCTCGCGAAAACGCAGTCGCAGCGGTTCCGGCACCGCCCAGGGCATCGACCCGGTGCCGAGGATAAAAAAGTCCAGATTACCCGCTCGGGCGAAAACCGGCGCCCACATGGCGTCGGAGAAGTCTGCCGGCGCCGAAACCGGCCATGCCCAGATGCCGTCGGGCAGACACAACAACGAGCCGCGATGCGACATGCCAGCGAAACGGAAGCCGCCGCCGCCATGCGCGTCGATCGGCGCTTGGCGTGGCAGATGCGGTTGATCCGCCTGCACGCTAGCGGCGGGCGCGAGTGCGGCGGGCCGGCGGGGTTCGCTGCGGCAGGGCAGTCGACGCGGTCACGGCAGTCGGCGGCGACGCCGTGGCCGGTGGCTCCGGCTCCTCCGGGCCGCCCATGCGGCCGGCGCCGACGCCGAGATAGATCAGGATCGGCGAGGCGATGAACACCGAGGTGTAGGTCCCGACCAAGACCACGCCGAACATCATGGTCGCGGTAAAGCTGTGGATCGCCTGGCCGCCAAACAACAGCAAAGCGAGCAGCGACATCGCCACGGTGACGTGGGTCACGATCGAGCGCGACAGCGTCGCATTGACCGAGGCGTTGAGCAGATCGGGCATCGACAGGCGCTTATAGCGCCGCAGCATTTCGCGAATGCGGTCGTAAATCACCACGGTGTCGTTGAGCGAATAGCCGAGGATCGTCAAAAGCGCGGCGATGCTGGTGAGATCGAAATCGATATGCGTCAGCGACATGAAGCCGACGGTGAGCACCAGATCGTGCACGTTGGCGATCATGGCGCCGAGCGCGAACTGCCATTCGAAGCGGAACCACAGATAGATCAGGATCGCGACGATCGCCAGCACCAGGCCGATGGTGCCGTAGGACAACAGCTCGGTGGAGACGCTGGGTCCCACTACTTCGACGCGGCGGTAATCGACGGTGTCGCCGAGCGCGCCGCGGACCTTCTGGATCGCCGCCTGTTGCGCCTGGTCGCCGCCGGGCTGTTGGGAGATGCGGATCAGCACGTCGTTCGGCGCGCCGAACTGCTGGAGCTGGAAATCGCCGAGTTTGAGCGAGCCGATGGTCGCGCGCATCTTGGCGAGATCGGCCGGACTGGCCTTGGTCTGAACTTCCACCAGCGTGCCGCCGACGAAATCGATGCCGAAATTCAGGCCGTGGTAGAAGAACAGCAGGATCGCCACGATCGACAGCATCGCCGAAATAGGAAAACTGATGCGCCGAAAGCGCATGAAGTCGAACTTGGTATCGTCGGGAACGATGCGAAGGAGGCGCACGGGGCTTCTTTCAAACCTGAATTTGCTGTTCGGCCATGACGCGTTTGATCATGAACGTTAGATCGGCACGACGCGCGGCCGCCACAAGCGCACCCAATAGGCCACGATCAACCTCGTCAGAGTGAACGCCGTGAACAACGTGGTGAGAATGCCGACGCCGAGCGTGACGGCAAAGCCGCGCACCGGCCCGCTGCCGATGTAGAACAGCACCGCGGCAGCGATGAAGGTCGTGATATTGGAATCGAGAATGGTGGCGAGCGCGCGGGAGAACCCGGCGTCGATGGCGTTGATCGCGCTGCGTCCGGCGCGCACCTCCTCGCGGATGCGCTCATAGATCAGCACGTTCGAATCGACCGCGATTCCCACCGTGAGCACGATGCCGGCGATGCCGGGAAGCGTCAGCGTGGCGCCGAGGAACGACAGCACCCCGAAGATCATGGCGACGTTGATGACGACGGCGATATTGGCGAACACCCCGAACAGGCCATAAGTCGCCAGCATGAAGACGATGACGAGGGCCGCGCCGGCATAGGCCGCGTGCTCGCCGGCATTGATCGAGTCCTGACCGAGCCCCGGACCTACCGTACGCTCTTCGACGATCGTCAGCGGCGCCGGCAGGGCGCCGGCGCGCAACAGGATGGCAAGGTCGTTGGCCGATTGGACGGTGAAGTTGCCGGATATCTCGCCCGAGCCGCCGAGGATCGGCGTGCGGATCACCGGCGCCGAGATCACCTTGTTGTCGAGCACGATGGCGAACGGCTTGCCGACATTGGCTTGGGTCGCGGCGGCGAATCTTTGGGCGCCGGACGAATTGAAGCGGAAGTTGACCACCGGCTCATTGGTCTGCTGATCGAAGCTCGCCTGGGCGTCGACGAGATCGGCGCCGGACACCAGAATGCGCTTCTGAATGAGATATTTTTCGCCGGGCTGCTGACCGTCGAGAATTTCCGAATCTTCGGGCGGATGGCTCGCCTCCGCCTGCTCGACCGTCATCGACAGATCGACCATGCGGAAGTCGAGCTTAGCCGTCTTGCCGAGGATGTCCTTGAGCCGCGTCGGGTCCTGCAAGCCCGGCACCTGCACCAGGATGCGGTCGGTGCCCTCGCGCTGGATGCTCGGCTCGACGAGGCCGAGCTCGTTGACGCGGCGCTGGATGATTTCGATGGACTGATCGACGGCTTGGCGGATGCGCTCGGTGATCGCCGGATCGGTCGGCGTCAGGGTGATCAAGCCGTTGTTTTGACTGACGTCGAGGTCGCGCTGTCCGGTCGAGCCGAGAAATCCCGACATCGGCTGCGACAAGGCCTGCAGCTTGCTCAGCGCATTGTCGACGTCGGTCGGGCGCGTGATGTGCACTTCGACGCTACCGCCATGGACGGCGCGACCGGTGAAGGGAATGCGCGCCTCGCGCAGCACCCGGAGCACGTCTTCGTCGAGCGCCTGCAGCCGCTCCTTGCGCACCGAATTGGTGTCGACTTCGAGCAACAGGCTCGAGCCGCCCTGCAGATCGAGACCGAGCACGATGTGGCGCTGCGCCCACGACGGCCAGCGCGCCACCGTGCTTTCGGGGAAGAAATTCGGCACCGCAAACAGGCACACGATCAGCGCCGTGAGCAGGATAGCCGCCGCCTTCCACCGCGTGAAAAACAACATGGACCTTGAATTTCCTTCGACTTGGCGGGCAGCTTGGCGAGCGGAGCGGTCAGCCCTCGTCCTTCACCGGTTCGCCCTTGGCCCGAACCTCGCTGACGCTGGAGCGTAAGTGCCGGACGCGAACACCGTCCGCGATCTCGATCTCGATTTGGGCGTCGTCCACTACCTTGGTGACCTTGCCGACAAGGCCGCCGGTGGTCACGACGGTGTCGCCGCGCCGCAGTGCCTTCACCATCTCCTGATGCTGCTTCACCTTGCGCTGCTGCGGCCGCAGGATGAGGAAGTACATAATCACGATAATCAGAATAAGCGGCATGAACGAGGTCAGCATGCTGGCCGAATCGCCGCCGCCGCCGAACAGGCTGCTCAACGGATTGCTTTGCGCGAACGCGGGCGTGATGAACATCGTTCCTCCAAAGGGGCGGGCCGTGAAAGCGCGCCGCCCGGGATGAAGGGCCGCTGTTGCGCGCAAAATCGCGCGGACTATAGCTAGCGTTGGCCCAATTGCAATGTTGCGGATCGGTCTCGGCAAGCTTGCGAGGGTGCCGCAGCCCCGCTAAGGGGATGGCCGCAACCCGGAGTAAACATGGCCAAATCTCCGGCGCCCTCGCGCAAAAAACCAGCGGCAAAGCCGCGTCGCGGACGTCCCGCGCCGGTGCCATCGACCGACGGCAGCGCAGCGCTCCTAAAGCGCATTGCCGGCGCGCTGGAGCGGCTTGCCCCGGCTCCGCCGGCGGGGCTCGATTTCTCCGCCGCCGACGCTTTCGTCTGGCACCCGGAGGGCCGCAAGCTCGCGGCGGTTCGCCGCGTCAACCGTGTCGACATGTCGCTCCTCAAAGGCATCGACCGGGTGCGCGATCTCTTGGTCGAAAACACCGAACGCTTCGCCCGGGGGCTGCCGGCCAACAACGCGCTCTTGTGGGGCGCCCGCGGCATGGGGAAGTCATCGCTGGTCAAGGCGTCGCATGCCGCAATCGGCGCCGCACATCCGGCGGCGGGCTTAAAGCTGATCGAAATCCATCGCGAGGACATCGAGTCGCTGCCGGAGCTGATGGCGCTCCTGCGCAACGCCCGCGAACGGTTCATCGTGTTCTGCGACGACCTTTCCTTCGACGCGGAAGACACCTCCTACAAATCGCTCAAGACCATGCTCGAAGGCGGCATCGAGGGGCGGCCGGAGAACGTCATCTTCTACGCCACCTCGAACCGGCGTCATTTGATGGCGCGCGAGATGATGGAGAACGAGCGCTCGACCGCGATCAATCCGGGCGAAGCGGTGGAGGAGAAGGTCTCGCTGTCGGACCGTTTCGGGCTGTGGCTCGGCTTCCACCGCTGCAGCCAGGACGAGTACCTCGCCATGGTCGAAAGCTATATCGCCCATTACCGCGTGCCCATGTCGGGGGATGCGCTGCGCCGCGAAGCGCTGGAATGGGCGACCACGCGCGGTGCGCGCTCCGGCCGCGTGGCCTGGCAATATGTGCAGGATCTGGCGGGACGGTTGGGCGTGAAGATGGACGAGGGACGTCCGGTTACGCGCCGCTGAGATATTGCGCCGGATCGACCGGCGTGGCGCCCTTGCGGATCTCGAAGTGCAATTGCGGCGACGTGACATTGCCGGTCTCGCCTGACTTTGCGATCACCTGGCCGCGTTTGACGGTATCGCCGCGCTTGACGAGGAGTTCGCTGGCATCGGCGTAGGCGGTGACGAAGCCATTGGCATGGCGGATCAGCACGAGATTGCCGTAGCCTTTGAGCTCGCTGCCGGCGTAAGCGACGACGCCGTCCTCGGCCGCCTTGACCGGGGTGCCTTCCGGCACCGCGAGGTTGATGCCGTCGTTCTGCAGGCCGTTCGGCTTCGGTCCGAACGCGGCGATGATGCGGCCGCGCACCGGCCAGCGGAAGCTCGGCATCGCGCTCGCGGCGGCCTGCTCGGCCTTGATCGGATTGCTGCTTGGCACCGGCTCGCTCGGCTCGGCCACCCGCGCGCTATGCGGCGACTCCACGGTCGCGACCGTGGTCGGCGCCGGGACCGGAGCCTCGACGCGCTGCGGTGCCGGCGCCGGCGCCGGGCGCTCGCCCATTTGCGGAATGACAACGTGCTGGCCGACCCGCACCATCGTATCCGGCGAAATGCCGTTGGCCCGGGCGATGACCGAGACCGGTTTGCCGTAGAGGCGCGCGATGCTGTTGAGGGTTTCGCCGGGCGCCACGACATGCACGCTCGATGGCGCCACGAGCCCGCCGCGCGGCGGCGGCGCCATGACCGGTGCGGTCGTCGCAATGCGCGTCTGCGGCGGTTCGGCCGTCGTTGCCGATCGGTAACGCGGAATGACAAGATGTTCGCCCGGATAAACCGCAGTCGGGCTGGTGATGTGATTGGCTTCCATCAGCACGGACACCGGCACGCCGTGGGCGCGCGCGATACCGTCGACAGTCTCGCCAGGCTTCACCGTAATCGCCGTCCCACCATCCCAGGTCCAGGAGGGCGGCGGCGGAGGCGGCGGTGCCGCGATCGAACCGGTCACCTCTCCGCCTTGATAGGAACCCATGCCGCGGCCGCCGCCGGACGTGCCGTTATCGGCGCTGGCGAGGCTCGGCAGCGGGCGACTTTCGATGTGGCTGGCGGGCGCCGTCTGCGGGATCGATCCCGTAACGTCGCCGCGCGACGACGACGAAGAGGAATACGAGGGAGACGAGCCAAAGCCTTCGTTGAAGCGGCCAGAATCGGCGCTACAGCTCGCCGCCCCGATCCCGATTAACGAAACGGCAACCAGTTGCGGCCACAGGGCCGACCGAGGCATAGCGCACATTGTGACACACGCCCACGCAACACAAAGGACGAGTGAATAAACAACGTTGCGGTAAACAGGGCTTTAAGTGCCGCAAATATTTCCACTCTCCTGCGTTAAGTATCTTCGCGGTCACAGTTCGCGCGCTTGACCCGGCAACAACGGCACAAATCGCACGGCGATGAGATTTTCACGGGTTAATGCGCCGCCCGGCTGCTTGGTCAGCCGGATGAGAGATTGCGCGTCATGGCGCGGACCGACCGGCAGCACCATCTTGCCGCCCTCCGCAAGCTGAGCGACGAGCGCCTCGGGGAAGTCTTGCGCTGCGGCAGTGACCATGATGCGGTCGAACGGCGCCAAGTCCGGCGCGCCGGCCATGCCGTCGCCGGCGCGGATCGTCACGTTGCCATAGCCGAGCGTCGCGATCCGTTCCCGCGCGGCGTCGGCGAGCGTACGGTAGCGCTCGATGCTCACGACTTCGCGGGCCAGCCGCGCCAGGATTGCCGTCTGATAGCCCGAGCCGGTACCGATTTCGAGCACACGGTTGCTTGGCTCGACCTCGAGCTTTTCCGTCATATAGGCGACGACGAAGGGCTGGCTGATGGTCTGCCCGCAGGCGATCGGCAGCGCCTGATCGGCATAGGCGCTATCGAGGAAGCCGGCGGCGACAAAATACTCGCGCGGCACCTCGTCCATGGCGCGAAGCACGGCCTGGTCGGTGATGCCATGACGTCGCAGGGTGAGTTGAAACTCCATACGCCCGACGTCTTCGGCTGCTGGGGCTGCGGCCACAATCGCCTCACCTGATCCCGTTCTGTCTCGGCTTTTTTACCACAGACGCGGTCATTGCTTATACCGGGGAGGCCGCCGGCTGATAACTGCGCCGACCCCTTGGAAGCGGCGGGTTGCGCATGGAACCGGCGGGACCTATGGGTGTTATGGCGGTACGGGGTGCAAATGACGTCTGATGGTAAAACCGCGTCCGGAAAGCGCGTTCTCGTTGTCGAGGACGAGGCGATGATTCGCATGCTGCTCGAAGGCATGCTCACCGACCTGGGCCATACTGTCACCGCCGAGGCCGGCGCCATCGAGGAGGCGCTGAAGCTTGCCAGCGAGGCCGACTTCGACGTTGCCGTGCTCGACGTCAATCTCAACAACCGGCCGATCACGCCGGTGGTCGAGGTGCTGGTCGGGCGCGGCTTACCTTTCGTCTTCGCCAGCGGTTACGGCCAACGCGGCGTCCCGGAGGCCTATCGGCATAGCCCGACCTTGCAGAAGCCGTTTCAGGTCGAGGCCCTGGCGAAAGCCATCGATGCAGCGCTGGCCAGCGCCGTCAGCTAAGCCCCGCCGTCAGCTAAGCTCCGCCGTCAACCGATGCCCTTTTCGAAGAGCTGGGCGAGACCGGTCATGGTCGGCTCGTCGGTGATGTCGATCCGCAACGGCGTGATCGCGATGCAATTGCGCTCTATTGCCGCGATATCGGTACCTTCCTGGAGCTGGAACGCGTTCTGCTGCGTATAGGCGATCCAATAATAGGGATTGCCGCGGCCGTCCTTGCGCTCGTCGATATGCAGCCGCTCCTGCCGCCGGCGGCCGAGCGCGCTCACCGCAATGCCTTTGACCTCTTCCGGCCGGCAGTCGGGGAAATTCACATTGATCAGCACCTCGCGGCGCACGCCTTCATTGAGGATGCGGCGAATGATGTCCGGCGCATAGCGCAGACTGGTGTCCCAGAACGGCGGCTGGCCGCTGTGCGATTTATAGGCCTGCGACAGCGCCACCGACGGAATGCCGAGCACGGTACCTTCCATGGCGCCGGCGACGGTGCCGGAATAGATCACGTCCTCGCCGACGTTCCGGCCGCGATTGACCCCAGACAGCACCAAGTCGATCTGCTTGCCGTCGAGAACGTGCCGCGCGCCCATGATGACGCAGTCGGTCGGCGTGCCGCGCACCGCGAAACGCCGCTCGGCGACTTCGCGCAACCGCAGCGGATCGTTCAGCGACAGCGAATGGGCGACGCCCGACTGATCGTACTCCGGCGCCACCACCCAGACGTCGTCCGACAAGCGTGCGCGCGATATCCTCGCAGACGTTGAGGCCGTGCGAGTGAACGCCGTCGTCATTGGTGACCAAGATGCGCACGCTTACTTCTCGATCTTCTTCATGCCGCCCATATAAGGCTGCAACGCGTCCGGCACCACGATCGCGCCGTCGGCGTCCTGATAGGTTTCCATCACCGCGATCAGTGCGCGGCCGACGGCGACGCCGGAGCCGTTGAGGGTGTGGACGTGGCGCACATTGCGGCCTTCCTTGGCGCGATAGCGCGCATTCATGCGCCGCGCCTGAAACTCGCCGCACACCGAGCAGGACGAGATTTCCCGGTACATGTTCTGCCCCGGCAGCCATACTTCGATGTCGTAAGTCTTTTGTGACGCAAAGCCCATGTCGCCGGTGCACAGCGTCATCACCCGGTAATGCAGATCGAGCCGGCGCAAAATTTCCTCGGCGCACGACAGCATGCGCTCGTGCTCGTCCTTGGATTGCTCGGGCGTGGTGATCGAGACGAGCTCGACTTTGGTGAACTGATGCTGGCGGATCATGCCGCGCGTGTCCTTGCCCGCGGCGCCCGCCTCGGCACGGAAGCACGGCGTGCAGGCGGTGAGCCGCATCGGCAATTGCGCTTCGTCAACGATCGACTCGCGGACGAGATTGGTCAGCGGCACTTCGGCGGTGGGGATGAGCCCCAGGCGATGATTTCCCAACAACTCCAGGAAATATCGGAACATGCCTTCGTGGCCCGACGAGGCGAACATTGGATCGTCCTCGTCCTTGCCTTCTAACCCCTCATCCCAGGCGGCATTTACCAAGTCCCATTTCAACGCAAAAAACTGATCGGTTTCAAACTTCGGCAACTGCGCCGTACCGAACATCACCTCATCGCGCACCAACAGCGGCGGCGAAACCTCGGTGTAATTATGCGGCTCGCTCGTGTGTACATCGAGCATGAATTGGCCCAGCGCGCGTTCGAGCCGCGCCAGGCCTTTCTTCAAAACCACGAACCGTGCGCCCGACAATTTGGCCGCAGTCTCGAAGTCCATCTGGCCGAGTTTTTCGCCAAGATCGAAATGCTGCTTGGGCGCGAAGGCGTAAGCGCGCCTGGCGCCGAAGCGGTGATGCTCGACATTATCGTCGGCGCCCGTGCCGTCGGGGACTTCGTCCAGCGGCAGGTTGGGAATTTCGGCAAGCGCGTCGTTGAGCGCCTTGCTCGCGGCTTTCTCCGCAGCCTCGTGCTGCGGAATAGATTCCTTCAGCGCAGCGACTTCCGCCATCAGCGCCTGCGCGACCTGCTCTTCGTTACTCTTCTTGGCCGCGCCGATGAGCTTGGAGGCCTCATTGCGGCGTGCTTGCGCGGTCTCCAGTTCAAGAATTTTTTCTCTGCGCTTTTCATCAAGGGCAATCAGCCGCTGTGCCTCGCCCGGCAAGCCGCGCCGCGCCAGCGCGCGGTCGAACGCCTCGGGATTGTCGCGGATGAAGCGGATGTCGTGCATGCGGGGTCCCGTACCGTCATGCCCGGCTTGATGCCGGGCATCCACGTCTTGCGTTACGCTTGTAAAGACGTGGATGGCCGGGACAAGCCCGGCCATGACGAATCGAAAAGCGTCACGCCGTCAGTATAGGCTCAATTATTCCGCGGGCTTGGCCGCCGCCGCGGCGCGCTCGGCCGCCGCGCGTTTTTCGACCATGCGCACCGACCAGATCGAGCCCTCGTACAGCGCCAGCAGCGGCAAAGCGAGCGACATCTGGCTCAAGACGTCGGGCGGGGTCAGCACCGCGGCGATGACGAAGGCGATGACGATGAAATAGCGGCGCTTGGCCTTGAGCTGGTCGGAGGTGATGATGCCGACGCGGCCGAGCAGCGTCAGCACCACCGGAAGCTGAAAAGCGACGCCGAAGGCGAGCATCAGCTTCATCATCAGCGACAAGTAGTCCTCGACCTTCGGCAGAAGCTCGATAGAGGCTTCGCCGGGACCGCCCGCCTGCTGCATGGACAGCGAAAAGCGCGTCACCATCGGCCAGACGACGAAATAGACCACCATTGCGCCGAGCACGAAAAAGATGGGCGTCGCGATCAGATAGGGCCGAAAGGCCTGGCGCTCGTTGCGATAGAGGCCCGGCGCGACGAACATGTAGATCTGCGTCGCGATCACCGGGAAGGCGATGAAGGCGCCACCGAACGCGGCGAGCTTCAATTGCACGACGAAATATTCGAGCAGTCCCGTATAGATGAATTTGGAATTCGCCGCGCCGGCGACCCAGATATAGGGCCAGGTCAGGACGTTGTAGATGTGGCGGGCGAAGAAGAAGCACACCACCATGGCGATGATGAAGGCGGCGGCCGCCTTGATGAGCCGCGAGCGCAGCTCCATCAGGTGCTCCATCAAAGGCGCCTTGGTGGCCTCGATCTCCTTTTCTTCGTCTTCGCGGGTGAGATTAGCCATCAGCTTCGCTCGGTGCTGACCGGCTCGGCGGCAGTCGCGGCGGGCTCCGGCGTCACCGTGGCGGCGCGGCAGGTGCCGGCGCGGCGCGCGATAGCAGGCTCCGGCAACGCCGCCGGCTGGGTCTCGCGCCGGGGTCCGGAAAGCGATGGAGGCTGCTCCGTCTCTTCCGGCACCGGCTCCGCCGGCTTCTGCTCCACAGGCGCGCCGAGCGATGCCTTCAAATCCTTGCCCACGGATTCGAGGTCGCTGCGCACGTCCTTCAACGGATCGTAATTCTTGATGTCGCTCGCCATGTCGTCGACCTGCTTTTTCAGGTCGGCCATCTCGGCTTCGCGCATCGCTTCCTGGAACTGATTCTGGAAATCGGCGGCCATGCTGCGCATCTTGCGCGTATATTGGCCGAGCGTGCGCATCACGCCGGGCAGTTCTTTCGGCCCGATCACGATCAGCGCCACGACACCGATGAGCAGGAATTCGGTCCAGCTGATGTCGAACATGAAAGCCTCTCCGGCCGCCGCCGGGCGGGCGCGATCGGCGCCAGAGCGCGCGAAGCGCTAGACTTGATCTAGACTTGGCTCTCCGAGCGCTGCTTGATGTCGGCCGGCGCCTGATGATCGATGGTCTTGACCGGCGCGTCGGATTTGGCCGGGGTCTCGTCGTCTTCGGCCATACCCTTTTTGAAGGCTTTGATGCCTTTGGCGACGTCGCCCATCATGTCCGAAATCTTGCCCCGGCCGCCGAAAACCAAAAGAAGTACGGCGCCGACGATCAGCCAGTGCCAGATGCTCAATGAACCCATGAAATCCTCCGTCCGCCATACGCTTACGCTGGCGTGCCCGTCCGGGGCGAGATCGCGATTTTAGCCAGAAACTAGGCGTCGGGACCGGCAAAAACAAGCGTAACCGCCATGCCGTCACGCCGCAGGGTGAATGCCTGTCGGCGCCCACTTTCGCAGCATTATCAAGGACGCGATCGTTTTATTCCTCGGCGCGGTGCGAATTAATTCTCGCGCGCCTCCTCGATTACTCCTCGCTGCGCCCTTTGGGCGGCGCCAGGCCGAGATCGAGATCCTCCGGCCCGAGCGGCTCTTCATCCTCGCGCAGCGCCGGATCGTCGGAGGGAACCGGCACGGAGAAGTCGGCCGGCAGCGCGGCGTCGACAAGCCCGGCGCCCTTCAATTCGTCGAGACCGGGCAGATCGGTGAGCACATCGAGCCCGAAATGCGACAGAAACGCTTCGCTGGTGCCGTAGGTCACCGGCCGGCCCGGCGCCTTGCGACGGCCGCGCAGCCTGACCCATCCGGTCTCCAGCAGCACGTCGAGCGTGCCTTTCGACGTCGAAACGCCGCGGATGTCCTCGACCTCGGCGCGGGTCACCGGCTGGTGATAAGCGACGATGGCCAGCGTCTCGATGGCGGCGCGCGACAGTTTGCGCGTGACCACGAATTCGTGGGTCAGCAGCCAAGCGAGGTCGCTCGCGGTGCGCAGCGTCCATTTGCTGGCGATGCGAACGAGGTTTACGCCGCGCGGCGCGTATTCGCGCTGCAACTGCGCGAGCAGCGCACGCACGTCGGTTCCCGCGGGCAGCCGCGCCGCCAGAGCCTTTTCGTCGAGCGGCGCTTCGGCGGCAAACAGCAAGGCTTCGAGGATGCGCAACTCTTCGGCGCGACTCTCAGCGGGGCTCGAATCCGCAGGATCCGAATCCTGTTTATCGCCGACGATCACACGCATCTCCGCCACTTTCCCCATTGATTTACTCCCCCTCTTAGCCATTCCCCGGTTCCGCGGTGGCAGTCCCGCCGTTGTCCTGTCGTTTACGCAGATAAAGCGGCGTAAACGAGCCTTGCTGGTGCATTTCGAGATGGCCTTCGCGCACCAATTCGAGCGTCGCCGCAAAGGTCGACGCCAGCACGGTCGCGCGTTGCGACGGCTCGACCAGGTACTCGATCAGATATTGATCGAGCGGGCTCCAATCCATCGATTGGCCGATCAGGCGTTCGAGCGTCTCGCGCGCTTCGGCAAGCGACCAGACCGTGCGCACCGGCAAACGCACGAAGGTCCGCGCCTTGGTCTGCCGCCGCGACCCATAGGCCGACAATAGGTCGTACAGCGTCGCCGACCATTCCGGGCGCTTGATCTCGGCAATCGGCTCGGGCTGACCGCGCTGGAACACATCGCGGCCGAGCTGAGGTCGGTTCAACATCTGCTCGGCAAATTGGCGGATCGCCTCGAGCCGGCGCAGGCGTTGCGCCAGCGCATTCGCCATGTCTTCGGCGCTGACGCCTTCGGCCGGATGCGCTTCCGGCAGCAAGAGGCGCGATTTCAGGTAGGCGAGCCACGCCGCCATCACCAGGTAGTCGGCGGCCAGCTCCAACCGCATTTTGCGCGCCGCCTCGATGAAGGCAAGATACTGGTCGGCCAACGCCAGAATGGAGATCTTGGCGAGATCGACCTTTTGCTGGCGCGCCAGTGTCAGCAGCAGATCGAGCGGACCTTCGAAGCCTTCGACGTCGACCACCAGCGCCGGATCGTCGACGGCGCGTTCGCGAAGCTCGGTCTCGAACTGATCCTCGGCGTTCATGCGGCACCCGGTGCAGGCTGCGCGCCCGCCATCAGCGTAGAAAATTCGGCGCGACGTGCCGCGATATCGATCGGCGCCGGTCGCCGGCGCAGCGCCAGCGCGGCTTCGGCGCGACGGGCGGGCGCGCCGGTGAGCCGCGGCACCGCGCCCGCCACGGCAAGCATCTCGTCCATCTTGCCATTGCAGTGAAGCGCCACATCGCAACCCGCTGCGATGGCAGCCTTTGTGCGCTCGCCGATCGAGCCGGACAGCGCGCCCATCGAAATATCGTCGCTCATCAGCAGTCCCGAAAACCCAATCGAATCGCGAATCACGTCCCGCACTATAGTGACCGAAGCGGTGGCCGGCGCGACCGGGTCGATGGCGCTGAACACAACATGTGCGGTCATCCCGAGCGGCAGGGCGTTGAGCGGCCGAAAAGCGGCAAAATCTGTGGCTTCGAGCGTAGCCCGGTCGGCGGCGACCACCGGAAGCTTTTCATGGCTGTCGGCTGTGGCGCGGCCATGGCCTGGAAGGTGCTTGAGCACCGGCAAGACGCCGCCCTGCAGAAGCCCCGTCGCGATCGCGCCGGCGACAGCGGCCACTTTAGCCGGCTCGGTTCCATAGGCCCGGTCGCCGATGATCGGATCGCCCCCCGCAACCGGCAAATCGGCGATCGGCGTACAATCGACATCGATGCCGACCTCCGTAAGGTCCGCCGCCATGAGATTTGCGCCCAGCGTCGCGGCGGCCAAACCGAGATTTTTGTCCCGATCGTAGAGCCGGCCATAGGCGGCGCCCGGCGGATAGCTCGGCCAATGCGGCGGGCCCAACCGCTGCACCCGGCCGCCTTCCTGGTCGACCAAAACCGGCGCCTGCCAGCCGACCGCGGAGCGGAAATCGTCGATCAGCGCCTTTAGCGAGGCCGGATTCTCGATATTGCGCTTGAAGACGATCAGGCCCCAGGGCCTCGCCTCTTGGAGGAACTGGCGCTCCTCGCCCGTCAGCGCAGGTCCTGCAACGCCGCTTATGAACGATAACATCCGGGCCCGGGTACCTTGCCCTATGCAGAAGGGTCAAGCCGTAACCGCCTCAATCCCCGGCCTAATTGCGCTGCACGATGCAGCTGCCACCCGCCGACTTCAGGCCCGAGCACATCGCCGTTGCTTCTTCCGCCGAGGCAAAGGGGCCGACCAAAGCACGGTAATAGACCCCTTTGGCGCCGAGGTCGGCGCGGCGGATGAGCGGTTCGCGGCTGCCGAGTTGGTTCGGGAATTTGCCTTTTAAGGCCCGGAATTCCGCCTGGGCCGCGGCTTCGCTGCGCTGGGAGGTCACCTGGACGGCATAGCCGCCGCCTGCCGCACCCACGGGCTCTGCCCGCGCCGCAGCGGGGGCTTCGCTCGGGCGCGCCAGTGCGGTGCGCAAGCGCGGTGCGGCTGCCGGCGGGGCCTCGCCGTCATTCGGAACGATCGAGAGCGGCGCATTGGCATCAAGCCGCGCGGCGGGCGCCGGTCGCGGCGACGGCGCCATGGCGGGCCGCGGCAAAGCTGTCCGTATCGGCGCGGCAGCCGGCGCAGGAAGAGGCGGCTGCGCAGGCGAGGCATCCGCGGTTTGGGCGCCTAATTGGTCGGAATGGATGACGACCGTGTGGACTTTTCGCGGTGCCGTCGTGGCCGCAGCCGGGGCGCCGGGCGCGACAGCCGCGGCGGAAGACGTGGCCGGAGACGAAGCCACAGGAGGCACCGGCGGCCAGATTGAGTTTGCCTGAGCGGGCGGCGTGCTCGTCGCCATCGGCGGTGGGGGCGCCGGCATCGGTGCGGCCGCATTGAGCGCCGGCACGCTTTGGCCGCCGGCCGGCATCCCCGCCTGGGCGGAATTCGGAACGCCGGCCTGACCGGAATTCGGATCGGGGAAGATGGGAATGGTCGAGACCACGCGCGGCGTGGAATTGGCCGGCGCCGGCATATCGACCGGCTGCTCCTCGCGCGACACCAGCTTCTCGCCGGAGCCGGCATCGCTCGCGTCCGCCTGGTCGGTATTGCTCTTCGGCTTCGCCGGAATGATTTTGTTCGGTCCGTCATCGGCCTTGATGATGGGCGGCAGCGCGGGCAGCATCGAGCTGCCGAACATTGCACGATAGGCAAAGGCGCCGGCGGTTCCGATAATCGCCAAGCCGAGCACGGCCGCTACGACGACGATGCCGCGGCGCCGACGGCCGACCGGAGCCTCGTCCTCCTGGTATTCGTCGTAGGCTTGATCGTCCGCTGCCTCGTCCGCCTCCTCGTCGAACTGGTAACGTTCGACGCGCGCCTCGGACAGGAACGCGGGGGCCTGGCGATCGGCAACGGCGCGGGTCTCGCCGCCCTCGCGGAAACGCGCTTGCTCCGGCGGCACATAGTAATCGCGGGCAAAATCCCGCCCGCCGTTGAGCCGCGTCGACAGCGCCGAAACCTGCCTGCCGCTCTCCGCCCCGTCGGCATCGTCGTCATAGACCGGACCGCCGGGGCGATGGGACTCGAACGCGTCGCCGAGCGGCTGTCGCTCGTAGCCGTCGTCGTAAGCCGCATCCTCATGCTCAGGCGCCGCCGGCGCGGCATAACGATCATCCGCGTCATCGTGCGCAGCGCCCTCGCCATCTTGCGCCCGCCAATCGAGGGACGGCTCGTCGTATGACGGCACCGTGCCGCGGCGCGCATCGCGGCCGACATCGGCCGCCGGCTCGCTCTGACCGATGAGCCGCGCCAGCTCGGCAAGCGGATCATCCTGTTGCGCGCGCGACGGCGGAGCCGCGGCGCGGTTGGGATGGGAACGAAAATTGTTGTCGGCCATAGAGCTCGACCCCGTTGCGGCGTTACGCGATGACTTAAAGTCGGCCCCGAAACTTCGTCCCGATCTGCGCTCGCCTAAAGCTTCGGACGCTTCGTTCGACAGGCGCCGGGATTATCGCATCTCATCTGGCGCCGCGACCCCAAGCAGCTTAAGCCCAGACGCAAGCACGGTGGCCACGCCCCCTACGAGCACAAGCCGGGCCTCGGTCAGTTGTCGATCATTCTGGATAATGAAGCGTAAATGTGGCGATGCATTGCCCAGCGTATAAAGCGCATGAAATTCGGACGCTAAGTCGAAGAGATAAAACGCAATTCGGTGCGGCTCGTGCGCTGCCGCGGCGGCCTCTACCGTGCGGGGGTAGAGGCCGATGCGCCGCATCAAAGCAAGCTCCGCCGGATCGGACAGCGCCGCGAGATTCGCAGTCTCGGCCAGACTGGCGATGTTTTGCGGCAGATCGGGGAAGGCCGCGCGCGCATTGCGGAAGATCGACTGCGCGCGGGCGTGGCCGTATTGAACGTAGAACACCGGATTGTCGCGCGATTGCTCCAAAACCTTGGCGAGATCGAATTCAAGCACGGCGTCGTTCTTGCGAAACAGCATCATGAAGCGGACCGCGTCGGGCCCCACTTCTTCCACCACTTCACGCAACGTCACGAACTCCCCTGCCCGCTTGGACATTTTCACCGGCTGTCCGGCGCGCAAAAGCTTGACCAGCTGGATCACTTTGACGTCGAGCTCGGCCTTGCCTTCGCTTAGCGCTTTGACCGCCGCCTGCATCCGCTTGATGTAGCCGCCATGGTCGGCGCCCCAGACGTCGATCAAGGTGCGAAAGCCGCGCTCGATCTTGGTGCGGTGATAGGCGATGTCGGAGGCGAAATAAGTGTAGGAGCCGTCCGACTTCATCAGCGGCCGATCGACGTCGTCGCCGAACGCGGTCGAGCGAAATAAAGTCTGTTCGCGATCTTCCCAGTCCTCGATCGGCGCGCCCTTGGGCGGCGGCAAGCGGCCCTCATAGACCAGCCCGCGTTCGCGCAGCCAGGCGATGGTTCGCGCAACGAAATCGATCGAATTGGCTCCGGCTTCGTCCTGGAAAATCAGCGTCCGTTCGTGGAAGAAGCGCTCCTGATTGACCCCGAGCGCCGCCAGATCCTCACGGATCGACAGCATCATTTGTTCGAGCGCAATGGCACGCACCACGGAGAGCCGCTCGGGCTCCGGCGCACTCTTCAGCGATTCGCCGAAGCTCTTGGCGATCAAGGCGCCGACCGGCTTGAGATAGTCGCCCGGATAAAGCCCTTCCGGAATCTGCGCCGATGTTTTCGCCGAGCGCTTCGCGGTAACGCAGATAGGCCGAGCGCGCCAGCGCATCGACCTGCGCGCCGGCGTCGTTGACGTAATATTCGCGCGTGACCTTGTAGCCCGTGAAATCCAACAGATTGGCCAGCGCGTCGCCGAACACCGCGCCGCGACAATGGCCGACATGCATCGGCCCGGTTGGATTGGCCGAGACATATTCGACATTCACCGCTACGCCGGCGCCCACGTCGCTCCGGCCGTAATCGGCGCCGAGCTCGATCGCGCTCCGCAGCGCCGCGATCCAAGCGGACGGCTTGAGGGTGAGGTTGATGAAGCCGGGACCGGCCACGTCCACGCTTGCGACCTGCCCGTCGGCCCGCAGCCGCTCGGCAATCGCCTCGGCAAGATCGCGCGGCTTTTTACCGGCGTCCTTGGCCAGCACCATCGCCGCATTGGTGGCGATGTCGCCATGGGTCGGATCGCGCGGCGGCTCGACCGTCACGCGCGCGCGATCGATGCCGGCGGGCATTGTGCCCGCGGCGACGAGCGCATCGGTCGCGCCGAGAACCCGCGCCAGGACGTCGGCAAAAATGTTTTTCGTGACCATGCTTTGCAACAGGAATGCGCCGCGCGCCTAACGCAATTCGGGGGTCGAGTCAAAAGAGCCGGGCATGCTCGGCGAGCGCGAAGCGATCGGTCATGCCGGCGATGAAATCGGCGATGCGCCGGGCGCGCGTGGCCTCATCGAGGTCGGCAAGCCCCTCCTGCCAATCCGCCGGCAGATCGCCCGGATGCCCGCTGTAGCGGGCGAACAGGTCGCGCACCACGTCGGCGGCCTGATCCATGACGCGCATGACCCGGCTGGCGCGATACATACGCCTTTCGAGAAAAGCTTTTATGGCGCGATCCGCCTCTCTTATGTCCGGCGAAAACCCGGCAACAGCGGTCGCGGCGCGGCGCACGTCGTCGGCCGAGCGCGGCGCGAGCGCGGCAAGCCGGCGGCCGGTTTCGGCGACCACGTCGTCGATCAGGAACCCGATGAGTTCACGGACGAATTCATGGACGGTGCGGTGCGCGTCCAGGCCCGGATAGGCGGCGCGGATGGCGGCGATAATCTTTCCCGGCAGCGGCACGGCGGCGATGTCGTCGATGGCGAACAGGTCGGCGCGCAGCCCGTCATCGATGTCGTGGGCGTCATAGGCGATGTCGTCGGCAAAGGCTGCGATTTGCGCTTCGACCCCGGCGAAGCTCCACAACTGCAGATCCTGCAGCTTGCTGTATTCCAAAATCGTCGCCGGGACGCCGTGCTCCCGATAATGCGGCAAGCGGCGTTCCCGCCCGGTCCGTGAGCGGCCCGTTGTGCTTCACCAGCCCTTCGAGCGTTTCCCAGGTCAGATTCAACCCGTCGAAATGCGGATAGCGGCGCTCCAGCGCGGTGACGATGCGAAGCGTCTGGGCGTTGTGATCGAAGCCGCCGAATGCGGCGAGGCAGGCGTTGAGCGCGCGCTCGCCGGCATGGCCGAACGGCGGATGACCGAGATCGTGGGCAAGCGCCAGCGCCTCGGCGAGATCCTCGTCGAGGCGGAGCCGCCGGGCGATCGCGCGCGCGACCTGGGCGACTTCGAGCGTATGGGTGAGCCGGGTTCGATAGTGGTCGCCCTCGTCGAAGACGAAAACCTGGGTCTTATGCTTGAGGCGGCGGAAAGCGGTAGAATGAATGATGCGGTCGCAATCGCGGCGGAAGGCGCTGCGGCTTCGGCTCTCCGGCTCGGCATGCAGCCGGCCGCGGCTTCGCGCCGGATCGCAGGCATAAAGGCGCGATTGCCAAAGCGTCCATAAAACCGCCCGCGGTTGACCTTAGACCCCGGCGCACTTAACTATCGCCTTGAGGTTGTTGCAATCGGCGGCTGTCATTTCGGAGCCAAAATGGCCGGCAATGTCATCGTAACGGATCGGGCGGCACGGCGAATCGGCGAAATCCTAGGCCGGGAACCGGCCGGCACCATGTTGCGCGTGTCGGTGGAAGGCGGCGGCTGTTCCGGCTTTCAGTACAAATTCGACACCGATACGAGCCGCACCGACGACGATATCGTGATCGAGAAGAGCGGCGCCACGGTGCTGATCGATCCGGTTTCGCTCGATTACATGGCCGGCTCGGAGATCGATTTCGTCGACGATCTGATCGGTTCGTCGTTTAAGGTCAACAACCCGAAGGCCACCGCATCCTGCGGCTGCGGCACCAGCTTCGCGCTTTGATCCTGTCATGGCACGGCTTTTCCTCGACCCGCGCTTTAAGTAAGTAAGACGTGGATGCCCGCGACATCGGCGAGCGAAGCGACGCCGTTCTTCGAACGGCTATGCGCGGGCATGACGAGTGGAAACCCGTGCGCATCGCCACCTGGAACGTCAATTCGATCAAGCAGCGCATCGATTCTGCGCGCACGTGGCTCGCCGAGCGCAAGCCCGATATCGTCTGCCTGCAGGAAACCAAATGCGTCGACGACGCTTTCCCGCGGCTCGAATTCGAGAGCCTCGGCTATAACGTCGCCGTGCACGGACAGAAGACCTTCAACGGCGTCGCGCTGTTGTCCAGATTTCCGTTCGACGAGGTCAAAATCGGCCTGCCCGGCGACGACCATGACGATCATGCGCGCTTCATCGAGGGCGTGGTGTCGACGGCGACGGGCGCGCTGCGGGTGGCGAGTATTTATCTGCCCAACGGCAATCCGCCGGATACCGAGAAATACACCTACAAGATCGGCTGGATGCAGCGGCTCTCGGCTTACGCCCGCGACCGGCTGGCGTTGGAAGAGCCGCTGATCATGGCCGGCGACTACAACGTAATTCCGACCGCGGCCGACGCCAGGAATCCGCAAGCCTGGACCGGCGACGCTTTATACCTGCCGAAGACCCGCGACGAATTCCGCGCGCTCGTCAATCTCGGGCTGACCGATGCGGTCCGCGCCACGTCCGACGATCCGGGCCTTTACACGTTCTGGGACTACCAGGCCGGCGCCTGGCAGAAGAACAACGGCATCCGCATCGATCATTTATTGCTGTCGCCGCTCGCGGCCGACAAGCTCTCGGGCGCCGGCATCGACAAGCATGTACGGACCTGGGAAAAGCCCTCCGATCACGTGCCGGTATGGATCGATTTGGATATCGAAGCGAGATAAGAAGCCGCGCGCGCGCAAAGTCCACGTTCTGTCAGGCTATCGCCTAATCAATGACGGCGAAGCCTTCCTTTGCTGCCGCGCCAGCAAGGCGGTCGTCGAGAGTAATCATTTGCAGAGATTGCGGTCGTTGCCCCGCCGCAACAAACGCGGCGGCGAGTTGCAATGCATCGGCGGCGCGCAACGGATGCACGCGGAGCATCCGTTCTGCCGTCTCCCGGATCGAATCGCTCGGATCGATTTCGTTCCAAATCTCTGAAAACTGGCCAAGCCGGCGGAAAGCAACAGCCAGCGCTTTGCCATCGACAGAACCATCCCGCTCGCGACGGGTCAAAGCGGAAACACACTCGACCTCCGATCCCCACCAAACAAGCATGCTGGGATCCTCAGCCGCGAGCTCTTGCATGCGCTTGCTCGTATCCTCATCCACGAGCAGCGGTACAATCGCAGACGCATCCCAGAATTTCACCGCCCTTCCCTCCGCTCCTCAATGAGAGCGGTGACCACCGAAGGTTTGCCTCGCCTGGATGGCAATTGCTCGAGGAGCAGCGCTCGCGTCAGCACTGTTCGCGCCGGTCGGACCACGCCATCGCGAATGAGTTGAGACAACCGATCGTTCTGATCGTCCGGTTTGCCCCCGGCTATCGGTTCAAGGCGAGCAACCGGCCGCCCGCGATCAACGATTAAGACAGGCGATCCGCCCTTGAGGCTGTCGATAAGGGCGCTCAGGCCATTCTTGGCTTCGGTAATACTGACCTTCCTCATCTAGCTAAAATAGCCAATTTTGTTGAGCTATTCAAGCCATATTGAGGATCAGTCGGCGGATTCTATTCCCGCCGGCCCTTCAGCCAATCTTCGAGATAGACCAGCGCCATGGCGCGCTCGTCATCGTTGGCGCGCTGAAAATCGCTGTCGTAGAGCGGCTTGACCCAGCTTTCGTCGTTGCCGGCGCAATCCCTGCCGAGCGTCAGCCACATCAGGCCGCGCGCGGCCTGGCGCGGCACCGCCTGCCCGCGGAACAGCATATCGCCGAGCGCGACTTGGGCGCGGCACTGGCCTTTGGTCGCGGCAAGCAGGAACCAGCGCGCCGCCTGGTGCGGATCGCTCGGCGTCCCGGTCAGATAAAGCCGTCCTAACTCGTATTGCGCATCCGCATCACCGAAATAGCTGGCCGCATAATCGAACATTTCGCGCGCCCGCTCCGGATCGGCGACGATTTGCGAATGCGGGATGCCCGTCAGGTAATAATGGCCGAGCGCGACGAAGGCGTTGGCGACGAATGCGGACTGCTGGGTGCCCGGCGTTTCGTCGGGATGCGTGTTGGCGATGGCGCTGAAATAGTTGAAGGCGCGCAGATCGTCGCGCGGCACGCCGTCGCCGTCGGCATACATGCGGCCGAGCTTCCACTGCGCGACCGGCTCGCCCTGGTCTGCCGCATATTGCAGGGCGCTGAGCGCCGTCGACTTGGCGCCGGCTTCCGGCGCGCGCGTGCCGGCGCGCAATCCGTCGCTCGGCGACAACGAGGCGGTCGCCGAGGTGGCGCTGCCGTCGAACGCCAGCGCCGGCGCGAGTCCGCGGCCGGCACCGATCAACCCCAGGGCCAAGCACAGTGCGCCGCAGAAACCGGCTGCCGTTCGGCCGCTCGTAATGCGCGCTATGGCGTTATACATCCGCATAACACGCCTTTTCGGCCGATGCGCCCGGATGGGTCACCGCGCCATCACGCGCCGTTCCCACTTGCTGGGCGTATTTCCACAAATAGCCGGATTGATATTCGCCCTCGCGCGGCTTCCATTCCTTGCGTCGCCGCGCGAGCTCGTCCTGGCTCAGCTCGACATCGAGCGTTCCCTTCTCGCCGTCGAGCTTGACGATATCGCCGTCGCGAATGAGCGCGATCGGGCCGCCGACCGCCGCCTCCGGACCGATATGGCCGACGCAGAAGCCGCGGGTGGCGCCGGAGAAGCGGCCATCGGTGATGAGCGCCACCTTGTTGCCCATGCCCTGGCCATACAGCGCCGCGGTGGTCGACAGCATTTCCCGCATGCCAGGACCGCCTTTGGGACCTTCGTAGCGGATGACCAGCACGTCGCCTTCCTTGTACTTCTTGTTCTTCACCGCCTCGAAGCAGGCTTCCTCGCCGTCGAAGCAGCGCGCCGGTCCGGAGAACTGCATGCGCTCCATCCCCGCGACTTTCACGATGGCGCCTTCCGGTGCGAGATTACCTTTCAGCCCGACGACGCCGCCGGTGGGCGAGATCGGCTTGTTCGCCGGATAGATCACGGCCTGATCGGGATTCCACTTCACCGATTTCAAATTCTCGGCGATGGTTCGGCCGGTGACGGTGAGGCAGTCGCCATGGAGATAGCCATGGTCGAGCAGCGTCTTCATCAGCAACGGAACGCCGCCAGCTTCGAACACGTCTTTGGCGACATAGCGGCCGCTCGGTTTCAAATCCGCGATATAAGGTGTCTTTTTCAGGACTTCGGCGACGTCGAACAGATCGAACTTGATGCCGCATTCGTTGGCGATCGCCGGTAGATGGAGCGCGGCGTTGGTCGAGCCGCCGGTTGCCGCCACGACCGCAGCGGCATTTTCCAACGCCTTCCTGGTGACGATATCGCGCGGCCGAATGTTCTTGACGATCAAATCCATGATCATCTCGCCGGCCAGCATGCAGAATTTGTCGCGAATCTCGTACGGCGCCGGCGCCCCGGCGGAATACGGCAAAGCGAGCCCGATCGCTTCCGAGATTGTCGCCATCGTGTTGGCGGTAAACTGCGCGCCGCAGGCGCCGGCCGACGGGCAGGCGTTCTCCTCCAGCGTTTCGAGGTCGGCGTCGGACATCGCACCGACCGAATGCTTGCCGACGGCCTCGTAGACGTCCTGGATGGTGACCGGCTGGCCCTTGAACGTGCCGGGCAGGATTGAACCGCCGTAGATATAGATCGCCGGCACATTGAGCCGGCACATCGCCATCATCATGCCGGGCTGCGACTTGTCGCAGCCGGCGACCCCGATCAGGGCGTCATAAGAATGACCGCGCACCGTCAATTCCACCGAATCGGCAATGACTTCGCGCGATGGCAGCGAGGCCTTCATGCCGGCATGGCCCATGGCAATGCCGTCGGTGACGGTGATGGTGCAGAATTCGCGCGGCGTGCCGCCCCCGGCGGCCACGCCCTGTTTGACCGCCTGGGCCTGGCGCATCAGCGCAATATTGCAGGGCGCCGCCTCGTTCCAGCAGGTGGCAACGCCGACGAAGGGCTGATGAATCTGCTGCCGGGTCAGGCCCATCGCATAATAGAAGGCGCGGTGCGGCGCGCGATCGGGACCTTCGGTCGCGTGGCGGCTCGGTAGGCGTAATTTCAGATCGGTTTTGGCGTCCATAACGTCAGCGGGCTGTACTCGAGCCCCTTCGCCCCTTTCCTCCGGCCCAAACAAAGAAGGCCGGAAGTACGCAACGACCTAAAATCCACTGCGGACCGGTCGTCGGCCATCGATGTCGAGAAATCCTATGGCTAAAAAGCGGCGTTTGGCGCGAGTGCAGTGCAGTAATGCGAAATGTTCCCCCGCTGTTGCAGCGGAGCCACAGATTCAGGCGGTGCGGCGGTATTCGTTAGCCGGCGATTTACCAAATAGCGGCCGGGCTGCCACGATGCGGCATGGCGAAACGCCTGACCAAAGGCTTCTTTGACCGCAGCGTCCTTGCGGTGGCGCCCGATCTAATCGGTGTCACGCTGCTCGTTAACGGTGTGGGCGGCCGGCTGGTCGAGGTCGAGGCCTACCACCATACCGAGCCGGCGGCGCACAGCTTTCGGGGGCCGACCGAGCGCAATGCGGTCATGTTCGGACCGGCCGGCTATGTCTATGTCTACCGCTCCTACGGCATCCACTGGTGCCTGAATTTCGTCTGCGAGCCGAAGGGCTCGGCCAGCGCCGTGCTGATCCGGGCGCTGGAGCCGACCGAAGGTTTGGCGGCAATGCGGCGGCGGCGGGGCGTAACCGACGACCGGCTACTCTGTTCCGGCCCCGGCCGGCTGTGCCAGGCGCTGGGCATCACCGACAAGCACAACGGACTAGCGCTCGATGCGCCGCCGTTCCAGCTCGTGGCGCGGCAAAGCGAGGTCGAGGTCGTCACCGGGCCCCGCATTGGCCTCACCAAGGCGGCCGAGCTACCGTGGCGCTATGGCGAAAAAGGCTCGCGGTTTGTGAGCAGGCCGTTTTAAGCGGCAAGTCTGAAGGCCGGATCGAACCCCAATTCCCGCCGCGCCTTGTCCACCGTCACCGCGCCGTCATCCTCGGCGATGTTGTAGATGCCGGAACTGCCGCGGCTGACGGCGAGCAGCGCCGCCTGCGCCGCAGCATCGACATGAAGCGGCCCGCGGCCGGTCGGCGCGTTAAACCACGTGCCCGGCCCGTACAGCCGCCCGTACCGCAGCACGATGCCATCGATACCGGGCGCATGAAGCGTCGCCTCTTCCAGCGCACGCACGCCGCGCGCGGTCAAGGCATTGAGATCGTCGCCGTCGGCGGACATGAGCGGATCGCTCTCGGCGTGCGGCTCCGGACCCTCGGCATAGATGAAGGCGATGCTTTGGGCGATCAGCCGGCGGGCGCCGGCGGCCTGTGCCGCCACAACGAGATTCGCCGTGCCCTCGATGCGCAGCCTGGCGTTACGCTGCAGCGATTCGGCGCGACGGTCCGGATCGAACACCTGCGGCAAGTCGGTCAATTGGTGGATCACCACCTCGGGGCGCGCCGCGACAACGGCATCGCGCAGGGCTTGGCGATCAAAAACATCGACGATGACGGCTTGCGCACCCTGCCCGTTCAACGCCGCGGCCTTGTCGGACGAGCGGGTCGTGCCGGCGACCTGATGACCGGCGGCAAGCAAAAGCGGCGTCAATCGCTGCCCTATGACGCCGGATGCTCCGGCGAGGAACACTCTCACGGCGAACTCCTCCTAGGCCGCCCCCTTCAGCCGTTCCAGCGCTTCGGCGATCTTGGCCTTGCGCGCTTGCGCCTCTTCGCGCTTTTCTTTTTCTTCCTCGACCACGTCTTCCGGCGCGCGGGCGACGAAATTGGCATTGCTGAGCTTGGCGTCGACGCGGGCGATGTCGGCCTCGGCCTTGGCCATTTCCTTGGCCAGCCGCGCACGTTCGGCATCGAGATCGATGACGCCCGCAAGCGGCAGTGCGGCAATTTCGCTACCGACCACGATTTGAACAGAGCCAGGCTTCACTTGGCTGGAGAATGTACTGTCCGAAATCCTCGCGAGCCTGTTTAACGTAGCGTCCCAAAGCCCGGCTCTCCGCTTTGTCATAGCTGAGGGGTTTATGAATTCGATCCGGATAAGCGACGAGCCGGGAATATTCATCTCCGTACGCACCGACCGCACGGCCGTGACGAGTTCAATAAGCCAGCCCAGTTCCTCAAGAGAATCTGCGAAATGAGGTTGTTGGCTTGGCCACGAAGCGAGAGCGAGCATCGGCTCTTTCCGATTGCTTTCGGACACTCCCCAAAGCTCTTCAGTGATAAAAGGCATAAATGGATGCAAAACTTTCAAGATTTGATCGCGAACATAGGCAACCGTTGCCCGCGTCTCCCTAAGCGCAGAATCATTTGGCTGCGGCGTGACAAATATCGGCTTGGTGAGTTCCAAATACCAATCGCAATAGAAGTCCCACACGAAGTGATAAATTGCGTTGGCTGCATCATTGAAGCGATAGTCGCTCAGCGCCAGTTCGACTTTGCCTAAGGTGTCGCCGAGTTGTGAGATGATCCACTGATTGATTATCTCTTTTGCTGACGCGGGGTTAAAATCCGGCACCAACAGGCATTCATTCATCTCGCCAAAGCGCGCGGCATTCCACAGCTTAGTCGCGAAGTTGCGGTTGTTCTCGACCTCCTGCGGACCGAGCCGGATGTCATGGCCTTGCGCGGCGCCGCGCGCCAGTGTGAAACGCAAGGCGTCGGCACCATACTGATCGATGACGCCGAGCGGATCGACGACATTGCCCTTGGACTTCGACATTTTAGCGCCCGACGCATCGCGCACGAGGCGGTGGATGTAGACGTCGCGGAACGGCACTTCTTTCATGAAATGCAGCCCCATCATCATCATCCGCGCCACCCAGAAGAAGATGATGTCGAAGCCGGTGACCAGCGCCGAGGTCGGATAGAACCGCTTGAGCTCCGGCGTCTCGTCCGGCCAGCCGAGCGTCGAGAACGGCCACAGCGCGGAGGAGAACCACGTATCCAGCACGTCCTCGTCGCGCCAAATGAAAACAGCATGGTTATCGCGCATTTCCCGTCGAACGCTGTCGCTGGTTAATTCTGCCCATGACGCGAGGACTCTGATCGTCTTTCCATAGATTTTTTTTGCTTCCTCGACAGCTTCAACTTCGGATTCCGCTACGAAAAAATGATTTCTTCCGCCATTACCTACTTCGTATTCAAGGCGACCACCCTCAATGTAAGGGCCGTACCACACTGGTATTTGATGTCCCCACCAGATCTGCCGCGAAATGGTCCAGGGCTGGATGTTCTCCATCCAATTGAAAAACGTCGCCTCCCATTGCTGCGGTATGAATTTGGTGCCTCCTTCGCGCGCCGCCGCGATTGCGGGCTGCGCCAGCGTCTTGGCGTCGACATACCATTGGTCGGTGAGAAACGGCTCGAGTACCGCGCCCGAACGGTCGCCATGTGGCACGACATGCGACGTCGGCTCGATTTTCTCCATAAGACCCGCAGCTTCGAGACGCTCGACGATCTTTTTGCGCACGGCGAAGCGGTCCAATCCGTCAAGTTCAACCGTCTCATCAAGTTCTGCCGAAGGTGGCACCCCAGCAAAGAACGGATCATTGGCATGATTGACAAAAAGCTTGGCTTCACTCGTGAAAATATTGATCAGCCGCAGATCGTGGCGCCGGCCGACCTCGAAATCGTTGAAATCGTGCGCCGGCGTGATCTTGACCGCGCCGGAGCCTTTCTCCGGATCGGCGTAGTCGTCGGCGACGATCGGGATGCGCCGGCCGACCAGCGGCAGGATCGCGTGTCGCCCAATCAGATGCTTGAGCCGCGCGTTGTCCGGATGCACCGCCACCGCAACGTCGCCCAGCATGGTCTCGGGCCGCGTCGTCGCCACCACGATAAACTCACCCGGATGATGCTCGATCGGATATTTGATGTACCAGAGATGGCCTTTGGTCTCGACCTGCTGCACTTCAAGATCGGAGATCGCAGTCTTCAGCTTGGGGTCCCAATTGACCAGCCGCTTGTCCTTGTAGATCAGACCCTCGCGGTAGAGCGCGACGAACACCTTCATCACCGCGCGCGACAGGCCCTCGTCCATGGTGAAGCGTTCGCGCGACCAGTCGCAGGAGGCGCCGAGCCGCTTCAACTGGCTGATGATGGTGCCGCCGGATTCCGCCTTCCATTCCCAGACGCGCTTGATGAAGGCGTCGCGGCCCATCTCGCGGCTCGACGGCAATTTACGCTCGGCAAGCTGGCGCTCGACCACGGCTTGCGTCGCGATGCCGGCATGATCGGTGCCCGGCTGCCACAGCACGTCGCGGCCGCGCATGCGTTCGAATCGGCAAAGAATGTCCTGCAGCGTGTTGTTGAGCGCGTGGCCCATATGCAGCGAGCCGGTCACGTTCGGCGGCGGAATGACGATGCAATAGGGCTCCGCCTTGGCGCGCTCGGGCCGGCCGGCGCGAAAGGCGCCGGATGCCTCCCAGGCGGCATAGATACGGGGTTCGACCGCGCTTGGCTGGTATCTGTTTTCAATCATTTCGCATTCGCCGTTTGGCGGGGTAGAAAGCCCGGCCTGCCCAGACTGTCAACGCTACATCTCCTTAACGGCCCCTCAATTCAACGTGCCCGCCTCGATCACATCCGCCGCGTCGCTGCCGCGCAAAACGCCGACGCGCGCCATCATGTTCTTGGCCATGGCCGGCTTCGCCAGTCAGGCGCAAGTGCGGGTGACGGATTCGCTGTTGCCGCAAATCGCCGCCGATTTCCACACCGCCGTGGGCATCGCGGCCATCGTCGTGACCGCCTACGCCGTCGCTCATGGCTCGATCCAGCTCGTCATCGGCCCGTTCGGCGACCGTTTCGGCAAATACCGCGTGGTAGCGATCACCTGCGCGGTCGGCACGGTCATGGTGGCGCTGTGCGGACTGGCCGGTTCGCTGACGGAGCTCGGACTGGCGCGTTTCGGCGCCGCGGCCGGCGGCTGGATCATCCCGATCTCGATGGCCTATGTCGGCGATGTCACGCCTTACGAACAGCGCCAGACCATCCTCGGCCGCTACCTCACCGGACAAATCCTCGGCCAACTGTTCGGCCAAGCCGCCGGCGGCGTGCTCGGCGATCTGGTCGGCTGGCGCAATGTGTTCTTCGTGCTGTCGGGAATTTTCGCGGTGGCGACGGCCGGGCTTGTATTCGAGCTTGCCACCAATCCGCTGACCCGCGCGCCGAACCACCCGCGCGACACGGCCAAGGGCTTTTTCGCCGACTATGCCGCCGTGCTCAAGACGCCGTTCGCCCGCATCGTCATCGTCGCCGCTTTCATCGAGAACGCGCTCTTGTGGGGCGCCTTCGCTTATATCGGCGCGCATCTGCACGCCCGTTTTGGGCTCAGTTTCACTTTAATCGGGCTCAGCGTCGGCTGCTTCGGTATCGGCGGATTGATCTATGCCGCTTTGGTCAAGACCTTCGTCTACCGGCTCGGCCAGGTTCGCCTCGCCGTCGCCGGCGGATTTACCATCGCCGCGGGATATATCGTCCTATCGCTGGCGCAGGCCTGGTGGCTGGCGCCGCTCGGTACGACCGCGATCGGGCTCGGCTTCTACATGCTGCACAATACGCTGCAGACCAACGCCACGCAGATGACGCCGCAGGCGCGCGGTACCGCGGTCGCGATCTTCTCCTCGGCCATCTTCATCGGGCAAACGGTCGGCGTCGCGGTGGGGGCGTTGGTCATCGACCACACCGGTGCGGCGCCGCTGTTTTTCGGCACCGCCGCGATGCTGCCCGTGCTGGCGATCTGGTTTGCGCGGGAGCTGAAAAAGAAACCGGCGGGCTGAAGGACCCGCCGGTTCATTCACGTCGACGCTTTGCGCGTCACACTTTGACCAGCGGCACCTTCGGCACCGTGCTGCCGCCACGGCGCGGCGGCTCGCCGCCACCTGGACCGCCGGAGCCCGGCGGTTTCTTGCGCGGCGAGGACCGTCGTTTGGCCTTGGCGCGGCGCGGTTCGGGCAGCTTCTCCGGCCGCGGCTTCACCGGGCCATCGAGGAATTCGAAGCCAAGCTTGCTGTTGCCGTTCTCGTCCTTGACGACGATGACGCGGACGTGGCCGCCACCCTTCAACTTGCCGAACAATACTTCGTCGGCGAGCGCCTTCTTGATGTGCTCCTGGATCACTCGCGCCATCGGCCGCGCGCCCATCAGCTCGTCGTAGCCGTTGGCGATCAGCCATTGCGTGGCTTCGTCGCTAAGCTCGATGGTCACGTCGCGGTCGGCGAGCTGCGCCTCGAGCTGCAGCACGAATTTTTCGACCACCATGGCGATCACTTCGGGCGACAGATGCGCGAAGGTGATGATGAAGTCGAGCCGGTTGCGGAACTCCGGCGCGAACAGCCTGGTGATCGCCTCCATGTCGTCGCCTTCGCGCTTGGTCCGCGTGAAGCCGAAGGCCGCTTTCGCCATGTCGGCGGCGCCGGCATTGGTGGTCATGATCAGGATGACGTTGCGGAAGTCGACCTGCTTGCCGTTGTGGTCGGTCAGCTTGCCGTGGTCCATGATCTGCAGGAGCACATTGAACAGGTCCGGATGCGCCTTCTCGATCTCGTCGAGCAAGAGAACGCAATGCGGATGCTGATCGATGCTGTCGGTGAGCAGGCCGCCCTGGTCGAAGCCGACATAGCCGGGCGGCGCGCCGATCAGCCGCGAGATGGTGTGGCGCTCCATATATTCCGACATGTCGAAGCGAACGAGCTCGACGCCCAGCGTGGCGGCGAGCTGCTTCGCCACTTCGGTCTTGCCGACGCCGGTCGGGCCGGAGAACAGATAGCAGCCGATCGGCTTTTCCGGCTCGCGCAGACCGGCGCGGGCGAGCTTGATCGACGCGGACAGCGCTTCGATCGCCTTGTCCTGGCCGTAGACGACGCGCTTGAGCGTCTCCTGCAGGTTTTGCAGCACCTCGGCGTCGTCTTTCGACACCGCCTTCGGCGGAATGCGGGCCATGGTGGCGATCGTGGTCTCGATCTCCTTGAGCCCGATGGTCCGCTTGCGCCGGCCTTCCGGCAGCAGCATTTGCGCGGCGCCGGATTCGTCGATCACGTCGATCGCCTTGTCCGGCAGCTTGCGGTCATGGATGTAGCGCGACGACAGCTCGACCGCCGCCTTGATCGCGTCGTTGGTATATTTGAGCTTGTGATAGTCCTCGAAATAAGGCTTCAGCCCTTTGAGGATCTCGATGGCGTCCGGGATGGTCGGCTCGTTGACGTCGATCTTCTGGAAGCGCCGGACCAGCGCGCGGTCCTTCTCGAAATACTGGCGGTATTCCTTGTAAGTGGTCGAGCCGATGCAGCGCACCGTGCCCGACGCCAAGGCCGGCTTGAGCAGGTTCGACGCGTCCATGGCGCCGCCCGAGGTGGCGCCGGCGCCGATCACAGTGTGAATCTCGTCGATGAACAGGATGGCGCCGGGATAGGCCTCAAGCTCCTTGATGACCTGTTTCAGCCGCTCCTCGAAGTCGCCGCGGTAGCGGGTGCCGGCCAACAGCGTGCCCATGTCGAGTGCGAACACCGTGGCGTTGCGCAACACGTCGGGCACTTCGCCGTGGACGATGCGGCGCGCCAGGCCTTCGGCGATCGCGGTCTTGCCGACGCCGGCCTCGCCGACGAACAACGGATTGTTCTTCTGCCGCCGGCACAGCACCTGGATGGTACGGTTGATCTCGGCTTCGCGGCCGATCAGCGGATCGATCTTGCCCTCGCGCGCCTTCTTGTTGAGATTGACGCAATAGGCATCGAGCGCGTCGCCCTTTTTCTTGGTCTCTTCGCCGGATTTGCCCTCGTTCTCCTCGTCGGAGCCGCGCACCGGCCGCGCCTCCGACATGCCGGGCCGCTTGGCGATGCCGTGGCTGATATAGTTGACCGCGTCGTAGCGCGTCATGTCCTGCTCTTGCAGGAAATAGGCGGCGTGGCTCTCGCGTTCGGCGAAGATGGCGACCAGCACGTTCGCCCCGGTCACCTCTTCGCGGCCGCTAGACTGCACGTGGATGACGGCGCGTTGAATGACGCGCTGGAAACCGGCCGTGGGCTTACTGTCCTCTGCGCCGTCGGTCACCAGATTGTCGAGCTCGGATTCCAGATAGGCGACGAGGCTGCGGCGCAGCTTCTCCAGATCGACGTTGCAGGCGCGCATCACGGCGGCTGCGTCCTGATCCTCGATCAGCGCGAGCAGGAGATGCTCTAGCGTCGCGTATTCGTGGTGGCGCTCGTTGGCGAGAGCCAACGCCCGGTGAAGCGACTGTTCGAGGCTGCGCGAGAACGTGGGCATTTCAACTTCTCTTCATCTTGTATTGGACGGTTGTTCCCCCCAAGGAATCACTTCTTTTCCATGATGCACTGCAAAGGATGCTGGTGTTTGCGGGCAAAGTCCATAACCTGCGTCACTTTGGTTTCCGCCACCTCGTAGGTGAAGATACCGCATTCCCCGATGCCGTGCTGATGCACATGCATCATGATGCGGTGGGCCGACTCGGCATCCTTGTTGAAGAAGCGCTCCAGCACGTGGACCACGAACTCCATCGGCGTGTAGTCGTCGTTGAGCAGCAGAACGCGATAGAGGTTCGGCCGCTTAGTCTGCGGTTTGGTCTTGGTGATGACCGCGGTGCCGGGCCCCTCGCCTTTGCGTTTGCGCTCGTCATCCGCAAGCCGAGGCGGCACCATCCAGTGAGTAACGTCAGTCAGCGGCATTGGTTCTTTCGACTTCCCGACACTGCGGCCGGCGCACTCCGGCGCCGGCGCGCGGCACGGTGCGCTTTCAGCGACGCACCATGATAAAGCTAGCGCGCTTTGGCTGCCAAATCGATAGCTTGTTGGGCGGCACGCATGAATGCGGCGGCGGAAGTGCGCCAAGTCACAATCCCGCAGCGCCTGCTGGCGTGAGATATGTAGTTTGGCGCTCGGTGCAAGCCGGCCGGGACGGATCGTTGGGGCTGCGGCCAAGCCCTCCGCGACCCTTGGAACAGGTGGTCCGACTCGGCTATTGATCGGTCTACTCTAGCGGCAAGTGCGACAGGGGACGGCTTGCGACAGGGGATGGCTATGGTCGACCTCACAAGGCGGTCGCGTTTAGTGCGGGAATTGGAACAGGAATTTGTCCCCGATTACGACGCCCAAAACATGCCGTCGGCCGACAAGCGCGCAGCCTACGCGCTTGAGCATATCGCCTTTCGCATCAGCCGGATCGAGCAGCTCCTGACCCGAATTGCCGGAGCGATCGAGCAGGCTCTGCCGCCAAAGACCTGACGGCTTGCGCCGCGGCCTTCTGCGTCACTTCATCTCCGAAACCTTGGCCAGCGCGCCCTCGAACGGCTTATAGGCTTCCTTGGCGAAATCGACATAGAGCTCGCCAAGTTTAGTCGCTTCGGCGACAAAATCCTCATACGAAGATTTCAGGTAAGCGCTCTGGATCTCCATCGCCTTGTCCACGCTCTTGGCGCCGAGAAGGCGCTCCCAAGCGGCAGCAGAATCCTCGATCGACTTCTTCGAATAATCGGTGATCTCGGTGGCGATGGCCTGGGCGTTCTTGGTCCAGGCGCCGAACGAAGACATCATCGACTCCATGCTGTCTTTGCCCATCTTCTGCATCTCTTCGGTGGTCATGGGGGTCCCGGGACGTTCCGGCCTCTCTCACTAGAATTAAGCCGCTTCGAGCGCTGCCTTGAAAAGGCCGTCTGCGGCATTAATGATAATTATAGTGCACTGCACAAAAAACTGCAACGGGTGATAGCAAACTGCGCAAAATAGCGGCGCCGCCGGGACTTAACCCTTTCGCAACGGCGTTCGCCTAACGTGCTTGACCGTGCTGTACGGGTAACGTGTGCGTCGGGGAATTGCTTGCCTCATCAGGATTAGGCAGCCGCAACGCGGCTCCTTCCCTGCGAGGAAAGCACACGCCCAGGGTGCAAAAAAGGGGCGGCCTTTCGGGGGCTAGGCGCGTTCAGGGACGGGGTGCGCAATGTTGTGTAAGAATTTCGGAGCCCGCTTCGGGCTGCGTTGTTGCATCGTAAGCTTGGCCGCGATCGCAGCGGCTCTCGCTTTCTCCAGCGATGCGGCAATCGCGCGTCATCACCATCGCACTTACGGGCGTCATCGCCACTCGCACGAGGACGCCTACGACCCGCCCTATTCCTCGATCGTGGTCGACGGCAACAGCGGCGCCGTCCTCGAAGCGGTCAATCCCGATGCACCGCGTCACCCCGCCTCGCTCACCAAGGTGATGACCCTCTATCTTCTGTTCGAGCGCCTCGATGCCGGCAGGATCAAGCTCGATACGCCGCTCGCTGTTTCCGAGCACGCGTCCGAGCAAGACCCGACCAAGCTCGGTCTCAAGCCGGGCCAGACCATCACCGTCGAGGACGCCATCAAAGGCGTCGTCACCCGATCCGCCAATGACGCCGCCGTCGTCATCGCCGAAAATCTTGGCGGCAGCGAACCGGCCTTTGCCAAACTGATGACGGAAAAGGCCCACGCGCTGGGCATGACGCATACGACCTATATCAATGCCTCCGGCCTGCCCGATGACAACCAAGTCACCACCGCGCGCGACCAAGTTCTGCTCGGCCGCGCCATCCAGGATCGCTTTCCGCGCTACTACAGATATTTCTCGACGCAAGAGTTCGAGTTTCGCGGCACGACTATTCGCGGCCACAATCATCTGTTGAGCGAAGTTGCAGGCGTTGACGGCATCAAGACCGGATTTACCACCGCCTCGGGCTTCAACCTGCTTACGTCGCTGCATCGCGACGGACGCTATCTGGTCGCCGCCGTCATGGGCGGTCCGTCAGCCTCCGAACGCGACGCCCGCATGCGCAAATTGATCGCCGATCATATCCAGGAGGCCGCGCTGCGTCGCACCGCGCCGATGATCGCCGACGCGGCCATCCATCGCAACGAGCCGATCGCCTTCACCAAATCGCCGCTCATCTCCACCAAGCTGACGGAGGGGTCGTTCGTTTCGCGCGCCGATCCGACCGCGACCGCGAGCGTGAAAAGCCCGGCCGACGCGGCCGCAGACGCCCCCATCAAGCCGGTTCTGGTGCGAACCATCCCTTATCGAACGGTTCCGGTTCAAACGGCCTCGTTAGCACCCATGCCGATGCTGGTGCCCGTCGCAGCGCCTTTACCACAAGCCGCTGCCGCACAGCCGATACCCCGTCCGCAACAGCCGCCGGCTTCGCCGGCTCGCCAGCCTACCGTGGTAGCCGCGGCGGCCCCGGCAGCGGCCCGAGCGGTTTCGGATGCGACGCCGACACCTGTGTCACAGCCGCAAGCCGTCCCGATGGTCGCCGCCGCCCCCCTGGCGCCGAGCGCGCCCGTAGCAGCCGTAGCGGCCGCGGAAACGGCACCGCTTGAACCGGAAGGGACCGAACTGGCCGATGCCGACCCGACCCAGATTCGGTCAGCCTTACCCGCGGTTCACGCGCATGGCGGCTGGCTTATTCAGATTGGCGCCTTCGACGACGAGAACGACGCCAAGCAGCACTTAAGCGCTGCGCAGCTAAAGGCGCGCGGGACACTCGCAGCGAAGGATCCCTTCACCGAACGCATCCAGAAGGGCGACAAGGCACTCTACCGCGCCCGCTTTGCCGGCTTCGACGAAGCCACCGCGAGAGCGGCCTGCAAAGCGCTCAAGCGCAGCGATTTTCAGTGCATGGCGCTGAAGGACTAAAGCTGCCGCCAGAATCTAACGCAGAAGCATGCTTTAACTTTTCTGCGCTACCGATAAAGCCCCGGCAACGGGGCGGGGAGACGTTAGGTTTGGACGGGGCCGCGCGAGGATTTGGTACGGAGTACCTCAGCGATGGCGGCGAAGAAGGACGTCCTTGGCTTCGTTGACGCGGGCCGCAAGATACGTCGTCCCCCCTTGGTCGGGATGCAGTTTCTTCATGAGGGTGCGGTGGGCGCGAGCGATGTCCTCGGCGCCGGCGCCGGGCTGCAAGCCAAGGATTTGATAGGCCTCCTCTTCAGTCATTTTGCCGCTGGACGGCGGACGCGGCCCAGTGCCCGGACCCGCATTGCCCTGCGTGTATTCACGCCAGCCGGGCGCCCGGCGGTCAAAATAAGCTGCAAATAGATCGCGCGGCTGCATCGACACCCAGCCAAGCAAACCGAGCCCGATCAGTCCGGCCGGTATCGCCAGGCCGATTTCGCCGCGCAGCAAGAGAAAGACCGCGAAAATCAGCAACGCCACGCCGCCAAGCGCCCGCAGGAGGCGGGCGGCCTGCTTGGGATCGGCCTTGGAAAAGGCGTTGATCGCCCAAAGACCGAGCACGAGGATGACAGCGCCAAGCAGGAGTTCGGGCATTCGCTTCCGGGCGGACGGCTATTTGGGACTTACCGTGGAGCTTTAAGAATCCGCCATAAAGTGGCGTTGCCGACCGCGACACGCAATGGCGCAAGTGTTCAATCGGCCAACAGATCGTGAGTTTCGAGCGGTTTGCCGGCGGCGGCGATCCACTCGGCCCGGTCCGCGGCCCGGCGCTTGCCGCGCTCGTCGATCGGCAGCCGGAGCCCGTCGATCAGCGCTTTGACCTCGTCGCGGGCGGTCACATGCGAGGTGTTCGGCCGCAGCCCGAGTGTGTCCTCGTTGAGATCGTCGAGCGCGGTCAGCCCGCGCGGAAAAAACTCGCGATAGACGACGCGCTCGGCAAAACCGTCGATGGCGCGGAAACCGAGCTGCTTGGCGAGCCCGTCGACCCCCTGGCCGACCAGCCGTCCGTTACGCGAGCCCAGCATGGAGAGCCGGTTGCGCACCACGATCCAATCGGTCAGCCCGCCGTCGACCAATCGCCGCTGGCGGCGCGCCTCGCGCACCATCTCGGCATAATGGCTGACGCCGGAGACCTCGAAAGTGCTTTGATCGATGACGCCCAGGACGTCAAAATCGACGAAACTGTCGTTGAGCGGCGTGATCAGCGTATCGGCCATCGAATGCGCGAGCCGCATCAGGTAGGAATCGGTGCCCGGGGTGTCGATAACGATGAAATCGTGGGTCTGCTCGACCGTACTGATCGCTTCGGCGAAGGCCGCGAATTCCTGCGCCTCGATTTCGTCGAGCCGCATGCCGAAGCCGCGGGCGACGCAATAATGGGCGGGAACGTCGAGCTTGAGGCCGGAGCGTCGCGCCCAATCGCGGCGGTTCTCGACGTAATGGGTGAAGCTTTTCTGCCGGGAATCGAGGTCGATGGTGGCGACGCGCTGGCCGGCCTGCAACAGCGCGACAGCGATATGCATAGCCGTGGTCGATTTGCCCGAGCCGCCTTTTTCGTTGCCAAGGACGATGACATGCGCCGAGAACGGCTTGCCGACATCAGCCTGCATCAACATGGGATACGCGGCCCCTACGCTGCAACTATTTTTCCGGATTGCAACGCGTGCGGTCAAGATACAGCATCGGCTTTGCGAAGTTAATCATTAACCGCGCGAGGCTCGCAAAAACGCGATGAGTGTGTTGCCGCCGCAACTGAAGAAAAATGAATAACAAGAAATCCAAGCGTTATCCGCGTGTCATCCGCACGCTGCCGAACTTGCGCCGCGCGCTCGCCGAAGTCCGCGCGCGACGCGCCACAATCGCGCTCGTTCCGACCATGGGCGCGTTGCACGCAGGCCACTTCTCTCTGGTCCGCATCGCCAAAGCCCGCGCCGACCGGGTTATCGTCTCGATCTTCGTTAACCCGACCCAGTTCGCGCCGAACGAGGATTTGAGCAGCTATCCGCGGACGTGGTCCGCCGACCTTGCGGCACTTAGGGAGTTGAAGGCCGATGTGGTCTGGGCACCGGCGGTAGGGACCATGTACCCCGAGGGCTTTGCCACCCGCATCGTGCCAGAGGGCCCGGCCACCGTCGGCCTCGAAGATGCGTACCGGCCGCATTTCTTTGCCGGCGTCGCGACCGTGGTGGCCAAGCTCCTGATCCAGTGCGATCCCGACATCGCGATGTTCGGCCAAAAGGACTATCAGCAGCTCAAGGTGGTCGGCCGGCTCTCCCGCGATCTTGCTCTCAAAGCCAAGATCATCGGCGCACCGATTGTCAGGGACAAAGACGGCTTGGCGCTGTCCTCGCGCAACCGCTATTTGTCTGCCGAGGAGCGCGCGGCGGCGCCGGCGCTTTATCGCGTGCTGACGAAATGCTCGGACCGGATCAAGGCCGGCGGCCCGGTCGAGGCCGTGCTCGACGACGCTCGCGCCGCGATTACCAAGGCCGGTTTCGCGCTCGATTATCTCGAAGCGCGCAACGCCGACACGCTGGCGCCGCTGGCCACGCCTAGCGCCGAGCCGATCCGGCTTCTGGTGGCGGCGCGGCTCGGCAAGACCCGGCTGATCGATAACGTCCCGGTGTAAGTGGAGGATGCGAACCCGCCGCGTCACCCGGTCTTCATCGGATCCTTGACGTTCGGAAAGGTCTCGAACTCCATGGCCCAGAGCTGGCCGTCGACCTTTTGGACCTTGCGGATATAGATGTTGCTGACGATGTCGCGGGTCGCCGGATCGATCGAGATCGGCCCGCGCGGGCTTTCCCAGGCCATGCCCTTCATGGCGGCGACCAATTTGTCGCCATCGGCGTCGCCGCCGGTCTTCTTCAGCGCCTCGTAGACCATATGCAGCCCGTCGTAGGCGCCGAGCGAAGCAAAATCCGGCCGTTCGCCGACTGTCTTCTGGAAATCTGCCACATAGGTCTTGTTCAGCGCCGAATTATGCGCCGCCGAATACGGCCCGGCGGTAATGAGCCCGATCATCTGATCGCCGGCATTATTGAGGCTGTCGTCGTCGCAGAGGTCGCCCGGGCCGATGACCTTGATACCCGATTTGTCCAGCCCCTTCTCCTGGAATTGCCTGGTGAAGACCGGCGCCAGCGGGCCGGGGAAATAGATGAAGGCGGTGTCGGGCTTGAGATCGGCGATGCGCTGCAGCGGCGGCGCGAAGTCGGGGCTGGCCAGCGGAATGCGGATCGAGTCCAGGACGGTGCCGCCGACTTGGGCGAAGCGGGTCTTAAACGCGGTTTCCGCCTCGGTCCCGGGCGCCCAATCATTGACCAAAGTGACGACGCGTTTCGAACCGTTCTTGATCGCCCAGTCGGCGAGCGTCCAGGCCTGCGGCGCGATGATAAATCCGGCGCGCACGAAATACGGCGACTTGGTCGTCGTAATCGAAGCACCGGAACTCATGCAGAAGGTCGCCTTCTTGGCCTCGGTCACGAGTTGGGCGATCGACAGGGTGCAGGGCGTGATGCCGGCGCCGACGATGTCGACTTTGTCGTTGACGATCATCTCCTGAACCAGCCGCCGCGCGTTGTCGGCAACGCCGGCGTCGTCGCGGATGATGAGCTCGATCTTGCGGCCGGCGACGGTGTCGCCATGCTGCTGCATATAGACCTTCAGCGCGCCGGTGAGCTCACGGCCGACCGCGGTGAAGCCGGCGCCGGTCAACGGCAGGCTGCAGCCGATCTTGAGCGGCGTGTTCGCAGCGATGGCGGGGCGAGCCAACAAGCCGCCTGCCGCGGTCGCGGCGAGCCCTTTGAGCAGTGTTCTTCGCTTCATGATTCTTCCTCCCGTTTTTCGGTTGTTCCCCTCCCCTTGTGGGGAAGGAAGCAGAAACTCACACCGCTTCGAGATGCGGAATCTCCGGCCGTTCGCCTTGCGCCTTACCGGTGATCGGCGGCCGGGGCAACTTGGCCACACCGCCTTCCATGACGAATGTATGCTCGATCGAATACCACGGCGCCGTGACGTCGTTAGCGCGCGTACAGGCTTCGTCGTGCTTGACGTAATTGCCGATCAAGTGGTGAGTGACGCCGAACTGCACGTCGGTCTCGATGTTCTTGTCTTCCGGATCGTAGATTTGCGAGATCAGCGTCTTGAAGCCCGGCCTGAAGGCCAAAAAGTGCAGATGCGCCGGCCGCATATTGTGCCGTCCGGCGGCCTGCAACAGCTCGCCGACCGGACCGTCGATCGGGATCGGATAGCCGGCCGGCTTGACGCTGCGGAAACTGATATGGCCGTCCTTGTCGGTGGTGAACTGGCCGCGCAGATTCATGTCGGCTTGGACCGGGTCCTGGTTCTCGTAAAACCCTTCGGTCGACGAATGCCAAACGTCGACCTCAGCGCCGGCGATCGGATGACCTTTGGTGTCGCGAAACCAAGCGTCGACGAACAATACCGGCCCCGGCGTCGGCGAGCGGATGATGGTGTCGCCGTTTTTGGTCGGCGGCGAATCCATCCGCCAAAACGGGCCTAACAGATTGGCATCGGTCTCGGTCTGGCCGCGATTGCCGTTGTTGAGAAGACAGATCAGGCTGGAGAAGCCGAGCGATCCCGACATCAGCACCGCTTCGTTGTGCGTCTCGGTGGTTTTCTTGCCGAGCGCCACGATATAGGCCATGGCAGCCTGAAACTCCTCCTCGGTCAGCTTCACTTCGCGGGCGAAGGCGTGCAAATGGCGCACCAGCGCTGCGATGACTTCGCGCAGCCGCGGATTTTTGATGCGCTCGTACTCCTTGAGCACCGCGGGGGTGACGTCAGTCTCACTGCCGATAATCATTCTTCTTGCTCCGCAAGCCGGTTTCAGGATGGTGGCGGATTTTATGCGATCGCGCCGCGCCGCGCCATGGCGCCGGCAGAGTCGACATCAGGCCGAGTTCGCGCAGCTCGCGGCGCAACTTCTCCGGCATGGCGGTCGCGCCTTTCGCCACTTCGTCGAGATCGCGCGGCGCGTCCGCCGTCGCAAGATAGCGCCAGCCCTGAAACGCGCGATACGGGCGCGGCTCGACCAGCACCACTTTGGGATCGAGCACCAGACCGCAGCGTCCGATGCCGTCCTTGTCGCGGAACGGCCGCACCGCGCGAATGCGCTGGCGGCACATCACTTCGCCGCGGATGACCCAAAACAGCGAGCCGCCATCGGTCAGCTCGACGGAGCGCTTCGGCACCATTCGCGTCCGATGGATGTGCTCGGCCTTCTCGCCCGCCTTGCGCTTGGCTTTGAGCCTTTGCTTGATCCAGTCTTCGAGGTCGGAAACCGAGTCGCAACCGACGCAGAGCTTGATGAGGTGAAGCGGCATTGTCCTACTTTATGTCTCCCGGTCGCCAGGGACCGGCTCTAGCACCATGATCGGCGCGCTTTCCACAACTTGCGCGCCGGTACTCACAGGAACCTGACGCACCACGCCGGCGAACGGCGCGCGCAGCGTGTGTTCCATCTTCATCGCCTCAATGACGGCAAGACGTTGACCTTGGGCGACGCGATCCCCGACCGCGGCCAGAAGCTCCAGCACGCGACCATGCATCGGCGCCTTGACAACCCCGTCGCCGGCGGCCGCAACCGCGCTGGCTGCGGAAAAATCCTTCAGCCGCACGCGAGTTTGACGGCCGCCGCGCAAGACGTAGGCCTCTCGGGCGTCCTGCCGCGCCTCGAAAACCTTCGCGTCCGCCGCCGGCGCGCGGCCGCCGACGGTCACGCGCATGCGTTTCTTGGCATAGGTGACGGCGGCATCGGCGGGCTCGCCGTCGACGACGATCGGGACCGTGACCGAGCGAACGCCGCCAAGCTGGAAGCCGTCGCGAGCGTCCCAGGGCGAAACCGAATCCGTTTCGAACAGACCGCCGGTAGGGTGCGCGGCCGAACCATCGAGGAGATGCGCGACGCCTAGGGCGGCGGCGGCATCGTCGCGCGGTTGCGGCACCGCGCCGAGCTTTTCGAGATGACTGTCGATGTAGCCGGTATCGACCTTGCCGCGCCTGAACTCATCGGCCCGGCATAAATTGGCCAGGAAGGCGACATTGCTGCGCACGCCTGCGACGAGCGTCCGGTCGAGCGCGTCGCCCAAGCGATGCAGCGCGGCCTCGCGCGTCGGCGCGTGCGCGATGAGCTTGGCGATCATCGCATCGTAATAGGGCGAAACTTGCCCGCCCGCCGCGACGCCGGCGTCGACCCGCACATCGTCCGGCAACTGCAGGGCCACGACCGGACCGGTCGACGGCACAAAATCGTGTTCGGGATCCTCGGCATAAATGCGCGCTTCTACGGCGTGGCCGTTGAAGCGGACGCGCTCCTGCATCAATGGCAGTTTCTCGCCCGCCGCGATGCGAAACTGCCATTCCACCAGATCGAGCCCGGTGACGCCCTCGGTGACCGGATGCTCGACCTGAAGCCTGGTGTTCATTTCGATGAACCAGATGGCATCGGCGGTGAGCCCATTGCTGGCATCGGCGACGAATTCGACGGTGCCCGCGCCGCGATAGTCAACGGCCTTGGCGGCCTCGATTGCGGCAGCGCCGATCTGCGCCCGCAAATCCGCGGTCATGCCGGGCGCCGGGGCTTCCTCGATGACTTTTTGATGCCGCCGTTGCAGCGAGCAATCGCGCTCGCCGAGATGAACGGCGTTGCCGTACTGATCGGCGAAAATCTGAAACTCGATATGCCGCGGCGCGACGATGTATTTCTCGATCAGAATCCGGCCCGAACCGAATGCCGACTGGCTTTCGCGGATGGCGCCTTCGAGCGCGGTTTCGAAATCGGCATGTTTGTCGACCCGGCGCATGCCGCGGCCGCCGCCGCCCGCCGCCGGCTTGATCAGCACCGGATAGCCGATCTCGTAGGCTTTCTCTTTGAGGAATTTGGCGTCCTGCCGCTCGCCGTGATAGCCGGGCACGACCGGCACCCGCGCCTTTTCCATCAGCGCTTTGGCGCGATCCTTCAGCCCCATGGCGCGAATGGCGGCGGCGGGCGGACCGACAAAAACGATACCGGCTTCGGCACAGGCTTCGGCGAAATCGGCATTTTCCGACAGGAAGCCATAGCCCGGATGAATGCATTCGGCCTTGGCCTCACGCGCGACGGCGATCACGCGCGCGATCGAGAGGTAGCTCTCCTGCGGCTCGGCGCCGCCCAGGTAATACGCCTCGTCGCAAGACCGCACATGGAGCGCATCCGCATCCGCGCTGGAATAGACGGCGATCGTCCGCAGGCCGAGCCGCGTGGCAGTGCGCGCGACGCGGCAGGCGATTTCGCCGCGATTGGCGATCAGGACGGAGCGGAACATGATGGGAGCATAGAACATGATCCCGGCGACCGCGCAGCGCTTTTCGGCATCAGCCCGGGGACGCAATGAAAGCTCAGCCGCACCGGCCCGGTTCTATTCCGCCAGGCGCCCTGCTCGATTCATTGCGGCTTCGATGGCGCCGCTCCCGCAGGCGGCGGCGGAAATGGATAGAGCTGCACCGGTCCTAAGGCTTGAGGCGTCCCGCTCGATTGGGGCGCCGCAGCGGCGGGCGCGGCTGGCGCAGGCCGATCGGAGCGCGGCTGCCAGACCGGATCGACATCGGATGCCGCCGCTGGGGCTGCGGCTTGCTCTGGCGCAGGCGCCGGCGGCTTTTTCTGCACGCGCCGCGGCGCCGCCGGCGCCTCATGCGCCTTGGACTCTGCTTTGGGTTCGCCGGCCGTCGCTGCGGCCACGGCGGCGGCGGCCGGCGGCCCGGGCGGCTCGGGGTTCATGATACTGATCGGCGGGATCGATGCGGCGCTGGGAAAGTCGATATCGACGAGCTTATGCGGCGGGTTTTGCTGGGTCGGTCCGGTCGAGGTCGCGTCGGCGACAGGGGTTCCGGGCGACTGGGCCCAGACCGTAAGATAACGATCGAGATAGCGTTGCAGCGTCTGACCGCTCAAATTGGTGCGGACCTGGCCCGGGTTGTCGAGCAGCGCCAAGGCCGTGCAACGATCGCTGGTGCAGCGGTCGGCCATGGCAAGCGTATGGGCGACAAAGCCGAACCGGTCGGTCTCGAGCGAGTGGCGTAACGGCAGCAGCACGCTATTGATGTTGCCGCCACCGCGCTTGGTATAGGCAACGATATCGGCAAGCAGCGAAAGCCGGGCGGCGACATAGGCGGTGGCGCCGGCCACCGTTGTCGGCGAGGCAAACAGGGCCTTTTCGCACGCCGCCTCGACGTCGTCGCCGGCGAGTCCGTCGAGGCAGGCGAGCGGCGAGCCCGGCGCCAAGCTTTCGGCAGTGAGTTCGGCTGCGCGTGACTCCAGCGCACGCCGCTCGGCGCTGCGGTCGCGCACCGAAGCGGCATCGAGGAAAGCCCAGGCCAAGGTGGCACCGAGCACGGCGCCGAGCACGACCACGCCGACACGGGCCACCGTCCTCGTCCGGGTCCAGTCGAACGCCAGCGCGCAAACAAAGACCAGCAGCGCCGCCGAGCCGGCCGCGACCCACAAACGCAGTGCCGAGCTTCCGATGTCGGGATCAACACCGAACATCTAGTGGTCCGATTCTGACATTCGTATCTCGTTTCCGCAGGCTATCATGCGAATGTTAGAATCAAAGGACCACTAGCAAGTATTAGTTCGAGTGGAGCTTTGGATTTGACATTCGCTTCGCGTGCTGCCGGCTAGCGGGTAGCGAATGTCAAATCCGCTCCACTAGCAAAAGGGAATTACCGTGCCATTGCCGCGGCGGAAGTATGGCGCAGCGACGGCGCCCGCGCCATTCGTCCCAATAGAACGGTTAGGGTTCGATTTCGAGCTGGCTTTCCTTGGCGACGCGCTCGAAGGCCTCGCCCGGATTCTTGATCCGGTACTGGTAATCTTCGCCGTCGGACGGCAACAATCGCACGACTTTGTAGCTACCGCTCGCTCCGGGCCGGCTAATCGGACTCGACGTATAAAACACAGTCTGCCCAACGCGATATTTGTGCGTCTTCAAGGCCGAAGCGATCGCGGTGACCTGCGCCACGGTGACCGTAGTCACCTCAGGCGCGGCAATCGCGATGCCGGAAAGCATGGCCGGTTCATGCGCCGATCGGCGCGTGGCGCCGGGCTTGCGAGTGGCGGCGGCGCGCGACGGCGGCTTGCGAGCCGCGACGCTACGGTTCGTTTTTGTGCTGGGCCTGACGCTCGCCTTGGCGGCGCGTTTCTTTTTGACTGAATTTTTGTTCATGGAACAAAACTATAGCATCCAAATGAGCGACTGAGCAAAGAATATAGTGCCGAAAATCGGCCGTTGAACCGTGGCTTAAGACTTATACTTAAGGCCGGAAAATCCTTTAATATCTCAATATGATATACGGCTCTGTTGAGTCAGCATTGCAGCCCGACGGAATTAGCCCTGCCGGCGCCAGCGGCCGTGTTCGTCGACCTGCCAATAAGTCGCCTCGACGCCCGCCGCTTTGGCCTCGCTCCAGCGCGTCCGCGCAGCGTCAAGCGCGTCCGGATCGTCACCGTTAAACAGCACGACGATACGGTCATAGGCGTCGCCCTTGCCCGGCATAACTGCCCCGTCGACGAGAAAGCGGACAGTCGCGCCGTTCGGATTCTCCTCATTGGCCGTGAGCACAATAGGCTGCAGGGCGGCTTCGGCGTCGCGCCATGTGCCATGCGGCAGGAAGGCGTCGTCTCGCCACGTCCAGAGATGCGCGTCCAGCGCCTCGACCCGCTCATCCGAAGACGCCTGGACCACCACGCGCCAGCCGCGCTCCAGCGACTTCTGCAACAGCGCCGGCAAAACCTGCTCCGGGGTCTGACCTTTGAGGTGATAGAACAGCATTTCGGTCATGCGAGCGCACTCACCGCTCGTAATGGTCTTCCACCAGCCGATCCAGGAGACGCACGCCCCAGCCGGAAGCCCAGCTCTTGTTGATGTCGGTTTGCGGCGAGTCCATTCCGGTGCCGGCGATGTCGAGGTGAGCCCATGGCGTCTTGCCGACGAAACGCTGCAGCAATTGCGCCGCGGTGATCGCCCCACCCCAACGGCCGCCGGTATTCTTCATGTCGGCGAACTTCGAGTCGATCATCTTGTCGTATTCGGGTCCGAGCGGCATGCGCCAGACGCGCTCGCCGGTGGCCTCGCCGGCTTTGCTCAGCCGGTCGGCAAGCTTGTCGTCATTGCAGAACATGCCGGCATATTCATGCCCGAGCGCGACAATGATGGCGCCGGTGAGCGTCGCCAGATTGACCATGAATTTCGGCTTGAAGCGCTTATTGACGTAGTGCAGCACGTCGGCCAGGACGAGGCGGCCCTCCGCATCGGTATTGATGATTTCGATCGTCTGCCCCGACATGGTCTTGACGATGTCGCCGGGGCGTTGCGCTTTGCCGTCGGGCATGTTCTCGACCAGCCCGATCGCGCCGACCGCGTTGACTTTCGCCTTGCGCGCGGCAAGCGCATGCATCAAGCCGACGACGCAGGCGGCGCCGGCCATATCGCCTTTCATATCCTCCATGCCTTGGGCCGGCTTGATGGAAATGCCGCCGCTATCGAAGCAGACGCCTTTGCCGATGAAGGCAACCGGGTCCGCCCCGCGCTTGCCGCCATTCCAGCGCATGACGACGAGCTTTCGACTCATGCGCCGAACCCTGCCCGACGCCGAGCAGCGCCCCCATCCCAAGCTTTTTCATCGCCGCGACGTCGAGCACCTCGACACCGACCCCGAGCTTGGTCAGGGCCGAAGTGCGGCGCGCAAATTCACCCGGATAAAGCACGTTAGCCGGCTCATTGACGAGATCGCGGGCCAGCACAATGCCGTCGGCAATCGCCTCGTTCTGTGCCCAGGCCTTCTCCGCCGCGGTCGCATTGGCACAGGCGAAATGCACTTCGATCTTGTTCGGCCGCTCGTCGTTATCCTTGCGCTTGGTCTTGTAGAGGTCGAACCTGTAGCCGCGCAGCCGCGCCCCCAGCGCAAGATCGGCAACCTGATCGGCCTTGAGCGCGCCGGCGCCGAATTCGGCGAAGATCGTCACTGTTGCGGCGGCGGCCGGTGCTTTGCCCAGGGCGATGCCCCCGAGCCTGACGATATCCCGAGGCTTCAGGTCGCTTTGCTTGCCAATCCCGACAACCACCAGCCGCGGCAGGTTCAGGCCGCTCGGCGCAACAAGATCAAGGCTCGAACCGCTCTTGCCGGTGAAGCGGTCCGCCGTCGCGGCGCGTCGAAACAAGTCCCCGAGAGACGATAGCGTGCGCTGGGTGGCAGGTCCCAGCTTCAGATTGTCCTCGCAGAACACAACCAGAACACCGCGAGGATGGGCGAAGCCGGTAAAGCTGACTTTGAGGGCGGCGGCCATGGAGCTCCTTCGAAATCGCGTGCGAACGCAGCCGGGGACCGGCGCTATGTTACGGTATCCGATTTATGAACCGCTCCGCAGCCGGGTGCAAAGCCGCTTTCCGGGCCAAACTCGGGGTCCGGGAGCCGTGGCTTTCTCAAACGCCCGTATTAACGCTTTAGTGTGCATGTTCAATAGCTTTGCCTTGGCGAAGCCACTTTGTGAAAGCATGAAAATACCCGCAGTGGGGAGTCGGCTCTAGCGGTGCAGCGTCGGGGGGCCGATGCGGCCATCGGGTAGGCCGTCAGCGGGGATGTTTAGTCCGATGGGGTCGATCGGCGGCTATATGTTTCGCGCCATCATGGGCGCGTTCCTGATCACCCTCGTCAGCTTGACTGTCGTGATCTGGTTCACGCAGGCGATGCGCGATTTCGACCTGATCACGAGCCAGCGCCAGACCCTGCTCGTCTTCGTCGGCATCACCGGCATGATCGTGCCGCTGTTGATCATGATGCTGGCGCCCATTGCTCTGGTCATGGCGGCCGCCCACGTCCTCAACAAGCTGTCTTCCGATTCCGAGATCATCGTCATGAACGCCGCGGGGGTGTCGCCGTGGCGGCTGCTCTGGCCGTTCCTTGCCGCGGCCGCCGTGGTTTCGCTCCTGGTCGCGTTGATCGCCGCCTATGTGTCGCCGCGGGCGCTTCGCGAGCTGCGCGATTGGGGCGCACAGGTCCGCGCCGACATTCTGACCAATATCGTGCAACCGGGCCGCTTCACCACGGTCGGCGGCAATCTGACGTTCCACATCGCGGACCGCCGGCCGAACGGCCTGCTGGTCGGCATATTCGTCGACGATCGACGCGATCCGAACGTGCACGCCACCTATCTCGCCGAGCAAGGCGAGATCGTCAAAAGCGACAAGGCATCGTTTCTGGTTCTGCAAGGCGGCAGCATTCAACGCCTGGAGGCCGGTCAGCGCGACCCGCGAATTGTCACCTTCGACCGCTACCCGTTCGATCTCTCGCAATTCGCCACCGGCCCGCAAAACGTCGTCTACACCGTCCGCGAGAAATACATCTGGGAGCTGTTGTGGCCGCGGCCGGACGATACGCTCTACGCGTCGCAGCCGGATCAATATCGATCCGAGCTTCATGACCGCCTGGCGACGCCGCTTTATCCGTTCGCCTTCGTAATCTTGGCGTTCACCTTCCTGGGGCCGCCCCAGACCACGCGGCAGAGCCGGACGCTGGCCTTGCTGGGAATGATCGGAACGGTTTCGCTGCTGCGGCTGGTCGGCTTTGTCAGCGTCATCGTCGGCGTGCACGTGCCGGCCATGCTCGCCGTTCAATATGTCGCGCTGTTTGGCGCGATCGCCGGCGGCCTGTGGCAGATCTCGCGCGGTCGAGCCGTCGAGCCCGCCGCTGCCGTGTCTCGGCTCGCGGCCACGATCGGCGAACGCCTCGCCCGGGCAACGAGCTGAGGGAGCGAACCATGATCACCGGCACGCTCTCACGCTATTTCGGAATGCGGTTTCTCACCTCCGTCGTCGGCTCCTTTGTCGGCGTCGTCGTGCTCGCCGCGATGATCGACTATGTCGAGCTGATGCGCCGCGGCGCCGATTGGCCAAATGCCACGGCATTGGTGCTGGCCAAGATCTCGCTTTACCGCGTGCCGCAGCTGACCGAGCGCATCATGCCGTTCTCGGTGCTGGTCGGCGCGATGTCGTGCTACCTGGCGCTGTCGCGGCGCCTCGAACTCGTCGTCGCGCGGGCGGCGGGAGTTTCCGCATGGCAATTCGTGGCGCCGGCCATGATCGCAGCCTTCATGTTCGGCGCCGTCGCGACCACCGTCTACAATCCCGTTGCCGCGATTTTGCACGAGCGCTCGAAGCGGCTCGAAGCCGACATGTTGGGGGAAAATATGTCGGCGCTGCAGGAGAACACCAGCGGCTTCTGGGTCCGGCAGAAAAGCCCCGACGGCGCGGCCATCATCAATGCCACGACCAGCCGGGAGCAAGGCGCCCAGCTCGGCGGCGTCACGATCTACACCTTCGACGTCAATGGCGGTTTCAAGCAGCGCATCGAAGCGCAAAGCGCGACACTGGAGAAGGGTTATTGGCAACTGCAGGATGCGCGCATTTATGCCAGCGGCGCGGCTCCCGACATCGAAGCCAGCTATCGCCTCGCGACCAATCTGACGCTCGAGCAGGTGCGGGAAAGCTTCGCCACGCCGGAGACCGTACCGTTCTGGGAGCTTCCCGACTTACATCGCGCTGGCGGACCGCGCCGGCCTCGGCGCCGCCGGCTATCGCCTGCAATATGACCAGCTACTGGCGCGGCCGTTCTTGCTCGCCGCCATGGTGTTGTTGGCGGCCTCGGTCAGTTTGCGGTTCTTCCGCTTCGGCGGGGTGCAGAAGATGGTGTTGAGCGGCATCACCGCCGGCTTTCTTCTCTTCGTTCTGCAGAAAGTGACCGACGATATGAGCCGGGCCGAGCTCATGCCGCCGATTGCCGCGGCCTGGATTCCCGTTGTCGTCGGCGGGCTGACCGGATTTGTCGCGTTGTTGTTCCAGGAGGACGGCTAGTGGCGAGTACGCGTAGCCCCTTCTGTTGTCGGATGCGTAGTGGTGTTGGCGTTGGCGTAACGGCGCTCGCTGCACTGTTCGCGCTCGTTTTCGCATTTGCCCTCCTCCCCCAGCCGCTGCGGGCGCAGCAAGCCGGCAATCTCTTGCATTTTCCGCCACGGCCGCCGCCGGCGAAAAAGCCGGCGCCGCCGTCGAACGGTCCCATGCTCGTGCAGGCGACCGAGATCAAATACGATTACACCAACAATACCGTCGCCGCGGTCGGCAACGTGCAAATCTATTACGGCGGCGCGACCATCGAAGCCGACCAAGTCATTTACGATCAGAAGACCAAGCGCCTGCGCGCGCAGGGCAACGTCAGACTGACGGAGCCCGACGGCAAGATCACCTACGGGCAGTCGATCGATCTCAGCGACGATTTCCGCGACGGGTTTGTCGATTCGCTGCAGCTCGAAACGCCCGACGACACGCGTTTTGCCGCGGCGCGGGCCGATCGCGCCAAAGGCAATTACACGGTCCTGCAAAACGGCGTCTATACCGCGTGCGAGCCTTGCAAGGACGATCCGAAGAAGCCGCCGCTGTGGCAGGTGCAGGCGGCGCGGATCATCCATGACGAGGGCGAGAAGATGCTCTATTTCGAGGACGCCCGCGTCGAGTTCTTCGGCGTACCGCTCGCCTACGTGCCTTTCATGTCGGCGCCCGATCCGACGGTTAAGCGCAAGAGCGGGTTTCTGTTTCCCACGCTGAGCGAGGGCTCGCAATTCGGCTATGCCATCGAGCCGAAATACTTCTGGGCGCTGGCGCCGAATTACGACCTGACGCTCGGTACCATGGTGACGACGAAACAAGGCCCGCTGTTCGAGGCGGATTGGCGGCACCGCCTGCTCGACGGCTCCTATTCGATCCGGGCCGCCGGGATTTTCCAGGCCGATCCGGGCTACTTCGCCGACCGCGACGGACCCGACAGCCCGACAGCGAAGACCTTTCGCGGTTCGATACAAACCGCCGGACAGTTCGCCATCAACAACAACTGGGTGTGGGGCTGGACCGGCCTGCTGGTGACCGACACCCAGTTTTTATTCGACTATCAGCTCCGGCAATTCAGCAGCGCATTCGATCCGTTTCAAACCGGGGTCGCGTCGCAAGGTGTTTCGCAGCTCTATTTGAGCGGCGCCGGCGTACGCAGCTATTTCGACGTGCGTTCGATCTATTATTACGGCTTTTCTCAGCAGGACGTTCAAAGCCAGATTCCGATCGTCGCTCCGGTGCTGGACTATTCGAACGTATTGGCGCAACCGATCCTCGGCGGAGAATTCAGTTACAAATTCAATGCGACCAACCTGACCAGGCAACAGGCTGAGTTCGATGCGATCACGCAGAGCGCCGCGGCGACAGGGGTCTGCAACAGCGGTGCCGATACCGCGGTACCCGGCAGCTGCATCCTTCGCAGCATACCGGGAGACTACACGCGCTTCTCCGGTCAGGCCGACTGGCGGCGCACCGTGGTCACCGACAACGGCCAGATGATCACGCCGTTCTTGGAGGTGCGCGGCGATGTAGCGCAGGTCGACGTCGCCAACGATCCCAGCGTCTCGAATTTCATCGCCACCGGGCAGAGCGACCTCGCGCGCGCCATGCCGGCTGCGGGCGTCGAATACCGTTATCCCTTCGTCGACGTGGAGCCGTGGGGCACCCAGACGATCGAGCCGATCGCCCAGCTCATTCTACGTCCGAATGAGACCGGCATCGGGGCGTTCCCCAACGAAGATGCGCAGAGCCTGGTGTTCGACACCTCGAATCTGTTCTCAATCGACAAGTATTCGGGCTGGGACCGCGTCGAGGGCGGCAGCCGGCTCAATGCCGGCGTGCAATATACCGCACAGGTCAACCGCGCCGGCTCGCTCAATGTGATATTCGGGCAGTCTTATGCGCTGTTCGGCCAAAACTCGTTTGCCGTCCCCGACATCACCAACACCGGGCTGGACAGCGGCCTCGACAAACCGATCTCCGATTACGTCGGCAGCGTATCCTACCAGCCTAATCAGGTTTATTCGTTCACGGCGCGCGGCCGCTTCGACCAGGCCACGTTCACGCCCGAGCGTCTGGAATTCGAAAGCCGCGCCAACTTCGACCGCTGGACGCTGCAAGCGCTCTACGGCGACTATGCGCCGCAGCCCCTGCTCGGCCTATTGACCCGGCGCGAAGGGTTCCTCGCCGGCGCCTCCTTCAAGGTGAACGAGAACTGGATCGTTCTCGGATCGGCCCGTTATGACATCATCAATGACCGGTTCGACCAGTCGCGCCTCGGCCTCGGCTATGTCGACGACTGCTTCATGTTGTCGGTGAACTGGCTCACCGGTTACACCTATACGATCACGTCGGCGCCAGTCAGGGATAGCACCGTCATGCTGCAACTGAGCCTGCGCACGCTCGGCCCCGACGTGCTGGCTCCGGTGGGCGCTGCGTTCTAAATTTTGCCGCGACTTTATGTTTGCTATCGTCATGTTTGCTATCGTCAAAGTTTCAGGGATTTATCGGCAAAGCAAAAGCGCTGCCGCGAAAGGAGAACGAGCAGTGACGTCGCAGATCGCAATCCGAGGGTGGCGCCGCGTCCTGGCGGCCGCAGCACTCATAGCCACGGCTGCGCTCGCGGCCGCCTCAACAGCCCGCAGCCAAGAGGAAGTCGCGGTCCTCGTCGATGGTGAGCCGATTACGGCGCTCGACATCCAGCAACGGGCCAAGTTCATCGAGTTGAGCAGTCACAAGGTGCCGACGCGGCAGCAGGCCATCGACAGCCTGATCGATCAGCTTTTGGAAATCCACGAGGCCGCCCGCTACGAGATCAAGCCCACCGACGCCGACGTCAACAACGCCTTCAACGGCGTGGCGAGCCATATGGGCGTCGATGCACAAAAGCTCACGCAGATGTTGGCAAACGGGGGCGCCAGTGCCGAGACCCTCAAATTGCAGCTCAAGGCGCAGATAGCCTGGACCAGTCTTGTGCGCGGCCGGTACAAAGTGAGCCTGGAAATTCCGGATACCGATGTCGAAGCCGAACTGAAATTGCACGGTCAAACGACTGATGTGGGATACGAGTACACGCTGCGCCCGATCCTCATGGTGGTGCCGCGCGGCGCGCCGGACGCCGTCTACCAGGCTCGCAAACACGATGCCGAGCTGCTGCGCGGGCGCTTTTCGAATTGCGATTCCGGCGTCGCCTTTGCGCAGGGGCTGCCGGAAGTGGCGGTGCGCGATGTCGTATACAAATCGTCGGCGGATTTGCCGCAAGAGCTGCGCAACATCCTCGACAACACCGAACTCGGCCACCTGACGCCGCCCGAGCAGACCAGCGAGGGAATCCAGATGTTCGCAGTGTGCTCCAAAAAGGAATCGACCACCGATACGCCGGAAGCTCGAAAATTGCATGATGAGATGTTCGAGAAAAAGTTCGGCGCTCAGGCCAAACGCTACCTGGCCGATTTGCGGCGCCAGGCGATGATCGAATACAAGTAGTCATTAAGCGAAGTAGCTTCTGGACGCCCGCCGCCTGCCCGCGGGCGTGCTTGAGAACGGCGATTTTTCGGGTCGTATAAATGGATGCGGGATCGTGCAGCCCAAAATCGTGCAGCCCAAAATCATGCAGCCACTCGCATTAACGCTCGGCGAGCCCGCCGGCATCGGGCCCGATCTCGCGCTCGCCATTTGGCGCCGGCGGGCCGAGCTCGACCTGCCGCCGTTCTATATCGTCGCCGACCCGGCCTTCCTGCGCCGGCGGGCCGAGACGCTTAAGCTCGACGTGCCGGTCACGGCCGTGTCGCCAGACGTCGGCTGCGGCGGCGTTTCATTCGGCGCTGCCGGTACTGCCGCTCGACATGGCCGTCACCGCGGAACCGGGCCGGCCGGACCGTACCAGCGCGCCGGCCGCCGTCGCTTCGATCCGTCGCGCCGTCGCCGACGTGATGGCCGGGGCGGCAACAGCCGTCGTCACCAATCCGGTCGCCAAGAACGTGCTTTACAATTGGGGCTTTGCCGAGCCCGGCCATACCGAATTCCTGGCCGCTCTGGTGCGGGAGGCAACTGGGAAGTCGTTCCGGCCAGTCATGATGTTATGGTCGCCGGAGCTTGCGGTCGTACCGGTCACGATCCACCTGCCGCTGCGCGAAATCTTCTCGCAACTTTCGACGGAACTGATCGTCGAAACCGGACGCATTGTCGCGCGCGACCTGGTCACCCGGTTCAAACTCAAAGCGCCCCGCTTGGCGATTGCCGGACTCAATCCCCATGCCGGCGAGGAAGGCACCCTTGGCGAAGAGGACCGAACCATTGTGGCGCCGGCTGTGGCGCGGCTGATCGCCGAGGGCGTCGATGCCAGAGGTCCGCTGCCGGCGGATTCGATGTTTCATGCGAAGGCGCGCGCGAGTTACGACGCGGCGCTGTGCATGTATCACGACCAAGCGCTGATCCCAATCAAGACACTCGCCTTCGATCATGCCGTCAACGTCACGCTTGGGCTGCCCTTCGTCCGCACCTCGCCGGATCACGGCACCGCGTTCGACATCGCCGGCACCGGCGCCGCCGATCCGACCAGTCTGATCGCCGCACTGCGGCTGGCGGCGCGGCTCGCCGGATCGGCTGCGCCGGCTCATCGCCCGGTCCCGCTCGCCGCCTCGTGAGCGACGCGCTCGACAGCGCTGCCGCCGTTGCGCGAGGTGATCCGGCGCCACGGTCTCGTCGCCAAGAAGTCGCTGGGACAGAATTTCCTCTTCGATCTCAATCTGGCATCGCGCATCGCTCGCGCGGCGGGATCGCTCGCGGGAGTGAGCGTGCTCGAAATCGGAGCCGGGCCGGGTGGACTGACTCGCGCGCTGTTGGCGCTCGGCGCCGCCAAGGTCATCGCGGTCGAGCGGGACCAAACGAGCGATCGCCGCTTTGGAGGAGATTGCGGCGCATTATCCCGGCCGGCTCGACATCGTCGCGGCTGACGCGCTGACCTTCGATCCGAGGCCGCATCTGCCGTCCGCTCCGGTGCGGATCGTCGCCAACCTGCCCTACAACGTCGCCACCGCGCTGCTTATCGGCTGGCTCAGCATCGAGCCCTGGCCGCCGTGGTACGACGCCGCCGTGCTGATGTTCCAGCGCGAGGTCGCCGAGCGCATCGTCGCGTCGCCCGGTTCGAAGAGCTACGGCAGGCTGTCGGTTCTCGTGCAATGGCGCTGCGAAGCCCGGATCGTATTCGACGTGAACGCGGCAGCCTTCGTACCGCCGCCGAAGGTCACATCCTCAATCATCCGAATAGTGCCGCGGGCGGCGCCGCTGCCGTGCGAGCGCAAGCTCCTCGAGCGGGTCACGCAGGCCGCGTTCGGCCAACGGCGCAAAATGCTGCGCCAGAGCCTGCGGCCGCTCGGGGCGGATGCCGCCGGACTTATCGCCCAAGCCGGGCTCGACCCGACGGCGCGCGCCGAGGATATTTCCGTTGCCGGCTTTGTTGCCCTGGCGCAGGCTCTCGCCGCCAACCCTTCTCATGGGGCATGATGGGCTCCTTTTGGAGAGACCGACCGCATGACCAAATTCCATCGTCAATCGCTCGTCGCTACGGCGAACCACTGTGCGAGACGCTCGCCGATCTTCCGGCGCCGCGCGGAACCGAAGTTCTGGTGCGCGTCGAATGTTGCGGGGTCTGCCACTCGGACCTGCATCTCCAGGACGGCTATTTCTCGTTGGGCGGCGACAGGCGGCTCGACATCACCAAAGACCGTTCCCTGCCCTTCACGCTCGGCCACGAGATCGCCGGCGTCATCGCGGCGGCGGGACCGGCGGCCGAAGGCGCAGCGGTCGGACATCGCATCGCGGTCTATCCCTGGATCGGCTGCGGCACCTGCGCGGCCTGCCGCGCCGGCGAGGAGAATCTGTGCTCGTCGCATCGGCATCTCGGTATTGCCGTAGACGGCGGCTATGCCACCCACGTGCTGGTGCCGCATCCGCGCTATCTGATCGACTATGCGCCGCTGTCGCCCGACTTTGCCGGTCCTCTGATGTGCTCCGGCCTGACGGCTTTTTCGGCGCTTCGCCATCTCGGCGATCGGGCCCTGCGCGGACCGGTGCTGCTCGTCGGCATGGGCGGCGTCGGCATGATGGGTTTGGCGATCGCGCAGGCGCTGTTGCGCGAGCCGCCGTTCGTCGCCGACATCGATGCGGCCAAACGCGACGCAGCGCTCGCCGCCGGCGCGGCGCAAGCGTTCGATCCGTCCGATCCGCAGGCGCGCCGCGACATCGTGAAGGCGACCGGCGGCGTGCATGGCGGCGTGCGATTTCGTCGGCTCGGACAAATCCCTGCAATTTGCGACCGGCGTACTCGGCCGCGGCGGCAAGGTTGTCGTCACCGGGCTGCTCGGTGGCACCTTCTCGATTGCCGCCGCCATGATCGCCATCAAAGCCATGACCATCGAAGGCACACTGACCGGCACGCTCGCCGAAGCGCGTGAACTGATCGACCTGGCGCGCGGCGGCAAATTGCACACGATTCCGACCCATGAGCGTCCGCTCGGTCAGGCGCAAGCGGCCCTTGAGGATCTGCGGGCCGGACGCGTCGTCGGCCGGACCGTGCTGACGACCGAAGGCGTAGCTTAAAGTTTTGCCTGCAACGCGCGCACGAAGTCGGACAACCCGATCTGCCGTTCGCGCTTGAGCCGTTCCGCGGCCAGGATTGCGCGCACCTCGGCAAAGGCTTCGGCCTTGTCGCGGTTGACGATGACATAATCGTATTCCGGCCAGTGGCTCATTTCGCCGGCGGCCTTCGCCATGCGCGCGTGGATGACGGTGGTGCTGTCCTGAGCGCGGCGCTTGAGGCGGCGCCCCAGCTCGGCAACGGTCGGCGGCAGAATGAACACGCTGACGAGATCGTCGCGCGCTTTTTCGCGAAGCTGCTGCGTGCCCTGCCAATCGATATCGAACAAGACGTCGCGGCCGCCGCGCAGCGCTTCGATCACCGGCCGGCGCGGCGTGCCATAGCAGTGGCCGAACACTTCGGCCCATTCCAATAGCTCGCCCTTCCTGACCATGGCGTCGAACCGATGGCGGTCGATGAAATGATAATCCCGTCCGTCGGTTTCGCCCGGGCGTTTCGGGCGCGTCGTCACCGAGACCGACAGTGTGATGCGTCGATCGGATCGCAACAGCATTCGGGACAACGTAGTCTTGCCGGCGCCTGACGGCGAGGATAGCACGAACATCAAGCCGCGGCGGGCTACGGTCTTGCGACCCGGCTTTCGATTTTGCTTTGCGCGCGCCATCTGTCTTCCGCCAAGCCGGTCTATTCCACGTTCTGCACCTGCTCGCGGAATTGCTCGACCGCGGCTTTGAGCTCAAGTCCGATATTGGTGAGTTCGAGATCGTTGGCTTTGGCGCACAGCGTGTTGGCTTCGCGATTGAGCTCCTGGGCGAGGAAGTCGAGCCGGCGGCCGATCGAGCCGCCCTGCCCGATCAAATGCTGCGCCTGGGCCACGTGCGCGGCGAGGCGGTCGAGTTCCTCGCGAACGTCGGCCTTGCTGGCGATCATGATCGCCTCTTGATGCAGGCGGTCGGGATCGAAACGCTCCGATTGCTCGAGCAGCGTCGCGATCTGCTCGGCGAGCCGCGCCCGAACGGCTTCCGGCTGTCGGCCGGGTGCGCGCTCGGCACGCTCCGCCAGCGCGGCAATCTCGCTCAAGCGCGCCGCGAGCACGCGGCCGAGCGCCTCGCCCTCGTGACGGCGCATTTCGCCCAGTGCGCCAATCACCCCGGCAAATCCATCGATGACCGCGCTTTCCGCGCTGCGCCGCTCGCCCTCGCTCTCCTCGGATTCGGAAATTTCGATGACGCCTTTAAGCGCCAGCAAACCGTCGAGGGATGGCGGCGCCGCCTCGATCTTCGGCGCGATCTGTCGCATCGTCGCCAAGATCGCGTCGAGCACCGCGGCATTGACGCGAACCGCGGGCTGAGCGCCGCTGCGTTCGATGGTCAGGTTGGCTTGAACCGAGCCCCGCGTCAGCGCCTCGGCGGCCCGCGCCCGCACCGGCACTTCGATCGCATCCCAGCCGGGCGGCAGGCGCAGCCGCAGATCGAGCCCCTTGCCGTTGACCGATTTGATCTCCCAGGCCCAGCCATACGGACCGCTCACGCCATGGCCGCGGGCGAATCCGGTCATGCTGGAAAGGGCCATCGATTGCGATCCCCGGGCGAAAATAACAAAAGAATCGGACCGAACTTACCGGCGGCGGAGTGCCGTCACAAGTTCGGGCGTGCCGGCGTAACTGCCGCCCGACGGGCCCGTGCGGCCGCGCTCAATGGCTGGCGGGGGTGCGCGGCTTTGCCGTGCCGCGCAGTGGCAGCGATGCCGCCGCCGGTTGCGGCGTCGTCGACGACGCCGCGGTGGCCTGCCCCGGAGGCGGCGTATTCATCTGGTCCTCGATCGGAACCTGATCCTGCTGATTTTGATCCGTCTGCATCGTGCGCAGCCGGGCCACATTGTGCTGCTGCTGCTCGTAGGTTTCGGCGAAGACATGGCCGCCAGTGCCGTCGGCGACGAAATAGAGCTCGCGCGTGCGCGCCGGATTTGCCGCCGCTTCGAGCGACGCGCGTCCCGGATTGGTGATTGGACCGGGCGGCAGGCCGTTGATGACATAAGTGTTGTACGGCGTCGGCTGCGCGATCTCGCTCTTCATAATCGGGCGACCGAGCGTGCCTTTGCCGCCCACGAGCCCGTAGATGATGGTCGGATCCGACTGCAGCCGCATATTCTGCTTGAGCCGGTTGACGAAGACAGCGGCCACGCGCGTGCGCTCGTCGGCCTTTCCGGTTTCCTTTTCGACCAGCGACGCAAGCGTGACGAGCTGCTCGGGCGTCTTCAGCGGCAGATCGGGGGAACGATGCTCCCAGATCTCCTGGACGACGCGTTGCTGGGCCTCCTGCATACGATGGATCATTTGCTCGCGCGTAATGCCGCGCGTGAAATTATAGGTATCCGGCAACAGACTCCCTTCAGGCGGTATTTCCTTGACGTCGCCGGTCAGCACATCGTCAGCCAGCAGCCGTGTCACGATCTGCTGGGACGTGAGGCCTTCCGGAATACTGATCTGGTGCGCCACCACTTTGCCTTCGGTGATGGTGGCGACAACATCGCTCAGGCTGGAATGGGCGCGAAACTCGTATTCACCGGCCTTGAGACCCTCGCGTGCCTTGAGAACCATTACGCCGCCGATGAAAACCCAGGGCTGGTCGATGACGCCTTCGCGCGTCAGAACGTCGGCGATATCGCGGATGCCGGAACCGTGCGGAATGTTGACGACACGGTCCGCCGCCAGCGGTCCCGGCTCGTCGAAGCGCTGTTTGCCGACAAACAGCACGATGCCGGCCAAAACCGCGACCAGCACAAAAATGCTGATGACGGCATTGCCGATGACGACAAGCGGATGGCGAGCGGTTGCGGAGCGCCTGGTCGGCATTTCCACCGTGTCCGGCTCGATCGCATGGCGCGCGCTGCGCGGCACAATCCGCTTTGGATCGGCGGCGCCCGAGCGCGGCGCAGCCGCGCCGGTGCCATTCCCCGGTCGCTCGCCGCCGGCTGGCGGCTTGCGGGGCGGCGGTGCCGGTTTCGGCGCCGAGGCTTGTGGTGGCGATTGAGCAGCCGCCCGAGGCCCGAGCAGAGTTTCGGCGATAGACCGCGGCGGCGGCGGCGAGCCGGCCGGCGGGGTTGTCGGACGCGCCACTGCTGCCGGTTGCGGTTTCGGCGCAGCCTTATCGTCGCCGCCAGGCGGTGCGTCAGAGGCTGTCACGGCCGCATCTCCGCATGTGCAAATTGCATGATCGGCCTTGAATAGAGGTCGGCCTCGAGCGCCAGCGGCGCCCCCAGATCCAAACCGCTGAAGTCCTGGTCGCGACCATGAGCGCGACCGTCAGTGGATCGCAGCGGAGTGCGGAGCAAATAAGGCGAAAGGACGATGGAGCGCACTATTGCGCCACCTTGCGGAAGACCAGCGAAGCGTTGGTGCCGCCAAAGCCGAACGAATTCGACAGCACGACGTTGACCGTGCGCTTTTGCGCCTTGTGCGGCACCAAGTCGATCGCGGTGGCGACCGACGGATTATCCAGATTGATGGTGGGCGGCAGTATTTGGTCGCGCATCGCGAGCAAGCAGAAAATCGCCTCGACCGCACCGGCGGCGCCGAGCAAATGCCCGATCGAGGACTTGGTCGAGGACATGGCGATGCGCCCGGCGGCATTGCCGACCAATCGCTCGACGGCCTTGAGTTCGATTTCGTCGCCGAGCGGCGTCGACGTGCCGTGCGCGTTGATATAGTCGATGTCGTCGGCGGAAACGCCGGCGCGGCGGGTGGCGGCGGTCATGCAGCGAAATGCGCCGTCGCCGTCCTCGGCCGGCGCCGTGATATGATAGGCATCGCCGGACAATCCGTAGCCGATGAGCTCGGCATAGATGCGCGCGCCGCGGCGCTTGGCGTGCTCATATTCCTCGAGCACCACGGCGCCGGCACCCTCGCCCATGACGAAGCCATCGCGGTCGCGATCATACGGTCGCGAGGCGCGCTCGGGCGTATCGTTGAATCCCGTCGAAAGCGCCCGGCAGGCGGCGAAGCCTGCCAGCGAAATGCGGTTGACCGGCGATTCCGTGCCGCCCGCAACCATGACATCCGCGTCGCCGAGCGCGATCAGCCGCCCGGCGTCGCCGATGGCGTGCGCGCCGGTCGAGCAGGCGGTCACCACGGCGTGATTAGGTCCTTTCAGCCCATGCGCAATCGAGACATAGCCCGACGCGAGGTTGATGAGCCGTCCAGGGATGAAGAACGGCGACACCCGGCGCGGACCGCGGTCGCGCAACACCAGCGCCGTCTCGGCAATGCCTTCGACGCCGCCGATCCCGGAACCGATGAGGACGCCGCTGACAACCTGATCGTCGTATTCGCGCGGATGCCAGTCGGCATCGTTGAGCGCTTGGGTCGCTGCAGCCATGGCAAAGATGATGAAGTCATCGACCTTGCGCTGCTCTTTCGGCTCCATCCAGGCGTCGGCATTGAAACTGCCGGCCGAGCCGTCGCCGCGCGGCACTTGGCCGGCAATCCTGCAGGTCAGATCCGCGACTTCGAATTTTTCGATGCGCTTGATGCCACTCTCGCTGCCGAGCAGCCGCCGCCAAGTCTGTTCAACGCCGCAGCCTAGCGGCGTCACCAATCCAAGCCCTGTGACGACGACCCGCCGCATCAAGAACGCTCCCGGCAATGGCACGTATCCCGGGCCGCGCTAGGCCCGAAGATCTTGACCGACCGCCATCGGTCCGCAGGTAAAAATGTGCAGTTCTCGCAGCGCTCGCAATACATGCAATAGCTGCCGGGCGTCGCCGCCGGTCAGCTCTTCGCGTTCTTTTCGAGAAATTTGATGGCGTCGCCGACCGTCAGAATGGTCTCGGCCGCATCATCGGGAATTTCGCAACCGAATTCTTCCTCGAAGGCCATGACGAGCTCGACCGTGTCGAGGCTGTCGGCGCCGAGATCGTCGATGAAACTGGCGTTGTCGGTGACCTTGTCAGGCTCGACGCCGAGATGCTCCACGACGATTTTTTTCACCCGCTCGCCAATATCACTCATCGTTCCGACCTCATCTTTCAACGCGACCCAAGCGGCCTATTTGATCCGGTCCAAGTTCTTCGCTGACCAAGTTCTTCGCTGACCAAGTTCTTCATTGAACTTGCCGACGGGGATCGGCAAGTCCGTTCGGGTCGACACCGATCAGAGGCGGACATCTCGCCCCGCGCTCCGGCATTCCGGCTCCCCAGCCCAATTTCGGTTCGGTTACCACACTTCAAATGCGTTGACCAGCGCGGGCGCATGCCGCCGCGGCCGGCCTTGCCGCATCAAATCATGGCCATTCCGCCATTCACATGCAATGTCTGTCCAGTCACATAGGCCGCCTCGTTCGAAGCGAGAAACGCCACGGCCGCCGCGACTTCTTCGGTGGTCCCGGCGCGGCTCGGCGGGAATTTTCCCGAGAATCGTTTCACGCTGCTTGTCGTTGAGCTTCTGCGTCATCGGGGTGACGATAAAGCCCGGCGCCACGCAATTCGCGGTCACGCCGCGTTTGGCATATTCCTGCGCCATCGCCTTGATCATGCCGGTGATGCCCGCTTTGGCGGCAACATAATTGGACTGTCCGGGATTGCCGGTAGTTCCCACCACCGAGGTGATGGCGATCACGCGGCCGAAGCGGCGGCGCATCATGCCGCGCACCGCGGCGCGCGAAAGACGGAACGTCGCCGACAGATTGACGGCGATGACCTGGTCCCAATCTTCGTCGCGCAATTGCACCAGAAGGTTATCTCTGGTCACGCCGGCATTGGCGACGAGAACGTCGAGCTGTCCCATGGCCTCCTCGGCGCGCGGCACCAGCGCTTCCGTCTCCGCCGGGTCGGCGAGATTGCAGGGCATGACATGCACGCGTCCGCCAAGCTCGGCGGCCAATTGATCGAGGACTTCCCGCCGCGTGCCGGAAATAGCGACTGTGGCGCCCTGAGCATGCAGCGTGCGGGCGATGGTGCCGCCGATAGGGCCGGTGGCTCCGGTCACCAGAGCGTTCTTTCCGGTCAGCTCGAACATGCGATCTCCAGCCTCAAGCTATAGCTCAGCCACGCGCCGCCTTGAACCGCGCGACATCCTCGGGGGTGCCGATGGCGGAGGCCGTCGCCGTTTCCGCAATACGCTTAATCAGGCCGGTCAGCACTTTGCCGGCACCGACTTCATAGAAAGCCGTCACGCCCGACTGCGCCATGAAAAGAACGGACTCCCGCCAGCGCACCGTGCCGGTGACCTGTTCGACCAGGGACCGCACGATCTCCGATGGCTCGCTGATCGGCCGCGCCCGCACATTGGCGACGAGCGGAACCACGGGCGGCTTGACCGGAACCTTGGCCAAAGCCTCGGCCATCGCATCCGCCGCCGGCTGCATCAGGGGACAGTGGAAGGGAGCGGAGACCGGAAGCATCATCGCCCGTTTCACGCCGCGCGCTTTGGCGAGCTCCACAGCCTGCTCGACCGCGGCCTTCGCACCCGAGATCACGACCTGGCCGCCGCCATTGTCGTTGGCGGCGGCGCAGACACCGATATTTGCCACCTCGGATACCACCGCTTTGACGTCGCCAAGTTCGATGCCGATCATCGCCGCCATGGCCCCGGCGCCGACCGGAACGGCCTTCTGCATGGCCCGGCCGCGGATTCGCAACAGCCGCGCCGCATCGGCGATCGAAAGAGCGCCGGCGGCGGCCAGCGCGGAATATTCGCCGAGCGAGTGTCCGGCGACAAAGGCGGCATCGCGCTTGAGATCGACCCCGGCCTCGGTCTCCAAAACCGCCATCGCGGCGAGCGAGACTGCCATCAGCGCCGGCTGCGCATTCTCCGTGAGCGTCAGCGTATCGGCCGGCCCGTTCCAGATGACATCGCTGAGCTTTTCGCCCAGCGCGGCATCGACCTCATCGAAAACCCGGCGCGCCTGCGGAAAAGCGTCGGCGAGACTCTTGCCCATGCCGACGGCCTGACTGCCCTGGCCGGGAAAAACAAACGCCGCCGCCATATGCTTAATACCCGCTTAAAACGCGTCATCGCGAAGGTGGCGAAAGATACCGGGACGGCGAACATGTCAAGGAACGGACCGGCGTAATAAAACAACAACCGCAGCTCGGTAATATGCCGTATTGCTGATCTCTGCCACGCAGACCCTCACGAGCGCCTTTTGATGAGCCCTTTCTCGCCGGTCACCGACGCCGATCTGACGCGGGCACGCCTGGACCCGGCTTTTCGACAGCGGCTCCTCGAGCAAAATCTGGAAGCCCTGCTGACGGGGATGAAGAGACTGCGAGGGGGGGCGGCGCCCGGCGGGGCAGACGCCAGGCGGCTTCGCGAGGGCGTCACACTTGCGGTGCGGCTTGCGGAGTTGATCCAGCATGGCGACCACCGAAGTCCTCTCCCCTGATCGACCGCTAATCTCGCCGATCTTGCATTTTCGGGCCTGCCGCGTATAAGGCCGCCTTCCGCTCGACCCCGGCCGGGGGCTGAACGGACGGCCGTGCCTCGTATCGAGGCGCGGTAGGGCCTCGATGAGGTCCGGCGTCCGGTGTTCCCGCCTTCAGAGCATTCGAGCCTTTCCCGAAGGGTTCGAGGGGCTTCGCGCCAGGGTCGAGCATGGCAAACGAGGAAAGGGCAGCTATGCCGCTCTACGAACACGTCTATCTTGCGCGCCAGGACGCCAGCGCGCAGCAGGTCGAGGAATTGACCGCACAATTGAAGGGCGTCATCGAAGGCCTGGGCGGTTCGATCAAAAAGACCGAATATTGGGGCGTGAAATCGCTTTCCTATCGCCTGCGCAAGAACCGCAAGGCGCATTTTACACTGCTGGATCTCGATGCGCCGCCGCCGGCCATCAACGAGATCGAGCGGCTCGAGCGCCTCAACGAGGACGTGCTGCGCTATCTCACCGTCCGGGTCGAAGCACTTGAGGAAGGCCCGTCGGCCATGATGCGCCGCGTCGAGCGCGATCGCGACCGTGACGACCGCCGGGGCGACCGGTTTGACCGCGGCGACCGATTTGACCGCGGCGACCGATTTGATCGCGGCGACCGTCCGCGCGAGCGGCGTCCGCGCGAAGGCTGCCGAGGAATCGATCCGATACACCGCCGGTGGAGGATTGAGCATGGCCATGTCACCGCAAGGCGGCGGCCGCCGCCCCTTCTTCCGTCGCCGCAAGAGCTGCCCGTTCTCGGGCGCCAACGCGCCCAAGATCGACTACAAGGACGTCAAGCTGTTGCAGCGCTTCGTTTCCGAGCGCGGCAAGATCGTACCGAGCCGAATTACCGCGGTTTCGGCGAAGAAGCAGCGCGAGCTTGCGCAGGCGATCAAGCGCGCGCGGTTTCTCGGCCTCCTGCCCTACGTGATCCGCTAAGGAGGGTCGCCATGGAAGTGATCCTGCTCGAACGCGTGGCCAGACTCGGCCAGATGGGCGACGTCGTCCGCGTCAAGGACGGCTTCGCCCGCAATTTTCTGTTGCCGCGCGGCAAGGCGCTGCGCGCCACGGCGGAAAACCGCACGCGCTTTGAAACGATGAAGAGCGATCTCGAAGCGCGCTCGCTGGTGCTCAAAAGCGAAGCCTCTCAAGTCGCCGATAAGCTCGACGGCAAGAGCTTCATCGTGTTGCGGCAGGCCTCGGAAGCCGGGCAGCTGTTCGGCTCGGTGTCGCCGCGCGACCTCATCGCCATCGTCGGCGAGGCCGGCTTCAAGGTGAACCGCAATCAGATCGCGCTGAATACGCCGATCAAGACCATCGGCCAGCACAAAGTGCCGCTCGCGCTGCATCCGGACGTGGAAACCTCGATCACCGTTATCGTCGCCAGAAGCGAGGACGAGGCGGCGCGCATTGCCCGCGGCGAGGATGTGACGCAATTGCGCGAACCGACCGAAGCGGAAGCGGCGGCGATTGCCGCCGAGCAATTCTTCGAACCGGGCGCCGGCGAAACGGCGGAAGCGGACGACAGCGCCGAAGCGACCGGGACCGCTGAGGCGCCGGCGACCGGCAAGAAGACTGACGGCAAAAGCTGAACGGGCTCTGCGGCCGGACCTCAGTCCGGAATGTTGTCCCGTGGCACCCTGGCGGCCACGCTGGGTTGATCCTCCGCCGGCGGCTTTGCGTTCAGGCTTGAGCCAAGCTCCAGGCTCGGCAGGTCGGTCCGGGTACCATCTCCGGTCGCGGCACTGGCCGTGGCAGTTGAAGCGGCACTGTGGACCGCCGCAGTCGCCGGCGCCTCTTGGGGCGCTACTTGGGCAGCTGGCGCAGCCGATACAGCCGCCGGTTCGCGGGCGGCGGGAGCCGCCTCTTCAGGCTCGTGATTGTCCTCCCGGCTCGCCGTTTTCGCCGCACGTTGTTCCGTGGCTGCCGGCGCCGGATGCTGCTCCTGATTTGCCTCTTCGTCCTTGGCCCGCTTTTCTTCGGGTTTGGCCGCCGCGCGGACCGGATGGGCCGCGGTTTTCGGCTGCCCCGGCTTAGCCTCGCTTGTCCTAGCCTCCGCGGTCTTGGGCTCCCCGGGCTTGGGCTCCCCAGGCTTGGATTCCGTGCTTCTGGGCTCTTCGGCCCTGGCGTGCTCCACATCAGGCTTTGACTTTGGCGCCGGCGCGGCACCGCCGGCGCCGAGGACATAAGCCGCCAGCGCCGAGGCCTGGTCGGGACTCGCGGTGTAATGCTCCCGCAAGAAGCTCGACAGCATCAGGCTGTTCTTGCCGGCGGCCAGACCTCTGCGGGGTCTTATGGCAGGTGGCGCAATCGCTGGCGTAAATCTCCGACGCGCTTTTGCCCGCGTCGATATTGACCTGAGCCCGCGCCGCGGCCGGCAGCAGAGCCGGCGTCAGGCCCGCAAAAAGCACGAACTTAACCGGTAATCCCCGCAACACGCTGATCCCCTCAAGTCTTGTCGGCTTGGCGAGCATACTTACCCCATCGGCACAGGAATACGAGTGTCGGCTACCGGGCTTATCCCCGCTTTGACCGGAGCCCAGCAACGCCTCTCAAGCATTGCTGGTTGCGGAGGATTTTGTTTTAATAACGGCGGCAAGAAGACGACGCCCGCGCAACCGGCTGATGAAGCGGCCAAAGGGCCGCCGCGGCGAATAAACGCCAATCGTCGCAGGCTGTGGTCAGGGCCCTGTAGAGTGGGTGGGACGGGCTGTGGATCGGTTGCTGTTGATATTGCTGCGTCGATACATTCGCCGTGGGTCAATTACGATCACCACGGCAAGCGGATCGACTTACAGCTTCGGCGACGGCAGCGGGCAAGCGCTCGCGGTGCGCTTTACTTCGGCAAAAGCCCAACGCGCCGTCTTACTCGACCCCGAGCTTAAGCTTGGGGAGGCTTATATGGACGGCTCGCTGGTGGTCGAGCGCGGCTCGATTGCCGACGTTCTCGAAGTCCTTCTCGGCCAGGAGCCTTTGGCTTCGCCGAACTGGGCGTTGCCGAGGCTCGTGCGTTACGTGCTCCGCCGCCTGCAGCAATTCAACTGGCGCGGCCGTGCGCGCCATAATGTCGCGCATCATTACGATCTCGACGGCCGGCTTTATTCGCTCTTCCTCGACGGCGACCAGCAATATAGCTGCGCCTATTTCGAAGTCGCCGGATGTTTCGCTCGACGACGCTCAGCTGGCGAAGAAGCGGCATCTGGCGGCCAAGCTGCGCCTAAGGCCCGGCGCGCAAGTCCTCGATATCGGCTGCGGCTGGGGCGGGCTCGCATTGTACCTCGCCGAAATCGCCGGCGCGCAGGTGACGGGCATCACCCTGTCGCAGGAGCAATTCCAGCGCGCCCAAGCGCGCGCCATCGAGCGCGGACACACCCGCGATACCGCGTTCCGCCTCATCGATTATCGCGACGTCGAGGGCAGCTTCGATCGCATCGTTTCGGTCGGCATGTTCGAGCACGTCGGCGTCGGCTTCTACGACACCTACTTCCGCAAATGCGCCAAGCTGTTGGCCGACGACGGCGTCATGGTCCTGCATACCATCGGACGATCGAGCCCGCCCAGCATCACCAATCCCTGGATCGCGAAATATATCTTCCCTGGCGGCTATATTCCGGCATTGTCCGAGGTATTGCCGGCGATCGAGCACGCACAGCTCATGGTCAGCGACGTCGAAGTTCTGCAGTTGCATTATGCCGAAACGCTGAAGGCATGGCGCGAACGCTTTCTCGCCCACCGCGACGAAGTGCTGCGGCTCTACGATCAGCGTTTCGTGAGGATGTGGGAATTCTACCTCGCGTCCTCCGAGATGGCGTTCCGCGCCGGCGACATGGTCGTCTTCCAAATCCAGATCGCCAAGCGCAAGGGCCTGATCCCGGCGACCCGCGATTACATCGCCCGGGAGGAGGCGCGGCTGCGCGGCGTCGAATCCGGTTACATGGCGCCGCTGCGACTCGCCGGCGAATAGCTCGCCGCGGTGACGCGGCGAAAAGCTTCCCGTCAAGCGGATTGGATTTTGCGCACCGCTTGCGGTGGGTAACGGGGAAAGCCGCAATGAGGATTTCCCATCGCGCCGCCGGTCGACTATCGACGAGCATTCGTCGCGGCACGGCGCTCGCGAATGGGCGAAACGCCTGCTGTTCCCTGAGTTATCCGCCAAGTTTGAGTTCCGACCCGAAACGCGCCGTATTGCGGCCACTGCCGCAAAACGGCCACAGCCTGTGATTCCTCTGAGCAATCATGCCGGTATTCAATTCGACCGCACGCAAGCAACCGCCGCCGGAGCCGACCTATCGCACGGCGCCGCACAATATCGAGGCCGAGCAGGCGCTGCTCGGAGCCATCCTCGTCAATAATGAGGCGTTCTATCGCGTCTCCGACTTCCTTGAGCCCAAGCATTTCTTCGAGCCGATCCATCAGCGCATTTTCGAGCTCACCGGCGGGCTCATTCGCGCCGGCAAGACTGCGACCCCGGTCACGTTGAAGACTTTCCTGCCCGCCGACGCCGACATTGCCGGCCTGTCGGTCAACCAATACCTGGCGCGGCTCGCCGCCGAGGCGACGACGATCATTAATGCCCAGGATTATGGCCGCACGGTCTACGATCTCTCGCTGCGCCGCGATCTGATCGCGATCGGCGAGGACATGGTCAATCTGGCGTATGACGCACCCGTCGATTCGACGCCGATCAGCCATATCGAGGACGCCGAGCGCAGACTTTATGAGATCGCCGAGACCGGGCGCTACGACACCGGTTTCCAACGCTTCGCCCAAGCATTGACGACCGCGGTCGACATGGCGGCCCGCGCCTATCAGCGCGACGGCAGCCTGTCCGGCCTGGCAACCGGCCTGACCGACCTCGACAGCCGGATGGGCGGGCTGCAGCCTTCCGACTTGATCATTCTCGCCGGCCGGCCCGGCATGGGCAAAACCGCGCTCGCCACCAATATCGCCTACAATGTCGCCAAGGCCTGGCAAGGCGAGGTCCGCGCCGACGGCCACACGGCCACCGTCAACGGCGGCATCGTCGGCTTCTTCTCGCTGGAAATGTCGGCCGAACAGCTCGCCACCCGCATCATTTCCGAACAGACCGGCATTCCGTCGAACAAAATCCGCCGCGGCGGCATCGATGAAGGCGACTTCGAGACGATCAAGGACATCTCGGTCGAACTGCAGAACCTGCCGTTCTATGTCGACGAGACCGGCGGGCTCTCGATCGGTCAATTGGCGGCGCGGGCACGCCGGCTGAAGCGCCAGCGCGGGCTCGATCTTCTGGTGATAGACTACATCCAGCTTCTGCAGGGCACGAGCCGGCGCTCCAGCGAAAATCGCGTCCAGGAAGTCACCGAGATCACCACGCGGCTCAAGGCGCTGGCCAAGGAGCTCAACATTCCGATTCTCGCGTTGTCGCAATTGTCGCGTCAGGTGGAATCGCGCGACGACAAGCGGCCGCAATTGTCGGATTTGCGCGAGTCAGGCTCGATCGAGCAGGACGCCGACGTCGTGCTGTTCGTGTTTCGCGAGGAATATTATCACCAGATGCGCAAGCCGCTGGAATCGAACCGCGAGAAATTCGACGAGTGGCTCGCCGAAGGCAACCGCGTCGAAGGCAAAGCTGAAGTGATTATCGGCAAGCAACGTCACGGCCCCACGGGCATGGTCGACTTACAGTTCGACGCCGCGGTGACGCGCTTTGCCAATCTCGATACGGCGCACCGGCCTGAATTTTAGGCGCCTTTTGCGGCCCGCTTTACAGGCCACCGCAACGCCCGGCATATGGCGGCTATGGAAGCGGGTTTGGCACGAGCACAACGGCTTTCCCCGGCAATTGCCGCTCCGGCAGCGCCGGAGACCGGCAGTATCTTGACCGTCGACCTCGCGGCGATCGAGGAGAATTGGCGTGCCTTGGCGCAACGGCTTCTGACCGCCGAGTGCGCCGCCGTGGTGAAAGCCAACGCCTACGGGCTTGGGCTGCAGCAGGTGACGACCGCGCTGGCGCGGATCGGCTGCAAGACTTTCTTTGTCGCCGACTTGGCCGAAGCGCGCGCGGTGCGTTCGCGCGCGCCCGAAGCCGCGATCTACGTCCTCGACGGCTTCACCCCCGATTGGGGCGAAGGCTTTATCGACATCAACGCGCGGCCGGTGATCAATTCGACCACCGAACTGGCGGAATGGGACGCCTTCGTCGCGGCGCACTCCTGGCAGGGCGGCGCGGCGCTGCAGGTCGATACCGGCATGCGGCGGCTCGGCATTACGCCCGACGAGGCCGTGGCGCTGGCGCCGCGCGCGCACACCGAGAACCACGGCATTGCCTTGTTGATGAGCCATCTCGCTTGCGCGCAAACGCCCGATCATCCGCTCAATGCCAAGCAAATTTCGCTGTTTCGCGAGTTGCATACGCTCTATCCCGGCGTCCCGGCCTCATTGGTCAATTCCTCGGGCCTTTTTCTCGGCGATGCGGGGCATTTCGATCTGGCGCGGCCCGGTGCGGCGCTCTATGGCGTCAATCCCACTCCGGGCCGGCCCAATCCGATGAAAAGCGTGGTCGAACTGACCGGGCGCATCTTGCAGCTTCGCAGCGTCGCCCGCGACGATACCGTCGGCTATGACGCAACTTGGACGGCGAAACGGCCTTCCCGGATTGCGGTCGTGGCATTGGGCTATGCCGACGGACTCCTGCGCGCGAGTGGCGGCACCGATGAGCGGCCCGGCGGCACAGCACTCGTCGCCGGAAGGCGCTGCCCGATCGTCGGCCGCATTTCGATGGACCTGGTTTGCATCGACGTCACCGACCTTGCCGACGGCAGCGTTCACCGCGGCGATCCGGCAACGCTGATCGGCGGCGAGATCGGAATCGACGACGTCGCCGCGGCGGCTGGCACCATCGGCTATGAAATCCTCACCCGTCTGGGCCTGCGGTCGCAGGTCGTCTATCGGCACGCCCAGGACGCATGACGATGGCGGCGCGGGCGCTCAATTTCGTCTGTCAGAATTGCGGCGCGGCCTATGCGCGCTGGGCCGGCAAATGCGAAGCCTGCGGCGAGTGGAACACGCTGGTCGAGGAAGGCGCCGAGGCGCAGCGTCGTTCCGTCAGGAAGGGACGGCAGTTCGCCGTCGAAACGCTCAAAGGCGAATCGCATGATGCCCCCCGGCTTGCCGCCGGCATCGGCGAATTCGATCGGGTGACCGGCGGCGGCCTCGTGCGCGGCTCGGTGCTGCTCGTCGGCGGCGATCCGGGTATCGGCAAATCGACGCTGCTTCTTGAAGTAGCGGCCGCCTTTGCACGCCGCCGGCACCGCGCCGTCTATATTTCCGGCGAGGAGGCGGTCGCACAGGTGCGGCTGCGCGCCGAGCGGCTCGGCCTCGCCGATGCGGCGGTCGAAGTGGCCGCCGAAACATCGGTCGAGGATATCGTGGCGACGCTGTCGCAAGGCGCGGTGCCGCGGCTTCTGGTGATCAATTCGATCCAGACGATGTGGACCCAGACCGTGGACGCCGCGCCCGGCACCGTGACCCAGGTCCGCAGCTCGGCCGCCGAGCTGATCCGTTTCGCCAAGCGTGGCGGCACGGCCGTGATTCTGGTCGGCCACGTCACCAAAGACGGCCAAATCGCCGGTCCGCGCGTGGTCGAACATATGGTCGATGCCGTGCTGTCGTTCCAAGGCGAAGGGTCGCAGCAATTCCGCATTCTGCGCGCGATGAAGAATCGCTTCGGCCCCACCGACGAGATCGGCGTGTTCGAAATGACCGGCGCCGGACTGCGCGAGGTCGCCAATCCATCCGAACTGTTCCTGTCGGAGCGCGAGCTCGGCAGCCCCGGCACCGCCGTCTTTGCCGGGATCGAGGGGACGCGGCCGCTGCTCGTCGAGATCCAGGCGCTGGTCGCCCCGACCGCACTTGGCACGCCGCGGCGGGCCGTCGTCGGCTGGGATCCGGCGCGGCTGTCGATGGTGCTTGCGGTGCTGGAGGCCCATTGCGGCGTTCGGCTGTCCGGGCACGATGTCTACCTCAATGTCGCCGGCGGCTTGCGCATCCAGGAGCCTGCGGCCGACGTCGCCGCGGCCGCGGCGCTGGTGTCGTCGTTGACGCGCGCCCCGCTGCCGGCCGACGCGGTCTATTTCGGCGAAGTTTCGTTGTCGGGAGCGGTGCGCCCGGTGGCACAGACGGCGACCCGTCTCAAGGAGGCCCGGAAGCTCGGTTTCACCAAAGCGATCGTCCCGGAAGCCGCAAACAACGAAAGCCTTGAGGGGGTCGCGCTGTCCCCCGTCGGCACGCTTGCCAATCTGGTCGCCGATATAGCCCGCAACGGCACCCCGCCGCTCCGCCGCGTTGGCGGCCAGGAGGTCTGATTGCGGGTCGATGCGCGGTGTCGCCCCGCATCGAGGCTTAAAAGCCTCGGCCGCCCGGCTTGTGATGGTCTCGGCCCGGTGCCAAGCCGAATGTGTTGACTGAACGACAAAGACGGGTGACGGCGCGTCACCGCCCGGCTATACAGCCCGCGGGCGCGGGTACGGGCTGGGCATTGGCTGGCGAGCGGACTGGTAACTTATGCCGATTACGCTGCTCGATATCATACTGATCGTGGTCATGCTGATATCCGGGCTGCTCGCCATGGTGCGTGGCTTCATGCGGGAGGTGCTGTCGATCACGGCATGGATTCTGGCCGCGGCCGCGACGCTTTACTCCTACGGCAAGCTCGTTCCCTACGCCAAAGAGTACTTCAACAGCGACATCGTCGCCTCCGTCGCGGTGATCGGCAGCGTCTTTCTGGTCACGCTGCTTGTTGTCTCCGTCTTAACCATACGAATCTCAGATATGGTGCTCGACAGCCGGGTCGGAGCGCTTGATCGGACGCTCGGCTTCCTGTTCGGCCTCGCTCGAGGGCTGATTATCGTGGTGGTAGCCTTCGTATTCTTCAACTGGCTCGTGCCGGAGCGCAGCCAGCCGGACTGGGTCAAGGGCGCCAAATCGCGCGTCGTCCTGACCGGAACGGGACAATGGTTGATCTCGATGTTGCCGGAAGACCCGGAAAACACCATCTTAAACAAGCTGAAGAAGCCGCATCCGGAGGATACCGACAATCCGGATACAACTCCCGACCAGCAGCAGCATAGCGAGCTTCTTCGGCTGGAGGGCCGGAACTCATGACTGAGCCCGAACTCCTCGATCCCGACGCCGACCGGTTGCGTGAAGAATGTGGAGTATTCGGCATCTTCGGTCATCCCGACGCCGCGGCGATCACCGCGCTCGGCTTGCACGCGCTTCAGCACCGCGGCCAGGAAGCCGCCGGCATCGTGTCCTTCGACGGCAAGCGGTTTCATTCCGAGCGGCGCCTCGGCCTCGTCGGCGATGCCTTTTCGCGACGCGAGGTGATCGACCGCCTTCCCGGCAATGCCGCGGTCGGACATGTGCGCTATTCGACCACCGGCGAGACCATTTTACGCAACGTGCAGCCGCTGTTCGCCGAATTGAATGCCGGCGGCTTCGCCGTCGGGCACAACGGCAACCTCACCAATGGCCTGACTTTGCGCCGCCAATTGGTGCGCGAAGGCGCCATGATGCAATCGACCACCGATACCGAGGTGATCCTCCATCTGGTGGCGCGCTCGCACCGTAACCGTTTTATCGACCGCTTCGTCGAGGGCTTGCGGATGCTCGAGGGCTCCTACGCCTTCGTCGGGCTGACCAATAAGAAGCTCGTCGGCGCGCGCGATCCCTTGGGCATCCGGCCGCTGGTGCTTGGCAAGCTCGACGGTTGCCCGATCCTGGCTTCCGAGACCTGCGCGCTCGACATCATCGGCGCGCACTATGAGCGTGACGTCGAAAACGGCGAGGTGCTGATTTTCGATGAGGACGGCGCCCATTCGCACAAGCCGTTCGTGCCGATGCCGCCGCGGCCTTGCATCTTCGAATACATCTATTTCGCGCGGCCGGACTCGGTGCTCGGCGGCCGCAGCATCTACAACGTGCGCAAGGCCAGCGGCGCCGAGCTTGCTCGCGAAGCGCCGGCCTCCGCCGATGTGGTTGTTCCGGTACCCGATTCCGGCGTGCCGGCGGCGGTCGGCTACGCGCAGGAATCGGGCATTCCCTACGAGCTCGGCATCATCCGCAATCACTATGTCGGCCGCACCTTCATCGAGCCAACCCAGCACATCCGCCAGCTCGGCGTGCGGCTCAAGCATTCGGCCAACCGCGCGGTGGTTTCCGGCAAGCGCATCGTGCTGATCGACGACTCGATCGTGCGCGGCACCACTTCGGTCAAGATCGTGCAGATGATGCGCGAAGCGGGCGCCCGCGAAGTGCATTTCCGCATCGCCTCGCCGCCGATCACCCATCCGGACTATTACGGCATCGACACGCCGGAGCAGGACAAGTTGCTCGCCGCCACGCACGACCTCGAAGGCATGCGGAAATTCATTGGCGCGGATTCGCTGGCGTTTCTCTCGGTCGACGGCATTTATCGCGCCATGGGTGAAAAAGGCCGCGATCCGGTGCGGCCGCAATTCACCGATCACTGCTTCACCGGCGAATACCCCACTCCGCTCACCGACCGCACCGCGGACGACACTCCGCCGCGTCAGCTTTCGCTGCTCGCCGAAGCGAGCTGACTCCATGGCGGCCCGTCTTGTTGACCGCATCGCGCTGGTCACCGGTGCAACGCGCGGCATCGGCCGCGCCGTTACGTTGGCGTTGGCGCGCGAAGGCGCCCATGTCGTCGCCGTCGGGCGCACCCAAGGCGCGCTGGAAGAGATCGACGATGCCGTGCGCGCCGCCGGCGGCGCGGCGACGCTGGTGCCGCTCGACATGCGCGATTATCCCGGTATCTACCGGCTCGCCGCTGCGCTCAACGAGCGCTACCAAAAACTCGACGTGCTCATCGGCAATGCCGGGGTCGTCGGGGAGCGCGCACCCGTCGATCACGTCGATCCGAAGAACTGGGACGAGGTGATGGCGGTCAACGTCACCGCCAATTGGCATCTCGTCCGCGCCATGAATGCGCTGTTACGGCGCGCGGAGGCGGGACGCGTGGCGCTGATCACCTCGGGCGCCGCGACCCATCCGCGTGCCTATAGCGGCGCTTATTCCGTTTCAAAAGCGGCCTTGAACGCGCTCGGCCAACTTTATGCCGCCGAAACATCCTCGACCGCGGTTCGCGTCAATCTGTTCAATCCCGGCCCGACGCGCACCCGCATGCGGGCGCTGGTCATGCCGGGCGAGGACCCGATGACGCTGCCGACGCCGGAAGCGGTGGCCGAGAAGATCGTCGAGCTGTGCCTGCCGGACTGCACCGAAACCGGCAAGCTTTACGATTTTCGCGCCGGAAAGTTTTTGCAATTTTCAGAGCCGGCGTGAGCCTCACCGCCGCCGCTTCTTGCCGGCATAGGGATTTGCCTTGGCCCGCACGGCAAGCCGGATCGGCGTGCCCGGCAGCGCAAAAGATCTCGCGCAAGCAGTTGATCAGATAGCGGCGATAGGTTTCCGGCAGCGCGCTCGCGCGCGACGAAAACAGCACGAAAGTCGGCGGCCGCGCTTTCGGCTGGGTGATGTAATCGAGCCGAAGCGGCCGGCCGCGCAACGCCGGCGGCGGATTGCCCGACGTCACTTCGGCTAAGAAAGCGGTTGAGCGCCGCTGTCGGCACCCGGCGATTCCAGACCGCATGGGCTTTGAGCACCGCCTCCATCAGTTGATCGAGGCCCTGCCCGCTCTGTGGCCGACAGGACGGCGACCGGCACGCCCTTGATTTGCGGCAACAGGCGATCGACCGCGGTGCGCAACCGCGACAGCGCGCCCGGCTCAGCCTCGATCAGATCCCATTTGTTGACCGCGATGACGACGGCGCGCCCTTCCCGCTCGACCAGATCGGCGATGCGCATGTCCTGCTCTTCGAACGGGGTCTGCGCGTCGACCAGCACGATGACGACCTCGGCAAAGCGAATGGCGTTGAGCGCATCCGACACCGAGAGCTTTTCAAGCTTTTCCTCGATGCGCGACCGCCGCCGCATCCCGGCGGTATCGTGGATGCGAAAGCGCTGGTCCCGCCAAGCGAGATCGACGGCGATGGCATCGCGCGTGATGCCGGCTTCGGGTCCGGTCAACAGCCGGTCCTCGCCGAGCAGGCGGTTGATCAGCGTCGATTTGCCGGTATTCGGCCGGCCGACAATGGCGATGCGGATCGGCTGCCGTTCCGCGTGCGGCGGCAATGGGCTCCGCCGCAGGCTCGGCCGTCGCTTCCGGCAGCGCCGCCCGCAGCGCATCGTAGAGGTCCGACAAGCCCCTCGCCATGCTCGGCGCTGATCGCGACCGGCTCGCCGAGGCCGAGCGCATAGGCTTCGAGCGCGCCCGCCTCGCCGGCGCGGCCCTCGCTCTTATTGGCGACCAGGATTGCGGGCTTGCCGGACTTGCGCACCAGATCGGCGAAGGCGCGATCGGCCGGCATCGCGCCGGCGCGCGCATCGACCAAAAACAAGATCGCGTCGGCCTGCGCCATCGCCGCCGCCGTCTGCGCCTGCATGCGCGCCGAAAGGGTTTCGCGCTCGGCATCTTCGAGGCCGGCGGTATCGATCGCCTTGAAGCTCAGATCGCCGAGCCTGGCCTCGCCTTCGCGCCGATCGCGCGTCACGCCGGGCTCGTCGGCGACCAAAGCCAGACGCCGGCCGACCAGCCGGTTGAACAGGGTCGATTTGCCGACATTGGGCCGGCCGACAATGGCGACGGTGAATGACATGGGATCAACAACATGGAAGACATGGACGGCGAAAGATATGGCCGACGCGGAAAATCACACGCAATCTATCATTCTATCGGACCGCGCGGACACACCGGACGCGGCCAATATCGACGCAACCTATTGCGACTGCGTGCCGTTCGGCGTCGATTTAGGCCACATCGAATCGAATGACGGCGCGGCGCTTTGCGATCCCGGCTGCGATGCCGGCGCCTGAGCCGGCGCGGCCGTCGGCTGCACTGGCGCGGTTGGCGGCGGCGCCGGCCAGATATTCTGCGATTGCTGCGCCGCTTGCGGTGGCGGCTGCCGTCGGCGGCGGCGCCGGCCACGCAACGTCCTGCTGCGACGGCGTAGCCGTCGGCGGCGTTGCCGGCCAGTTGGCCTGGGCCGGCGTTGCGCCGGAGCGCCTTTCGCTCCGACGTCGATCCGCGTCGGGGTCGACGAGGGCGGTTTTTGCACGCGCGTGCGCGGCCGGCCGATCGCGACTTTGGGCTTGGCTTGCTCGGGCTTGGCGGGTTGCTGCTGTGCCGTCTGGTCCGGCGGCGGAGCGTTTATCGCATCGGGATCGGCATCGGCCTGATCGGGCGGCGGCTGATAGCCCTTGACCAGATCCGCCGGAACGCCGGTCGTCGCGCCGGGAACGCCGTTCGGGAATACCGGCACGCGCTGGCCCTTCAGCTTGGTCTTGGTGTCGAACATGTCGTTATTGAACAGCGTCGTCGGATCGAACTGGCCGCCCGGCGTGCAGCGCGCCAACACCAGCGCCAAAGCAAGCGCAGCGAGCCGGCGCGAGATCAGCGAAGACCTGGACCGGTTCGGCAGCATCCGCCTCAGCCCTTGGCGCTCGCGGCGATGAGCTCGCTCAAAACTTCGGCGCGGCTGCGCGTTCCCGACGGCGTCTGCGGGTCGGTCATGAGCATGTCGGTCCATTGCGCGCGGCCGCGATATCGCCGCGACTTCCAGGCCGAGAGCGCCAAAATCTCGCGCGCGCTGTGGCGGAAACGTCCGGTCGGCTGCCGTTAACGGCTCGAGCCGGGACAGGAGCTCGGAATAGGGCGCGCTGTCGACCAACAGATAGCCGGCGCGGACCGCGGCCAGATCGTGGATGACCTGGCCGGCACTGCCGTCGGCGGCGATCGCGTCATAGGCGTTGACCGCGGCCGCGCGGTCGGTGGGCGCAAGCTCGGCGGCTTCGCGCAGCCGCGCCAGCACGCGGTAGCCGGCGGTGCCGTCGGTGGCGAGCTTGGCGAAGGCGGCTTCGCGCCTGCTGGTGCTTGCCGGCTTCGGCAAGCGCGACGGCCTGCTCGAAGGCGGCGCCCGAATTCGCCGCCTGCTTGTCCTGCCACCATTCATAGCCGCGCCAGGCGCCGACGCCGACGACGATGAGAACGCAGAGGGCGATGAGGTAAGTGCCGTAGCGCTGCCACAGCTTTTTGAGCTGTTCGCGCCGGACTTCCTCGTCGACTTCCTGGAATATATCGGTCACGCAGCCCGTCCCCAGCACTTAGCCCCAACCCGCACATGCGCGCGACACTCAAAATCGCGCGCCGGCCGCCAAACGACGCCCGTAAAGCCTTGTCGCGCCTAGTTTAATGATGTGGCGCGAGCAAGGCAAAAGCGGCCGACCGGCGTCGCCGACCTATTCGCATGGTTTAGGCGCCCGGCATCGCAGGTTTCAGGCCCGCGATGGGCCTCTTGCCGCGCTCGGGGAGCTTGGTGACGGCGGCGCTACGCCTGGCTTGCGCATCGGGTAGACATGTTCCGGGCCGGGAAAGCGTCCGGGCGCGGACCTCCTGCGCATAGCTCTTGATCGCCTGCTCGATCGAAGGCCCGAGATCGCCAAAGCGCTTGACGAATTTCGGCACCCGCGGCGACAGCCCCAGCATGTCCTCGAGCACCAGAACCTGGCCGTCGCAGGCGACGCTGGCGCCGATGCCGATGGTCGGGATGGCGATCTGTGCGGTGATGCGGCGGCCGAGCGGCTCGGCGATCGCTTCGAGCACCACGGAAAAAGCGCCGGCATCCGCCACCGCGCGCGCATCGGCCTCGATCGGCGCCCAGTCGCCCTCGTCGCGGCCCTGGGCGCGGAACGAGCCGATCGTGTTGATCGCCTGCGGCGTCAGGCCGACATGGGCCATCACCGGCACGCCGCGCTCGGCCAGAAAAGCGATGGTGTCGGCCATGCGCCGGCCGCCTTCGATCTTGATCGCGCCGCAGCCGGTTTCCTTCATGACCCGGGCCGCCGACATGAAGGCCTGCTCCTTCGACGCCTCGTAGGAGCCGAACGGCAGGTCGACCACCACCAGCGCGCGCTTGGAGCCGCGCATGACGGCGTGCCCCTGCAGGATCATCATGTCGAGCGTGACCGGCACCGTGGTCTCGAGGCCGTGCATCACCATGCCGAGCGAGTCGCCGACCAGGATGACGTCGCAATAAGCGTCGACAATGCGCGCCGTGTGCGCGTGATAGGAGGTCAGGCACACGATCGGCTCGCCGCCCTTGCGGGCGCGGATGTCGGGCGCGGTGAGCCGCCGGATTTCGTTCTTGCGCCGACATTTCTAGGCTTAATGGTCCGAATGCCGGCGTTCCGAACGCCGGCACGCCGATCACGATCGGATGAAACACGAGGCCGAGCGCCAGATAGATGATGGTGCCGACGACGATGGCGATGATGTCGTTTTTGCCGCCGCCAACGGGAATCGGCGGCGCGCCGGGATCGCTGCGGTGTTTGAGCGTGATGCGGTCATAGACCGCCCAGGCCAGCACCGAGCCGAACAGGATGATGCCGCCGAGATCGCCGTTGGCGCACAGATGCGCGAAGGCCCAGGTTTTGACGCCGACCAGCATCGGATGCTTGAGCACGCGCTTGATGTTGCCGGGGATATAGGCGGCCGCGACCATGATGCTCGCCGGCCACATCAGCGCCACCACGATGTGGCGCGTCCAAGCCGGCGGGTTCCAGACCGCGATCATGCCGGCGGCGCGATAAGCTGGCAAAGCCATAAGCGATGAGCCCGATGCCGACGATCGCGACGAGCGAGAACAGGCCGCGATACGGCCATTCGCCGATCCTGGCGATCAGCGCCGCGCGCCGGTCCGCGCATGGTGACGAAGACATGCGCGCCGAGAAAGATAACCAGACCGAGAATTTCGACCGCAAGACCCATGAGCCAATCCAACTTGCGCTCAAACGCTAGCAGGCTCGGCAGTGTCAGGGCCGGGATCATGGCGAGCGCGCACCATTGTCAATGGCGCCGGCAGCCTACGACGCGTAGCGTGTGCTGCGCTCGAGATAACCCGCCGTATCGATCAGCAGCCTCGCGCTCCTTGAACGAGACCATGTCGCCGCGCATCGCCGCGGAGCTGCCGTCGCGGGCGATCGCCGCGAGCACGCGCTGCATGGCTTTGATGGCGGCGCGCTGCGTATCGCTCGGGATGATGACGACGTGATAGCCGAGCGCTTCCAGCCGGGACGCCGGCAACAGCGGCGTCTTGCCGCCCTCGAACATATTGATGAGCTTCCAGCCCGGCAGGCCGTTTGGCGATCTCGGCGATCTCGTCCTCCGAGGTCGGCGCCTCGACGAACAGCATGTCGGCGCCGGCCTCGCGGTAAGCCGAGGCGCGATCGATTGCGGCGGCAAAGCCCTCGACCGCAATCGCATCGGTGCGCGCGATGACGACGAAATCGGCGATCGTGCAGGGCATCGCGGACGGCCTTGAGTTTCTGCACCATCTCGCCGACCGGCACGAGGCTCTTGTCGTCGTAATGTCCGCATTTTTTGGGAAAAGTCTGATCCTCGAGATGGAAGGCGGCGACGCCGGCGCGCTCGAAGGCGCGCGCCGCGGCTTGCGCATTGAGCGCGTTGCCGTAACCGGTATCGGCGTCGGCAATGAGCGGCGTCTCGACCACGTCGACCATGGACGCCAGCCGGTCGACGATCGCGTCGACGGACATCAGCCCAAGGTCGGGGACGCCGCAGGAGCGGGCGATGGCGCCGCCGCTGGCATAAACCGCCGGGAAAGCCGGCATGCTCGACGAGCCGCGCCGAAAGCCCGTCATATGCGCCCGGCGCCACCGCGATGCGGCCCGAAGCCCAGCAACGTCCTCAATTTCGTCGTGGCGCGCACGGCGTCTCTCCGTTTCGACTTCCGCTGCGGCATGATACGTCTTAGCCAACAAA
>CAWEAH010000016.1:0-150209 GCA_963807125.1 uncultured Alphaproteobacteria bacterium
AATGTTTACGACGCCTTTGCGACGCCCGGCATGATCCGCGTTCAGGTTAGTCGTATGCCCGATGGTCAAGCTTTCTTCTGCGTTGCCCGCACGGTAGGAAGTGCAGGTCATCATTCTCTGCGAAGCGGCCTCACGCATCCGATCGAAAAGCGGGCGATAGCCCTTGGCTGTGCCGTTCAATATGCACGCGATCTCGTCTACGCTGATGGCCTTCATTTAGAAGATGAGCAACTGGTAACGCCAATCGGGGTGTCCTGTCGTGCCTGCCCGCGAACTGATTGTGCCGAACGGGCTTCGCCGGCGCTTTCGCAAAGGCTAGCGATTGACGAAAATCGACGCGGTTATTCTCCTTACATGATTTCTTAGTGATATGACATCATTGCGTACCCGTTCCAGCGTACGGCAATATCACTCTGTCAATCTTCACCGATCTTACGCCACGGAAACGCAAGAGACGGGGCACGGAGATATGTGGAGGTCTCTAGTTTCGTCCCGTTACATTGTCCATTGCGTGCTAACGCAAGCTTCCCCCAAAAGTACGTCTGAGGCTACCTGATCGCAAGCGAGCCGATGGGTTGAAGCAACAATCGACGCCAGCGACTTGATCGGCTTCGATAAGCGAAACCCCGCCTTACTCTGATTTGATGTTCGCGTCCTGGACGACTTGTTATCCGGAGTGAAAAGGGTCCGAAATCACCGTTCGTGAAGGACGGCTCCGCGCAACGATTTTACGTTTTTTTTTTTTTTTTTTTTTTTTTTTTTTTTTTTTTTTTTTTAAAAAAAAAAAAAAAAAAAAAAAAAAAAAAAAAAAAAAAAAAAAAAAAAAAAAAAAAAAAAAAAAAAAAAAAAAAAAAAAAAAAAAAAAAAAAAAAAAAAAAAAAAAAAAAAAAAAAAAAAAAAAAAAAATCCGCGCCCCAGCGCTGCGATGTCGGCGAGCCAGACGCGCAAGCCCAAAAGCGCCACCGCTTTTAGCGTCGGAAACGAATCTGCCATCCGTGAGTGACAAAATCAATTATGCCGCTAAAAACAATGTCTCTAGGCGGAGCAGCTTGCGAAACCTTGGCGGATTTTGTCTTCCGGCAGATTGCGGCCGATGAAGACGATGCGGCTTTCGCGCTTCTCGTCGGCGCGCCACGGCCGCTGGTGATCGCCGTCGAGGATCATGTGCACGCCTTGGAACACGAAGCGCTCAGGATCGTCCTTGAAGGCGAGAATGCCCTTCGAGCGCAGGATGTTCGGCCCTTCGGTGGCAACCAGGTCCTGGACCCAGGGAAAGAACCTATCCGGATCGAGCGGCTTGTCGCTGCTCAGCGACAGCGACTGCATGTCCTCGTCGTGATAGTGCTTGAGGCCGCCGCCATGATGACGGTGATCGGCGCCATCATCGCCATGGCTATGATCGTGATGATGATCGTGCTCGTCTGGTTGCAGGAAAGCGGGCTCGATGTCGAGGATGCGGTCGAGATCGAAGGCATTGCGACCGAGCACCTCGTCGATCGCGATCTGCGCGCGCTGCGTGCGGTGCATTGTGGCGTAAGGATTGATGCCGCGGATGCGCGCCTCGATTTCACGCAATTCCTCCGGCTCGACCAGATCGGTCTTGTTTACCAGGATGACGTCGGCGAACGCGATCTGGTTCTTCGCTTCCGGCGCGTCCTTCAACCGGGCCTTGAGCCATTTGGCGTCGGCGACGGTGACCACCGCGTCAAGCCTGGTCTTGGCGCCGACGTTCTTGTCCATGAAGAAGGTCTGCGCCACCGGCGCCGGATCGGCGAGGCCCGTGGTCTCGACGATAATCGCGTCGAACTTCCCCCTGCGCCGCATCAGCCCGTCAATGATGCGTACGAGATCGCCGCGCACGGTGCAGCAGATGCAGCCGTTGTTCATCTCGAACACTTCTTCATCGGCATTGACCACAAGATCGTTGTCGATGCCGATCGCGCCAAACTCGTTGACAATGACGGCAAATTTCTTGCCGTGCGGCTCGGACAGGATGCGGTTGAGCAGCGTCGTCTTGCCGGCGCCGAGATAGCCGGTGAGCACGGTGACTGGGACTTTCGACAACGTTTCGGGCATCATGACGAGGCATTCCGCATTGGCACCGCAGATTTTTCGCGGAAGGCAGTTTTGCGTGTGAGCATGGTTTCGGCGATAAGCTGTCCACGCTTAACGACCCAGCGTCGGGGTGACTGGTAGCGGATCGCTTCGGTTACATCCGTCGCATCGATGATGACGGCGTCCGCTCTATCGCCTGGCCGCAGTCCGTACTGCTTCAATCGAAGCGCTTTGGCCGCGGCCGTAAGGGGCATTTCGAACACCCCTTCTATTTCGCGCGGCATGCTCATGTGCGCGGCATGAGCCATCAAAAATGCGATCTCAAGCGGATCACCTCTGCCGAACGGATAGAACGTATCGCAGACGCAATCCTGTCCAAAGCTAACGTTGACGCCGCGCCCAATGAGCTCCCGCACGCGCGTAATTCCGCGCCGAACAGGCTGCGGGTCCGACCGTCCCTGTAACATCAGGTTCGTTGCCGGATTGGAAATCATATGAATGCCGGCGCGTGCAACTTTTTCAATAACCGTCGCCGCATAGTCGTCAGGGTAAGCCGCGAGCGCGCAGGTGTGACCGGCGGTTACGCGTCCCTGCCAGCCATTCTCGATGGTTTTCTCCGCCAGAACCTCAAGTGTGCGCGCGTTAGCGTCGTCGGTTTCGTCGACATGCATGTCGATGTCGGCGTCGAATTTGCGCGCTATCTGGAACGCGATTTCAATGTGCCGAATACTGTCGGCAAACGAGCGTTCATTGAACGGCATGCCGCCGACGAGATTTGCGCCCGTCTCCATCGCCTGCCACATCAGCTCCGCACAGCCCGGGTCGCGGAAAATCCCCTCTTGGGGAAAAGCGACGATCTGGATGTCGATGAAGTTTTGGTAGCGATCACGCGCGAGCGCGACGCCTTCGAGCGGCCGCAACCCGCCTATGGTATCGACATCGACGTGGCTGCGCAGATGCGTAACCCCATTGGCGATGGCGCTTTCGATCACCTGCCCAGCGCGCTGCGCTATTTCTTCGACCGTGTAGTTTCGTTTACGCTCCCAAATGATCTCGATCGCCTCGGTCAACGTGCCAGAGTGGTTCGGCCGCACGGAGCGGTTGATCAACACCTTGTCGAGATGGATGTGCGGCTCGACGAAACCAGGAATAGCGAGCCGTCCGTGCGCATCGATTTCGCGTTCGGCGACCATTCCCTCCGTCACGGACGCAAAGAGTCCGTCGACGACGGCCAAATCGCGAAGGTCTTGTTCGTCCCAAGGACGCAAATTCCGAAGGATGAGCGGAACCTTGCATTTAAACGCCTGTTCGCTCATTTTTCTTCGTCCACTGACGTCGCCGGCGTTAATGGTTTCAGTCTGAATCTAAAAGATCTTTGGCGTAGAGTTCCGGGCGTCGCCAACGAAGCAATCCGGGAACCGTGCGATAACGCCGGGGTACCTCGATTTTTTCGTCCTCGCCACGGAGAAATTCGAGTCGAGCGAGATCGAGGTCTGCAATTAACATTCCCGCGTCCGCACGTGTCGCCAGAACGCCTTCAGGGCCCGCCACGATTCCAAGGCCGCGCTCATGCGGCTCATAGATATTCTGACTGGCGCCCGTGTAGACGATGTTTTCAATCGCCCGTGCAGCGACCACGGTTTGCCAAGTCGGAATCAAGTCGCCTTGGCCACCGCCGGCGGGATAGACAATGATGTCGGCTCCCTGCACAGCCAACGCGCGCGAGAGTTCGGGTGAATAAACTTCGCTGCAAACCAGCATCCCGATACGGCCGATCTTGGTATCGAAGACTACAGGTTTCTCCGAGGATTCCTTGTAATCGAACTGCCACATGGGAATGTCGTGATAGACATACGGTCCTTGAGGCGTCGTGCGCCGGTAGGTGCCGATCAGCCTGCCGTCAGGCCCGATTAGATGCAGCGAAACGTAGTGGCGGCCGTCTCCAGTCGCTTCGATGTTGGCCGCGACTACGTGTAGGTTGAGTTCGGCCGCTCGCTTGGACAGCGGCGACAGTGCGTCATACGAGTTCTCGGGGTTGGTGGGGCCTGGATATCCTTCCGGAAAGACCACAAGCTGGGCCCCCGCCTTGGAGCAGCGATCGAGCCATTCCAATGCGCACTGCACGTTCTTTTCTTCATTCGGGCCCCAGAAACTCCGTGGCTGAATGAGCGCCATTCGTACGACCGAAGGCTTCGGCATAGGTTCTGCAGCCTTTCTCCGCGGGTCACACCGCCGATGGCGTCTTAATGTGCGCGCCGCAGATACTGACCAATTCCATGCTTGGCGACGATCTTGCCTTCGCGGAAGATCACCTGGCCGCGCAACAGTGTCATGACGGGCCAGCCGGTAAGCTCGCGGCCTTCAAAAACGGTGAAGTCGCACGAGGTCAGCAGATCCTTGGCGCGGCAGGTGCGCTTGGTCTTTGTGTCGACGATCACGAGGTCGGCGTCGGAGCCGATGCGGATCTCGCCTTTTTGTGGATAGATGCCTGATACCTTTGCGGGCTTTGTGCAGCACACCTCGACCAATCGGTTCACGCCGATACGGCCCTTCGCGACGCCTTCGGTGTACATCACCGGAAGCATGGTGTGCATGCCGGTAAAGCCAGAACCGGCTGCCCAAATATCAGTTGCCGGGTCGGTCTTGTGGTCCGACGTATCGCCTTTGATGAATTTCTCGTTGTAGCTACTCACCACGTGGTCTGTGCCGATCACGTCGATCGAACCGTTGGCGAGGCCCTGCCAGAGGGCCTCATTATCGACCTTCCAGCGCGGGGGCGGATTGACCTTCGCGTACTTACCCGGATGCTCATCCTCCACACTGATCGTCAAATAATGCGGACAAGTCTCGACAATAACGTCGTCGTATTCATCTCTCACGCGCATACAGGAATCGAGGCCTTCCTTTGAGCTGAGATGCAGCACGTAGAAGGGTGATTTCGTCACCTTGCAGAAATAGCCGTATCGACGGACGTGCTCAGCCTCGAGGAAGTCTGGTGAACGCCGCGACCACGCTTCGAGCCCTTGGATGCCCGCGCGTTGTAGCCGCTCCTGAAAGATCGGCGCAACCTCGACGTTTTCACAATGCACCAGCGCGCGAGCGGAACTGCCCTTAAGCTTGCCGATGCTCTCAAAGCCGACGAAGAAAAGGCTGTCGTCAAAGCTATTCGGCAATCCGATCCGCGCCGCCCAGCGCGGACTGACCGGATTCGAGCCAAGCGCTTTCAAGTTTCCGTGGAATTTGAAGGATGTGACGCCGAGTTCCTCCGCATAGCGTGGGATTTCCTCGACGTGCTGCATCGAATTCATCGTGAACGTGTAGAAGAAATCGACAAGGCTGTTCTTTTCGCAAACTTCCTTGCCAAGCGGGAACGCATCCGCCCAGGAAATGACGTCCGCTGGGACTGGAAACTCCTTGAACGGCTGGCCCATCCGCGGCACGCGCACGATGCAGCCCATGGTCGTCACGCCGCCAGCCGCCGCGCCCGGCGTTTCAGTCTTGAAGTCCTCGTCGATCGGATATTTGCCGCCCGGATGACTATGGGGATCAACCAGCCCCGGGATCAAAAGGTGGCCTTGAGCGTCAATCACTTCCTTTGAGGGCGGAAGTGCCTCATCGCGGGCAATTGCAACGATCTTACCCTTGTCGATACCAACGGCGCCTCTAACGACGCCCGACGCAAGAGCAACGTCCGCATTGCGGATAACAAGCTCGACCTCCATGGCCGCCTCCATTCAATTTGTGGTTGGATGCAGCTCCTCCCCAAGGTCGCACTCCTATCCACCCAGGGCTGGCCGACGAAAGTATGAATCATAGCTGCGAACTCGCGCTGCCCGCCGCGTTGAAGGCGGCACTGCCGTTCTCGCAGTTCAAGTCCTCCCTCTGTTTGCTACCTATGTTCAGTTCTGAGCTATCCTAGCGATATTTTTCGTTTGCGTCCAGCGACAGTCGCCGTTTAACCAAGCATCCCTCTAATTGCTACGGGGCACAATAAGTATTTCCTGATCGCTCAATCTTTAAAAGCGATAGCCACTCGACTTGCGAAAACAATGTGCCGCGGGCAAGTTTCGAGTGATGCATCGCATGAGACGTAAGCGATAGTTGGACGTCATGAGGATCGACATATTCAATCATTTTCTACCGGCGGCGTATCTATCTGCGTTGGAGCAGCAATCGGGACCGCACCAGCCGATTGTGCGTTATGCGAAGACTATTCGCGCACTATGGGATGTCGAGGAACGCTTGCGAATGCTCGCGCCGTTTGGCGACCTGACGCAGATTGTGACGCTGGGACAACCGACGCCGGAATTGATTGGCGATCCAAACATTTCGCCGAAACTCGCCCGGCTTTGTAACGATGGGATGGCGGCGATTCGCGATCGCTGGCCGAAAATATTTCCGGCGTTTGTTGCGTCTCTACCGATGGACAATATTCCGGCGGCACTCGAGGAGCTTGATCGCGCAGTTGGTAAACTCGGAGCCTGCGGTATCCAGGTTCTCACCAATATCAGCGGCAAGCCGCTCGACGCGCCCGAGTTTTTTCCAATCTTTGAACGAATCACCAATGTGTACGGATTACCGATTTGGGTGCATCCCTATCGACCGCCGACCATCCCGGATTACCCGGTAGAAGCGCGCTCGGAATACGAGATCTACGCTGTTTTGACCTGGCCGCATGAAACGAGCGTCGCGATGGCGCGCATCGTGTTTTCGGAAATGTTTGATCGTTTGCCGAAGTTGCGCGTGATCACGCATCATTGCGGCGCCACGATTCCATTTCTTGCTGGCCGCGTCGGACCGATGTGGGATGAGCTTGGCCTGCGAGATCAACTGCAGAGCCAAGTCGCCATCCGAGAACGCATGTCAAAGCGCGGCAAGCGTCCGATCGATTATTTCCGAGAGTTCTACGTCGATACCGTGGTCGGTGGATCGCTCTCAACTCTGCGCTGCGGCCTTGATTTTTATGGCGCCGACCGCGTTGTATTCGGCACCGATTTTCCATACGGTCCGCAAGATGGAATGCTGTTTCTCCGCGAAAACCTGCGTGCCGTGGCCGAGCTGGAGATGTCCTCGGCTGACCGTGACAGTATCAACTTCGGCAACGCGCAAATGCTGCTGGGCACGAAATTCCGAAACTTGGCTGCAAACAAGTAGGACATGCCCATTTGGTTCAAGTTGCCCCGCGCGTTGGCTATCGGCTTTTCGTAAATACATGTGGGAACTTTCCATTAAGCGAACCGATGACAACTTGAACTGACATCATCTGTTTGGCCAATCAAAACATCAGCAAATGATGTTGGACGCTTAAGCGCGCCGGAGCGGTAATAGAAAGGGAATGCGCATTACGGAACGCCGGTCAATCCGCGCGCGCCTGGGCGGATTCCCGGAGGGTCGTCAAGCGGATCGGCGGCGGCGGTTGCCGGAAAGCTTACGGATTTTGCGCTCGGCACCGACACCGGCGAATCTGTTCGCGTACCGCCGAGCTTTTGTGGGATCTATGGCATCCGCCCAAGCCATGGGCGGGTCTCCTTGAAGGGCATTCTGGAGCAGGCGCCGAGTTTCGACACGGCAGGCTGGTTTGCCCGCGATCCCGATCTGCTTGGGCGAATTGGGTCCGTGCTACTGGGCAAAACAAGCGGCTCGCCTCAGCCTGATCACCTTGTTATCTGCATGAACGCGTCCGGCCTTGCAAATGCGGCTACAAAAGCGGCGCCGAGCAGTGGCTGCACTATCAAGGCATCCTGCAGGGCGAAGTAGCCTGGGCCTTCGGCGGCTGGATTGATCAGAACAACCCACGCTTTGGTTTTGAGGTTGCCGACAATTTCTTGCGCGGCACGCCAGAAATGTGGCCGAAGTGCAACAATTCCGGGCCGAGCGGCGTCAGGAATTTTTCGAAAGTTTCGATAAGAACACGGTCATCTGCTTGCCGACGACGCCTTTTCCGGCCCCCGTCGCAGGCCAGCCGCGCTCGCGAATGTGGGATTTGCGCATTCCGGTCATCTCGCTAACCTGTATTGTCGGAATGTTGGGAGCACCGCAGCTGTCGATGCCCGTCGCGGACGGTCGAGGGAATTCCGGTGGGCCTCTCGATCATGGGGTGGCCGGGTAGCGATGAAATACTGCTATCGCTTGCAAATTCCGCTTGGAACACCGACTGATGACGACGCGGTATCGGCGAGAGTGTCGGCGGCATTCTCTACAATCGTGTTCATCACTGCCGGGCACTGTCGCTGCGGCCGCAATCGCGGCGATGCGGCGCGGGTCCTTCCGCTATATTCGCGAGGATTTGGTCCCCGCCCGCAGCCTGCGCCTAGCGGATGGTGGGGGTTCCGCTACCGGTGACGCTGTAAAAGCTGCTGGGCCGGGCGCCGAACAACACTGACATGCGGCAAAGCCGTATCTTTTCGCGTGTGCTTCAGCCCTCAAGATATCCCTCGCGTCAGAATCGTTCGAGCGCTTCGAGAACATGAGAGGGACGCATATGGTGTTCCGCGGCGCTAATCGGCCACAGCTCGGACAAGGACAAGGCTCAGAATACTCCGCAATGGGACGATTTTCGTTGAATGACCCGCATTTATCGCAGCTGTATTCGTAGATAGGCATCGGCGTGTGTTCCTGATTCTTTTATCTGGTAAGGTTCAGCTCAAGGTATCTGGTTCTTCGAACGATTGCAAAGCTCCTGAGCGATCGCTCGAATTGAATTACACTTTGATCCCGTGACGCATCTTCGGTGACGGACAGGTGGCGCCAAACGCGCTTCTCGATTAGCTTTGTCACACGCAACTGTCCTCATCGGAAAGCGAGGGTCATCGCTATCGTTTTTGCTAATGATTGCATCGTAAAATAATGATTGCACGTTCTGGACGATCTTACGATGCTTGCATGAGAAGCGGGGTATTTCGTCACAGATCTGGCTTGGGGCCGCAGAGACCGCCGCGAGAACAAGTTTCCGATCCACGAGGGGACTTATCGGCTAAAGCTCAAGGACCTGATTTCGGCTTCAAAGGGGAGGGTTCGATGTCAAATTCCGTCCACGCGGTCGACGAGCGCTTGCCGATCGCCAAGCTGATTCCGCTCGGGCTCCAGCATGTGCTCGTTATGTACGCAGGCTCGGTAGCGGTGCCGCTCATTGTCGGTCGCGCCCTGAACTTGCCGGCGGAGAAAATCGCGGTCCTCGTCAATGCCGATCTGTTTGCCTGCGGCATCGCCACCCTGATCCAGTCGTTCGGCATCGGCATATTCGGCATTCGGCTCCCGATCATGATGGGCGTCACCTTCGCCGCGGTGTCGCCGATGCTCGCCATGGCCACCAACCCGGAAATCGGACTGAGTGGCATACTCGGTTCGGTTATCGCGGCCGGAATTTTCGGCGTCATTGTCGCCCCGTTCATGAGTTCGCTGCTGCGTTTCTTCCCGCCGATTGTCACCGGCACAACGATTGCCGTGATCGGCATCTCGCTGATGCGGGTTGGTATCAACTGGGCCGCCGGCGCCGCAGCGCCGACGCTCCCCGGCTATGGTGATCCGGTCAATCTCTCCATCGCCGGCTTTGTATTTCTAGTGATCGTGCTGATCACAAAATACGCGACAGGATTTCTCGTCAATGTCGCGGTGCTTGTCGGAATCATCGTCGGGTTCATCGTTTCATGGTCGATCGGCAAAGTGACCTTCACGGCGTTCAACAACGCCGGATGGGTTGACCTCGTCTACCCGTTCCAACTGACCATGCCGACGTTTCACCTCTTCGCAGTGATTACGATGTGCATCGTCATGCTCGTGGTCATGGTCGAGTCCACCGGCATGTTCCTCGCGGTCGGCGAAATGACGGACCGTAAGATTGGCCAGAGCGATCTGACCCGGGGACTGCTGACCGACGGGCTTGGCACGTTGATCGGGGGTATTTTCAATACGTTCCCATACACGTCGTTCTCGCAAAATGTCGGATTGGTCGGCGTGACCGGTGTTAAGAGCCGCTGGGTCACCGGCGTGGGTGGCATCATCCTTCTGCTCCTCGGCCTCGTGCCGAAGCTCGGGGCGCTGATTACCGCGGTACCGCTTTGCGTCCTTGGCGGCGCCGGTATGGTGATGTTTGGGATTGTCGCGGCTATTGGAATCCGCATTCTCAGGGTCGTCGACTTCCAGACCAACCGTAACAACGTTTTCATCGTTGCGGCGGGCATTGGATTCGGCATGATCCCTCTGGCGGCACCATTGTTCTTCAGCCAACTGCCGAAACAGCTTGAGCCGATATTGAATTCCGGCGTTGTGCTGACCGTCATTGTTGTCGTGATTTTGAATGTCTTCTTCAATGGAGTGAGTTCGACGGACACTGTTAAGGCAGAGACCGCGACTGCGACCAAATCGATGGCAGGCAACGTCTGAAACTTCATTGAGTGTCAGCAACGCCGTCGCGATCTATTCGACCGCAACATCGAGCCACGCAGCGCACCGCGCGGCATGGAATTCCTCTACAGCCTGAAGCGGCTGAATGTGGCGACATCAAGGGCGAAATGCGTGTCGGTCCTGATCGGTTCGTCGCAAATTTTTGAAGCTGAATGCAAGACGCCGCGGTAGATGCAACTGGCGAATGCGTTCTGCCGCTATGTTGAGGCCGGGCGGGCGGGTGGCCTCCTTCAAGGTCAGATGCATGCGCTCATGGCGGCCGTTCTGCGGGGGATGTCCTGGCTTGATTGCTCGATGGCGATCGGTGTCAGATCAGGCCGCGCGCTACCTGCTCCTGTGCGAGGCCCTCGAATCGACCCGCGAGGCCCCGGTCATCGAGGCCTCCAGCGGCTGTTCCGCGACCGCGGCCTGCCGGTCGCCATCCGAAGCGACAACGGTCTGACGTTCGCCAGTCCCAACGGCCTCTACAATCTCTCCCGCCTCTCGGTCTGGTGGCTGCGGCTGGGCCGTCAGGGGGTAACAATAGCGGCCATTGCCGAGCTTGAACTCGCCCTTGACGTCGGCGCACCACAGCGCATTGGGCACCGCCCCCGCCGAACAGCGGGGTGCCGTTGGCGCGGTTCTTGCGCTCCCGGGCGCGCTTGACCAGGCCATGGCGGTCGAGCCACCGCATGCACGGTGCTCGTAGCCGGCAGGCGCATCTCGCCGGCGAGCTTGCGGATCAGCAACTGCCTGATCTTGCGGGCGCCCCAATGCGGCTTGTCGCGCTTGAGATCGACGATCAGCCTCTCCATGAGGCGTCACGCGCGACTCAACATTCAACTTTCCTCATCTCGGGGTGCTCCGACTTTTCCGATTGCAGCGTGCCGCGCTCGTTGAGGGCCCATCGAAAGGCATAACTCGCCAGAACGGGTGAGATCTTCGACACCGTCATTGCCCTCGGTCTCACGAGCACGACAACGGCTTAACTTGCGGCAATAGTCGGGCCGGCGTCAGTCGGTCAAAAAAAGGGCTACCGCAACCGCGATAGCCAAAGTCTGGGAGGAAGAAGAAACTCGTTGTTAGAAGCCCCGCCGCTCAATCGGCAAAGGGCCACCTTTTCGTCATTCGCCCGCGTCCACGACTGCGATGACCGGCCCACCGCCATGCGGCCCCTGATGCATTGCGTCCACCGAAACAAATACAGCCGGATCGCCGATCGCAAGCGCCGCGATGGCGCTGACCGCCGCCTTCGAATGACGATGATGATGCACGTCGGAATCGTCGAGCATGATCTGACGCCGGTCGCGCAATTTGCCGCGCCGGTCTGCCTCACACTTCATGAAGCAGTTCACGACTTTACCGGCGAGATCTTCGGCTCGTGGACGTGCGGGAAGAGCAAGCCCGGCATTGCGGATTGCATTGTAAATGCCGTCAATGTCTAGCGCATCCTTCATCACGCTGTGGCCGATCTGATAGCGGCCACCCGCCCCCGCCTTATTGCCGAGCAGAACGATTTGCGCCCGCGTCAGCTCGACGCCAGACGAGCACGACGCGACAGACGAATAAATATCTAAATCCTTACAGATCTGCTCTGCACGCGGCATGCGGATCTCGCCGAGCGCGACGCCAATGCCTAGTGCGGTCGTGCCATTGGACACGCCCATTGAGTCATGGACCTCGCAAGCCACGGTCTGGCCGCGCTGCTCGGCATCTTGGACGGTATCGATTGTCAAGAGCGGCGTCTTAGTCTGCACATAATGCACATCAGCAGGATTCTCGATCCCGGCATTGCGCATGGCGGCACGGACACCCTCAGCGACCTTTTCGACCATCGCAGGACGACCGATATCCTCAGGCAACAATTCAGGACTCATCGCCGTCCCTATGACCAGTCGTGGCTTGTCGGCCGGACCCGTTTTGGCGTTACGGGCAAAGACTGTCGCATGTGGCGTCATGATGCCATCGCAACCGCCTGACCAGACCATTGGGATCTCCGCCACCGCATGCTCGCCGCGGGTGCCGCGCTTGATGAGCACGCCGCGGAAGGCCTGGTCGGCAAGGATGCGCGTGAAATCGTTGACACCGCCATTGCCTTCGGTCTTGCCGATCACGGCGACGACTTCATCCGCGCGAATATGTCCTTTCTGGATCGCCTGATCGAGCCCTGAAGCGTCCTGTACCGTCTTCAACTCCACTTTTAACACGTCAATGGCCATTTGGCGCTCCTGCAAACGCTTTGGGTCAAAATAGAGACGGGGCCGATTTTCGTCCAAGACCGTTTTCCAATAGCGCTATTGCTAAAGTAGATTACCCACTCTGATGGAGGCGGTAGACGTGCGAGCAAGATCACCGCCCCTTACACGCGGGACATGGGTGCGGGACTATCCGCGATGAAATCCTAGAGTTCAGAAAGGATCGTTCGTACGGACAGTTCTTCGCCGCATCCGAACAGCATTAATTACACTGAAGCCGGGACGATCTCGCGCGTCGACACTCTCACCAACCGGCTCACTGCGCTTGACGCCACGATGGCGCGCTGCTGCGCATAGGCCTCGTGATTACGCTCGATGTAATCGAGATCGTAGAGGTAATTCACCATCAGACCATGCGATTGTTTAAGCGCGCGGTCCGACATGTCGGCGAGCCAATCAAGCCGTTCCAGCCGCGCGCCATTACCGAGATGAAAACGCGCGACCGCATCCACCGGCAGCCCTCGGCCGTTGCGCGCACGTATATAGTACCAAGAAGCCGCGCGAAGAAGCGGCTCGCGGATCGCCTCGGCGGTATCCTGAGCACGCCACCAGCCTTCGATTTCGAGATTGGCCAGCGCCGCGCGATCCGCCTCGTCTAGCACTTGCGAGGCCTCGTTCGCGCGCTCGCGCTTTAGCCACGATGCGAAATTCGGCGCTGGCGACAAGGTGACGAAGGTCCCAACGCGCTTCACTTCGCGTGAGACTTCCTCAACCACCTGCTTAATGAGAAAGTGGCCGAAGGTCACGCCGGCAAGACCGCGCTGGCAGTTGGTGATGGAATAGAACACCGCAGTGGTCGCCCGTTGCGGTTCGACTGGCTCGCGCTTGTCGGAGAGGATCGGTGCGATTGCGCCCGGGATCTCGCGGGTTAGAGCCACTTCGACGAAAATCAACGGCTCGTCGACCAGCGCCGGATGGAAGAAGGCGTAGCAGCGACGGTCGGGTGGATCGATACGACGGCGCAGATCGTCCCAATCCTGAATCTCATGCACAGCTTCATAGCGGATGATCTTGTCGAGGATCGTCGCTGAGGTCGACCAGTCGATCCGACGCAATACCAAAAATCCGCGATTGAACCAGGACGAAAAGAGATGGACAAAATCGGCATCAATGATTTTCAGATCGTCGCGATGCGCCATGGCATCGAGCAATTGCCCGCGCATATGCACCAGCGCCGCGGTCCCGCCCGGCGCGAGATTGAGCCGGCGAAACAATTCGAGGCGCCGCGGCTCGCTGGCGCGGTTCAGTTCCGAAACATTTTCGGCGGTTGGCGACACGCGGTAGGCGGCGATGGCGCGGTCCAGCCGCGCCTGGTCATGGCCGAAAGTGTTGGCCAGTGCTTCGAAAAAGCCTATACGTGGGCCGGTCGTGCTATCGGCATAGCGCGCCAGGATTTCCTGGGCGAGAGCGACCCCAGAGGCCTCGCCGCGGCCAGACAATAGCGCCTCGCACTGTTCGATCAGGCTCGCCGAGCGCTCATGCGCGGGTTCCCGGCGCTCGCGCTTGATCAGGGCGCGGCTCCGATCGGCGATGCTTTGCAGCATCTCGCTAAAGAATGACGTGTTCACCGCTTCATCCATCCGGCTGTATTTGGCTAATGATAAGACGCAGCCGATTCGACGCATTGGGTCGTCGAATGCCTCAGAACCATTTCTTGTCGAGCGAGGTGAGGAACCCTTCCTGCTTGAGCTCGGCGAGCTGCCCGTTGATCTCCGTCCTGAAGTCGTCGTCTTCCTTACGGAAGCCCAAGCCGATGACGGCGCTACGCCACGTTTAAGTCACTTCGAGGCCCGGCCGGCCCTTCATGTTGTAACGGATCGACGGCAGAGGGTTGACGACCGCTTCGACACGCTTGTTTTGCAGATTCTTGAGCGCCAGAAGGATCGTGTCGTAGGTCTTCATCTCCTTAATCCGCGGCGGCTTGAGATAGATCGTGCAACCAGAGCGGCGGTCTGCCGATGGGTAGGATTTTGCTGACGAGATGAGCTATGCCGAGCACGCGCTCTTCGCCAAATTGAGGACCAACGACCTGCAGCCCGATCGGAAGGCGCTCGGCGGTGAGGCCGCAAGGCACAGACGCGGCTGGAAGCCCCGTGAGGCTGACGAGAAACGTCGCGACCAGCCAATCAACGTAGGTTTCGCTCCGCTTTCCGCCGATCGTTGCCGGATAATTGACATCGGCCGCGAAAGGCGCGACGGCAACCGTCGGTGTTAGCAACGCGTCGTAGGACGCGAAAAAACCCCGCATTTTATGCCACGCTTCGCCGCGCGCCCGACAGGCAGACGCAAGCTGGCGCGAATTGAGCGAGAGACCGTAGTTCACGTTGTTGCGAAGGTTTTCGCCCATCTGCCCGATCCTGTGCAGATCCCTGTCCTGCCAGCCGACGATCCATAGGCCACGCAGGTCCTGAAAGGCTTGGCGGAATTCGGCGAGGCTAAAGTCAGTCTCATCGATCTGCGCGCCTTGTTGCGAAAGCCGGGTAATCGCCTCCCGACAGACATCCTGAACACTGCGGTCAACTCCAACCCCCGTGATGTCCGGGGAATATGCAATCTTGAGATCATTGAGCCGCGCCTCCTTCACCGCTGTGACAAAGTCGCGCCCCTTCGTCGGCTGACTGAGCGGCGCTAGCGGGCTCGGACCTGCAGTTGCCTGAAGAAACAATGCAAGGTCCTCGGCGCTGCGCGCCATGGCGCCGGTCACCTGCATATCGTCCCAAGGCAGCGGCGTTGGCACAGTCGGAATCAGTCCAGGCGAGGGCCGCAGCCCGATGACGCCGCAAAAAGAAGCTGGAATTCGCAACGATCCGCCGAGGTCTGTGCCCTCGGCGAGCGCTATCATGCCGCTCGCCAGCCCGGCCGCGCCGCCGCCGGTTGATCCGCCGGCGGTCCGCGACACATTCCAAGGGTTACGGGTCCGGCCAAAGACCTCGTTGAACGTATTGCCGCCGGCTGCGAATTCGGGGGTATTGGTCTTGCCGATCAGGACGGCACCGGCCTTTTTGAGCCGCGCCACGACTAGCGCGTCGCCGACTGCCACATTGTCCGCATAAAGATGCGAACCGTATGTGGTACGCACTCCGGCAACCGGTGTCACGTCCTTGATACCAACTGGCACCCCGCAGAGCGGCCCGGGATCCTCGCCGCGCGCAATGCTAGCATCTAGATTGCGCGCGGTGTCCAACGCTTGGTCGGCGCAAACAGTACAGATGGCGTTGATCGCACCGTTCAGTTCGGAGACGACGCGAAGGCAGTCCTCGACAACCTCCCGCACGGAAATGTCTTTGTTGCGCACCCGCGCCGCGATTTCGGTAGCCGTCAGCGCCGCGACGGAGCCATTTCCGCTTTCGGACATTAAACCCTACCTCCCTGTCACCTCGCACATTGAATTATTAGTAGTTTGAGCGTAGCCAAGTCCGGGATTGCCGCCCAGGTCTAAATTCAAATAGCCTTATCGTTTGATCCGATAGGTCGTGCCGCGGGAGTACTTCGGGATGAACGATCGGCAGCTTCGATACGCTCTCGCCGTCTGGCGAGACAGGAGCTTCAGCCGGGCCGCCGAAAAGTTGAATGTGTCGCAGTCGTCTATCAGCATGCAAGTGAAACTGCTGGAGGACGAGCTTGGATTTCAGCTCTTCGACCGCACCGGGCAGGGTATCGAAGCGACGACGATCGGGCGCAGCTTTCTCAAACAGGCCGAGCACGTTATCGTAGCTATGCTCGGCCTTGCCGATGTGGCCGATAATCTGCGCGGCGGCCAGGCGTTCAGTCTAGCGATGGGGTTAAGTTCGGGCATCGCGTCACAGGTTCTGCCTCCCCTGGCCGGATTACTCACCACGATCCGAACTAAATTGCGGATGGAAATCGTGACCGCGCCGACCCGGCGCCTTCAAGAACTCATCATCGAAAGGCGTCTCGACATCGGACTCGTTGTCGAGACAGGAAGTAGCGGTTTGCCAACCGGCTTCCTCGGCGAGCAGATCAGCCCGATCGTGCTGAGCCTCGTTACGCCTCCCAATCACTCACTCGGCAAGCGCGGCACGCCAGTCGACATCGAAGATCTAACAGGCGAATTAATTATCATGAACGAACTCGCTGTCGGCTATGGCGAGATCGTGCTGTCGTTGTTTTCGGATCGCGGCCTCAAGCCCAAGGTCGCCGCGGTTGTTGACAATATCGACACCATGAAGGTCTTGGTCACTTCGGGACTCGGCGTAGCGATCATGCCCACGCTCTGTATTCAAAACGAGCTTCAACTCGGCCAACTCGCATCGTGCCCGCTGAGTTTCGCACCTCCTGCGTCGATCATGCTGGTGCGAAGGGCGGAGGCTTTGCCGCCTCTGACCGAGGAATGCATTGTGGCCTTGCGTTCGGTCCTGCGCGACTCGCTGACGAATTTCGGCGCCCGTTGACGCAGCTTATAAGTAAACTGCATACTCGCGTCCGCTTGCCCGATAACCGCTCAAGAGCGTCGCAAGTTGTTTTCACAGGACGCGGCAGTAAACGGGAGTTTAAAAAGGGCGGCTCTTTTCGTGACAGCGGGCAAAAAGATCCGACTTGCTGATTGGCCTGCACCCGGTTGACACCCGCCTAAGCTAATCCCGCCTGGATTTCGAACTCCATGGGGCTCCTGTAGCCGATTGTCGAGTGACGATGTTTAGCATTGTAGAAGCGTTCGATGTAATCGAACACATCAGCTTTTGCCTCATCGCGTGTCCGATAGGTTTTGCGTGCTGTGCGCTCGGTCTTCAGCGAGGAGAAGAAGCTCTCCATCGCAGCGTTGTCCCAGACATTGCCCGCGCGGCTCATCGAGCAGACGATGCCGTGATCGGCCATGAGCTTCTGGAACTGCTCGCTGGTGTATTGGGCGGACTCAAGTGGTGGTCGCAACACTCCGAAGAAGGGGGTTGCGAATGAAGATTTAACGACGGCACTCGGATCGAGCTGGTCGGGCACCATTGCCGTCACCAGGTAGGCCCTCGGTGGCCGGACGAGATGAGCGGCGACGGTTCTGGGCAGCCATAGCAGCGGGCTCTGCAAGCGAGGATGCTGCCTTGGAAGCCGGCGTTCCGTCGGCGATAGGGATAAGATGGTTCCGAGCAGCAGGGGGGATTCCACCCGCAATGTTCGGACGGTCGGCCAAGCCGCTTTCGGGACGTTATCTCTCATTCGCCGAGCGGGAGGAGATCGCGTTGCTACGCGCGGCTTCTCAATGCGGGAGGTCGCTCGTCGGCTGGGACGAGCAGCGTCGACGATCTCACGGGAATTGCGGCGCAACGCTGCGACTCGAAGTGGCGGCCTGGAGTATCGCGCGACAACAGCACAAGGCACGCTGAGCGATCCGCTCGCCGACCAAAACCAGGGAAGCTTGCGATCAACGCGGCGTTGCGGACTTATGTGGAGGAGCGGCTGGCTGGCACCGCCGACACAATCAGGCTCGCGTGAGCATCGACCGGCAACCACACATCCTCTTCGTTCGAAGACCGACGGCAGTAAGCGAAATCTCTGTTCACACCGACGAAGCGACGGGTAACCGAGACGAGGCGCTGACTTGGGCGATTACGCAGCCCACCACGATCGTGATGGCCGCGAAAGCCAGGGAATAACCATAGTTGCCGGTCACGTCGTGAAGATAGCCTCCGGTCCACGTCCCGACTCCTGCCGATAAGAAAGACGCAAACCACAGCGTTGACAGCCAAAAGCCGAATTCCCCGGCAGGCAAATTATCGCGCACGAGGGTCGCATAGGCTGGAAAGCAACCGCCAAAACCGATGCCGAAGATTATAGCTCCAACGGCGATCATTCCGGTGCTGTCGCCTGCGCGCGAAACGATGACGATACCGAGGATAATAATAATATTGCTCCCAAGGACCACGCGCTGGTGGCTAACGGCGCTCGTTCTCTAATTGCTGCTGTAGGTTGATGATGGCCTCGCCGTTTTTCTCCTTCAGTTTCGCAAGTTGCGCCTTTCGTATCCTGAGCTCTTGATCGACTTGAGGAATAGCAGACACATTCCTCTCGGCCTTTTCAATTTCCGGTCGAAGATCGTTAAGCTCGCTCCTGACAGCGTCCTCCGCCTTAAGGGCATCTTCGACATCTACCAGCCGATCTATGAACGTCAGGAGGGCCATTGGGTCATTCTGTGCCCTTTGGCTGATCTCGTGCGTTTCTCCTTGTCCATAGGACTCGATGCGAAGGCTGGTAGGTCGTTCGAACGGGTCGTCAAGGTTCTCGAGGCTTCCGTCTTTAATGCGACCTAAGACGTGAGTTTGGCCGGCCTGATCCTCGAACAAAAGCGTGATTTCTTCCGGCCACACATCGGAATCAACGACCGAGTTGTTGCTTGGGGTTCCCGTCAGCAAGCGGAGTGCTTCAAACGTAGTCGATTTCCCGCTTCCTCGGCCGCCGATGATGCAATTAAGATTTTGGCTGAAGTGGAGCTTGGTCGGGCAAGAACCCGCCGGAAAACCCGACGCCCAAAATCTTAGGTATTGAGGGCGGTATCTCGTCCTCGATACGGATGCGGGCGTCTGCATCAAGCATCGCAATTTTCAATCCATCAAAGGATGGCCTTTCCATCTTGTAGCGCGTTACGCGACGGTCACCTTTTGCGTTGCGTCCTAAAGCATTTATGCTGTGAGCATCCGAGTTGAGTGTCCGTGCCAGGAACTGCTTCGAGCCAAGCTTAAGGCGCTCGATGCGCGCTTGCGCAATCCGGCGACGCTCGGAATTGGTGTCCTGATCAGTGTACTTGATATCCGAGTCAGCGCGCGTCAGCTCGAAGCCTAACAAAGCCTTATGGCAAAGGATGTCGGTCTTGGCTGGCGTGGGGCGAGGCATAGCTCGCTCAAAGCCAGCTTCAGCGTCAATGTGCGCGAACATGGCAAAGCCGCCAAGAGACTCAACGCCTTTGAGGCACTCAATCGTCCCCGTTTGGCATCGACAGTTTTTCGTGCGCCGGTCAACGATTTGGAGGGAGTTAAAGAATTTCTCCAGCGCATCATAAGTTGGCAGGTAGCAAAGAAGATGGCCGTCCGACATCGACAACTCGATCGCCGGGACAACCAAGACATTCTTCCCCTTTGCTGCTTCGAGCGCGCGGGGAACATTAGAAATCTCGTTGTGGTCCGCGACGGCAATTATCGACAGATTTTCAGATAGCGCGGTCGAGACAATATTTTCCGGCGTCGCGGTCTGATCCGTGACATCGTACGAGCCGCCGTAGGAATGGATATGAAGGTCGGCTCGATAGAAGCGCGCCCCCCGCGTCAAGCTCGTGATTGATTCTAGATCCATGTTCGGACCGGCGGATAGGGTCGGCTAGAAGAAAGAAGTTTTGGCACGTGGATCATTCCTTGCGAGCGTAGACGAGCATCTTAGCGTGTGCACGCGATAATGGTAAATTGGCGGAACGACGCCCGGAAGTTGGACGGAGGGAAGAACCATGCCCGGTGCACACCGGGAAGGGGCGCGCTGGCCGGACCGCTAAACGGTTCGGAGACAAGACCGAGGCCGGCGTCCCCGAAGAAACAGCTATTTCCTGGCTTCGGATCTGCGAGCGGCGCCGGAAGGTCGACGGTGTTTTGCGCGATGGGCTTGGCTCCGACCTAGCACAGAAACGCGACGGGTCGGCGCCTCTTCGCGCTCGCGGTGTTTTCGTGCCCGCATGATTGATCTGCAAAGCGACGGGACTGTTCTTTGATGTGATGCGCGTAGAGTTTCTCGATCAACGGCGTGCTTGAGGTGAGCTCGGTGAACTGCTCTAGCGAGCCGAATTCGAACTTGGCTAAAATTCGGTAGGCGACAAATGCCTAATCTGCTTGGCTTTGCGAAACCGTAACTTGGGACAAAAGTACAAAGCTTCAGAGAAAAGCGGCTTGAGAGAGAAGAATTTCGATGGTCACCGGGGCTCCGAAGTCCAGAGGTCGACTACCGACTTAGCAAATTAGCCGCCTTCTAACGCCTAGCTGTTTCGGCGGAGAAGCGTTCTCGCTAGGAGTCTTGGCGGAGCGAGTGAAATTCGAACCGTCGTTACGCTCTCGAGGGTATCGCAGCGCTCGCGCTCGATCCGGCGCCAAGTTCGGGGCGAGTCGTCTGTTGCCAATGACTGTAGCCACTGTTGCCAATACTATCACTAAGTATTTGATTTTGTTATGTGGCGGTCCCGGGAAGACTCGAACTTCCGACCTTCGGTTTAGGAAACCGCTGCTCTATCCTGCTGAGCTACGGGACCAATTGAAGAATTTTGCTTCTAGGTACTTTCTAGGTACCGCTTTCCGTTCACGTAACATTCCTGTGTATAGCACCCCATAGTGGGGCGCGCGACGGCGGGGAGCCGCCCGCGTTCCCGCGTTAATGATTTGATTTACGGCGCCGATTTAGTCGCTATTGCCAAAAGCCCTGGAATGCCCATGCCGAGCGATACCCTCTGGAGGCAAATTTCCGCGCGTGAGAAGCCGCCGTCCAGGAGAAGTTTAGTTAGATCGCTTTCCGCAAATTGCCGGTGAGTACCGGAGTGCGCGAATTTCCAGCGCCTCATCGCCCTCTTGTCGGTCACGAGAACCGCCAGCCTTCCTCCTATGCGTAATACCCGCCGCGCCTCCCGGACCTCCTTTGCGTCCATGAAATAGGCAACGTGAACGGCGAGGCATTTGTCAATTGCGCTTTCCTGCCATGGCAGTGCATCCAGGCTGCCTTGGACCAGACGCACCCGCTGATCGCGTATCGCGCGGCGATTGCGACGGCTCGCCTCAAAGGACATGGGAAGGGAATGGTCGATTCCGAATACCCGTCCTTCCCTTGCAAGATTGGCCATGACTTTAATCGCCCGGCCAGTGCCGAAGCCAAGCTCAAGAACACTGTCTGTTACCGCAAGGCCGAGGGCTGCGATGGCAATGCGATTAGACCGTTCATTGATGACCCCCATGGCACGGGCGAGGAGGTGACCGGCGCGCCCAGTCGGCCTAAGTAGTTGCCGTCCAATTGAACTCCACGCGCCAGCGCAAAAGGTCATAAAAAAAAAAAAAAAAAAAAAAAAAAAAAAAAAAAAAAAAAAAAAAAAAAAAAAAAAAAAAAAAAAAAAAAAAAAAAAAAAAAAAAAAAAAAAAAACGAAGACGTGCTAATTGCTGCCCATTTTTTCCATATCTTCCTGCATGACCAGCCGACGCGATTTGTCCCAAATCGGCCGCTCAGGATGCGGCGGCAAAGACAGAGCGTGTTTGAACACTTGTTCCGCGGCGGGGTATTCGTGCGCGTTATACAAAAAGTCGCCATAGAAATAATTGGCGTCGAGCCCGTCGGGTGCGTATTTGATCGCCTCTTGCAATAATGCTCTCGCCTTCGCCTTATCGCCGAAGGCGATCGGGAATCCCGGCACGCGGGCATAAAGAACGCCGAGGCTGGTAGGAGCGCCAGCATCAAGGACGGCGGGATATTGCTTCGCGATCGGCTCCAGAATCTCCCGGGCGTGCTTGGCGAAGCCGAGCGCCTTGAATGGACTGCCATTCTCGCTTGCCATCGACGCTTGTTCGCTGATGATAATGGCCTGCCAGATTGCGGCCTCGGGGCGGCCGGGGAATTGTTGCACGACGGTGCCCGCGCGATCCGCCAAGGCCGCCATCTGCTTTTCTTGAGCGTCCTTGTCGGTCACTTCGAATTTGATGTGCTCCCAATTCAATGCCAATTGTAAGATAGCGGCATTAACACCGGCGTCTCCAGCCGACCAAGACGTTGTCCATGCTAGCAGACACCCCACCAAAGCGAGCGCGCCAATAATTGAGGTCATTGTTTTTGGCATCGTCAGTCTCCTTCCTCAAGGTGTCGAGGGATATGTCATGAGCTGAAAAGTGCGGCGGCCTTCCGATCGCCGCTTGCTACTGCGGCGTCGACGACGCCCGGCATGACGGCGTTCAGACGAACGAAGAGCTGCTCAGGAAATCCGATATAGACTTCCCTCCGTCGTTGCCGGATCGCCTTTAGGACTTTGTGGGCGACGCGCTCCGGAGCATCGAGGTTCATTCCGGTCAACGCGGCATATTTCTGCATCTTCGAACTGAGCATGTCGGTTTGCATAGCGCGTGGAGCGACATAAGTGACAGCGATCTCCGTCCCGGCAAGCTCCCGCCGAAGCGCTTCACTCAGCGCCCGCAGGCCAGCCTTGGCGCTTGAGTAGGCAACAAAGTGAGCAAATGAGATCGAGCCAAAAATCGAGCCAATATTGACGATTTGCCCGGAATTTCTGCGCTTCATGGTTCCCAAGGCCGCTCGGCAGAGTGCTGCCGGAGCCATGAGATTGACCATGTAGCTTGCAAGCATGGCGTCGAGCGACTGGCTTTCGGCTGGGCCGAAGAACTGCGAGCCTGCCATGTTGATCAGGATGTCCGGCTCCTCCCGCTCAAGAATTGCGGAGGCTTCTGCTATGCCCTCCGCGGTCGAAAGGTCGGCCACGATATGCCGGGGGGCCGGGGGCTTCTCCCCTGGTCGGCGCGAGACCACAGCCACATCGGCACCAGCACTTACTAGCTCCGCCGTCAGCGGGCGGCCGAGCCCACCGTTGCCGCCAGTAAGAAAAATTCGTTGTCGCGATAAGTTCATCGAGCTTCCTATACGACGCTTGCGTTCGGCACCGCGCGCCGTTGATCTAGGTCGCGAAACAAGTCGCCATACAGCTTGTAGAAATCGGTCGCTGTCTCGATCACGAAAGGCAAATGCCGTCGGTCGACCTTTTCGATAAGGCCCTGAAAGAATTCGGCGTGTCCCACGTCCAGGTCACTATGCGTCGTGAGATATTTGAACCCGTCATCGCTTGTAGCAGCGATCGACGAACGAATGGCGGACACGGCGTTGCTTGCGAGCGCCACCGCCATCCCCTCCAGAACGTAAATCATGCCAAGCATGCCGTAGGGCGAAACGCGGTCGATCAGGTAATACGCGTGGCCCACCATGACCTTGCATGGCAGTCGAGGAGCGCTCCGGCGCACGTCTTCGACGTCTCCGCCCAGCGCTTGGATGTCTTCCAGAATCCACAGCTCATGGCCGCGCTCTTCTTCGATATATTCGAACAGCGCGGCTTGGTAGATGTAATCAGCCACGCTGCAGCGGCCGGCCGCTGACGCCAGGAGCGGTGCCGTGCACCTCACGTGGTGATAGGCCTGCGACAGAAAGTCGAGATACAGGTTCTTGGATGCGCCTTTGCGGAGCACCTCTTGAATAAGAGGTATCTCCATGAACTGCTGTCGTGCAGGCGCTGTTGCCTGCATCAGTCGTTGGAAATTGGACATCGGGTCTCTTTTCTATGCGAGCTGGACCAGGAACGATTTGCTGCGTTCGTGCACAACTTTCTTGGTTTCGGAACGGCGCGGGCGCGCGTTTGCGGTGAGCAAATCGAGGCCGCGGAACTCGAGATCGGACATAGGCAGATAACGGCGTGGTTTGGCGTATTCGGGCAACTCGCGCGCCGCCCACTTGACGAGGTCATTCATCGCCGGCGCGTCGTAGCAGAGCGAGGAGTCGTGCGGTATGACCAGAGCGACAAGTTCTCTTTCGTGTTCGACAACCACGCAGCGTTTGATGCGAGTGTCTGTCGTGAGCTGCTCCTCAACCCATTCCGGATTGATGTTACGGCCGGCAGCGGTGACAATCACGTTGTCTTTTCTTCCGGAAATCCACAGGAAGCCGTCCTTATCGAATCGGCCAAGATCGCCGGTGTGCCAAGGGCCCTTACGCGGCGCTTCTCCGATATAGCCGTCCATGAGCGTGGGGCCATTGACGACAATTTCGCCATTCTTGATGGTCAGATGCACGTTGGGCAAAGGTTTGCCGACCGCGCCGGTCCGTCGAGCTCCCGGCGTGTTGAGCGCCACGACCGAGCAGCATTCCGAGAGGCCGTAGCCTTCATAGATTGGGAGGCCTTGTCCCCACGCCGCGTCAGCGAAAATCCCCGAGACCGGCGCGCCACCGACCGCCACGAAGCGGAGCGATTGAGGGGCGCGCTGGCCGCTCACCTGAAGCTCTCTCAGCCACGCACCAAGAAGTTCCGGTACAAGCACTGTGGCTGTGGGTTTTTCCTGCACCGCCGCGCGTGCAATTGCGGCGCCGACGTCGCCTTGATGTCCCCCTCCGCTCACGCAAATCATAGCGCCCACCGAGAGAGGCAAATACGTGCCGGCGATTTGCTCCAACAGGAGCGCGCCTGGCAATACGGAAAGATACCGGTCCGACGAGACCGCGCCCGACGCCTGGGCCAAGGCCGCTACGCTCGCGAGCAACTGGGCTCCTCTTAAACATACGCCCTTGGGGTTGCCGGTGGTGCCGGATGTGAAGATGATACGGCCCGCGTCGTCCGCCGGTACGTGGCTCGGCAAGGCGGCTGTGGCCAGCGTATGGACTTTGACACCGAGGCGCGCGGCACGTTCGAGGTTCTGGGGATCGGCGACAATCTCCGAAAGCCGCGTGACGTGGATGATGTGCCTGATCTGCGGATTCCGACGAAGTCGCCCGGGTATAACGGGATATTGGCGCCCGGGATTCCTGAATGATGCCGCCCACCGTAACGGAATGATGCCGCCCGGGTCGCGAGCCTCGCTGGCCGATGGTTTTGTGTCACCGGCGACGACGTTTGGTCAAGCCTTTTGGTTTTGCTTACCGCGGGTGCGACGCATGCTTTCGCCGACGAGTTCAATGCGGTGGGCGTTGTGAACGAGACGGTCGAGGATGGCGTCGGCATAGGTCGGATCGCCGATTATTTGGTGCCATCGGTCTACCGGAAGCTGGGAGGTAATCATCGTGGAGCGGTGCCCGTAGCGTTCCTCGAGGATTTCCAGAAGATCGTGCCGGGCGGCGGCGTCGAGCGGCTCCAAGCCCCAATCATCGAGAATGAGCAGATCGGCGCGGCCCAGATTGCGCAAAAGACGCGGATGGCGTCCGTCGCCACGCGCCAGGGCGAGGGCCTCGAAGAGCCGGGGCACGCGTTGATAGAGGACCGAATGGTTGTCGCGACACGCCTTGTGGCCGAGCGCCGAGGCTAGCCAACTCTTGCCGACGCCGGTTGGGCCGATGAGCGCCAAATTATCGTGAGCGTTGATCCATTCGCCCTCGGCCAGCTTTTGGAACAGGGCGCGGTCAAGACCGCGGGGATTGCGATAGTCGATGTCTTCGACGCAGGCCTGCTGGCGCAATTTGGCGACGCGCAGCCGCGCCGCGAGGCGCTTGTCCTGTCGCCATGATACTTCGCGATCAAGCAGGAGCCCCAGCCATTCGTGATGGCCAAGGCCGTCGGCTTCACCGCCGGCCGCGATCTCGGCGAAGGCCTTGGCCATGCCATGCAGGCCAAGGGCGTGAAGCTGGTCGAGGGATGGATGTTTGAGCAAGTTCGTCTCTCCTAATTGTAGTAGCGCGGACCACGGATGTTGGAATGCAAAATCGGCGTTGCGTCCGTGGCGCGCTTTTGCGCGGGACGCCGATCGAGGTGGTTGTCGAGGATGGATTTGACCGAACCGTAGGTGCGCGCGCCGATGTCGATGGCGCGCTCCGCTGCGGCTTCCAGACGCTTGGCGCCATGGGGACCGGCCAACCGAACAATGCCGAGACAAGCGCGAAAGCCCTGTTCGGGATGCGGACGCTGTTCGAGGATCAGTTCGCAGAGCGCCGCCGTCGCCGGTCCGATCAGGCGTGCGTCGGCGCGGATACGCTCGATCGTCCAGCCGGCGTATCGCCGATGGCTGGACGGCATGTGTTCCGCCACCGTCGTGTGTTTGTGATTGCCGCTCATGCGCATGTGCACGGCGATCCGCTCGCCCTTGAGGAAGATTTCGACCGTCCGCGCGGTCAGCCGCGCATCCACCTCGGCGCGGGCGAAGCGATGGGGAACGCTGTAATAATGGGCGGCGACCTCGATGTGATAATCGATGCCAACGCGGCATGTCCGCCATTCGGAGAACTCGTAAGGTTCGCTCGGAAGGGATTTCAGCGCCGGACGATCGATCTGTTCGAGTAATTGCCGGCGCGTCACGCCGAGCCGCCGGATCGGGCGCTCTTCGTTCAGATGCGTCATCAGCTCGCCGATCGCCGCGTTGACCTCCGCCAGGCTGTAAAAAGTTCGATGGCGCAGCCGCCCGAGAAGCCATCGCTCAACGATGAGCACCGCTTGCTCGACTTTTGCTTTATCCCGCGGGCGTCTTGGCCGTGCCGGCAAAATGGCGGTGTCGTAATGCGCCGCCATCTCAGCGTAGGTTCGATTGATCTGAGGATCGTAAAGACAAGCCTTGATCACAGCGGTCTTGGTATTGTCCGGCACGAGCAAATGCGGAACGCCACCAATCGTCTCGAAGGCGCAGACATGGGCGGCGATCCAGTCGGGCAGCGCCTGCGTCCAGCTCGCATGCGCAAAAGTAAAGCTCGACGCGCCGAGCACGGCGACAAAGATTTGCGCCTTGCAGATTTCGCCGGTCAGCCGGTCGATGACGACCGCAACCCCATCGCCGGCGTAATCGACGAACAGCCGCTCGCCCGCCGCATGCGTCTGCCGCATCGTCGGCGACAACTTCGAATTCAAAGCCGCGATAGAGCTCGCAAAACCGCGAATAGCTGTAACCGCCGGGGTTGGCCGCGATATATTCATCCCACACGATCACCAGGGTGACGTGCTTGCGCTTCAACTCCCGATGAACCGTCGGCCAATCCGGCTCGGCGTGCCGGCGATGGCCCCGTTTGCCCCCGTGATTGGCGTAAAGCGCCGCCTCAAGGTCGCCGTCGCTCATGCCGTTCGGCAACGGCCAACCCAGCCCGCCGCCAGCGAACCGCCGCAACGTCCCGCGCACCGTCGAGGCGGCCACGCCCACACGACGCGCGATTTCTCGCGTCGGAAGGCCAGCGGAAAACTTCAAACGAATGATCTCGCGCGCCTGGCGCATCGCAACTCTTTCCGCTGGCATCGATCGCTCCCATGGATTTCCAAAGGAGGGACCCTAAACAGGCCAGCGGAGGCGCTCGTCCCCGTTCCATACCCCGGGCGCGATTATCCCGTTATGGTGCGCGGCATCATCTCGTAATGGTGGGCGACATCATTCCGTTACGGCGGGCGACATCATCTCGTTATCATGGGCGGCTTGGGCAGAAATCAGCATGCCTGATCTGAGCATCCGAAAAAAAGTCGGGTAGCGGCACCAACTCTTTACCGGCGAAGCTCAGAGCCAAGTCGGCGAGGATTTGCTCGGGTCCTTTGGAAAGCAGCAGGCCGACGCGCGACGGCAACGGCCGCGCCCATTGGGCGTGGCCGCGCACGCGTTCGATGAGTTGCGCATATGATACCTTTCCCGCAGCCGAGACGAGTGCCGTCTCGGCGCCGCGGATATTTGCGCGGGCTGCCAGCGCTTCAAAAAAAGCGTGCATCGATCGGGCGATCCGGGACGATCGCCGGCATTGGCTGCTTCAGTAGGCCTAGCGTCGTCCGCGCTACTACGGCCATTATCCGCGGGTCATGCTCGAAATAGCTGCCCCATGTCTCGGGCCTAGAGACCCGATCGATAGTCGCTACTCCCAACTCGACCAGGGATAGGCCACTCCTCCGAAGGAGATACCGTAGTGGCCTGGTCGCTGTAAAAATCGCCAACTCGACTTCCGTGGCCTCCAACATCGCAATCAGTTTTCGTACGAACGTCAATGAGCACCCGGATCCGGCGCCGGCCAGATGACAGACCTCGACGATCTGGCTGCGCTCGACGTCCGAACATAAGTGATGTTCAAGAACCTGCTCGATGGGACGATCAAGGTAGCATTCGAGAAACAACGGCTCGTGCCCAAAGCGAAGCCCGGCCGCGCACTCGACAGTTCCGGCTTGGCTCAACTCCGCAACTATCATTGGCGCGAAGAAGTCGAGAACTGCTCCGTAACGTCTCCGATAGAGCCTTTGGATTTCGAGTTCGACGACGGAACGCAGGCGATCGAAGTCGCGGCACCGTAACGAACATCTGGTTATCCCCATCCCGTGCAACCCGGCACCCCGAAGTAGTGGGCTGGTTCGCTGACGGCCACCTGACGGGCGCAAGGCAATATAAGGGCAAACGCGCTCAATCGGTCGCTATTGAGGGCGCGAGCAAGGCAAAACTGCACTCGCGACCAAGGATTGCCTGCGAGCGATACAGATGGGACGGCCGTTAATGATTTGTTAATCGCCGACGTTAGGCGGTGGTGGAGAATTGCAAGGTAAATTGAGCTCCGCCTTCGGGAGCGTCTGTCACGGACACGGTACCCTTTAGTGCGTGCATGATACGTCGAACGATGGAGAGGCCCAGGCCCGCCCCCTCTCCGCCAAATTCTGCCCGCCAAAATCGTTGGAAGACTTTCTCGCGAAGTTGCAATGGTATGCCGGGACCCGAATCGCATACTTCGACTGAGGCTTCCGGCGTCACACGAATCCGAACGCTGCGGCCGGGCGGGCTGTAATTGATGGCGTTCTCGATCAAATTGCTGATGGCTATGTTGACCACCAATGCGTTGCCGAGAATGATGACGGGCACATCCGGTTCTTCCACCTCTAGAGTCTTTCCGGCGGAAATTGCAACCGGCCCTAAATTCTCAGCCGCTTGACGCGCGGCTAGGCATAGGTCGACCGGCTCATCCAGTTCAACGTTCAATGTCTCAAGCCGGGCGACGAGAAGCAGTTGATGAACGATCCTTGTCATCAGTTGAACGTCGTGACGCAACCTACCTGCCGTGGTGGCGTCCGCCATCGTGTCGATGTTCGCCGCTAGGACTGCCAACGGTGTTCGCAATTGATGAGCCGCGTTGGCATTGAATTCACGCTGACGGGTCAATCCTTCGTCGAGCCGATCAAGCGCTTTATTGAAGGAGTTGACGAGCGGCAGGATTTCCTTCGGAATGCCCTCCGACGGCAGCCGCAATATCGAGCTTCCCGGCTCGATCTCTGCTGCGAGCGCTGCCATCGCCTTCAGAGGGGCAAGCGATCTGCTTAAGGTCAATGCGCTTACTGCGAGAAGGGAAAGAAGAAAGGGAATTTGCAGCCAGCCGCCGTCCATGAAGAATTCATTGAACACGGCGGCATTGAGCGATCGCGTCACCGGCAACGCCTGCTCCACCTGAGTATAGTATGATTTGTTCCCGAGATCTGTGCGTACCGCGGCACCCATTACGCTGGCGTCATCCGCGTCCGATTTGTATTGATAAAATTTGCGGTCTTCCGCTTCTAGAAGTTTCGGCAAAGGGCCGATAAGACGCCCGGAAGTCACGACGATGCGCCCGGCATTGTCGCGTACCGCGTACCGGTATCTACTACCCGGACTGTTGTACGCTTCTGAAAGTTTCGCCGGCAGAGCGACTTCGACCGAGCCGTCCGGATTTAGCTCCACGTAGCTGGAAATCTCTCGGGCCTGCTTAACAAGAGTGAGCTGCCGCAGATAGGCGTCAACGCGGCTTTGTTTGATGTAAAGCCAGCCATATGAAATCCCGGTGGCGATTACCGTTGTGATTGTAAGTCGAATGATGATGCGGGATGATAGAGACATCGAATACCTATTCTTGAAGGAGATATCCGATCCCGCGAAGCGTATGGATGGAAACACCCGCCCCAATGGTTTCCAGCCTGCGCCGCAACCGCGAGACCAGCGCCTCAATCGTATTCGGCGAGACATCGTCGCTAAGCCCGTAAACAGAATCCTCAAACAGTCGTTTCGGGACTACCTGATCGGCTCGGCGCATCAGAAGCTCCAATGCATCCAGTTCGCGGGGAGGAATTGCGACGGTGCGGCCGCCGACCTTCAGTTGGCGCGCCGCGGTGTCCAAAGTGATGTTGCCGATGTCGATGGTCGTGCCCAACGGCCCGCCCGGGCGCCGAAGGAGTGCTCGCAATCGCGCCGCCAATTCTTTCATCGCGAATGGCTTTAGCATGTAATCGTCCGCGCCGCGGTCCAGCCCCGCGACGCGATCGTCGATCCCGTCGCGAGCCGTGAGCACGATCACTGGCGTCCAATTGGGCGTGGAGCGGATATCTTCGAGCAAATCCAGGCCATCACGGTCGGGAAGTCCGAGATCGAGTATGACGGCGTCATAAGAAATGCTTCTGAGAGCCGCCAACCCTTCCGCAGCCGTAGCGAATGTGTCGATACCGAAACCGAAGCTTGCCAGTCCGTCTATAATTGATCCGGCAAGCCGTTGATGATCTTCGATGAGCAATATTCGCATGTGGCTTGCTGGCTCCTGCCGCTTCGACCGCCCACATGAAAGCGCATAAACGGCCACCAAGTATCGTGGGCTTCCTGACAAGAAGCTGACAGACCCGCAAAAACGAGCTTGGCCCCTATGGACCGAAGCAACAGCCCATTGTGATGAAAATGCGGCGTTGTGCCGTTGCCGCACATTTATCGGCGGGTTGCGCTGCCAGCGCCAGATGCGAGGTCGGACATATCGATGCTGATGTGTTCGGGGTCGACATGCAGGGTGCCGACCAACATGGGGATCGCTGCTCCAACAAGGACCAGAATGTGAGCCTGCGCTATCGGCCTAAGCGACACCTCGATCTCCTGGCCTTTTACGAGATAAGGAAGAATTGAAGACTTTAACTGCTGCCCAGCCAGTGGAATCAATACCAGCTTGCAGACAAGGATAGGTTCGGCAGCATCGCCCGGGATCGATACCTCGCGTGACTCCTTGAAGGAAAGGCCCACGTTGTAGCGGCGTCGGCCGTCGAAAACCGGCAGAACCTGCTTGCATTGGTCGCCAACGCCGCCTCCGACTGTGTCGTCCGGGATGATGGAGGCGCTAAGCGGGTCGATTACGCTTTGAAGCAGGGCGGCGGTCAGAGGAACGCGCTTTGGTGTCGGCGGAAACGGCGGCAAGGCTACGAGCTGCCGGATGGCGCCATTCTGGAGCGCCATCTCGATGGTATCAGTTTCGTCGCTCGTCATCACATGCGCCTCGAACCGTCCAGGAACAACGCGACCCTTAGCGACGATGCCGCTGGCATGTCCCGAACCTTGGCCATCCACGAGGACGCTCATCAATCCCTTTATTTGCGCGGAGGCTTTGACGTCGTAGCGGCCAGCTACGAGCGACAGCTGCCAATCAGCTGAACCAACCGTCGCACCTAAATAGGAAATGCTGTATGCAATTGTTATTTTGCCGTCTGCGAAAGCCGGAGCGGAAACGATATCGATCAACACAACAATGGCGCACCAACGCAGTGACGATAACCCCAAACTAAACACCATTCGCATCACGCCGTGCTCTTCCTAAGCAGCGCTGCGCACGTTGCGCAGTTTCTACTTATGGCTCGCCATGGTATGAGGGCGCACTTCGAACACTTTCGGCTGGTTTCCTGACGCTAAGCTGACGAGTAGCAATCCCCGATCACAAATCCCATAGTGAGGTCGTACAAACCACCATGTGGCCGATTGAAAGGTGTGAGCTTTTTTGATTTTTTACGGGCGGCCTCTGAGAATTTCATGCGAGCGTGCGTGAAACTGACAACAAGCTGACATCGTGCTTAACAGACGTTTTCAAGGCGGTTACTATGAGACAATGAAACGGCGCAAGCTATTAGATTAATTACGAAAATGCAGCGCCATGACGCTCCAAGCAAAGAGCGCAATTCGTTTTAGGAAACCGCTGCTCTATCCGGCTGAGCTACGGGACCAGTTTGACAACGTTGGCTTTTTCGGAGCGTGCCGAAATTTTGCTCCAATTTTGCTCCGCCGTCCGGATCACAACCCGGACGACGGCTCAAATACCACGGGGACAGTGCGGGAGCCATCCGGCGAAAGCCGAACTTGACCCTAAGTCTTCAATTCAATTCGGTCCGCAGCCCCCGCACGAACTGTTCCGGCATTGGCTGCGCACAGCCCCTTGACATGCATGTAAATATACTATACGGTGTAGTTTAATTTTACGATGGAGCGAAGGAGAGTTCCAGATGCGTGTATGCAACTTTGGCCTACCGGCGAGATCAGCGCTGCTTTCAGGCAGCCGCTTTTTAAAATCGATGTCCGAGAAGAGCATGCTCGGAGCCGTCACGCGACACGAGACGCTGAGTTCCAAAAGAAGTCTCGCAAGAGATCAAGCCCGTAAAAAGATACCCGGCATTGGGACGAGGGGCATTGGTTTTCTTGTTTCCGCGATGGTGCTCCTTTCCGGCACGCTAGCTGTTGCCCAGGACTATCCGGGGACCGCCGAGCAGAGAGCGTCGTGCATGCCCGATGCTTTCAGGTTATGCGCCAGCTACATCCCAGATGCGACGAGAGTTGAAATGTGCCTAAGGCAACAGAAACCCGCACTCAGCGAAGGGTGCCGATCGGTATTCGAGCAAAACGACGGCTCGGCGACCAGCGGAACCAGAAACGAAAGTTGGAGCACAAATTAGCGAACGCGCTAAAACGCGCAAGGCGAACAAGAGGGGTGAAAAACGATGGCGCTCACGTATATTCCGGCTGTAGCGGCATTTTCCGGCTCGGCTACCGGGGCCTTGGCCACCATTCTGACGAGCTGGATACGTCAGCAGCGCCAACACCGCGCCTCGCTTACGTCGCGGACCATCTCCAAGCGCGAAGAGCTCTACAAAAACTTCATTGAAGAAGCATCGCGGCTATATGCCGACGCGCTGGTTAAGGACAAGTCCGAGGTTTCGGAATTGGTCGACCTGTACGCCCTCATCGGGCGGATGAAAATTCTGTCGAGCGATGAAGTGATCGAAGTTGCCGAGAAGGTCGCCCGCTTGATCCTCGAGACCTACCTTTCCCCGAACAGGACATTTGCCGAGTTGCCCGAATTACTTAACGAGGCGCATCCGTTGCGGGATTTCAGTGAAGCGTGTCGTCGCGAGTTGCAAACAACTCCGTCGCGTTGAGGACACAAAAAGGCGCACTTGCCTAGTCACCGCGTCCAATCCGCTTCGCACGCGGCCAGAAAGAAATTTACCCGTTCGCGGACGAAAGACGGCAAATCCCTTCGGAGCATCCTTGCTTCATCGCCCATCAGAGAGCGCATGAGCATTGGCAGCAAAATCAGATCCATGAAAATCTGGGCTGTGGCGATGCTTCGCTTGTCGCTGAAGGGACCCTTCGACGTACGCGAAAGCGGCTCAGTAGCGTCGTTTAACAGGTGGGAAACGGCATCCGCAGCACGATCACGCGCGGCTTCATGGAGATTTCGGCTCAACGCGGGAAATCTATCCGCTTCGGCAATAGTGACACGCGTGACACCGACGGTATCTTTTATAAATCTTTCGACAAGCTCAGTACCCAAACTCGTGAGCTTATCTTGCACGGTCCGGCCGTCTGGTGTGTAGCCCTCGAAACCGGTCAACCCATTGATCATGCGAGCCACGACAGCGGCGAAAAGCGCTTCCTTTCCGGGAAAGTAGGAGTAAATCGTCGGCTTGCTGGCCGGCGCGAGCTCCGCAATCTCATCCATACTTGCGCCTTGGTAACCCTTCTCAAGAATGACGCGCTGAGCCGCATCCAGGATTCGCAATTCGACGTCCCCTGCAAGGTCTTTTGGCGGCCTCCCGAGGCGCGCGTGCGGTCGTTTTGAAGCTCAATTCTTGGCCATGATGGTCTCTGTTTCGATCACAAAATTGGGATTGCTCTAGGCTTGCACAACATTGGACTTGACACGTCGAGCATTGAAGCGCAAGAGAAATAAACTACACTGTATAGTTTATATAGCTATAGGTGGTTACGATGCAAGATCGCGAGGGGATAATCGTGACGAAAAAGCGCGCTGTTCGACTCCTCGATCATGGTCTGAACACCGCGATTGCCATCGCTTTTCTGGCAACGCTGTTGAGCGCGTGCGACGATCGCTCCGTTAACTCAGCCAAGCCCACCGCGTTCGTGCGCACCGAGACTGTGCAACTGAGAGAGCGACAAGCTTCCGTGACGCTGACCGGCGAGGTCCGAGCCCGTTTCAGCGCCGACCTTTCATTCCGGGTCACCGGACGCGTCCTCGAACGCTTTGTCGACGTCGGCACCTACGTCAAGGCCGGCGACGTCTTAGCGCGTCTCGACCCAACCGAGCAGCAGGCCGATCTCGATGCTGCGACCGCAGCTGAAACCGCGACAGAGTCGCAATTGCGAGTAGCGCAAGCGAACTTTGACCGGCAGAATGCTTTGCTCGCCAACCGTTTCACCACCCAAGTGGCCTTCGATCAGGCGCAGGAAGCGCTGCGCAACGCAGAAAGCTCGCTCGAAACCGCGAAGGCGCAGCTGGGCACGGCGAAAGATGCCCTCGGCTATACCGAGCTGCGCGCTGGTGCCGCCGGTGTGATTACCAAGCGTAGTCTTGAGGTCGGCCAAGTGGTGCAGGCGGCGCAGCCGATCTTCACGCTGGCGCAAGACGGTGATCGTGACGCCGTATTCGAGGTCTATGAGTCCGTTTTCTTTGGTGATTTCAATCCCAACCAAATATCGCTGGCGCTCGTCTCGGACTCCAGCGTGACCGCCACCGGGCACGTCCGAGAAGTATCGCCGGCCATTGATCCGAAAAGTTCGACCGTCCGCGTGAAGGTGGCAATCCAAAATCCGCCGGCAGCGATGACGCTTGGCAGCGCCGTGGCCGGCACGGCCAAAGCGAAGCCCGTGGCGCAGATCACAGTGCCATGGACCGCTTTGATGAGTTTGGGCTCAAAGCCCGCGGTTTGGATCGTCGATCCGGCGACCAAGACTGTGTCGCTGAAGACCATTGAGATAGGCAGCTACGAGGCCGGAGCGGTCGTGGTGAAGGCTGGCCTCGCGCCTGGAGAGCACGTCGTCGTCGATGGCGGCAAGCTGCTCAGTTCTGGCGAGCCCGTAACCGAGGACGGGAGGACCTCATGATACGAGCAATTGTTATCGTCGCCAGCGTCTTCGCTTTCGCACTGCTCACAGCCGGCTGCAAGCAAAAGCCAGAGGCGCAAGAGCCTGTTCGACCGGTGCTGTCGACCGTCGTTCAAGCAACGGAGTTGAGCGGCACTACAGCTGCGGGTACTGTGGAACCGCGGTACAGGACTGATCTCAGTTTCCGGGTGCTGGGGCGCCTCATCGCCCGTCCCGTGAATGTCGGAGATACGGTTGCGCAAGGAGATATTGTCGCCGCAATTGATCCTACGGCGCTTGAGCTGGCCGTGCGGTCAGCCAAAGCAGAACTGTCGCGTAGCCAGGCTCAGCTTGCGAATGCAAGTGCAACGGAGCAACGCCAACGAACGCTGATTGCGACCGATACGACGAGCCAGGAGACCCTGGACAACGCGGTGCAGGTCCGGGCCGGCGCCCAAGCGTCCGTCGCTCGCGCCCAGGCGAATCTGACGAAAGCGACCGAGCAACTTGGTTATGCACAATTGAAAGCGGATTTTGCCGGCGTTGTCACCGCCGTATCCGCTGATGTGGGGCAAATAGCTTCAGCCGGTCAAACCGTCGTTACCGTCGCACAGCCTGACGTCAGAGAGGCTGTCGTCGATATCGGACCGGACTTTCCGGTGCCGCTGCGGGTCGGCTTACCCTTTACGGTCAGCTTGCAGATTCTTCCCAGCGTTCACGTTGAAGGCCAAATTCGCGAGATTGCGCCGCAAGCCGATCCGGTGACACGTACGCAGCGCGTCCGTATTGTCTTGAACGATCCGCCGCCATCCTTCCGGCTTGGGGCGACCGTCACCGCAAGGCTCGCGACCGACGAGCGCGCACTTCTGCGCCTGCCCGCATCTGCCGTCCTGACCAAGGATGGCGAACGTTTCGTTTGGGTGGTCGATGTCCCTACGAACACTGTTTCCCTGCACAAAGTCGATCTTTCCCAAGACACGAACGACATCCGCGTGAGCGGCGGTCTGGACGCCGGCACGCGCGTTGTGACCGCTGGAATTCATAGCCTCAAGCAAGGACAGCACGTCCGCATAGGTCAGGACTAGACGCCATGAGCTCGTTCAACCTCTCCGACTGGGCGCTTCGACACCGTTCGCTCGTCTGGTATTTCATGATCGCCTTCATGGCGGCGGGCCTTTACTCCTACCTGCAACTCGGACGTCAAGAAGATCCCGACTTCACCATCAAGACGATGGTGATCCAGGCGCAATGGCCGGGCGCCTCTCCGGAGGAGATGACCCGCCAAGTCACCGATAGGATTGAGAAGAAGCTCGAAGAACTGGAATCACTTGATTACACCAAGAGTGTAACTGTCGCAGGCCAAACAACGGTGCTCGTCTATCTGCGCGACAGCACCAAGGCCCGTGACGTCAACCCGACCTGGGTTCGGGTGCGCAACATGATTGCGGATATCAAAGGCGATTTTCCGCAAGGAGTCGTGGGGCCATTCTTTAACGATCGCTTCGGCGACGTGTTCGGCAACATCTACGCTTTCACTGGAGACGGCTTGAGCCAGCGCCAGTTGCGAGATTACGTTGAAGATATTCGTTCCAAGGTATTGACCGTACCCAATGTCGGCAAAGTCGACATTTTGGGCGCGCAGGATGAAGTCATTTATCTGGAATTTTCGACCCGCAAGATTGCGGCGCTCGGCCTCGACATCCGCTCGATCATCTCCTCTCTGCAGGAGCAAAATGCCGTGGCGCCGTCCGGTGTGTTCCAGAACGGGCCGGAGCGTATCAGCGTGCGGGTGAGCGGCGAGTTCACGTCCGAAGCAAGCCTGAAGGCGATCAATCTGCACGTCAATGATCGATTTTTTCCATTGACGGATGTGGCCACCGTCACGCGCGGTTATGCGGATCCGCCCTCGACGCTGTTTCGCTTCAACGGTCAGCCCGCGATTGCTCTGGCGATCGGAATGAAGACGGGGGCCAATCTCCTGAAGTTCGGCGAGGCACTGAAGGAGGAAATGGCGAAGATCGTAGCTGACCTGCCGATTGGCGTAGGCGTGCATCTCGTTGCGGATCAGCCCGTAATCGTCGAGCACGCGGTATCAGGTTTCACCGAGGCGCTATTCGAAGCGGTGATCATTGTTCTCGCCATCAGCTTTATCAGTCTTGGACTGCGGGCCGGTCTCGTTGTCGCCATAGCAATTCCGCTGGTTCTCGCCATCACCTTCGTTGTGATGGCGTACACCGGGATCTCGTTACAACGGATTTCGCTTGGCGCGTTGATCATCGCGCTCGGTCTGCTGGTGGATGATGCGATGATTGCCGTTGAAATGATGGTGGCACGGCTGGAGGTCGGTGACCCATTGGAAAAGGCCGCTACCCACGTCTACACGTCGACCGCTTTTCCCATGTTGACCGGTACGCTGGTCACCGTGGCCGGGTTCATCCCAATTGGCCTCAACAGCAGCAATGCCGGTGAATTCACCTTCACTCTGTTCGTGGTGATCGCGGTTTCGTTGATCGTATCATGGCTTGTCGCTGTGCTGTTCACGCCGCTGCTCGGGGTCACAATTCTGCCCGCGAAGCTCAAAAACCACCATGAGTTAAAGGGCCGAGTACAGCGGATGTTCGCTCGACTGCTTGCGGCGTGTATGCACTATCGATGGATCACCATCGGGGTCACAGTCGCCGCGTTCCTGCTCGCGCTCTTTGGCATGAAATTCGTGCAGCAGCAGTTCTTTCCATCGTCAGACCGCAGCGAGCTGGTCATCGACTGGAACCTGCCTGAGAATGCCTCGATTACCGAAACCAATGAGCAGATGGGGCAATTCGAACGCCAAGAGCTGCAGGGGAATGCAAACGTCGACCATTGGTCGACCTACGTTGGGACCGGCGCCCCGCGGTTCGTGCTGTCGTTCGATTTGCAGACGGCCAACACTTGGTTTGGCCAGATGGTCATAGTAACCAAGGGCGGCATTGCGGCGCGGGACGGTCTCAAGGCGCAATTCGAAACATATTTGAAGAGCACGTTTCCCGGTACGGACACTTATGTGAAATTGCTCGAAGTGGGCCCTCCGGTCGGACGCCCCGTGCAGTATCGGCTGAGCGGACCTAACATCGCCAAAGTCAGGGAATTGGCGCAGCAACTCGCCGGCGTCGTGCGCACCAACCCAGATCTTGATAACGTGGTATTCGACTGGATGGAGCCCGCGCGCGTCATCAAAGTCGACGTTCTGCAGGATAAGGCGCGCCAGCTTGGTGTGAGCTCAGAGGATATTGCGGCGGCTTTGAACAGTGTGCTGGACGGCACGTCGATCACGCAGGTACGGGACAGTATTTACCTGGTGAATGTGATCGGTCGCGCCACTGCCGTGGAACGCGCATCAATCGACACGCTGCGGAACCTGCAACTCGTCGGCTTGGGCGGGCAATCGGTGCCGCTCGGGGCCATCGCGACGCTGCGCTACGAATTGGAACAGCCGGTGATATGGCGGCGATCACGGCTTCCTACGATCACACTAAAGGCAAGTCCCCTCGACGGCGTGCAGCCTAAAACCATCGCAGACCAGCTCGCGCCGCAGGTGGAGCAATTCACGGAGGGGCTGCCCGTCGGATATTCGGTGGCGGTCGGAGGTGCTGTCGAGGAGAGTGCTAAGAGCCAAGCTCCCATTGAGGCCGTCGTCCCGCTGATGCTCTTTATCATGGCGACGATCCTGATGATTCAGTTGCAAAGCTTCCACCGCTTGTTCCTGGTGTTCGCGGTCGCGCCGCTAGCCTTGATCGGGGTGGTATTGGCTTTGCTGCCGAGCGGAGCGCCTCTCGGATTCGTCGCCATTCTAGGTGTACTCGCGCTGATCGGCATCCTGATCCGCAACTCGGTGATACTGATTGTGCAAATCGAACATCTGAGAGGGGAAGGCCGGCCGGCGTGGGAAGCCGTTATCGAAGCGACAGAGCATCGCATGCGGCCAATCATGCTGACTGCGGCGGCAGCCAGTCTGGCGCTCATTCCGATTGCGCGGGAAATTTTTTGGGGACCAATGGCCTATGCGATGATGGGCGGTATCATCGTCGGGACGCTGCTGACGTTGCTATTTCTGCCGACGCTCTATGTGGCGTGGTTTCGTATCAAGGCGCCGGATCGCTCGGCGGTGTTGGGGCAGAAGGTGATCGCCGATCAGCTAGGGGCACACCCAGCTTGAGATTTTCGGCATAAGAACGTGTTAGCAGCGGCTGAGAGCACTACGGAACGACAAAAATGCGCATCGCAATATTAATCACGATTGTCGCGGTTGCGGTTGGCTTGGCTTTGCCTGCCTCCGCAGAGGAGCGCCCAAGTGACCCGTTCGGAAATGACACGGTTGAAATCAACAATAAGGAAGCCCCTCTCGTTAAAATATGGGAGTCCTTGGGACGCCAAATGCACCTTGAAAAAGCTTACTTTCACGAGTGTTTGCAATCCAAGGACGATCCCTGCCCATCAATACCCGCACTCGCGCAAAAGCTCGACGAGATTCGCCGGTATCGGGGCGAAGCTCTACTCGGACATCTAAACATATCGATCAATCTCATGATCAAGCCAGCGCCCGGCGACTGGGTCGGTCCGCTTGAAGCAGTCACCATGAAAGACGGCGATTGCAAATCCTATGCACTCGCGAAGTATGCAGCAGCCCAGGAGGCTGGAATTTCAGCAGACGACGTGAGACTTGTCATTGTTCACCTACGGGCACGCAATGAGAACCATATGGTGGCGGCGGTGTATCAAGATCGAGAATGGTTCATTCTTGACAACTTGACGAATGTGCTGGATCGGGATTGGGAAAAGACAGATTACGAGCCGCTGGCCATTTTGGATTACAGAGGGGTCCGTCGCTATATTGCTGCCTTCTGAATGCCGGCGCGATTTTTCAGCCGTGACGCGACGATTAAACCGATATCAGCGTGATTTTTTGCTCCCTTTTTGCTCCGCAATCCCCTGTGTAGGGGCGGATATCCATGGAGCACAATGAGACAGTGAAAGGACAGAAGTTATTGGATTCGATATAGAAATGCTTCGCTATGATTTTCCATGCGAAGAGTATAATTCGAATTAGGAAACCGCTGCTCTATCCGGCTGAGCTACGGGACCGGTTGCGGATTTCAGGTGGGGGCGTCGCGCCCGCCGGTTTCCTATATCATGGCTCTTAAGGGGGCGGTCCAGACGCCGCAGTGGCGCCGTATTGTGGCCGTTCGCTGGACGCAACGGAGCGGCTGGCGGGGCAGCAGCGTGGCTCGGGCCTTCGGTTGGATTGCGGCATTGGCCGTCGCCTTCGCGGCGGCGCGCGGCTGCGCCGGCGCCTTCGCACAGGACAACGGCATTGCAACGGCGCCGGCCTGCGGCGGCGATCCGATTGCCGATGCCACCGTCGGCCGTGTCAGCGACGGCCGGACCTTCATGCTGGCCGACGGCCGCGACGTGCGGCTTGCCGGCATCGAAGTGCCACCGCTGCCAAGGCCTGGAGGGAGCGCAGACCCCGACCCCGCTCCGGAGGCCAAAGCCGCGGAAGCGGCTCTCGATGCGCTTGCCGGCGGCGATCATGTCGTGCTTCGCCGCGCCGAACCGGCACCCGACCGCTATGGCCGCCTCGTTGGCTATGCCTATGCCGAGCGTGACGGCGAGCAAGTTTTCGTCCAGGGCGAACTGATCGCGGCCGGCTATGCCCGCGTTGCCGACAGGGTCGGCGGTCAGGCCTGCGCTTTGGCGCTGCTCGCCCGCGAAAATGCCGCGCGCCAGGCCAAGCTTGGCCTATGGGCCGATCCGTATTATGACCTCCTCGATGCCGAGACCCCGGCGGACGTGCTGGCGCACAAAGGTCAATTTGCGCTGGTCGAGGGAAAAGTGGTCTCCGTTCGCGAAAGCGGCCCGACGATCTACGTCAATTTCGGACAGCGGTGGTCCGAAGATTTTGCGGTGACCGTTCGGAAACGAAACGAGCGCATTTTCGCGGATGCCGGGCTCGATTTGAAAGGCCTGGAGGGGCGGCGCGTGATCGTCCGCGGCTTTGTCGAAGCGCGCGGGTCGCGCGGCATGCCCTCGATCGAGGCGGAACGAGCGGAGCAGATCGAGACCACGGACCACGATTGATTTGGGACCGCGATCGATCGACGGCGGGCTTGGGTGACGCGGTGAAGCGAGAACGATTGGCAATCGCACCCTATCGGCTGGGCCGGGCCGCGGCGCTCGCGCTCGGGGTGGCGCTCCTTGCTTCATGCACGGCGGCGCCGTCCGACAAGGTGCCGCTTGCCGCGCTGTCGCAACCGGCAAAGCCGACCGATACCGCGATGTCGCCGGCGGTGCTGCACGAGCATCAGCGCATCCTCGCCACTTATGGCGGCGTCTACACCGACCCCAAGCTGCAGACCATGATCGAGCAGATGGTCGAGCGCCTGGTGGCGGCGTCGGAAAAACCCGATCTGCATTACAAAGTCACCATCCTCAATTCGCAGTCGATCAATGCCTTTGCGCTGCCGACCGGTCAGCTCTACGTGACGCGCGGCCTGATTGCGCTCGCCGACGACGACTCCGAGCTGGCCTCGGTAATCGCCCACGAAATGGGCCACGTGATCGCGCGGCATGCCGAACTGCGCGAAAAAGAAGAGCAGCAGGTCGACCTGGTGAATCGCGTCGTTACCGATGTCGTCACCGACCCGGAAGCCGGTGCCATGGCGCTGGCAAAGTCCAAGCTCGAACTTGCGAATTTCTCGCAACAGCAGGAGTTCCAGGCCGATTCGATCGGCATCGGCATCGCCGCCCGCGCCGGTTACGATCCCTATGGCGCGGCGCGTTTCCTCACCGCCATGGAGCGCAACGCCTCGCTCAAGCCGGAGCAGAGCGGCGCCATCAATCCGGCGGCGACGGACTTTTTGTCGTCGCATCCGTCGACGCCGGCGCGCGTCACCCAGGCGATCGCCACGGCGCGGCAATATAAGGCGCCGGCCAGCGTGACCCCGCAACAAAGCGAGCAAGCACGCGACGCCTATTACGGCGACATCGACGGTATCGTGTATGGCGAGGATCCGAGCGAAGGCTTTGTCCGCGGCCGACGCTTTCTGCATCCAAAGCTCGGCTTTACTTTCACGGCACCCGAAGGCTTCACGCTGGATAATACCGCCCAGGCGGTGCTCGGCGTCAAACACGGCGGCGGCGAGGCGCTACGGCTCGACGTGGTGCACGTTCCCGCCGAGCAGACGCTGGCGCAATATCTCACCTCGGGCTGGATCGAGAATATCGATCCGGCGACCGTCGAAGACGTCACCATCAACGGCTTTCCCGGCGCCACGGCGGTGGCCAAAGGCGACCAATGGGATTTCCGCATTTACGCTCTGCGCTTCGGCAGCGACGTCTACCGTTTCATATTCGCGGCCAAACATCGCACGCCCGATGTCGACCGGGCCTTCCGCGAGTCCGTCGGTACTTTCCGACGGATGAGCTTGGCCGAAATCCAGCAAGCCAAACCCTTGCACCTGGAAATCGTCAAGGTCGCGCCGGGCGATACGGTCGACAAGCTCGCCAGCCGCATGGCGGTGAGCGACCGCGCGGTCGATCGTTTCCGCGTTCTCAATGGGTTGGAGGCGGGGGATCGATTAAAGCCCGGCAGCGAGGTCAAGCTCGTCGCCGATTGAGCGTCAAAACGCCGATCGGCCGGCGAGCCATGCCTCTGCCGATGCCGGAAACCAAACCTTGCGATTTCCAGGCGACGTTCTCTTTTCACCTATTTTCACTGCGAGTTTACCTCGGCTATCATGCGCAAAAGAGCCGAAAAGGCCTTGCCTGCTGGGGAGGGAGCTATGCACTTACTGAGGGGGGCAGTTCCGTGCCGTAGCGCTTGCCGTCGTCATGCGCAGTCACCGCTATATTTGGGTGGTCCAGCGCTGACACCGCTCGGACCGCAGCACTTGGTATTCTTTTATTTGTTACCGACGGCTTTTGTCGCCGCTGTCTATGGCAGCCTGCCGGCCATGTTGGCCGCACTCGCAGCGACGATCTGCGGCGCTTATTTTCTTTATGATCCGCTGTACAGCTTTCGGTCGCCAATCCGTGTGGAATTGGGCGAACTGCTTTGGTTTGCCGGCTTGGCCTTGATCGGCGCCAAGTGCACCGCCGATCTGTTGCGACCGGCCATACGCCTGCAGCAAAATCGCCGCGCGGAAGATTAGCGCTATCGAACGGCGCGCTTAAGCCAGACCTTCAAAACTCCGAGGCGAGCTGATCGAGGCCCATGACGTGGGCGAGGTTGCGCACCTCCTGCTTCTGATCGTCATTGAAGCTCATGATCAGCGGAACGGCCGCGGATTTGAGGTTGTCCACGCTCCCGGGGTCGATATCGCCGGTCTGCACGATGCCGGCGCCGCGGCTGCGCGCTTGTTGCGCGCGCGTATACGCGATGTTGCGTAACGCCGCCTCGACGGCCGGCCACATCTGTTCCTGATCCGGCGTCAGATGCAGCCGCTCCTTGATGCTGGCGATCTGCGCATCGTCGAGCATGTAGCCCGGCCGGTTCATGGGGCGGCGCGGCGCCGTGGTTGCCAAGCTTTCGGTTGTCACGCTTTTGATTGCCACGCTTGTGGGCGCCATGCTCTTGGCCGCCGCACTTTTTTCCGGCCGCGGCGGCCGCGTTGCCGCGACCGGTTGCGCAGGTCGCGGCCGCGCTGCATCTGAATCGAGCGCGGCGGACGGCGCGGCAGCTTCGGCGGAAGCGAGTTGCACACGAGGTTGCGGGGCGGGGTCGAGCGACGTCTGGGCTATCGGCTGCGGGCGAGATCGGGGAATCATCGGCGCCGGATCGAGCAGCGCCAGCTGAGCATCGCCGACGTTCGCCGATGCCGCTGTCGTAATTCCGGCGTCATGGAGCACGCCCGACTCCGGCAAAGCGTCATGGGCCGGGGTTGTTTGCGAAACCTTTTGCCACGCCTGCGGAAACCGCAGCGCCACTGCGTCGGCCGCCGAGGGATCGCTGGAGGCGCGCAAGGCTCCTGGGTGCCAGCCGCCGATCAGATATCCGACCAACCCTGCGGCCAAGATCGGAAAAGTTCGGCCACGCAGTCCTGCCTTGTTGCGCCGCATTTACGCCCCCGTTTGGCACGCGTTATGGTGTCTATCTCCTTTCAAATGAAGCTTAATTTATGACTAACCCGGGGAGATTTGTCGGCGCCGCTAGACCGTTTTCCTTGTCTCTGGCGCCGCGAGAGACGAAAAAGAAAAAGCCCGGCGTCGCCGCCGGGCCTTTCGGTGTTCGAAATGCTTCGCAGTTAAGCCGCTTCTTCCTCAACGACGGATTCTTCATCCGTCTCCGGCTTCGGGCCGCGCCGCGGACCTTTCGCCAGCGCCGCTTCGATCTCTTTGATCGCTTCGGTCTCCGTGATCCGCTGTACCGCAGACACTTCACGCGACAGCCGGTCGAGCGCGGCCTCGTAGAGCTGCCGCTCGGAATAAGACTGCTCAGGCTGCGTGTCCGACCGATAAAGATCGCGAACGACCTCGGCGATGGCGACGATGTCGCCGGAATTGATCTTGGCCTCGTATTCCTGGGCTCGCCGCGACCACATTGTGCGCTTGACCCGCGCGCGGCCTTTCAGCGTCTCGAGCGCCCGCTTGACCATCGGCGTCTCGGCAAGTTTGCGCATGCCGACGGACGCCACTTTCGAGGTCGGCACCCGCAGCGTCATCTTGTCCTTGACGAAATTGATCACGAAAAGCTCAAGGCGCGCGCCGGCGACCTCCTGCTCCTCGATGGCAATGATCTGACCCACGCCGTGGGCCGGATAAACGATAAACTCGTGAGTTTTGAAGCCTTGTCGTTGAGTAGTCTTCTTCGCATTCATTCCCAAAGCTGCTCCTTCCGGCTCCGGCTTACGCCGATGCGCCGGCTTCGCCACGGCACCCCGGCCATGGGCCGCGGCGCGCGTGGACTGTGATGGCCTCCGGCTCGCGCGGGAGGAGGTTTTCGTAGCCTTCCGGCTCATGCCGGTCGCACTCTTCTTAGGACGACGACGAGTTTTCTCTGCCACTGCTCTCGCGTGGAAAATCACGCCTCTTTTTGACGGTTCCTCGAAATACCCCGAAAAAATATGCTCCCGGGTGGGGGAGCAGCGTCTCGGGGCCTGTTTCATTATGTAAGAAGCACCATATCACATTTCCAGCCAAAATCAAAGCGTTAAGGCCCTGCGAAACCGTCGCAGCAGGCCTCCGCAGCCACATAATCGTTAATAACGGTTAATCCTTACTGCCCAAGTTCCTAGTCGCCGGCGCCGGGATTCGTGGAGAAATGCTCCTCGAATTTATTGGCGACACCCTCCCATTTCTTGGCGTCGGCCGGCGGGGTCTTTTTTGCCGTGATATTGGGCCATTGTTTGGCGTATTCGGCGTTGATGCCAAGCCATTTTTCCACGCCCGGCTCGGTGTCCGGCTTGATCGCCTCGACCGGGCATTCAGGCTCGCACACGCCGCAATCGATGCACTCGTCGGGGTGGATCACCAGCATGTTCTCGCCCTCGTAAAAGCAATCCACGGGGCAGACCTCGACGCAGTCCATGTATTTGCATTTGATGCAATTGTCGTTGACGATATAGGTCATCTGCACACTCTGAACGGCTTTTTTGGAACTTCGGTCCTAACCCATCGGGTCAGGGGCATGCAAGACTGACCGGCCGGCCCCGGCTTCGTCGAGGTCTTCATATAGCGCCGCCGCATTGCTGGCGGGACCCCGCCGCTCGGCAAATGCCCTCACCTTCAAGACGCGGACCCGGCGGTCGAGCGCAACCGTAATCACGTCACCGACCCGCACCATGCGCCCCGGCGCAGTCGATGCGCATCCCGTTGACGCGGACAAAGCCCGCCTCGGTGAGCGCTGCCGCCGCCACCCGGGTGCGGACCAGCCGGGCATGCCATAGCCAGCGGTCGACGCGCTGGCGGTCATGCTCGTCTATCACTCAGCGGCGCTCCTTGGCATCGGCCTCGAGCTGCGCTTTCAAGGCCGCAAGCTTGGCAAAGGGCGAATTGGGATCGGGCGCCTTTTCGCGCCGCTCGAAGCGTTTGACCGGCGGCCGGTCGCGTTCGCGTGAGGGTCGATCCGAACGGTACTCGCCAGCCTGCCTGCGGCGGTGGCGCGGCGGGCGGGCTTCCCGAGCCGGAGTACTGGGCTGCGCCGGCTCGACACCGGCTGCGGCGGCATCGGGCTCGGCGGCGGCGGCACCGGGCTCGGCAGTGGCGGCGGTCGCCACCTGAGGTTCCTGCGGGCGATGGGTCGCGGCAGGCGAATGCCGGCGGCCGTGATGGCGGCGTTCCCGATCTTTTTGCCGCGGACGCCGGCCGCCCTCGCCGCGTCCCGGCCGCCAGACTTCGATCATGACCGGTTCGGCCTGCTCTGCTGCGACCGCAGCCGATTCGGAAGCGGCGACGTCGGCGGCGGGATCAGACGCCATAACGTCGGAAGACTTGGAATAAATGGCCTCGATAGTCTGCGCTGCGGTCGCGTCGTCCGGAGCCGGCCGCGCGATGGATTCACTGCCCTCGATCGGGGCGGCAACCGCGGTTTCCGATTGACCGGTTGCTTCCGACGCTTCGACCGAGTTCCCGGAGGCTATTTGGTCGCGGACTTCCGGCTCGGCGGCGGCAACGCTGGCGGTAGCAGCGTCGGCGTCGGCAGTGCCAGGTGCGGCAGTGTCGGCTGCGGCAATGTCGGCTGCGGCAGTGTCGGCTGTGGCATCGGCCTGGGATCCAATCGCGACCTCCGAGACGCTCTCGGCTGAGCCGGCGGTCATCTCCGACGCCGGCGGCGGCTCCGGCGGCTTCGGCCGCCGCTCCATGCGGTAGCCAAGCGAACGCAGAATCGAGGCAAAATCCTCGCCCGATGCGCCGGTCAGCGACGTCATGCCGTTGACGACCGTGAACCCGCCGCCGACGACCGCGCCCGGCGGTTTCGTGCCGGCGCCCTCACGCCAAGCCAGCGCGGGGCGGATCAGATCCGCAAGCCGCTCCAGAATATCGACGCGCACGGCGCGCTCTCCGCACACGCGATAACCCGCCACAGCGATAGAGCGCCGCATCGATTTCGCGATTGACCGGGATCGGAGGTGCGGCCCGAGCCGGCGAGCTGCGAAATTCGTCGAGCGCCCTTGATTTGTGCCTCGTTCCGCAAGCGCCCAAAGTTGCGCGGCAAGCGCGCGCGGCGCCGGCTTGAGCAGTGCCGGCAGATAGATGTGATAGGCGCCGAACCGCACGCCGTATTTGCGCAACGTCGCGCGCGCCGGCTGCTCCAGTCCCTTCACTTCTTCGGCAACGCGCTGGCGGTCGAGCACGCCGAGCGCCTCGACCAATTGAAAGGCGACGCCGCGGGCGATGCCGGTGACGTCTTCGGCGGCCGCCAGTTCGCATCAAGGGGCCGAGCAGTTTTTCGATATGGGACTTGAGCCAGGCGTTGAGCCGCGCTTCGACGGCGTCGCGCGGCGCGCCGGTCAAATGCTCGTCGGCGATCAGGCGCACGCGCGGGTGCAAAACCTCTTCACCGGCCTGGAGCTTGCCGACCGCGGCGCCGGTCCAGCGCAGCGTGCCGTCGGCCGCGAGCACGAATTGCGCGTCCGGCGCCTCGGCAAGCCGCGTGGCGCGCGCGACGATCTCGCCGGCGAGCGCCTTTTGCGCGGCATTCTGCAAGCGCTTTGGCCTCCGAGCCGCCGGACGACGCGTCGGGCACAAAGACAAATCCGTCGAGCCGGCCGATGACGTGGCCTTCGACCGCGACTTCGCCGGTCTTATTGAACTCGGGCTCGAATGTCGCGTTCTCGCGCAGCCGCCGCATCAGAACGCTGGTGCGGCGATCGACGAACCGCTCGGTGAGCCGCTCATGCAAGCGCGTCCGAAAGCCGATCCTCGACGCCGCGCGTGACGCCCTGCCAGTGCTCCGGATCGGCGAGCCAATCCGGCCGGTTGGCGGCAAAGGTCCAGGTCCGGATATGGGCGATGCGCGTGGACAGCGTGTCGATATCGCCGTCGGTGCGATCGGCCAGCGCGATCTGGTGGGCGAACCAGTCCGTTCTTGATCGTGCCGTCGCGTTGCAGAAAGCCGTAAACCGTGACCACGAGTTCGGCGTGGTTGGCCGGCGCGATCTTGCGATAATCGGGCAGCTGGCAGACGTCCCATAGCCGTTCGACGTCGGCGGCCGTTCGCGTCATACGCGCGCACGTCGTCGTCGCGCGCCGCATGGTCGAGCACCAGAATATCTTCGGCGACCGGCGCGCGAGCGAGCGCGCTTTCGGTCGGCGCCGTCGCGAGCGTCGCCTGCAAGGCCCCGACCGAAGAGAAATCGAGATCGCTGTTGCGCCATTGCACCAATTTCACCGGCTCGAAGGTGTGCGAATTCAAGCGCCTGGACCAGCTCGGGCTCGAACGGCGGACAGCGGCCGCTGGTGCCGAACGTGCCGTCGCGCATGGCGCGCCCGGCGCGGCCGGCGATCTGCGCGAGTTCGGCAGGGCTGAGTTTGCGAAACTGATAGCCGTCGAATTTGCGGTCGGAGGCAAAGGCGATGTGATCGACGTCGAGATTGAGACCCATGCCGATGGCGTCGGTCGCCACCAGGTAGTCGACCTGGCCGGATTGGTAGAGCTCGACCTGAGCATTGCGCGTGCGCGGCGACAGCGCGCCGAGCACGACCGCGGCGCCGCCGCGCTGGCGGCGGATCAATTCCGCGATGGCGTAAACTTCCTCGGCCGAAAATGCGACGATGGCGGAACGGCGCGGCAGCCGCGTGAGCTTTTTCTCGCCGGAGAAAGTGAGCTGCGACAGCCGCGGCCGGCTGACAATGCTGGCGCCGGGCAACAGCCGCTCGACGATCGGCTTCATGGTCGCGGCGCCAAGCACCAGCGTTTCCTCGCGGCCGCGCCGATTGCAGCATGCGATCGGTAAAGACGTGACCGCGCTCGAAATCGGCGGCGAGCTGGATCTCGTCGACGGCGAGGAAAGCGACATCGAGATCACGCGGCATCGCCTCGACGGTGGCGACCCAGAAGCGCGGATTAGGCGGCTTGATCTTCTCCTCGCCGGTGATCAGCGCCACCGCATCGGCGCCGACCCGCTCGACCGCCCGGTTATAGACTTCGCGCGCCAACAGCCGCAGCGGCAGGCCGATCAGGCCGGAGGAATGCGCCAGCATCCGCTCGATCGCGAGATGGGTCTTGCCGGTATTGGTCGGGCCCAGCACGGCAGTGACGCCGGCGCCACGGGCACGCAAATCACGGTCGGCAGGAGGCGAAAACGAAATCGGCATCAAAGGCCCGGCATTGACGCAGCGCGCAACTAAGCACAGTCTTCTGTATCACAACGTGACGCTGGAAAGCCCTGTGCTTAAGATGTGGAACGAGTCTGGAACAAATCGCGGCCGAATCGGCGACTCCGAGCCTGTTCGATTTCGTTCACCGCGATATATGGTCCGGCGCTCGGCTATTGAATACCAGATCGGGTGGAATCCGCACTTTCGGCGATCGCGTCTGGCGCCAAAACCATTAACGGATTGCGCGATCACGATTCTACGCCGAGTCAAGGGCCACAGTCCTGTGGATAACGGGGGAAGCCTGGGTTGCAGCCGCAAGCCCGGCTGAGCGCCACACAGCAATCACTCGTTTTTGGCCGCCGGGTGTGGCGGGCTGAGCAACGGAGACGAATTCCGTCGCCTGCAACAGGCCGGTTCCGAGCGGCGTCGGCATCGAGAAGCGGAACGGCACCAGACGCGCGTGCCGGCGATCGGCGCCAGCCAAACTTCGGCGTCGCGCAGCGTGACCAGATATTTGATCGCGGGACGGTTCGGCACATAGCCGGAAATCGGCAGTGAAATAGACGGCGCACACGGCGACCGGTCCGGCATAGCCGCGATCCGCTTTGACGGTTTCCATGCGCTTATATTCGCTGCGCAAATCGTAGCGCACGCGGCCGTCGAACACCGGGACTTTGCGATTGCAGGCCTCGGGCGAAACCGGATCGCCGGTGCCGGCAACGCGATTGAGCATCGACGTCATCGGATCGAATACGCCGCGGCGATCGGCATCGGTGACCGGGATGCGGTCCGGAGCGGGCGGCAGCGGCGGCTCGACCGCATAGTCGGTTACATTGCCGCCGGCGAGCGCCATGCGCACATCGTCGACCTTGCGATCATAGGTGATGGTCTCGCCGTAACTCGTCGGCATCGGCTGGCCGGCGGCTGACCGTGCCGTGCGCGGCGCCGGTGCCATGGGCGCCGGTGAAGAATTTGATCAGTCCCGTCGTCGTGCCGCTCGCCGCCGCGGTGTATTGGTCGTTGGCAATCTCGACCATCCAGTTGCCGCGGCCGATCGGAATGCCGTCAATGCTGGCGGTATATTGGGCCTCAAGCCGGCCCTGGGCGGCGGCGCGATGGCCGGCGTCGGCCGCCAAGCGGCGGCAAGGATAGCCAGGATGAAAAACGCCGCGAAGGCGGCGCGGCCTGGCTATGGCGGGCGATTGGCGGCGCGACAATGAAGGCGGGCAACGGTTTTCCTCAAATTCCCGGCGCGAAACCTATCTGTTTTCGTGGAGAATACGTCGTTTCTGTGGTTTGGCGCGGTGGTCCGGCAATGCGGACATCGTCACGCTGGCACGTACTCTGCGCGCTTGACGCTCAAAGACGCCCCGCCTATAGGTCCGCGCCATCTCCCAAAATCGTCTCTGGCGGCCGCGGGAACAGGCATTTCGGGTTTCGAAGGATATTGCATCATGGCATGGCGTTGCGAATTGACCGGCAAGAAGCGCCAGATCGGCCACCAGGTGAGCCATTCCAACCGCAAGACCAAGCGGCAGTTTATGCCGAACCTCTTCAATGTGACGCTGACTGTCGGATGCGCTCGGCCGCTCGATTCGGCTGCGCGATGTCGGCCAATGCGCTCAAAAGCGTCGATCATCGCGGCGGGCTGGACGCCTTCCTGCTCAAGGCCAAGGATGCCGAACTTTCGCCCCGCGTCCTTGAGATCAAGCGTCAGGTCGCAAAGAAGCGCGCCGCGGCGGCCGCGTAGTCGCCGCCTAAAACTCCTCGAGAATCCGTCCATAGCCGGCAATGCGGTCCTCAATGCCGCAGCGCCGCAGCGCGTCCCAATAGGTCACCGCGTTGATCGCCAGAACGGGCTTGCCGAACCAACGTTCCGCCTCGGCGGCGATCGCGACCGTCGGCAGCGCCGTGCCGACCTGCAGCAGGGCGTCGACATCGGGACCGTCGAGCTCTTTTAGCGCGTTGCGGATATCGGCCGCCGACACCTGCGCGATCGCCCGCGGCGTGGCGCATTTGAGGCCCTCGAGCCGGACGATGTCGAAACCGGCTTCGGTCAGATAAAGCCGCACCATCTCGTCGCCGCGCGGCTGATGCGGCGTCAGCACGGCGATCCGCCTGCGCGCCAAACGCTTTGAGCGCGGCGACCGCGGCGGTCGAGCCCATCGACACGCCGACGCCGGCACGCGTCGCAAGCTCGCTCTGCAGCTTGTTCGGCCGCGGCGACGCCGCCCCAAAATGTCTCCAGCGAAATGCCGATGATCAGGTGGTCCAATCCCGCGGTCATGATCTGATCGATCGCGACCGCGATGCCATCGCGCATGTCCGCCATGTGCTCAAAAAATGCCTGTTCGGTATTGAGCGGCCGCTCCTTGATGGTCGAGCGGGCGGTGTGATTGGTGACCCCGCGCGGCCGCAGCGCCTCACACTCCGGCTGCACGGTGGTATTGGTCGACGGCACCACGATGCCGATGCGTTTGCGGAATCCGAGCGTGTCCGGCACAGTCAGATCCTCGCTGAAGCGTCCGGTCCCGACATTACGCAAAAACACGGTGCGAACATGCCCCACCTGACCGCCGACGACGGCATCAAGCTCTATTACGAGGAAACCGGCGCCGGCCTGCCGATCGTTTTCGTGCACGAATTCGCCGGAGACTATCGCTCCTACGAGAATCAGATCCGCCATTTCAGCCGCAGCTATCGCTGCATCGCCTATAATGCGCGCGGCTATCCGCCATCCGACGTGCCCGATGACGTCGAGCGTTACTCGCAGGATCGCGCGCGGGACGATATCCGCGCCGTGCTCGACGCCTTGCAGATCGATAAGGCGCATATCGTCGGACTGTCGATGGGCGGCTTCGCCGCGCTGCATTTCGGCTTCACTTATCCGCAGCGCGCCCGTTCGCTGGTGATCGCGGGATGCGGCTATGGGGCGTCGCCCGACAAACGCGCGCAATTCGTCGCGGAGACCGAAGCCGCGGCGGCGCGCTTCGAGAGCATGAGCATGGCGGAGGCCGCCGCAAGCTATGCGCAGGCGCCGGCGCGCGTCCAATTGCAGAACAAGGACCCGCGCGGCTTTCGGGAATTCGTCGATCAATTGGCGCAGCATTCCGGCAAAGGCGCGGCGCTGACCATGCGCGGCGTGCAAAAACGTCGGCCGTCATTGTTCGAACTCGTCGACAAGATCAAGACGATCGATGCGCCGACTTTGATCATGACGGGCGACGAAGATTTTCCCTGCCTCGAGCCGGCGCTGCTATTGAAGCGCACGATCATGACATCGGCGCTGGTGGTGCTGCCGAACAGCGGCCACGCGATCAATCTCGAGGAGCCGGAATTATTCAACCGCTGCGTGGACGACTTCGTGCGCAGCGTCGATACCGGCGCCTGGCGTGCCGCGCGATCCGCGGGCGATGGCGACCTCGATCCTGAGCGTGGGCAGCCGCGCTTAGACTCGGCGAGCGCATCGCATAAGCCGGCGATTCCAGCGAAGAAGCTATCGCGCCGGGATCGTCTTTAAGACCGGCAGCCAGGTTTCCTGCTGCTTGTCGACGAAGGCGAGCGTCTGATCCGGCGTCATGGGGTGGGTATAGCTGCCGGTGGCGACCAGCTTCTTTTTCACGTCCGGATCCTCGACCACCTTGGCGACGTCGGCGCTGACCTTGTTGACGATCGGCGCCGGACGTGCCGAGCGGCGCCGCCAGAATGAGCCAGCCCGCCGCGGCGAAACCCGGAATCGTCTCCGCCACCGTCGGCAGATCGGGAAACTCCGGCAGCCGTTGCGGCGAAGCGACCGCGATCAGCTTCACCTGCCCGGCGTTGACCGCGCCGATGATGCCCGGATAACCCTCGATGATCATGTTCACGCGCCCGGCGGCGACGTCGCTCAGCGCCGCCGACTGGGCCGCCGTTATAGGGCACCTGGATGAGCTTGATGCCGGCCTTCTGCTGCAGCAACAGGCCCGTCAGATGCGTCATGCGTCCGATTCCCGACACCGCGATCGATAGCGTGCCGGGCGCCTTCTTGGCGCGATCGATGAGCTGCGGCAGCGTGGTGATGCCGCTCTTCGGATCGACGGCGATGAACATCGGCTGGTCGGCGATGAACCCGATCGGCAGGAAATCGCGCGGCAGCTTGACCGGCAGATTGGGCGCCACCGTCGGCAGCGCCAGGAAGGTCGACAGCGCCGGCGAATAGAGCGTGTAGCCGTCGGGCGCGGCTTCGCTCGCGGCGCGCGCCGCGATACTGCCGTTGGCGCCGGGATGATTGACCACCACCGCCTGCTGTCCCCAAATCTTATCCAAAGCGGCCGCGACGATGCGCATCGCCACATCCGGGCTGGCGCCGGCGCCGGCGTCGGAAATGATCGTTACCGTCTTATCGGGATAATTTTCAGCCTGGGCATCCGCGATGGACGCAGCCGGTCAGCACCGCCAGAGCGATTGCGCCAACGGCGAGCCAATTCCGGCATCCCTTCATTTTCGTCCTCCCCAATTTCTTTTCTGATAAGGCGCAGCACGCCAACGCCTTGGAGCTTAACCGAAGCGGCAATTCCATCTCATGCGTTAAGACGCCGCTGCTGCCGCGCCGGCCGCAGCGGCTGCTCGACCGGGTGTTCTTCGAACAACTCGGCAAGCTTTTCGGTCATGACGCCGCCAAGCTCCTCGGCATCGACGATCGTCACCGCGCGGCGATAATAGCGGGTCACGTCGTGGCCGATGCCGATGGCGATCAATTCAACCGGCGAGCGGGTCTCGATGTCCTCGATCACCCAGCGCAAATGGCGTTCGAGGTAATTGCCGGGATTGACCGACAGCGTGGAATCGTCCACCGGCGCGCCATCGGAGATCATCATCAGGATTTTCCGTGTCTCCGCGCGCGCCAAGAGTCGCTTATGAGCCCAATCGAGCGCCTCGCCGTCGATGTTTTCCTTGAGCAGGCCCTCGCGCATCATCAGCCCGAGATTTTTCCGGGCCCGGCGCCACGGCGCGTCGGCGGCCTTGTAGATGATATGACGTAGATCGTTGAGCCGTCCCGGATTGGGCGGTTTGCCGGCGGCAAGCCAGGCTTCGCGCGACTGGCCGCCCTTCCAAGCCCGCGTGGTGAAGCCGAGAATCTCGACTTTCACCCCGCAGCGCTCCAGCGTGCGCGCCAGAATGTCGGCGCAGGTCGCCGCCACCGTGATCGGGCGCCCACGCATCGAACCGGAATTGTCGAGCAGCAGCGTGACCACGGTGTCGCGGAAGTCGGTATCCTTCTCGCGCTTGAACGACAGCGGATGCATCGGATCGACGATGACGCGCGACAGCCGCGCCGGATCGAGGAGCCCCTCTTCAAGATCGAATTCCCAGGAACGGTTTTGCTGCGCCAACAGGAGCCGCTGCAGCCGGTTGGCAAGGCGCGCCACCACGCCCTGCAAATGCGACAACTGCTTGTCGAGATAACCGCGCAGCCGGTCGAGCTCCTCAGCCTCGCACAGATCCTCGGCGCCGACGGTCTCGTCGAACTTGGCGGTGAACGGCCGATAATCCGGCCCGCGCGGCTCGTTGCGCGCATTGCGCGGCCGCCACGGTTCGGCGGCGGTTTCGGATTCGCCCATCTCGGCATCGTCGGCCATCTCCGCGGCGGGCGCATCGACCGCCTCCGACGCGCTGTCGGGCAATTCGTCGGCCGAAGCCTCGGCTTCGGCCGCCATCTGATCGCTTTCGGCGCTGTCGGTGGCCTCGCCGTCCTGGCCGGACTCGTCCTTCTCGATTCTGCTCGTCGCCCTCCTCGCCTTCCTCCTCGTCGGATTCGCTCGAGCGATCCTCGCCCATGTCCAGGCAGTCGAGCAGATCGTGCACCACGTCGCCGAAGCGGCGCTGATCGTCGAGCACGCGCTCGAGCCGATCGAGATCGCGGCCGGCGCGCTCTTCGATCAGCGGACGCCACAGATCGACGAGCTTGCGCGCCGGAGCGGGCGGCGGCTCGCCGGTCAACCGCTCTCTCACCAGCATGGCGAGCGCGTCCTCGATCGGCGCGTCGGCGCGGTCGGTGACGTCGTCGAATTTGCCGCGATGAAAACGATCGTCGAGCATGGCGGCGAGATTCTTGGCGACGCCGCCCATGCGCCGGGCGCCGATCGCCTCGACGCGCGCCTGCTCGACCGCTTCGAATACCGCGCGCGCCTGCTGACCGCCGGGAGCGAGCTTGCGATGCACCGCGGGATCGTGACAGGCGAGCCGCAGCGCGATCGAATCGGCGTGGCCGCGGACGATAGCCGCTTCGCGCTCGTTGAGCCGTCGCGCCGGTTCCGGCAGCCGCGCCTTGCCGCCGACAAGACCGGGGCGTTCGGAGGCAAAACTGACTTCGAGATCGCCTCTGCCGGCAATAGCTTTGAGGCAAACGCCGACCGCTCGCTTGAACGGCTCGGTCGGCGCTTCTTTCGCCGTCGCCTTCGGTTTGACGTTCGAGGACATTATCCTTCCATCTCCCGCATGGGAGAAAGTCGAGTTTCAGCTCAGCGCGACATTGACCGCGCTCTCCGGCAACTCCTGGCCGAAGCAGCGCTGGTAGAATTCCGCCACCAGCGGACGCTCGAGTTCGTCGCATTTGTTGACGAAGGTGAGCCGGAAGGCGAAGCCGATGTCGCCGAAAATCTCCGAATTCTCCGCCCAGGTGATCACCGTGCGCGGGCTCATCACCGTGGAGATGTCGCCGTTCATGAAGGCGTTGCGGGTGAGGTCGGCGACGCGCACCATCTTGGAAACGATGTCGCGGCCCTCCGCCGTCCGGTAATGCTTCGCCTTGGCAAGCACGATATCGACCTCGTTATCGTGCGGCAGATAATTCAAAGTGGTCACGATCGACCAGCGGTCCATCTGACCCTGGTTGATCTGCTGCGTGCCGTGATAGAGGCCCGACGTATCGCCGAGACCGACGGTATTGGCGGTCGCGAACAGGCGGAAGGCCGGATGCGGCTTGATGACCTTGTTCTGGTCGAGCAAGCGTCAGGCGACCGGACGATTCCAGCACGCGCTGGATGACGAACATGACGTCGGGGCGGCCGGCGTCGTATTCGTCGAAGCAGATCGCGACATTGTGCTGCAATGCCCACGGCAGAATGCCGTCGCGAAATTCGGTCACCTGCATGCCTTCGCGGATCACGATCGCGTCTTTGCCGATCAGATCGACGCGGCTGATGTGACTATCGAGATTGACGCGCACGCACGGCCAGTTCAGCCGGGCCGCCACCTGCTCGATATGGGTCGACTTGCCGGTGCCATGATAGCCCGTCACGATAACGCGGCGGTTGCGGGCGAAGCCGGCGAGAATGGCGAGCGTCGTTGGCTTGTCGAACCGGTAGTCCGGATCGACATCCGGCACGTGCTCGTCCGGCTCGGAATAGGCCGGCACTTCCAAATCGCTGTCGATACCGAATACCTGTCGGATCGAGACCTTCATATCCGGCAAGCCGGATTCACCTTCAGTTGCGAGACTCATTGAACCTCCGTGCCCTCGGGCAGATCCGAGGCGCGAGTAGGCTTTCACCGGCGTTCGGATGGCGCGCTAGGTTTAGCAGAAAGGCCCGAGCCGATAAAAGCCCGGATAAAGGCCGGGAAAACGGCCCCAAAATCAGCAAAAACCCGCCGACTTTCAGGTAGTTGTAGGCCTGGATAATCTCCCGCAGCCGCGCTTCCGAGCCGCGATCCCCGCCATTGGCGTCGGGGTGGTGCCGTTTCACCAGCATTTTAAACCTCGTCTTGATATCGGCGCGCTTGGCGTCGGCTTCAAGGCCGAGCGCGTCCAGGGCGCGGCGCTGGGCATTGAATATTTTGCGATCCTCCGGCGCGGGCGCGCTTTCTGCCGCCAGAGCGATCACCTTGCTCGCCGAACAGCGAAAACGGATCGTCCGCCGCGCTCTCAAATCCGCGAAATTCGCGCCCCGCGGGCTTGCCATTACGGGTGCCGCCGATCGAACCCATTTTCCACGTCGGACGGTGACCGATCAGCGCGTCCTTTTGATATTGCGCGATCGCGTCGTCGCTCATGCCGGCAAAAAAATTGTAGGAATTGTTGTACTCACGCACGTGTTCGAGGCAGAACTGCCAATACTCGGACGCGCGCAGCCGCCCTTTCGGCGCGCGGTGGGTGGCCGGCGCGTTGCAGCTCGGCCATTGGCACGCCGGAAGCTCCGCCCGCAAGCGGCGGTCGTGATCGGGCTTGACCCTGATCCGGTCGAATAGCGGCGAATTCGTTCCCATCGTCACGATTATGCAGTTGCGTCGCTGACAGCTTCAAGACTTGACAGAATCAAAACCGAACACCGCGGCGATTGACCTTAATGCTCCCTTCTCGCTAGAGCATGATCCATGCTCCAAGTGAGATCCGGGCAGCTTTCATGGGAATGCAGGATATCATCACAACGAAATTACTGGCGGCCTTCGCGCCCGAAAGCGTGCATGTCGAGGACGAATCCCATCTCCACCATGGGCATGCCGGACACCGCCCCGGCGGCGAAACCCATTACCGCCTCTATATCGTGTCGGAAGCCTTCCGCGGGAAGAGCCGGCTCGAGCGCCACCGCATGATCAATGCGGCGCTGGCCAGCGAACTCAAAACCCGGGTCCACGCTCTTGCCATCCACGCGCAGGCGCCGGGGGAGAGCTGATTAAGTGCTGCGATCCGAGACAGTGGCGGCCAATTCCGGCGGCAGCGCAGGCTCGGCTTGGCGCAGCAGATCGGTCAAATCGAGCCGGTGCGTGAACATCGCGAGCTTGCCGTCGGCGGTGCGCGGCCACTCCGCCTGCGGCCGGTCCCAGTAAAGCTCGACGCCATTGTCATCCGGATCGCGCAGATAAAGCGCTTGGCTGACGCCATGGTCGGACGCGCCTTCGAGCGGAACTTTGGCCGCGATGAGGCGGCGCAACGCGTCGGCCAGTTTTGCACGCGTCGGATAGAGGATCGCCAGGTGGTAAAGGCCGGTTGAGCCGAACGGCGGCGGCGAGCCGCCGCGGCTTTCCCAGGTATTGAGGCCGATGTGATGATGATAGCCGCCGGCGGAGATAAACGCCGCCTGGTCTCCCAGGCGCTGCATCAATTCGAAGCCGAGCACGCCGCAATAGAAATTCAGCGCCCGATCGATATCGGCAACTTTCAGATGCACGTGACCGATGCGAACGCCGGGATCGATCGGAGCATCGGTCATGTCGGCCGTCCTTTCCGCTCGCTGTGATGGAGCATGATCATGCTCGGGCCGTTATCTTGCGTGCCAGCGGCGCGACGCGCAGCGCGGTGATGCGATTGCGATTTTTGCGCAGCACCTGAAAGCGGAAGCCGTGAAAGGTGAAGCTCTGGCCCGGGTCCGGGATCGAGCGCGCTGCATGAATGACCACGCCGGCAATGGTGGTTGCTTCGTCGTCGGGGATGTTCCAGTCCATCGCCCGGTTGAGGTCGCGCACCGGCACCGCGCCGTCGACATTGACCGAGCCGTCCGGAAGCGCGCGCACGCCGGGGACCGCGATATCGTGCTCGTCGCTGATATCGCCGACGATTTCTTCGACGATGTCCTCGAGCGTCACCAGGCCTTCCAGCTCGCCATATTCGTCGACCACCAGCGCGAACGGCGTCTTGCGCGCGCGGAAGGCCTTGAGCTGCTCGTAAAGCGGCGTGGTGTCGGGCACGAACCAGGGCGGCTTCGCCAGCGCGTGAATATCGAGCTTCGCCGGATCGCCCTTGGCCGCATGGAGCGCGCGTAGAAAGTCCTTGGCATGCAGCACACCGATGACGTTGTCCGGCGAGCCGCGCCACAGCGGCAGCCGCGTCACTCCGCTCGCCAGCACCGCCTCGACGATCTCCTGCGCCGGCTCGTCGGCATCGAGCATGACCATCTTGGTGCGGTGGACCATCACGTCGGAGACGGCAAGATCGCGCAGATCGAGCAAGCCCCCCATCATGTCGCGGTCGAGCTTCTCGACGACACCGGCGCGATGCATAAGATCGACCGCACCGCGCAATTCCTCGCGCGGCGATAGGATCGATTGAATTTTGCCAAGCGGCATACCGAGGGCGCGGAGCATGATCTTCACCAGCCACTCGACCGCTCGCAACAGCGGCGCGAACAGCCGCACGGTATTGCGGACCGGCTCCGCGACCACCAATGCCACGCGATCGGGCGCGTTGAAGGCGACCGTCTTCGGCATCACTTCGGCGACGACAAAAATGAGGATGGTCATGCCGAGCGCGGCGTAAATCTCGCCGGTCTTGCCGAAAAACGACAGCAGCAAGCCGGTCATCAGCGTCGAAGCGGCGATATTGGTTAAATTATTGGCGAACAGAATGGCGCCGAGCAGGCGCTCGCGCGTCGCCATCAGCCGGTTGACGATGCCGGCCTCGCGGTTGCCCTGCTTCTCCAGCCGCGCCATGGCGGCGCGCGACGAGGCGGTCAGCGCCGTCTCGCTCGCCGAGTAGAACGCCGAAATCAACAGGCAGAGCCCGACCGCCAGGATCGTAAGCCAATCAATAATCGTCATCGCTCGGCAAGCTTCTCGCTCAGAAAGGCCCGCACCTCGCGCCCATCGACGCCGGTCTCGACGAAGGCCGCGCCGATGCCGCGCACCAGGATGAATGTAAGCATGCCGCGCCTGACTTTCTTGTCCTGCGCGATCAATTCCATCATTTGGTCAACAGACGGTGCCTCGCCCGGAATGTCCTCTATCCGCGTCGGCAGCCCGACCGCAGCAAGATGCCGGATGGCACGCGCGGCGTCGGCTTGCGGAAGGAGGCCCTGCCGCCGCGCCGAAAACTCGAGCGCCAGCGCCATGCCTACGGCGACGGCCTCGCCATGGAGAAGCCTGTCGGAAAAGCCGCAAGCCGCTTCCAGGGCGTGGCCGAAGGTATGGCCGAGATTGAGCAGCGCCCGATCGCCGGTCTCGCGCTCATCGCGGGCAACGATTGCGGCCTTGGCGCGGCAGCACACCGCAACGGCATGCTCACGCGCGGCACTTCCGGAAGCACTGCCGCCGGAGAAAACGTCGCGCCAATTGGATTCAAGCCAGGCAAAGAACGCGGCATCGCCGAGCAGGCCGTATTTGGCGACCTCGGCGTAGCCGGCGCGGAATTCGCGCTCCGGCAGCGTATCGAGGAGCGCCGTATCGGCCAGCACCAGGATCGGCTGATGAAAGGCGCCGACCAGATTCTTGCCGCGTGCGGAATTGATCGCGGTCTTGCCGCCGACCGAGGAATCGACTTGCGCCAACAGCGTTGTGGGAACCTGCACGTAATCGAGGCCGCGCCGCACCACCGCCGCGGCGAAACCCGCAAGATCGCCGATGACGCCGCCACCCAGCGCAACGATCAGATCGCCGCGCTCGATGCGCGACGCGATGATGGCTTCGCAGACCTGTTCGAACACGGCAAAGCTTTTCGAGGCCTCGCCGGCGGGAACAACGACGCGGCTGACGCCTATGCCGGCCTGGCCCAGTGCCGCTTCGGCGTCCGCCAATGCATAGCGCCTGACATTCTCGTCGGTCACGATAAAAGTCTTGGCGCCCGGTCGCAGCGCCGCGATCCGCGCGCCGAGCGCGGCGATGACGCCGCGACCGATAACGATGTCGTAGCTGCGGTCGCCGAGCGCGACGTCGACCACGGTTGGATCGGTGCGCACGACTGCGGTCATTTGGTATCCTTTGCCGTCGGCGCGGCGTGACCATCCAAAAAAGCCGCCAAGGCGCGCATGATCTGCGTCACGATCGCATCGTGCGGCACCTCGCGCGACTGCACAGAGATATCGGCCTGCGCATAAACCGGCTCGCGTTCGGCCATAAGGTGACGCAAGGTCGCCGCCGGATCGGGCGTTTGCAGCATCGGCCGATCGTTCTTGCGCTTTGCTATCCGGCGCATCAGCACGTCGACGTCGGCGGACAGCCAGACCGAGATTGCCTTCGCCTTTATGGCGGCTCGGGTATCGGCGTTCATCACGGCGCCGCCGCCGGTGGCGAGAACTTGCGGTCCGCCTTCGAGCAGGCGGGCGATGACGCGCGCTTCGCCGCTGCGGAAATCGGTCTCGCCGTGGCGGGCAAAAATATCGGCAATGCTCATGCCGGCCGCTTTCTCGATCTCGGCATCCGCATCGACAAACGGCAGGCCGAGGCGGGCGCCGAGCCGGCGTCCGATCGAGGACTTGCCGACCCCCATCATGCCCACAAGCACAATCGAACGGTGCCCCAGCCGCGGCAGGATCGCGCCGGGTATAACGCCGCCGTCAGCATCGTTTTGTACTGTAATATCAGTCATTTAATCTCGATCCCGGCGCACCCTGGAAGGGCGCTTGCGGCAAAGTCCAGGCAATCTCCGCAGGATTTATTACATCACTTGCCAGTCCGGACCGAACATGATCGTACTCGGTCCGCTTGGCGGCACCAATGGGATGGCACGGGCACCTAGTGGAGCGGATTAGCGAGAATGCCGAGCCTGCTGCGATTGCTTTCCGTCATCGCGATCATCTGCGCGATCATCTATGGTGGTGTCTTTGCGCTGGCGCATTTCGTGCAGCCGCACACGCGCGACATGTCGGTGTCGATACCGCCTGACAGGTTCTTCAAGGATCGCTGAGCGCGGGTGCATGGATTCGTCATATGGCCGCTGACAGCGCAATTGGCACCAAGACGCGCGGCGCCCGACCGGCCGACGAGCGGCTTATTGCGCTTTACCTCGACATGCTGTCCGCGGAGCGCGGCTCAGGGGTGAATACGCTCGCGGCCTATCGCCGCGACCTTGAGGATTTTTCGCATTTTTTGAGCGGCATCGGCCGTTCCATCGCCACGGCAAAAACCGACGATCTGCGCGCTTATCTCGCCGCGCTGTCGCGGCGCGGCATGCTGGCGGCGACGGTGGCGCGGCGTCTTTCGGCGATACGCCAGCTTTATCGGTTTCTTTATGCGGAGGGCCGGCGCAGCGACGATCCGGCCGCGGTGCTTGAGGGCCCGAAGCGCGAACGCGCGCTGCCGAAGACGCTCACATTGAGCGAGGTCGATGCGCTCCTGCGTGCCGCCGGCGCCGGCGATCCAAATGCCGCCTTGCCGGCGCGGCTGCGCGCCGCTCGGCTTTCCTGCCTCCTTGAGATTCTCTACGCGACCGGCTTGCGCGTTTCCGAACTCGTCGCGCTGCCGATGTCGGCTGCCCGCAAAGATGCGCACGTGATCGTGGTCCGCGGCAAGGGCAACAAGGAGCGGCTCATTCCGCTCAACGAGGCGGCCAAGCGGGCGATGGTCGCGTATCTTAATCTGATGGCTCAATCCGGCCGGGACGCCCGCTCGAAATGGCTGTTCCCCTCGTTCGGCGAAAGCGGCCATCTGAGCCGCCAGCATTTTGCCCGCGAGTTGAAGGCGCTTGCCGGCGGCGCGGGCCTGCGCCCGACGCAACTTAGCCCGCATGTGCTCCGCCACGCCTTTGCCAGTCATCTGCTTCACAACGGCGCCGACTTGCGCGTGGTGCAGACACTGCTGGGCCATGCCGATATTTCAACCACGCAGATCTACACCCACGTGCTGGAAGAACGCTTGAAAAGCCTGGTCCTCGATCTGCATCCGTTGGCGCAGGAATAATCGTGGAATCGCGCTCTTTGCTTGACTTGGACGCAGCCGGTGGGCGAGTTAGCCGCGTTGCGGCTACGACATTTACTTTTTTACAAGTTCCAAGCGTGACAAAGCGTGATGCGTAGCTATCTCGACTTCGAAAAACCGGTGGCCGAGCTTGAGGCCAAGGCCGACGAATTGCGCGCGCTCAGCAGCGATGGCGAGGCTATCGCAGATGAGATCGCGCGCATCGAAGGAAAGGCGGCGCAGGCGCTCAAGGAACTCTATGCCGGATTGACGCCGTGGCAGAAGACGCAGGTCGCGCGACACCCGCAGCGGCCGCATTGCCTCGATTATATTGCCGCGTTGATCGCCGACTTTGTGCCGCTCGCCGGCGACCGCAAGCATGGCGAAGATGCCGCCGTGGTCGGCGGCTTTGGCCGTTTCCGCGGCGAGGCGGTCTGCATCATCGGTCATGAAAAGGGCGCCGACACCGAAAGCCGGCTCAAACACAATTTCGGCATGGCGCGCCCCGAAGGCTATCGCAAGGCGGCGCGGCTGATGGGCATGGCCGACCACTTCGAGGTGCCGGTGATTGCGCTGATCGATACCGCCGGCGCCTATCCCGGGATCGGCGCCGAGGAACGCGGCCAAGCGGAAGCGATCGCGCGCTCGACCGAAACCTGTCTCGCGCTCGGCGTGCCCAACGTCGCAGCGATCATCGGCGAGGGCGGCTCGGGCGGTGCTATCGCCATGGCGACCGCCAACCGCGTGCTGATGCTGGAGCATGCCATCTACAGCGTGATTTCGCCCGAAGGCGCGGCGTCGATCCTGTGGCGCGACACCTCCAAGGCGCAGGAGGCCGCATCGAGCATGAGAATTACCGCGCAGGATCTGCTGCGGTTCGGTGTGGTCGATGAAATCGTCGGCGAGCCGACCGGCGGCGCGCATCGCGAACCGGCCGCCGCCATTGCCGCCATCGGCGACGCTGTTGCCGACGCGCTGACCGCGCTCCGCGGTCTCGACCGCACTGCCCTGGTGCGCCAGCGTCGCGACAAGTTTCTAGCGATCGGGCGGACGCTGGTCTGATCGAGTAGCTTGCCACGAACCCGCTCGGGCGGCCGGAGCTTTTGCCACAATCCCGCCCCGATTGGTCCCCCGGCCCGTTAGCTGCCGTTTCCTTGGATTTTGCCCTCGAATTCGCCGCTAATTTACCATTCATTTATACGGTGCATGCTCACACCGCGCCGCCGGAGGCCGTTTGCCTTGCGAAAGCCAGCGCTTATGGATAACGATTAGCGAGTAATGGCACGGGGATAGTCCAGCTGTCGGGGAACTTTACCGTGATCCGGGCCTGCGTTGTCCGCGCACTCTCGGACGGTGCGCGAAGCCTTCGTATGCTGATGACTTCGGTGGTGCTTGCCGCCGCCGCGCTGGCGCTTGCCGGATGCTATGGCGAGGAGGGCTATCAAATCCCGACCCGCGCGATGAAAGAATTATCGCCGGAAATGGTCGCGCTTCTGCAGCAGAAAAATATGCCGAAGGATTCTCCGATCCTCATTCGTATATTCAAGGAGGAATCGGAACTCGAAGTCTGGAAGCAGGACACCACCGGCCAGTTTCAACTGCTGAAGATTTATCCGATCTGCCGCTGGTCCGGCGAGCTTGGGCCGAAAAAGACCGAAGGCGACCGCCAAGCGCCGGAGGGCTTCTACCAGATTTCGCCCGGCCTGATAAATCCAAACTCCAGTTACTACCTCGCCATCAATATCGGCTTCCCCAACGCCTACGACAAAGCGAACGGCTATAGCGGCGCCTTCCTCATGATCCACGGCGACTGCTCGTCGCGCGGCTGCTACGCGATGACGGACGAGCAGATCGGCGAGATCTATTCCCTGGCGCGCAATTCGTTTCTCGGCGGACAGAAGGATTTTCAGATTCAGGCCTATCCGTTCCGTCTGACGCCGGCGAATCTCGCGAAGCATCGCAACAACCCGAACATGCCGTTCTGGACGATGCTCAAGGAAGGCAACGACCATTTCGAGGTCACGCATCTCGAGCCCAAGGTGAACGTCTGCGACCGCCATTACGTGTTCGATGCGCAGCCGCCGGACGGCTCCACTAAGCCGCTGGTTTTCAATCCCACCGGCCGTTGCCCGGCCTTTCAGATACCGCAGGAAATCGCCGGGCCGGCGCTGGAGAAACAACGCAACGACGAGTATCAACTGGCCCAGCTGATCAAGGAAAACGTCCCGACCGAGCCGGTGGTGTGGGGCACCGACGGCGGCATGAACCGCGTCTTTGCCTCAAAGCTTGCGGAGACGCAGCCGATCATGGACGACGACGGACACTTGCACGCGCCGCCGATACATCCGGGCATGCCGGCGCCGACGCTGAGCGGCCCGCGCGAAAATCCCCAAGACGGCTTTGGCCGGACCGAGGTGGCGAGCTCATCGCCCGGCTTGTTTGGCGGCTTGTTCAACGCCAAGACCGGTGGGCGGCAAGATGAGGCCGCGCCGAAAGCCGTCGACAGCGGAACTGCCGGCGGCGCGAACTCCCAGGACCATTCGAATTTCTTTGCCAGTCTGTTCGAGCCGAAGAAGCAGCCGGCCCCGCCTGCTCCCACCGTTCAAGGTATCGCACTTGCCGGCTTGAACCCAACTCCGTCGCAGGCGGCACTGCCGAAGAGCGAGCCCCAGCGCGCAGCGCCGACAGCGGAACCGCAGATCGCGCAGGCGCCGAAGCCGAAGGCTAAAGCGCAAGACAATCCGCAACGCGATGCCAACGCCGCCCCACCCACAGTCGGCAGCGTCGGCGGCACGGGCCTGATGAAGGGGGCCCAGCCGGTGGTGCCCACAGGCTCATTCGAGGGCCGCTGGGCGGGGCTTCAGTAGACAGACGACAGATGACCAAGAAGGGGGCGACCTTATCCGTCGTCCGCCAGCTGTCCTTTGCGTCCGTTAGGCGTATCTGCCGTGGCAATGTTTGAATTTCTTGCCGGATCCGCACGGACACGCTTCGTTGCGGCCGACCTTGCCCCAGCTTTGCGGGTCTTGCGGATTTCGGTGCCGGCGTCGCGCCGCCGCAGAGGTGACGCCGGTTCCGGCTGCAGCCGGACCGATACCGTGGCGCGCCAGCGTTTGCGCGCCGGCCATGGCCAAAGCCATCTCGTCCTCGCCCGTCGTCGGATCGATCTTGTGCGCGGCCATGGCCGGCAGTGCCGCCGGCTGCTCCGGCGGCGGAGCGGCCTGGATTTCGACCCGCATCAACTGCGCGGTGACCGCCTCGCGCAGGCTCTGGCTCATCGTCTCGAACAAAGTGAAGGCTTCGGCCTTGTATTCGTTGAGCGGATCGCGCTGGCCGTAGCCGCGCAGCCCGATCACCTGGCGCAGATGATCGAGCATGACCAGATGCTCGCGCCAGAGATGGTCCAGCGATTGCAGCAGGATCGACTTCTCGATGTAGCGGATAACGTCGGGGCCCCATTGCGCGACCTTCGCCGCCATGTGCTCGTCGGCGCGGTTCTCGACCCGGGTGAAGATTTCCTCGTCGGCAATGCCTTCTTCCTTGGCCCAGTCATCGACCGGCAGATCGAGCCCGAGGACGCGCCGCGATCTCCTCGCGCAGGCCGGTAACGTCCCATTGCTCCGGATAGGCGTTTTCCGGCACATGCTTGGCGACAAGATCGTCGATCACCGTATGGCGCATATCGGCGATCACTTCGCCGACGGCCTGATCCTGCATCCATTCGACGCGCTGATCGAAAATCACCTTGCGCTGATCGTTCATCACATCGTCGTATTTCAGGATGTTCTTGCGGATATCGAAGTTGCGCGCCTCGACCTTCTGTTGGGCCTTCTCCAGGGCCTTATTGATCCATGGATGGATGATCGCCTCGTTTTCCTTCAAGCCGAGCTTGGTCAGCATGCCATCGAGCTTGTCGGTACCGAAGATGCGCATCAAATCGTCTTCGAGCGACAAAAAGAACTTGGAATGACCGGGATCGCCCTGACGGCCGGAACGGCCGCGTAATTGATTGTCGATGCGGCGGCTCTCATGCCGCTCGGTGCCGAGCACGTAAAGTCCGCCGGCGGCCAGGGCCTTGTCCTTCAAACGGGCGACTTGCGCGCGAATCTCGGCGGCGCGCGGGCTCTTGTCGCGCTCTTGCGGATCCTCGATGATCGTCAGCTCCTGGCGGATGCGCATATCGGCATTGCCGCCGAGCTGGATATCGGTGCCGCGTCCGGCCATGTTGGTCGCAATCGTGATCGCGCCCGGCACGCCGGCTTGCGACACGATATAGGCCTCCTGCTCGTGATAACGGGCATTGAGGATGGCGAAAACCTTGGCGCGGCTCGCACCTTCGTCGCCGGAATAGAGCGCGGCGAAGGCGTTGGGATCGGAGAAGTCGTGCTGCTCCCAGCCCTCCTGGCGCAGCAATTCGGCGAGCTGTTCGGATTTTTCGATCGAGGTGGTGCCGACCAGCACCGGCTGGCCGCGGGGCTTGCAGTCTTCGATCAGCGCGATGATGGCGCGGAATTTCTCGGCCGTCAGTGCGGTAGACCTCGTCATCGTCGTCGAGCCGGACCATCGGCCTGTTGGTCGGAATTTCCAGAACTTCGAGGCTGTAGATATCCATGAACTCCTCGGCCTCGGTCGACGCGGTGCCGGTCATGCCGGCGAGCTTTTCGTACATGCGGAAATAGTTCTGGAACGTGATCGAAGCGAGCGTCTGGTTCTCCGGCTGGATCGGCTGATGTTCCTTGGCTTCCAGCGCCTGGTGCAGTCCTTCCGAATAACGGCGTCCCGGCATCATGCGGCCGGTGAATTCGTCGATGATGACGACCTCGCCGTTGCGCACGATGTAGTCCTTGTCGCGCGAAAACAGCTTGTGAGCGCGCAAGGCCTGATTGACGTGATGCACGACCGATACGTTCTCGACGTCGTAGAGCGAATCGGACTTGAGCTGGCCGGCGTCGCGCAGCCAAGTCTCCATCCTCTCCATGCCGATCTCGGTGAGATTGACGGTGCGCTGCTTCTCGTCGAGCTCGTAGTCGTCTTTGGCGAGCTTCGGAATGTAAGCGTCGATGGTGTTGTAGAACTCGGAGCGATCGTCGAGCGGCCCGGAAATGATGAGCGGCGTGCGCGCCTCGTCGATCAAGATGGAGTCGACTTCGTCGACGATGGCGTAGACATGGCCGCGCTGCACCATGTCTTCGAGCCGGTACTTCATGTTGTCGCGCAGATAATCGAAGCCGAGCTCGTTATTGGTGCCGTAAGTGACGTCGCAGCCATATTGCTGTCTTGCGTTGCTCGTCGTCGAGCCCATGGACGATGACGCCGACGGTGAGGCCCAGGAATTGATAGATCTGGCCCATCCATTCGGCGTCGCGCTTGGCGAGGTAGTCGTTCACGGTGACGACATGAACGCCGCGGCCGGCAAGCGCATTGAGATAAACCGGCAGCGTCGCGACCAGCGTTTTGCCTTCGCCGGTTTTCATCTCGGCAATCTTGCCCTCGTGCATCACCATGCCGCCGATCAGCTGGACGTCGAAATGGCGCTGGCCGAGCGTGCGCTTGCCGGCTTCGCGAACGGTGGCAAAGGCCGGCGCCAGGATGTCGTCCAGCGTCTGGCCGTCGGCGAGCATTTTTCTGAATTCGTCGGTGCGGGCGCGCAACGCCGCGTCGGACAGCCCCTCCAGTTCCTTTTCCAGCGCATTGATCGCATCGACGCGCGGCCGATAGGAACGGATACGACGATCGTTGGAGGAACCGAATAGTTTGCGGGCGACAGCGCCGATCATCGCATCATCCTTTTACGTTTCGGGCTTGCCCGCCGCGCGGCTTGATGGCGCACAATCGTGTCCGAAAACCGAATTCCACTCTCCGGGGCCGCGCTCTGCTTTGCTCGCCGGCGTATCGGGTGCAACCGACGGAAAATGCGGCGCTATTCGGGCTTCTGCAAGGCGACTGAACGTCCCGATCTCCGTTGGAGAGATAGGAGGGGGTCGATTTTTTGTCAATCCAAGCCGCATTTTCTGCGCCCCCCGGGCGAAGCCTGGAGACCGCCATTGCCAAGATCTGCCATTGCCAAGATCCGCCATTGCCAAGCCGTGGGGATTCGGCGAGTGTCCGCGCCGAACGCGGACCGAACTTAGACGGCCGCCCCCTTGCACCATCCGGCAATCCATAGCCGCGCCAAAGGACCGCTTATGGCTTCCACCTGCCCGCTCGCCCGCGCGCTCGGCGCCTTCGCGCTCATCGCGTTCCTCCTCGTTCCGGCCATCGTCCGCGCCCAAGATGCCGATCCTATGATCGCCCGCGTCAACGGCGTCGATATCCGCCAGAGCGACCTTGCCCTGGCCGAGGATGAAGTCGGCTCAAGCATGCCGCAAATGACGCCCGACCAGAAACGCGAATACTTCATTACCTATCTGTCCGACGTCATCATCCTCGCCCAAGCCGCCGAGAAGCAGAATGTCGCCGACCGCGACGACGTGAAGCACCACATCGCGTTCGAGCGTAATAAGGTTCTCATGGAAGCGCTGCTGCAAGACACCGGCAAGGCCGCGCTGACCGACAACGCGATGCACAAGGTCTACGACGAGGCGGTCAAACAGATGCCGCCCGAAGAAGAGGTGCATGCGCGCCATATCCTGGTTCCGACCGAGGAGGAAGCCAAGGAGATCGAGGCGGAGCTGAAAAAGGGTGCGGATTTCGCCACGCTGGCCAAGGAAAAGTCCAAGGATCCGGGCGCCGCGGACGGCGGCGATCTCGGCTATTTCACCAAGGACCAGATGGTGCCCGAATTCTCCGACGCGGCATTCAAGCTCGACAAAGGCCAGATTTCCGATCCGGTCCATACGCAATTCGGCTGGCACATCATCAAGGTAGAAGATAAGCGCATCAAACCGACGCCGACCTTCGATCAGGTCAAGCCGCAGCTTGAGAATTTCGTCGCGCACAAGGCGCAGGCCGAATTGGTGGAGAATTTGCGCAAGACGGCGACCATCGAGCGCCTCGACAAGCCGGCGCCGGCGCCGGACCCTTCGACGCTCAATCCCTCGGCACCGACGAAGAAGTAGTCAGCGCCACAGCACCGCTGTAAGATTTTCCGTCACCCCGAGGTGCGACCCCCGACTTGATCGGGGGAGCCTCGAAGGGCGACGGCCGGGGCCGTGCATCCTTCGAGGGCCGCTTCGCGGCCACCTCAGGATGACGGAAAAGGCATGACTCCCCCAATTTCTCCCCTCGCCCCTAAATCCGTGCCCGACATGCCGGCGATTGCCGGCGTTCGGCTTGCCACCGGCGCCGCCGGCATCCGTTATCGCGATCGCACCGACGTCATGCTCGCCGTATTCGACGAAGGCACCAGCGTCGCCGGCGTGTTCACGCGCTCCAAGTGCCCATCGGCGCCGGTCGAATGGTGCCGCGCCAGGCTCAAGGGCGCGCGCGCCCGCGCGCTCGTGGTCAATTCCGGCAACGCCAACGCCTTTACCGGCAAAAGCGGGCGCGACGCTTGCGCCTTTACGGCAAAGCTCGCCGCTGCCGCGGTCGGTTGCAAAATGTCCGAGGTTTTTTTGGCTTCGACCGGCGTCATCGGCGAGCCGCTGCCGGCACAAGCCTTTGACGGCGTGCTGGCGAAGCTTGAGACCGAAGCGACCGCCAACGGCTATGTCGACGCCGCCGGCGCGATCATGACCACCGATACGTTCCCCAAGCTCGCCACGGCACAAGCGCGGCTAGCCGGCACCACCGTCACCATCAACGGCTTTGCCAAGGGCGCTGGAATGATCGCGCCCGACATGGGCACCATGCTCGCTTTCGTCTTTACCGACGCGCCAATCGCGGCGCCGGCCTTGCAGACGCTTCTGCGCGAGACCGTCGTCGACACCTTCAATGCCGTCACGATCGACGGCGACACCTCGACCTCGGATACCTTACTCGCCTTCGCCACCGGCGCGGCGCGCGCTCCCCGCATCGCTCGCGCCGGCGATCCACGTCTCGTCCCATTCCGCAAAGCGTTCAACGCCGTGCTTGCCAACCTGGCGGAGCAGGTGGCGCGCGACGGCGAGGGCGCGCGCAAGCTCGTCGAAATCACGGTCGAAGGCGCCGTGTCAAAATCCTCCGCACGCCGGGTTGCGCTGTCGATCGCCAATTCACCGCTGGTGAAGACCGCGATCGCCGGTGAAGATGCCAATTGGGGCCGCGTCGTCATGGCCGTCGGCAAAGCGGGCGAGCCCGCCGACCGCGACCGGCTCTCCATCTGGTTCAACGGTATCCGTGTCGCCCATAAAGGAGCGCGCGATCCGGACTACGACGAAGCCGCCGTTTCCGCTGCGATGAAGAACCCGGAGATCGCGCTGAAAGTGTCGCTCGGATTGGGCAAAGGCCGCGACCGGGTGCTGACCTGCGACCTGACCAAGGAGTATGTCGCCATCAACGGCGACTACCGTAGCTAGACTTCAGGATCGGCGACATGAACGCACCGATCAAGCACATCCGCACTGCGACGCTCGATGTCGCCTACGAGGAAAGCGGCGCAGCGGATGGAGCGCCCGTGGTTTTGCTGCACGGCTGGCCCTACGACCCGCGCTGCTACGATGACGTCGTGCCGCCGCTCGTCGACGCCGGCTGCCGCGTCATCGTGCCGTATCTGCGCGGATTCGGTCCGACGCGGTTTCTTTCGGCGCAAACCCCGCGCTCGGGCCAGCAGGCGGCGCTGGCTGGCGATCTGCGCGAACTGATGGACGCGCTCGCCGTCGAGCGCGCCGTGCTGGCCGGTTACGACTGGGGCGGCCGTGCCGCCTGCATCGTTGCGGCGCTGTGGCCGCAGCGGGTGCGCGGCCTCGTCACCGGCAACGGCTACATGATCCAGGACATTGCCGGGTTCGGCAAGGCCGCAATCGCCTGAACAGGAGCGCCGATTCTGGTACCAGTGGTATTTCCAGACCGAGCGCGCCCGCGCCGGGCTTGCCGCCGACCGGCGCGGCTTCGCCCGGCTCTTGTGGAAATTATGGTCGCCGCATTGGGCGTTCGATGAGGCCACGTTCGAGCGTAGCGCTGCCTCCTTCGACAATCCCGACTTCGTTGCGGTGACGATTCAGTCTTACCGCCATCGCTACGGCAATGCCGCCGGTGATCCGGCTTTAGAAGAGATTGAGCTGGCGCTCGCGGCAAAGCCCAAGATCACGGTGCCGACGGTCGCGCTGCAGGGCGACGCCGATGGAGTTTTGCCGGCGCAGGCCTCCGAGCGCCACGATGCGTTCTTCACCGGGCCCTATGAGCGCCGCGTGCTCCCTCGCGTCGGCCATAATCCCCCGAAAGAGGCGCCACAGGCTTTTGCCGATGCCGTGCTCCAGCTTATCCGCGCGACAAAACGCTGACGGTGTCGCATACTTTTCGTTAACCAGAGTGCCGAATGCGGCAATTGCGCGGTTCGGATTGAGTATGCCTTTACCCTCCACTCCCTAGATTGAGGCAGGTCGTGAGCGTCAGACTCGTACTTGTCGCCGCCTGCGCCTTGATCGATTCCGACGGCCGGGTGCTGATCGCACAACGCCCGCCGGGCAAGCCGATGGCGGGCCTCTGGGAATTCCCCGGCGGCAAGATCGAGCCCGGCGAGCGGCCGGAGCAAAGCTTGATCCGGGAGTTGAAGGAGGAACTAGGCATCGACGTCAAGGAGGCGTGTCTCGCGCCGCTGACTTTTGCGAGCCACCTCTATCCCGACTTCCACCTGCTCATGCCGCTGTATGTTTGCCGGCGCTGGGAAGGTTTCGTCGAAGCGCGGGAGGCGCAACAACTCAAATGGGTGCGCCCGCCCGACTTGCGCAATTACCCGATGCCGCCCGCCGACGAACCGCTGATTTCGCATCTGACGACGTTGTTATGATCGAAACGCGAGAAGGCCTAAGGACCATGTCAAAGCTCAAAACGGAGCCGGCCATGAACCTCATGCGACGATTTATGCGCGACGAAGGCGGCGCCACCGCAATCGAATACGCCATGATCGCGTCGGGCATTGCGGTCGCCATCGCCACAACGATCGTAACGCTCGGCTCGTCGGTGCAAGGCATGTATTCGAGCGTCGCGGCGGTGATGAAGTAAGCCACCCGCTGAGCGCTACATCGAGAAGAATCAGGCTATCGCCTTGAGCGGGAAATTGATGGAGGCAAGCAGCGCTTTGACGTCCGCTGCCGGCCTCGGGGGACTGAACAGGTAACCCTGCACTTCCGTGCAGCCTTCCAACTTCAATTGCTTGAATTGCTCCGCTGTCTCTACCCCCTCGGCAGTCGTGGCGATGCCGAGACCGCTGCCCATGGCGATCACGGCTCGCACGATCGCAAGGCTATCGTTGTGCTCTGACATGTCGAGTATGAACGATTGATCGATTTTGATCTTGTCGAATGGAAACTTGCGCAGGTAACTGAGCGAGGAGTAGCCGGTTCCGAAATCGTCCATCGATATCCTCACTCCGAGTCCTCGCAATTCGTCGAGGATCGCGAGGGTCGCATTCCCATCATACAACAGCGCGGATTCGGTAACTTCCAATTCCAAGCGCCTTGCCGATAATCCAGATGCTGCAAGTGCCGACATGACGGACAGTAATAGACCTTTGCTCTTGAATTGGATCGGCGACAGGTTTACGGCGATCTTCACGTCGCTCGGCCAGGTGGCGGCTTCCACACAGGCTTGACGCAACACCCAATCCCCGATTGGCACGATGAGACCGGTTTCTTCCGCGACAGAGATGAATTCAAGGGGCGGGACCATGCCGCGCTCGGGATGGTGCCAGCGGATGAGGGCTTCAAAGCCTGTGACGCGCTCCGTCTGCATATCGACCAAAGGCTGGTAGAACAGCTCAAATTCGCCGTTCGCGATCGCTTTGCGCAGATCGATCTCAAGTCTCCGCCGAGTCTGCATCCGCGCGTCCATTTCGGGCTCAAAAAAGCGGTAGAGGCCGTGGCCGTCCGACTTGGCCCGATACAATGCCATGTCGGCGTTTTTCAGAAGTTGCTCCGGATCGAGCCCGTCGCCCGGCGCAAGCGCGATCCCAACGCTCAATTCGACCGTAACTTGATCGCCGCCAAGCTCATAAGGGGCGCCGACGACCTCGATGAGACGTGACGCCATCGAGGTCGCATCTGTCGGTTGGGACATGCCGGCTTGCATGAGGGCGAACTCGTCCCCGCCAAGGCGCGCGATCACGTCGGTATCTCGAATGCATTGACGCAGCCGGCCTGCAACCGCCTTGAGGAGAAGGTCGCCCACGGCATGCCCGTATGCATCGTTCACGTCCTTGAAGCGATCAAGATCGAGGCCGAATACGGCTACTTGCTCTCCTCGTTTCAGCCGCGTCAGCGTCTGTCGCAACTGCTGGTAAAGACTCGATCGGTTAGGCAAATCAGTCAGCGCATCGTGGTGCGCCATATACGCAATCTTCGCCTCCGCCCTTCGCCGCTCGGTTATGTCATTATGAGTGGCAACCCTGCCACCGGCAGTCATGGGCGAATTAGTCACCAAAATCTGCCGCCCGTCCGCCGTTTCGAGGATTGAAGTCATGACCTTACCCTGCACCATCGCCGTCGCGAGATTCGCGCGATAGTGCTCAAGGTCTGGATGCACGAGTTCGCCAGCTTCGGCCCGATAGCGAAGCAGGTCGGAAAATGAGCAACCCGGTTTCACGCTCTCTCGCGATAATCCATACATCTTGATGTAGAGATCGTTGCAAACGACGACTCGGTCCGTCGAGTCGAACATGATGAGGCCCTGCGACATATTGTTGAGTGCCGTGTCAAGCCGGTCTTTTTCCAGCGCGAGGCTTTGCAAGGATGCATTATGCGCCTGCGTTTGCTGTCGCACGATCAGGAAAATCATGAGCGCGACCGTCAAAGCTGCCAGCACTCCCGCTCCGAAAAGTATGTCTGTTTGCTTTTGCCATATCGCGAGAGCGGCGCTGGTATTCACACCGACCGATATGAACATCGGAAAATCCGCAAGCCGGCGAACTGCCACGAGACGATCCTTGCCCCCGATTTGACCGATGATGCGCGTTGTAGCGCTATCGGCACCGCCTAAAGCGTTGAGGGGCGATGTAAACATTTTTCCGATGAATGACTCGGCTTGCGGAAACCGCGTCAGCAGGAAACCATCACTGCGATACAAAGCAATCGAGCTGCCTTCGCCAAATGAAACGGAACCGATAATCTTGTCGAAGTAGGACAGTTCGATGGCTCCCAAAACAAGACCTAAAAAATCGCCATTCGCAGCCGTGACCGTCCGAGCGAGAAACAGCGTCCACGCGCCGTTGGTGCGGTTATGCCCAGGGAGACCTATGAACGACGCCAGCCGCGGATCCGACTTTGGTGCCCTAAAGAATTCTCGATCGGCGACGCTGATGTTCGGAACCGGCCAATAACGCGAGAAATTGATGAGCTGCCCATCGGCATTTATGAGCGAAATTGCGTAGGCTTGAACCAGGCCGCTGGTGCTGGCCTTGAGCATCAGATGCACGTCTTGACCCGACATCCGGCGCGCATAGTCTTCGCTTGAAGCAATGCCAAGCGACTGTATCTTGTCGATGATGGCGGTTTGAACCAGATCAATTGCCTGAAACGACCGATCAAGCTGTTCGGCCAGTAGCAATGCCGTGTTACTGAGCTCGCGCTCGCTATCGGACAGTGCGCGATCGCGAAGATTGTCGACCATCATCGCGGTGGCCGCCACGATGGCCGCAATGATCAGCACGCCGCAAAGGATAAGATAGCGGATAGGACGATTGCGCCACGCCGCCAGACCGGAAATGGCGCCAAGACGAATCCGGCTTAGTTTTGGTTGCGACACATTTTTGCTCCCGTATGGGCGGGACCGCGGTCGCGTCTGGCAGCGAGTGCAGTATTTGAAACCGATGATGACAAATTTCTAGATAAGGCGTTAAGCCTAGTAGCCAACGTCGGCTCCTCGCCCGTTCATGGCGTAGTCCGGAGACCCTAACTCGCGATGTTATCTGATAACGCAAGACCGTGGGATTCGACGGGTCGGCAACGATGTTACTGTCAGGATAGTTAGGATGAGATGAAGCAGCATACGTGGGATTACTCAGATCGCGATTACATGCAGCGCGAGTTTGGCTCTCCCGGAACCTAAACGGGGCTAGCGAGGAGGCTTCTCGCCCGTTGAAATTTCATGCGTGCCGAGGGCCGCGGCGAGCCGCGTTGTTGCCGATCCCGGCTTTAACGGCTGCTGCTGGGCCGGATGCGGCGCCCAGCCCGACAGCCATATGATGTCGAACGTGGCGCGCAGCCGCCCGTCGGCGTCGCTGAAACGCTCAGCGTAGACCTCAGCCATTCGCATCAGCGTCGCACGCTTGAGCGGGGTACGCCGGCGCGCCAATAGCGGATTGGTCGCGCCCATGCGTCGCAGATCGCGCATCAGCGCGAATGCCGATTCATAGCGCACGCAGACGCGATCGACATCCGTCACCGGCAAGGCGAAGCCCGCGCGTTGCAGGAGGCCGCCGAGGTCGCGCAGCTCGGCGGCCGGCGCCACACGCGGCGAAGCTCCGCCTTCCACTTCGCTTTCCGCGGCAGCGAACGCCTGGCGCAGTTCCGTCAAGGTGTCACCGCCTAGAAGCGCGGCGAGGAACAGACCGTCAGGTTTTAACGAACGACGAATTTGCACCAGCACGCCCGGTAGATCGTTGGCAAATTGCAAAATTAGACCCGACACCACGAGATCGAGCGTGCCATCGGCGAACGGCAACGCCTCTTCGTCGGCGACGACAAAGAATTTGTCGTCGCGCCTCTCGTCCGGCAAAATCGCTTCGGTCTTTACCACCGTACCGACCGAATCGAGGCGAGACAGCGCCTCACGCATCGCCTCTCCCGGGGTGCCGAGATCGACGGCAAGCGCAAAACGGCGTAGCACCGCCCCAAGCCGTTCGACCAGATCGTCTCGCGCGCGGTCGAGCAAAAATGTCGCCGGCCCGAGAGACGCTGCAAGAGCGGCGGCACGGCGGCGGCGGCTGCGAATGAGCGCGCGGTCGAAGATCGCCGGGCTATCGGTCATGGTCGCCTTGGCCGCTTTGGCCGCTTTGTCTCATGACATTTCCCTCTTGTCGCGATAGCGTGTCGCCATGATGCTATCGGCCGGCATTGCCTTGCCTGCGCAGGTGAGACGCGCGGCGGACGCGGTCCGCACGGTGCTCCGCGGCGCGCTCGATCTCGCCTTGCCGCAGCTTTGCCCGGCCTGTCGCGAACCGATCGAAGGCCGCGGACTTTGTCCGGGGTGCTGGTCCAAGCTGTCCTTTATCAGCCGACCCTATTGCGAACGCCTGGGCATTCCCTTCGTGTATGACCCGGGCCCGGGCATCTTGTCCATGGAAGCGATTGCCGACCCGCCGGCCTACCGCCGCGCTCGTGCCGCCGTGCGCTTTGACGAGATTTCGCGGACGCTCGTCCATGCCTTCAAATATGCCGATCGCCTCGATCTCGGCCCGATGATGGGGGCATGGATGAGCAATGCCGGACGCGAGCTCTTGGCGGAAGCGGATGCTCTCGTTCCGGTGCCGCTGCACTGGCGGCGCCTGTGGGCGCGGCGCTTCAACCAATCCGCGATGCTCGCCGATGCAATCTCGGCCAACAGCGGCGTAGCGGTGGTCTCCGGTGTGCTCAAACGGGTCAAGCCGACCGCGCAACAGGTCGGGCTGTCGCGGTCCGAACGCGCGGCCAATATCCAGGGCGCCTTCCGGGTGCCCGCCGAGGACAGAGGCGCGGTGGCCGGCCGCCGCCTCATTCTGGTCGATGACGTGCTCACCTCCGGCGCCACCGTGGACGGCTGCGCCCGGGCGCTCCTGCGGGCGGGCGCGGCCAGCGTCGACGTCCTGATCTTTGCCAGGGTTGCCGAGCCGGGCCGAACGTCCATATAAGCAATTTGCAAGAGTTAAGTCGGCGTCATTGGGCGCGAAAATACGTACGAACATGGCCGCAATCGATATTTATACTATTCGCTACTGCCCCTATTGCTTCGATGCGAAGGAACTGTTGACCCGAAAAGGCGCTCATTTCAACGAGATCGACGCGACCGGGAATAGAGAGATACGCCAGGAAATGATGCAGCGCGCCAAGGGACGCAGCACCTATCCGCAGATTTTCATCGGCCCGACCCATATCGGCGGCTGCGACGACCTGTATGCCCTGGACGAGGCCGGCAAGCTCGATCCGCTGCTGGCCCAGGTGGGGCAGGAGCCGGACAAAGGAACATCGACATGAGTGCCGCGCCGGGGTCTGCTTTCAAGGTTGCCCTTGTCCAAATGCAGTCGGGGCTCGAACCGCATGCCAATCTGGCAGCGCTGTTACCGGCGATCGAGGAGGCCAAGCGCAGCGGCGCCGACTATGTCTTGACGCCGGAAATGACGAATATTTTGGCCCTCAAGCGCGACCATCTGTTCGCCAAGATCGTCGCCGAGGACGCCGATCCGACACTGGCGACACTGCGCGAGGTCGCGAAGAAGCACGGCATCTACATTCACATCGGTTCTTTGGCGGTCAAGGTCTCGCCGGAAAAGGCCGCGAACCGCTCGTTTCTGATCGACCGCAAGGGCGAGATTGCTGCGCGCTACGACAAGATCCACATGTTCGACGTCGATCTTGCCGGCGGCGAGAGCTATCGCGAATCCAACAATTACCGTGCCGGCGAAGTCGCCGTCGTCGCCGATCTGCCATGGGGCCGGCTCGGCTTGAGTGTCTGTTACGACCTGCGGTTCCCGGCGCTTTATCGCGCGCTCGCCGAGGCCGGTGCTTCGTTCCTGGCAATTCCCTCCGCGTTCACCAAACAGACCGGCGAGGCGCATTGGCATGTTCTGATGCGCGCGCGGGCCATCGAGAACGGTTGCTTCGTGTTCGCCGCCGCGCAGGGCGGCCGGCACGAGAACGGCCGCGAGACGTTTGGGCATTCGCTGGTCGTCGATCCCTGGGGCCGCATCGTCGCCGAGGGCGGCATCGAGCCGGCTGTGCTGATTGCGCAGATCGATCCGGCGCAAGTCGCCGCGGCTCGGGCGCGCGTTCCATCGTTATATCACGGCCGCCGTTTCGAACTGGTCGAGCCGATGGCCGAGCCGGCTCATCTTCACGCAGTGAAAGAGCCGATATGATCCGCTACGCGCTCGCCTGCGATCAGGGTCACGACTTCGAGAGCTGGTTCCAGAGTTCGGCCGCCTATGACAAGCAACGAAAACGGTCGCTTGTGACCTGTCCGCTTTGCGGCTCGGCGAAAGTGGAGAAAGCGATCATGGCGCCCAGCGTCGCCGCGAACGCCTCCATAAGCACGTCGAAATCGGAGCTGGCCGGCCCGCAGCCGCCGACGCCTTCGCCTCCCCCGCCGAACCCGGTACCGCCGCCGCTCCAGCCTGCGCCGATGCCGCCGATTCCGCCAAAAAATCCGGTCGCAATGATGTCGCCGCCGGAGCGTGAACTGCGCGCGAAGCTGAAGGAGTTGCGCGACCATATCGTCAAGAACGCAAGCTATGTCGGCCCACGCTTCTCCGAAGAAGCCCGCAAAATTCATTACGGCGAGACCGAGCATCGCTCGATTTACGGCGAAGCCTCGCCCGAGGAAGCCAAAGAATTACACGAAGAAGGCATCGAGTTTCATCCGCTGCCGATCCTGCCGGACGACAAGAACTAGAGCGGATGCCGGGCGTCCCGAAACATCACGCCGCTTTTTCGGCAACGACCATGTAATTGACGTCCATGTCGGCCGAAAGCTGCCAACGATCAGCCAGCAAATTATAAATCACTCCGGTCTCGCCGGTGATGTGCATGCCGCTCTGCGCGATCGCGATCTCAAGCTCGTTTGGGGTGACAAACTTGTCCCACTGATGGGTGCCGCGCGGCAGCCAACGTAAAACGTATTCGGCCCCGACGATCGCCAGCGCGAAACTTTTCACCGTGCGATTGAGCGTGGCGACAAAGAAGAGCCCGTCCGGCTTGACCATGCCGGCCGCAATGTCAACGAAGAGTCCGACGTCGGTGACGTGCTCGACGACTTCCATGGCGAGCACCGCGTCGAATTTCTCGCCGGCTTCGGCCAGCGCTTCCGCGCTGGTGTTGCGGTAGTCGACGCCGAGGCCGGACTGCGCGGCGTGATGCCGTGCCACCGCGATATTGCTGTCCGAAGGATCGATACCGACAACGGTCGCGCCCAACCGCGCCAGCGGTTCGGCGAGAATGCCGCCGCCGCAGCCGATATCGAGGAAGCGCAGGCCGGCAAGGCCGTCGAGCCGCTTCGGGTCGCGACCAAAATGGGTGGCGGCGCGGTCGCGGATGTAAGCAAGCCGGACAGGATTGAACTTGTGCAGCGCCGCCATCGGGCCGCGCGAATCCCACCATTGTTCGGAGATGCGGGAAAACCGCGCGACTTCCGCTTGGTCGATTGTGGACGCCTGGGTTTCCCGCCGATCCATGTCCGGTCCAAATTCTCCGCCTCAAGCCAAGCCCATCGGCCGGGGCGATATCCCACTCTCAACCGCGTCACTAAACACGCGTTGCACTTGGGTTCAACCTGGACGAGGATACCCTGCGAAACGCCTTGAGTAGCAGGCGAAATGGGGAGGGAACAATGCAAAGGCTGTTTTACGGGGTGGCGGGACTCGCATTGGCTGTTCTCGGCCTTGGTCCGGCCAGCGCGCAGGACACGGTCAGCATCGGGATGATCAACGAATATTCCGGTCAATTCGCCGACACCGGCGCGCAGATCGATCATGGCGTGACGCTGTATATGAAACAGCAAGGCGACACGGTCGCCGGCAAGAAAATCGTGCTCATCCGCAAGGATACCGGCGGCATCGCTCCCGATCTCGCCAAGCGTCTGTCGCAGGAGGCGATCGTGCGCGATCATGCCGATATCCTCGGCGGATTCTCGCTCACGCCGAATGCGCTGGCGGCCGCCGACGTGTCCGCCCAGGCCAAGAAGCTCATGGTCGTGATGAATGCCGCCACCTCCGCCATCACCACCAAGTCGCCCTACATCGCCCGAACCTCGTCGACCACGCCGCAACTCAACTGCACGCTCGGCACCTGGGCGGCCAAGCATGGCATCAAGACGATCTATACGATGGTGTCCGATTACGGCCCCGGAATCGACGCCGAAAAGTGGTTCCAAAAATGCGCAACCGATGCCGGCGCGCAGATCATCGGCTCGGTCCGCTTCCCGGTGGCCAACCCCGATTTCTCCGCCTTTGTTCAAGCGGCAAAGGACGAGAGCCCGGACGCGATCTACATCTGGATTCCCGGCGGCGCGCAGCCGGCCGCAGTCGGCAAAGCATTATCCGAGCGCGGCATCGACACCTCGAAGATAAAGGTACTGGGACAAGACGCGCTTGGCTCGGAGACCGCGCTCAAGAGCATGGGCGATGTCGCGCTCGGCATCATCACGGTCGCCGATTATGACTACAATCATCAATCGCCGATGAACCAGGACTTCGTCAAAGCCTATAACGACGAGTTTCATCGCAATCCCGATTTCTTCTCGGTCGGCGGTTATGACGGCACCCACTTGATCTACGCCGCGCTGCAAAAGACCGGCGGCAAAGCGGACGGCGATTCGCTGATCGCGGCCGCCAAAGGCATGACCTGGGAAAGTCCGCGCGGCCCGATCATGATCGATCCGCAAACGCGCGATATCGTGCAGACCGTTTACATCCGCCGCGTCGAGAAGGTCGGCAACGAGCTGCGCAATGTAGAAATCGACAGCGTGCCGAATGTCAAGGATCCGGAGCACGCGCAGAAATGACGCAAAAGCGTTCAAAACCGTGACGCACTGGCGCACATAGGCTGCCGGCCATGCCTCCAGTTTTCGGCGTGCTGTTCGACGGCATCGCCTATGGCATGCTGCTGTTTCTGATGTCGGTCGGGCTGTCGGTGACGCTCGGCATGATGAATTTCGTCAACCTGGCGCATTGCAGCTTCGCCATGCTGGGCGGCTATGTCACCGTCACGTTGATGAACGCTTTCGGCTGGCCGTTCTTGGCGACGCTGCCCGCCGCTTTTTTCGCCGCCGCCGCCGCGAGCGTGGTGCTCGAGCGGGCATTCTTCCGGCGCTTCTACAACGCCGGCGAGCTCAATCAGTGCCTGTTGACCATCGGCATCGTCTTCGTGTCGATCGCAACGGCGGCCTATATTTACGGCACCGACCAGCAGCCGGTGCGTTTGCCGAGTTATCTCCAAGGCTCCATCGCCTTTGCCGGCCTCGACCTGGCGGTCTACCGGCTGTTTTTGATCGGCACGGCGCTCGCCATCACGATCCTGCTGGTGGCGACGGTGGAAGCGACGCGGTTCGGCGCGCAGGTGCGGGCCGCCGTGAATAATCAGCGCATGGCGCGCGGGCTCGGTATCGATGTCGACCGCCTGTTCGCCATCACTTTCGCGCTCGGCAGCGGGCTTGCCGGTCTGGGCGGCGCGCTCGCCATCGCGATGCTCGGTCTCGATCCGTCGTTCGCTCTCACCTACCTCATCTATGTGCTGATCGTCGTCTCGGTCGGCGGGCTCGGCTCGATTGCCGGGTCGTTTGTCGGCGCCATGGTGCTCGGCGTCAGCGACATGGCCGGCAAGTACTACATTCCGGCGCTCGGTTCCGTCCTCATCTATCTGGTCATGATGGCGATGATCATGTGGCGGCCGACCGGCCTGTTCGGGAGGCGCTAAGCGTGTCCAGCGAGACGATCGCCGATCCGGCCGAGCCGCATCAATTTCTGCGAGCGCAGATTCGCTGGCGCAAGAGCGAGATCGCTTTTTGGCTCGCCACGTTGCTGCCGTTCGTGGTAACGCCCGACTATCTGGTGCTGGCAAGCCAGATCGCCATCACTGCGCTGTTCGCGCTGTCGCTCGATCTCATCCTCGGCTTTTCCGGCATCATATCGCTCGGCCACGCCGCCTATTTCGGCGTCGGCGCTTATACCGCCGGCCTCCTCTCGGTCTGGGGCTGGGGCGAGCCGCTGACCGGACTGATCGTCGCCGGCGCGGCGGCCGGCCTGTTCGGCTATCTGACGAGCTTCATCATCGCCCGCTTCCGCCATCTGGCGCTGATCATGATCACGCTCGGCATCGGGCTCTTGCTGCAGGAGGCGGCCAACAGCGCCAGTTGGCTGACCGGCGGCTTCGACGGCCTGCAGGGCATCCATACCTGGCCGATCCTCAATCGATACGATTTCGATCTCTATGGCCAAACCGCCTACGGCTACGCCTTCGCCGTCTTGTTTCTCGCCTTCCTTGGCGCGCGGCGCATCATCCATTCGCCGTTCGGCTTGGCGTTACGCGGCATCCGCGAAAACGGCCAGCGCATGCCGGCCATCGGCGCGGCGACGCGCGCGCATATCCGCACCGTCTATACCATTGCCGCCGTCCTTGCCGGCATTGCCGGCGCGCTGTTGGCGCAGACCACGGAGACGGTTTCGCTCGAAGCGCTGGGCTTTCAGCGCTCGGCAGATGTTCTGGTGATGCTCATCCTCGGCGGCACCGGGCGTCTCTATGGCGGACTCGTCGGCGCCATCGTCTATATGGTGGCGCGCGACCAGTTTTCCGGACTCAATCCGCAATACTGGTATTTTTGGATCGGCCTCTTGCTGATCGCGGTCGTGATGTTCGTGCCGGACGGCATTCTCGGCGGCCTTGCACTGCTATTGCAACGCGTCACTTCCTTCCGGGCAGGGATTGGTCGTGAGCGATAACGCGTTATCCGCGCGCGGCGTCAACAAGAGCTTCGGCTCGCTCATTGTCGCCGCCGACGTCGAAATCAATCTGCCGGCGGGGGTGCGCTATGCGCTGATCGGGCCCAATGGCGCCGGCAAGACCACGCTGATCAATCTGATGACCGGCATGTTGCGCCCCGACGCCGGCCGCATCTTTCTCGGCGCCGATGACATTACGGCGCTGCCGCCGGAACAACGGGTGCGTCGCGGTCTGGTGCGCACCTTCCAGATCAATTCGTTGTTTCCGCATCTTACCGCGCTCGAGTCGGTGACGCTCGCCATATGCGAGCGGAGAGCGGGCCGCGCGCATCTGGTGGCGGCCGCTCACCGCCTATGGTGACGAAGTCGACGAGGCGCACGCCATTCTCTCCCGGCTGGCGCTCGCGGCCGTGTGTCACCGGCTTACCCGCGAGTTGCCCTATGGTCAGCAGCGTCTTCTCGAGATCGCGCTCGCGCTCGCCGCCAAGCCCAAAGTGCTTCTGCTCGACGAGCCGGCAGCAGGCGTGCCGCGCGACGAGAGCAAGGAATTGTTCGCCGCCATTGCCGGCCTGTCGCGCGATATCACCGTACTGTTCATCGAACATGACATGGACCTGGTCTTTCGTTTTGCGTCGCGCGTCATCGTGATGGTCGGCGGCCGCGTGCTGCTTGAGGGCACGCCGGCCGAAATCGCTGCCGATCCGCGGGTGCGCGCGGTCTATCTCGGCAAAGCGCATCAAGGGTTCGCATCGTGAGCGAACCGTTGCTTTCGCTGCACGACGTGCGCGCCGGCTACGGTCCGGCGGTCGTGCTCGACGGCGTATCGTTCGACGTTCCGCAGCGCGGCGGCGCTCGCCGTCCTCGGCCGCAACGGCGTCGGCAAGTCGACCCTGCTGTTGACCGTCATGGGCTTCACACAGGTCGGCCGTGGCCGCATCGTGTGGCGCGGCGAAGACATTACGACGTTGCCGCCGCACCGGCGCGCCCTTGCCGGCATCGGCTGGGTGGCGCAGGAGCGCGAGATATTCTCCTCATTGACGGTGGAGGAAAATCTCACCGTTGCCGCACGGGCCGGATCCTGGGATTTGCCCGCGGTCTATGAGCTCTTCCCGCGGCTCGCCGAACGGCGGCGCAACCTTGGCAATCAGCTCTCCGGCGGGGAACAGCAGATGCTGGCGATCGCACGGGCGCTGATGACCAATCCGGCGCTGTTATTGCTCGACGAGCCGCTCGAGGGCCTGGCTCCGATCGTTATCGAAGAGCTTGCCGGCGCCATCGGCCGCATGATCAAGGAAGAGGCGAACGCATTCATTTTGGTCGAACAGCATGTCGAGATCGCTTTGCCGCTGACGCAGCAGGCGCTCGTTCTGGAACGCGGCCGCATCGCCTACAGCGGTGCGTCGGCCGAACTCCTCGCCGACCATGCGACGCTGGACCGGCTGATCGGCCTGAAGCTCGCGGCGGGATAGCGTTCCAACTATGCGGACGCAGACATCAACCCCGGCATCTTGACCCCATCGGCTTTGGCGATGGCTTCAAGCTCCGTCCAAAGTTTCGCCGGGATCGGAATGCCGGATTTGCGGCGCCTGGCTTCAGTGCGGCTGCCGCGCTCGCCCGGCAGCGTGATCTCATCGAAGCCGGCTTGGCGCGGCAAAGCTTTGAGGATTGCCGCCAGCGTATCGGTGTCGTGCGTGAAATCCGCGACGGGACGAAACGCGGCGATGTCGACCACGAACATCGCGGTATTTCCGGTGTTGCGGGTACGCTTTTCCTGTCCCAGCGTGCGCGCCTGGATCGGCGCCGCCGCCAGCACGCTGGCAACGAGCTCAAACATCAAAGCCAGTCCCGAGCCTTTCGGTCCGCCGAGCGGCAGCAGGACCTCGGCTAATCTCGGATCGGTGGTAGGCTCGCCATCGGTCGTCAGAACAGTGTTCGGCGGCAACGGCATGCCGGTGGCGCGCGACTGTAAAATCTTGCCGTTCGAAATGGTCGAGGTCGCCATGTCGAGGACGATCGGGCCCGTGCCGCTCGGCACCGCGATGGCGATCGGACTTGTGCCCATGCTGGCAACTCGCGCACCGTGATAGGCCATTAAAGCGGGCCCCGCACCCATCAGCACGGCGGCACAGCCGTGTTCGGCAATCCACTGGGCATAGCGCCCGATCGCACCGGTATGGGTCGTCTCGCGTATCAAGCCGAAACACACGCCGATCTGCTTGGCCCGCTCGACCGCGAGCGCGGCGGCCTGCATGACCGCGACCGGACCGAAGCCGTGGCCGCAATCGAGCACGAAAGTCGCGGCGCGGTCGTGCGTCAGACGCGGCTTCACTTTGGTGTCGATCTCGCCGTCGGCAAGAAGCTTGACGTAGCGCGGCAGCCGCGACACGCCGTGACCGTCGCCGCCCCGTAAATTGGCCCAGACCAGACCTTCGGCGACGACCGCGGCATCGGCCTCGCGCGCGCCATGCGCCACCAATACGTCGCGAATGAAGCGGCCGAGCTCGTCCCGGCCGACCAGAATTTTTTCAGAGGTCACAGCCGCCTCATTTCGACGCCGGGAAATAGGTATCCAGCCAATTGCGCAGCAGCGACCAGACTCGCTTGGAATTCTCCGCAAACAGGAAATGATCGAGCCCGCTGAACAGATGCAACTCGCTCGGCTGGCCGGCGCGCTTGAACATTTCGATCGACTGCTCGGTCGGCGTCACCGAATCGTTGGCGGCGTGGATGAGCAATAATGGGCGCGGCGCGATCTTGCCGACCACCTCCTCGGCGCGAAAATCGAACATGCTCTGCGCCGTCTCGGCCGGAAACATCTCGACCGAGTTTGGCGCCAGCATGCCGACTTTCTGCCGCTCGAGATTTTGGCGCACGTGATCCGGGATCGGCACGATGTCGTAGCGCGGCACCATCAGCGATTGACCCGTGCGGGCACGGTGAGCGCGGCCCTCTTCGAGCATTTTTGTGAAACTCGTCCAGGCCTCGGGCGTACGATGCTGGCCGCGGAACTTCCGCTCGCCATGACCCCAGCCGCCGTTGGAGATCACCGCAGCGACGCGCGGATTGACGCCGCCCGCATAGACACCCACGGCGCCGCCGAAGCTCGATCCGATGACGCCGATGCGGTCCGGATCGACGGCGGGATGGTGGCTGAGAAAATCGAGCGCGTGGCCCAAATCCTCGACCTGTTCCAGACAGATGACACGGCCGAATTCGCCCTCGCTCTTGCCGCAGCCGCGCATGTCGAAGCGCAGCGTAACATAGCCGAACTCGCTCAGGACACGTGTGGGCTGCAGCACGTTTGAGCTGTCGCTGTTGGAGCCGAAGCCATGCAGCACCAGAAAAGCGGCGCGCCGCTCCGCTGCGCGCAAGCCGTACGGCACGCCCAAGGCGCCGTGCAAGCGCAAGCCCGCAGATTGAAAATTGACGATTTCTTCCTGCACGCGTCTCCTCCTCCGCCGGCAGCGCCGATGGACCGGTTTACCGGGACGGCGGAAGAGACGCTAGAGCATGATCCGGAAAATGCCTGCCCTCGGACTTGATCCGAGGGTGGATGCCGGTTTCCGAAAGGGATCCTGCTCAAGCTAAGAAACTAGATCATGATCGGATTCAATCTAATCGGGTCATGGTCTAGTGCGGGGACGGGCTCGCCGCGGTCGTCACCGACGACGGCCAGCGCTCGTGTGTCAGCGGCACGACGAGCTTCACGGCCAGCCCCTTGCGCGAGAATGTGCGCGTCACCTCGCCGTTGAGCTGCCGGCCGATGACCAGATCGATGAGCCGCGAGCCGAAGCCGGTCTTGCGCGGCCGCCGCACCGGCGGTCCGTTTTTTTCAGTCCAATCGAGCATCAAGGTCATGCCGCGCTGGGTGCGGGTTACCGACCAGCGCAGGTCGAGCTGCCCCTTGGAGCGCGACAGGCTGCCGTGCTTTATCGCATTGGCCGCGAGCTCGTGCAGGGCGGCGCTGAGATGGAACACCGGGTCCGGCTCAAGATCGATATTGGGGCCCTCCAGCGTCGCGCGGTCGATATACGGCCCAAGCACGACATTGAGGAAATCCACGATCGGAATAGACTGCCAGCCGCCCTCGGTGAGCAGGCGATGCGCATTTGCCATGGCCAGAACCCGCGCCTGATATTTACTGGCGAGGTCAGGAATGCTTTTCGAGGTTCGCGCCGTCTGCGAAAACAATGCCAGGAGCTGAGAGAACAGATTTCCGGACCGGTGGCGCATATCGCGGATCATCAATTCGTGACGCTGCTCAAGCTGTCGCCGCTGAATGGCGCCGGCAAGAAGATTGCCGAGCGCAGCAAGGAACGCGATTTCCTGAGCACTGAAATGCCGCTGTCGCGTGGTGCAGACACCGAGGATTCCGTAAGCGCGGCCATCGCGGCCGGCAATCGTCACATTCATGCCGCTGCTGCAACGGTGATCCAGCAGATAGCGCGGGACCTCGAAATCTTGTTTCGCTGGAGAAATCCGCAATGACCACCGCACCCGAGGAATCCAGCGTGAAGCGGGCGAGGCTCCCCGCCGCGGTCGTCGTCAAAACCGTACCGACCAGATCCCTTTTCCAGCCGAAGCCGGCGCGCAACGAAAGTTCACCGTCGCCGGGCAACAGCTCGAGGATTTTGACGAAATCGACCGAGAGCGTAAGCGCGACCGTGCTCACCGCGTCGTTGAGCAGGCGTTCGAGATCGGGTTCGGCGAGAGCACGCTCGCCGAGTTGCGCCAGCGCTTCCTGTTGCTTGGCGCGGCTGCGCAACTCGTTCTCAAGCTCGATCCGCTCGACGGGAAACGCTTCCTTGGCCCGGCCCGGATTTTCGACCGGTCCGGTTTCCTCCACCTTGTCGGCACTAGGCATATTCGTGCCTTTACGATTTTTACCTTTAGCCCAATACTCAAACATCGTTATTGGTTGCAGCAAATAAAAGGGCCGGAACCAGCGGTTCCGGCCCTTTAAACCCTCGGCCGTTCGGGTCGCTACGCTTCGCGCGCGAACGCCGGCTCAGTAAACTGCCCTGGCCGGCGATGCTTGTAGCGACAGCGGCCGCTGCGGCGCTTGAACATCCTGGCTGGCAAGCCGGCGGCGACTGTCGTCGACGCCAGCTTGCCTTTGGTTGTTCGGCAGCACGACGACCTTCGTGCCGATGCCGACGCGGCTGTACAGGTCGATGATGTCCGCATTCAGCAAGCGGATGCAGCCGCTCGACATGTGTTTGCCGATCGACGACGGATCGTTGGTGCCGTGAATGCGATAGTCGGTATTGCCGAGATACATGGCGCGAGCGCCGAGCGGGTTGCCGGGACCGCCCGCGACAAAGCGGGGCAGATAAGGCTGCCGCGCGACCATTTCCGTCGGCGGAATCCAGTCCGGCCATTCGGCCTTGCGCACGATGGTTTCGGTGCCGGACCACGTGAAGCCCTGGCGACCGACGCCGATGCCGTATCGCAAAGCCTTGCCGCCGCCCAATGTCAGATAAAGGTAGGTGTGGGGCGTATCGATGATGATCGTGCCGGCCGGCTCGCTGGTCGGATAGTCCACCACCTGCCGCTGCAGCGACGGCCCGAGGTCTTCGTCCGCTCCAACGGTGTCTTGCGGATCGGACTGCGGTGCATATTGGGGCTCCGATTGCGGCGCATATTGCGATAGCGGCGAAAAGAACTGCGCCGAGGCGGGCGCGACGGGAAGCGCCAGCGCGCCGGCCAACAGGGCGATGGAAATCGCCAAGGTTCGGTAATTTACCGCCATGACTTTACTCCCGTGCTGAAATGCCGTTCTCGATCGGAACAATCGTCGGCGAAGTAGAAAGTTCCGACGATCCACCAGATGAGCAAGAACAAACAAATAAACACCTAGGAGCACCGCGCCTCTTTCGTCGAGGTGCATAAACCGGCATTAACTTTGTTTGTTGATGCGATGCGCGCCAAACCACAACCGTTGATCCAGGACGGCAAGCGCATCGCCCCGGCTGAGTCGTCAGCCGAAGGACAATTCAGAACTGACGCCCCTAGGACATGCACCGGCCGTAAACATAGGCCAATCGCGGCGTCGCTACGGGAGAGAAAGACGGATCGCAGGCAAACGGAATTTCGTGGGGCATATCGGTCGGCGTTTGCACGCGCGACTGCTTCAGAGAGTCGAAGTCGCTTTTCAAGATGGAGGAGCCGAGAGCGGCGTGAAACGGCAGCAGGTCGCCCTTGAATTCACGGTTTACAGTGAAACCGGGCGAGCTATAGCTTGCCGTGCGCGCTGCGCTCAGGAGAGGAAGGAGACTGACGAAAAATACCGCCAGCAGCGTTACCGCCAGCATGTCGGTGATGCGAGCAAACAAAGGCCTGACCATCGGACTTCTCCGCACCGCCGAACCGGTCCTTCGACCGACCGATCGAGCACACGAAAAGCCCCCGAGCCGTCCACATCACCGGCAAGTCAACGTTTGCGGGGAAGCCGGGTTCCTGCGGCGGTGTCCGGTCACTCAGTCGTGAATGCGAAGGCCGCAGGCTCGCCGCGCAATCCGTGGTGATAAATCCATAGGGCAATAGGGAGACAGCGCGGAACAAAGCTGACAGGCGCGGGTTTCCATGACGACCGGCCATTCTTCCCCCCTCCCCCCGTGCTTGGCCGGTTATGTTGGGCGCAGCCGATATGCCGATCGGCTGCGCCCCGATTTTTTGTCTCGTCGTCCCGGAGCCGAGCGACCCGCCCTCGCCCCTTGAGGGAGCTACGGCGGGTATGACTCCACCGACGCGCGGAGCCGCGAAGGCGCAAGCAAGGGACCCCGCAATCCACAACCACGATCCGTGATTAGCTTCCAGACCCGCCGTTGAGCCTGCCACAGGCCGGCCGGGCGCCCGCCTGTGGCCGGCCCGTTGGCGGCGATCCGCAATGACGTGGAGATTAAAGCGTCGCTTGGCGCTCGGCAGGCTTGCGCTCGCGCTGGCGCGCTTTGCGCCCGAAGAACAGGGCCTGGCTCACCACTGCCGAAACGACAGCCACTTGAAACGGCTTGGCAATAAGGAAGGCCGGCTCAGGACGCTGCCCGGTGAGGAAACGTTCCGGATAGGCGGTGATGAAGATAACGGGGACCTCGAACGAGCCGAGCAGCTCGTTGACCGCATCCAGTCCCGAACTGCCGTCGGCGAGTTGAATGTCGGCAAGAATAAGACCCGGCCGCTTTTGCTTGGCCAGCGCCAGTGCCTCGCTGTGGGTCCGGGCAATGCCGATAACGTTATGGCCGAGGCTTTCCACGAGGGCCTCGATATCCATTGCGATAAACGTTTCGTCCTCGATGATCAGAACGTCGGTCGCGATTTCCGCGGCGAGCTCCCGGCCCGATTCCTCGACCAGGCCACGCAGTGTCTGGAGGTCGCAATCGAGCACCTCGGCGGCGTCCTCTTCGGAGAAGCCCTCAAGGGCGACCAGCAGGAAGGCCTGCCGCGGACGCGGGGTGATTTGGGAGAGATGCTGCTCCGGCGGCAGCACAATATCGCTCGTTTCCGCCTTCCCATTCACGGCCACGGAGTTCCAGATCTTGGCGAACAGCCGATACAGCCCTACCCGGGGATTCGATGCCGTTTCGAGGATTTTCGGGCTGGCAATAAGCGATTCGACCGTGGCGACCACATAAGCGTCGCCTGAGGCCTGACTGCCGGTCAAAGCGCGCGCATAGCGGCGCAACGAAGGCAGATGCTGGAGTACGGCTTGCGAGGTAGACACTGAACGACCCTCCCCTTCCACAATGCTGAGGTTACTGGCAAAAACGACCCAGCGCAAAAAAAGTTCCATTCCTCAATGAGGGGCGGAACTGCGGGGCCTGTCAGTGCGTTAGCGAAAGTTGAAGGGCCCCAGGGATGGGTAGGCAATGGGCGAACGGGGGAAAGACGACGTTATGAAGCACCGTAAGACCAACCTCGAACCGTTGGAGCCGGCTGCCGAGAAGCCGGAGAACGAAAGCCCGATGGCCAGGTCAGCCTCTACACCCCACAACAAACCCGAAGCCCGTCTGGGCCGTGAAGTCCAAGCGCGGATCGGGCAGCAGTTGCGCGCTGTTTACAACGACGTGGTCAATCAGGGCGTCCCGCAGCACCTGGCCGATCTTGTTCGCCGCTTGAGCGACCAAGATGAGCAATGAAATGAAGGGCAGCATGAAGCTCGACCCTGCCATCCGCGATCAAGTCCTTGCCACCGTGCCAAGCTTGCGCGCGTTCGCAATTTCGTTATGCGGCAACATCGACCGCGCCGACGATCTGGTGCAGGAAACGTTGTTGCGCGCGCTGGCCCATATCGATTCGTTCGAGCCAGGCACCAACATGCCGGCATGGCTGTTCACCATTTTGCGCAACCTGTTCCGCTCGGAATACCGCAAGCGCCGCCGCGAGGTGGAGGATGCCGACGGACGCTACGCCGAAACGCTCAAATCCCATCCCGAGCAGACCGGCCGCGTCGAATTCGAGGAATTCCGCGCTGCCCTTGCGAAACTGCCGTCGGACCAGCGCGAGGCGCTCATCCTCGTCGGCGCCTCCGGCTTTTCCTACGATGACGCCGCGGCGATCTGCGGCTGCGCGGTCGGCACCATCAAAAGCCGCGTCAATCGCGCCCGCACCCGCCTCGCCGATCTCTTGGCGATCGACAGCGTCGACGACTTCGGACCGGACCGGGCGACACGCGCCGTGCTCGCCGGCGGCGGCAGAAGCTGAACGATCCCACTGAACGTCACATATGTGACGGCAGCCAGAGCGCCAAAATCGGAAACGTGATGAGGATGACGAGCCTCACCAGGTCGGTGAGGATAAACGGCAAGACGCCGACAAATATCGTCGAAAAGCTGACGTCCTGCACCACGGTCTTGATGACAAAGACGTTCATGCCGACCGGGGGATGAATAAGCCCAAGCTCGACCGTCATCACGATGATGATGCCGAACCAGATCGGGTCGAAGCCGAGCTGCGTAATCACCGGAAATATGATCGGAATCGTCAGGATGATCATGGCCAGTGAGTCCATGAGACAGCCGAGCACGATATACATCAGCATGATCAACGCGAGCACGCCGTAGCGGCCGAGTCCCAGACCGGTGAGGAACTCGGTCACTTTCTGCGGCGTCTGCGTGACGGTGAGGAAATAGCCGAACAACAGCGCTCCGATCAGCACCGTGAGCACCGCGGCGGCGGTGCGCACGGCCTGCAACAGCGAACGGCGGATTTCGGTTCGCGTCAGCTTGCCCCGCGCCACGCCGATGATGAACGCACCGGACGCGCCAACGCCGCCCGCTTCCGTCGGCGTGAACAGCCCGCCATAGAGGCCGCCGATAACAAGAACGAACAGCAGCAGCGTCGCCCAGATGTCGCGCAGGCCGGCACGGCGCTCGGCCCAACTGTGCCGTGGCGTGGACGGAAGGAATTTCGGCCTCACTTTGCCGATGATCACCACCGTCATCATGTCCATGGCCGCGGCAATGAGGCCCGGAATGATGCCGGCGACGAACAGCTTGCCGATGTCCTGCTCGGTGATGATGCCGTAAACGGCGAGCACGGTCGACGGCGGCAGCATGGCGCCGAGCGTGCCGCCGGCGGCGATCACGCCGGTGGCGAAGCTCTGCGGATAGTCGTAACGGCGCATTTCCGGATAGGCGACGGTCGCAAAGGTCGCCGCGGTGGCGACCGAAGATCCGGAGATCGCGGCAAAGCCGGCGCAGGCGGCAATGGTGGCGATGCCGAGACCGCCCTTGAAATGGCCGACGAAAGAGTTCGCGGCGCGGAACAGCTCGCGGCTCATGCCGGAATTGGACACGAAGGCGCCCATCAAGAGGAACATGGGGATGACGCCGAAGGTGTAATCGGTCACCGTGCGCATCGAGGTCAGGCCGACGCTCTTCAGCGCCGGACCGCCGCCGACCAGATACGAGAAGCCGGTGACTCCGACCAAGCCCATCGCCATGCCGACCGGCACGCGCAACAGCATCAATGCGAATAGGCTGAGGAAGCCGATGACCGCGACGACGTCGGGACTTACAACTGCCTCATCCGCTGCCGCCTCACTCGACCGGCTTGTATTGGTATTTGCCGCCGAGCAATTCGGGATGGAAAATGAGCCGATAGGTGCGCACCGCGATCAACAGCACGGCCGAGACATCGCCGAGCCAAGCGACCAGGAAGAACGGCCATACCGGCAGTCGCAGATCGAAGGTCAGCACATGGTCGGCGTAGGTATCGTGGACCTTATCGAACAAGGTGTAGGTCTGCACCGTCACCACGAACAACAAAACCGATGTCGCGAAGACGTCGATGTAACGCTGCATGCGCTCGCCGACATTGGCGTAAATCAGATCGACAGTGATGTGATTGCCTCGGTACGACGTTGCGGCGATGCCCCAGAAGACAACGATGCCGAGCAGCAGCCGGCCGAAATCGTAGCTGTCGGGAATCTGCACGCTAAGGAAATAACGCAGCATCACGGAAACGAAGATATCCAGCGCGACGAGGCCAATGAAGAACGCGGCAATCAGCTCGATGCCGTCGATGAAACGGTCCATGGCGCTGGGCTTGCGCGCCGGCTCGGGCGCAACGGCTTCGGCGACGTCAACGTCGGCTTCCGACATTGGCACTGTCCCGTACGGCGGCGGCGAGAAACCCGCCGCCGTCCTCATTGCGTTGGTGTCGGTCAGAAACCGGCGTTGTATTGCGCCAGGGAGGCTTCCAGTCCCTTGTAGATCGCGTCGGGATCGCCGCCGGCCTTCTTCACCCCGTCGGCCCATTTCTGCTGGAGCGGCTCGGCAGACTTCTTCCACTCGGCAAGCTGATCGTCGGTGATTTTATAAACCTCGTGGCCGGGGGTCTGCTGCATCTTGGCAAGACCGGCGTGCTCGAAGTCGGCCCATGGATCGGCGAATCGCGCCGCCCATTGCGACGTGCAATGGTCGTCGATCACTTTCTGCTGCGACGGCGACATGGCGGCATAAGTGCTTTTGTTCATGATCCACACGAACATCACCGATCCAAGCGGCGCGTCCATGTCGTATTTGGTGACCTTGTCGATGCCGAACAGGAACATCGAGCCCCATGGGAAGGTGACGGCGTCGGCAACGCCCTTGGCGAGAACGTCGCGCACTTCGGGCGCGCTGGATTCGACGTTGGTGCCGCCGAGCTGCGTCACCCAGGCGGCGATGCTGCCCTGGGCCGGGCGCACTTTCATGCCCTTGATGTCCGCCGGCACCACGATCTTCTTATTGGTGGAATGCCAAGCCAGCGGGTCGAGCACAAAGGCAAAGCAGTAATGTACGTCCTTCATTTCGGTCGCCGCATATTGGCGGTACCACGCGTCGACGGCGAGATTGCCGCCTTTGGCCTTGCCGACCAGGAACGGCAGCTCGCCAGCGGCGATGATCGGGAACCGTCCCGGCTGATAGCCGGGATTGACATAGGCGAAATCGGCAATGCCGTCGCGCGCCATATCGTAATGGTCGAAGGCCTTGCCAAGCTGCTGCGACGGATAGATCTGGTATTTGATCGTTCCGTTCGAAGCCTTTTCGATATCGTCGGCCCAGTTCTGGATCGCCTTCTGCAACGGATGCGATGGCGGAACCCAGTGCGAAAGCTTCAGCGTGAATGTCTTGTCCTGTGCTGAGGCACCACGAATGCCGAGACCGAGCACGAGGCCGGCCGCGGCAATAACGCAGAGTTTTGCGAAGCGCATTCCAAGTCCCCCCTATGTCGCCGCTTTGCGAAGCGACGTTAGTTTCAAAGCGAACTGTCGCATTTAACCGCAGAAAACGCCGCCTGTAAAAGCAATTTCAATCCGATCAATAAAATTGTTCGCAACCGCGTGGCCGTTCCTAAACCCTGGTCTCCGTTAGTCCGACAAAGTTTGTACGCATTAATGCGGCGGCAGTGACGGCGGGGTTATCGCGTCCTGAACAAGAAACCGGGAGAGAGCGCACAAGCGCCGGACCCGGCAGTTCGGGGACGTCAAAATGTTGCGTTACGGAGCGGCAGCGTTCTTTGCCGCGTTCATCCTAGGGTGGCCGGCGTGTGCCGGCAGCGACACCGACACCTTCTGGAGCACGCCTTCGGCGGCTGTGCTGGCATCGGCGACGGTGGTGGCACCCGCGCCCGAGATCATGCCGCCACATCCCGAGCTTGCACTGGCGCCGGTCACAGCGACGCAGCAATTGGTCACGACGCGGGCCGCGGCCAATTCCAATCAACCCGAACCGCCCTTGCAAATCGATCGGCACCTGATCATCGAGAATGATACCGCGTCGCTCGACCCGGTCGAGCCGAACATCGCGCCGATCCCTCCCTCGCCCCCTGTCGCACAGCCATTCGGTCTTGCCGCAACACCGGTATCGTTCGGCGGGATTTTGACGAAGTGGGACGGCGTGGAGGCCAAGATTTGCGCCGACGCCGCCGTGCTGGCGCATTGCGATGCCGACCCGCAGCATTGTCCGAACGCGGCGCAGAGTTTCCTCGCCATCGTCGCCCAAGGCCGCACGCGCAGCGGCCTCGCTCGTATCGGCACGATCAACCGTGCGGTCAATCTGGCGATTGAACCGATGAGCGACATGGCGCAATGGGGCGTGCCGGATCGTTGGAGCGATCCGCTCGAAACATTCACGACCGGTCGCGGCGATTGCGAGGATTACGCCATTGCCAAATACGTGGCGTTGACGGCGGCGGGCGTGCCCGTGCAGGACGTCAAGCTCGTGATCGTCCGCAATACCGCCGCCGACGAGGACCACGCCGTGGTTGCCGTGCGCAACGATGGCGATTGGATCATTCTCGACAACCGCTGGCTGACGATGGTCAAGGATATCGAGATGGCCAAGGCCGCACCCTTGTTCGTGCTTGACGAGGCCGGCGTGCGGGCATTCGTGACGCCGGTGCTCACGGTGGCGCGCGCCGCGGCGGCGCCGGCTTCAGTCACCTTCTGAAATTGCGCTACTTAGATTCGGCCTTGTAAACGCCGTCCCAATCCGCTCCGGGTGGATCGGCGCGATAGGCTTCAATGCGCTCCACATACATGTCGTAGAGACCGCCCATCTCGAAGTGATCGGCGACCTTGCGGCAACGGGCAATGAGGTCGAGCGCGCCGTCCCAGTCCTGCCGGCGAAACCGGGCCAGCATTTGCGCGTTGAGCTCGCGCAACTCCTTGCACAGCGGGTCCTGCTCCACGTCCGAGCGTCCCAGCACGGCGAACACCGCCTCGGGATCCTTCTTGCCTTTGACCTGAATCAAGTCGATTTCCATGGTGGCGAACTTGTCCTTGGCTTTCTCCGCGGTACGCGACCCGATCACCAGCCCAAGCCCATAATCCTTGGTGCGCGATTCGAGCCGCGACGCCAGATTGACGGTGTCGCCCAAGCACCGAATAGTTGAACCGGAAGTCAGAGCCCATATTGCCGACCACGCAGGGGCCGGTGTTGAGGCCGATACCGATCCGCAATGGCATGTACTGGCCGCCATTGGCCTCGGCTTCGCGCTTGAGGTCGACGTTGAGCGCGACGGCGCGCTCCTGCATGGCCAGCGCCGCATCGCAGGCATTCGCTTCCTGCTCGGTATCGTCCATCGGCGCGTTCCAGAACGCCATGATGGCGTCGCCGATATATTTGTCGATCGTGCCCTTGCGCTCGATGATGGCGTTGGTGAGCGGCGTAAGAAAGCGGTTCATCAGTCGGGTGAGACCCTGCGGATCGTCCTTGTAGTGCTCGGAGATGGTGGTGAAGCCGCGCACGTCGCTAAACAGGATCGTCATGCGCCGCTCCTCGCCGCCGAGCACGAGCTTCTCCGGCGACCGCGCCAGCTGCTCGACCATGTGCGGCGAGAGATAGAAACCGAAAGCGGAGCGGATTTGCTGGCGCTGCTTTTGCTCGCGGAAATAATTCACGAAGGTCAGCACCAAATAGATCAGCCAGGTGGAAATCAGCGGATAGGTAAAGTCGATCAGGAGATTGTCTTCGGCGAACAAATAGAGCGAAAACCCGATGAGTCCGGCGACAACGGCCGCGCCGAGCAATACGACCACCGTCGGAGACAACATCGGCGCGGCAATGATAATCGCCAGCCCGATCAGGACCGCGAGCGAAAGCTCGGCGCCGATGGCGTAGTCCGGATTGACCAAGAGCGACTTGCTCAGCACGCTTTCGAGGATCTGGGCGTGCACTTCGACGCCGGGCATGGCCGCTTCGACGGGCGTCGTCTTTAGATCGAGCAGGCCGATCGCCGACGTGCCGATAAGGACGAGCCGGCCGCGGAACCGATCGGCGGGAACTTTTCCCTGCAGCACGTCCTTGGCGGAGACGAAACGCGCCTGATCGTGCTTGTTGAAATGCACCCAGAGCTGGCCGTGCTCGTCGGTCGGCACTTCCAGGCCGGGGACGGCCACCGACTGCACCCCGGCATTGTTGACGCGCACCAGAATGGCGCCGGACTGCGTGACGACCCGCAGCATTTCCATGGTCAGGGACGGCACCAGCGAGCCTTGCGCTTCCATGATCACCGGGACACGGCGAATGATGCCGTCGTGCTCGGGATCGATCGAGAACAGCCCGCGGCCGGCGGCTGCTTCCTCGATCACCGGAACGTTGCGCAGCAAGCCCGGAAAAGTCACGAGATAGGGTGCCGGATCGGGACCGAGGACCGCAAAGCCGGTTTGCAAGGCTGCTTCTCCCGGCGGCCGCGGCGTCGGGGTCCCGGCGCCGGCTTGGCCGACCACGACGCGGGACTGTTTGATTGCATCGGCCAGGACCTGGTCGTTGCTGGGCAGGCTGTCGAGCTTGGCCCGGGTTTCCGCATCGAGACCGTGAAAGCTCTGCTCGGCGACAGCCGGCGACATGCGGTCCGGCTCGGCAAAGACCACGTCAAAGCCGATGGCCACGGGGCCCATTTGCGTGATGCGGTTGACAAGGTCGGCCACGGTGGTGCGCGGCCACGGCCATTGTCCGATCGTCTTCAGGCTATCCTCGTCGATATCGACGATGACGACGGGGTAGCCGTCTTGGGTCCGCGGCCGCAACAGTTGGAACAGATCGAAGGTGCGCAGCCGCAACTCCTCCAGCGGCCGCGGGTCGGCCAACCGCAGTGGAATCAGCGCAAACAACAGCAGAAGACAAACCGCGCGCGCCACGCCGAACTGGCGCGCCCAGCGGGCTATCCTGGTCATGAGCTAGGGCACTCCCCGCAACACCCAAGCCATTCTAACGCATTCCGCGCCGCCGGGGAGGACGATTTATTTTTCGCGAAACGAGCGCAACAGCTGATCGCGCAACGGCTTGAGCAGGTAGGAGAGCATGGTGCGCTCGCCGGTCTCGATATAGGCATCGACCGGCATGCCGGGCGTCAGCTTGACGTCGCCCAGCCGCTTGATCTCGTCGTTGGCCATGGCGATGCGGACCGAATAATAGGTCCGCCCGGTGCGTTGATCGGTCGTGGTGTCGGCTGAGACCCTCACGACCTTGCCGTTGATCTCGGGCGTGGTGCGCACGTTAAACGAGGTGAAGCGGAGCACGACGGGCTGATCGAACTGCACGTCGTCGATGTCCTTGGGGTCCACTTTGGCTTCGACCTGCAGCTTATCGTCCTTAGGCACGATCATCATGATCGGATCGCCGGCAGCAATGACGCCGCCGACGGTATTCGCCGTCAATTGAAAGACGATGCCGTCCTGCGGCGCCCGGATGTCGGTGCGCTTGAGCTGATCTTCGGCGGTGATTTTGCGCTCGACGAATTCGCCGATCTTGCTGTCGGTCTCGCGCAGCTCCTTGGCGACATCGCTGGCGAGATCTTCGTCGACCTGGATGATCTGCAGCTGCGTCTCGGCAATCTTGCCCTTGGCCTCGGCGGCTTGCGCCACGAGCTGCCCGCGCGAGCCCTGCAACTGGGCTTCGTCGCGCTCCAGCGAGGTAAGCCGGTTCAGCTGCACAAGGTTCTTGGCATACAAGTCGCGGACCCCTTGCAGCTCCTGCTCGATCAGGCCGATTTCCTTGTCCTTGGCGTCCTGCTGTGCGGTGAGCCCGGTAATCTCTTGCTGCAACTGCGTTACCCGTTCCTGCAATTGCTTCTTCTGGCCGGCGCGGTCCTGCTTCCGCAGGTCGAACAGCTTGCGCTCGCTCGCCATCGCCTCCTGCACGTCCGGGCTGTCCATATGATCGGCGAGCGCCTCGGGGACAGCAACCGTATCGTCGCCGTTGAGTTCCGCCACCAGCCGCGCCTTGCGCGCATAAAGCTCGGTCAGCCCCTTGGTGACGATCGCCAGATTGGCCTGCGTCACCGTTTCGTCGAGACGAATAAGAATCTGGCCGGCCTTCACATGGTCGCCGTCGTGAACGAAAAGTTGGCCGACCACGCCGCCGGTGGGATGCTGGATCTTCTTGATGTTCGAAATCGACGACGATGTCGCCTTGCACGATCAAGGCCCCGGAGATTTCCGCGGTCGACGCCCAACCGCCAAGCCCGAAGGCCAAAAGCCCGACAAGAACACTGCCGGCAATCACATGCCGGCGAATCAGACTCAGCTGCACTGCCCTGGGGACCGACGTCGCCGAACGCCCAGTGCAGCCCTGCGCGCACCGTAACGATCATCCGCAAGATCGGGCGGGTGAGGGAGGACATCGCATTCTCTCATCCCGCGCCGCCCTTTTCCGCCACTTTCAGAGCCCGCGGCGGTGCGGCCGGCGGCGTCAGCCGCGTGAGGATCTCCTCTTTCGGCCCGAACTGCTGCTGCCGGCCCTTGGCCATGATCAGGATATAGTCGACGCCGGCGATGGCGCTGGGACGGTGCGCCACCACGACAGTGATGGCGCCGCGCGCCCGCAAGCCGAGAATGGCCCGGGTCAGCGCTTCGTCGCCTTCGGCGTCGAGGTTGGAATTGGGCTCATCGAGGACGACCAGAAATGGGTCGCGATAGAGCGCCCGCGCCAACGCGATGCGCTGGGCCTGTCCGGCGGACAGCGCGCTGCCCTGCTCGCCGACCACCGTTTCATAGCCGTCGGGCAGATTGATGATGAGGTCGTGCACGCCGGCAGCGTGCGCGGCGGCGATCACTGCGTCTGCATCGGGCGGATCCTCGAAGCGCGCGATGTTCTGCGCCACCGTGCCGTTGAACAATTCCACGTCCTGCGGCACGTAGCCGATGTGCCGTCCGAGCACCTCGGGCGACCATTGATCGAGCGTGGCGCCGTCGAGCCGCACGGTGCCGCGGGCCGGCGGTCCAGACCCCCACGAGCATGCGCGCCAGCGAGGATTTGCCGGAGGCGGTTGGTCCGATCACCCCAAGCGCCTTGCCGGCCGCCAGCGTGAAGTTGACGTCCTGGCAGACGATCCTGTGCTGGCCCGGCGGCGTGACGGCAGCGTTCTGCACGACGAGCGTCCGCGCCGGCGGTTTGAGCGGCATCGGCTCGGCTCTTGGCGGCAGGTGGCCGAGCAAACGCGACAAGCGCTGCCAGCTTTGCCGCGCGCCGACAAAGCCGCGCCAATTGGCGATCGCCAGATCCACCGGAGCCAAGGCGCGCGCTCCCAGGATGGAAGCGGCGATCATGATTCCGGGTGTCGATTGCTGATCGATAACGAGATAGGCGCCGACCGCCAAAATCGTCGATTGCAGCAACATCCGCAAGACCTTGGAAAATGCACCAAGCCCGCCGCCCACATCGCTGGCGCGGCCGCTCGAAGCCACGAAATTGTGATTGAGCTCGTTCCAGTGCTTGGAGATGCGTCCTGCCATCCCCATCGCGGTGATGGCTTCGGCATTGCGGCGGCTCGCCTCCAGAAGCGTATTGCGCGCCGCCGCGAATTGGGCGGCGCTGCGTGTCGGGCGCCTGGTCTTGATCTCGGTTATGACCGTCAGTGTGACCAGGACGATGGCGCCGGCGAGCGCGGTCAGGCCTAGATAAACATGGAACAAAAAGCAGATCGCGAGATAGACCGGCATCCACGGCAGATCGAAGAACGCAACCGGGCCGCTTCCGGACAAAAAGCCGCGTACCGAATCGAGGTCGCGAATCGGTTGAGTGCCGTCACCTTTTGCTCCGGCCTTGAGCGGCAGCCGGACGATCGCGTCGTAGACGCGGGAACTCATGGTTTCGTCGAGACTATGGCCGATCCGCACCAGGATGCGGCTTCTAATCATGTCGATGAGCCCCTGCGCGCCGTACAGACCGGCCACCAGGATCAACAAACCGACCAATGTCGGCAGACTGCGGCTCGGCAGGACACGATCGTAGATTTCGAGCATGAACAGCGCACCGGACAGCATCAAAATGTTGCTCATGCCGGAAAACAGCGCAATGGCGATAAAAGCGCGCCGGCAGGCACCGAGCGCGTCGGCAAGTTCGGAACTCGCGGGCTGCGTCCGGAGCGGACCGGGGGACTGGCTCATGAAGCGTGCGTACCATCTGGCGGGCGGAACCCCGCCTGCGCTTGCGAACGACCGGCAATGGCAATACCGCGCCGGAGTGGGCGATCCCCGATCAAATCAGGAACATTATAGCCTGAGTTTTGCAGCCTTACACCTGGATTTGGGCAGGTTCGCGGCCGTTAGTTAATCCAGCCGGCGGGCGCCGTGTGCCGCATCTTCCGCCTCCAAGATCAAAGCGAGGCCGGGGTCTACCCCGTTACCGCAACCGGTTCGGATGGCGGAGGCCGGGGCAAAACGGCCCCGACCGAACAAAACGCGGCCAAAAGCAATAAAAAACAATAATTCGGCGTCCGGTCCTCTGAATGTTCAGAGGCCGGCGCCGATCAAACATCTCGCAAAGCAAGGATGCCGCTGGAAAATCAGGAACGGGAGTTGAGTGAGAGCCCGATGCTGAAAGCCTTCTGGCGCGTCGCGCCCTCGGTCCGCTTCAGCTTCTTGGCGATTTGCGACGCCGACGTCTTCTTGCGCGCCATCGATTTCAGGTCACGGACTTCGCCTGCAGTCCACGAACGCCGCTTCTTCTTCCTCTTAGCCATAATGCCTCCCTTTCAAGAAAGCCGGCTTGTATCAATTACGGATGTAAAAGAAAAGCCGATAGGTTGGATGGATAGGTTTGGATGGACCTCTGCGCGTGCAGCAGCTGCCACATATGCGATCAGGGAACTTGAAGCAATAGTGCGACCGCAGATACAGCGTGCGAGTTAACAAAAGCTTTTGTTAGCTCGTTCTTAGCGCGTCGCACGGCAGGATGCAAATCGAACTTCTGCAACTCTCCGCTGCCGTTCAGGAGTCGGACGTGAGATGAAAAACGGCAACAAAGCCGGCACGCTGTCACCCTCGTTGGCGGTCGTCTGCCTGAGCCTCGCGACGGCGGCGCCTAGCGTCGCCCAGACAGTCGAGCCGTCGTGTTCGGGCACGCAGCACCCTCGACTGGTGGCCGAACTTCTGTTTGGTCGCGACATCGGTCGCCGCGTCGGCGTCAGTGGATCCGCCTGGTCCCGTTTCGTTGCCCGCGAATTGACGCCCCGCTTTCCCGACGGCCTGACCATCACCGATGCGATCGGGCAATGGCGCGATACCGCCAGCGGCGAAATCGTCCGCGAACCGGCCAAAAAAGTCGAAATCGTAATGCCGGGCAACGGCGACGACCAAGCACGCCTCGATGCGGCAGTGAAAGCGTATAAAAGCAAATTTCATCAGCGCTCGGTCGTCATCATCGTGCGGCCCGCCTGCGTTGGCTTTTAGACCGACGAGGCGCCCTCGCGCGCCGAGGCCTGTGCGCAGAGCCCTTGCGGGCCGGCAACGCCCTGCCTAGCTTCTCAGATGGTAGCGGCAGGCGGACCGATGGGGCGACCAATGGATTCGTGTACGGACGAGCTTAAGCTCATCGCTCTCGATAAGGACGACATCAAGGTCGTGTCGGCGCATGTGCAGGACGCCACCGTCCGGGTCGGCGATATTTTCTGGCAGCCCCACGACCACCGCTTCGTGATGGCGCTCAATCGCTTCGACTGGGTGAGTGCGGTCGATGTGAAAGGGCAAAGCGCCAATTACCGGCGCTGTCGGACTGCGTTGCGCTTCGAACGCGTCAATGCCTGCAAATCCCGCAATCTCGACCCGACCGACAAGAACGCGCGGCTTAATCTCCTCGCCGTCGAATTTTCCGAGAATAATTCGCCCGCCGGCGTCGTATCGCTGATTTTCTCGGGCGGCGGCATCATCCGCCTCGACGTCGAATGCCTGGAGGCCGAACTGGCCGACCTGGGCGAAGTAGCCGCGGTCGCTCTTTGCCCCGACCATTTCTCCGCCGGCTCCGCTACGGCCTGATCCTGATCGTCTCAGTACGCCATCGCAATAAAAGTCATGCTGCGCGCGGCTGCCGCGCCGGCGGCGTGGCGAAGAGCTTCATCAGCACAACGATGGTGCCGAGCGTCGCCAGATAAACGACCAGCTGCATGGCCGTCGGCTGATCGACATAGCCGATGAGCGTGTGCAGCGCACGACCCAAAAAGCTGGAATCGCTCAAGATCCAGGAGGTATCCCATACCGTCTCATCGAGCGCGGTGACGATATCGGCTTGCTCGAGGAAGGCGACGGCTTGTGCCGCCATGCCGGCCGCCAGCAACGCGATCAGCGCGCTGGTTACGCCAAACAAATAGCGCGTCGGAATGGTGATGAGGCCTAGATACGTCATCAGGCACACCGACGAGCCGAGAAGAAGACCGACGAACCCGCCGGCGACCATCGACCAGCTGGCGCCGCCTTGCGCCGCTGCAACGCCATAAAGAAACAGGACGACCTCGGAGCCTTCACGCAGCACGGCGATCGCCACGACGATGGCGAGCGCCAGAAGCGATTTCGATCCGGCCACCACCGCCTCGCCGGCCGCCCGCAATTCGGCCACCAGTTCGCGGCCGTGCCGCGCCATCCACACGTTATGCCAGGTCAGCATCAGCACCGCGAAACCGAGAATGCCGGCGTTGAACAGCTCCTGACCGCTGCCGCCGAACAAATTCGACAACCCACTGGTAAACAGCGCTACCAGGCATGCGCCAAGCACGCCGGCAACGACGCCTCCCGCGATCCACAGCGTGCGTCCGGCGACGCCGGCGGTGACGGCCATCACGATGCCGACGATCAAGCCGGCCTCGAAAACTTCGCGGAATACGATCAGAAGCGCGGCAAGCACGGGAGCCTCACACGGCAGTCATTCGCGGCAGTCATTCGCGTCTTGGAGTTCACCTTCATGGCACGACCAGATAGCCCTGCGTGGCATGGTGAAAATCGTCGTAGAAATTGTAGCGGCCCGCCTGCAACGGCCGCACATAGACGACGCCCTGGCCGCCGGCCGGAACGATCTTTTCGAAGTGCAGATCGGCGCTTTCGAACTCCGAAACGATGGGGTTGAGATTCTTGACCTCGATTTCGATGGCCTGGCCGGCCGGGGCGTGCAGCTCGGCGGGATCGAATTTTTGATCCTTGATCGTGATCGAAAGCTTGACGGTGTCGGCGTGGGCCGTGCCTGCCGACAGCATCAATGCCGCCGCGATTGCGAGCGACGGCCCAAATCTACGGCATCCCCTTTCGATCGCGCGCGTGGACATCGACGGCAAGCACCTTAAATGTGAAGCCAAGTATTGCATGGATTGATCGTCTAAGGAGTTGGTGAACCGCGGACTTTTTGTCAATCTAAATGCGCAATATTAGAATTGTTATAATTATAGAGGACTGCTACTGACCGCGGCGGGCGAACATAAAAGTCGCCTCGCCGGCGAGAGCGGTTCGGTTCAGACTTATGGCAATCCACCTCGACATTCGCGCCAACGATTTTGCCCAAAAGTTTCGCGCTTTTCTCGACACCAAGCGCGAAGTCGCGGCCGACGTCGAAGCCGTCGTGCGCACGATTGTCGCGGACGTCGCCAGCCGCGGCGATCAGGCGGTCAAAGACCACACGCTCAAATTCGACAAGCTCGATCTCGACCGCTTCGGACTTAAAGTGACCGCAGACGAGATTGCCGCGGCGGCGGCGGCATGCAGCCGCGACGCCCTCGATGCGCTCGAGCTCGCCCGCAGTCGCATCGAGGCCTATCACCGCCGCCAGTTACCGCAGGATGACCGTTTTACCGACGCGCTCGGCGTCGAACTCGGCTCGCGCTGGACCGCAATCGAAGCGGTTGGGCTCTACGTGCCCGGCGGCACCGCCGCTTATCCCTCGTCGGTATTGATGAATGCCGTGCCGGCCAAGGTCGCCGGCGTGCCGCGGCTCGCCATGGTGGTCCCGGCGCCGGGCGGCATCCTCAATCCGCTGGTGCTGGCGGCGGCAAAGCTTGCCGGCGTCGACGAAATTTTTCGCATCGGCGGCGCGCAGGCGATTGCGGCGCTGGCTTACGGCACCGCCACTATCGCGCCGGTGGCGAAGATCGTCGGTCCGGGCAACGCTTATGTCGCGGCCGCCAAACGCATCGTATTCGGTCGAGTCGGCATCGACATGATCGCCGGTCCGTCCGAAGTCCTGATCCTTGCCGACGGCACCGCCAATCCCGATTGGATCGCCGCGGACCTGCTGGCGCAGGCCGAGCACGACTCCAGCGCACAGGCTATCCTGGTCACCGATGATGCGCGGCTCGCCGCCGGCACCCAGCGCGCGGTCGAAAGCCAATTGAAAGGTCTGGCGCGCGGCGAAGTGGCGGGCGCATCATGGCGAGATTTCGGTGCGGTGATTTTAGTCCGCGCGCTCGACGAGGCATTGCCGCTCGTTGACGCGATCGCACCGGAGCATCTGGAAATCGCCGCCGCAGATGCCGAGCGTCTCGCCGCCGGTATCCGCAATGCCGGCGCCATCTTCATCGGCGCGTATACGCCGGAGGCGATCGGCGACTATGTCGCGGGCTCCAATCACGTGCTGCCGACCGCACGCTCGGCGCGTTTTTCTTCCGGGCTTGGCGTGCTCGACTTCATGAAGCGCACATCGATCCTCAAATGCGGCCCGGATCAATTGCGCGCCTCGAGCGGTGCCGCCATAGCGCTGGGCAACGCCGAGGGTCTTGAGGCGCATGCGCGGTCCGTTGCCATCCGGCTTAACCGCTGATGGCGCGCCGCGGCTCAGCGAAAGACGACGCCGGCCGTCTCGCCACGGTCACGCTCGACGAGACTTCGCTCGGCAGCTCCAACGACGACGTCGAGCACGAGCGCCGGGTCGCGATCTACGACCTGATCGAGAACAATAAGTTCCGCCCGGCCGGCCACGACGGCGGCCCCTATGCGCTCCAGCTCGGCATCAGCGGCAACCGTCTGGTGTTCGATATCCGGCTCACCGACGGCACGCCGGTTATCGCCCATATGCTGTCGCTCATGCCGTTCCGCCGTCTCGTCAAGGACTACTTCGTCGTCTGCGACAGCTATTACTCCGCCATTCGCACCGCGACACCGGACCGCATCGAAGCCTTGGACATGGCCCGGCGCGCGCTTGCACGACGAAGGCTCGCGCTTGGTGATGGAGCGTCTCAAGCGCAAGGTCGATATCGACTTCGACACGGCGCGGCGGCTGTTCACGCTGATTACGGTCTTGCATTGGAAGGGCGCAGCATGATCCGGAACAGTGGAAGCCGGTTTTCCGAACTGACCATGCGCCGCCAAAATGCCGTCGCGGCGGTCACTTCAATCCGATAACCTGATGCCGCCGGCAGCGAGGCCGCCCCTGGCCATTCTGTTCGCCTGCAGCCGCAATGCGGTGCGTTCGCCGATGGCCGCGGCGCTGTTCGCGCAGATATTCGGACGCGCCGTCTATGTCGCTTCGGCCGGCGTGCGCAAAGGCGAACTCGACGCATTCGCGGTCGCCGCCATGGCCGAGATCGGCCTGGATATTTCGCGGCACAAGCCCATGACATTGGAAGAACTGGAGGAGTGGGAGGGATTGAATTTCGACCTGATCGTTACGCTGGCGCCGGAAGCGCATCATCGCGCGCTCGAACTCACCCGGACTGAGCGCCATCGACGTCGAATATTGGCCGACACCCGACCCGACCGCCGTGGAAGGCAGCCGCGAGCAGCGGCTCGACGCCTATCGCGAGGTCCGCGACCAGCTTCTCGCGCGCATCCGTCGGCGCTTCGTCGGCCAAGGCACGGGGAATGAGTAGCGCCGGAAACGATTGTCGCCGCCGATGCGCCGAGAGGCGACTCCGAACCGTCTTTCACGGTGGTTGTGAAGTGACCCGTCATCCGCTAGTTTTCGCGCAAATTTTGGCCGCGATCGCGACGAGCGGTCGCGGCCGAGGCGCAACAGTTTCCGGGAAGCGAATGGCGAAGGAAGAACTCTTGGAATTTCCCGGTGTCGTGACGGAATTGCTCCCGAACGCCACCTTCCGCGTCAAGCTCGAGAACGATCATGAAATCATCGCCCACACCGCGGGACGGATGCGCAAGAACCGCATCCGCGTGCTCGCCGGCGACAAGGTGCTGGTCGAGATGACGCCTTACGATCTGACCAAGGGCCGGATTACCTACCGGTTCAAATGATCGGCCGCCCAAAACTCGTGCTCGCTTCCGGCTCGCCGCGCCGGCTCTCGCTGGTCAATCAGGTCGGCATCGAGCCCGACGCGCTGCGCCCGACCGACATCGACGAAACGCCGAAGCGGGGCGAGCTGCCGCGCGCCTGCGCCACCCGGCTGGCGCGAGAGAAGGCGGAAGCGGCGCTTGCCATGGTGCGGATCGATGACGAGCTGAAAGGCGCGTACATCCTCGCCGCCGACACCATCGTCGCGGTCGGCCGCCGCATTCTGCCCAAGGCGGAATTGCTCGACGAAGCGGCGCAGTGCCTGCGGCTTCTGTCCGGCCGCAATCATCGCGTCCATACCGCGGTCTGTCTGGTGACGCCGAAGGAGACGTTCCGGCAACGCTATGTGGAAACGCGGGTGCGCTTCAAAAGACTGTCGGACCAGGACATCGAGGCCTATCTGGCGTCCGGCGAATGGCGCGGCAAGGCCGGCGGCTACGCGGCGCAGGGCATTGCCGGAAGCTTCATGGTCAAGATCGTCGGCTCTTATTCCAATGTGGTCGGCCTGCCGCTCTACGAGACCACGACGCTTCTTGCCGGCGAGGGCTATCCGATCCATTTCGGTTGGTTGAACATCGCCTGACGCTGGACGCTGCCGGCCGCGGCGCCCCATATTGCCGTCATGGCCGATGTGAACAAAGACGATGTGAACAAGCGCGCGAAATGCCCGATCTGCGGCAAGCCGGCGGACGCAGTTGTTCCGCCCGTTCTGCTCCAAACGCTGCGCCGACGTCGATCTGCACCGCTGGTTTTCCGGGGTCTATGCAGTGCCGGTTACGGAGGACGAGGAAGAGGACGAACGGCGCGAGGACGGCGGCGAGACGCAGCATTGAATCGGCGCACGAGCAGCGTCGACGCCGGGCTTCGGCAATGCCCTCGACTCGCCGGCGATTTTCGCGTTGTGGACAGCTATCTCTTGAGGCTCTATAAGCGCCGTTTCGTGGTCGTTTCGTGGTCGTTTCTTGGGCCCAGGTAGCTCAGTTGGTAGAGCACTGCACTGAAAATGCAGGTGTCGGTGGTTCAATTCCGCCCCTGGGCACCACTTCACTCTTTGCTCTCATAAATCCCGATAAGCCAGCGGCAGCAGGCGCGCCAAGCGCAGCGCCCAGTCGCGCTGCCCGCTCTCGTCCGCGATCAGATCCTGCCGGATCTCGATCAGCACGTGATGCAGGCCGCGGCGTTCGGCGTGGACCGGGATGGTGTAGTCGCTCGCGTCGCTCACGGTGTAGGGCACGTTTTCTCCCACCGTAAATTCCTTTTCCGCGTTCAGAAGCGCCATCAGGCGGCGGGCGAAACGCGGATCGCGATTGTAGAGCACGGCGGCATGCCAGGGCCGCGCCACGCCTTTGAACACCGGCGTGAAGCTGTGCAGCGAGATCAGCGCCGTGGTCCGGCCGCTCTGCCGCCGCCGCTCCAGCTCGGCCTCGATGCGATCGTGGTAGGGCCGGAAAATCTCGCTCGGCGCGCGCCGCCTTATCGGCGTCGGTCAAGCCGACATTGCCGGGGATGTCCGTCAATTCGCTGATCGCCGGGATCGATGACGGCAGCATCGAGCGGCCGGTTGCAATCGATCACGAGGCGCGAATAATTTTGCCGGATCAGCGTCGCATCGAGCGCATCCGCCAAGAGACGGCCGAGCCCGGCGATGCCGATATCCCAGGCGATGTGGCGCTGCAATTCCGCCTCGGCGAGACCGAGCCGGCCGAGCGCGCGCGGGATGACTTTGCCGGCATGATCGGCGACCAGCAGGAACGGCGACGCCGCCATCGGCGTTGTAAACCGTCACCGGCCGCGGCTCGTCCGCGGCCAATAGCTGCTTTCTCAATTCGTCCATCGATGCATCACGAGCCGCCTCAACGGCTGCGATATCTGGCCCGAGAAATGCATGAACATGCATAGCATGCGCATGGACGTCGTAGCACAAGTCGGAATGCGCGCCTTGGCTCATCGAACGGGAAGCCGTCGCCACGACCGAAGCAGCCGGCGATGAAGATTCGCGCCGGCTACGAGATTGCCTACGATTGTCCGCAACCGACGCCGATGATCCTGACACTGAGCGTGCATCCGTCGCGCTTTGCCGATCTTATCACGCTCGATCGCATGCGGCTCGATCCGCCGATCGTGCCCAACACCTATCACGACGGTTTCGGCAATTTCTGCCATGTGATCCGTGCCCCGGCCGGCCGGCTGATCATGTCCGCCGACTTCCTGGTGCAAGACAACGGCGCGCCGGACGAGACGGCGCCCGACGCCGAGCAGCACGCGCTCGAAGACCTGCCGGTAGACGTTCTGATCTATCTGCTCGGCAGCCGCTACTGCGAGACCGATCGCCTGTCGACGATGGCATGGTCGCTGTTCGGCCAGGTTCCGAAAGGCTGGGCGCTCGTTCAAACGATCTGCGATTACGTCCATGATCGCATCACATTCGGCTACGAGCACGCCAGCCCGACCAAAAGCGCCTGGGAGGTCCATGCCGAACGGCGCGGCGTCTGCCGCGACTTCGCCCATCTCGCGGTTGCGCTGTGCCGCTGCATGAACGTGCCGGCCCGCTACTGCACCGGCTATCTCGGCGACATCGGCGTGCCGCCCGACGAATCGCCGATGGATTTTTCCGCCTGGTTCGAAGTCTATCTCGGCGGCCGCTGGTACACCTTCGACGCCCGCCACAACACACCGCGCATCGGCCGCATCCTGATGGCGCGCGGCCGCGACGCCACCGATGTGGCGATCGTGACCTCATTCGGGCCGTGCACAATGGTGGGCTTCAAGGTGATAACCGAGGAAGTGCCGAGCTCCGGGCCCGCTTCGATGTGAAGACCCGCGGTCGGATGTCCCCCATTTAAGTTTGGGCGCTACAGCGCCGGCAGCACGGCGCGCGACAAATACAGAAACAGCGAAATACCGAGGAGACCGATCAGCCCCGCTAGCGCCACGTCGAAGCGCGCGCCGGCCGACGGCACCTCGTCATCGGTTTCGATCTCTTTAGTGGTGCGCGCGAAGCGAAGGCCGGCGACGACGATGATGGCGACGCCGATGGCGATGAAGGCAAGCCCGGCCACGTTGGCGAAGGTCTGGCCGTGCGGGCTGACCTGCCGCTGCGTCTGCGACGCCATCACTTGCAGGAACAAATCGAAACGCTCGATCACAAAGCCGAAGGCCATGACCGCGATGGCGGTACGGACCCAGGCGAGAAAAGTCCGCTCGTTGGCGGCGTGGTCGCTGTAGCGCTTGATCATCGGCTCATCCCATCCTTTTTCGGTCCGGCCGCACTATAACGCCGCGGCGATTAACGCTGCTTGCCGACCCAAGCATAACCGGGCAAGTTGCTGCCGTTTCCGGGCAATAAATACATAAACGGGGAGTGAAACTCATGGCCGACGCCGCAGACGAGCGACCGAGTCGCGGGCGCTGGTATGTCTTGCTGCTGATCAGCGTGATGTACCTCATCACCTATCTCGATCGCGTCAATATCTCGACCGCGGCGCCCCAGATCAGCAAAGAATTCGGTTTCGATAAGGTCACGATGGGGTTCATCTTCAGCGCCTTCGTCTGGGCCTATGCGCTGTTCCAGGTTCCCGGCGGCTGGCTGTCCGATCGCTTCGGCGCGCGTAATGTGCTGACCGGGGTCGTTGCCTATTGGTCGATCATGACCTCCGCGACCGCCGCCGCTTTCAGCAGCGGCTCTTTTATTGCGATCCGGTTTCTGTTCGGCATCGGCGAGGCCGGCGCTTTTCCCGGCGCCACGCGCGCCATGCAATTGTGGTATCCGCGCCGCGAACGCGGCCTGGTGCAGGGTGTCACCCACAGCGCCAGCCGCCTCGGCGCCGCCATCGCGCCGCCGATCGTGGTCCTGATCATGACGACGCTGGGCTGGCGCTCGGTGTTTTATATTTGCGGCGGCCTCGGATTTTTGTGGTCGCTATGGTGGGCGGTCAGTTACCGCAACCTGCCGGAGGAGCACGACCTCGTTAATAAGGCCGAGCTCGAAACGATCCGCGGCCGAGGCCCCGGGGGCGAGATCAATCCGCCGCCGATCGAGAAGCAGACCAACGTGCCGTGGGGCACCTTGCTCGGCTCCGGCAATATGTGGGCGATCATGTTCGCCTATTTCACCTATGTCTATTGCCTTTGGATCTTCCTCAGCTGGCTGCCGTCCTATCTGATCGAGGTGCGGCACTTCACGCTGATCAAGGTCGGTATTTTTGCATCGCTGCCGCTGTGGGCCGGCGTCGTCGGCGACACGCTGGGCGGCCTCGCCACCGATTGGCTTCTGAAGATAACCGGCAGCGCCAAGATCGGCCGCCGCGTCGTGGCCATTGTCGGCCTGCTCGGCTGCGCCGTGTGCATCGTGCCGGCGGCGCTGACCGAAGACGCCTATGTCGCCGTCGCCTGCCTCACCGCCGCGATGTTTTTTCTGGAATTCACCATCGGGCCGTCTTGGGCGGTACCGATGGATACCGGCGGCAAATATTCCGGAACGGTTTCGGGCATGATGAACATGGCCGGTAATTTCGGCGGCGCATTGTCGCCGATCGTGTTCGGCTTTCTGGCCGAAGGCGGCAACTGGCAGGCCCCGTTCATCGTCGCGGCGGCATTGCTGGTGATCGGCTCGGCGGTGTGGGCGTTCTGGCTCGATCCCGACCGGCAAATCCTCGCGGCCTGATCGCGGATTTCTTGCCGTACCGCCGGCCGCTTCATGACGGGCGGTCGGCTTTTCTTGCGACCCGCAAGAGGGCGGTTCATTAACGAACCGTAAATCGCTGTTGGCTAGGTAAGAGGCAGGGTGAACAGTCGCAGGGCGGAAACGCGCGATGCTTGTTGTCGTGGCCGCATGCCTCGTCATTGTGCTGGCAGGCGCGATCGTCCTGCTTTATCGGCGAGGTAACGGCAAAGCCCATTTGGCGACCCTGGCGCTGAACAATATGAGCCAGGGCGTGATCATGTTCGACGCCGCCGCGCGCGTCGCGGTCTGCAATAATCGCTACCTGGAAATCTATGGACTGTCGCCGGACATCGTGAAGCCGGGCGCCAAGCTCCTCGATATCGTTCGCCACCGCTTTGCGGGCGGTAGCCTCGACCGCGACCCCGAGCAGTATTGCGCCGAGCTGCGGGAGCTGATGGCGTCCGGCAAGACTTTGAGCTTTGTGTCGGAGCTGCCCGACGGCCGCTCGGTGGCCGTCGTCAATCGCGCCATCCGGGGCGGCGAGTTTTGGCTGGGAACGCATCACGACATCACCGCGCGGCGCGCCGCCGAGCGAAAGAGCGCACTGCTTGGCGAGCAGGAAGCGCGCCGCGTCGTCCTCGACGATGCTATCGCCTGGTTCCGCGGCTGCGTCGAGGGCGCGCTCAAGACTGTCGGCGACAGCGCCGCGACCCTGAAGTCGACTGCAGCCGCGCTTTCGGCGACGTCGAACGATACTGCAAGACACACCGCCGGCGCGGTGCGTACTTCGGACGACGCTTTCGGCGGCGTCGAGAGCGCCGCAGCCGCTGCAGACGAATTATCGAAATCGATCGCCGAGATAAACCGGCAAGTGATCAGCGCCAGCGAAATTGTGGGCACCGCCGCAGCCGAGGCCCAATCGACCAACGAGATCATTGCCGGACTTGCCGACGCAACACAGAAGATCGATGATGTGGTCAAGCTCATCCAAAGCGTGGCCGGGCAGACCAATCTGCTGGCGCTCAACGCCACGATCGAAGCGGCGCGCGCCGGCGCCGCCGGCAAGGGCTTCGCCGTAGTCGCGGCCGAGGTCAAGGCGCTGGCGGTGCAGACCGCCAAGGCGACCGACGACATCGCCTCTCAGATCGCCGCCGTACAATCGGCCACGAAAAGCGCGGTGCGCGCCATCGGCAATATCACGGGCCGGATGGAAGAAATCCGGCAATTCACCACCGCGATCGCCAGCTCGGTCGAAGAACAACACGCCGCGACCGGCGAGATTTCCAACAACGTCGCGGCGGCGGCTGCGGGCACGCGATCGGCGGTGGCGGTCCTGGAGCGGGTGTCGCACGCCATAGCCGAAATGCGGGGCTCGGCGGATACGGTGCTGACGGCTTCGATGGCCGTCGAGAAAGCCGCCGACAGCCTGCGCGAAAGCGTCGACGGCTTCCTCAACAAGGTTGCGATATAAAGCGATCAGTGAGCGCGCCGCGGCGCCGGCTCCGTCGCCACGCGGGCGAAGGTCGATATGATTTTCAGCCCGGCCTTGATCGAGCCGCGCAACGAGCCGGCGACTTTGGACTCTCCTCCGAGACGACGCCGGTAATCCACCGGCAGTTCGAGGATACGAAAACCGCTGCGCGCAGCGCGCATCTGCATTTCGAGATTCCAGCCATAAGTCATCTCGCGCATGCCAAGCGCGAGCAGAGCGTCGCGGCGAATGGCCCGCAACGCGCACATGTCGGTGTAGCGCACGCCGTAAAGCAATTTGGTCAGCCAGCCGGCGACGAGCCCGGCGGCGATCTGATGCCACGCCATGCTCCCCGGCTGACGCGCGCCGCGCGCGCGCGAGGCGATGACAAAATCACAGTGCCCGGCTTGGATCGGCGCCACCAGAGCGGCAATCGCGGCCGGATCGTCGGCGCCGTCGCCATCCATGAAGACGACGATGTCGGCATCCTCGGCCGCCTGCGCGCCGGCGAGACAAGCCAGGCCGTAACCGCGCCCCACCGAAACGACTTCGGCGCCGGCGCCGCCGGCCAACTGCGGCGTGCCATCGGTCGAGCCGCCGTCGGCCACGATGATCCGGCCGACGATGTCGCGGGGCAGTTCGGCGACGACAGCGGCTATGGACGCCGCTTCATTGAACGTCGGAATGACGACCGCCACGCGCGCTGGCGCCGATGGCATCGCTATAGGCTCCAACGCAAGCCGCAACTGGCGCAAGCCTGGGGCGGGATGTTCGATTTGAGCGCCTTGCGAAATGCGCCATAGGCCGGACCGGTCCAGATTTCGCGCAGAGTTTGCTGCGAAGCATCGCCAAGCGTGTAGTTCTCGTAGCCGCGCTGGGAGAACGGCGCGATGCAGCACGGCAGAGCGCGACCGTTGGCGGTGAAATACATCACGGTCCATGGCCGCCGGCATAGCGACCACGGCGAGCCATTGTCGTGGCGTTTGAGGCTGACGCCGGGCTCCGAGGCGCCACCCGACGCGCTGAATTCGATGCCGAGACTGCGCGCCAGCGCCGCGGCGCGGTCGATATGGACCGCCTCCTCGCCCGACAGCCGCTCGTAGAGCGCCTGATCCGGCCGTGCCAGCCCTAAGGCATTGTCGTTGAAAAACACCAAGCGCTGCAGATGCACTTCCTTGACGCCGGTCTCCGCCGCGACCTGCACGAAATCGGACAACTCGGCAATGGTTTCGCGTAACCCCGTCAGCCATGCCGAGACCCGCGGTTTGGCGTGTCCTTCGCGCTCCTGCAACTCACGGAACGCGCGTACGTTCTTCAAAATGCGATGGAAATAATTCTTGCCGCGAATGGCGAGATACGACTTCGCATTGGCCGCATCGAAGGAAACGCGCAGCTCATCCAGCTCGGCTGCGATCAGCGCGCGGCCTTTTTTTTCGTTGAGCACCGTACCGTTGGTGTTGAACAGCACATAGGTGCCGCGATCCTTCAGATAGCGCACCATCCGCGGCAGATGCTTGACCAGCATGGGCTCGCCAACGCCGTGCAGCACCGCGCGCTGCAGCTGCGGGATCTGATCGACGATCGAGGTGAACAGCTCCCAGCTCATGTCGGCCGGCGGCTCGAGCTCCTCGTAGGTGCGCGGGCATGTGGTACATAACAGATTGCAGCGGTTGGTGGTCTCCAGATACAGGCAAACCGGCTCGTGCTCGGGGATTTCATGATCCGCGGTCACGCTTTCGAAGTAACGCTGCGGGTCGATGGCACGTCTCGTCACAGTCTTTTGCATCGGCGTTCACCCCCTCGGCGTCGTTCGCGCGTCAGACGCGCATGTCATCGGTCTGCATCAGCCGATCGATCCGCCGGTCGAAATCGTGATTCTGCCGAAGCTGGCCGATCAACTTTGTCGTCTGCATCGCGTAGTGCGGAGCGTGGCCGTGATGCGTGTCTCGATTTTCGCCACGAAGCTCCGCGTTCAAACGCCGCAAGCCGTCGACATCGTCGACGTCATACCACACCGGCAGCGTATGGACTTCGAGACCGATTTCGCGGGCGCGTTCGAGCGTCTGCTCCGCAACACGTTCGGTGCTCCAGGCGATGTCGTCGAACATGCGGCGGTGCGCCGTCTTCAGCCCGAGCAGATAGTAGCCGCCGTCGCTCGACGGGCCGAGCACCGCGCGGTCGCCCGGCTCAGCCAGCGCCACCGCGGTCTCGATCAAGAGCGCGGTCGGCAAAGTCGGGCTGTCGGAATTGAGCACCACTGCGGCGCCGTGCTCGCGCGCGAAAATCTGCTCGATGGTGTGGAACAGGCAGTCGCCGAAGTTCGGTAGCCAGGCATCGATCAAGCCGATCGCCCGCGGCAAGATGTGACGGAAGAAATCCTCGGTTCCTGTCGGCCCGAACGCCGCGTAACCGGCGATGCCGCCGTGGGGCGCGGCATGGCGCGCCGCCAGCAGCACATTATCGGCAACATCGCATAAGAAAGCGGTATTGAGCGCGGCGGCTTCGTCGAAGCTCAATGGCGGCACGAGACGGGTCTTGGCGCGTCCCGGGGCGGACGCCTTGGCCATAAACGCGACGCCGCATGCGGCGACTGCGCCTGACGCGGAATCGCCAGCGAATCGATCCGTACGATCCATCCGATGCCCCCTGTAATCAATTCAGCAACGCAATATCGCTTGCTTGCCAAAGCGGGCGGCCGAACGCCAATCACTTCCGCCTCAGACCTATCAAATCGCGAAACACCAAAAGGTTATTGGCCTCACAAAGTCGTGATCGCGCCACTGTCATCGGCGGGCGAGCGCCACGCTGATGCTGGCGTCGTCGGACAAGACCGTGTCGGCCTTGTCGCGCCAAGTCGGCGCGGCGGCATATTCGCTCCGCGGCATATCCAGGGAAGCGAGCTGACGGCCGAAAATGCCCACCACTTCAATCGGCACCGCGACCGGCCGCGCACCCCAGCCGAACCATCCGCCATAGTCGACGATCAATTTGATGTTGCCTTGCGGCGTGCGAACCACCTGCCGAACATAGCCGAGCGTGCGGCTGTCATCGTCGAGTAGCGGGATACCGATGAGATCGCCGACGCGGACCGGTTGCGGGAAACGGCGCTGCATGCGCGCGACTTCCGCCATGTGCGCCGCCGCCATGGCCTTGTCCTCGGCGCCCATGCCAGTTGGCGGAATCATCGCTTGTGCCACAACAAAAGCCCCATTCAACGGCGGCAAGGCCACGGCGCAGGCAGGGCACCAAAGACCGATCAAAAAGAGAAGCCCGCGACAATATCTGTTCAAGTGCAACGGCATCATGGCCCTCAATCAATCGTTCCACGCAACTTTGTGAACGGGTTTGCCTTGCTCGTGAAATGCCGGAACCCTAGTGTCCGGAAAGCCGTTCACGGATCTCCCGATGTCAAAGCCGAATTCAACCACCTATGAGAGGCGGCTTCATCCCCTCCCGCTGCGCATCATGCATTGGATCAATGCAATCGCAATTTTCATCATGATCGGCAGCGGATGGAAGATCTATAACGACGATGTGATTTTCGGCTTCCTGCATTTTCCCGACTGGCTCGTGATCGGCAAATGGGCGCAATACGGCTTGCAGTGGCACTTTTTCGGCATGTGGATTTTCGTGCTTAACGGCCTTGCTTACCTGACTTATGGCATCGCAAGCGGCCGCTTCCGGCGCAAATTGTTTCCGATCTCGGTCGGCGAGCTCTTTGCCACAATAGGCGATGCCCTGCGCTTTCGCCTGCGTCACGACGATCTGACCCACTACAACGCCGTGCAGAAGGTTCTCTATCTCGGCGTGATGCTGGTCGGCGTTCTTATCGTGATCTCCGGCCTGTCGCTATGGAAGCCGGTGCAATTCTCCGCGCTCTCGGGCTTATTCGGCAGCTTCCAGACCATCCGGCTGGTGCATTTCTTCTGCATGGCTGCGATTGTCGCCTTCATCCTGGTGCATGTGAGCTTGGCACTCCTGGTACCGCGGAGCCTCGTTGCCATGCTCACAGGCGGACCGGTGGCGGTCGACGGCGGCCCGGACATTGCGCCGGCAGCTTCCCAAGCCGAAGCAACCCAGTGATGCGGTGACCCCATGCCGATCCGAATCCCCGCCCCATCGATCTTGCGACCGCGAGAGCCGGCAATGCGGCATGGCTTGGATCGGCGCGCGCTGTTGCGGGGCGCCGCCGGCATCGGGGCGCTCGGTCTATTGACCGGCTGCGACGTCAGCGAGGAACCTCCGGTGCAGAATTTCCTGCGCACGGTATCGGCCTGGAACGACGGCGTGCAGGAGGCGATATTTCGCCCCAACCACCTGGCGCCGACTTTTTCTCCGTCGCAGGTGGTCAAGCCGCCGCGCTTTAACGCCTATTACGATATCGAGGACGTCAAGCCGGTCGACGGCGCAACCTGGAAGCTCGAGCTCGTCGGCCGGATCGAAAACAAGCAGCCGTGGACGGCGCAGCAGATTTATCAGTTGCCCGAGCAGGAACTAATCATCCGCCACATCTGCGTCGAAGGCTGGGACTATATCGGCCAATGGTCGGGGCCGAACCTGCGCACATTTTTAACGCGCATCGGCGCCGATCTGACCGCCAAATACGTCTATTTCATCTGCAACGACAACTTCACCGAAAGCATCGACATGGCCACGGCGCTGCATCCGCAGACCATCCTCGCCACAAAATATGCCGGCAATATCATTGCCGATCCGTTCGGCTATCCGCTGCGGCTGCGGACATCGACCAAGCTTGGCTACAAGAATGCTAAATGGATCAGGGCGATCGAAGTCACCAACGATTTTCGCGAGACATTCTGGAGCAAACAAGGCGAGAACTGGTTCGCCGGCATTTAGCGCGTAGTTTTGGCGTAAATCCGCCACTTGCCATCGCGCGATTCCGCCAGCCGATAGTCGGCGCTGGCGGCGAACGGATCGTGGTTCCAGGCGCCGTCCTGCGGCACGACAACCACGACATCGCAGCCGTATTTGTTCGCCATGTCGCCGACATCTGCCGGCGTGCCCTGTCCGGCGAAGACGCGGATGAATTGGGCGTTGATGGCTTCGCGGCGCAGCGGCGGCAACGGCGCAAAGGCCAGCGCCAATTCGCGGCCGGCAAAGCACGAGCTGCGATTGGCGAGAAGCGCCCAGGAGGCGTTGACCGGCCAGGGTGTGACGTCTTGCAGATAGAGCGGATTATTGGCAACGCGCGCCGCGGGCGCCGCGTAGCGGCGGACCGCAGCCCACAAGGCGGGCGCCTCGGCAAAGACCGGAGCGTCCGCGGCGGCCGTTCCTACCAGGTTGGAACGAATCATCCTGGCGGTGTCCGGCAGGCTGAGCAAAAGTCCACCGAGCGCCAGAACGCCGATCAACACCCGGTTCGGCGCCCGCATCATGCCCGCCGCCGCGCCGACGATCAGGACCATGGCCGCCGGCAGCACCGCGCGCAGGGCGAGGTCGTTATTGTCGCCCACCGTTGAGACCAGAAGCCAGGAGATGACCAGCCCGGCGCCCGCGAGACCGATGAAAATCGCGGTTGTGGTTTTTTCCAGGCCCGACGGCAGGGTCCGCTGCAATAAAATAAGCCCAAGCAGGCCGGCAATAAAGGCCCCGGGAAATTCGATCGGCAGCAGCACCATCCAATAGGCCGGCCAATCGAGGGCGCGGCGTAGCGTCGGCGTAAACATGTCGCCGAGTACGGAGAAATGATCGATCGTAATAGGGCTACCGTCGCCGCGCGCCGCAACCGCGGTCAGTTGATCGCGGATGAACGGTGCGGCGATCAACACGGCGAGCGCGGCCGCAGCCGCTAGCCCGCCGGCCAGCGCAAGGCGATGCACCGGGCGCGCCGCGGCAAACAAGATCGGCGCGGCGACCGCAGCTGCGGCAGCAAACGTCAGCCCGCCAACATAGGCCGAGCTCTCGAAACCGGCGACGACCGTAAGTACCAGCACCGCAAACCGCGCCGCGCTTGGCTGCTGGGCGTAGTGAGCGATCAACACAAAGGCGACAATGACGCAGGATGCCGCCATCAGATGCTGGGGGACCCAGGCCGATTGAAACAGCCAGCCGGCAAAGCCGGTGGGCGATGCCAGAAACGGCATGAGCGAATAACTGCCGAAGACGAAGCTCAGCATTTGGCGCAGCGATGCTGCGCCGGCGAGTGCGACGACCGCGATGGCGGCTGCTGGACGCTGGCTCAGCCAGACGGCGATGCCCATCATCAGCGTCAGGGATGCCAGCGCGGTGAACCAGGTCAGGCCGATATCGGCTTCCCAGCCGCTGATGCGAAGCGGCAGCGCCAGCTCGGCCGCGCTGAAGTGCCACAGATAATAATAGGCAAGCTTTGCGGGAGCGCCCAACGGTCCGAACACCGGATCGACCGGCGGCAAGCCCTGACGCGTCATCGCATCGATGGCGGCAATCTTGGCGTGATCGAAAATCGGATCGGCCAGATGCACGCCGCCGTTCGAGAATTTCGGCACGATCGCGCTGGCAGGCACGATGGCGAGCAGCGCGGCGGCCGCATAACACCATAACGGAATGCGCGGCTGGGCGGCGGCGTCGCGGTCGGCACTGGCGGTCATCAGTGCGCCGCCGGCAATAACGAGAAAAACAGCGGCCAAACCGGCGATGGCGGGCGACGAAAACCGCAGCAAAGTCAGCGTCGGCAACGACGCGGCGCTGAACACTGCCCATCCGATGACGGGTCCCGCTCCAAGCGCCAGCACTCGCGGCAACAGATGGCGGCCGATCGCGTAGCCAAGGGACGTATAAAACGCCGTCGCCACCAGCGCGCACAGGGCAGCATTGACGGTCGATGCCATGGGGGACCCAGCCCGAACTGTGGCGCCGGCGCCGAGACGGATGCGCCAAGTCGGCCCGTCGGCGCTTATGCCGCTTGCAGAAGCGATTGCACTTTCGGCCACGGGTCGGGTGCAAGATTGCGAAACGGCGCCCAATCGCTTTCGGTCATGCGGTCGAAAATCGCCGCCTTCACGGAAGCGCGCCCGCGCATCCGCGCCCACCAGTCATCCACGGCCGGATAGCGGCCCCACATGCCGCCCAACTTCAACAGATCGAGCCGCGCGATGTAAGGAATGACGGCGCAATCGGCATTGGAGAAACCGTCGCCGGCGAGATAGGGCCCGCTTTGCAGCGACTCGTTCATCCAGGCCAGAAGCTTCTTGTGCTGGTTGATCGCGTCAGTGACGAATTCGGAATCCAGCCCATGCTCGATGACGCTGCGCTTGTATTCGACGCGGCGCTTCAGCGGCGATTTGTTGACTTCCGCAAGCCAAGCCTCGCGCGGCAGCTTGAGGAAGTTCGGCCGGAACGCGGTGGCAAAAGTGAGGATCATGCACGAATTGTGCAGATACTCGTCGATCAGCTTGTTGAACATGCGTACCCGGTGGCGAGGAAGCGGCGTCTTCGGCATCAAGGCAACAGCGGGAAATGCCTCATCCAAGTAATATAAAATCAGCGAGGATTCGATGACCGTATTGCCGTCGTGCACCAGCGTCGGCACCACTCCATTGGGATTGAGCTTGAGATAAGCGGGATCGAATTGATCGCCGCGCAATGTGAGCAGATGCTCCTTGACGTCGAGGCCCTTCTCCGCGAGCGCGATGCGCACCTTCTGGGCGCAGACCGAATTGATATTGTGATAGTGCTCCAGCACGCCGCTTCTCCCGCCGTTTCATGTCGCGGCAATCATGGCTGCATTCACGGCAAGTGTCCAGGTCGCCGGACCTGGGCGCGGCCGGTGGGGTCGATCTTTTGCCGAATCTTAGACTATGATCCGATGCAGCCTGATCGGATCAGGCTAGGAGCCGCCGTCGATTTGATTGACGATGTTGGTCCACTGCTCGACGACCTGCCGCGCGTTCCGCACGGCCTCGGCGAACGCCTCTTCCTTTTTATAGTAGTGGCGCCATTGCCCGTTGTCGTACATCTCGACGAGATGCGACAAAGCCCGCCTGGCGCCAAACAGCTGCTGCTCGGCGTTGCTGCGCTGGGCTTCTACGGTCAGAGCCTTGGTCATGACCCTCGGATTGTGACGGTCAGACGTAAAGATAAAATCAAAACGGCGGTAGTACGGAAACTATGGGTATTATCCGGCTTAAGTGATAATCAGAAGCGGCTGCCACTTGCGGCGGACGCTTGATGAACGAACCGTAAATTTCGCGCCAACGGCAAAGCGGCAGCCGGGATGCCGGATCGAAACTGTGGAAAGCCGAACGTAGAACCTCGCAATGGGAGCGACAAATTCCGTAGCCGGAGAGGCGGCCATGACCAGCATTCAACAGCATCTCTTTGAGTTTCTTGCGGCCATCGCTCGGCGAGGTCTTTTTGTTTGCACCGCGGCCGCCGCATTGCTCGCCGGCATCGATGTCGCCTATAGCGGTCCCTGCACCGAACAGATCGCCGCGCTGGCGCAACAGATCAAGTCGCTGCCGGCGGGGCCGAAAACCGGGCCGACATTTTCGCAGACACTCGGCGCGCAATTGCACCACCAGCCGACGCCGGAAGACATCGCGCACGCGCAGCGGAGCGGCCGGAAACAAGCGCACGCCGCGCTCAAGGCGGCCCGCGCCGCCGACGCCGCCGGGAACGCTTCTGAGTGCAATGCGGACCTGGAGCGGGCCAAGCGCCTCTATGACATCGGTCAGTAGGGCAACAATCTCTCAATAGGCCTCTTCGGCGTAAATCGGATCGATCGCGCCGCCCCAGAGCGTGTAATATTTATCGAGCAGTTCATGCGCCGGCGTAGTGCCGCGCGCCAGCCGGTCTTCGAGAATTTCGAGATAGCGCGTCTCGTCCTGGCCGTCGGCATCGAGACATTTGCGCGCGACCAGCCCGGCGCGCGACAGCTTGAGGATTTCGGTGGCGATCTCGAACGCGGTGCGGCCGCGCACTGTTGCGGCGAGACCGTGTTTCGGCACGTCATCACGCAATTTTTGCCGCTCTTGCGCGCTCCAATCCTTGACCAAATCCCATGCGGCATCGAGGCTGTTATCGTCATAAAGAATGCCGACCCAAAAGGCCGGCAGCGCCAACAGGTTCGGCAGCGAACCGGAATCGGCGCCGCGCATTTCGAGATAGCGCTTGAGCCGCACCTCGGGAAAGATCGTGCTGAGGTGGTTCGCCCAGTCGGAGATCGTCGCCCGTGCGCCTGGCATCGCCGGCAACTTGCCCGCCAAGAGATCGCGGAACGATTGACCCGAGGCGTCGACATAGTCGTCGCCGTGCTTGACGAAATACATCGGCACATCGAGCGCATAGTCGACCCAGCGCTCGAATCCCATGCCGGCCTCGAACACCCACGGCAACATGCCGGCGCGCGCGTTGTCGGTGTCGCTCCAGATGTGCGCGCGATACGACAAGTAGCCGTTGGGCTTGCCGTCGGTGAATGGCGAATTTGCGAACAGCGCCGTCGCCACCGGCTGCAGCGCGATCGACACCCGCAGCTTCTTGACCATGTCGGCTTCGGAGGAAAAGTCGAGATTGGTCTGCACCGTGCAGGTTCGATACATCATGTCGAGGCCGAGCGTGCCGACTTTCGGCATATAGGCGGTCATGATCTTGTAGCGGCCCTTGGGCATTTTCGGCATTTCGGCGCGCGTCCAGTCCGGCGTCATGCCGATGCCGAGAAATCCGATATGCAGCGGCTGCGCCACTTCGCGCACCTGCGCCAGATGCGCCATCAATTCGCTCGACGTCTGATGAACGCATTCGACCTGCGCACCGGACAGCTCGAACTGGCCGCCCGGCTCGAGCGAGATCGCGCCGCCGCCGGTGACATCGAACAACCCAATGATATTCGGCCCTTCCATGATCGGCTGCCAGCCGAGCAGAAGCTGCATGCCCTCGAGCAGCGCACGAATGCCGTGACGCCCCTCGTACGGCACCGGCCGATGGCCTTGCAGCGTGAAGGCGAATTTCTCGTGCTCGGTGCCGATGCGGAATTGCGATTTCGGTTTGACGCCCTGAGCGAGCCAGTCCACGAGCTCGTCGCGCCGCTCGATCGGCGTCAGGTCGACTTGATCACGCGCCATGCAGTGTCCCGGAGGAAATGGGCCGCGACCTTATACGCGGCACGCAGGTGAGGGCAATGTGGCGCTCATGACGGTCAGGCGACCGCCTTGCGTTGCGGCGGCGGGAAGCGACGATAGAAGGTCTCGCCTTTTTTCGCCATGTCGAGCAAGAGCTTGCACGGCTTGAAACGGTCGCCGTAATCCTTGGCAAGGCCGTTGCACAAATCGACGAAGGTTTTGACGCCCATGCCATCGATATAGGAGATGGTGCCGCCGGTGAAAGGGGCAAAACCGAAGCCGAGGATCGAGCCGACGTCGGCTTCCCGCACATCGGTGACGACTTTCTCCTCGATGCAGCGCGCGGATTCGAGCGCCTGGATCGCCAGCAGCCGGTGCTTCAAGACCGCGACGGCGATACCGTCGGGATCAAGCTTGGTCGGCTGCAACTCCGCCAATCCCTGCCACAAGCGCTTCGGCCCGTTCGGCGGATAATCGTAAAAGCCCTTGCCGTTCTTGCGGCCGTAGCGCCCACGCTTCTCCACCATCTCCTCGAGCAGCGTCTTTTGCTTGAGGTCGATCATTTTGGCGCCGAGATCGGCCTCTGTGGCTTTGAGAATCTTCCAGGCCAAGTCGACCGCGACTTCGTCGGTCAACGCCAGCGGTCCGACCGGCATCCCGGCCATGCGCCCGACATTCTCGATCATCGCGGCCGGCACGCCTTCGGTCAGCAGCAAATGTCCCTCGCGGATATAGGTGCCGACCACGCGCGAGGTGTAGAAGCCGCGCAAGTCGTTGACGACGATGGGGGTCTTGCGAATGGCGCGCACGTAATCGAGCGCCGTGGCGAGAGCCGCGTCGCCGGTTTCCTTGCCCATGATGATCTCGACCAGCATCATGCGTTCGACCGGCGAGAAAAAATGAATGCCGATGAAGCGGCTATGGTCCTTGAATGCGCCCGCCAGCGACGTGATCGGCAGCGTCGAGGTGTTGGAGCCGAAGATCGCTTGGTCGCCGAGCACATTCTGGGTCCGGGAAATGACTTCCTCTTTGACCTTGCGATCCTCAAACACGGCTTCGACGACGAGATCGCAATCCTTCAGCTCGACGAAATCGGCGGTCGGGTGGATGCGCGACAGGACGGCATCGCGGTCCGCGGTGGTGGCCCGACCGCGATTGATCTGATCGGTCATCAATTTGTGCGCATGCGCCTTGCCCTTCTCCGCCGTTTCCGGATCGCGGTCGATGATCACGACGTCGAGCCCGGCGAGCGCGCTGACATAAGCGATGCCGGCGCCCATGAAGCCGGCGCCGAGTACGCCGATCCGTTTCAGGGGCTTCGACGGCACGGCCGGCCGTCGGGCGCCTTTGTTCAGCTCCTGCATCGAGACGAACAGCGTGCGGATCATCGCCGCCGCCTCGGGCGAACGGAGAATATGGGCGAACCAGCGCAACTCGACGCGCAGCGCCTGGTCCATCGGCAACTGCAGGCCCTCATAGACGACCTGCAGAATGGCGCGCGCCGCCGGATAATTGTCGTAGGTCTCGCGCCGATAGATCGCATTCGCCGGCGGAAACACCATCATGCCCGCCTTCGAGTAAACCGGGCCGCCCGGCAGTTTGAAACCTTCGACGTCCCACGGTGCCTTCGCCGTACCGCTGGATTTGATCCAGTCCTTCGCCGCCTTGACGAGGTCGCCCGTCGGCACCACCGCATCGACGAGCTTCATCGCCTTGGCGCGATTGAGCGCAAGCTGATCGCCCTTGAGCAGGAACTGCAGCGCGTCGGACGGCGGCAGCATCCGCGCGATGCGCTGCGTGCCGCCGGCGCCGGGAAACAGGCCGATCTTGATCTCCGGCAGTCCGAGCCGGGTCCGGCCGTTGTCGGCGGCGATGCGGCGATGGCAGGCCAGCGCCAGTTCAAACCCGCCGCCAAGCGCGGTGCCGTTGAGCGCCGCGACCCACGGCTTGCCGCAGGTTTCGATGCGGCGGCACAGCAACGACCATTTGCGACTGTCCTCGAACAGGCGGGCGCTGGCCGCTTCTTCGCCTTGGGAGGCGGCGAGATCGGCGAAGGTGCGGCTTAGGCTTTCCAGCAGCGCGAGGTCGGCGCCGGCGCAGAACGTGTCCTTGCCCGAGGTGACGACGACGCCTTTGACGGCACCGTCGATCGCCAGCTCTTCGACGATCGACGACAATTCCTCCGTCACCGTCGCGTCGATGACGTTCATCGTGCGGCCCGGTGAGTTCCAGGTTACCAGCGCGATGCCGTCACCGTCGATATCGAGCGTGAAATTAGTGAAACCCGCCTTGCTGTCAGCCATACGGTTCGCCGTTCTTGTGCGTGTATCGCGCGCCTTGGTCGTCGCGAATGACCATCAGATCTACGTCCGGATACTCGACGCGTTCGTGCTTCGAGCGGGTGCCGACCTCAAGATAGACGGCATCGCGGTTGCTGCGATTGACGAGATGATGGCCGTTGCGGCTGTTGGCCTTGAAGCCCGCAGCGTCGCCTGCTCGAAGCACCCATTCGCCACCGTCTTCGATCAGCACGACCTCGCCGTCGAGAATATAAACGAACTCGTCTTCCTTTTCATGCCAGTGCCGCTGCGCCGAAGCCGCGCCCGGCTTCAGCCTCGTCAGGTTGACGCCGAACTGGTCGAGCCCGACCGCATTGCCGAGCCGCATGCGCTCCCGGCCGACGACAATCCGATCGAACGGTTTGGGATATCCCGTGCGCGTATCGGGCGCTACACTGTCGATGTCGATCTTCGGCATGGTCTCATATCCGCTCGACGATCGTCGCGGTCCCCATGCCGGCGCCGATGCAGAGCGTCACGAGGCCGGTCGCGACGTCGCGACGTTCCATCTCGTCAACCAGCGTGCCGAGGATCATGGCGCCGGTCGCGCCGAGCGGGTGGCCCAGCGCGATCGCGCCGCCGTTGACGTTGACCTTTGCCGCATCGAGATCGAAAGCCTGCAGATAGCGCAACACCACCGACGCGAAGGCTTCGTTGACCTCGATCAGATCGATGTCGTCGAGTGTCATGCCGGCGCGCTTCAAGACCTTTTTCGTCACATCGATCGGTCCGGTCAGCATCAGCGCCGGATCGGAGCCGATATTGGCGAAAGCGCGCAGGCGCGCGCGTGGCTTCAATCCGGCCTTTTGGCCGATCTCTTTGTTGCCGAGCAAAACCGCCGCGGCGCCATCGACAATGCCCGAGGAATTGCCGGCATGATGGACATGGTTGACATATTCGACCTCCGGATGGGCCTGAATCGCCACGGCATCGAAGCCGCCGAGCTCGCCCATCTGCACGAAGGACGGCTGCCAACGCAGCGAGGGATTGCATGGTCGTGCCCGGCCGCATGTGCTCGTCCTTCGCCAGGATGGTCAGGCCGTTGACGTCCTTCACCGGCATGACCGAGCGGGCGAAGCGGCCGTCGTCCCAAGCGCTCGCGGCCCGCTTCTGACTTTCCACCGCATAGGCGTCGACGTCATCGCGCGAAAATCCGTATTTGGTGGCGATCAGGTCGGCGGAGATGCCCTGCGGCAGGAAATAATGCGCGACCGCAATCGACGGATCGACGGCCCAGGCGCCGCCGGCGGAGCCGATGCCGACACGGCTCATGGATTCGACACCACCGCCGACCGCCATCTGCTGCTGCCCCGACATGATCTGCGCCGCGGCGAAATTCACGGCGTCGAGGCCGGAGGCGCAAAAGCGGTTGATCTGGACGCCGGGAACCTCATCGCCGTAACCGGCGACCAGCGCCGCGGTACGGGCAATATCGGCGGCCGCCTCGCCGACCGGATCGACGACGCCCATGACGACGTCGTCCACGTGCGCGGTGTCGAGCTTGTTGCGATCCCGCAGCGCGGCGAGCACCTGGCTTGCGAGGTTGAGCGCGGTCACTTCATGCAGCGCACCGTCGGCCTTGCCGCGGCCGCGCGGGGTGCGCACGTGGTCGTAGATGAAAGCGTCGGGCATGAATTCCTCTCAAGCTCTATGGCGCCGCGCGGCGCCATCCGGGAAAAGCTAGAAAGCCTCGGCCGGCAATTCCATGGTGCTCGCCGCACCGGCCTTAATGCGCGCCAGATGCGTCGCCGCGGCCGGCAGCATCCGTTCCATGAAAAAGCGGCCCGTCGTCAACCGCGCCGCCATGCGATCCGTACCGTCTCCGCCGGTTGCTGCCTTGGCCTTGGCGGCCTCCACGATCAGGCACCACATATAGCCGAGCACGACCAATCCGAAGAGATGCATATAATCGGTCGCGCCGGCCCCGGCATTATCCGGATTGCCGAGGGCGTTCTGCAAGAACCACATGGTTGCCTGCTGTAATTCGCCGAGCGCCTGGTTGAGCGGCGTGACATAGGGGACCATGGCGGGATCGGCGGTGCGTTCCTTGGTATAGGCCGCCACCTCGGCGAAGAAGGCCTGCAGGGCACGGCCGCCGTCTTTGGGCAGCTTGCGGCCGACAAGATCGAGCGCCTGAATGCCGTTGGCGCCCTCGTACAGCATGGCGATGCGCGCATCGCGCACGAATTGTTCCATGCCATGTTCGGCAATATAGCCGTGACCGCCGAAGACCTGCTGCGCCAAAACCGTATTGGCGAAGCCCTGGTCGGTGAGGACGCCCTTGATCACCGGCGTCATCAAGCCGACGTGGTCTTCGGCCGCCTGGCGTTCCTTGGCGTCTTCCGAACGGTGCGCCACGTCGCTTTTGAGCGCGGTCCACAGCACCAAGGCGCGTGCCGCCTCGTTGAAAGCGCGGATCGTCAGCAGCGTGCGCCGCACGTCGGGATGCACGATGATCGGATCGGCGGGCTGTTGCGGAAATTTCGCGCCGGTCAGCGCACGTCCGGCAAGCCGTTCCCTGGCATAAACGGCGGCGTTCTGATAGGCGACCTCGGACAGAGCCAGGCCTTGCACCCCGACGCCGAGGCGCGCTTCATTCATCATCGTGAACATCGCCTGCAGGCCGCGATTGGCTTCGCCGATCAGCCAGCCGGTTGCGCCGTCATAATTCATGACGCAGGTGGCGTTGCCGTGAATGCCCATCTTCTCTTCGAGCGAGCCGCAGGAGACGGCGTTACGCGCGCCGAGCGTGCCGTCGGCGGCCGACAGAAACTTCGGCACCAGGAACAGCGAGATTCCCCGCGTGCCTTGTGGTGCGCCGTCGATGCGGGCAAGGACGAGATGCACGATATTCTCGACCAGGTCGTGTTCTCCGGCGGAAATGAAAATCTTCGTCCCTGATATTTTGTAGGTACCGTCGGGCTGTGGCGTGGCCCGGGTGCGAACGAGACCGAGATCGGTGCCGCATTGCGGTTCGGTCAGGTTCATGGTGCCGGACCACTGACCGGACACGAGCTTCGGCAGATACGCCGCCTTCTGTTCCGGCGTAGCGTGTGTGTGCAACGCGGCAATGGCGCCCTCGGTGAGGCCCGGATACATGGCGAACGCCATGTTCGCCGAGCAGAGAAATTCGTTGACGGCCTGCGCCAGCACCATCGGCAGACCTTGACCGCCGAATTCGGCCGGCGCCGACAATCCCATCCAGCCGCCTGCAGTGAGCCGCCGATAAGCCTCCTTGAAGCCCGACGGCGTCGTAACCGAGGCGTCGTCGTGCCGGCGGCAGCCCTCTTTGTCGCCGACGCGATTAAGCGGCGTCAGCACCTGTTCGGCGAATTTTGCCGCTTCGACCAGAATGGCCTCGATGACGATCGGACGTGGCCTCGGCGAAGCCCGGCAGATTGTTGTGGCGATCGATATGGAGCACGTCGCTCAGCAGGAAGATGACGTCATCGACTGGTGCCTTGTAGCTCGGCATATGCCCTCCCCGCGCCGCCGTGCCCGTCGGCGGCTTGACCCATAAATTAGCCAATTCACGACACCGTCACGACGGCGATTTAGGGGGGTGCTGCGTTGCGGCGGGGGCGGCCGAAACCGCCGCCAAAGGCCGGCCGGCGCCCCATTAACCGCTTGTTTACTCTAATCCGGAAAAGTCATCGCCGAGGACAAAAGACTGCGCCCTCCGCTTCGTCTGTTAACGAGCCCCCGCTCAAAACAGGGCCATCTCGTTCCTCCCGAAGTGGCTTGGCGCGCAAATGAAATCTGGCGGTCCGTGGAATCTCAGAGGCCTCCGTCCAGAAGCGCGCGAAGCTGCCCGGGACGCCGCGCGCCGGTCCGGCGTGTCGGTTGGAGAATGGCTCAACACCGTCATCCGGCAGGACGACGACGATTATGGCGAGCCCATGTCGGCCGCTGATTACGATGACGACGATGACGACTGGGGCGACGAGCCGCGGCGAGAAATGCGGCAGGAGTCGCGTCGCCCTCGTCGTCGCGGCTACCGTCAGCCCCATGCCGAGGAAGGCGGACCGCCGCGGCGGCGCCGGCGTGAGCGGGAGACCGATCTCGAGCGTGAGGCCGTCGTTGCCCGCGAGGAATTCGGCGAAGTTCATGCTCGCCTCGACCGGCTGACTCACCAGCTTGAACGCATCGCACGAAGCAGCGCGCCGCGGCTCACCGGGGCTCCGGCATCGCAACCTCGCATACGTGCAACGCCGCCGCCGCCGCGTCGCGGTACCCCGCTTCCGACCAATGACGGACGGGCGTCGGTCGACGACGCGGTCGCCGAAATCGCCGAACGTCAGCGCGTCCTCTACGGCAGCGACCTACCCGTACCGCCGGTCGCTGAAGTCTCTGCCTCGCCGCCGGAGGCGATGGCGACGCCGTTTGCATCCGGCCGGCAGGACGTGGCGGAGCCTACCGTCGACATCAGCAATCTCGAGGATCAGCTTCGCTATATCACGACGCGGATCGAGGACTTGCAGCCGTCGCGCGAGCTCGAGCGCTCCGTCAAAACCTTTCGCCGGGACCTTTCGGACATCAGCCAGCAGCTCACCGAAGCACTGCCGCGCCGCGCCGTAAATCGCTCGAGATCGAGGTGCGGGCGCTGGCGCAACGGCTCGATCATTCCCGCAAGGCCGGCGTCGACTTGGGGATTCTGGCTGGACTGGAAGGCGGGCTCAATGAGGTCCGCGATGCGCTGCGCGGATTGACGCCGGCCGAAAGCCTGGTCGGCTTCGAGGATGCGGTGAAAGCGCTGGGGCAAAAGATCGATTTGATTATCGCCAAGGAAGATCCGGCGGCGCTGCAGCAACTCGAAACGGCGATCGGAGCTTTGCGCGGCATCGTCTCCCATGTTGCCTCCAACGACACCCTGACCAAGGTCGCGGAGGACGTGCGTGCGCTCGCCGCCAAAGTCGACGGTGTCGCCAATAGCGCCGCCAGCGGACAAGCGGTCTCGGCCCTGGAAAGCCGCATCGATACATTGGCCAATGCGCTGAACGCCTCGACCGAAGCCGGTCAGGCCGTGCCGCGCGAGTTGGAGAAGCTCCTATCCGGGCTGATCGAAAAGCTCGAATGGGTTCAGCTGACGCAGACCGATCACGCGGCGCTCGGCGCGCTCGAGGACCGCATCGCCCAATTGATCAAACGGCTCGACGCGTCCGATGCGCGGCTCGGCAATCTCGAAGCGGTGGAGCGCGGGCTCGCCGATCTGCTCGTTCATCTCGATCAACTCCGCCCCGGCACCGGCCCGGCCTCTGCCGCTGCGACGTCCAAGCCCGTCGCCGTCGACACCATTGTGCGCGATGTCGCTGAAATCAAACGCAGCGAGCGCCGCACCCAGGATTCGCTGGAAGCCGTTCATGGCGCGGTGGAGCACGTCGTCGACCGGCTGGCGATGATCGAGAGTGGGATGCACGAAGGCGGGGCCAGAGCGGAAACGCCGGACCAAACGATCGCTCCGCTTAAGGCGGAGCCGGCGCCTCAACCCGCGCCCCTGCGAGCGGCGGAGCCGGGACCAATGTCCGAATTCGCCACCGCGGCCGCGCCGGCCGCCCCGCCGCCGGGCGCCGAGCCGGCTGCGCGCCGCGCGGGCGCGCCGCGGACCCCAATCGACCCGGATCTGCCGCCCGATCATCCGCTGGAGCCAGGCACCACCAGCGGTCCCCGTGCCATGCCGTCGGCCGCTGAGCGCATTGCCGCGTCGGAAGCCGCCGTCGACTTCGCCAAGCCGCCCGTCATCGCCGAGTCCAGCGAAAGGCCGAACTTTATCGCCGCTGCGCGCCGCGCCGCTCAGGCGGCCGCGGCAGCGGCCCCGGAACGCTCCGCCCGGAGCGAAAGCATACGGCCTCATCTGCCGCAGCCGGATAGGCCGTCGCGTCTGCGCAAGGTGCTGGTGGCCGGCGGTGCGGTGCTGATCGCAGTCGGCTTTCTGCACGTCGCGCTGCGGATGTTTCAAGACCGCGCCACCCCCAACGATGCTGCACCGGCGCAGCAAGCGTCGCCGCCAACCGCGGTGGTGCCGGAACCGGATTCTTCCCAGAACGCGCGACCGTCGGGCCCGCTGGTTCTGCCCGTGCCCGGGTCCGCCTCGGACGGCAGCACTAGCCCTACGCCGGCTGTCCCGCCCAGCCCAACCATGCATGGACCGCAAACTGCGATCCCCAACTCCATGCCCAGCACCGCCCCGCCCAATCCCCCACCCGCGGCGGCGCCGACGTCATTGCCGCAACAACAATCGTGGCTGCAAAACTACACTGCCGACATCACCGGCGCGCTGCCGCGCCGAGCGCCGCCGCCACCGCCGCAAGCGCAACCGCCGGCGAGCATGACCGCCGCACCGCCGGCTGCTTCGGCGCCCGCGATGGTCAACGACAAGCTGCCCGCCACCATCGGCGGACCAAGATTGCGCGCCGCCGCGATTGCCGGCGACGCCGCGGCCGAGTTCGAAGTGGCGATCCGCTTTGCCGAGGGGCACGGCGTGCCGCCGAACGACGAGCAGGCGCTGCGCTGGCTCGAACTCGCCGCCAAGCAGGGCTTGGCGCCGGCGCAATTCCGGCTCGGCGGGTTCTACGAGAAGGGCATTGTGGTGAAGAAAGACCTCGCCGTGGCGCGGGATTTCTACGCCGCGGCGGCGGCGAAAGGTAACGGCAAGGCGATGCACAATCTCGCGGTGCTCTACGCCGAGGGCATCAACGGCCCGGCCGATTACCGCACCGCCGCATTATGGTTCCGTCAGGCGGCCGATCACGGCATTAAAGACAGCCAATACAATCTCGCCATCCTCTACGCCCGTGGTATCGGCGTCGAGCAGAATTACGCCGAGTCTTACAAATGGTTCGCTCTGGCCGCGGGCGGCGGCGATGCCGACGCCGCCAAGAAACGTGACGAAGTCGCCACGCATCTCGACGCGCAGGCGCTGGCCGCGGCGAAACTCGCGGTGCAGAAGTGGACCGCGGAACCGCAGCCGCAAGACGCCATCAGTGCCACGGCGCCACCCGGCGGCTGGGATCTGCCGGAACACGCCGAGAAGGCGAAGGCGCGCTCGGCCGCGGCCAAGCCTGTCTCGCTGCAGCCCAAGTTCAACTGAAGATCAGCCGAGCGATCAGTCGGCGAGGCAGCGCGCCGCCGGGACGGCATAGAGCCGGCCGGCGCCGAGCAAATGCGCGGTGAACGACAGGGTGCCGAACAACGAGACCACGGCGCGGTCGCGGACGTTCAATCCGCCGGCGTACGCGCCAAAGGCCGGCAACACCGCGCGGCGGCCATCGCAGGCAAAGCAGCGACGCCTGACGGCCCGGCCGCGGCGGGCAACGCACGCCAACGGATGCAGATGGCCGGCGATTTCGCCTTCGCCTGGAACAGGCGACGGCCGGTGCCGAAACGTCAGCACGCCGACTGCCGAGAGGTCGGCGAAACGGCCGCCAACATTGTCGCACCGGTCGGGGTCGTGATTTCCTGCGATCCAGATCCAATCGCGACCGCGCTGCAGGGCCCGCATGCTTGCGCGGTCGACCTCCGCCATGCGCGCCGGTCCGCCGCCGTCGTGGAAACTGTCGCCGAGCGCGATCACTCCTCGCGGCGCATAGCGCTCGAACAGCCGGGCGAGACAGGACAAGGTCGTTGCCGTGTCGTAAGGCGGCAGCAGCACGCCGCGGGCGGCAAAGGAAGAGCCCTTTTCGAGGTGCAGATCGGCAACGATCAGAAGCTTTTCTTCCGGCCAATACAGCGCGCCGGCCGGATCGGCGACCAAAGCGACGCCGGCGACGGTCATGACGTGATCATCCGCTCGTCCCGGCGAAAGCGGGGAGCCAGCAACCGGCTTCCCGCTTACGCGGGAAAGAGCGGGCAAAACACTGCCCCTCACTGCATCGCCTCCTTCACCAATTCGGCCTCAGTTTCAGCCAGCAATGTATCGGCGGCCTCGCCGTAAACCACCTCTCGCCCGATTTCCAGCATGACCGGAACCGCCAGCGGCGAGACGTGGTCGAGCGCCTTATGAACGATTCGCCCCTTGATGCGCGAGAGCATCTCGGCGAGCCGGCGCACGTCAAGAAGCCCGGTTGCGGCATCGGCTCGCGCCGCGCGCAGCAGCACGTGGTCGGGCTGGTGGCTGCGCAATACGTCATAGACGAGATCGGTCGAGATCGTGACCTGCCGGCGCGATTTCTCCTGGCCGGGGAAGCGGCGCTCGATCAGCCCGGCAATGATCGCGCAGTTGCGAAACGTGCGCTTCATCAACGCCGATTCGGCAAGCCAGGCTTCGAGATCGTCGCCGAGCATGTCTTCGTCGAATAATTCGCCGAGCGAGAACGCGCCGCCGGCGAGGCGCGCCGCGACGTCGCCGATGCCCCAGACCGCCAGCGCATATTCGTTGGCGACAAAGCCCAGCGGCTTGAGCCGCGCCCGTTCCAGGCGCCGCGTCAGCAGCATGCCGAGCGTCTGGTGCGCCAGCCGTCCTTCGAACGGATAGCAGACCAGGTAGTGCTTGTTGGCGCGCGGAAAGGTCTCGACCAGAAGCTCCTGCCGCCCCGGCATTTGCGAGCGCCATTGCTGGATTTCGAGCCACTCGCAGACTTGCGTCGGCAGCGCGCGCCAGGCGTGCGGGTCGGCGATGATGCCGCGCACGCGATCGGCGAGATAGGTCGAGAGCGGAAACTTGCCGCCTTCGTAGGCCGGCACTTTGGGATCCTCTGACGCCGCGCGCGAGACGTAAACCTCGTCCTCGACGATCGCCTCATATTTGAGGACTTCGCCGGCAAACACGAAGGTGTCGCCCGGCACCATGGTCTCGACGAAGTACTCTTCGACTTGGCCCAAGAGGCGGCCTCCGCGCGGTATCACTTTCGCGGCCCGCGAGCGCATCAGCCGCACCTTCAGCATGTCGGCTTCGACAATCGTGCCGACATTGAGCCGGTAGCGCTGCGCCACGTTCGGGTGGGTGATGCGCCAGCGTCCGTCTTTGCCTTGCCTGATCCGGGCGAAACGCTCGTAGGCCTTGAGCGCATAGCCGCCGGTGGCGACAAAATTGACGACGGCGTCGAAATCCGCTCGCGGCAGCGCCGCATAGGGCGCGGCGAGCGTCACTTCGGCAAAGAGGTCGTCGCCCAAGAACGGCTCGCCGCAAGCGCAACCGAGGACGTGCTGCGCCAGCACGTCGAGCGCGCCGACGCGCAAGGCCGGCGTGTCCTGCGCATTGTCGGCGATGGCATCGAGCGCGGCGCGGCACTCCAGCACCTCAAAGCGATTGGCCGGAATGAGCACGCCCTCGGACGGCTCGTCCATGCGGTGATTGGCGCGCCCGATGCGCTGCAAAAGCCGCGACGAGCCCTTCGGCGCGCCGACATTGACGACGAGATCGACGTCGCCCCAATCGACGCCGAGATCGAGCGACGACGTGCAAACCACCGCGCGCAGGGCTCCTCTCGCCATCGCCTCTTCGACCTTGCGCCGTTGCGCCACATTGAGCGAGCCGTGATGCAGTGCGATCGCCAAGTTGTCGTCGTTGAGATGCCAGAGATCCTGGAAAATCCCCTCGGCCTGGCTGCGCGTATTGACGAATACCAGCGTGGTGCGATGCGCTTTGATCAGGGCGTACAGCTCGGCAAGCGCGTAACGCGCCGAGTGCCCGGCCCACGGCAGACGTTCGTCCGAGTTCAGCATGGTCACGTGCGGCGCCGCGCCGCCTTCGGCGACGATGAGATCGGCACGCGCCTCGCCACCGCGCTGCGGCACCATGAAGCGGCACAGATCGTCGGGCTCGGCGACGGTCGCCGACAGGCCGATGCTGGTGAGGCCGGGCGCCAGACGGAACAGCCGCGCCAGACCAAGCGACAGCAAATCGCCGCGCTTCGACGTCACCAGGGCGTGTAATTCGTCGAGCACGACCCGCTTGAGCGAGCCGAACAGATAAGGCGCATCGGCCGAAGCGAGCAGCAGCGCCAGTTGCTCCGGGGTGGTCAGCAGAATGTCCGGCGGATCGCGGCGCTGGCGCTGGCGCTTCGATACCGGCGTGTCGCCGGTGCGGGTCTCGATGCGGATCGGCAGCCGCATCTCGGCGACCGGCGCCTCCAGATTGCGCGCAATGTCGACCGCCAAAGCCTTCAGGGGCGAAATGTAGAGCGTGTGCAGACCGCCTTCGCGCCGCAGGTTACGTCCGGTGGAAATGAGTTTCTTTCTCTCCTCTTCCCCCATTTGCGAAGCCGGAACGGAGGCTCCATTCAACTCCACGAGGCTCGGCAGAAAGCCGGCGAGGGTCTTGCCGCCGCCGGTCGGTGCGATCAGGAGAACCGACCGCCCGGCCTGCGCCTTCGCCAGCAATTCCAGTTGATGCGAACGCGGCGCCCAGCCGCGTCTGGCAAACCAGCGGGCAAAAACTTGCGGAAGCGGCGCAATCCTGTCGAGCAAGTCACGTTCCATGTTAGAGCATGATCCGGAAAAGTGGATACCGGTTTTCCGAAAAGATCATGCTCCAACAATAAGTTATGGAGCGCAATCGATTTAATCTGAAGCGATTGCGCGATAACGGTCCCCGGTCCGGGTCAACCCGAAGTCGCTATCACGACCAACCCGTCGACCGGCACACCTTTCTCGGTGCGAATTGCGGCGGCGGAGAGATCGAGCAAAGTCAGCCCGGCATCGGTAATCGCACGGCGGAGATAGGGCATGCCGTAAGCATAGCGCAATGTCGGCAGCAATTTTGCGCCGGCGCCGGCATGGGTTTCGACCGTGAAGGCCAGAATTCCTTGCGCAGCCAGCACGCGCGGGATCGCCGCAACGATCGGCGCGATATCATTGACGTAGACAAAAACGTCGGCGGCAACGATCAGATTATATTTGGCGCCGGCGGCGATTTCATCGGCAACAAAGCCGGAAATATCGCCGGTGACGAGGCGATCGTAGAGAGCCTTGCCCGCCGCTTGCGCCACCATCGCCGACGACAGATCGACCCCGACCAGCGAAGCGACAAACGGCCGAAACGCCGCGCCGGCGAGCCCGGTGCCGCAGCCGAGATCGAGCGCGGAAGCAAAATGCATGGGACGTCCGGCCGCCTGCATTGCCGCTTGGACGGCATCGCGCAGCATCGCCGGCCCGCGATAATCGAGCCGCTCGGTCAACGCCGCGTCGTAGCGTCCGGCATATTGATCGAATAGCCGCCGCACATAACTCGCGGACATCGCCGGCGTGCCGTCGCCGGAGCCGAGCCGCGCCAATTGCAGCCGCGCGCCGTGGAAATCCGCCGGATCGGCGTCCCGGGCCCGCTCGAATGCGGCAACAGCGCCATCCCGGTCGGCGAGCCGATCGCGAATGGCGCCCAGCGCGAACCAGGCGGTGGCGAAATTCGGGGTGAGCTCGATCGTCTGCGCCAAAATATCGGCAGCGGCGACAAAGTCGCCGCGCGCGGCAAGCTCGATGGCCGCCTTATAGCGCCGGTCGGCGATGAGATCGCCGGACGAGACAAAGAGCGGGCCGGTGTCGGACATGGCTGCACAGCTTCCAGAACGGCAAGCAGGGTCTATCTAATGGAAATGCGTCCCGAAGACATCCTGGTGCCGACACCGGCCGGCGTGTGCTGCAAGCGCGGCGGTTTCCATATCGATCCGACGCGCCCGGTGGAGCGCGCGCTGATTACGCATGCCCACTCCGATCACGCGCGCGCCGGCCATGGCGCCGTGCTCGCCACGCAGGAAACGCTCGATCTGATGCGGCTGCGCTACGGCGACAATTTCGCCGGCCGCAGCCAGGCCATTGGTTATGGCGAAAGCGTCACGCTCGACGGCGCCACGGTGACCTTCCACCCCGCCGGCCATGTGCTCGGCTCGGCGCAGATCGCGGTTGTGGCCGATGGACTGCGCATCGTCGCCTCCGGCGACTACAAGAACGTCGCGGATCCGACCTGCGCGCCGTTCGAGCTCGTTCCCTGCGACGTCTTCATCACCGAGGCGACATTTGCGCTGCCGGTGTTCCGTCATCCCGATGCCGAGGGCGAGGTCGCAAAGCTTTTACAATCGATCGCGTTATTTCCCGAGCGGGCGCATCTGGTCGGCGCTTATACGCTTGGCAAGGCGCAGCGCGTGATCGCGCTGGTGCGCCAAGCCGGTTATCGCGCGCCGATCTATCTGCACGGCGCGATGGAAAGCATCAGCGCTTATTACGCGAGCCGCGGCATTGATCTCGGCGAAGTGCGCCCGGTGCGCGGCGCCAGCAAGACCGAGTTTGCCGGCGCGGTCGCGTTGTGCCCGCCGTCCGCGCTCAAGGAAGTCTGGACGCGCCGCTTTCCCGACCCATTGACCGCCTTCGCCTCCGGCTGGATGCGGGTGCGCGCCCGCGCCCGCCAATATGGCGTCGAACTGCCGCTGGTCGTTTCCGATCATGCCGATTGGGATGGACTGACGGCGACCATTGCCGCAACGGGCGCGGCGGAGATTTGGGTCACCCACGGGCAGGAGGACGCGCTGGTGCATTGGTGCGGCACGCGCGGACTGAAGGCGCGGCCGCTCGACATCGTCGGCTACGGCGACGAGGACGAATCGGGAGAGGGCGCCGCCGGCGAGACGGAGCAATGAACCGCTTCGCCGAACTGCTCGATCGCCTCACCTACGAACCGGGCCGCAACGCCAAGCTGCGGCTGATGACCGATTACTTTCGCGCGACGCCCGATCCGGAGCGTGGCTGGGCGCTGGCCGCGCTGACCGGAAGCTTGAGCTTTCCCCACGCCAAAGCGGGCCTCATCCGCAGTCTCATTGCCGAGCGCACCGATCCCGTGCTGTTCGAACTGTCATACGATTATGTCGGCGACCTTTCCGAAACCGTGGCACTGATGTGGCCGACCAAAAACCCGCCGGGAGAGGTGAAAGATCTCTCCCTCACCACCGTCATCGAAACGCTCGCAACGCTCGGCAAGGCGCAGTTGCCGCAACAGTTGGCGCGCTGGCTCGACGCGCTGGACGAAACCGGACGCTGGGCCCTGATCAAGCTCGTCACCGGCGGCCTGCGCATTGGCGTGTCGGCACGGCTCGCCAAAGCCGCGGTCGGCGCGCTGGCCGGCAAAGAGGCGCACGAGATCGAGCTTCTCTGGCCCGGCCTCACGCCGCCCTATCGTGAACTGTTCGCCTGGCTCGAAGGCCGCGCCGACAAGCCCGAGAGCGCCGATGCGGCGCCGTTTCGGCCGCCGATGCTGGCGCATGCGCTCGACGATACCGATTTGCAAAATCTCGATGCGCAAGACTTCACGGCGGAGTGGAAATGGGACGGCATCCGGGTGCAGGCGGTGGCCGGCCGTCAAGGTGACAAGCAAGGCGGCCGGCTGATCGCCCGTCTCTATTCCTGCACCGGCGAAGATATTTCCAAGGCATTTCCCGACCTGCTCGACGCGCTACGCCTGCCGGGCGCCATCGACGGCGAGCTTTTGATCATGCGCGATCGGCGCGTGCAATCGTTCAACGTGCTGCAGCAGCGGCTCAACCGCAAAACCGTAACGCCGAAACTGATCGCCGAGTTTCCCGCGCATCTGCGCGCCTATGATCTCATCGCCGACGGCGACGAGGATTTGCGCGAGCGGCCGTTCGTCGAGCGCCGGCGCCGGCTGGAGGATTTCGTCGCCCGGCTTGGCGACGACCGGATCGACCTTTCGCCGCTCATTGCGTTCACGGGCTGGAATGAGCTTATCGCCGCGCGAGGCGACCCCGCGGCCGCCGGCGCCGGTGAAGACGCAGCCGCCGTCGAAGGCGTCATGCTCAAGCGGCGCGACGCCCTTTATCTGCCCGGCCGGCCCAAAGGACCGTGGTGGAAGTGGAAGCACGATCCCTTCATCGTCGACGCTGTCCTGATGTATGCGCAGCGCGGTCACGGCAAGCGCTCGTCCTATTATTCCGACTACACGTTCGGGGTCTGGAAGAATGGCGAGCAAGGCGAAGAGTTGGTACCCGTTGGGAAGGCCTATTTCGGCTTCACCGACGAGGAACTGGTGCAGATCGACCGCTTCGTCCGCCGCAACACCACCGACCGCTTCGGTCCGGTGCGCGAGGTCATCCACGAATCCGATCGAGGCCTGGTGCTCGAGGTGGCGTTCGAGGGCTTGCAGCGCTCGACCCGGCATAAATCCGGCCTGGCGATGCGGTTTCCCCGCATCAGCCGCTTGCGCTGGGATAAGCCGCCGGGCGAAGCCGACCGGCTGGAGCGGCTGGAGACCATGCTCAGCCGGATCGAGCGGGGACAGGCGCGCGCGTCGTGAAGAAGACATCAGGAGCGCCCGCGCCCGAGCTTCGCAACGGACGGCTGTCCGATCTCGAGACCCTCCTCGCGCTCGAACAAGAATTCTTCACACCCGACCATCGGATTTCGCGGCGGAGCTTTCGCCGCTTTATGCACTCGCCGAATGCCAAGCTCTTTGTCGCGGCGCTCGACGGCACAGTCGCCGGCTGCGCGCTGGTGCTTTATCGGCGGGGTTCCAGGCGCGCCCGCCTCTATACGATTGCCGTCGGCCGCGAATTTCAACGGCGCGGTCTGGCGCGCCGGCTTTTGACGGCGGCAGAGACGCATGCCAAGCGCCGAGGCTGCCGCTCCTTGCGCCTCGAAGTGCGGGCCGACGACGCCGGCACGATCGCGCTGTATGAAGGTTCGGGCTATCGTCCGTTCGGCAGACGCCGGCGCTATTATGCCGGCCGCATCGACGCGCTCCGCTTCGAAAAGTCGCTCGCCGGCGGTTCCCGCCATCGACCCGCCCGACTCGAGTGCCCGAATCGGTTTTGATGGTGGACATCGCCGCCGGCACAGTCGCCAATCAAGTCGATTCCGGCTAAGAGGAAACGCGCCGCGCTGATTCGAACGCATGATCGGCCACGTTTGGCATATCGACTTCGCCCGGAAAGGGACCCGCTCATGAGGGATAGCTCATGACCGGCTGGGTCATCCTTGTCGACCAACCCCGCGATCTGCCCAACGCCGAGACCCCGCACAAGGTCATCACCACCAGCGAGTATCTGGCGCGCCCGCGCCTGTTCGACATGGCGCGCCCCAAGCTCGTCAATCTGGCCCGCTCCTACGCCTATCAGTCCAAGGGCTATTACGCGTCGCTGCTGGCCGAAGCGCGCGGCCATCGCGTGGTGCCGACGGTCGAAACCATGCTCGAACTGCGCGAGCAGAAGCTTTACGAGCATGCGCTCCCCGACCTCGAGGAAGAGCTCAATCGCTGCGCGCGCCGCGCCGATTTCCAGCCGGACGGCGAGTTCAAGCTCCTGGTCTGCTTCGGCCTGGCGCGCGATACGCGTTTCGAGCCGTTCGGCCGGCTGTTGTTCGACTGGTTCCGCTGCCCGGCGCTCGAAGTGATCGTCGATGCCAGCGGGGCTTGGCTGTCGATCGACCGCATCCGGCCGCGCACCATCACCCGGCTCGCCAATGGCGAGGCGGAGTTCTTCCGCGAGTCGTTGCACAATCACACCAAGCGGGAATGGCGCGACCCCAAGGCGCGCTCGATCGCCAAATACGATCTCGCGGTGCTGTTCGATCCGAATGAAAAAACGGCACCGTCTTCGCCGGACTCGATCAAGCATTTCGCCCGCATCGCCGAGAAAATGTCGGTCGACGTGGAGCGCATCACCAAGCGTCAGCTCGCCGAGCTTGCCGAGTTCGACGGCCTGTTCATTCGCGAGACCACCTCGATCGACAATCACACCTATCGCTTCGCCAGGCGCGCCTGGCAGGAAGGCATGCCGGTCATCGACGATCCGATCTCGATGATCCGCTGCACCAACAAGGTGTTTCTGGTCGAGCTTCTGCAGCAGAACCAGGTGCCGACGCCGCCGACCATCATCATCAGCGAGGACACCGAGCCGGCCAAGGTGATCGACGAGCTCGGCCTGCCGCTGGTGGTGAAAATCCCCGACGGGTCGTTTTCGCGCGGCGTGCACAAGATCGAATCGATGGCGGAGTTCAAGCGCATTTCCGACGAATTGTTCGAAGAGACCGATCTGGTGCTGGCGCAGAAATTTCTGCCGACCGATTTCGACTGGCGGGTCGGCGTGCTTGCCGGCGAGCCCTTGTTCGTGTGCCAGTACCGCATGGCGCGCGGCCATTGGCAGGTGGTCAAATACCGGCCCGACGGCTCCTCGCATGAAGGCGGCTTCCGCGCCTTCGGCCTCGACCAGGCGCCGCCTGCGGTGATGGACATCGCCGTGCGGGCCGCGCGGCCGATCGGCGACGGCTTCTACGGCGTCGACCTCAAGCAGACCAGCGACGGCATCGTGGTCATGGAGGTCAACGACAATCCGAGCCTCGAGCACGGCATCGAGGATTCGGTCGGCAAGGACGAGATCTGGACGCGGCTGTTGCGCTGGTTCATCGACCGGTTCCAGCAGTAACGGCGCTAGAGCATGATCCGGAAAAGTGGACGCCGGTTTTCCGAAAAGATCATGCTCCAACAATAAGTAATGGAGCGCAATCGATTCAATCTGAAGCGATTGCGCTCTAGTACGCCTTCGCCAACTCCTCCAGCGGCCAGCGCGGGCGGGCGGCGACGTCGAGCGGATCGGTCAGACCCAAAGCCAGCCGTTCGGCGCCGGCCCAGGCGATCATGGCGCCGTTGTCGGTGCACAGCGCCGGCGGCGGCGCGACGAGCTCCGCGCCGATTTCGAAGGCGACGCGGTGCAGCACTTTGCGGATCGCCTGATTGGCGGCGACACCCCCGGCGCAGACCAGCGCGGTGGGCTTGCCGAGGCGGGTGCGGAACATGCGCAAGCCCGCCCGCAGCCGGTCCTTGACGACGTCGACCACGGCCTGCTGAAACGACGCACACAAGTCGGCGACGTCCTGCTCGGCAAGCGGTGCAATCTTCTCCGCCTCGAGCCGCAACGCGGTCTTCAGCCCGGACAGGGAAAAGTCGGCGTCGCGGCGCCCGGCCATCGGCCGCGGCAAGGCGAAGCGCGCCGGATCGCCGCGCGCCGCTTCTTTCTCGACCAACGGACCGCCGGGATAGCCGAGGCCAAGAAGCTTCGCCGTTTTGTCGAAGGCTTCGCCGATGGCATCGTCGAGCGTACCGCCGAGCCGCAGATAGTTGCCGACGCCGCGCACCCCGAGGATTTGGGTGTGGCCGCCCGACGCCAGGAACAGGCAATAGGGGAACGGCGTCGCATCGGTGAGCCGCGCCGTGAGCGCATGCGCTTCGAGATGATTGACGGCGATCAGCGGTTTATCGTGGGCGAGCGCGATCGCCTTGGCCGTGGTCAGGCCGACAATGACGCCGCCGATCAGCCCCGGTCCGGCGGCGGCGGCGATGCCGTCGAGGCCGGCAAAGTCGGCCTGCGCTTCGGCCATTGCCTTGGCGATGACGTAATCGAGGGCCTCGACATGGGCGCGGGCGGCGATTTCGGGCACTACGCCGCCGAACGCGGCATGCTCGTTGATCTGGGATAGGACGATATTCGACAGAATCTCGCCACGGCCGTCCTCATGGCGGCGGACCACCGCCGCCGCCGTCTCGTCGCAGGTTGTTTCGATGCCGAGGATGATCATCGGTATATTATATGGCTGTGATGACAGATTTCTCGACCGCCAAACCAATATTGCGCATCGGTTCGCGGGGCTCGCCGCTGGCCTTGGTCCAGGCGCGCGAGGTTCAGAACCGTCTTGCCGCGGCCTGCGGCGTGGCACCGGAACGGATCGAAATCAAGACGATCCGCACCAGCGGCGATGCCATTCAAGATAGACCCCTGGCGGACGCCGGCGGCAAGGGCCTGTTCACCAAGGAGATCGAGGAAGCACTGTTGGCGGGCGCGATCGATCTCGCCGTGCATTCGTCGAAGGACATGCCGACGGCGTTACCCGGCGGACTGGTGCTCTCGGCGTTCCTGCCGCGCGAAGACGCGCGCGATGCCTTCATCGGCCGCAACGCCAAAAACCTGAGCGAGCTGCACGACGGCGCCACGATCGGCACGGCGTCGCTGCGCCGGCAGGCTTTGCTCAAGCATTTGCGGCCGGACCTGGCGATCGTGTCGCTGCGCGGCAATGTCGAGACGCGGCTGCGCAAGCTCGAAACCGAAAACATCGACGCCACCGTGCTGGCGGTGGCCGGGCTGAAGCGGCTCGGGCTTTTGGCGGCGGCGACCGCCATCTTCGCGATCGAAGAATTTTTGCCGGCTGTCGCGCAGGGGGCGATTGGATTGGAAACGCGCATCGATGACGCCAAGACCGGCGAGCTGATCGCCGCCGTGAACGATCCGGACACCGCGACCGCGGTCACCGCCGAGCGCGCCTTCCTGGCCGAGCTCGACGGCTCCTGCCGAACGCCGATTGCCGGACATGCTCAGGTGCGTGACGGGCAAGTGCGCTTTCGCGGCATGATCGCCAAGACCGACGGCAGCGCCGCCATGGAGGTCTCGCGTGTGGGCCGAAGCGCCGATGCCGCGGCGCTTGGCGCCGAGGCCGGGCGCGAACTCAAGGGCCGCGCCGGGCCGGACTTTTTCGAGCGGGCTTGACCATGCGCATCCTGATCACGCGGCCCGCACCCGATGCCGCACGCAGCGCCGCCGCGTTGCGCGCCCGCGGCCACGACGCCATCGTGGCGCCGCTCTTGCGCATCGAGCATTTCCCGGAAGCCGAGCTTGGCGATGGACCCTGGTCGGCGATTTTGGTCACCAGCGCCAATGCCGCAGCGGCGATCGCCGCGCATCGACGTTACGACGATCTCTACGGCATCCCTGTTCTCGCGGTCGGCCGGCACAGCGCTGAGGCGATGCGCGCGGCGGGCTTTGGCGACGTGAGCTGCGCTGACGGCGATGTGATCGCTCTCGCCGATCTGGTCGCGACGCGCATGAAATCCGGCGCCGCACTCCTTTATCTTGCCGGCGCAGAACGTTCCGGCGATCTCGCCGGCGGGTTGCGCAAGCAAAACTTTGCCGTGCACACCGCGGTCATCTACCGCGCCGTGGCTGCCGAGAAGCTGCCGCCGCAGGCCGCCGCGGCGCTGGCGGCGGGCATCGACGGCGTATTGCATTATTCCCGGCGCAGCGCCGAGGCCTATGTAGCCGCTGCGCGTCGGGCGGACCTTGCCCAAGCCGCTGTGGCCGATCCCATTCATTTCTGCCTGTCGGCAGCAATCGCTGCGCCGCTATTGGCGGCCGGTGCCGCCGATGTCCGTGTCGCAGCAAAGCCCGACGAGACTGCACTGCTCGCCTTGTGCCCATGAACCGAGATGAACCGAGATGAACGACACGAACCGAAACCGCAATGCCGACTTGTTAGGGATTGTTCGCCATGTTGCCGCTGCCGTCGCCCCGTATTATGCCGGTTCCCGCTGGTGCGGGGGGCTTTGAATCGGTAATCGCGTCGAACTCGCTTTGAGGACTGCCATGACGGGCGAGCCTGACAGCAACGAAGGCCGGACGCCGCCGACCATCGAATTGAAGGCGACGGAGGTCCAAGATAGGGACCACGATCCGGCCGCGGCGAGCGACGCCGACGCCGCGTCGGGCGATGCGGCCACTCCGCCAAACTCCGGTCCGGCGGACACGTCTCCGCCTCCGAGCCGCAACGCTGGCCGGCTCGCATCCCACGCCGTGAGCGCGACGCTCGGGGCAGTCTTAACGGCGGCAGTCGTTGTTGGACTTTGGTTCGCCGGGATTATTCCCCGCCACGCGGCGACCGCGCCGGCCGCATCGGATTCAAACGGGGCGACCGAACCAAGCACGCCGGGCGATCGGACCGGACCTTTCCGCTCGCCTCGATAAGATCGAGCATGCGATCCAAGCGCAGCCCGATCGGCAGGCCCTGACCAACCGCATGGCCGCGGTCGAGGCGCAAACCAAATCGCTTGGCGACTCGCTTGCCGCGCTCAGCCGGCGTCTCGACGATATTGCCGGCACCAGCGCGAGCGCCGCCAAACAAGCCGCTGCCGCGCAGAGCGCGGCGCAGGCTGCGAAGACTGCGAGCGACAACGCCAATCAGGCGAACCAGCAGAATGTTCAGAAGAGCGACCTCGACGCATTGGCCAATCGCGTTGCCGCGCTGGAAAGCACCGTCAAAGGCCTCGCCGATGTGGCGAGCCACCCCGCGGCGAGCGGCGACGACCAGGCGGCGCGATTGACCGTTGCCGCGCAGGCGCTGCAGACCGCCATCGCGCGCGGCGCGCCGTATCAGGCCGAACTTGCCGCGGTTAAGACACTTGGCGCAGAGCAAAACTCCACCGCGCCGCTCGAGCCGTTTGCCGCGTCGGGCGTGCCGAGCGCCGCCGCGTTGGCGGACGAACTAGGCCGTCTGGTCCCGGCGTTGCAGCGCGCCACCGAGACGTCGTCCGGCGCAACCACGATTTTAGGACGGCTCGAGGCGAACGCCCGCCATCTCATCCGTATTACGCCGGTGGAAGCGCCGGCGGGTAACGCGCCAGTAGGCTGTTGTCGCCCGGATCGAGGACGACGCGTCGCGCGCCGACATCCCCGCCGCGCTCAACGACATCGCCGCGCTGCCGGATTCCGCCAAGCCAGTCGTCGCCGCAGTGGGTCGACAAGGCCAAAGCGCGCCAAGCTGCGCTGCAGGCGAGCCGGCAAATCGCCGCCGATGCCTTGGCGGCTTTAAGCAAACCGGCGTCGCAATGATCCGCATCGTCCTTTTCTTGGTCCTCATCGGCGCGCTGTCGCTCGGCGTCGCATGGCTCGCCGACCGGCCGGGCGATGTGGTGATCGTCTGGCAGGGCTGCGCATCGAAACTTCGCTGATGGTTGTTGCCGTCGCGGTCGCGGCCGCCGTCGTGGTGCTGGCGGTGCTCGTTGGCCTCGTTCGCGCGATCCTGCGCTCGCCTAATTTCCTGTCGCGGCATTTGCGCAATCGCCGCGGCGAGCGGGCCTATGAGGCCATCTCGAACGGATTGATCGCGATCGGCGCCGGCGACATCGAAGCGGCAAAGAAGCACGCCGCCGCAGTCAATCGGCTGGCGCCGCACGAGCCGCTGGCCTTGCTGTTGAACGCGCAATCGGCGCAGCTCGCCGGCGACCGCGAGGCCGCCGAGCGCACGTTCCGCGCCATGGCCGGCCGCGCCGACACCAAGCCGCTCGGCCTGCATGGGCTTTTCATCGAGGCGCGGCGCCGCAACGATGCCGCCGGCGCCCGCGCCTATGCCGAAGAGGCGGCACGCACTGCGCCGTCGCTGCATTGGGCCAACCGCGCGGTGCTGGAAGCGCTGTGCCGCGACGGCGATTGGGCCGGCGCGCTGGCGTTGCTTGAAAACAATATGCGCACGCTCGAGCGCTCGGTGTATCGGCGGACTGCGCGCCGTCTTGCTGACGGCGCATGCCCACGCCTTGGAACATACCGACCGCGACGCCGCCAAGGCGGCCGCGCTTGGAAGCGCAGAAATTGGCGCCGACTTTGGTGCCGACGGCGGCGCTCGCCGGGCGGCTGCTCGCCGAAGGCGGCCAGCTTCGTAAAGCTAGCCGCGTCATCGACGCCGCCTGGCGCGCCCATCCGCATCCGGCGCTGGCGAAGGCCTATGCCGAGCTGCGCTCCGGCGAATCGGCGCGCGAGCGGTTGAAACGGATCGAGGCGCTTGCCGGCAAAGTGCCGGGCCACATCGAGGGGGCGCTCGCGGTTGCCCGCGCCGCGCTCAGCGCGCAGGAATTCGCCAAAGCGCGCGCCGCGCTCGCGCCCTATCTGGACAAGCCGACCAAGCGCATCGCTCTATTGATGGCCGAGCTCGAGCGCGCCGAGCGCAATGACGAAGGCAGAGCCAGAGAATGGCTGGCGCGCGCGCGTTCACGCCGCGCCCGATCCGGCCTGGACCGCCGACGGCCATGTCTCGCGAGCACTGGCAGGCGGCTTCTCCGGTGACCGGACGGCTCGATGCGCTGGAATGGCGCGTGCCGCTCACCGGCATGGAGAGTGCAGCGGTCATCGAGACTGAACTGCCGTCTGCAGCGCCGCCCGCCCTTTCGGATCGCAGCGGCTCCCGACGCGCCGAACCACCGCCGGCGTCACGCCGGACTTGCACGGAGCCGCCGCCGGCAAAGCCCGAGGTCAAGGTCGAGGTCCAGTTCGGAGCCGGCGCCCGAGCCGATCATCCCGCTGATCCACGCACCCGACGATCCGGGACCCGATGCCGTTGCGGAGAGCGAGCCGCACGCCGAACAAGCAAACAGCGGCTGGCGCAAGATTTTCGGGTAATAGGCCGCGCACCCGACTGGCGGGTAGCTTGCCGCGCTGACCCCCTGTATGAATTACAATAGCGCGCTGTTGGTGCCGTTCGCACCAAGACGATTGAAGGCTCCTGGTCGATCTTCAAGCGTAGCGTGGTCGGGAGCTTCCACAAAGTCAGCGCCAAATATCTGCCGCTCTACGTCGCGAAATTTCAGTTCCGGTATAATAATCGGCTTAATCCACATTTTCGTTGCAGTAATGAGTGGACGCTAGGGCCGGATCAGTATGAGCGATGCCCCACACAATCAACCAAGCCCCGCTCGCGCAGAGAGGGAGGCCGAAGAGAATGAGACCCAAATCCCTCTGCAGGTAGCCGGAGCAGTTGAAGAGCAGCCACCGACCGAACGTCAGAGACGCAACACGCGCAACAAGCGCTGTTACACCCGCGACCCAGGAATGTTCTGGCTTACTGCTGCGGGGCTGGTCGCGCTTATCGTCTATACTGCCTACACGCGTTTTTTGGTCGTAGACGCTGAAAGAACGTCGCGGCAACAATTGCGGGCCTACGTAGATATTCTGAACTGGGCTACTTGGATTTTCTCCCCGCGAGTGAATTTCCCGGAAAGGTCAATGCAAGTTGTAACATCAGCATTAAAAACTTTGGGCAGACTCCAGCTCTCCACATCACACTGAGCGGTCGAACTATTGTGCGAGAATTTCCCCTTGGCGATAGGGCTTTGCCAGCGCCTACCAGAAAACCTTTGAATGCTAGATTGCCACCCGGCGGAACCATTACTCAAAGCATTCCAACTGAGGAAAGGATGGTGCCCGATGAAGATGTCGCAGGATGGCATGATGGAAATAATGCCATCTACAGCTACGGAAATTTGATCTATGACGACGTTTTCAGCCGCACTTGTACAATCGCTTTCCGGTTGGCCTTGTCAAAGCTCGATAGAGGGCAAGTCGAATTTTATCGCGCCGGCAACGGCATGACGTGTACCAAGGATAACTAGTTGCATAGTTGCCAAAACCAAAATTA
>CAWEAH010000017.1:0-599421 GCA_963807125.1 uncultured Alphaproteobacteria bacterium
CCAAGCTCGCCTTGGCAGATGAAGCTTCTGGCTCTGCGCTCGCCCGCATATACGGGGCCTTGTCGACAAATAGCTTCGGACCCTTAAATTTCTGTATCCCGCGTAATATGGGCCTTTTGCTGGTGCTCGCGGATCGCCCAGAGGAGCCAATGACTGTCTCAGGCGAGCTCATGGCGCCGGCATTGCACCGAATCATTATCATTCCTTGCCTTCTGCGGAACTCAGGCCCAGGTGCCGGTGCCTCCGCGTATCTGGTTCTGTAATCTCGATACGTGCCCGGCAGTCGGGCGCAGCATCGGTTTGCGCAGTCGTGTGAGGCCAAACGCAAGTTCCAGCAAACGGCTGCGCGATAATTGTATCAACCCGCTCTATCAACGACCGGCTGGCGATGCGAGGTACGCGGTAAACCGAGCCGAAGCGGCGCTGCAAGCATCGCCCTTGCAACCCGGGGGGTTATACCCAGGGCAATCCCAAAATGAGCGGTTGGCAATAACGATGTGGTCGGCGATAGTCCGGGCAGATGCGCACGCACTCGAAATAACCTTGCCAACTGCAGAACAAGCGCGCTTGTTTGACGCTGGCCAGGTTCCCGGATACGGCGCCAAGGGCCGACGGACTCGCGCTCGCTGGACCACTCGGTATCGGAACTGACAGAACAGAAGCCGCGATTAAGGTCGATAATAAAGCCCTGCGCATTTCAGGTCTCCTATGGGAAGTTCGAAATCGTATCAGATTCCCTCTGAGAAGTTCGAAAGCGTACGTGCCTCTTAGATTGAAATCAACGTCCGCTCGCCGAACGTAGCGGGCGGGGATATCGATATCATCGAACCTCCGCGTGCATTTAACTGGCATTTGTTCGGACGGGCAGACGACGTTGCAAAAGCGAGGACGAGCAGAGACGCAGCGGTATAGTGATTGCACTGCTAGAGGACGCCGGGGGAGCGACCCCCGGCCCCTCCGCCTAACAATGGATAGGCTACTTGACCGCACCTGCGGGGAGCGACCCCGTGCATCAAGGCTCGTCCGTATCCCAAGGTTAGACCTACCCGACTGTTATGCTGGGCGCTCAAACTTGAGGTATGAGTTGGGCAGCTTTTGGGCCGGCGGGGCAGGATTGGCGGGAAGCGGGTTGGAACAAGGTGGTGCGTTGCGAAAAAGTCACAAGGGATAAATATCGCGATCGGTTTGCGATTGGGGCCGCGGTCGCCATGAAAGCAACCCCAGGACCAGATTTGTTGGCGCATCGAAAGCGTAAGAGTAGTGGAGTAGTGGAGTTTTGCCATGCAGGATCCTCAACCGTCGCTCGTCGAGACACTGGATTATCGGATTGCCGTCGGCCGATTTAAATCGGCGCTGGAAGCGTGCAAGCGATTACCCGACGGGGAACGTCAAGTGCTGCTGAGAGAGATTGCAAGGCAAATACTTCAGCAACTGCCCCACGCGTCGATTACCAGCTCGGTGGCAAGCGGGGGCGGTTCGGCCGTTGCAAACCTCCAGCAACCAGACAGAAGAGCTACGAAGGCGCGCCTACAGGCGTCACGTCGAGCGGGAGCGACTCCGCGGGCGAAGCGAACCCACTTTGGCGGCGGCTGATCGGTCGTCCTCGAGACGACGATCGCGCTCATAGGGCATATCCTCCGCATGCGGCGCCGCGCCGGACAGCGACCTGCGAGCACAATTTTCGTCGAGCAGGCATGTGGTGGTGGTCCCAGCAGCGAGTCCATTTCCGCTGCCAAAATGGAATTTCTCGATCCCCGACACTGAATTCCGTTATTGGCCGTTCCCGGAAGTGGCGTGACGTCCAACTCATGTTCCCGAGCCGTCGTATAACGGACCTCAGCGCGGGCAACTAATGGAATGAACTTTTGGTTCGGAAACGACGACGCAACAATTCATACCAATCATGCCGCCCCGTATCCTCGATTGCGCTTATCTTCGCGAAATCGAAGGAATTTTTCGGCACCTTGAGTTGTCGCATCGCGGCATCACGAAGTTCTGTCTTGGTCAGAAACTTCGGCTGGTTTTCACGCATGAACGGAAACAGCCAATCGCGGCATCGTCTGCGCTCTTCGTCGGTTTTTTGAGAATGCCTTCGCAGCCGAGCCAGTGCCGCCGGATTCTTGATCTTGAGCCAATGCGGCGACCGGCCGGACCGGCAGGACGCAAAACCGAGGAGGTTGGGACCCATTGACGGACATGCTCTATCCCTGTCCCGTCTGCCGGACGGTCTATGAGGTTGTACGCCACCACGTCCGGCCGCCGGCTGAGCCGCGGTGCGAGGTCTGCCAGCATGAATTGCCTGCGGCCGAGGGTGATGATTGGCTTACGTATCGCCGCACTCCACCGCGATTGCATGACAACTGAGGCGCCCCTCGCCGCCGTCTTGGTCGATTATCGCATGTGGGAGGGCGACGGGCAGCAGCTAGTCCATTACGAAAAGGAGGCCGGGTGGCAATCGGCGGCGAAGCTCCTCGGTAAGATCGAGGCACGACGGATTGGTGCTAACGTCGCGAACCTGCCGGGCTATCTCGCCAACACGATTTAGCGAACGGTAGGATTCCACTAGGCTTTTAAACACCTGCACCTGCACGTCCTCCAACTCGCAGGCTATCAGTTGCTGATTCCTGCCCAAGCCGCCCATGATAACGAGATGATGTCGCCCGCCGTAACGGAATGATGTCGCCCACCATTACGAGATGATGCCGCGCACCATAACGGGATAATCGCGCCCGGGGTATGGAACGGGGACGAGCGCCTCCGCTGGCCTGTTTAGGGTCCCTCCTTTGGAAATCCATGGGAGCGATCGATGCCAGCGGAAAGAGTTGCGATGCGCCAGGCGCGCGAGATCATTCGTTTGAAGTTTTCCGCTGGCCTTCCGACGCGAGAAATCGCGCGTCGTGTGGGCGTGGCCGCCTCGACGGTGCGCGGGACGTTGCGGCGGTTCGCTGGCGGCGGGCTGGGTTGGCCGTTGCCGAACGGCATGAGCGACGGCGACCTTGAGGCGGCGCTTTACGCCAATCACGGGGGCAAACGGGGCCATCGCCGGCACGCCGAGCCGGATTGGCCGACGGTTCATCGGGAGTTGAAGCGCAAGCACGTCACCCTGGTGATCGTGTGGGATGAATATATCGCGGCCAACCCCGGCGGTTACAGCTATTCGCGGTTTTGCGAGCTCTATCGCGGCTTTGAATCGAAGTTGTCGCCGACGATGCGGCAGACGCATGCGGCGGGCGAGCGGCTGTTCGTCGATTACGCCGGCGATGGGGTTGCGGTCGTCATCGACCGGCTGACCGGCGAAATCTGCAAGGCGCAAATCTTTGTCGCCGTGCTCGGCGCGTCGAGCTTTACTTTTGCGCATGCGAGCTGGACGCAGGCGCTGCCCGACTGGATCGCCGCCCATGTCTGCGCCTTCGAGACGATTGGTGGCGTTCCGCATTTGCTCGTGCCGGACAATACCAAGACCGCTGTGATCAAGGCTTGTCTTTACGATCCTCAGATCAATCGAACCTACGCTGAGATGGCGGCGCATTACGACACCGCCATTTTGCCGGCACGGCCAAGACGCCCGCGGGATAAAGCAAAAGTCGAGCAAGCGGTGCTCATCGTTGAGCGATGGCTTCTCGGGCGGCTGCGCCATCGAACTTTTTACAGCCTGGCGGAGGTCAACGCGGCGATCGGCGAGCTGATGACGCATCTGAACGAAGAGCGCCCGATCCGGCGGCTCGGCGTGACGCGCCGGCAATTACTCGAACAGATCGATCGTCCGGCGCTGAAATCCCTTCCGAGCGAACCTTACGAGTTCTCCGAATGGCGGACATGCCGCGTTGGCATCGATTATCACATCGAGGTCGCCGCCCATTATTACAGCGTTCCCCATCGCTTCGCCCGCGCCGAGGTGGATGCGCGGCTGACCGCGCGGACGGTCGAAATCTTCCTCAAGGGCGAGCGGATCGCCGTGCACATGCGCATGAGCGGCAATCACAAACACACGACGGTGGCGGAACACATGCCGTCCAGCCATCGGCGATACGCCGGCTGGACGATCGAGCGTATCCGCGCCGACGCACGCCTGATCGGACCGGCGACGGCGGCGCTCTGCGAACTGATCCTCGAACAGCGTCCGCATCCCGAACAGGGCTTTCGCGCTTGTCTCGGCATTGTTCGGTTGGCCGGTCCCCATGGCGCCAAGCGTCTGGAAGCCGCAGCGGAGCGCGCCATCGACATCGGCGCGCGCACCTACGGTTCGGTCAAATCCATCCTCGACAACCACCTCGATCGGCGTCCCGCGCAAAAGCGCGCCACGGACGCAACGCCGATTCTGCATTCCAACATCCGTGGTCCGCGCTACTACAATTAGGAGAGACGAACTTGCTCAAACATCCATCCCTCGACCAGCTTCACGCCCTTGGCCTGCATGGCATGGCCAAGGCCTTCGCCGAGATCGCGGCCGGCGGTGAAGCCGACGGCCTTGGCCATCACGAATGGCTGGGGCTCCTGCTTGATCGCGAAGTATCATGGCGACAGGACAAGCGCCTCGCGGCGCGGCTGCGCGTCGCCAAATTGCGCCAGCAGGCCTGCGTCGAAGACATCGACTATCGCAATCCCCGCGGTCTTGACCGCGCCCTGTTCCAAAAGCTGGCCGAGGGCGAATGGATCAACGCTCACGATAATTTGGCGCTCATCGGCCCAACCGGCGTCGGCAAGAGTTGGCTAGCCTCGGCGCTCGGCCACAAGGCGTGTCGCGACAACCATTCGGTCCTCTATCAACGCGTGCCCCGGCTCTTCGAGGCCCTCGCCCTGGCGCGTGGCGACGGACGCCATCCGCGTCTTTTGCGCAATCTGGGCCGCGCCGATCTGCTCATTCTCGATGATTGGGGCTTGGAGCCGCTCGACGCCGCCGCCCGGCACGATCTTCTGGAAATCCTCGAGGAACGCTACGGGCACCGCTCCACGATGATTACCTCCCAGCTTCCGGTAGACCGATGGCACCAAATAATCGGCGATCCGACCTATGCCGACGCCATCCTCGACCGTCTCGTTCACAACGCCCACCGCATTGAACTCGTCGGCGAAAGCATGCGTCGCACCCGCGGTAAGCAAAACCAAAAGGCTTGACCAAACGTCGTCGCCGGTGACACAAAACCATCGGCCAGCGAGGCTCGCGACCCGGGCGGCATCATTCCGTTACGGTGGGCGGCATCATTCAGGAATCCCGGGCGCCAATATCCCGTTATACCCGGGCGACTTCGTCGGAATCCGCAGCTCAGAACCTCTGCTGCCTGGTGATCGGCAGATTGTGCTTACGTCGATCATCGCTTTGCGCTCAGCAATCCCGCCTTGGTGAGCGCACCTTCTAAAAAACCGTTCTCCCAGTGTCAGTCGCCAATCTTGGCGTGCAATGACTTCACGTTGATGGCAGGCTGTGCCGCTCCGTTCCTGCTGCCCGGACCGAACACATCGGCAGCATCGCCCTCGAACTGCGCCTTCCACGCTGTGACCTGATTCGGGTGAACGTCGAACTGCTCAGCAAGCTGTAGCAACGTCCGATCCTCCTTGACGGCGGCAAGCGCCACCCTCGCCTTAACGGCTTTGTTCCGTTCCAACGCGTTCGTCTCTTTATGCTCGCTCCTGATTCGCAGGGCACAGCGTGCCCCTCTTCAGGCAAAACTCCACTTATCCTCCTGTGCAGATTTCCGGGGCCAAGCTCTAATAGCTTCTTCGGCCACCCACTGATATCTGAGACGATCTGTAGACGACGCCACGAGTGCCTATTATCATGTTGATTGTAGTTGATTCTTTGAAGAACCACCACGGGGCGGTGAAATTGGGCCTATATCTTTGGACGGTTGGCTGCGCCCTTGCGTCCGCAGCGGCACTTCTACTTGCAAGCTGGGGCATCATTCGTGAAAGACAGGTGGCGCTTACGCATGAAAATCTTGAAAGGCTGGTCGTTTTGGAGAATCAGAGCTTTCGAAACGATCTGTTGGCGATCCAGGACGAAATCTCAAAAGCCGGGCAGGTCGCCAGTTCTATCGATCAGGCCGCCGGAGTTAATGCGCTACTGCGTGCGATAATCGAGATTCGCTCTCGCCTAGATGAGCTGGATGATCGGACAGAAAACATTAGACGTATTAAGGATCATTATGGACCAAAAGACAAGGAAGTTTTGGACTTGCGATCAGCAATAGACAAATTATCCCACTCCCAGACAGATATGGAACACCAGCTATCGGATGAAAACCGATTTTATGCTTACCGGGCTGGCGTGGTGGATGCATTGCTGAAAGGATTGGAGGATCGAATCGACGCGCTTTCTAGTGGCTTCAGCGGCTTGATGAGGGATTCACAAGAATTGTCGGCCTCGATTGTTGCTCTGGAGGCGTCGCTCACATCCAATGCCAATCAATCCAACGTTGACCCAGAGGTCGAGAAAAAATCTCAAATAAATGATGACGATGGCGGTCTGCCATCAGTTATCTGGGAGAGTATTGATCCTCAAGCAACGGGTAATACCATGGCGGAGCCGAATGACCGCGATAAAGCACGAAACTTCAGAGCGATAGGCCTACGTCGCATCGCCTAGAAGCGTCTTAATTTAATTGTGACACAGTTTCCGCCGCTTGTTGGAACAGTGTTGACTCGCCACCGAGTTTTTTCTCCACGAAGTGTTAGGGACCGGTCCTGTCTTTTGCTCACTTTGCTCGCTACGGCTTATCAAATCATCCCCCAACCGTTCGAAACAATTCTTGGAACCCGTGGAGGCGTGCTCGGCTTCCGATCCGCTAGTCTGTCTGGTTCGGTGATTTTGATCACTATAATCCTTACACGGGCGAACGCTTGAGTGTTAGCGCAATCGCGCAATGATGCCGCCGCGTCGGCTCGATTGATCGTCATATGAACTAGCGCTGCTTGAGGTGGATCTGAAATTTTAGGGCCGCACCCATTTCGTTAAAACGGTTCCCTTTATGACCCTCGCCGTCGTTTCCATAGATCATCCCCAGGCTTCTTAAATCCCAGGCGGCCTTGGCCAGATTGAAGCCCATTTTTCTTACGACCCAAGACGCGAACGGCTTCTGCTGCTCGAATGCACTTAACCGGGTCCCGAAGTCGCTGAAAGTGGTTCGGGTCGATACGACCGTTTTCTGCCACTCAGCCGCGTGTTCCGGATTGATCAATTGACCTTCATCAATGTCATCGCAGTGCAGAAGCATGAACTGCCGAAGCTCACCTCGGAGGCTAAAAAATTCCCATATCGGACGGCCAGAGATTTTAACCCGAACCAGCCTATCGATCCGATAGCAAACGTGGCAGCGGCCTGGGTAAAATCCGCTAGCGGCATTTTGAACCATCCAGTTCGGGCCGGGCTCATCTATGGATACGGGAACTAACGAGAGCGCATCGCTAGTAGTAAAATCGCTGCCGCCGCACAGCACGGCGGATGCGCCTTGTGCATCGGCACGTCGTTCTAGTCCTTTTGCGTAAGAAAGGTGGCCTATTCTCTGATACGAAAAATATTTCGTTCGAGAGGTGTTCAGGCATCGCTCTGAACAAAATATCTTTTGGTTTATCCATGCCCGATTATCCCGAAACGGGACTTACATTTGAGAGCGACGTCGTGTCGAGGTTCCCAAGTGCAGGTTTGCATTCGGATTTTATATTAGACGCTCGATAGGCAGCAATATGTCCGGTGAGGCGTTCCATACAAAGTTTGACGTCAAGCTTACGGATTATGGTTACGCTTGATCACTGGCTGCGACGCTAAAGGATCTTGCTTCGCTCGAGCGTCTCGGCGATCGGCTTGGGCTGGAAGAGGCGCGCTCCTTCGCTACGTTGATCATGCAGTCCAACGAGCTCGGCTCCTCGATCAGCGACGCGCTCCGCGTCTATTCCGACGTAACCGTCCGATGAAGGCCGCGGTCACCTTGCTTTTGATTGCGGCGGTCCGGCAGCCGATTTCTTTGCGAGCCGCGCCCTGGCGGCATTGCGTCGGTTTGCAATGCGACTGAGGGCGTACTTGATAGGGAGCTCATCAAATGTATCGGGATCGTAGTCGCCTGCCCATTCCATGAGTTCAGCATGCTCCGGATGGGAAGGGTCAGCGAGCGCTTGGAGCAACTCGTAAAAGCCCGGAATGCCACCGCAGTCCTCAGGCGGCCCGTTTCGTTCGCCGCCGATGTAGCGCGGATAGGAGACGCCGGGCTCGCCAGCGCGGACATGAGTTACGGTGAGCCGATGTTCCCAGTTGTCGCCGTAATCGTAAGTGTAATCGATGACGGTCTTTCGCGGATTGAGGACGTCGCGCAGCCGCACCTTGGCCGCGGCGATGCGAGGCGTGGTCCCCCAGTCCTCGTCCATCGGCAGGCCGTATCTTTGCCTGTCGATTGTGAACTCCCAGAGATGATAATCGAACCATCCCATGACCGCCTGGATGATGTCGTGCAGGTTCTTGAGCGTGATTGAAGTCGGCACCTCGACCTGACGCCAGATCAAGGGAGCGGTATCCCGCAGCTCGATGCGAACGGTGGCGATCTCGTTGAAGCTATCGGATGCAGCGCTGTGGGTGATCGGACTCGTCATGCCGCCAGTTTGGCAGGCTGCATCTTCCAGTTCCAGGGCAGCAGCTGATCGAGACTGTGGATACTGTGATCGTTGATGCGCGCGAGCACATCGGCGAGCCAGGCTTGCGGATCGACGTCGTTGAGCTTTGCCGTCATAATCAACGTTGCCATGGCTGCCGCTCGATCGGCACCGCGTTCGGAACCGGCGAAGAGCCACGACTTCCTGCCTAGCGCAAAACCGCGCAGCGCTCGCTCTGCCGCATTATTGTCAAGCAGATTCGGCCATCATCGACGAATTTGGCAAAGCGGTCCCAGCGCTTGAGCATATAGTCGATCGGCTTGGCGACCGAGGACGAGTTCGACAGGCGCGAGCGCTGTTCGCGCAGCCAGGACTCAAGGGCGGCCATGAGCGGCGCGCTTTGCTCCTGGCGCACCCGCAGCCGCTCTTCGGCGCTCAGCCCGTTGATGCCGCGCTCGATGTCGAACAGGGCGTCGATGCGCTTGACCGCCTCCAGCGCGATCGGCGAGATCGCCGCTGCATTCTTGCCGCGCCGGGCGTTGGCGGCGATGTCGGCGAGCTCGAAGAACTGCCTTCGGGCGTGTGCCCGGGAACGCGGCTGATGGCGCTGTAGCTAAGACACATGGGTGATGAGGACAGCCCACGCATTCGCCGACCCCTCGGATTTGCCGTCGAAAATCGCGATCGTTTGACGGCAGTCAAATTGAGTGAGCATCGTGCAGCAGACCCTGCTTGGCCTTAACGTTCCCGAGGTCGGCTTCGGTCAGGCGCGTCGAACGCCGGGGCTTAGCGAATAAGCAATAAGTATCAAATAAGACTATCGGCAAAGGTGTTAGGCGGCGTTAGGACTTTTCCTTCGAGGTATCATGCTGGAGCGCTTTACCCTTCTGCTCGCTCTGGAATTATCGATCGCGCGCGGCTCAGCGGAGCGGCGAGCGGGGATGGCGCTGCGCCTTGCAGATCTGTTTGTTCAAGGCTCCGCACAATATCCCGAGCCGTTGATTGATCTGTTCGATGACTTGCTGAGCAGAATCGCAGCGGAAGCCGACACCTCGGTGCTGGTGTCGCTTGCCCAGCGTCTGGCGCGGGTCGACAATGCGCCCGCCAGGATTACCCGAATGCTAGCAAACGCGGAGCAGATCGAGGTTGCCTGCCCGGTTCTCGCGCGCTCTCCGCGCCTCGACGAGGCTACCTTATTGAATAGCGTCCGTACCAAGGGGCACAGGCATCTGCTGGCGATCTCCTGGCGTGGCGTGCTTAGTGAAACTCTCACCGACTTACTGATCGAACGTGGCAGCAGGCAGATCGTTTGGAGCACGGTGAAAAACCCAGGAGCACGCCTCTCGTTGGCTGCGTTCTGTTCCTTGGCGAAACGCGCCCAGAACGATACCCTGCTAGCGGCTTTGATTGCCGCACGCCCCGATCTGATGTCCTTGCTGGCCAGGGTGCCAGAGAGGATCAGGACGGACTTCATCAACGGCAATCAGCACATCAAAACTGAAGTTGCCCGGGTCTTCTCGGTTTTTGTCGACGTGCTTCCAGACCGCGCTTCCGCGCCACCAACGTACGACAAAGTATTTTCGGTGCCAAAGCCACTACAGCGGATCGACGGCGAAGACGCGCCGTCTATCCTGGTAGCGGACGATCTCGATCCGGCGAATCCGGATCCTGCGATCGAAAGCGTGGCCACGGTACTGGAGGCCGACTTCGACGCTGAACCGCCGATCGTGTCCGCTGCAGTTAGCGAGCAGGCCAAAGATCGTCGGCGTTCTGCGCGACAGAAAAATTTCTTGCGCGGCCGTATCTTCTTCAATAATCGCGACCTGTCTGTGGAATGCCTAATTCGCGATTTGTCCGAAACGGGCGCGCGCGTTATCGTCTCGGACGCCGTGAGCTTGCCCAGCACGGTTGAGTTCAGCGTGCCACAAAAGAACCGGACCTGGCAAGCGCGTGTCGGATGGCGGCATCGCGATGAGGCTGGACTTTCCTTTGTTGATGCCAGTTCCGGCGCATACGAGTTGTCAAATGAGCTCGCGAAGCGACTGGCCGAACTAGAGTGCGAGCTTGCCGTGCTGCGGACGCCGATCAAACAGCTCATAAAGCGGGCAAATAGCGGCGGGCTGGACTCCGGACAGTAGGTTTCGCTGGTGGCGCGCCAACCTCGAGCATTTTGTCTATCATAGACGAGGGTATTGTCGTTTCGAGCCCATTTCAGCTAGGCTCACGTGAACCCTCAAAGCCCCCTGGCACTTTGGCCTTTTATGCGGCGGGGCGCGCTATTGCGGCGGCCGATCCTAACACTCCGCCGGGGTCGGACTCATGTGCGCAAACACCGCGGTCACGAACCTCTCAGCCCTAGCATCGCCTTGCTCGGGTCGAACGAGCTACTTGAGATCGGAGGGAAACGAGGGCGGCGTTCCCGCTAAGTGACCCAAAAAAGTTGTAATGCGTGCAACATTGTCGCCCACGGCATCGACCACACTGTGCAATTTATCCAGGCTATCAAGCATTTCGTTTTGGCCGCCGACGATCGTGGGTATTGATGTTTTCATTTCAGCTACGGAAATGGCGAGACCGTTGATTGCGACCTGTGCTTCGCGCACTTGCGTTTGCATGATCCTGTAATTGCCTTGCAGGTTTTTCACAAAGACGCCCATTACCGCCCATGTCCCCCCGACCATGAAAATTGTAAGGGCGGAAGCACCAGCCAGCAATTCGCCCCATGTGGCAGTCACGGTCTGTTCCATTGCCCGCTCCTTCTTTTGTGGCCGGTCGGCGCTACGGTGGCATGTCCTCAAAATAGAAGTAGCCAAGCGGCCACCAAAGCGAGGCTTCTCCGTGGCAGGAGGCTATAATCTGTACGAATCCCGATGCTTAGGGTTATGGCGCGAGAATATTGATTCCTGTGAATAAACGGATGAATTCGTTTTGACAGTCGAAGCGTATTGGCGACCATTCCTTCATGGGGCGACTCGACAGCGAAAGAACGATAGAACATCTCGTCGCTTTGACGGGTAGTGATATTCCGAGGCAGGTCGATGTCTTGGTCGATGCTTATCTCGTCGGCACAGATCCTGGGCAGTTTTGGCAGAGGCGCGCTGAACTTGCTCATGGGTTTCTCAACGCGGCCCCATTTTCGGAATTGAGTTACCGCATCTGGCGGAGGATCGCGGGCGAAGGCGACAACGACGAAATACCGCTTCAGTCCCGCAGTATCGAATTTCTGCCACCGGTCGAATTTCAAATGACTCGCTAGGCTGTGGATCTGTTAGCGGAGCTGCCAAATCCAGTGCATGGACCATGCGCGCGAAGCGGTCGATGCTGGAGCCGATATAATCGTGGCGCAGGCCTTTGGCTCATCGAAGGGTTGAGTTTTCCGGCTTTGCCGCCATGGCGAGCTTGCGCGATCGTAATTGAGCATCATAATCGGCGTCTTCTAGCCGGTTGCCCCACGGGGTTCGTTGTAGTGCTGAAGTCATGAATTGATTGGCTTATCAAGCGACGCCCGCAAGCTCGGCTTCTTTGCCGAACCGATGTCGAGGCAGGAATACGTTAACCCTAGTTCCTTTCCCGACCTCTGACTCGACGTTAATGCGGCCCCCAAGCCTTTCGACAGCAAAGTTGATCGACGCCAATGAGACCGAGCCCGGCTTTCCGTTCACGGAAATAAACGGCTCGAATATGCGATCAACAATATCAGCCGCTATACCCGCGCCTGAATCAATTATTTCAATGGAAACGTACTCTGAATCCCTCTCGGTAGGGCTCATCCCGCTTTTGCCCTCAGAGACATTTCGAGCACGTAGCAGAACGGTGCCGACGTCTCGCATGGCATTGCGTGAATTAGTCACAAGATAAAGCAATATCTCTTCGAACTGCGCTTCGCTAATGGCTTTGATTGGCCAGAGATCTTCAGCGATGCTCAATTGCAGCTCGTGATCTCCTAACATTTGCCGAAGGAAGAGACTCCAACCCGAGGATGTTTTTTCTCGCGTTGATGGGCACCAGGTAAGCAGTATTTGTAATCTGAATGAACTGCTTGGCACGTTGTGCGATATTTGCCAAGTGTTTGCTTATCGCCTCGAGCTTCTCCCGCGGACCCGCCGGAATTGAAGCGTCGACCGCTACGTTCTGTATGACTTGTTCGAAAAACAACAAGTCGGAACGCACGATTTGAGCGAACCCAGGAGTCAATCGAATAAGCTCATTCACATCAACGCTTCTTCGCATTGTCCGAGCCCTCCGACGATCGAATCGAAGTTTTGCACTGCGCGGCATAAAGCGCAAGCAACGCGGCGAACCCCCTAGGAGCTGTTTCGTGTTATTTGCCGTGCCTTTCTGTTCGCGAGCGGTCGGTTTCGAGGTCTGGCCGAGGACATCGGCCTCGACGCAAACATGTCGGTGGTCACCCTGAGGATGCCGCATATTCGCGTGAGCAGCGAGCCACTGGGGCCAAGCTGTCAATTTAAACTCTGAAAAACGTTTCTTGAACAGCCGATGATCCTGTCATTTGCGCCAACGCACGATTGCTGCAGCACAGCTAATCGCGCAGCGCCGCGACAAATTTCATCAGTATCCACATGCCCGCTAAGCCGGCCGAAACATAAGCCATAAGCTGCGGGTCTTGACAGGCGAACGGCGCCAGCGAGCAAGCGCTACTCGCCCAAGCTTCGCCGTAGCCGGCGGCCGCGATGTCCTGGGCGGTGTAAGACACAAAACTCGTTGCCGCGAGCACGACCGTCATCAACAGGATGAAATTCGCCATTTCGTTCCCTCTCGATAGCCGTCGCTCCGCTCGGCCAATCAGCCGCCGCCCTCCTCGTTCACTGTCTTGGCAAAGGCGATGCCGAGGGCGTCGGCACTGCGCCACACGATCTGGCAGGTGAAGTCCGTCTTTCCGCCGTGCGTCAACCGAAGACCAAAGGTTAGCGGAACTTGCGGCGCATCTTCGAGCGCGAGTTTGGCCCCTCTGGACGAAATATCGATCAGTGTACAGGCGAGGAGCGGCCTGCCGCCGCCAATATCGAGCCAGGCCTTGCGGCCGACTTCTTTCCGGCTTTCACGCCGCATGGTGAAAGTCATGGCCGTATTCCGGAACCGAAAAGCACCAGCGTTGCCCTGCCAGCCTCAGCTGTTAGGTAAAACTACAGACCCTTCGAAATCATTGTCGTAAAAAGACGACTTTGATCGGAAATTGGCACGGAATTTCACTCAAGTGGAGCTGTTTCCCGGCATCGCCGAAATTCGTCGCCCGCGGCGAAGCCTGCGAAGCGATGTTGCCGCAGCGCCCCGGCATGAGACCTCGGCAGGGCCGGAGCCTATCTCGACGGCGTCCATCTGTCCGCATCATCCGGACCGTGGCTTTCCCGGAGGGCGCCGACCTGAAAATAGCCTGCGACTGCAGCAAGCTGACGACAAGGGTATTTGAACCATTCGCCACGACCAAAGGCTGGGGTTCTGGGTTCGGATTAGCGAAAGTGCGTCATATTATTCTGAGTTTGAATGGTCGTATCATTTGTCAATCGGAGGTGGGACGTGGAACGACAGTCGAGATCTTTTTACCTCCACTTAAAATCGAATCGTTGGAGCAGAACGCGACGAGACCAAAATGATTCGGTTTGCGACTTCATAAGGTGTTAAATGCGGCCCCTACCCATGCTCGTTTAGGTGCGCATGACGCCGATGAAACAAACTGATAAATATAGCTATTCTTGGACCTTCATTCAAGAATTTGTTATCGAGTGATTGCCGCGTTTCAGCCCGGCGTCTCTTCTGGCCTCTCACAGAACCAATGCCGCCCTCGCGTGTTTTACCTTTATCTTTATGAATATCATTGACCACGCGCTTTTAAGAGCTCCCGGGATGAAAAAACTAGTCAAATGCTATCGCAACTTTTGGTTGTGGGACCCACTTCTGTCACATTGGCGTATGGCGAGCATTAACTTTGATGATGTCGTTAACGACGTCGCGTTCGTCAGCACCGAGGGCTTTTGCGCCTACGCGTTTGCCGCGCGCTTGAAACGGGGCGCTCGGTTGCACTGTGCGTACGGCCATTGCCGCGTTGCCGTGCGGGTCGCTGGCAAGCCGACCGTGCTCGTAAAGGATCCGCAAATCGGCAGCGTTTTGGTCGCCGCGGGCGACATCCGTAGCGCCATTTTCCCGCTCTCGCATGCCATAAATTCTCTCGACGCGCCGATGCCGCAGCTCAGGAGCCGTCAGCGGTGCGGCTCAGAAATCAGCGCGGGATTAAAGGTTTCAGGCAGGTGACGCGCTGGCGGTCACTCGAAAATACTCAAATAAAGTTTGTTGTTGTGAAAAGCGTGGCAATACCGTCACGACTCCACAGGAAATAAATAAATGTCGAAAAATGATAATTTAGTGGCTACCGAATCTTCCTCGATCTCGCCGCTTTCAGAATTCCGACCTCCGAAGCCGGCGCCAAACTCGAAATCCGGCCGCTCCGGTTCTTCTCCGGCTCCGTTGCTCATTACCGAATCACGCAAGGAATACAGGAGACTGCGGAGTTCCTTACGGAAAGAAATCGGTCCGCAGGGGCCTATCGAGCGGATGTACCTCACCGACATCGGTCACCTGGAATGGGATATCCGGCGGCTGCGTCGGGCAAAGGTGGCGCTGCTCAATGGGGCTTTTCGTGAAGTCCTCGAGTTCTTCCTTCCCGGCCTCCTCTGCCGTCCTGACCGTGATGCATGGGAGTTTGCCGACAAAGCGAAGGAAATGTCCTTTGGGTGGTTTTCGGACCCGCACGTGCAAGAGCGTGTTGCTAAACGGCTTGCTGATTACGGGCTCGACGTGACCGCGATCGAGGCGAATGTTCTGAAAAGGTGCAGTTCAGAGCTTGTGGAGTTCGACCGTCTACTCGCCTCTGTAGAATCGCGCCGGCTGAGGGCAGTTCGTGCATTGGCAGAATATCGGGGCTTGCTTCGTCGCCACATTGCGGGCGACAGTCGCGCGGACGCGAACAAGTGACCATTTGAAATCCCGGTGCCCTGCGCGCGACACGTCAATGATTTCCTCCAGGGTTGGACGGTATCCAAGAATAGGAACGCTACTTACTATGACTAGCGCCAGTAAAATCGCTGCCAATCGACGCAATGCAGCAAAGAGCACCGGGCCACGCAGCGCAGCCGGCAAATGTCGAACACGGCGCAATGCTGCGCGGCACGGTCTCGCCCGGGCAACGTTCGATGCGGACGATTTGGCCCGCATCGAAACCCTAGCGCGAGAATTCCTTGAGCCTGACAGCAACTTCATCGACTTCGAGCTCGTCCGTATGATCGTCCGGGCGGAGCTTGATCTCGAGCGGATCCGCCGGCTGAGGGTTGGAATGATCAACACAGCCGCATTGTCGATGACTGGGGCCGAGATGGCTGGCGAGACGCCGCTAGATCAGCCGACTGCGGCCATGACGCGGGTCTTGCCAGAACTGATCAAAATCGACCGGTACGAGCGCCAAGCAGCCGCGCGGAGAGATCGTGCCGTTCGCGATTTGATGACGAGACGTCACCTCGTTTCCGCAAAGTGAACCGGGCGAGAAATGCCAGATTGGCAGAACGAACCCAAATTTATGTGCTCTTTCAATGTGATGGGTATGACCTGGGGTCTTTTATGGATCATTGGGAGCTGCGGCGGCGTATTTCTTCGATGACAATGGAGTTGTCTTGCTCGCTTTCGCCACAATCAACGCAGGCTTGCAAGACTTCGGCGTGGATCGAAAGGAGTGGGAGCTGCTGACCGGCTTTGCGTGCCTGGTCGAGCATCAGCTGGGTATCTTTCAGCGTTTGGCGCACGCGGCCTTCCGGAGCAAAATCTCCGGCGACCATTTTCGGTCCCTTGGTGTCCATGACTTGTGACGCCGCCGCCGAGGAGCGCGCCACGCCGAGAAACGCCGCTGGATCGAGGCCAAGACGGGCGGCAAACACCAGGCCTTCGGCCAATGCGAGACGGTTCAGCCCAAGGATGAGATTGATGGCAAGCTTGGCGCGCCCGCCGTCACCGATCTTGCCGATGTGAAAGCGCCTGGGGAAGAGCGCCTCGAGCACGCCGGCGGCGGCCTCTGCAATCCGGGTATCGCCGCCGATCAAGCCGACCCCGTCGCCTTGGCGGACCTGCGCGCTGGTACCCGACACCGGAACCTCCAGAAAACGCAGCGTGTCGCCGACCCGGGCGCCGAGTGCCGCAATGCGGTCCGGATCGCAGGTCGAGGTGCAGATGACGATCTTGCCGGCCGCGGCCGGGACGAGCGCGCGTTCGACGACCGCCTCGACTTGCTCGGTGTTGAAGACCGCAAGCACGATCGGCTCGCAGTCGCGGGCGATCTCGGCAAGCGTTCCAGCGTGGGCGCCGAATTCGGCCAGCCGGGCCGCCTTTGCTGTGTCGATGTCATAGCCGACGACGTCGAAACCCGCCGCCACCAGACGGCGGACATAGACTTCGCCCATCAGACCGATGCCGACAACGCCGACGGGTGTGCTGCTCGCCATGGCGCGTCAGTTCAACAATTCGACATTGAGATCGCGGGCCACGGCATCGAGGCTGTCGCGCAATGCTTTCGGCATCGGCACGCCGTGGGCGCGGCGATCCAATAGCTTGGCATGACTCTGTTCGCCGGGCAGCCAGATGCGCTCGACGCCGGGCAACCGCGGCGAATTGCGGATGTCACGCACCAGGCGGTCGACGGAGCGCTTGAACTCGTCGGCCGGCATAAACGCGTCGATTGAAATCGCGGCAATCGCCTGTCCGGTGTTGGTGGGTTTGCCGGCCTCTTTGACGAAGTCGACCACTTCGCGCCCCAGCGCCGCGCGGTTGAGCGCGCCGGCCAGGAGCCCGATGATCAGGCTTAACCCAGAGCCTTTGTAGTCGCCGATCGGAAGCAGATGTCCTTCGTCGGCCCGCTTCGGATCGGTGAGCGGCTGGCCTTGCCTGTCGATCATCCAGCCGACCGGCATTTGTTCGCCGCGCTGCGCCTTGAGTCGCACCTTGCCGAATGCGGCAACCGTCGGCGACATGTCGAGCACGATCGGCGGCTCGTCGAGCGCGGGGACCGCGACCGCCATCGGATTGGTGCCGAGCAAGCTCTCGCTGCCGCCCCATGGCGGCAAATGGTTGCTGCTGCCGACCGCGAAATAAAGCCCGACCATGTCGTGCTTGAGCGGCATGGTGACGTAAAGCGCGGCTGGGCCGGCGTGATTGCTCATGCGCACGCCGACCCAGCCAATGCCGGTGGTCTTGGCCTTGGCGATCGCCAGCGCGGCGGCGCGGTTCATCACCAGATGCCCCATGCCGTTGTCGCCGTCGATCAGGGCCGTCGACGGCCGTTCGCCGACCACGCGGATGTTCGGCGTCGGGTTAATGCCGCCGACGCGAAGGCGGCGTATGTAAAGCGGCAGCCGGATCACGCCATGGGTGTCGCTGCCGCGCAGGTCGGCCTCGACCATGAGGGCGGCCAGCGTCCGTGCGTCCTCGCCCGGCAGGCCGGCGGCGACGAAGGCGCGGGTGATAAAGGCCGCGATCCGGTCGGCCGGAACGCGGGTCGTGTCGTTCGACATAGGGGTCATGCTCCGCGATGCGGGGAGGATGCTTGGGGACTGGCTTACCGTGGCGTCAGATCATAAGATGAAATGCGCTTGCAAGTGAAGTTTGGGAGGTATGCCGAGATGAGTACGATGACCGCCGAGAAAGTCGAGACGCTGGACGCTTGCTTCGGCACCTACCCGCATACCGAGCCGCTGAAGAAAGGCCAAATCAAATCCGACCGGGTGGCGCTGCGCTTCACCGAGGTCAATCCCATCAACAAGGCGTTCTTGATGATGGTGCGCCAGATGAAGTTCGACGTCAGCGAGATGGCATCGCCACCTATCTCCAGGCCAAGGCCTATGGCAAGCCGTTGACGCTGCTTCCGGCGACCATGTTCGGCCGCTTTCAGCACGGCACGCTGTTGTATAATTCCGAGCGCGGCACGCTGACGCCGGACATGCTGGCGGGCCGCCGGGTCGGGGTGCGGGCGTTCTCGCAAACCACCGGGGTGTGGCTGCGCGGCATTCTCTGGAAAGACTATGGCCTCGACCTCGCCAAGGTGAAATGGGTCACGTTCGAGGACGCCCACGTGCCGGAATATCGCGATCCGCCCGGCGTGGAGCGCGCGCCCGAGGGCAAGGATCTCACCAAGATGGTGCTCGACGGCGAGCTCGATGCCGGCATATTCGGCGGCAGCGTGCCGAGCGATCCGCGGCTGAAAAGCGTGATCGCCAATCCCGACGCGGCGGCGCAGGAATGGTACAGAAAGAGCGGCACCGTGCCGGTCAACCATATGGTCGTGGTGAAGAGCGAATTGTCCAAATCCGATCCCGGCGCGGTGCGCGAGGTCTATCGCATGCTGAGCGAGGGCAAGAAGGCCGCCGGCCTGCCCAAGCCCGGCGCCATCGATACCATTCCATTCGGCTTTGCAGCCGTGAAGCCGGCGCTCGAGCTGATGTCGAGCTACGCGCTGGAGATGAAGATCATTCCGCGGCGCTATTCGGTCGAGGAATTATTCGACGACACCACGCGCGCGCTGTAGCTCTCGCGCGTTCTCGGCCGCCACCAGCGCTAGCCGCCGGTCTTTTGGTCATGTCCGCGCTGTTGGTCCCATTGCAGGAATTCGCGGAACAACTCGTCGCGCTGCGCCGGCGTGCTCAAATCCGGCAAGCCGCCGGCGCGTTGCGCCAGAAACTGATCGAAATCGGTCTGTTGCGCCGAGGCCTCCGGCGCCGGCGGCCGATGGGCGTCGAGCCAGGCCTGCGCTTCGGGAAAGCGCTTCCAGCCGGGCAAGTCGGCGGCCAGATTCACTTCGCGCCAGGTCGGATGCCGCGGCGGCTTCTGAAATTCGGCAAAATGCGCGAAGAAGCGATCGACGAAATTGGCGATCCGCTGGTAGCGGTCGCTGCCCTTCGGCCAATTGTAGCAGATCATCACCGCGCCGTAGGCGATGGTGTCCACGCTCTGACCGTCGCCGATGATGCCGGGATAATCCTTGTTCGTTAAGGTCGCCGGCAGATAGTCCTGCTGCAAGCGCTGGTCATAGGGCACCGGCAAGCAGGCGGATGCCGTCGCCTGATTTGAGCTTCGCGATGGCCGGCGCCGGCTTGGCGCCGAACTGGATCGTCGCGGCGATCTCGCCGCTCTTCATCTTCTCATAAGCGTCGGCCTGGCCCATGTTGACTTCGATCGGCTTGATGCCAAGGCGCTCGAAAACGTCGCCGGCCGACACCTCGGTGGCGCTGCCCATGTCGCTGAAATTGACTTTCTTGCCGTTTAACTGATCGAGCGACGTGATGCCGGAATCGGCGCGCACCAAGACATGCATCTCGTCGTCTGACAGCTTGGTGATATAGTCGATCTTGTCCGAAATATCCCCGAGCTCGCCGGATCGGCGGAATTTGCCGAGCACGCTCGTGACCGTGATGCCGAGATCGATGCCCTTGAGGTAGCGAACGTCGCGGACGTTCTGCGCGCCGCCTTTGCCGATCACCGGCAGTACGCGGAAATCGTTGCCGTCGTCGAGCACCGCCGACAAGTCATACGCGAGCGTGAGCCAAGCCGCGTTGATATTGCCGGACACGACCGCAATCGTGTTGGCGTTGATCTTGGCGCCGAGCGAGCCAAGCTCGGGCTTGTCCGGGATCGGCGCGTTGCCGTCGACAACATGCTTCTTTTGGGCGAAGCCCGGCGACATCGTAACGGCCGCGACCACCGCCGCAACCGCCGACAGGCCAAGGAGTTTATGTGAGACGAAACGAAATGGCTCCGACAAGCGCCGCAGATACGGCCCCATGTTCACCCCCGCGCGGCAGGCTCACGCTACGCAAACACACACACAAAGAAACGTAGCAGAAACCCCTAAAGCGTTGAACGACCGCTCACGCTCGATGCCCGGCGTTTCGTTCGCCGCACCGCGCGATAGGCGCAATAATTCATTTCAACGGAATCGGGCGGTCGCATGATCGAACTATGATCATTTGTAGGTTCGCGGCGGGCCGCGAAGTCGTCACATTTTCATGCGGCCATTGCCCGCGGTGGAGCCGCCCGCAACGGGCGGACAACGTGTAAGGGTGCGTCATGAATTTTGCCAAGCCATTTGGATCGGCGGAGATCGATAAATCGGCCGAGACGGAAGTTGAAGGAAATATTCGCGAGCTGACGCGAGGCGGCGCTTCGCTGCGCCAGTCCGACGGCAACGACGGCGAGATGACCGCCAACAATCTCGGCGGCTTGCTGCGCCGGGTCTCCGGCAGCTCGACGCGCCAAATCGACAATCTCATTGGCGACCTGCGGACGTTGCGCGAAAAATTGCAGGCCGACGGCGATCGCGTTCAGCGCGACATCGTCGAATATGCGGCGCTGAGCCAGTCGGTCATGCAACTGACGAAAATCGTCGCCGAGAGCGTGAAAAATCTTCCCGACGACACCAGCAGCACCGCATAAGGTGGGGTACGGCGGTCGGCGCCGCAGCCGATTCCCAAGGCGGCGAAGTTTCGCTAAAGCTTGGCGCAACCGCCGTATTTGATTCTCGGGCAGACCGGTCTACGGCCCGGCGGAAGCTCGTGTCGTCGTTTTGTTCGGTTGGGTGCGGATACGCGCCGGCAACGCCGCGGTAACGATTCGTTAACCATAATTACCGCAGCATTGCCGAGGCAGGCGATCGGGAGATCCCGCATGAACATCATCACGATGGCGTCGCGAAAGGGCGGGGCGGGCAAGAGCACTTTGACCGCCCAGCTCGCCGCTTTTTCCCACCATCAGGCCGGCCGCCGCAGCATCCTGATCGATGCCGATCCGCAGGGCTCGCTGACGCTGTGGCACTCGCTGCGCTCCGACGGCAAGCCGCCGTTGCGCAGCGCCGCGCGAGGGGTGGACCGGGCGCTGGCTGCCGCGATGGTCGAAGGCTACGAATGGGCCTTCATCGACACCGCCGCGAGCATGTGGGTGGTGGCGCTGGAAGCGATCCGCGTCGCCACTTTCGTTCTTATTCCGGCACGACCGGGTTTTTTCGATCTCAATGCGGTGCGCGAGACGGTGGCGACGGCGCGCGAGCGCAACAAGCCCTATGCCGTGGTGCTCAACGCCGCCCCGGTCAAGCGCGAAGACAAGGAAGCCCCGGCGGTGACGCAATCGCGGGCCTATTTCGAGCGGCTTGGGATTCCGGTGTGGGCGGGACAGATCAGTCAACGCACGGGCTATGTGCTCACGCTTGCCGCTGGCTCAAGCGTCTGCGAGGCGGCGCCCGAATCGCTCGCCAGTGCCGAGATTGCTCGGCTATGGTCGGCGGTCGAACGCTCCGTCGGTGCCATCAACGAAGCGCGCCCCAATGGCGCCGCGCCGCGGGGTCAAGCGGCCTGAGCAGGTGAGCTTGCCGCCGGGTCCGGCGGTGACACGTCCAGCAGCGCTTGCCGCAACGCCGCATTGAGCTTTTGCGTTTCGGTTTCGGCGAGCTGGCGAAACGCCGGCGACAGGCCGTGCACGCGATCCGGATGGCTTTGTTTGATCAGGCTCTTGTAGGCTTGTTTGACCTCTTCGATCGTAGCCGAGGGCGGCACGCCGAGCACGGAGCACCAGCCGGCGTCCGTTTCAGTCCGATGCGCCGCCGCACACGCCCGATCCGCGCCATCGGCTTCGTCGCTATCCGCTTGATCGATCGATGCAGTGGGTTCGCCGTGGGCAAGCTCGCTGAACGCACAGAATTCGAAAGAATATTGCCGGCGCAGCGCCGCCCATTGCGACGAATAGAACACGAGCGCGGCGCCGGCCGCAAAGCCCGCGGCAATGGCGTTTGCGTAGAAGAGGCGTCCGTCGAACGGATACCAGCCGAGCACCTGTCGTGCGGCGCCGGTCAAATCGCCCGCGAAGGCCGGCTGATCGGGAACATGGAAGACGACGAGCAACAAGGCAAAGCCGACGACATGGGCGGCCAAGGCGCGGCTCAACGCGACCTTCGAGCTGACAAGGCGCATCCAGGATCGCAACCGCCGCAGCGGACGGCGCCGCAGGCGGACGATGGTCTCGCGCAAGATATCCGCGTGCGCCTGCAAATCCTCGAACTCCTCGGCGTCGCCTGAGCCGATCCGGTTGTTCGCGGTGAAGATGCGGCGCCAGAAGCTGGAAGCCTGGTCGGCGCGCTCGATTGTCTTGAGCCGGCTGCGGACCTCGCGATAAAGCCGTATCGCCCGGTCCAATTCGCGCTTCTCGGATGGGCGCAGGACGAAGTCCGGCCGAACGCGGCGTAACGCGACCGATTGCCGGAGATAGCCGAGCAACAGTCCCGGCAACACCGGCCACAATGCCAGCAAAATCGCATTGCCGAGTGCACGAGTGAACTGTTCGCTGCTAACCGGCTCGATCATGGCACGCGACGCGACACAACAAAGCAATGCTGACGATACAAGTGGCGAGATCGCCCCGCGTGGCTCCGAGACTAAAGAGGCATCCTGTCAGAACGCGGGCGGCATACGGTCAAAAATGGGCCGGCGATTGCGCGCGGCGCGCGACAATATTTGCGCTCGGCCATATTTAAGAACTAAACACAACTCTATCGTCTCAATCGTGGCCAGAGAGTAGCGAGTACTGACGCCATGCGAGAGCGATTTATTGCCTACGTGGTCTGTCCGAAGTGCGGACAGAAAGGGGCGGCGGTTTGGGAAGAGAACGAGGATCCGGTTTATCAGCGCGGCGACTGGGGCACGACTTTGACACGGGTCTCGGAAGGTTTTCGAGCAGAACCGGGGGGAAAGATTTTCTGCAGCACCTGCAACATTGAGGCGGCCGTGGGATCGAACCGGACGGGCTAGCGAGACCGGTTGTCCGCTCCGCCGAACCGCGGCTTATGCCGCATTGCGCGCCATGACCGACATCACGTAGTTTAAACGCCAGCGGGGGAAGGCGGCCGCTTAGGGGAAAGCCATGCAGGTGACTCGCAGACAGTCGTTGTGTGCGGCGGCCGGGATGGCGGCCGTGCCGTTGCTGCCGGCAAGCGGTTGGGCGCTCGATTATCCGAGCCGTCCGATCCATCTAACGGTCGGCTTTGCTGCGGGGCTTGCCCCGGACATTGTGGCGCGACTACTTGCCAAGCCGCTGACCGAGCGGCTCGGCCAAAATGTCATTATCGACGATCGGCCGGGCGCCGGCAGCAATATCGCAGCGGACGTGGTCGTTCACTCGGCCGCCGACGGCTATACGCTGTTGTACGTCACCTTAGGAAACGCCATCAACGCGACGTTCTATCAGCACCTCGATTTCGATATCACCCGCGACATTGCGCCTGTTGCCGGCACGGTGCGCTCGCCCAGCGTGCTCGTGGTCAGCCTTTCGGTGCCGGCGAAGACGTTGCCGGAATTCATCGCATACGCGAAAGCCAATCCGGGCAAGGTCAATTTTGCGTCCGGCGGCATCGGCAGCGCGCCGCATCTCGCCGGCGAGCTGTTCAAGCAAATGGCCGGCGTGGACCTGGTCCACGTTCCTTATACGTCGAGCTATATGCCGGATTTGCTCGCCGGGCGTGTGCAGGTGACGTTCGCGCCGATCGCGACGTCGATCGCCAACGTCAAGGCCGGCAAGTTGCGGGCTCTCGCCGTCACGGGAGCGACGCGCGCGGACATCCTGCCGGATGTGCCGACGGTGGGCCAATTCGTGAAAGGCTATGAGGCGAGCGTGTGGCACGGCGTCGGCGCGCCGAAAGGCACTGCCGTGGACGTCATCGACAAGCTCAACGGGGAGATTGGGTCGGTGATCGCCGACCCCGAGGTCAAGACACAACTGGCCGGCCTCGGCGCCGAGCCAATGCCGATGTCACCCGGCGAATTCGGAAAATTCCTCGCCGCGGAAGTCAAGAAATGGGCGAACGTGGTCAAGCTCGCCGGCCTCAAGCCGGCGTGAGGTCCGGATCGGATGTACCGGATCGGCAAAAGTGCGCCAGCGCTCGAGTCCGTCCCCTCCGGCTTTGCCCGGCGTTGTCGGGCAAAATGGTAAATCGAATGGCGCCGCAAACGCGGCGCCGGCCGGCAGAACCGCCCCGCTCGTCAACCTTTATGGCAAGCGCCCTTAACAAAGCCTCAGATTTCGACACAATCCGTCACGCTCCCGCCGCCGCGGTTTGTTGGCTTTTCCCTGACCGGTAGGCCAGGGGAGCCGCGCGTCATGCGTCGTTGGGGGATCGTTCTCGCCGCTTGTCTTGCGATCGCCGTTGGCGGCCACGCCGCAGCGGCCGGCGCCGGCAATGCCCCGGGGGAAGCGCCGTCCGTCGCGGTCGCGGGCAATCGGCACATCGGCGCCGATATGATCCGCTCGCTTTTCCACGCCGGGCCCGGCGGCAAGCTCGACGCCACGGCGGTCGATGCCGCGCTCAAGCGCCTCTATGCCACCGGCCTGTTCAAAGACGTCAAGATTTCGCGCGCCGGCGGTCGTCTTCTCGTCACCGTCGTCGAAAATCCGACGATCGGCGTCATCGGCTTCGAAGGCAACAAGAAGATCAAAGATGCCGATCTCAAGAAGATCATCCAATCAAAAGAGAATGGACCGCTGTCCCGCGCCATCGTGCAAGGCGACGTTGTGCAGATCATCGCGCTTTATCGGCAGCACGGCTATTACGACGTCCATGTCGTTCCAGAAACCATCGCTGCCAAGCCGATAGGCAAAAGCGGTGTCGCTCACAGCAATCTCCTCTTCGCGATCGAGGAAGGCGACAAGCTCGCGGTGCGGCAGATCGCGTTCGCCGGCAATGCGGCGTTTTCGACGACCAAGCTCAAGGCCGTGGTCAAGACCGGCACCACGAATTTTCTCAGCCTGCTGCTCGACGACGATATCTACGACGCCGATCGCATCGACCACGATCAGGATCTCCTTCGCCGCTTCTATCTCGCGCACGGTTACGCCGACGCGAAAGTGACGTCGGCGGCGCATTACGATGCCGCGCAGAAGGGCGTCGTCTTGACGTTCGACGTGGACGAGGGCCCGCAGTACCGGCTCGGCAAAGTTACCCTTCAATCGGTCTTGAACAATGTCGACACGGCGGCGCTGCGCGGCGCCGTGCACACCCAGGCCGGCGACGTCTACGACGTCGACGCGGTCACCAAGACCGTCGAGGATTTGACATTGGCGCTCGCCAAATCCGGCCAACCTTTCGCCGATGTGGTCGCCGGCAACGACCGGCAGCCGGGCCGCCTGATCGATCTGGTCTACACCATCGGCCAGGGCCAGCGGCTCTATGTCGAACGCATCGATATTCACGGCAATACCAAAACCCACGACGATGTCATCCGGCGCGAATTCGATTTCGGCGAGGGCGATGCCTACAACCGCGCGCTGGTCGAGCGCGGCGAGCGCCGCCTCAAGGCGCTCGGCTATTTCAAATCGGTGAAAATCGCCACCGAGCCGGGCTCGGCGCCGGATCGTATCGTGCTCAAGGTCGATGTCGTGGAGCAGCAGACCGGCAATTTCTTCATCTCGGGCGGCTATTCCACCAGCGACGGCATGCTGGCGCAGGTTTCGATCAGCGACAACAATCTCCTCGGCACCGGCGATACCGCCAAAGCCTCGGTGACCTATGGGCAATATGCGCAAGGCTTCGACCTCGCTTTTGCCGATCCTTGGTTCATGGGACAGCGGCTGGGCGTCGGCGCCGATCTATTCGGGCATGAAACCTTCGCCAACAGCAATCAAGCCTTTAACACTGGTCTTTACGGCGCGAAGTTTTCCGTCACCACGCCGCTGAATGAAAATCTCAGCACCAGCTGGAATTATTCGATCTACAATCAGGGCGTCACGCTCAATCCGGCGTATGGAACGGTGTCGCTGCCGATACAGCAGGCGGCGCAGGCGGGCTCCTATTGGGTGTCGTCGATCGGCAACGGCACGACCTATTCGACGCTCGACAATCCGAAGGATCCCACCGCCGGCATTCGCGTCCAGACCAACAACGAATTCGCCGGGCTGGGCGGTGCGGCGAATTTCGCAAAGACCACCGAAGATATCCGTTTCTATCATCCGATCGTCGGCGACGTGGTCGGCATGGTGCGCGCCCAGGGCGGCTACGTGACCCCATGGGGCGGTCAGCAATTGCCGCTGCTCGACGGTTTTTTCGGCGGTCCGCAGCTCGTCCGCGGCTTCGCGCCCAACGGATTCGGGCCGCGCGACATCACGCCGGGCACGACCATGGATAATATCGGCGGCAATGCCTATTGGACGACGAGCGCGGAGCTGCAATCGCCGATGCCGTTCGTGACGCCGGACGCGCAGCTCAAGGTGGCGCTGTTCTCCGATACCGGCAGCTTGTGGGCCACCAGCGCGTCCGGCGTATCGCAACTGGCTTCACTGTCACCGTCGCAACAGATCGCCAATTCGCGCGCCGTGCGCTCCTCGGTCGGCGCCAGCCTGATCTGGGATTCCCCGTTCGGCGCGCTGCGGGTCGATTACGCTTACCCGATCGCCAAGCAGCCCTATGACGTGACCCAGCGGCTGCAATTTACCGCCGGCGGATTTTAACGCAGTAGCATTAAGCGGCGAGGTTCGAAGGGAGCGCCGGCCGGCGCGCCGACAGCGATCAATTGAATTTCAGGCCCGCCGCTTTCGCGAGCTTGATGTTTCGCCCGATTTCGCGGGAAATCATGGCGTCGATCTGCTGCGGCGTCATCGGCATCGGCTCGACGCCTTGCGCCTTGAGTTTGGTTTGCACATCGGGCAACGCCAGCGCTTTCTCGACCTCATCGTGCAACCGATCCACGATCGGCCGCGGCGTTTTCGCCGGCACGAGCATGCCATTCCAGAACACATAATCGGAATCGGCATAGCCGAGCTCGATCGTCGTCGGCACGTCGGGCAATGCCGCAGAACGCTTGTTCATGCTGACGGCGAGCGGCACGAGTTGGCCGTTCTTGATAAAGGCAATGGCCGACGAAACGCCGATGAAGCAGAAATCGACGCGACCGGTCATCACTTCGGTCAATGCCGCCGGTCCGCCGCTGAACGGCACGTGGGTGGCCTTGATGCCGGCGGACAGCAGAAACCGCTCGGCCGCCCAATGCGTGGCGCTGCCGACGCCGGCCGAGGCAAAGGTCATATGGCCGTCCTTATCCCGATCGACCAGATCCTTGACGGACTTGATGCCTTTCGACGGCGCCACCAAAAGCACGTTCGGCACGACGCCGAACATGGCGACCCCGGCGAAGTCCTTGGACGGATCGTAAGGCAGATTCGGATAGGCCGCCGGTGCGGCGGAATGCGCCGAGGCGTTGATCAACAGCGTGGTGCCGTCGGGATCGGACTTGGCCACCACGGCCGATCCGATGGTGCCGCCGGCGCCGCCGCGGTTCTCCACGACAATGGTTTGCCCGAGCTCTTTACCCAGCGGATCGAGCACGATGCGGCCGATGACGTCGATGGTGCTGCCGGGAGCGAACGGCACCACGGCGCGAATGATCTTGGCCTTGGGCCAATCGTCGGCGAGCGCGCGGTCCGCAATTGCGGGCGTAACTAATGCCCCGGAGGCAAGCGTCAAAAACAGGCGTCGGTCGATCATGCTCATTGCGAGTCTTTCTCCCTCGAGAAAACGATGCGTCGTGTTAGTGGCTATTCCACAGCGGGGCAAATTGCGCCGCCACCGCGTCTTCGTAAGCGAGTTCGCCGTCGAGAATCCCTTGACCGCGCGCGAATGCGCTCATGCCGGCGATAAAATCGCGCGACAGCGCCGCGTCGTAATAAGGTAGGTCGCGGCGGATAAGATCGGTAATCAGCGCCGCTTCCGAGGCGGGAAATAGTTTTTCGCCGACCGCTGCGGCGCGCGTGACGTCCGCTTTGAGAGCGGCCTGGGTTTTGACGATGGCGCGCACGGCGGCCGCGGCTTGCTCCGGCGCGCGCGCGATGAGCGCATCGGTCGCGGCGATGGTGGCGGCGGTATAGTGAAAGCACGGCTTCGGCCCGTCGCCGCGGCGGACGTCGAGCACGATGCTGCCGATGCCGCGGCGCACGGCGACTTCGGCGCCCATGCCGTTTGCCCAGAAGCCGTCGATCTTGCGATCCTCCAGCGCCTTCGCCGCAGTCACGCCGAAATTGACGCCGGCATCGAGTGAGCCCGGCACCGGGGCGATCTTGACCCGATCGCGATCAAGATCGATGCCGGCCGCGGCGAGCAAGCCGCGCAAGCCTTTATCCACCCAGGGCGCGGCGCCGATGCGGCGGCCTTTGACCACCGAGATGTCGCCGCGCTTGGCGGCGAAATCGGCGTGCATCACCAGGAACCAGTACATGCCCTGCGCCTGCGCGCATAACAGCTTCACGCCGCGGAAATTGGGAAAGGCGGCGAGCGCCGAATGGGCCGAGCCGCCGACGAAGTCGGCCGCGCCGTCGCGCAGCGCCGCATAGGCCTTGTCCACCGGGAAAATCAGCTCGAGCTCGACGTCGAGACCTTCGGCCTCGAAGAAGCCAAGCGCGACCGCGGCCTCGGCGGGGAAATAGGAATTCGAGATCATGTCGGGAACGGCGAGCTTCATGGCGGATGGTCCGGTGAATATACGACTGACGGCCGTTCAAGGCCGGCCCCAAGCGTTTATCGATAACTTTGTGCTATTCCTTGCCGTCCAGCAGGTAGCCGAACTTTTCTTTTGCTTTGCGTGCCACTTCCGGGCTCGGCGTATTGGTCGGCGGGAATTTGTCGCGCCAGTGGAACGGCCGGCAGGCGTCGATCACCGCGACCGAATGGGTCATATTGCCTTCGGCGCGTTTCCATGGCGGCAGCGCCGGATCGGCGGGCAAATCCCACGAGCCGTTGATGAATTGGATCGACTGCGCCGGGTCGGTGCGCGTGAGCATCGCCCACAGCACATGATCGAGATTGGTGGCATCGACGTCCTCGTCGACCACTACGATATATTTCGACGCATAGGCCGAAGCGCCGCATTGCGCGGCGATATGGCCGGCCTGCACGGCGTGACCCGGATAACGCTGCGTGATCGACACGGCGTGAAACAGCCGCGCGCCGCCGATCTCGTGGCACCACACTTGCTGCACGCCGGGTACTCCCGCGTTGGTCATGTTCTGCTTGATGGTCGCCGAGCGCAGCACGGCGCGGTAGCGCGCCATCTCGTCGGGACCGCCGCCCATCGGCGGCACCCCGAGCAGGATCGGATCGTCGCGATGGTAGATCGCCTTGACGTCGAGCACGGTGGTCGGCTTGGCGCCGCCGGCATAATGGCCGGTCCATTCGCCGAACGGGCCTTCGACTTCGCGGCGGTCCGGGGTGACAAAACCCTCGAGCACGATTTCGGCGGTGGCGGGAAACGGCAAGCCGGTGACTTTGCCGCGGACCATCTGCATCGGCCGGCCGCGCAAGCCGCCGACGATGTCGAGCTCGAAGGTGCCATAGGGCGCCTCAAGCCCGCCATAGAAGAAACTCAACGGATCGCCGCCAAGCACCATTGCCACCGGCATCGGCTCGCCGCGCTTGAAATATTTGGCGCGATGGATATCGCCATGGTGGCCTGCGGCGATCAACAAGCCGACCGATTTCCTGTCGTGCAATTGCGCGCGATACGCGCCGGCGTTGAGCCAGTTCTCCTCCGGATCGCGGGTGATGCTGTAGGTGCCGGTGCCGATATAACGCCCACCGTCCTTCTCGTGCCAGATCGGCGCCGGAAATTTGGTGACGTCGACGTCGTCGCCCATCAGCACATTTTCAAGCACGGGTCCGTCCTCGACGATCTCGTGCGGAATGATTTTCTGCTCTTTGAGATAGGCTTCGCGGTAGGCGTCGCTCAGCTCCCACTTGGTCAAATGATCGGGAAAGCCGAGCGTCATGTTGCGCCGCGTGCCGGCAAACACGTTCAGAAGCACGCGAAAGCCCTTGGGACAGCCGGGAATGTCGTCGAATACGACGCAGGGTCCGTTCTCGGCGCGCAACACCGCCTCGGCCGCAAGCCCGATATCTTCCTGCCAGGTGGCGCCGGAAACAGCGCGCACCTCGCCAAGCCGCTCGGCCAACGACAGCCATTCGCGCAGATCGTCATAGGCGATCGCGGCTTTGACATTGCTGTGCTGGTCCATCGTGTCCTCCCAGGCGCGCGCAGGATGACCGGAGCCGGCGCTTGGCGCAAGCTAGGTCCCACCGGGCAGACGCTGGCTTCGCCGTGCGGCAAAAAGACCGGTGGAACAAGGTTCGGAACGAAAATCCGGGGATGGGCAAAAAAGCGACGCGGGCCGGAACGGCCTGTGCCTCGTCGCCGTTTCCCTAAAACGTAGCAGTGGAGGGAACCATGGCAAACAACCCGCGACAGTCCGAACGAGAATCGACAGAAGGCGTCCAAGGCCCGGCGCGAAGAACCGCCGAGCAGACCACCCGGACCATGGCCGATGCAACCGAACGCACGGCGCACGCCGGCGTCGAAGCCATAAGGCGCAACGCCGAGAATGTCAGCCGCCATTGGCGCACCAACAGCGAGGCGGCAAACCGCCTTGCCCGCCGCTCGATGGATCAATTCTCCAAGGCGTTCGGCATTGGCGGCGAGGCCGTGCGCGAAAGCATGCAGCGCTCGTCCGGCAATTTGCAGGCGCTGGTCGAAAGCACGACCATCGTGGCCGGCGGCTTGCAGGACGTTGCCGGCGAGTGGATGCGCTTCGCGCAGTCGCGCGTCGAAGACAACCTGGACCATTTCGACGGCTTCATGGGCTGCCGGACCATGCAGGATTGTCTGGCGCTGCAGACCGAGATCGTGCGCGACAATTTCGAGGCGCTGCTGCGAAGCGTGCGGCGCGCCGCCGAGCTGTCGACGCATGTGGCCGACGAGGCGATGCGCAAGATTGCCGAGGCGCCGCTGGCGCCGCAGTGACGGACGGTCCGGCTTTGATGTGAACGCCCGAACCGGCCGAATGGGCACTGCTATCGCGGGCCGGGGGGCGCGCGCCGATGCGGCGTTGCGCCGGTGTCGGTTCGCCAACTGCCATGACCGCTATGACGGACCGAGCCGGGGGTGCATCGCATCCTCGTTGACAATATGGCGTCCGTCGGGCCGATAATGCCGGCTTCAGGAATGGCGGGCATCGTCCACGAGCGACCGCCCTTTCGCGCCAGGGAGCCGCACATCATGAATCGCCCGCAGCAAGCCTTTACCCCGGTTCTCGATCATCGCGGCGCGCCGCAGGTGCGCCGCTTTGACGAGCAGCGCTGGCTCATCGACAACATCATTCGTGCCAACGGCATCGACTGGGATCAGCCGCGCTCGCTTTACATCCATTTGCCGTGCGGCATCGAAGCCAACGCCGATTTCGCCGGCATCCGCGAGCGGGTGAAGAAGATGGCGGATATCGGGCCCGCCTTCGCCGCCGTCGCCCGCCGCCGCGAGGCCAAGGCCAATGCCGCCGCCCAGGCCGACCACAAGGTTACGGCCCGCGATAATTTCTTCATGGCCGCGGTGCATTGGGGCGCGGCGCAATGGCCCTACGACGAAAACGACGAGACCAACATCGCCTACAACAACAAGAAGCGCGAATGCTACGCCAAATACGCGACGCTTGCCGATCATCATGTCGAGGCGGTGTGGGTGCCGTTTGGCGACAAGGCCATTCCGGCGTGGCTGCATCTGCCGCCCGGTTATACCGGCGGCAAGCTGCCGGTGGTGATCGCGATACCGGGGATGGACAGCTATAAGGAAATTCAGGTCGCGCTCTACGGCGACAAATATCTCAATCGGGGCATGGCGGTCCTGGCGATCGACGGGCCGGGCCAATACGAAGCGCCGATGATCGGGCTGTACTTCACCATGGAGAATTGGGTGGCGACCGGGCCGGCTTTGGTTGACTGGATCGCCGCGCGTCCCGAGCTCGACGCGGCGCGCATCGGCGTTGCTGGAACGAGCTTCGGCTCGCTGTTCGGCACGGTGCTCACCGGCAATGAGCCGCGGATCAAGGCCTGTGCGGTAATGTCGGTGTGCCACGAGCCGGGCTGCCACACGATCTTTCAGGAGGCTTCGCCAACGTTCAAGAAGCGCTTCATGTATATGTCCGGCATCACCGACGAGGCCGAATTCGATCAGTTCCGCAAGAAAATCACCTGGGAAGGTCACGCCGAAAAGATCAAGGTGCCTTTTCTCTGCGTCGCCGGCGAAGCCGAGGAGTTGAGTCCGCTCGTTTATTCCGAGCGGCTGATGGCCGCCCTGAAGGGGCCGAAGCAGATGGTCGTGTACCAGGAATCGCGCCATTCGGTCGGCAATGTACCGGCGGCCAATCTCGGTCCGTTTCCGCCGATTCTGCTGGCCGACTGGCTGGCCGCCCGGCTTGCCGGCAAGCCGTTCATCAGCGAGCGCTGGTACGTCACCGGCACCGGCGACATCAACAAGACGGCGTATTGATTGCGGATCGCCTGCTGTGGAGTAACAGTGCAGTAATTTAAATCGTTCGGCACATCACGGTGCCGGGAGGAAATGAGCCCCGTGCCGAAGCAACCTCATAGCGCTGCATTGCGTCAGGTCTTTCACGGTGCCCAGATCGACCGTCGAGGTCATCGAGCAATGTTGCAACCAGTTGCGCTACGATATTGCCAGATACGCGAAAGGACTGCTTGTGCTGCGAGGTTTCCTCGCGCGTAAGAACGCGAGCGGCTACTTCGATCGCCTCATCGCTGGACGTATCTATGACGATCGATAATTTCATCTCGCATACGATCCGACGCGGTATCTATCATATCCGTGCCTTAGCAGGGACGGCGGTGGTTAACATCCAGATATCTACCTAATGGAAACCACCTAACGCGCCGCGCGGTCGCCAAAGGCATTCCGCTCTTTTTCTTCGGGACTGTCACGCGACATCTACGGACTTATACGGAGACCAAAATTAGGTGAAAGACAACGGTTGAAATTTATCGTGCCTGTCTGTGAGTTGGCGTAAACGAACGAGCGGCGCCGGGTAAGGCCCTTCTGTACGAATTGACGACTCTCGAACCCGGTGCCGCTCACCCTTCCCGCACAGAGAGCTCACTCGCAATCGCAAGATACGGCATATGGTCGTGTTACGTGAAATCGCCTCACCGTGGGATTTGCTGAACGCGCGGGGCCTCAGGCCCGCTGTACCGAATCCGGCGTGTAGCAGCTGTCAGTATAGCACGCAGAATTTCTGCGGCGCGTTGTTCGGCACAAGCGGACAGCCGATGACGATACGCGGCAAGCATCGCAAAATCGCGGCACGGCAAAACATCTATCGCGCCGGCGAGAATAGCGAAGGCGTCCTGGTGATCTGCGACGGCTGGGCGGTCCGCTTCGTGCAGTTGCCGAACGGCAAGCGCCAGATCCTTTCGGTGCTGCTGCCCGGCGATCTGGTCGGAGCGACGTCGCTCATCGATGGCCAGCTCGGTTTTTCCATCCAGGCGGTGACCGACGTGCGCTATTGTTGTTTCCCGTTCGTCGAGGTTCGCGCCAGTCTGCACGATAATCAATCGCTGTTCGATCTGTGGGTGCGTCTGACTGCGGCGGAGCAGCGCAACGCCGATCGGCGCCTGGTCGATCTCGGCCAGCGCACCGCGCATGAAAGAATAGCGGCCCTGCTCGCCTATGTGATGCGGCACTGCGAACAGCGCAGCGAACTCGTCGACGACGAGTTTCCGTTTCCGTTGAGCCAGCAGCAGATCGCCGATTTCACCGGGCTAACGCCGGTGCATACCTGCCGGGTGCTGAGTTCGCTGCGCAAGGACGGCATCTGCGACGTCAGGCACGGCTTCGTCAAGGTCATGGAACGCTCCGAGCTGCAGCGCCTCGGCGCGCTGAAGTAGACGGTGCCGGCGGCGGCGCCGGCTCGCGCCGGCGCGCCATCTGCCACGGCAGCTCCGCGACCACAAAGGCAAAGCCGGCCAGCATGACGACGATCACCGCGCGCAGGGGCCACGGTCCGAGCGCGGCCACAAATGGCGGAATTTGCCGCGCCGGCAGCGCGCCGAGATAGCCGTAGTCGGCGTTAAGCGCCAGATCGAGCGGCACGACGATCGCCAGATAAGCGGCGCCGGCGGCGCCGGCGCGGCCGAGGTCCCGCCAATCGGGCCGAAAGCCGAGCACGGCAAGATCGAACACGGCATAGCCGAGAATGATCGTGTGCTGGGCCCAGAACCACCAGAACAGCGGCGTCGACGGGCCGGCTTGCAGCGCCGGCTGGATGAAGGCCTGCGTGGTGAGCGCGAACGCCCAGAAATACAGGGTCGCCCGCAGCCAGCGATTGAGCGTCAGCAAAGCAAGCGGCGCGATGACGCCGTTGCAATCGCAAATCTGCAGCGGCAGGCCGCTTACGACGTCGATGCCGTTGCGGTTCCACCAGACATTATAGGTCAGCCAATAGACGAGGCCGAAAATGCCGAGAAGCCACCGCAGCTGGGTTTGCCGAGCGGGACCGCAGGCGCGTCCAACCAAGGCCAGCGCGGCGATCAGGGCAAGGCAGCAGCACACCGTGACGAGGTGCAATCCGCTGTAAGGAATGAAGCTGTCCCAGGCATCGGCGGCGAGCATAGGCGGAGCGACCATGATGCAAACGCTCCTTCAGTCTAGGCTGCGCTGCCGACATTCTTGTGTCAGCCGGCCAAATCTCAGCCGGCGATCGCTTCCAGCCGCCGCCGGGTCACCGCCGGGCCGAAGCCGCCGATGACGATGAAGACAACCGCCATGGCGCCGGCGATGAAGCCGAACACGCCGGTCGTGCCATAATTGCCGAGCAGAAAGGCGATGATGAAGCCGGAAAAGATCGCCGAGAACCGGCTCCACGAATAGACGAAGCCGACCGCCTGGGCGCGGATGCGCGTCGGATAAAGCTCCGCCTGATAGGCGTGGAACGAGAACGACATCCAGTTATTGCACAGCGTGATCAAGACGCCGCAGCCGATGACCTCGGTGGCGTCGCTGCCTTTGGCAAACAACAGGCCGAAGATCGCGATGCCGACGGCGGCCCAGGCGATCTGCCATTTGCGTTCGATGTGATCGGCAAAAAATATCCCGACCAAGGGCCCGATCGGCGCCGCGATGGCGATGATGAACGTGTAGGCCAGCGACTTGGTCACGCCGATGCCTTGCGAGATCAGAAGCGTCGGCACCCAGCTCGAGAAGCCGTAATAGCCGACGGTCTGAAACAGATTGTAGATCACCAGCATGACGGTGCGGCCGCGATAGTCTTCGTTCCACATCTCCATCCAGCTGCCGGTCTTGCGCTCGGCTTCGCCGGCGACGTTTGCGGCGGCGGCAATTCGACGCCGTCCGCTCGAATCTTGTTTTCCAGATCGGAAACGATCTTCTCCGCCTCGGCGGTGCGGCCGTGCTGCTCCAGCCAGCGCGGCAATTCCGGCAGGCTGCGGCGGATCCACCAGATGACGAAAGCGCCGATCGAGCCGATGATCACCACCCAGCGCCAGCCGTCGAGCCCGAGAATGGTCTGCGGCACCAATTGCCAGGCGAGGAAGGCGACCACCGGCACCGCGGTGAACATGACGAACTGGTTATAGGCGAAGGCCGGGCCGCGCTGATCCTTGGGCACCAGTTCCGACACATAGGTGTCGACATTGACCAGTTCGACGCCGAGCCCGACCGAGGCGATGAAGCGCCACAGATCGATCGTTTCCGGCGAATTCTGGAACGCCATGATGAAGGCGCCGACCGAGTACCAAAGAGCGCGAAGGTGAAGATCGAGCGGCGGCCGAAGCGGTCGGCGAGCCAGGAAAAGGCGATGGTGCCGACGAACAGGCCGAGGAACAGCGCGGCGACGAAGCTGGCGAAGCCGTGCAGGTCGAACAGGCCCGACGTCGTCGGCTTGAACAGGCCGGCCTTAAACAGGCCGATGCGCCACATAGGCGGTGAAGAACAGATCGTAGAATTCGAACCAGCCGCCGAGCGAAACCAGCGTCACCAGCCGGCGCGTATGGCGCGACGGCGGCAGCCGGTCGAGCCGCGCCGCCACTGTGACCGTGGTGTCCGTAGCCATGATATCCCCCCTTGGTTGCCCCTTGATCTGCAGCGCGTTTGCCGCGCTCGAAGCCTTGTGTCGCCGCAGTCATGTGTCGACGTTGTCTGACGTGGTCTTGGCGATGGTCTCGCCTTTTGCCGCCGATAGTATACGAATTTGAGTTCGGAGTCAGGGAGGCATGCTCGTCATCCCGGGTGCTGCGCAGCAGCAGGCCGATCAAACGGCCGCCCGAGCGGAATGGGCGCGAACTGTGGCTATGGAATTCCGGGCGCGCCCCTCGGGCGCCGCGGAATGACAGGTAGGGGTCGCCATCATGGATGTTTTCGAAGCCGTCGAATTCCCGTCTGTCCTGCCGCTGGTTTCTCGACAAGCCGGTCGAGGCCGCGATCGTGCGCGACCTGATCTCGCGCGCCGCGCGCGCCGCCTCCGGCGGCAATCTGCAGCCCTGGCATGTTTACGCGCTCACTGGCGCGCCGCTCGCCGAGCTCAAGCGCAAGGTCGCAGCCTTCATCGCCGGCCGCGACGCGCGCCACGTCGACGCCGAATATCCGATCTATCCGGAACAAATGTGGGAGCCCTATAAGGGCCGCCGCGACTATCACGGCGTGCAGCTCTATGGCGCGCTCGGCATCGACCGCGGCGACGCCGCGGCGCGGCTCAAGCAATACGAGCGCAATCTCGGTCTTCTTCAACGCGCCGGTGGCTTTGTTCATCGGCATCGAGCGCAAGCTCGGCCCCGGGCAATGGGCCGATCTCGGCGGCTATATTCACACTTTGATGTATCTGGCCCGCGGCTACGGCCTCGATACCTGCCCGCAGGAATCCTGGGCGCGCATGCATGAGATCGTAAAACCGTTCGTCGGCATGCCGGCCGAGCAGATGCTGTTCTGCGCGGTGGCGATCGGCTACGGCGACCGCGCCCATCCGGCCAACGCTTTTCGCTCGCCGCGCGCGGAGCTCGGCGAGTTCTGCACGTTCATGGGGTTTGATTGAGAAGTTTCGTCCCGCCCGCCATAGCAGGGGGAGCTCAACCCATCCTGCTAGCTACGGGCTGACTAAAGAAAAAGGCCGCCTCGACGGGCGGCCTTAAGGTTCGGCTTAGGGGTCGTTTATTTCAATTCTTTGTTTACTTCGTTAAATCGCGGACCGCGTCCTTGACGTTGCCGGCGGCGTTATGCGCAGCGCCCTTGGCCTTGTCGATCTTGCCCTCGCTTTGGAGCTCCTTGTCGCCGGTCAGTTTTCCGGCGGTGTCTTTGATGGCGCCTTTGGCCTTGTCGGCGGCGCCTTTGATGTGCTCACGATCCATGTTTGTTCTCCATGTGTTTCAATGTCTTTTCGCGGTGTCTTGGAGATAACGCGGTGGTCCGTGAGGTGTTCCGCTCCGGGTTCCGCCTCGCACTTAAGGGGATGCATGTTTTGACATAGGACGTGTAGCGCCCGGATAAGCGAAGTGAATCCGGGCTACCAGACGCGCTCACGCATCCAGTGCGTGACGCACGGCGGTGGCGAGATCGGCGCGGCGCCTCGCGGAGCGCGTGCTGGCCGCTGCGCGGGCCCGGTGCTACGACTATAAAGGCAGGCCGTTACAGAGCCTCGGGGGGAAAAATCATGACATTTCATCGCCGCGAGGCGTTGCGCATGGGCGCAGGTCTGGGCGCAGGGCTGGGCGTAAGTCTGGGCTTGGGCGCCGCCGCCGTTCCTTTCGCGCCGCGTCTTGCCGCGGCGCTCGATTATCCGAACCGGCCGGTCCGCGCCATTGTCGGCTATACCGCCGGCAGCTCGCCCGACGTCGAGGGACGCTTGATGGCGCAATGGCTGTCCGGCCGGCTCGGCCAGCAATTCGTCGTCGAGAACAAGCCGGGCGCCGGGACCGATCTGGCGACCGAAGCCGTCGTCCATGCTGCGCCCGACGGCTACACGCTCCTCGTCATCGCCACCCCGAGCGAGATGAGCGGATTGCTACACAGCGATCTCAGCTTCAATTTCCAGCGCGACATCGCGCCGGTCGGCTATTTCGGCGCCACGCCCTTCGTCATGGTGGTGACACCGTCGTTTCCGGCCCAGACGGTGCCCGAGTTCATCGCCTACGCCAAAGCCAATCCGGGCAAGGTCAACATGGCCTCGAACGGCACCGGCAATCTGACCCATGTCGCCGGCGAATATTTCAAGATGATGGCAGGCGTCGATCTGTTCCACGTGCCGTATCGCGGCGAGCTCGAGGCGCAGGCCGATCTGCAGTCGGGCCGCGCCCAGGTCATGTTCGATCCGATCATCTCGTCGTTGGGCTTCATCAAGGCCGGCAAATTGCGCGTGCTGGCGGTGACGACGCCGCAAAGGGTGGCGTCGTTGCCCGACGTGCCGACGGTGAGCGAATTCGTGCCCGGCTACGAGGTCACCGGCGGCTTGGGGCTGGGCGCGCCGAGCGGCACGCCGGCGGACGTGATCGACAGGCTCAATCGTGAGGTCAATATCGGGCTGGCGGACCCCGCGCTGCGCGCGCGCATTGTCGGCCTCGGCAGCATTCCGATACCGATGAGCGCCGCTGATTATCGCAAGCTGATCGCTGGCGAGATCGACAAATGGGCCAAGGTGATCAAGTTCGCCGGCATCAAGCTGAGCTGATGGAGAGTTGCGGCGCCGCGCTCAAAGGTGCGGGCCCCGCGTGGCTCGCTTATTGCGGTCCTTGAAGAGGCTTAGTACGGACACTCCGCCTGCGCGGTGCAAAAAGCGACCGTGAACGCCCGGGCGTTTCCCGCTTCGGCGCACGCCGCCCTTTCCAGCGCCTCGTCACCTATCTCCTCGACGAATAGATTGCTGTCGTCCAAATCGATCGATTTTGTTGCTTGCACCACCGTCCTCCCTCGTTTTTCTGGAATGGTTCAGTCCTCCCAGGAACTGCCGTCAAAGCCGCTTTCCACGGCGGCGACGCAATGGTTTCGATTTTCAGGCATTGCGTCAAGCGATGATCAGCCCCGTGGCGGCCGATGCGGCCATTTTTTGGACGGCTGGCCGGGCCGGCTGGCTAGAATGGGATCGAATGGATCACTTTGCCGGTGTCGTCCTTCACGATCATCAGCCCGGGATCGTCATAGCCGCCGGCTTCTTTCAGTTCCCTGATGATACGCTCGGCGTAAGGCGAGCGCGGCGCTTCGAGACAGAAACAAAGTGCCTTCCCCATCGTCATCGTTGCGGTCCGGCCAACGAATGACGAAAAAATAGCGTTCGGCGACGTCCGTCTCATCCTTGCCCATGATCGCATTTCGCTCACGGATGGTCGGGCCGCGCATTGATTAAAGTCAAACCGCGATCCGGCCGACCGCCGCAATGGCCTCCGGCCGTGCCAAGAAGCGTGGAAAAAGCGGTTGCGAATATGCTATATTTCCTCAAATGAGGCCGCCGCGATCGCGGCCCTAACGAGAGAACGGCCATGAACCTCAACGCGCTGGGCTATGTCGGCATCCGCAGCAAACAGCTCGACGATTGGGCGGATTACGCCACGCGTTTTCTCGGCATGCAACTCATCGACAAGAGCCGCGGCACGCTCGCTTTACGCATGGACGATCGCAAGCAGCGGGTGATCGTGCATCGCGACGAAGACGAAGGCCCGTCGTTCTACGGCTGGGAGGTCGACGACGCCGCGGCGCTCGATGCGCTGGCGGCGCATCTGGAGCGAAGCGGCGTCAAGGTCGCGCGCGGCTCGCGCGCGCTCGCCGACGAACGCCGGGTGCAAGGACCTGATCGTATTTTCCGATCCGATCGGCAACCGGCTCGAAGTGTTTCACGGCGCCGAAGTAGCGAGCGACCCGTTCAAGCCCGGCCGCGCGATTTCCGGCTTCCGCACCGGCGTGCTCGGCATGGGCCATGCCGTGCTCACCGCGGAACGGCTCGACGACGTGGTGCCGTTCTATACCGAGATCCTCAATTTCAAGCCGACCGATTACATCTTGAAGCCGTTCAAGGCGTATTTCTTCCACATCAATCCGCGCCACCATTCGCTCGCCTTCATCGATACCGGCAAGAACGGCATCCATCACATGATGTTCGAGGTCTGCTACCTCGACGACGTCGGGCAGGCCTACGATATCGCGCTGCGCCAGCCGGAGACGATCGGTACCACGCTCGGCCGCCACGTCAACGACCAGGTCACCTCGTTCTATTCCTGGTCGCCGTCGAAATTTCTGGTCGAATACGGCTGGGGCGGCCGCTCGATCGATACCGCGAACTGGACGCCGCACGAGCGCACCGAAGGGCCGAGCCTGTGGGGTCACGACCGCATGTGGCTGACGCCGGAGGGCCGCGACGAGGCGCGCGACCTGCGCCGCCGCGTCGCCGAAGCCGGCGGCCGCGCGCCGGTCAATGTGCTCGACGGCAATTATCTGCGCGCCGCCGACGTCTGCCCGTGGTGGAATGCCAACGTGCCGGCGCGCAAGACCGGGTAGGACGAGGCGGTTCGCTGGCGTTCTCGCCGAGTGATGCGCCTCCGCCACGACCCAATCGCCGCGTGTCTCTCGGAATCATCGGCACCGTCGCTTTGGCGCCATTCTTTGTATTGAGCGAGCTTAGCCGAGTGATCGGCAATGAAAATTTTTGGGCCCTTATTCTTTCATCGTGGAAACACGCGACAATGAGTGTCGCGACACCGCTTGCGGATCAACGTCCTGACCGCTCTGACAGTCTTGCGCTCGGGCGCTATCTTGTAGAGGCTTGGCGAAGCCGCTCGGAAATGAATGATAGGGGGAACAAAGTCATGAGGATTTGGCTCGTAACCGCTGCTTTAGCTTTCGCAATTCTTGCCGCGCCGACCGCGCAAGCGCAGATGACGGTGGACCTCGCAAAAGTTACATGCAAGCAATATTTGTTTGATAAATTCATCAGCGCCAACGCCCCCATGGTTGCAGTCTGGCTCAGCGGCTATTTCAACGGCAAGCGCAACAATACCGTCGTCGATATCGGTGCCTTTAGAAAGAATAAGGATGTAGTCGAGGATTATTGCCGCATGAATCTTGATTTGACACTCATAGATGCGGCAACAAAAGCGCTCGGGCTAGACAAGTAATGCAGCCAAACGTCCGGCAAGCCCGTTGGGCGGGTTGTCAATGAAGCTTAGCATCATCACTGCGTTGTCCGGCGTAGTGCTGATTTTCGTTGGACCTTGCCGCGCACAGACGCCGAACAATCCCGATACTGCCGCGCAACGAGAATTGGTGATCGGTACCAAGGAAGCTCCGCCATTTGCAATGAAGGCTTCCGACGGCACCTGGCAAGGCATCAGTGTCGATCTCTGGCGTCGGGTCGCGGACCAATTGGACTTGCATTACCGATTTGCCGAAGCGCCAGACGTGCAAAGCCTGATTGACGGCGTCGCAGCGGGAAAGTTCGATGTCGCCGTGGCTGCCTTGACCGTGACGGCGGGGCGCGAGCGAATTCTTGATTTCACGCAGTCGTTCTATGCAACCGGGCTCGGTATCGCGGTCCCGGCTGGAGGGGAGGCAAGCTGGCTGCCGATTATCCGCACCATGACGTCGTTCGGTTTTGCCCAAGCGATCGTAGCCTTGATTGGATTTGCTTTGGCCGCCGGGGTTCTCGTCTGGCTTTTCGAGCGCCGGCACAATGAAGACTTCGGTGGGGGCGTTGCGAGAGGGCTGAGCTCAGGTGTCTGGTGGTCAACGGTGGCCATGACGCAACGTGGCAGCGGTCATTTCGGTCCGCGACCTCACCTCGGTCGTATCGTGGCGATCATATGGATGATTGCTTCGGTCGTCATAATTGCCGTGTTTACGGCAAGCATCACTTCGGTGCTGACGATCAAGCACCTCCAAGGGGTGGTCCACGGCGTCAGCGATCTGTCGGCAGTTCGGGTGGGAGTATTGAGCGGAACCTCTACCGAGGGCACGCTTTCCGAGATGCGAGTAAACTACCGGAAATTCACGACGTTGCAGGACGGTCTCAACGCACTGCGTGCACGCAAACTCGATGCGTTTGTTTATGATAAACCGCTGTTGGCTTGGGGAATACAGCAAGGTTTTTCATCCTCGATCGTACTGGTCGATGCCACATTTGAGCCCCAAGAATACGCATTCGCCATCCCGAGCAATAGTCCGCTGAGAAAGACACTCGATATCGCAATTCTCGACGCGATACACAGCGCTTGGTGGGAGCAAACCACCTTCCGCTATCTCGGTTCGCGGTAAATACGATCTGCGCCGCCGCGCAAGACCGTGTAGCGCGAAGTCGCACCGCATTGTGCGGGACGTGGCTGCCAATTCCCAAAAAGTGAGCTATTTTATACAGTCAGCGCCGCAGCGATTGTGCGTACTTGGCCGTTTGGCAAGGAGCCGAAATGGACAAGCGGAGCATAACTCCCAAAACGGCGAGGGGCCGGCGGCCGCGGTTCGATCCGGCTGTCTTCTTTGAAACCGCGGCCAGTGGCCGAACCATTTCAAAGCATCGCAAGGACGAAATCATCTTTTCGCAAGGCGATAACGCTGACGCGGTTTTCTATATCAAGAAGGGCAAAGTCAAAGTCACCGTCCTTTCCAGGCAGGGCAAGGAAGCCGTGGTCGCGATCTTAGGTGCCGACGAATTCGTGGGTGAAGGATGCTTGATCGGACAGCCGAAGCGACTGGCAACGGCAAGTGCAATGTCCGAATGCCTCACAATGCGAGTGGACAAGAGCCAAATCCAACGGCTGCTTCGGGACGAGCCTGCATTTTCTCAAATGTTTGTCTTGCACGTTTTGGCGAGGACCGCCCGCGTGGAAGAAGATTTGATCGACCAGCTATTCAACTCGACGGAGAAACGTCTTGCTCGATTGCTGCTGCTGCTGGCCAATTTCGGCAAGGAAGGTCGCCCCGAACCGCTGACGGCGAAGATCACTCAGGCAACGCTTGCGGACATGGTCGGCACAACGCGGTCGCGGGTGAGCTATTTCATGAACAAGTTTCGCGAAGCAGGATTCATTGACTATAACGGTCATCTCGAAGTGCATAGTTCGTTATTGAGCGTGGTTTTGGCCGAACAGCCGCGCACCGTGAAATCGCCGTTGTAACGTTTCAGTGAACGATCCGGCGACGGGCCTAATTTTCCCGTTCTTATAGCCAATTAGCAGGGATCGCGCGTGGTTTATTAAATTTGTTCTTTGAGCAGTTTAGCTCAGTCGGCGTTGCACCGCAATGCAAACCTTGTGCAAGACGACAGCACCGAGGGTCCGATGAGCAGTTCGATCTTTGCGCGGGAGCCGGCATTCCCGTTTCCGAGGTCGCAACCAGCCGAGCGCAATGCAATCGACCGGAGACGGTACGATGCGTTGGCGGCTGAATTGCAGGCGTCGCTCGCACGCGAAGATGCGTTGCGAGATGAGAAAAGCAATCTATTGCAGCGACAAGCGATGCTGGCTCAGGAATTCGAGCACCGTGTTGCCAACGGCCTGCAATTGATCGCAAGCCTGCTGTCGCTACAAAGCCGGGCCATGCCGACACTGGAGGCGCGCAATCAACTGAGCATTGCGGCTCGTCGCGTCGTTGCCCTCGGAACCGTCCATCATCGGTTGCATCTTCTCGATCAGCCGGCTCATGTGGAATTCAAGGAATTTCTGACCGGACTGTGTGACGACCTTTCCGACCTGCTGTTCCAAAACCGAACCGATCACGCCATCGTAGTCGAGGGAACGAAGGTTGAGATCCCATCGTCGCTCGCCAGCGCGCTTGGGCTTATCACAAACGAGCTCATCACCAATTCGGTGAAATACGCGGATGGCGACATCGCCGTTCGTCTTGAAAAGTGCGCGCCCGCCACTTATTCGCTGTCGGTGGAGGACCGCGGGCCGGGACTGCCGGCCGGATTTAATCCCCTTCTGAGCAAGGGTCTCGGAATGAAAATAATCAGTTCGCTGGCAAAGCAGATTGACGCCAAACTGCAAACCACGTCCGGCGAAGGCGGCCGCGGCACGCGCTGTACGGTTACTTTTTCTGTTCCGAGCTGATACGATGACGATTGGCGCGGGAATCTCGATCGTTCCATTTCTTGGCGATGGCGTATTCGAGCCGGCCGACATCAAGGTCATGTCGGATGCCTACGGTACGGCAATCGAGTTCGTGTGGGGATTCGGTCACCCAAATAGGATCGTCAGCGAGATCATTGCGAGGCGTATTATACAGCTGGCAAAGAGCGGCGAGCGCAACCCCGCTCGTCTGAGTGAAAAAGCTCTCGGCGCTTGCGGCTTTCGGCCAACTCTGCATGCAGGATCGCCGAAGAGAGCAGGCGCTCGAATTCCGGACAGCGATCGAGCGGCGAGCGCCCGAATCGGTCGTTAGAAATCGGAATGTTTGGCAGTGCGCTGCTGCGGCATGAATCGGCTATCGCAACCGGACTAACTCCGCTCGCAGGCGTCGCGATTGGGAGCCGCGGCGATCCAGGCCTGCATGCTCAGGGCAAAGTACCTGGCGCTTTACGGGCCGTCGCATTCACGGATTATTAAGCGTAACCATCGATCGCCGCTATTCATCCTTAATGTTTCCCATCTGCTTCCCCTAAATGCCCGCATTGTTCGGGCTCTGTCTGGAACGGTCGTGGTACCGAGTGGGGGAGTGGGGACGTGAGAAAGCTGGCTATCGCGCTCGCCGTATGCGGCTCGTTGCTTTGTTCGCAGGCCGAGGCCAAGACCTTCGTCGGCGTGCTGTGGCCGATGTTCGGGCCGTTGCCGGCGATCGGGCTCGTCGAGCTCGTCGCCGAATTGAAGAGGATGCCGGACGTCGAGGTCCAGACCTATGTCCACCAAGCCTGGCCGTCGCTGGTCGAGGATCTCAAGCATCTGCCGCCGGGAACGCACACGGTGGTCGTCGGCTACAGCCTCGGCGCCAACAGTTCGGTGTTCGTCGCCAACAACTCGAATTATATCGATACGATCATTGCGCTGCAGCCCTCGCTGCTGAGCTGGAATCCCGCCGTCACCGGCAAAGTGGGGCGCTATGTTGAAATCTATAATCCCAATCCCTGGGAGACGCTTGGCGGGATGGGATCGAGGAAACTGATCGGGCCCAATATCGAATATATCGCCAACAACGATTCGCATCCGGGCGCGCAGTTCGATCCGCAGTTTCGCGATCTGGTGAAGAGCGAAGTGGCGAAGTTCACCGCCGAGGATCGTATGGAAACCGTGCAGGCCGAGACGCCGAAGCCGATCGACGTCGCCGCGGTCCAAGGACAGATCATCGATCTCCACCGCGATGCGGCGGCGAACGATCGGATCGATGCCGCGCCGGCGCGATCGCCGCAACCGGTCGAGGTCGCGTCCGCGCAACCGGCGCCGGTTTCGCGGCAGCGGGATGGGGCGGCTCCGGAAGCCGTGCAACCTGCGCAAGCCGTTGCAGTCGAGGCGCCGCCGCTCGAGCAGCAGCAGCGGGCGAAGCCTGAAAATGTCGCGTACCAGGCGCCGGCCCCGCGGCAAGAACAGCCAAGCCCGGAGCAGCCAAATCTACAGCAACCAAATCTACAGCAACCGAGACAGTGGACGGCGTTTCTCGACACGCTGACGACCTCGGTCGATTCGGGCGACCTGCTTGCCGAGCGCCGGCTCACGCGGGCCGACATGATGGATTATGCGAAGCGGACCTATGGTCCATCCTATTCTGCCGGCCTCGTTCGCGGCGGCCGGCACGGAGTTCCGGACGGCGGCATGATCACGACCGCAAGCGTCGCTTTCGATCGCACCGCGCTTGCCGGCGAGTGACCGCATGAGGTCGGCGGTGCGCTTTGCCGGCCGGGCCGGCCGCGATCACCCCGCGATCAGCGCCGCATAAATGAACTCGTAGGCCAGGTACAGCACCGCGACGAGGCTTAGGCCCGCCGCCAGGCCGGACATCACCGCGCTGAGTTTGGCCGCCCAGGCAAGACCGTGGTGCCACCACGCCTCTTTCGGATAGCGCGCGGCGCTCCGCCAGACGGCCCAGGCAACGAGCGGCAGTGCGACGCTCGTTGCCGTGAACAGCGCGATGATCGCTGCCGCCACGAATGGCTGCTCAACGCCATATCCGGTGAGCATGGATAGGCCGGTGATGTCCCAGACCAGCGCGAGCGGAATTCCGATCAGCCAGAACGCGCGCCAAAGAGCGACGTCGCCCGCGGCCAATCGCGCGAGAAATTTCATGGAGGAAAGTTTAGCGGTTGCGACCGCTGCCGTCACGCCGCCGCCAAGTCATCGGCATGCAGGGCTGCGTGGACGGCAGATTAAGGCGGCGCCTTAGCGCCAAATCCACAATTTCGCCCATTGTTGCTGTCACGGCTCGCGGAGTAATTTGGTGGCCGGATTCGGCGAATTGCAGACAATCCATTGTTCCCCCGAGAGAATGGTCAAACTCAAGCCCATTACCGCCGCCGTTAGCGCCGTCGTTTTGGCTGCGTGTCTTGTCACGTGCTTTGCCGGAACCGCGAACGCCGCGGCCGGGCCGGTGCACGGGCGCGCCTATATGTTCCGTGGCCTGATCGGCATGATCGACTGGGGCATGGACCAACTGGCGGGCCGCATCGACCGCGCCGGGGTCGCCGCCGACATCGGCGCCTATTCGTCCTGGCGCTCCGCGGCCGATCAAGCCATCGCCGACTACCGGCGCGACCCCAAGCCGATCACGGCGATCGGCCATTCCATCGGCGGCGATTCGGCCGTTCAGTTCGCCGAAGCCCTCGGCGCCGCGCATGTCCCGGTGGCTTTGCTAATCACCTACGATCCGACGCGCGCCGCGCATGCGATACCCGCCAATGTCGAGCGCTACATTAATCTCTATCAGTCCTCCAACATCCTGGGCGGCGGCGATCTCGAGCCGGGGCGGGGCTTTCACGGCCATTACGCCAGTTACAATCTGAAAGACCGTCCCGAGATCGTTCACATCAATCTCGACAAGTTTGACGGCATTCAGGAGCAATTGGCGAACAAGGTCAGATCCGCCGCGGCCGGCAGCGGCGAGTCGGTGCCGCTGCGCATCGTCTATCCGCCGAATGTGCCGATCGAGCTGTGGGACTCAGGCGTCGCCGTAGCGGCCCAAGCCGGCGACACGCTGCAGTCGCTGGCGACGGCGCATCGCGTACCGCTATGGGCGCTGGAGCAGATCAATCATAAGTCCGCGAATGCCGCGCTCACCGCAGGCGAGCGCATCGTCGTGCCGCGTTATCTCGGCGGCGGCGCACGCTGATCGGCGCCGCTCGGCTTAAAATCCGTTCGCGCTCAGTTGGCGGCGCGGCGCATGGCGCTCCAGGTGCCGGAACACTGATTGCCGGCGGTCCAGCGGCCGTAGCCGGTCGTGCCGTGCAGCCGGCCATAGCCGGTGGCGGTTCCCGGCCCCTTGCTCACCATCACCGCAATCGCGCCGCTCGACACCACCGCGCCGGAAATCTGATAGCTGAAATCGTTCTCGGCCGGCAGGATCTGGCCGCCGATGATGCGCGCCGGATAGCGGTAGGCGGCGTCGCAGGGGCCGGACTTGGTGCGGATCGACACGCTCCACACCCCGTCATAGGCCGCCGAGCGCGTATAGTGCTTGTTCTTGCCGGCAGCGTCTGACGGCGTCGCCAGCATCGTCGTTACAAGGCCGGCAAGCGCCAGCACGGTGACAATCCTTCCCTGTTCCCTCATTTGGTCGCTCCCTCTTTTCAACATCGCCAAGCCGGTGGAGCGGAAATCGGACCACTAGGGCTTGGCGGTGTCGCTCGAATTACTTGCCGGCGCGCCGGGATAAGGCGGCGGCGCGGCCGCAAACGGCGTCGCGCTCATTCCCTGATTATAGCCGGCATCGAATAACGCTTTCATGTAATTGGGATCGAACGGGCCGCGGCTCGGCGCGCTGAATGTAGGCGCAATGCTGGCGACGTCGAAGCCGACGCCGGAGTTTTTCGCGGCGATAAAGGTGCGGTCGAGCATCAGCCGCAGATCGGTCTTGACCGCGGTGCCGACCGCTTGCGCGAGAATCGCCGGCGTCGATCGCTCGACGACGCTGAAATCGGGCTCAAGCCCGCTGTTGATCACGATATAAAGCTCCGTCGCCGGGATGCGATAATTGGCCTGCGGCGCCAGTAACGCCGGCGGGGCGACAAAGAACTGGCCGCCGACGCCGCCGTCGACATGCATCTCGGAAAAGTGCTTGCCGTTGGCCTCGACGTCGATCAGCACCGGCGGGAAGGCGCCGGGAATGCTGCCGGACGCCAACAGCACGGTGCGGAACAGCTTGAGGGCTTGGTCGGCGGTCGCCGGCTCGCCGGCATGGACGGCAATGGCGCCCATATTCCACACCACCGAACGCTCGGCATCGAGATCGGTCGTGACCACGAACAGCCGGCGGCCGGCCTTGTAGTCGGCGGCGATGTCGGCCAGCAATTCCGGGGTGATCTGTTTGGCGATCAGATCCTTGAGCGGCCAGGAATCGACGAAGCTCTCGCCGGTCGAGCCGAGTTCGAAGACATCGGCCGCCGTGATCTTGGTGTAAGCGTCCTTGAGCGCCCCGTCGTATTTGGCGCCGGCAAAGGCGAACGGCGCCATCAGCGCGCCGGTGCTCACGCCGGTGACGACGGAATAGTCCGGCCGGTGGCCGCCGGCGCTCAAGCCGTTGAGGAGGCCCGCGCCGAAGGCGCCGTCCGAGCCGCCGGTCGAGAGAATGAGCCAGGGGCCGGGTTGCGCCGGCAGGGCCTTGTTGAAGTTGGCTTCCGAGTCCGCCCAGAACCGCACGTCCGGCATGCCCGGTACGGTGGCGACGGCATCGTCGGCCGCGGTGAACGGCGCGCGCGGCGGCAATTTCGGCGCTTGCGCCGCGGCGGCGGCGGGTGGCTTTGGCGCAGGTTTGGGACCCGGCTTTGGGTGGGCGGGATGGCGCATCGTCGGCGCTTGCGCCAGTGCGATGCCCCCTGGAAACGGGTTCGGGACAGCAATTGCGTACGCCGCTACCAGCAAGGCAGCGGCGCCTGCGTAAAATGTGCAACGCAAAGAACGGTTCATTGTGGGTTAGTGTCCCGAAGTTGAAGGAAGGTTCCAATCGATGGCTGGTCTCAAAGGTGTGGACGCTTAGAGATACGATCTCTGAGCCAAATAGGAGCGGCCGAGGCGGAGCGGCATTGTGCCAGATAAGCGCAGGCGTCTCTTCGCATTGTCGCCCACCAGGTCATCGCCTTGGAGCGTCGCAAGTCCTGGGCTCGAGCGGTCAATTCCACAAAACTATTACGGCGGGGCGACGAAGCGGATTGGGCAATCGGTGTTTTCAACACTTTCTTGCGGTCTGCGCCTCAAGCCCGCCGCTCGGCGACGAAATGGGCGGCCTCGATAAGGGTGGCGGCGGCGGGGCCGAACGGCGCCAGGGCCGCCTCGGCTTCCGCGACCAGTTCCTGCAACCGGGTCTTGGCCCTGGCGACGCCCAGCACGCTGACGAAGGTCGCCTTGCCGGCGGCGGCGTCCTTGCCGGTCTGCTTGCCGACCAGCGCCGGATCGCCTTCGATATCCAAGAGGTCGTCGGCGATCTGGAAGGCCTCGCCGACGGCGGCGCCATAGCGCACCAGCGCGCTGCGCTGCGCCGCGGGGGCGGCGGCGAGAATGGCGCCGGCCTCACAGCCGAACCGCAACAGCGCGCCGGTCTTCATGGCCTGCAGTATGCGTACATCGGCGGCGCCAAGCTTTTGGGCGCTGAAACGGCCCTCCGCGGCGAGGTCGAGCATTTGCCCGCCGGCCATGCCGCCAAGGCCCGCGGCGCGGGACAGCGCCATCACCAGCGCGATGCGGACCGCCGCATCGGCATGGGTCTCGACCCGTGACAGAATATCGAAGGCGAAGGTGAGAAGTCCGTCGCCGGCGAGAATCGCGGTCGCCTCGTCGTACTTCTTGTGCGCGGTGGGCTGGCCGCGGCGCAACGCGTCGTTGTCCATGGCCGGCAGATCGTCATGCGCGAGCGAATAGCAATGCACGCATTCGAGCGCCGCACCGGCCATCAGAGCGTTGTGGCGGGGCACGCCGAACAGGGCCGCGGATTCGACGACCAGGAACGGCCGGAACCGCTTACCGCCGCCCAGCGCCACATAGCGGATGGCCTCGATCAGGCGCGCCGGCCGGCTGATCTCCCCCGCCGCAGGCGTGGTGCTCAAAAGGCGGTCGAGCAAGGCCTCGGTATCGGCCGCAACCGCATCGAGACGGGCCAGAAAAGGGCTGTTTTTGGCGTCCATTCCGTTGTTTACCCGGCATTCCCACGTCCTGCGGGGTCCTATATCAGGTCTTACATTGCAGGGATAAGTGGCGGCGGTCCGAAATAAGGCAGGGCCTCAAACCAGCCCCGGGAGTTATGTGTGGTTAGCGACCTCATAGCGTCAATGGTGCTGGCGATCTGGATCTATCTCATCGCCGCGCGCGGCGGCTTTTGGCGTGCCGCGGACCGCGACGGCGAAACGCCCGCCTGGCCCGGGCCGTGGCCGAGCGTCACCGCCGTCATCCCGGCGCGCGACGAGGCCGAGTGCGTCGGCGCGACCGTCACTTCGCTGTTGCGCCAGGCTTATCCGGGACCGTTCACGGTGATCGTGGTCGACGACCAGAGCCGCGACGGCACCGCGGCGGCGGCGCGCGATGCGGCGATAAAGATCGGCGCCGGCGACCGGCTCACCGTATTGCCGGGTCAGCCATTGCCGGCCGGCTGCACCGGCAAGCTCTGGGCCCAGCAGCAGGGGGTCGAATTTGCCGGTAATGTCGCGACGCCGCCGGACTATCTGCTCCTCACCGACGCCGACATCGCCTATGCCCCCGACGCCGTGATCAATCTGGTGGCGCGGGCGGAAACGGACGGCCTGGTGCTGACCTCGCTGATGGCGAAGCTGCGCTGCCAAAGCTTTGCCGAGCGCATGTTCGTGCCGGCCTTCATTTTCTTCTTTCAGATGCTCTATCCGTTCGCCTGGGCCAACGATCCGCGCCGCGGCACGGCGGCCGCGGCCGGCGGCTGCATGCTGGTGCGCCGCGACGCGCTGCAAAAGGCCGGCGGGCTTGCCGCGATCCGCACCGCCCTGATCGACGATTGCGCGCTCGCCAAGCTCCTCAAGCGACACGGCCCGATCTCGATTACGCTGACCGAGCGGGTGCGCAGCATTCGCGCCTATCCGGCGATCGGCGACATCCGCCGCATGGTGTCGCGCTCCGCCTATGCGCAGCTCAATTATTCGCCGCTGCTGTTGGTGGGCTGCATCCTCGGTCTCGCTTTGACCTATCTGGCGCCGGTCGGGCTGGCGATCTTCGCCGACGGCGTGCCGCAGTTCGTCGGTATTTTCGTCTGGCTCCTGATGGCGTTCGCCTTCCGCCGGACGGTGAATTTCTACGGCCTGTCGATGCTGTGGGCGCCGTTGCTGCCGGCGATCGCGGCGATCTATATGGCCTTCACCGTCGATTCCGCCTATCAGCATGGCCGCGGACGCGGCGGCATGTGGAAGGGCCGGGCCCAAGCCGATCTTGCGAACAAGTCCGAGTTGTCGAACAAGTCCAATATTTCGGAACTGCGATGAACGACGCCAATCAACACGACGCCGAAAATTGGCGGTCGGGCAAAGGCGACCGGGACGAGAATTTCCCGGTGGCGTCGTTTCTCATCAGCCCGCGGCATCGCGCGCCGATCCTGGCGTTCTATAATTTCGTGCGCACCGCCGACGACATCGCCGACCATGGCACGCTGCCGGCCGAGGAAAAGCTGCGTCTGCTCGATCGGCTCGAAGCCGGAGTTTCCGGCGGCAATGCCGAGGATGCGGTCGCGGTACGGCTGCGCGCCGCGCTCGCCGAGCGCAATCTGTCGCCGAAGCATGCGATTGATCTGATTGCCGCGTTCAAGCTCGACGTCACCAAGCTGCGCTATCGCGACTGGGACGATCTGATGTCCTACTGCGCGCTGTCGGCGATGCCGGTCGGCCGCTTCGTCTGCGACGTGCACGGCGAGAGCCGAAGCCTGTGGCCGGCAAACGACGCGCTGTGCGCGGCGCTGCAGATCATCAATCACCTGCAAGACTGCAAGGACGACTATCGCACTCTCGACCGGGTCTATATTCCGCACGACGCGCTCGCCGAAAGCGGCGCGAGCGTCGAGGAGCTCGGCGCCGATGCCGCTTCGCCGGCTTTGCTCGATTGCCTGCACAAGCTCGCGGCGCGCACCGAGCGATTGCTCGGCGACAGCGACGGCTTTGCCGGAGCGATCGCCGACACCCGGCTCGGCCTCGAAGTGTCCGTCATCAACACGCTGGCGCACCGGCTGACGCGCCTGCTGCAGGCGCGCGATCCGCTGCGCGAGCGCGTGCATCTGTCGGCGCCGGCCGTGGCCGGTTTCACGTTGCTCGGGGTGCTGCGCGGCGGCTCCGGCCGCCTCGGCCGCCGCGTCCTTGCCGCCGCGCACCGACCGCGGGGGGCGTGAGTGAACGAGCCCACCCCGGCTGCGCAGCGCGCCGCGCGCAGCTCGTTCTACACCGGCATGCGCATCTTGCCGCCCGAGCAGCGCGAGGCGATGTTCGAAATCTATGCGTTTTGCCGGGCGGTCGACGATATCGCCGACGATCCGGGTCCGCGCGACGCCCGCCAAGCCGCGCTCGAGCAATGGCGCGCCGATCTCGCCGCGCTCTATGCCGGCTCAGCTCCGCCGCAGCTGCAAGGCCTCGCGCAGGCGGTGCGCCGGTTCGATCTGGCGCATGGCGATTTCCTCGCCGTGATCGCCGGCATGGAAATGGACGTCGTCGCCGATATCCGGGCGCCGGATGCCGCGACGCTCGACCTTTATTGCGACCGCGTCGCCTGCGCGGTCGGACGATTGTCGGTGCGCGTGTTCGGCCTGCCGCGCGATGCCGGCCTGGCGCTGGCGCATCACCTCGGCCGCGCCCTGCAATTGACCAATATTCTGCGCGACCTCGACGAAGACGCGGCAATGGGCCAACTCTATCTGCCGCGCGAAGTGCTGCGCGAGGTCGGCATCATCGGCACCGATCCGGCAACGGTGCTGGCCAATCCGATGCTCGGCGAGGCCTGCGCCGCCGTCGTGGCGATGGCGAAAGCCGACTTTGCGCAAGCGCGCGCCATCATGGCGGAGAGCCCGCGCCGCGCGGTGCGGGCGCCGCGCATCATGGGCGAGGCCTATCGCCTCATTCTCGACCAATTGATCGCGCGTGGCTTTGCGCCGCCGCGTTCGCCGGTGCGTTTGCCGCGGCTGAAGATTCTTTTGATCGTGTTGCGCAATCTGTTCTGATGCCGATTTTCCGATGAGCCGCACCACCCATATTATCGGCGCCGGCCTTGCCGGGCTGTCGGCCGCGCTCAAGCTTGCCGGCCGCGGCGAAACCGTCGTCGTCCACGAAGCCACCGCCTTTGTCGGCGGCCGCTGCCGCTCCTATGCCGACGCCGCAATCGGCATGACCATCGACAACGGCAATCATCTGCTGTTGTCGGGCAATCGCGCCGCGCTCGATTATCTGCGCGAGATCGGCGCCGCCGACCGGCTGATCGGGCCGGATGAGGCGGAGTTTGCGTTCGTCGATCTCGCCAGCGGCGAGCGCTGGACGCTGCGCTTGAACGACGGCCGGGTGCCGTGGTGGGTGTTCGATTCCAAGCGGCGGGTGCCGGGCACCCATGCGCTCGACTATGCGGCGCTGGCGCGGCTCGTCTGGCCGCCGGCCGGAAAGACGGTCGGCGAGATCGTGTCCTGCGAGGGGCCGGTCTATGGGCGGTTGGTCGAGCCGCTCCTGCTTGCCGCGCTGAACATCGCGCCGCCGCAGGGCTCGGCCAAGCTTGCCGCTGCGGTGATCCGCGAAACGCTGGGTGCCGGCGGCCGCGCTTGCCGGCCGCTCGTCGCCCGTGACGGCTTGAGCGCGACGCTGGTCGAGCCGGCGCTGGACGCGCTGCGCCGGCGCGGCGGGATAGTGCGGCTCGAGCATCAGCTCCGCGCCATCCGCTTCGGCAGCGATCGCGTCGACGCGCTTGATTTCGGCGGCGACACCGTCGTGCTTGCCGAAGACGACGCCGTTATCGTCGCGGTGCCACCCTATGCCGCCGCTTCGCTGATCCGTGGGCTCGTGGTGCCGACCGAGTTCCGCGCCATCGTCAATGCACATTTCAAGGTCGACGCCCCGCCCGGGCAGCCGCCGCTCCTCGGCGTCATCAACGGCACGGTGGAATGGATATTCGCCTTTCCAGGCCGGCTGTCGGTCACTATCAGCGCCGGTGACCGGCTGGTCGACACGCCGCGCGAGGAGCTGGCAAGGACGATCTGGGCCGAGGTTGCAAAACTTACCGGTCTTGCGGCCGAGGCGCCGAGCGGCCTACCTCCTTGGCAGATCGTGCGCGAGCGCCGCGCCACTTTCGCCGCGACGCCGGCGCAAGACTTAAAGCGGCCCGATGCGGCGACGACGTGGCGCAATCTCGCGCTCGCCGGCGATTGGACCAATACCGGCTTGCCCGCGACCATCGAAGGCGCCATCCGTTCCGGCAATCGCGCGGCGGAACTGATCGCGCGCCGAGCGACCCATCAGCCATGAGCGTTACCGAAGCCATGAGCGTTATCGATCTCGACCGGCACATCGACCAGGCGACGGGGGCGTTACTCGCCTGCCAGCGCCCCGACGGGCATTTTCTGTTCGAGCTGGAGGCGGACGCCACCATCCCGGCCGAATACGTGCTGTTGCGCCACTACCTCGGCGAGCCGGTCGATACGGCGCTCGAGCAAAAAATCGCCGTCTATCTGCGCCGCATCCAGGGCGCGCATGGCGGCTGGCCGCTGTTCCGCGACGGCGAATTCGACATGAGCGCGACGGTGAAAGCCTATTTCGCGCTGAAGATGATCGGCGACACGCCGCAGGCGCCGCATATGCGCCGCGCCCGCGAGGCGATCCGGCTGCGCGGCGGCGCCGAGCGGGCCAACGTGTTCACCCGCTGCCTGCTCGCGCTCTACGGCATCGTGCCGTGGCACGCGGTGCCGGAAATGCCGGTCGAGATCATGCTGCTGCCGAAATGGTTTCCGTTCCATCTCGACAAGATCTCCTATTGGAGCCGCACCGTGATCGTGCCGCTCCTGGTGCTGATGGCAAGGAAGCCGCGGGCACGCAATGCGAAAGCCGTCACCATCGGCGAATTGTTCCTGGAGCCGGCGGCCTCGCTCGGGCCGACGCCGAAGGCGCCGCAGCAGAAGGCGTCGTGGTTCTGGTTCTTCCGCGCCGTTGACAATGTGCTGCGCGGCGCCGAGCTGCTGTTCCCCAAACGCACGCGGCAACGCGCCATCGATCGTGCCGTCGCGTGGGTCGGCGAGCGGCTCAACGGCGAGGACGGGCTCGGCGCGATTTTTCCCGCCATGGCCAACAGCGTGATGATGTACGACGCGCTCGGCTATGCGGCGGATCATCCGGCCCGCGCCATCGCCCGCCGGTCGATCGAGAAGCTTTTGGTCGTGCATGACGACGAGGCCTATTGCCAGCCCTGCGTGTCGCCGATCTGGGACACCGGGCTTGCCTGCCATGCGCTCTTGGAAGTCGGCGGCGAAAATATCAACGCGCAGGTCAAGCGCGGTCTCGATTGGCTCAAACCCATGCAGGTGCTCGACGTCAAAGGCGACTGGATCGCGGGGCGGCCCGCGCTGCGGCCCGGCGGCTGGGCCTTTCAATACGCCAATCCGCATTATCCCGACGTCGACGATACCGCCGTGGTCGCCATGGCGATGAACCGCATGGAAGGTCTCGGCCCAACCAACTACGGCGACGCCATTGCGCGGGCCAAGGAATGGATCGTCGGCATGCAGAGCAAGAACGGCGGCTGGGGCGCCTTCGATGCCGACAACGATTATTCTTATCTCAACAATATCCCGTTCGCCGACCACGGCGCGCTGCTCGATCCGCCCACCGAGGACGTCAGCGCGCGGTGTCTATCGATGCTGGCGCAGCTCGGCGACACGCAAAGCGCGCCCGCGCAACGCGCCATCGACTATCTGCGCCAAACGCAAGCTGCCGACGGCTCGTGGTACGGCCGCTGGGGCATGAATTACATCTACGGCACCTGGTCGGTGCTGTGCGCGCTCAACGCCGCCGGCGTGCCGCGCGACGCGCCGGAGATGCGCAAAGCAGCAGCCTGGCTCACCGCGATCCAGAACGAAGACGGCGGCTGGGGCGAGGACGGCTCAAGCTACAAGCTCGACTATCGCGGCTATGAGAAAGCGCCGTCGACCGCCTCGCAGACCGCCTGGGCGCTCCTTGGCCTGATGGCGGCGGGCGAGGTCGATCACCCGGCGGTGACGCGCGGCATCGCATATCTTGGCGACAATCAAGGCGCCGACGGTTTCTGGAACGAAGAGCGCTACACCGCGACCGGTTTCCCGCGCGTGTTCTATCTGCGCTACCACGGCTATGCGAAATTTTTCCCGCTGTGGGCGCTGGCGCGCTACCGCAATCTCAAAAGCGGCAATGCGCCGACGGTGGCGTGGGGGATGTAGCTCCGTAGCCCCGTATTGAGCCGCGGTATGGCTTGATCGGAATGCCGGATATTCTTGAATTGTGTTCGCTTTGCCCGTTCACGTCGAGCATGTGGGCCGGCGGTTGCGAAATTACTTCAAGCGTTGCGCACATGAGGCTATCCGCTGGTTTAAAATAACAAAGCCATTCTCTAGGGCTTGAATGTAGCAACATATCTACATATAATCGGGGCGGATCGACAAGCCCATCCGTCGCGGAGGCCCGATGACAGCCACCACCCTGACCAGCCGGGAATTCAATCAAGATACCGGGCGCGCCAAAAAGGCCGCGCAACGCGGGCCTGTCTTTATTACCGACCGCGGCCGGCCGGCGCATGTTCTGCTGACCATTGACGATTATCGGCGACTTGCCGGCGGCGACGTGAGTCTGGCCAAGGCGCTGGCGCAGTCGGATGACGCCGACTTTGCATTCAAGCCGCCTCGCCTCGGCCGCATCGCTAGGCCGGCCGATCTCGGCTGATGTACCTGCTCGATACCAATGTCATTTCCGAGCTCAGGCGTCCGCAGAACGCGGATAGAAATGTGATCGCGTGGGCTGACGCCAATTCGGCGGCGAGCTCCTTCCTTTCGGCGATTTCAATCCTGGAAATCGAGCTGGGCACGCTGCGGATCGCCCGCCGCGACCGTGGACGCGGCGCAGTGTTGCGCGCCTGGATCGACGATCAGATTCTACCCCGTTTCGAGGGCCGCATCCTGGCCGTCGATACCGCCGTGGCGCAGCAATGCGCGCGCCTACATGTGCCCGATCCCCGCGCCGAACGCGACGCGCTGATCGCCGCAACGGCAATGGTGCACGGCCTCACCGTCGTCACGCGCAATATCGCGGACTTCGAGCCGATGGGCGTCGCATTGCTCAATCCGTGGATTCAGCAGGCGTAGACGCTTACGCCGCGCTGGCCGAGGTCCGTGCCGCGTCGTTATTGGCTTCTTTGGCCGCCGCTTTCGCCGCCTTGTCGCGCGCCTCGTTGGCGCGCATCTGCGACAGGGTCAGCTGCACATTGCCGTCGAAGACGTATTGCGCGGGACGCTGCGCGTCCAAGGAAATTTCCGGCGCCATCGGGCCTGTGGTCCTGATGCCCTTCCAGGCGATCATCGCCGCCGCTAGCGGGTGGTCCATCATGGCCTGCGCCGCGGTCGGCTCGTAGCCGCAATGCGCCATGCAGTTGGCGCATTTTTCGTAAGCGCCGGTGCCGTAAAGATCCCAATCCGTGGTGTCCATCAGCTCGCCAAACGTCTTGGCGTAGCCTTCGCCGAGCAGATAGCAGGGCTTCTGCCAGCCGAAAATGTTGCGGGTCGGCATGCCCCACGGCGTGCAATGGAATTCCTGATTACCGGCGAGGAAATCGAGGAACATGCCGGAATGGGTCAAATTCCAGTTCTTGCCCTTGCCGAGCGCGAAGACCTTGCGGAATAGCTCCTTGGTCTTGCGGCGGCTCAGGAAATGTTCCTGGTCGGGCGCGCGTTCATAGGCGTAGCCGGGCGAGATCGATACGCCGACGCCGAGCTCCGCGGTGAGGTCGAGGAACTTGGCGATGTCTTCCGCCGGATGGCCGTCGAACACCGTGCAGTTGACGTTGACGGCAAAGCCTTTGGCTTGCGCGGCCTTGATCGCGGAGACGGCTTTCTCGAATCCGCCGTCCATACAGACCGATTTGTCGTGATGCTCCTTGATGCCGTCGAGATGCACCGAGAAGAACAGATACGGCGACGGCTCGAACAGATGCAGTTTCTTTTCCAGCAGCAGCGCATTGGTGCACAGCGACACGAATTTCTTGCGCGCGACGATGCCTTTGACGATCTCGCCGATTTCCTTGTGAATGAGCGGCTCGCCGCCGGGGATCGCCACCATCGGGGCGCCGCACTCGTCGACCGCGTCGAGGCACTCCTGCACCGAGAGGCGCTTGTTGAGGATGGCGTCCGGATAATCGATCTTGCCGCAACCGGTGCAGGCGAGATTGCAGCGGAACAACGGCTCCAGCATGAGCACCAGCGGATAGCGCTTGCGGCCGGCCAGACGCTGCCGCATCACATAAGCGCCGACTTTCACTTTCTGACGAAGAGATACACCCAAGGCTCAAATCCTCTTTTATATTTATGTCAGTGCCGCCGCCGCGACAAAGCGTTCAACCGATAAGCGTTCGATCAGACCTTGGCGGTGACGCGGCCCGCGGTCTCGCCCCCCGTCAGTTCGGGCGGCAGGCGGAACTCGATGGTCTCATGGCGGCCATGCAACTGGCTGACATCGACCGGACCGAGCCGGCGCAGCGCGGTAATCACGTCCTCGACCAGAACTTCCGGCGCCGAGGCGCCGGCGGTGATGCCGACGGTCTTGGCATTGCCGAACCACGTCGGATCGAGCTCGCTGCCGTCGGCTATCAAATAACTCGGGGTGCCGGCTTCCTCGCCGATTTCCCGCAGCCGGTTGGAGTTGGAACTGTTCTTGGCGCCGACCACCAGGATAACGTCGACCAGGTCGGAGAGTTCACGCACCGCGGTCTGCCGGTTCTGCGTCGCGTAGCAGATGTCGCGCGTCTCCGGGCCGACGATGTCGGTGAAGCGGCTATGCAGCGCGGCGATGATGCCGCGGGTGTCGTCGACCGACAGCGTGGTCTGCGTGACATAAGCGACCGGCGTGTCGGCGGGAATGTCGAGCGTCGTGACGTCGGCCTCGGTTTGCACCAGCGTCACGGGCTGCGAGATCTGGCCCATCGTGCCTTCGACTTCGGGGTGGCCGGCATGGCCGATCAGAATGAGGCGGCGGCCCTGAGCGACGTAGCGCTTGCCCTGGTTGTGCACTTTGGTCACCAGCGGGCAGGTCGCATTGAGCACCGGCAGATTGCGCGCCGCCGCTTCTTCCTCGATGCTCTTGGCGACGCCGTGGGCGCTGAAGATGGTGACCGCATTGGCGGGAACTTCGGAGAGCTCTTCGACAAACCGTGCGCCCTTGGCTTTGAGGCTCTCGACCACGTGTTTATTGTGCACGATTTCGTGACGCACATAGACCGGCGGGCCGTATTTCTGCAGCGCCCGCTCGACGATTTCGATGGCGCGCACGACGCCGGCGCAAAAACCGCGGGGCTGGGCAAGGATCACTTTCATCAACACCTCCCGGCCGCCTCGGCCGGCATGAACGGTTAATATCGGAACTGCGGCCATGCGCCGCAATAATGCGGACCGACCGCCTTATATGCGCGTTTGGCTGCTTCAGCTCGCTTTACTGGGTTCTTATTCGGTTACTTGGCCGCAAACGCCTTACAATCAAGCCCGAACGGACCATAATCTGACCCCATTGAGCGGAAATACAGCCCCTTGTCCAGCGGGGCAGGTCTGCGGCGCGCCGCCGGCCGCGCCTGAACCCGGTATCGTCCGCTGCCGTCCAAAGGCAACCCAAGGGCAACGCGCGGCGGTGCTACCGGTTCGGGGCGGTAGTTCGGGGACGGTACTCGGCGGCCGAATGGGCGACGATGCGGGGATTGCCTCATGCGCCTCCTGCAGCAGAGAAAGGGCGCTCCTGCTATAGGAAAGGTCCAAAATTTCACTTTTTCCGACAACCAAGGCATCTACAGTACGCTACCCCAATTCCTCCGCCCACTTTTCGCCTTTGTCTTAACGCCTCAACCCATTCCCTGATCCCACCCTGATCACGCTGACCAGCCCATGAAGACGATTACCGCTCTCGTTGTTCGCGCGATCTATGGTAGCGCGCAATATGCCTGGCCGGTGATCGCCGCCGCGTTGCTGCTCGCGCTGGTCGCGTCGTGGTACGCGGCGACCCATTTCGCGATGACCACGGACATCAACCAGCTTATTTCGGCCAATATGCCGTGGCGGCAGCGCGAAGCCGCCATGGAAAAGGCATTTCCGCAATACGATACGATCACCGCGGTCATCAACGCACCGACGCCGGAGCTGGTCGACGAAGCGACCGAAGCGCTGGTGGCCCGGCTGTCGCAGCAGAAGGATCTGTTTCGCTCCATCGTGCAGCCGAAAGGCGGCAGCTTCTTTGCGCAGAATGGTTTGCTATTCGAAAGCACTGCCGACCTCGCACCGCAGCTGAAAGGCTTGACGCAAGCGCAACGCCTTATCCAGGTGCTGGCGGGCGACCCGTCGCTGCGCGGCGTCATTCAAGCGCTGCAATTCGGACTGCTCGGCGTTCAAGGCGGCCAGATCACGCTCGACAATATGACTTGGCCGATGGCGCTTGCCGCCGGCACGCTGGAAAAAGTAAATGCCGGGCAGCCGGCAAGCTTCTCCTGGCATGAATTGGTCGAAGGCCGCGTCTCGACGCCGGAGGAATTGCTTCGCTTCGTGCAGATCAGAGCTACGCTCGACTATTCCGAGCTGGAGCCGGGCAAGCGGGCAACCGACGCTATCAGGCAGGCGGCCAAGGATCTCGATTTCACCGACAAATACCAGGCGCGGCTGCGGCTGACCGGCCCGGTGCCGATGGCGGACGAGGAATTCGCCACCATCAAGGAGAACGCCGCGCTCAACGCCACGGTTACCATCCTGGTGGTGCTGTTCATTCTCTGGCTGGCGCTGCGCTGGGCGCGGATCATATTGGCTGTGTTCGCCTGCCTTGCCGTCGGGCTTTCCATCACGGCGGCGGTCGGCCTGCTGATGGTCGGCACGCTGAACCTGATATCGGTGTATTTCGCCGTGCTGTTCGTCGGGCTGGGCGTCGACTTCGGTCTGCAATTTTCGGTGCGCTATCGGGCCGAGCGTTATGCCAACGACAATCTGCGCGAGGCGCTGGTGGAATCGGGCCGACGCGCCGGGGCGCCGCTCACGCTTGCGGCCTTGGCGACTGCGGCCGGCTTCTTCTCGTTCTTGCCGACGGTCTACAAAGGTGTCTCCGAACTTGGCCTGATTGCCGGCGTCGGCATGATGATCGCGTTCGGCACCAGCATCACGCTGTTGCCGGCGCTGTTAAGCGTGCTCAAGCCGCCGCGCGAACCGTCGCCGCTCGGCTACAAGGCGCTGGCGCCGGTCGACGATTTCCTGGCGCGCCACCGCATGCCAATTCTGATCATCACGCTCGCCGTGGTCGCCGCCGGCTCGCCGCTATTGTACTGGCTGCGTTTCGACTTCAATCCGATCAATCTGCGCAGTCCAAAGACCGAAGCGGTCGCGACCTATCTTTCGCTCAAAAGCGATCCGCAAAGCGGCGCCAACGACATTCAAATCCTGGAACCGTCATTGACGGCGGCGGATCAAATGGCGGCAAAGCTGCAGGCTCTGCCGGAGGTCGCGCGTGTCGTCACGCTGTCGAGCTTCATTCCCCGCGATCAGGAGCAAAAGCTGCCGCTCATCCAGGATGCGGCCAAGACGCTCGATCCGGTGCTCAATCCGGCGGCGCCGAGCCCGCCGCCGACCGACGCCCAGAACGTCAGCATGATGAATTCGACGATCGATTTTCTCAACCGGCTGGCCGGCGGCGGCACCGGCTCGGGCGCTGTCGCCGCGCGGCGCCTGGCGGCGGCGATGACGGCGCTGGCCAAGGCCGATCCGGCGGTGCGACAACGCGCCGAAACCGTGTTCGTGCAGCCGCTGCGCACCGCGCTCGACGATTTGCGTAATCTTCTGAAGGCGCAGGAGGTGACGCGCGCCAATCTTCCCGCCGATCTCACCGCGCAATGGGTGACGCCGGGCGGCCAGGCGCGCATCGACGTCGCCCCCAAGGGCGATTCCAACAACAATGCGGTGCTGCGGCAGTTCGCGCGTGCCGTCCAATCGGTGGCGCCGGATGCGACCGAAGGACCGATATCGATTCTCGAGGCGCGGCGCGCCATCGTCAGCGCCTTCATCGAAGCCGGCGCCTGCGCGCTTTTGTCGATCGGCCTGTTGCTGTGGATCACGCTACGGCGCTTGGGCGACGTGTTGTTGACGCTGGTGCCGCTGTTGTTGGCTTGCGTGGTGACGCTGGAAATCTGCGTGATCGTCGATTTGCCGCTGAATTTCGCCAATATCATCGCCCTGCCGCTCCTCCTCGGCGTCGGCGTGGCGTTCAAGATTTATTACATCATGGCCTGGCGCGAGGGTCAGACCAATCTGTTGCAGTCGGTGCTCACCCGCGCCGTCACGTTCTCCGCCTGCACCACGGCCACCGCCTTCGGCAGCCTGTGGTTTTCCAGCCACCCCGGCACGTCCAGCATGGGCAAATTGCTGGCAATCTCGCTGTTGACGACAATGTTGGCCGCGGCGTTCTTCCAGCCGGTGCTGATGGGCAAGCCGCGCGAACAGACGCCGGCGAGCACCTAAGCGCCGCTTAACGTCCCGCGGGGTTTTGCGGCGCCATCATTTGCGAGTGGTGCACGGGCGGATGTTTTGCTGGCGCCATGTTGGGATTGACCGCGGGGTTGGGGTTAACCGACGGATCGAGCATGCTGTAGGCGGCATCCGGCAGCCGCGTCCAATATTGATTTTCGCCCAGCAGCTCGATGCCGATATAGCCGCGGACGATCAGGGTCTGGCCGTCGGGCGAGACTTTCATGGTGGCGTGATAAATCTTGCCGTCGCGCGGATCGAGAATGGTGCCGCCGCTGTATTTGTCGGCGTCTTCCTGCTTCATGCCGCGGATGATTTCGAGGCCGAGCCAGCGCTGGTCGTGCCGGTCGTCCTTGCATTGGTCGCAGACCACATTGGGGTCTTGGCCGGGCTTGAGAAACATTTTGGCGATGATGCCGTCATAGACGCCGTCGTGATCGGTGATCAAAAACCAGCCGGTGGGCTGCTTGGTATCGCTGTCGACGGCTTGCCACAGGCCGGCCGGCGTCGCCGCCGCCGCCGCCGCGGTCACCGGGTCTGCGCTCACGGCGTGAGCCGACGCCAGGAGCGGCGCAAGCAGCGCCACGATACTCACCAATTTCGCTCGCATGGTCGGAACTCCTGGCAGGCCTCGCTCCCGCGCGCGCCCGGCGTATTCGGTTTGCAATGCGGAACGTCAATTAAGCTGATCGCCGGTCTGCCGCAATGGGCCTATCGGTCGATCGAGGTCGCCTTGAACTGTGCCGGTCATGTGGGCGGCCGCCTCAATTGTTATGGACGCCGAGCTTCGCTGTTCGTCGCAGCTTGTCGCGCGGGTGCTGCCGTCGCTACAATCTCATGCTGGCGCGCACCAGGCGCACGGCCGCTTTTTCTAGGAACGCAAGCGAGGCGCAGCGTGAAGGTCACAGCGATCGAGGCTATCGCGGTCAGTCTGCCGATGAAGAAGCCGGTGCAAATGGCCGGCGAGACCGTGTCGCGCGCCGACAACGTCTTGGTGCGCATCGAATCCGAGGACGGCGTCGTCGGCTGGGGCGAGGCGGCCTCGGCGCCGGTCATGACCGGCGAGACTGTCGCCAGCATGATGGCGGCGGTTGAGCTGATGACGCCGGGATTGCTCAAGCACGCAGCCGACGACTTTGCCGGCGCCGCTCTTGCCATGGAGGCGCGGCTCTACGGCAATACCGGCGCCAAGGCGGCGATCGACATTGCGCTCCACGACCTCGTCGGCCGCGCCACCGGGCGACCGGTCTATGCGCTGCTCGGCGCCAGAGCGCGGCGCCGCATGCCGGTGCTCGCCGTGATCGGCTCGCCCGACGCTGCGGCCGACCTGCATGACGCGCAGGAGCGCTGGTCGGCCGGTTATCGCGCCTTCAAGATCAAAGTGGGGCTGGGCACGGCGGCGGCCGATGCCGAACGCACCCGCAGCCTCTGCTTGGCGCTCAAGCGCGCGGGCGAGCCGTGCCTCGTCTCCGCCGACGCCAATCAGGGCTTTGCCGTGGACGATGCGATCGCCTATGTGCGCGCGCTCGGCGACTGCGGGCTCGATTTCTTCGAGCAGCCGGTTGCGGCGCACGATCTCGACGGCAGGTCTTTGGAAGCAATGGCCCGCGTCGCCGCGGCGAGCCGCGTGCCGATCGGCGCCGACGAGGGCTTGCATTCGCCCGACGATATTGTCCGCCATCACGAGCGCAAGGCCGCCCAAGGCGGTAGCCTCAAGGCGATCAAACTCGGCGGCTTGCGCGCGCTATTCGCGGCCAGTGGCCAATGCGCCCGGCTCGGCATGAAGATCAACATTTCCTGCAAGACCGGAGAATCGAGCGTTGCCTCGGCGGCGGCCGCGCATGTCGCCACCGCGGTACCGGAGCTTGCCTGGGGATTGACGGTGACCAATCTCGGCCTTGCCGAGGATGTCGCGGTCGAGCCGCTCGCCGTCGTCCAAGGTCATGTCGAGGCGCCGGAGCGGCCCGGCCTCGGCATCGAGGTCGACGAGCGCCGGGTGCGGCGCCGCCAGCGGGAATTCAGGCGCGTGGCGTAACGCTTGGGGAGGCGGCCCGTGCAGGCAAAGGACCTCGGCATCGCCGTCGTCGGCTCGGGCCGTATCGGCAGCTTGCGCGCGCGGCTCGCCGCGAGACACCCGGCGGTGCGCTTTCTCGCGGTCGCCGACAAAGACCCGGCGCAGGCGCAAAAACTCGCCGAGCTTGCCGGCGCCGATTTTCATTCGGCCGACAACGATGCGGTGATCGCCCACCCGCAGGTGACTGCGGTATTCGTTTCGACGCCGGAAGGCGAGCACGCCGCGCCGGTCTGCAGGGCGCTGGAATTGGGCAAGCCGGTGCTGGTGGAAAAGCCGCTGGCGCTGTCGCTCAACGACGCCCAGGCGATCCGCAATACGCTCGATGCGACCGGCGGCACGCTGCGGGTCGGCTACAGCCGCCGCTTCAAGGAGTGTTTCCTGCGCGCCAAGGAACAAATGCGGCTCGGTCGTCTCGGCAAAATCAGCGGCGGCCTGGCGCGCGTCTATAATTCCCGCGCCCAGACTTTCGCCATCCTCAAGCGCGATCCGCACGCGACGCCGGTGCTCGACGTGCTGACATATTACGTCGATCTCATGTGCTGGCTCATGGAGGGCAATCGGCCGGTCGAAGTCGTGGCGCGCGGCCAGTCCGGCATCTTTCGCGACGCCGGCTACAGCGCCCAGGACGTGACCTGGGCGCTCCTCACTTTCGCCGACGGCGCGGTGGTCAATTTCGGCATCAGTTACGCGCTGCCGGCAAATTATCCGACGCAGGGGCAATCGGACCGCGTCGAGCTTCTCGGCACAGAGGGCACCATGATCATCGATGACGACCACATGGAGCATTTGATCTTTTCGGAAAAGGGCATTCCGCACCCTTATGTGCCCGGCCATTCGATCGAGATGGCGTTTCTCGGCAGCAATACCGCGGGCGATTGGGCGATGGGCGACTTCTGGGGGCCGCTCGGCAACGAAACCCGCGCCTGGCTCGATTTTCTCGCCACCGGCCGGCCGAGCATCCACTGCACGGCGGACGAGGCAATGTGCAATCTCAAAGTCACCTATGCCATCGAACGCGCCGCGGCGACCGGCGAAGTCATGCGGCTCGATTAGCGGCGCAAGCGGAGCGCGAATCGCCGCGCGGAAATTGTCTTAATTCCGGCTCAAATGGGACCGAGGCTTACGCCGTGGGTGAGGTTGCGGGCGAGGGTGGAATTATGGCCGGTTGCCGGATTATGGCTCGCCGTCTTTGGCCGCAACGCACCGACGCGTTCGAGCTTTCTTGCGCTTCCGAGACCAAACGCCGCTTGCTGCGCGCTTAGCCGCCGCCGAGTATCATGTTGCGTATCACTGTTGCGCGTATCCGCATTTTTTTCGCCGTGATGGGTTGCGCCATTCTCGGCGCTTCGCTCGTCGACTGGGCGCAGACCTTGCGCGCGACCGAGAGCGGCTATGCCTGGGTGAACGGCAATTCGCCGAGCGCGCCGGCGGTCGAAACCGCGGAAATATGGCGGGCATCGGCGCGCTGTATGCGACCGTTTTTCGTCGATGCCGTGCTGCGGTCGAAAGCGAGGCTCAAGGGCTATTACGATCTCGTGCCCGCTGAAGTCCGCGCCGCGCGCACGACCGCCGCCGGCGCCGCCGGCGCCGACAGCCGCCGCGGCCCGGCGCAAGACGGCACCTACCGCCTGGTCAACGACCGGCCGGCCGCGGGCGCAAACGCGGCACAGCTCGAGCGCGGCGCCATGCTGCATGCCCGCTATGCCGAGTGGTACGCCAATGTCTTCAAGCTCGAGATCGAGGAACACCAGTGGGAAGAGCGGCTGAGCAATGTCGCGGACCAAAGCGTGACGGTCGGCGAAGCCACGCGCCGCAGCTTCACCGCCGGCCGCGGCGTCGCGCGCGCGGACGCGACGGGCGATTTCGATCGCAACCTCCTGGCCCTGCTGGGGCTCGGCGGCTTCCCCATCGATCAGGAACAGGCGCTCCGCGCGCGTTGCGTCAGCATCGTTCCGGTAAAAAAGGTCCTTGAAAGCGCCAATTACGTCAGCGAACTTTGGCGCTGGCCGCTCGATCACGCCGCGGCGTTCGCCTTCGGCCTGGAGCTGTTGTTCATCGCCATTTTCTTTGTGCCGATCGATCTGTGGCTCGGCACCGGCGAGACACGGGCGGCCTTGCGGCATGTCGGCGAGGTCGCCGCGCGCGTCGCCGCAACAGTTCACCGTCATGCCGGTGAATTTTCCGCTCGATCGTTCGGGGTTTTGTTCGGCATCCTTCGCGCGGTCGTCCTCGGTACGCGGGCGATTTTCACCGCCCGGATCGATTCCCGCGCGCCGGTGGGTCAAATCCGCTTCGTGGCCAAACTTGCCGACCTCCGTCTGCCGCACCGCCTCGCGCCTATCGCGAACGGCAACGCGCTCGGCAAAACCGTCGCATGGCTCAAGCGCGCCGGCAGCAACAAATTCGACGATCGCTTCGCGTGAGTCATGCGAAAAGCCCGGGCACATCCCGGGCTTATCGTGTTCCGCCATTGGAACAATAAAGAGCGATCGTTTCGGTTGTTATCCCACTTGGCCATGCTCGGCCATGCAGGTCCCGTAAACCGCCAATTGCGTGGTCTCCCAACCGCTGTTGCTCCATTTGTTGGCTTTCACGCTGCAGTCGTGGATGGCCGCATCTCTGGCCGACTCGCCGCCGGGAGCCACGGCTTGGCCCGGTTCCGCCTGTTCCACGCCGCTCGGGGCATACAGATACAGCCGTCGCGTATCGGTCCGGTGCGAGGGGCGCATCGCGCGATGCGTCGTTCTTTGCGTTGACGGCGGCGGCGCCGTATCCGTGGAATTCGTCAGGCCGGCTGCGAGTGTGGCGGAGGTCGCGCTCAACAGGAGCGCCAGCGCCATGCCGGCAGTCTTGGATGTCATGGTTGTTGTCATGGTTCATCTCCAAATTGGTTGCACTGCCTGCGGTGAACGAATTCACGGTCCCTTGTGTTCGTTCACATGATTTTGCGACGCGGGTCTGCCCGGCGCATGAAACGCATCTGCTGTCACGAGATCGCAACAAAGAAACTTGTGTTCGAATCGCAGCCGTTCCGGTCAAAACCGCCTGGCGGGATCCTGCCGCATAAGCGGCCGAAAGGGCCGTGACAGGGGCCTTGGGAACGCCGCCGCGGCGCAGTAAGTTGGCCGCCGATCGAGAGCCGCAGCGAGGACCGATGGACGACAAAACAATGCCGGGGCAAACCGGCTACCGCTTCATCGGCAAGCCGATGCCCCGCAAAGAGGATGCGCGGCTGGTCACCGGCAAGGGCCGTTTCACCGACGATTTCAGCCTCGACGGCCAGGCCTATGCGGCGATGGTGCGCTCGCCTTACCCGCATGCGCGCCTTGTCGCGGTCGATGCGGCGGCGGCGAAAGCCATGCCCGGCGTGCTCGGCGTCTTCACCGGCGCGGATTGCGCGGCCGACGGGCTCAAGCCGATCCCGCACGATCCGCTGCCGAAGACGAAATTCGACATGAAGCTCGCCGCGCCCGACGGAGGAGCGGTTTTCATCGGTCCGCATGTTTTGTTGCCGACGGACAAAGCACGCCACGTCGGTGAGGCCGTGGCCCTGGTGGTGGCCGAAACCAAGGCCCAGGCGCTAGATGCCGCCGAAGCGGTGGCAGTGACTTACGAAGAGCTGCCGTTCGTGCTGCATTCGGAAGCTGCGATGGCGCCCGGCGCGCCCACCGTCTGGAACGAGGTGCCGAACAATATTTTGGTCGATACCCGCTTCGGCGATGCCGAGGCGACCGCCGAAGGTTTTGCCCGCGCCGCGCACGTGGTGAAACGGAAATTCCACGTCGGCCGCGTCACCGGCGTGCCGATGGAGCCGCGCGCCGCGCTCGGCGCCTATGATGCCGCGACCGGCCGCTATACGCTCTATGCCGGCTCGGGCGGCGCGGTGCGGCAGAAGAGCGAGCTCGCCACCGTGCTCGGAATCGCGCCGGAGCGGGTGCGCGTGCTCGCCTACGACATCGGCGGCAATTTCGGCACAAGGAACCGCGTCTTCGTCGAATTCGGGCTGGTGCTGTGGGCGGCGGAGAAGCTCAAGCGTCCCGTCAAATACACCGCGACCCGTTCGGAAGCCTTCTTGAGCGATTATCAGGGCCGCGATCTCGTCACCGAAGTCGAGCTGGCGCTCGATGCCGACGGCCACTTCCTCGCCATGCGGGCGACCAACATCTCCAATGTCGGCGCGCGCTGCGTGTCGCTGTCGCCGTTGAGCAAGGGCGCCGGACTCATTCCCGGCTCCTACGCCATTCCAGCGGCAAGCTTGCGCGCCGTTGCGGTCTACACCAACACCATGCCGACCAACGCCTATCGCAGCTCCGGCCGGCCGGAAGTGACTTACGCCATCGAGCGGCTGGTCGACGCCGCCGCCGAGGAGCTTGGCATCGACCGCGTGGCGCTGCGCCGCAAGAATCTCGTCAAGCCCGGCGCGATGCCGTATCGCAATGCGGTCGGCATGCTGTACGACTCCGGCCGCTATCGCGACAACATGGACTGGGCGATGGAGATCGCCGACTGGAAAGGCTTTGCCGCGCGCCGCCGCGAAGCGAAAAAACGCGGCAAGCTTCTTGGTCTCGGGCTCGCCAATTACGTCGAGTCTTCGATCGGCGCGCCGCGCGAGCAGGCCCGCATCACGGTCGTGCCGCAAGACGCCGCGGGCCCGGCCCGCGTCGACGTTGTCATCGGCACGCAGCCGGCCGGGCAGGGGCACGAGACGAGCTTCTCCCAGGTCGTCTCCGATCTTTTGCGCGTGCCGGCCGAGAGCGTGCGCATCGTGCTGGGCGATACCGACGTGGTGAAGGCCGGCGGCGGCACCCATTCCGGCCGCTCGATGCGCCACGCCGCGACGGTGTTTGCCAAGGCCGCGGTCGATCTCATCGACAAAGGCAAGCAAGTGGTCGCCGCGATTCTCGATACGCCCGTCGATAACGTCACCTATGACGACGGCCGGTTCGGCGCGCGCGACACCAATCGCACTTTCGATTTCCTCGAACTGGCGAACGAGGCCGCGCGTCACGGCCTGCCCGCGGCGCTGCGCGACGGCCTCGCTGTCGTCACCGACAACGAAATGCACGAGCCGGTATTTCCCAACGGCACGGCGATCTGCGAAGCCGAGATCGATCCTGCGACCGGCGCCATGACGATCACGCGCTATGCCTCGATCGACGACGTCGGCCGCTGCATCAATCCCTTGATCGTGCACGGCCAGACCCACGGCGCCATCGTGCAGGGCGTCGGCCAGGCGATCTGCGAGCAGGTCTATCTCGATCCGGATTCCGGCCAACCGCTGACCGGCTCGCTGATGGACTACGGCATGCCGCATGCCGACATGGTGCCGTCGTTCAATGTCGGCATTGCCGAGGTGCTCTCTCCGACCAATCCGCTCGGCATCAAGGCCGGCGGCGAGGGCGGCACCACGGCGGCGCCCGCGGCGGTCGTCTCCGCGGTGCTCGATGCGCTGCGCCCGCTCGGCGTGCGCGACATGGCCATGCCGGTGACGCCCTATGCCATCTGGTCGGCGATCGAGAATGCCAAGGCCGCCTCATCCTGACGGCGCCAGCTCTTTGACAGACATGTCCTTGACGAAGCGCGCCGAGCGCATGACTGTAACCGCGCAATAGCGGCCAAGGCTTAGGGAGAAACGAACCAATGGCGAACAAGATCATCATCAGTTGCGCGATCACCGGCTCGATTCACACGCCGACCATGTCGGACGCGCTGCCGATCACGCCGGATCAGATTGCCACCCAAGCGATCGACGCCGCCAAGGCCGGCGCCGCCATTCTGCATCTGCATGCGCGCGATCCCGAAGGACGGCCGGCCGGTGTCGGAGGCATCCGTGTTCATGCAATTTCTGCCGCGCATCAAGCAGGCGACCGACGCGGTGGTGAATATCACCACCGGCGGCGCGGTGACCATGACAGTCGACCAGCGCATTTCCGCGGCCAATACGCTGGCGCCGGAAATGTGCTCGATGAACATGGGTTCGATGAACTTCGCGCTTTATCCCATGGCCAAGCGCTACAAGACCTGGAAATACGATTGGGAGGAGAGCTATCTCACTAATTCGGACGCTTATATCTTCCCCAATACGTTCCGCGACATCGAGAAGGTCTACAAGACGCTCGGCGAAGGCCACGGCGTGAAGTTCGAGCATGAATGCTACGACACCGGGCACCTATACAATCTCGCGCATCTGGTCGACCGCGGCATGTTCAAGCCGCCGATTTTCCTTCAGCTCATCTTCGGCATTCTCGGCGGCATCGGCGCCGACCTCGACAATCTGTTCTTCATGAAGCGCACCGCCGACAAGCTGTTCGGCAAGGATTATCTGTGGTCGGTGCTGGCCGGCGGGCGCCATCAGATGAATTTCTGCACCGCCGCCGCCATGATCGGCGGCAATGTGCGCGTCGGGCTCGAGGACTCGCTCTATATCGGCCCCGGCAAGCTCGCCAAGAGTAATGCCGAGCAGGTGACCAAGATCCGCCGCATCGTCGAGGACCTCGGCTTCGAGATCGCGACGCCGACCGAGGCGCGGGCGATGCTCGGGCTCAAAGGCGGCGACCGCGTGAAGTTTTAGAACGTCATTGCGAGCGCAAGCGAAGCAATCCAGAACGGCTTCGAGGATGTGGATTGCTTCGTCGCGGAGCCTGTCATCGGGCCGCGGCGCTTCGCGCGCACCCGTTGGCTCCTCGCAATGACGGGAATATAAGGTCATGAACACCATCGACCTCAAGAACCGCATCGCCATCGTCACCGGCGCCGCGCGCGGCATCGGGCTTTCGACCGCGCAGAAGCTCCTCGCCAGCGGCGCCGCGGTGGCGCTGTGGGACGTCGATGCGGCGGCGCTGGACCAGGCCGCCGCGTCGCTCAAGGGCAACGTCGCAGACGGCCGCAGTCGATGTCACCAGCGAGAGGTCGATCGCCGCCGCGCTCGACGCGCTGATCCGCGACGCCGGCAAGATCGATATCCTGGTCAACAATGCCGGCATCACCGGCGGCAACGCACCGCTGTGGCAGCTCGAGCCGGCGGTGTGGCGGCAGGTGGTCGAGGTCAACCTCGTCGGTCCGTATCTGGTTTGCCGCGCCGTGGTGCCGCATATGATCGCGGCCGGTTACGGGCGCATCGTCAATATCGCCTCGATCGCCGGCAAGGAGGGCAATCCCAATGCTTCGCATTATTCGGCGTCGAAAGCCGGCCTGATCGGGCTCACCAAATCGCTGGCCAAGGAATTGGCGACCACCGGCGTGCTGGTCAATTGCGTCACGCCGGCGGCGGCGAAGACCGATCTGTTCGCGCAGATGACGCAGGCGCAGATCGACTACATGCTGGCGAAGATTCCGATGAACCGTTTCGTCGCGGTCGAGGAAATCGCCGCCATGGTGGCGTGGCTTGCGTCCGAGGAGTGCTCGTTCTCGACCGGCGCAGTGTTCGATATTTCCGGCGGCCGGGCGGTGTATTGAAATTGCTGGCTCGCCGGCCGGAGCTGGCGCGCCGGCAACGCCCGCCTTCGCCGTTCGGCTTCGGCGCGGCAGCCTTCTCTGCGCTTCGCGAGCGAAGGCTGGTGGGCGGTACAGGGATCGAACCTGTGACCCCTTCCATGTCAAGGAAGTGCTCTTCCGCTGAGCTAACCGCCCGGATCGCTAAAGATCGGGGCGCGATAACGATCGCGCCCGGCCACGGGTTTAGCGTCGCGCCGCCCGCGGGGTCAAGCCCGCGGGCGCGCGCAAGCGGCCGTCAGGACATCGGCAAAGGCTGGAAAACGCTTGGATTTAAGCCTTGGTCGCGTCGGCGATGCACTTCTTGGTAAAGCTCGTCGCCGCGGCGCCCTTCAGCTTCGCCGTCTTGGCCGCGTCCTTGCAGCACTTGGTGGCGGAGCTTTTGAGCGCTGCGCCTTTCAGCTTCTTGGCGGCGACCTGCGACTGGCAGGTGGCGCCGGCGGCGTCGGCCGGTGCGGCAGCGGTGGCCGGCGCCATCGGAGCCATGGGCGCCATCGGAGCGGCGGGCGCCGGCGCGGCCGGTGCAGGCGCGCGGCCGGCGCGGCTGGTGCCGCAGCCGGCGGTGTTGCCGGGCCATTTTGCGCCATCGCGGCGCCGACGAGGCAAAGAGACGCGACAAGGACTGCAATCGTTTTCATGGTAATCTCCCATCCACCCGGACGAGCGGAAAAGTTCCCGCATCCCGTCGGGTTTTGCAATACGCCTTTACATTCCTTCGGCTTTTTTGCGCTTATTGCACTCGCTCCAATATTGCGGCCATTTCTGACCGGCCGGGATTTTGCCGGCGGCCTTCGCCGCCTTCCAGTCGGCGCCGCAGGCGCGCTCGCGCGCGATCATGGCCGCCCGTCCGGCGGGCACCGGCTTTTTGCCGGGCTCGGCGGCGGTTGCCGCGGGGGCGGTGGGGGCCGGTGCGGCGGCGGCAGGAGCCGGCGCGGCGGCTGGCGCCGGCGCGGCGGTGGCCTCGGCGCCGCATTGCGCCTTGCGGAAGTCGTTCCATTTCATGCCGTTGAGCGTGCCGGCCGCTTTGGCGGCTTTGTATTTGGCGCTGCACTCGACCATCGTCAGCGCCTGCGCCGGACGCGGCGCCGCCGCGTTGGCGAACGCGGCAAGCGCGAGAGCGGATGTAATCAACAAGGCTGTCTTCATGGCGGCATTTCCTCCCATGCTGAAATAGAAATTAAGTGGAGATGCTATCCTCACCGCCGCCGACTTGCGGGCGGCGTCGATCCTATCAGGCGGCGGGCTGCAGGACCCCGTTCGGCGATGCCTTGTCGACGATTTCCGGCAAATACTTCGCCAGCACCGACAAAGTCTGATCGACCGGCAAGCCGAGGTGCCGGGCGAATTCCTGGACCTGAGTGTTGCCGAGCACCGCTTTCAATTGGTCCTCGGTGATCGGCATGTTGGCGCCGTTGCCGAGCCAGGACTGCACCTGCGGCCCCAGCCCGCCTTTCTCCAAAGCGGCCACCAGTCCGGGCAGATCGTGATACTGCGTTTGCGCCAGCACGGTATTGATCACGACCGGCAACGCTTCCGATTCCAAAGCGCCCTTAAGACTGTCAAACAATCCCATGAATTGGTCCCCTATGCATTGCACGGCACTGGCGTAGCGCATTGCCGTGTCAGCGCTGCGACCAAGCTTAGTCGAGGCGTGCGCGGTCGAACAGGGGGATCGCCGGTAGTTTCGGCGCTAGCCGGGCTTGCGCGCCAACAAGCCGAAGCCCGCAATCGCCGCCAGCACCAGCGAGATCAGGGCATTATAGCCGGCGAGCGAAATGCCGAGGAAGCGCCACGCCGCCTCGTCGCAGCGCACGACATGGATCGATTGCAGCGAATTGAGCAGCGAACCGCCGGCATGCAGATCGGTCAGCGGGCCGGTGCAATCGGTCGGCCCGGCCCACCAATGCCATTCTACGCCGGCATGATAGGTGCCGAGCACGACATTGCCCAGCGCGGCGATTGCAATGGCGGCGAAGCCGACAGTGACGAGCTTGGCCGGAGCGCGCACCGCCGCCGCGATGGCCAGAAGCAGCGAAAGCGGAATGATAACATGATAAGGAATGCGCTCCTCGAGGCAGAGCGGACAGGGCGGCAGTCCGACGACGAGCTGGAAATACCAGGCGCCGCCGAGCGTCGCCGCGCTGACGGCAAAGATCGCCAGCGCCGCCGCGGCCGCGGGCTCGGCCGATAGCCGATCGATCCAACTCTGTTTGGCCATGCGTCCTTAAGGCCTTTCCGCAGGGGCCTTTCCAACAAGGTCCTTGCCGCCGCGCCGCCATGGCGGAGCGGCCTGCCGCGCAATGTGCCGATCCTGGAGGCGGAAGCAAGGCCGATAGACGCCAGCGCCGTCGGAATATATAGAAAGCGCCGGAGTGCCCGTGTGGCGGAACTGGTAGACGCACACGACTCAAAATCGTGCGCCGCAAGGCATGGGGGTTCGATTCCCTCCACGGGCACCAACCTTCGCTGCTTCGCAGCTTCGGTTGGCAAGCCAGCCTCAGAGGTGTCCAATGAGCGACAAAACGATTCCGCCGTCGCTTGGCGCTAAATCATTTAGCTGTCCGCACTGCGGGGCGGTAGCACACCGTGACGGCTATGAGAAAAATCAGTACCCCTGGATACCGGACCAAGGGATGATCGACAATATCAAGTCAAATAAAGATCTTCCGGGAAAGGAGGCGCTGCTAAAATTCTTCGAGCGTCGAATAGCAAAGGAGCTTTTCTTCGACCATCACGAGAATTTTGTGTATGTCAAAGGCGAAGTGATCAATGCTTATTTGAGTGTCTGCTATAGCTGTGCTGGAATTTCAGTTTGGATTGCGGATAACCTACTGTACCCTCCACGGTCAACATCTATACAGCCTAACGATGAGATGCCGGGTGAAATTCGTCCGGATTTTCTCGAGGCCGCCTCAATAGTTGATAGGTCCCCGAGAGGTGCGGCGGCGCTCCTGCGCTTGTGCATACAAAAACTGACTGGCCATCTTGGAGAAAAAGGTAAGAACCTTGACGACGATATCGGTGCGCTCGTTAAGCGCGGGCTAGATAGCCGAATTCAAAAGGCCTTAGATGTGGTCAGGGTCATTGGGAATAATGCTGTCCATCCGGGGCAGATTGACTTGCGCGACGATAAGGCGACAGCCATCGAGCTATTCAAGCTCGTCAACATTATCGTCGAAGCTATGATCGCCACACCCAAACATATCGAGGAGATGTACGGCAGCCTTCCGGCCGGCGCGCTGAAGGCCATCGAGAAACGCGATGCGGATAAAGCGTAGTGCACCATCGAGCATTGCCGCTTGCCACACTCTGCATGGTAGGAGCATGGGTAGGGAATTTTCCACACTGACATTTTCTATGAGATCAAATCGCTAGAAACCCGCTGAGACCAGCTTTATACGCTACTTCTCGTTCACAGTTCACCGTGATGCAATCACGGCAGGAGTTTGTCCGATGCCCGAGGTGATTTCCTCAAAGCTCGCTGCCGCCAAACTGTCGGAACGAGATGCATGGCAACGCTACGCCGAGAAAAAAGACGACAGCTGGCGTGAAGCCTACGCCCAGTGGGTGGAAGCACGCGACGCATCGTTGGCGGCATGGCTCGACGAAGTCAGCGGTCGACACGGGTGAGATGCGGTCTTGGCATGCGATCTTGGCATGCGATCTTGGCATGCTGTCTTGGCATCATGCCCGGTGCGCTTTGAAATAGGCTGTCGATTTTCGCGCAATCCAATCCTTGGCTTCGGAATCGGAGGCAAAATCGCCGACGTTTTCTGCGATGCCGCCGTCGCCGGTCGCTTCGACATACCAACCGCGACCGTCCTTGTACTCGCGTGTCGTCAACTGAGGCGTCGCGTGCTTTTGTGCCATGCTCTAAATATCCCCCGGAATTATTCGATCGAAAACATCCTGAACCCGGCGCACCGGCACCGGGCTCGAGAAAGTAAAATCGGTTATCAGGCCTAAGCACGCGTGCGGCGACGGCGTCCGCAGCAAGCAAATATCAATTTTCAGATTAGATTTCAGATTGGATTTGCGTCGGCCGCTGACAGAACAAGCTGTTCGCCTGCTGGTTTAATTATTTGTGACTCCCCAGGCCGAAACACAAGGGTGCGTCGAAAACTTAAATTGCGGCGCCGGTCGCCGCCCCCGCGATTAAAACAAGATTGCCACTCTGTTCCGCCACGATTGAGGCCGCCTCTGCGGGCAGCCGCAATTTGCCGGCCAACATGAGAAAACAGCATGAAAGACGAACACAACAAGGCGGCGGAGCATCACGAATCTGCAGCAAAGTCCCATCGTGCAGCCGCCGAGGCTCACGGCAAGAACGACCACGCGAAGGGCAAAGAGCACGCTACCCAGGCCCAGCAGTACGCGCAGCATGCCAATGAGCATTCGAAAACGGCGAATGCAAAAAGCGCTCAACAGGGCTGAAGGATCTCCATCGGGAGCTGGCGATCGCGCCAGTGTCCCGGTGGACTATTTCATGCGATTGATCTCAATCAGTGGACTTCGGCGATTGCCGCCTACCGCGACCGCGCTTTTGCATCGCCGCGCGCGGACCTTCGCACATCATCGGCGCAGACGCCGGGTGCAAGGATGACGATCTTCAAATGTCCCTATTGCCAAGTCGAATATGAGATGACGACGGCTCGTCTGGCTTTTCAGCAGCGGAGCTATGCCAAGTGCCAAGCTTGTACCCGGACAATGTATAGTTGGGCTTCCCGAAATGTGCCCCTCTTTACACTCAAGAATGCATTCGAGGGTAAGACATCCGACGTCAAATGATGCGCGGCCGCGTCGCGTCATTGCGTCATCGTCGCAATGGTCCGCCCGCATAAGGTCGCGGTTCAAATGCAAAGTTGAACTCGGCGAATAGTGTCTCGCGCGTTGCCATCGCTTGACGCTGCGCAGCGATCCATCGCATCTTTTAATCGTTTCTTATCGTTCCATTTCCTTACGCATGGGTGATCTCGGGCCGAACTCGACCACCTTCGTCTATCCCGCCGAGATCTTCCCGGTGAAGGGCCGCACCAGCGGCCAGGGCATCGCCGCGGCCGCCGGCAAGTCTGCGGCTTCATCGGCGTGTTTCTGTTTCCGATCCTGCTGCATTGGCACGGGCTGCTTGCCGCCGAATCCGCGGCTGCCCTCGTCAGCCTGATCGGCATCGTGGTGACGCTGACCATGTTGCCGGAGACCAAGGGCGTGAGCCTCGAAGAGCTCAGTCCCGAGGCGGAGCGCGTTCCTTTGGCGCGCGCCGCGTAAGGGGAATTGCATCGGCCGATCGAGGCCACCGCTGCGCGCCGAGAGGTGGCGTCTTCCGATCACCGTCGAACAAACGCGGCGCGACGCGCTACTCCTGCAGCAACCACTCCACCGTGACCGGGACGTCCTTGATCTCATGGAAGATCGATCCCGTCACATAAGTATAGGTCGCCGTGCCTTTGGTGCCCCAGATGCCGTCGAGCACGATCGCGAGCTGCGTGACGTGCGGCGCGCCCAGGAGCGGCGGGATAGCGCTGCCCTGCAGCGCATAAATCTGCTTTGCCGGCCCGGCCCCGAGTGCATGTACGACGCCATGGAAGGCGTTGTTAGCGTGCAACGGCGGGTTGGTCGCCTGGGTCAACAGGCCGTGACCGCTGACGATGCTGCTGTTCTGCGGCACCGACAACAACGCCTGCAGCGTCACTGCGCCGGGATTATGCGTACCGATGGAAAAATTGCCGGTATGGTTGAATGGAAAGATTTTGCTCTCAGCCATAGTGTTGCTCCTCGTCTCTAAAGGGGCGTTATGGCGCCCGTCATTTCTACTATCCATGATATATAATACAGTATCATAACAACCTATACGCGCGCGTCAACCCCTTGGCCGAAGGCGCGGCCGCAAAACTGCCGCAGCCGCTTGGCAGCCGGCAAACTTGCTGCTCCGCCGCACGTCGAGCCAGGGAACCGGCTTCTCCGCAGTCTTGTTGAGGATTAGAGGACCGATTTGGATCGCGGCGCGAGGAAGGCAACGATGACCAGTGGCAGCCCGTTGAAGACGGACGCAGCTTCGCGCGACGCCACCGATGCCTCCGCGTGTCGTCGCGCCGTTCGGCGAAACCCCGGACGGGCATCGCGCTTCACTGTTTACCTTGCAGAATCAAAATCTAAGGGTGCGCATCACCGACTATGGCGGCCGCATCGTCTCGGTCGAAGCGCCGGATCGGATCGGCCGCCGCGATCATGTCGTCCTTGGATTTGACAGCGTCGCGAGACTACGTCAGCGCCAAGGGAGCGTTCGGCGCGGTGCTTGGCCGTACTGCGAACCGCATTGCCGGCGGTCGCTTCGTATTGGATGGGCGCAGCTACGACCTGTCGAAGAACGAGGGCGACTCGACACTGCACGGCGGCAAAGTCGGATTCGGCAAAGTATTTTGGAAGCTGGATCGGTGTGACGCCACAGAACTCGTTCTCAAACTCGTCAGTCCCGATGGCGACCAGGGCTTCCCCGGCGAGGTTTCGGTTGTGGCCACTTACGCGGTAGAGGACCACGCGCTGTGCCTCGCGCTCGAGGCGCAAACCACCAAAGCGACGCCGGTCAGCCTCAGCGCCCATCCCTACTTCAATCTCGCCGGACTTTCGGCAGGGGATGTGCTCGGCCACGAAATCACCATCGCGGCCGATGGCTTTCTTCCCACCGATGAAAAGCAGATCCCAACGGGTGAAATCCGTCCGGTTGACGGCACGGTGTTCGACTTCCGCAAGCCGATGACGGCGGCGTCCCGCATTCGCCACGCGGAACCGCAGTTGGGGTACGGCAAGGGATACGATCACTATTTTGTATTGGGAAAAAAGCCCGGCGAGACGCCGCGCTTTGCCGCGCGCGCCCGGCATCCGCAGAGCGGCCGCGTGCTGGAGATTTACACCACACAGCCTGGAACGCAGTTCTACACCGGCAACAATTTGAACGACTCCGCGATTGGCCGGGGCGGCGCCTATCGTCAGTCCGACGGGTTTGCCTTTGAACCCCAAGGCTTCCCCAATGCACCCAACCAGCCGGCGTTTCCGACGGCGATTTTGCGCCCCGGCGCGATCTACCGTGAAGCGATAGAATATCGCTTCACGACAGACTGATTGGACGGCGCGCCCGCGCCGCTACTGCGCCTTGGCCAGATCCGGATGCGCGCGCAGCCGCGCTCGGTTCAGCACGAAGATGAGGAACGTCACCGCCGCGCCGGCGGCGAATGGCAGCGCCGACCAGACATAAAGCTGTTCGACCGGCAGGCCGACGAACAGCGCGCCCAACAGCGGGCCGACGATGGCGCCGAGCCGGCCGATGCCGAGCTGCCAGCCGGAGCCGTTGGCGCGCAATATGGTCGGATAGATCAGGGCGCCGACAACGTTGATGCCGGACTGAATGCCGAGCACGACCGCGCCGGCGAAGAATGTCGCCACCAGTAACGCGGTGGTCGAGCTCAACCCGGCATAGCCGATCGAGGCGACCACCGGGACCGCGATCACGAACATGATGGCGATGGCGAGAAAACGGTGCCGCTGCAGCCACCAGCACAAGACCAGCGCGCCGACCGTGCCGCCGACTTGGAGCGCCGCGCCGGCCAACGCCGCCGTCGACGGCGCGACATGGGCGGCGCCCATCAGCGTCGGCGTCCAGCTGATAAGGAAGAAATAGCCCATCAGGTTGAGCGCGAACATCAGCCAGGTCAGCGGCGTGATCAAGGCAAGCCCGTTGCCGAACAGATAGATCGGATTGGAGCTCGGCAATTGCTGTTCGTCTTCGATCACGTAGCGCGCATTGGGCGGCACGACGAAGTCCGGTCGGATCGACTTGATCAGCGCTTCGATCTTCGGCCGCTGGCTATCGTGCAGCGTCATGAATTTGATCAACTCCGGCAGGCCGAAGATTCCCGCCAGCGCCAGCACAATCGGCACGATGCCGCCGATCTCGAACAGAATTTGCCAGCCGTGTTGCGGCACCAGACCCGCGCCGACGAAGCCGGCCACCGCCCCGCCAAGCGGCACCAGGCCGACGGCGATGATCGCCAGCGTCGCGCGCAGGTTTCGCGGCGCCGATTCGGCGTTGATGGCGACGAGGTTGGGAATGACCCCGCCGATGCCAAGCCCGGCAAAGAAGCGCAGCCAGGTGAGCTGCGTCAGATCGGTCGAAGAGGCCGCCGCATAAGTCAGTACGCCGAACAATAGATTCGACAGAATAAGCGCCGTCTTGCGGCCGTAACGGTCGCCGACCCAGCCGAAAATCTGCGAGCCGAACAACACGCCGATGTTGCTGGCCGACAGCACCAGGCCCAGCGCCTTCGGCGGGATATGCCACTCGGCGATCAAATGCGGCGCGGCGAAGGCGATGGCGCCGATGTCGTAGCCGTCGATCATGGCAAGCAGAACCGACCAGACGATCAGCTTGATCTGGAACGAACCGAGACCGTACTCGTCCAAAAATTGCGAAACTTGGACGTTCGCTTGTGTGGTTCCTTGGACCTTTGCCTCGCCGGCCATCGTTTCCCCCGAAGAATTCTTGCTGTCGGCGCGTCTACGCGCCGCTTAAGCGGAAGCTAAGGCAGCGGCGCGGCGAAGGAAAGCGCCATTGTCGCACAGCGTACCGGTTGGGCCGCTGCCCGCGGAACGCCCCCGCGTGTGCGGCGTTCTGGATCAGGGCAAAAAGTCGCGCGATGGCCGCTGTTCTTGAAGACTATGCGCTGATCGGCGACTGCGAAACCGCCGCTCTGGTCGGACGCGACGGTTCGATCGACTGGCTGTGTTGGCCGCGTTTCGACTCGGCCGCATGCTTTGCGGCCTTGCTCGGTTCCGCCGGGAACGGCCGCTGGCTGTTGGCGCCGGCCGATCCGGGGGCGCGCGTGCGGCGGCGCTATCGCGACACGACGCTCATCCTCGAAACCGAGATCGAGACGCCCGACGGCGCCGCCACGATCCTCGACTTCATGCCGCCGCGCGGCAGGACGTCGGACCTGGTCCGCCTGGTGTGCGGCCGCCGCGGGCAGGTGGCGCTGCGCACCGAACTGATGCTGCGCTTCGATTACGGTTCGCTGGTGCCCTGGGTCACGCAACGCGACGACGGCGCCTGGTGTGCGGTGTGCGGTCCGGACCTCGCGGTGTTGCGAACGCCGGTGCGGCTTGTCGGCGATCACCGCAAAATCGCCGGCGACTTCGTCGTAGCGGCCGGGCAAACTATCCCGTTCAGCCTGACCTATGGCGCGTCGTCTCGCGAACCTCCGCGTCCGCTCGATCCCGGCGAAGCCCTGGGCGAGACCGAAACCTTCTGGCGTGGCTTCGCCGATCGCGCGCACGTCCCACAGCAATGGTCGGCGGCGATGATACGGTCGCTGATCACGCTCAAGGCGCTCAGCTATTTTCCGACCGGCGGCCTCGTCGCCGCGCCGACGACGTCGCTGCCGGAGCGCTTGGGCGGCACCCGCAACTGGGACTATCGCTTCTGCTGGCTGCGCGACGCCACCTTCACGTTGATCGCGCTGATGAACGCCGGCTACTACGAGAATGCGCGGGCCTGGCGGCAATGGCTCGTGCGCAGCGTTGCCGGCGATCCGGCCCGCATCCAGATCATGTACGGCGTCGCCGGCGAACGCCGGCTGCCGGAATGGGAAGTGCCGTGGCTCGGCGGCTATCAGGGCGCCGCGCCGGTGCGGGCCGGCAATGCGGCGGCCAAGCAGTTACAGATCGACGTCTATGGCGAGATCATGGACGCGCTGCATCACGGCCGCCATGCCAAGCTGTCCGACAGCGAGGACGACTGGGACCTGCAACGCGGCTTGCTCGACCATCTCGAGACGATCTGGGAAAAACCCGACCACGGCATCTGGGAGGTGCGCGGCGACCAGCAGCATTTCACCAATTCGAAGGTGATGGCCTGGGTGGCGTTCGATCGCGCGGTCAAGACCGTCGAGCGCTTCAAGCTCGACGGGCCGGTCGAGCGCTGGCGGGCGCTGCGCGATGCCGTGCACGGCGACGTCTGCCGCTATGGCTTCAACCCCGAACTCGGCGCGTTCATGCAGAGCTATGGATCGAAGCAGCTCGACGCCAGCGCGCTGCTCATTCCGCTGGTCGGCTTCCTGCCGCCGCACGACCCGCGGGTGCAGTCCACCGTCGACGCCATCGAACGGCACCTCGTGGTCGACGGGCTGGTGCGGCGCTATGTCAGCGCGACCGGGATCGACGGCCTGCCGCCGGGCGAAGGCGTTTTCCTGCCCTGCAGCTTCTGGCTGGCCGACGATCTGGTCCTGCTCGGCCGACGCGACGAGGCGCGGGCCTTGTTCGAGCGGCTGTTGTCATTGCGCAACGACGTCGGTTTGCTGTCGGAAGAATACGACGTCGAGCGAAAGCGCCTGATCGGCAATTTTCCCCAGGCGCTGTCCCATATCGCGCTGATCAATACCGGCCACGCGCTGGGACAACAGGCCAAGCATCGTCGCCATCGCGCCGGGGTCGTTGCCGACGAGAAAGACGCCGACGCCGCGGCCGAGGGCTCGCCGCTCGCTTAAGATTCCATACCGGAAAGCGCGCGCGGCGCTCACCGTCCGAGCCGACGCCGCGCCCTGTTATGCGGCAGCCCGCTCAGCAACAACCCGATCGAAACTCCGGCCGCAGCGCTCGCCAGCAACGGCAGGAGCCGCGCCACCGGTCCCGACACCGCCATGACATTATTGGCGGCTTCTTTGCTGAAGCTGCCGCGGGTGCGGTGCAGATCGTGCACCGGGGTCATCAGATTGTCGCGGCGCGTCGTGGAGACGGCAACCTCGGTTTCCTGGCCGCGATAGACGTTGCGCGCCAGGTACCAATCGAGAAATTTCGGCAGCACCACGCCGCCGAGAATGGCTTTGAGCGTGCTCAAGCCAAGCCAGTATTCGCGCTTGGGATTAAGCGCGGCGCGGAACACGATCTCCGCGATGGCCTCCGGCTGCACCACCGGCGCGACCGGGCGCGGCGATTTGGTCATATGCGTGCGCGCCCAATCGAACTGCGGCGTATTGACCGCCGGCAATTCGACAATGGTGAGAGCGATCGCGCTGCCGGCGTGAATAAGCTCGGTGCGCAGCGAGTCGGTAAAGCCGCGGATCGCGTATTTGGCGCCGCAATAGGCCGATTGCAGCGGAATGCCGCGATAGGCCAGCGCCGAGCCGATCTGAACGATGGTGCCGCGGTTGCGGGAGCGCATGTGGCGCAATGCCGCCATCGTGCCGTGGACGAAACCGAGATAGGTCACCTCGGTGACGCGGCGATATTCTTCCGCCGTCATCCGCCAGACCGGCGAGAACACCGTCACCATGGCGTCGTTGATCCAGATGTCGATGCCGCCGCGTTTCGCCGCGATGGTATCGGCGGCTTGAAACACGGCTTCGGCGTCGGCAACGTCAAGCGGAACCGTTATCGCGGTGCCGCCAAGCCGCTCGACCTGTTGCCGCACGTCGTCGAGCGCCGCGGCGTCGCGCGCGATCAGCGCCAAATTGGCGCCGGCCCGGGCAAAGCGCAGCGCGATGGCGCGGCCGACGCCGGCGGACGCGCCGGTAATGACAACAGTGGATTGCGATAGGTCTTTCACGATGCGAGCTAGCCGCTTGTTGAGGAGGTTTGGTTTCGTTTCCTTCGGTCAACCGATGGCTGCGGGTGGGGTTCCACCCCCTGCGGCCTTGCGCGCGGGGGCGGACAAGAAACCGGCCGGCGCGGCGGCCGGTGCGGGCCGGTCCGATCGGTTGTGCTCTGTCGCCCTCCCGACTTGGCAACGTGCCTTGCTCAGGCTGCGGAGTTGCCGCTCGTTTTGAGCGCCGCCGTTTCCTATATGCCTAACTCCTCGCATTGTCGGCCGCTCAAGGCCGCAAGCCTCAATTCAAAGCTCGTCGTTCATAAAATGCAGTCCGCCATCGCCATTCTCGAGCACCACATCCTGTGGGTCGTCTTCCTCAACTTGCTCTTGACGCAGGCCGGGCTGCCGCTGCCGGTGCTGCCGAGCCTCCTGACCGCAGCGGCGCTGGCGGGGCATGACCCGCGGCAGGTCGGCGAGGTGGTGACGGCCGGGTTTGCCGGTGCGCTGCTCGGCGATTTCGTACCCTATTGCTACGGTCGCCGCTTCGGGCGGCGCGTGCTCGGACTGTTGTGCCGCATATCGTTCTCGCCGGATTTTTGCGTCAATCGCACCGAGACGGTGTTCGCCAAAATCGGCCCCTGGACGTTGATCTTCGCCAAATTCATTCCCGGCGTTTCGCCGGTCTCGGTGGCCATGGCCGGCATCACGCGAATGCCGCTGCCGCTCTTCGCGCTGCTCGACGGCATCGGTAAGCTTCTTTACGTAGGCACTTGTGTCGCGCTCGGCGTAATCTTCCAGGATGCAATCGCAAGCGTGCTCGCCAAGCTCACCGAGTTCGGCAAATTAGGCATCGGCGCCGTCGTCGCCGCGCTGGCGATCTACCTGCTCGGCAAATGGTGGCGCCGCCGCCTGTTCATCCGCCAGCTGCGCATGGATCGCATCAGTGTCGACGAGCTTCGCCACCTGATGAACGCGGGCGGCGATGTCATGATCCTCGACGTGCGGCCGAAGGCGGTTCGCGAACTCGACGGCGTCATTCCCGGCGCGGTTGCCGCGCATCCGGCGGATAGCGATCCCGCACTGGACGATTATTCCCGCGACCTCGAGATCGTCGTCTATTGCGATTGTCCGAACGAGGCTTCGGCCGCCATCGCCGCCAAGCATCTCAAGCAGGCGGGGTTCAAGAAAATCCGGCCGCTCGGCGGCGGATTCGATGCCTGGGTTGAGGCCGGACATCCGCTGCAGCGTGTTGCCGAGCCCGAAAATGGGATTCCGGACGAGGCGGACCAGCACGTGGTGGCGGCGTAACGTTCGGCAATCTCCGCATCGCACAACGCGTCGTTCGCCTGCCGTTCGTCATGCCGAGCCGTCTCGCCGCGGCTGGTCGCCCCACGCCCAGATCACCCTCGCAAATCCGGGATGGCGAAACTAAGATGCACCCTGACTACATGGCGAACACGCCGCGGCGGCAAAACAAAGACAGGGATAGGAAGATGTCCAGCGAAATGAGCGTGTCGGTGGCTCCGGCGGCCGAGAAAAGAGCGGCGGCGCCTGTCGCCGATCGGTTGCGCAGCCCCAATTCCAGCGGCCTCGACCAATGGCTGGCCAAGATCGAGGCGCGCGGCGAACTCAAGCGCATCGGCGCCGAGGTCGATCCCGATCTGGAAGCCGCCACCATCACCTATCTGGCCGCGAGCCAGCAAGGTCCGGCGCTTCTGTTCGAGAACATCAAGGGCCATCCCGGCCATCGCGCGCTCTACAATACGATCGGCTGCAATCTGTCGCGCTTCTGCCTGATGATCGGCGAGGAGCCGGTCGACCATCCGCTCAAAGCGGTGCAGGCGCTGCAGCGCAAGATGGGCCGCACCATGAAAGCGGTCGAAGTGCCGGCCGAGACCGCGATCTGCAATCAGAACGTCGAGACCGGCGACGGCGATCGACATCCGCAAATTTCCGGCGCAGCGCATGTGGCCGCTCGACGGCGGGCTTTACCTCGGCACCGGCGATGCGGTGGTGACGCAATGCCCGGAGACCGGCCGCATCAATGTCGGCACCTATCGCATGATGATCAAAGGGCCGCGCGAGATCGGCATCTACACCTCGCCCGGCAAGGACGCCACGCTCGACCGCGAGAAATGGTGGAAGATGGGCAAGCCGATGCCGATCGCGGCTGCCTACGGCATCGACCCGCTGCTATTTCTGGTCGCGGCGACGAGCTTTCCCAAGACCGAATGCGAATACGATTATTACGGCGGCATCAACGGCGCGCCGATCGAGGTGTTCAAGAGCGATCTCACCGGGCTGCCGCTGCCGGCGCGCGCCGAGATCGTCATCGAGGGCTTCGTCTATCCGGACGAGACGTTCGCCGAAGGCCCGTTCGGCGAGTTCACCGGCTATTACGGCAGGCCGACCGGCGCCACGCCTTATATGCGCGTCGAGAAAGTACGCTTCCGCAACAATCCGACCTTGACCTGCGCGCTGATGGCGGACGGTCCGGCCAACGAATGCGGCTTGTTCTGGGCGGCGCTACGCTCGGCGGCGATCTGGTCCGACCTGCACAAGCTCGGCATTCCCGGCATCCAGGGCGTGTGGTCGATCCCGGAAGCGGCCGGCTGGGGCATCACGGTCGTCTCCATCAAGCAGATGTATGCCGGCCACGCGCCGCAGGTGATGGCGCTCGCCGCGCAGTGCACCGGCGGCGCCTATTTCGGCAAATACGTCATCGTGGTCGACGACGACGTCGATCCGACCAACGTGCATCAGGTGCTATGGGCGATGGCGACGCGCTCGCGGCCTTCGCAGTCGATCGACATTCTGCGCGAAACCTGGAGCACCTTCCTCGACCCGAGCCTCAATCCGCCGGAAATCCGTCCCTGGGGCTCCAAAGCGCTGATCAATGCCTGCATGGATTACCGGCACATCAAGACCTTCTCCAAGCGCACCAAGTTGTCGAAGCCGATGTACGAGCAGGTCGCGGCGCGCTGGAACGAGCTCGGCTTTGCCGGCAAGCCGTTGGCGGTGACGGTGTTCGAGGATGCCGCGCCGGGCACGCCCGTCGAATAGCGCCGAAGACTTGCTGCTTTTTTTCCTCTCCTGAAACGGGGAGGAAAGGGTGGAGTAGCAGCGACCGAAATGTGAATTTAACGAGAGCTTTGCAGGGGAATTTCGTTCGCAACGGCCCATTCCGTGCGGGCGTGCAATCCCGTTGCGAGCAGTGCCGCTCCGCCGAAAATCATGTTTATCCCTATCAGAAGTCCCAACGTCCAGGCGGAGGTCCCCGGCAGCACAAAAATGATGATGCTGGCCAAAACAATATCCACGACGCCGCTTGCGAACATGAAGGCCCAGCGCGTCGAAAAATGACGCCGGTGTTCGATGCCGAACATGATCGACACGCCGCCTTCGACAAGGAAGAAAAGAACCAAAATCAGCCGCAGCGGGCCGGCGTCGTGAAACGGCCAGCCCAATAGACCGCCGTACAAATCCTGCGATTTGTTCTCGATCAGCACCACGCCGACGACTATCGCCAGCAAGGCCGATACCAGCGACCACAAAAACCCCGGCGCCTGGCGGGCCCAATACGTTGTCACCAATCCGGTCGCTCCGCTGAGCAGAAAGAGCCAACCCAGGATGCCGGTAACGTTCTGATTGGCGATCGATGGAACGGCGACCGCGAGCAGCCCCAACAAGATAAGCGCCACGCCCTCGATAAGAAAGAGAACCCAGTGGTCGGGAGTGGATTTCGCGATCGACGAGGGATCGCGATCCGAGTAGCGGTTCATATCCATTTGCGACTTTCACGGATCACGGGAGGGACTCTTCAGGCCGTTTGGCACAGCGCATCTCAGCTCCAAATTCGCCCGAGGTTGCATGAGACGACAACGGTCATCGGGCGGACGCCGATGCGGCGAAGGAGCCGCCCCGAAGGGCGGCTTTCCGAACCGTCCCGACTAATCGACGATCTGAACGATTGTGTGAGTACGGGGGTCGACCAGCACCGTGTGTCCGTTGACGATCGTGTATCGGTAGTCCCGGGCTCTCGAATATTCGGGCGGTACGTCATAGTACGTCACGCCGGCATCGGGGAGCACGGCACCGACGCGAAGTTCGTCGCGGTATTCGTAGGACGGATAATGACGCTCGACCACATAGCTGTGGAATTGAGGACGATCGTCGATCCCCAGGACACCGTCGACGCCGCCAATCACGCCGCCCACGACGCCGCCAACGACCGCTCCCACTGGACCGGCATCGTGCTCGCCGACGCGAGCGCCATGATCGGCGCCGTCCGGTATGCCCTGAGCGTACGCCCCGGCCGACATGGCAAGCGTCATCGCGCCGACAACTATGATGTGTCGAATCATGTGTATCTCTGCTGTTGAGGTGAAGCTTTGAGGTGAAGGTCTACAGCAACGCCCCATCGCGGCATATGTTCCAACAATCTTTCCCTTTCAATAATTTTGACCCCTCGCGAGACGCGCGCGCACTTGTCTTTGTAAGTGAGCAATTTTGAACATTCCTCGCTCGTTCCATTGGCTAGATTCGAATAACCGCTTTGGCCGCTTGAGCATGTGAGATTGCATCTCGTCAAATCTGTCGGGGACAATCCTGCGTTTCCTGAAAGTATCGCCGTTATGACAATCGCAGGGCTGAGTGCCCGTGCTCTCAGTGGAAGATGAGGCTATAGTCGATGTCGGAATTCGCAACCGGCCTCGTGCCTGAGAAGCCCGGGGTGCTACTGATGGAAAGAGCCGGGCCGCGCCGCCTCGAAGATCAACCGGACTATCTCAGAGAGCTGCTCGCCAAAGCGGGCGTCGACGCGCAGGCGCACACTCTTGCCGCAGACTTGCAGAAGATCGTGATTGGCGAGCTCCACCATCGCGTAAAAAATACGCTCGCGATCGTCTCGGCGATCACATCTCAGAGCATTAAATCGGCGAGCACGCTTGCGGAGGCCGGTAAAACGATCGGTGATCGGCTCCAAGCGTTGGCGGTGGCGCAAGACCTTCTTGTTCGTGAGCGATGGACCGGAGCCGGCTGCCGGACGTTAATAGAAAGCGCAGTAAAGGCTTTTCAGTCAAAGGGGCTCGATCAATTCGAAATCGCAGGAGAAAATATCGCGATTTCGTCCGGACCGGCCGTCTCCCTCTCGATGGTCATCCACGAACTCTGCACCAATGCCGTAAAACACGGCGCGCTGTCCAAGGCGGCTGGTCATGTCTCCATATCGTGGACGGCTGCAGACGAGCGCTTCAGGCTGCATTGGAAAGAAAGCGGCGGACCGCCGGTTCAAGAGCCATCCCGAAAGAGCTTCGGATCGCGGCTGATCGAGCAAGCGCTGCCCGGACAATTGCAGGGCGAGGCTCGGCTGAAATTTGAAACCGACGGCTTGAGTTGCGAGGTGAACATTCCGTTGAAAGTGATGCAGGAAAGGTAGTCTCGGGCGCCATGTCGATTTTGACGATTTAAAAAGATACCGAGTTGCGGCGGAACGATAGAAGGAGCCGTGCGCTTGTTGCCTCGGCGGGGACCGAGCTCGAGATGTCCATAGCGGCCAAGCGGCTCATCGTGCTTATCGTCGAGGACGAATTTCTCTTGCGAATGGAGGCGAGTGAGATGATCGAAGGCGCGGGTTTTGAAACCGTCGAAGCTGGCAATGCCGAGGAAGCGATCGCGATACTGGAACGCCGTTCGGATATTCGCGTCGTTTTTACAGACGTTCAGATGCCGGGCTCAATGGACGGCCTGAAACTGGCGGCGGCGGTCAGGGGTCGTTGGCCTCCGATCCAGATTATCGCGACCTCTGGGCGCCATTTCATTCGCCAAGGTGACTTACCGGAGGGCGCGCTGTTCCTGCCAAAACCTTACACATCCGAAAGAATTTCAACCTTGCTTCACGAACTGACCGACTAGGCCCGGGCCTACCGGTGAATTCTGTCTCGGCCGTTTCGTCTATTTTGGGGATTTGCACCGTCACGCCGCGTCCGAGTGAGCACTTTTGCTCAGACTCGGGCTCCGGCTGAGCCATATTTTTACATTCGTACGCCACGCCGACCGATAGCGATCTCGGTGGACTTATCCAAATAGTCCGCGCGAAGCTATGTGGGGGATTTATGCAAAAGACCAATTTCAGAGACCAGTTTACCAATGTCGCCGACGCCTGCGCACTGGCTCAGAGCATCGTCGATACGGTCCGCGAACCAGTCCTCGTACTCGACAAAGCATTGCGCGTCATCGCCGCCAGCCGTTCCTTTTATTCGGCATTCGAGGTGAGCCCCGAGGAGACACAAGGCAAACTTCTCTACGCATTAGGTGATGGACAATGGGATATTCCGAAACTTCGCCTGCTGCTGGAGAGAATTATCCCGGAACACGGCGCGATGGAGGATTACGAAGTCGAGCACGAATTTCCGCATCTTGGTGTCCGCATTATGCTCTTGAACGCCCGCCAGGTGTTCTACAAGGAAGGCGCCGAGACGACCATTCTGCTCGGAATTGAGGATGTGACCGTGCGGCGCAAGCTGGAGCATGAAAAGGACGATCTGTTGCGCCAGAAAGACTTATTGCTGGAAGAGATTCAGCACCGGATTGCCAATAGTCTGCAAATTATTGCCGGCATCATTTTGATGAAAGCAAACACGGTCAGTTCCGAAGAGACGCGCCCGCTGTTGCGGGATATTCACGATCGCGTCATATCGATAGCAGCCGTACAACAACAGCTCCATGCATCGGGAACAATTGGACCTATTCCAATGGTTTCTTATCTCACGAGGCTGAGTGACGCCCTCACAACCTCGATGATCGGCGACGCTCGGCCGGTTACTCTGAAGGTCGTCGGCGACGCGGGTACTCTGAGTTCACGTCAGGCGGAAAGCATTGGTTTGATCACAACCGAACTCGTCATGAATTGTTTGAAGCACGCATTTCCCACAGCCGACGCGACGGGGCAAATTACCGTCAGGTATGAAGTCGATGGGACGGATTGGGAGCTTTCGGTTGCCGACAATGGAACCGGCAAGAAAGACGGCGTCTTCGCCCAACCCAAAACCGGGCTGGGTACGGGCATCGTCAAGGCGCTTGCGCAAACCCTCAACGCCAAAGTTGAAACTTTATCGGGGGCCGGGGGTACGACTGTATCGGTCACTCACACGACGTTCTCAAAAGCCGGTAACCGAGCCGCATCGGCCGCCGCCGAGGCTTGATGTGCGGGAAATTATTACTCGACAGGCCCTGATGAACTGTGGTCCCGACATAATCGAGCTTACAAATCCGGGTATACTGCGAGTTATTGGTGTTCGATCAACGCTTTCGGAGGAATGACGATGTACCTATCGAACCAAAGCCTGCTGGTCATCATCCTGGTCGGAATTGTTGCCGGGTATCTGGCGGGGAGGGTTATGCGGGGCGGCGGGTTCGGGCTGATCGGCGATCTGATCGTTGGCCTCGTCGGCGCCTTCATTGGCGATTGGCTGCTACCACAGCTCGGTATTCACCTCGGGGTCGGTATCGTTGCGCTGATTATAAATGCATTCATAGGGGCGATCGTGCTGTTGCTCATTCTTCGCTTGGTCGGAGGTTGGGGCGGCGGCTGGGGCGGCGGCTGGGGCCGACGCCGCTGGTGGTAATGTGGGCAGTCGTCCGGCTTTTCATATTGGCGTAAGCGCGCCGCAGGCAGCGCTTGAACACCACAAGCTCCTCGCGCGACAGGCCGGCGGTGGCGGCTGCCTCGTATTGACGCGCCAACGGGATGAGGCGGGCGACGAGCGCGTCGCCTTTGCCCGAAAGCTTGACGGCGACTTCGCGGTCGCTGCGGGCCGAGCGGCCGCGCGTCGCCAATCCCATGCGCACCAGGCGCGACACCAGCCGCGATAACGTCGAGGTCTCGATGCTGGTGAAGCCGGCGAGATCGATCTGACGCAGGCTGCCGTGGGCCGCGAGCGCGGCCAGGACGCGCCACATCGCGATGCTTAAGGCATGCTCGGCCAGCACCTCGCCGCCGAACTGCTCGGCAATGACGGTGCCGACCCGGTTCACGAGGTACGGCAGGTACTCGTCGAGCTCGAGCCTGGAGGAAGCTTTGGCAGCCATCGCCGCGGCAGCTTAGCGGCAGATTATTGCATTTACAACAGATGCATTCTCAATTACATTCGCGGGGTAAGGCATGGGACTATGCCGGATCAGGGAGGTTGCGATGGATTTCGGCTATTTCACGCTGAGCGACAATCACTACGAGAACAATACCCGCTCGTCGAACCAGTTCGTCGCCGACATCACCGCCGAAGCGCTCTATGCCGACAAGCTCGGCATGCATTCGGCCTGGATCGGCGAGCATCATTTCAATTCGCTCGGCGTGTTGTCCTGCCCCGATCTGGTGCTGGCCTATGTCGCCGCCAATACCAAACACATCCGTCTGGCGCCGGCCGTCACGGTGACGCCGCTGCACCATCCGATCCGCGTTGCCGAGCAATGGGCGACGCTCGATCTTCTGTCCAACGGCCGCGTCGATTTCGCCTGCGGCCGCGGTTACGACCGCCGCGAATATGAGCCATTCCACGTTTCGTTCGACGACAATCAGGGCATCTTCGAAGAAAGCCTCGAAGTGATCCGCGCGCTCTGGGCGGCGGACGACCGCATGTCGCACCACGGCAAGCATTTTTCATTCGACGATGTGCGCATTACCCCAAAGCCCGTGCAGCGGCCGATCCCGACTTATGTCGGCTCGTTCTCCAAACCGTCCATTGAACTGGCCGCGCGGCTGGAGTGCGGATTGATCGTGGCGCCGTTCGCGGCGGCGATCAGCTTCGGCGGGCTGAAGCAGGTGGCCGATCTCTATCACGAGACTTGCGCCAAACACGGCACCAAGCCGCATCGGCTGATGTGCAGCTACTTCATTCACTTCGCCGACGACAAGACCGAGGAGGACGCCGCCCGCGCCCGCCAGATCCGCTACTACCGCGAATGCGTGATCCCGGCGCTGCCGGGCGATCCGAAGACTGCACCGCCGAGCTATCGCTATTTCGTCGATATGGTGGCCAAGCTTGCCAAGGTGCAGCCCGCGGACCTGACCGAGAATGCGGTGTTGCTCGGTTCGCCGGCGCGCATCGCCGATACGTTGAAGAAAGTCGAGGCGGCGGGCTTCGACGAAGTGATCCTTTATTTCAACGTCGGCCAAAAGCCCCACGGCCAGGTCAAGGACGAGATGGCGCGCTTCATGGCCGAAGTGGCGCCCAATTTTGGCGCAGTGCGTAAGGAAGCGGCGGCGTAACTCCCGAAAGTGAAGGAGCCACGGCATGATCGAGCTTTATCACTTTTGGAGCTCTGTCTGTTCGGTTCGCTGCCGCATGGCCCTGGAAGAAAAAGGCGTGGCCTGGACCAGCCGGTACATCGATCTGTTCAAGTTCGATCAACTCACATCGGAGTATCTCGCCATCAATCCCGACGGCTTGGTGCCAACTCTGGTGCACGACGGTGCGCCGGTCCGTGGGTCCACAGTCATAAACGAATACATCGATGCCGCTTTCCCGGGGCCTTCGCTGGTGCCGGGCGATCCGCTCAAACAAGCGCGCATGCGTGAATTCATCCGCAAATGCGAAGACGACTTCGACGCCATCGTGAAGCTCACGATGGTTAAGTACATTCTGCCGAAGCTGCGCAATCGATGGAGCGAAGAAGAATTGATCAAGCAAGCCGCGCGGCGGCCGATGCGTTATTACCAGGACATTCATTCTCGCGGCGTGCGTGGAGAGATTACGGAAGAAGAGCTCGGGCAAGCGCATGCGACTATCGAGGGATTGCTCGATCGGCTGGAGAATACTCTTGATTCCGGCCATTGGATTGTCGGCGATGAATTCAGCCTCGCCGATATTGCGATTGCGCCTTACATGTTCCGGCTGGCGGCGCTCGGCAGTGGCCAGTTCTGGTCGCACAATCGCCGTCCGCACGTTCATGATTGGTATGAGCGCCTGTCGGCGCGTCCATCGTTCCAGAAAGCGGTTTCCTGGCCGGACGAAAGCGGCGGCGGTTATGAGGAAGTCGGTCTCGGCGCCAAGGCAGCGACTTAGCGATTACGGCAGTTTCGGCCGATAGGTCAGGGCCCGTGGCGGTGTCCATCCTACGATAGTCACGGCCACATCGACGGCGGTGCCGTGCCCTGGAACCGCGCCGATTTTCGCGATTTTTGTTGTTGCACCGGCGTGACCGGCATGCCGGCGCCGGCGTAGCCGCGCAACTTGTCGCGCAGACAGCGAAGGGAGATGTCTAGGATTTTCGCCGCGTGAGTTCGATTGCCGCCACAAAAGGCAAGCGTGAGAACGATGTGCCGGCGTACGGCCTCAGCGAGAGTTGCGTCATTGTCCAACCGGATCACGCCATCGCTCCACCTTGGCAGTTGCCATGCCGGCGACGTAAGAGATTCGGTGGCTCGCGAAAATCCGGGAAACTACTGAGCTCGGCTGCAACGGCCGCGATGCCGGCGCTTCGCTGGCACGCCGTTAAGGTGCGCGGCTTTTTGCAAGACGTAAGGATGTGCGGCCGGTCCAGCTCCTGGCCGACATCGCGGCGGAGCAGGTCGACCGCTTACGGCTCGAGTTCGGTATCCCAATAGAGATAGTCGAGCCAGCTGTCGTGCAGGTAGTTCGGCGGAAACAGCCGGCCGTTACGGTGGAGATGCTGCACCGACGGCTGGAACGGCCGCTGCGAGGGAAACATGCGCGACTCGTCCGGCGTCAGGTTGCCCTTGCGCAGATTGCACGGCGAGCAGGCGGCGACGACGTTGTCCCACACGGTATGGCCGCCGCGCGAACGCGGGATCAGATGATCGAATGTCAGGTCGTCGCGCGCCCCGCAATATTGGCAGACGAAGCGGTCGCGCAGAAAGACGTTGAACCGCGTGAAGGCGGGATGTGTCGAGGGCTTTACGAAAGTCTTCAGCGACACCACGCTGGGCAGCTTCATCTCGAAGCTCGGCGAGCGCACGGCGCGGTCGTAATTGGCGACGATGTTGACCCGCTCCAGGAACACCGCCTTGATCGCGTCCTGCCACGACCACAGCGACAGCGGGTAATAGCTCAGCGGACGAAAGTCCGCGTTGAGAACTAGGGCAGGAAAGCCCGATGGCGATACATGAGCGTTCAAGCCGACGCTCCTACCTCGAACTCGATGCCGCAGTGCGGCGTTGGGCGCTAGTTTATAGGCAGAGGTGACAGGATTGTGAAGCCCGCTCCGGGGTTTACGGGCATGCGTTCAGTCAGCGGCGCGCCCGCGCCCCGATCCGGCCTTTTAGGCTTTATTGCCGCGAAAATTCGGCCGCGGAACCGAGCCGCACCGCGTCCAGCGGCTGCCGGCCGCGAATGAGGTCGGCGGCCTTCTCGGCAATCATGATGATCGGCGCATTGATGTTGCCGCCGACCAGATCCGGCATCACCGAGCCGTCGACCACGCGCAGGCCGTCTATGCCGAGCACGCGGAGCTCCGGATCGACCACAGCCTGCGGATCGGAGGCGACCCCCATTTTGCAGGTGCCGAGCGGGTGGTGCACGGTGATCGAATCGTTGCGGATATGGGCGTCGAGATCGGCATCCGCCTCCGTGCCGCCGCCTGGGCCGATTTGGCGCGCCAGGAACGGCGCCATCGGCGCTTGGCGGCACACCTCGGCCGCCATGCGCAGTCCGGCGCGCAGCGTTTGCCGGTCCCGGTCGGTAGCGAGGAAATTCTGCCGGATGCGCAAAGGCCGTCGCGGATCGGTCGAGACGAGCTCGACTTTGCCGCGGCTGTCCGGCCGCAACACCACGGCGCGGCAGGCATAAGCGTCGGCGTAAGCGTGGCGGAACGGCCACAGATAAGGATGCGCCGTCATCGGCGCGGCATTGAAGATGAATTGCACGTCGGGCAGCGGCGCCTCCGGCCGGCTTTTCAAAAACGCCATCCGGCCGGTCGGCAGCGCGGTGGCGATGCCCTCGCCGTTGAGATAAGCGCGAACGAGCGCCGGCACGATGCGGTCGAAGCGCATGGCGCGATGGAACGGGCCCGGCTCCTTGCGCGCATAAGCGACGCTCGCCGAAATGTGGTCCTGCAAATTCTTGCCGACGCCGGGCAGCGCCACTTTGACGGCAATGTTGTGGGCGGCGAGCTCGGCCGGATCGCCGATGCCCGACAGCATCAGAAGCTGCGGCGAGTTGATGACGCCGCCGCAGAGAATGACGTCCTTCGCCGCATGCGCGGTGAGCGTTTTGCCGCCCTTTATATATTCGACGCCGGCGGCACGGCGGCCGTCGAAAACGATCTTGCTGGCGAGCGCCCCGGTCTCGACCGCGAGATTGGGCCGCCGCAAGGCCGGGCGCAGATAGGCATCGGCGGCGCTGCAGCGGCGGCCGTCTTTCACCGTCATCTGCCAGGTGCAGAACCCTTCCTGCTGCGCGCCGTTATAATCCGCCGTCGTCTTATGGCCGGCGGCGCGGCCGGCTTCGGCGAAAGCGTCAACCAGCGGATCGGCAAAACTCGCCGTCTGCGTCGCGAGCGGGCCGTCGCCGCCGCGATAAAAGCTCGGGCCGCCTTGCCACGCCTCCTGGCGACGGAAATAGGGCAGCACATGCGCGTAAGACCACTCTTTGAGCCCGGAGGCGGCCCAACGGTCGTAGTCGCCCTGGTGGCCGCGCACATAGGCCATGGCGTTGATCGAGGACGAGCCGCCGATGACCCGGCCGCGCGCGCATTCGAGCCCGCGGCCGCCGGTCGAGGCTTCCGGCTCCGCGAAATACATCCAGTCGTGCTTGCGGTTGAGCAGGAGATGCGGCCAGCCGAGCGGGATTTTGATCCAGGGATCGCGGTCCCAGCCGCCGGCCTCGAGCAGCAGCACCCGCGTGCCCTTGTCTTCGCTCAGCCGGGCGGCGAGCGTGCAGCCGGCGGAACCGGCGCCGACAATGACGATGTCGTAATTGCGTTGGCTGGGCATTGGGTACTCGCGACCGCGAGATTAGCGAGTGCGGCAAGGCGCTGTCCACGGCGAAGGCGCGCGCCCGGCCGGGTCGGGTTTTCTCATTGCGGAGGCGCGGGACCCTCGCTTGGCGCGCTTTTCTGCGGCAGCAGGTCGTTGCGGACGTACAAGATCTGCCAGCTCTGCGGAAATAAGTCCGCCAGCTTGGCGCGGCGCTGGTAGTCGCGCGCCAGCGCCGCATCGAGCAGCGCCGCGGTGGCAGGGTTGCGCGTATGAGCGAGCGGCTTGTCGGCGACAAAAATCGCCGTGGGTCGGGAGGCGAGGAGCGCGGCCATGTTTCGGGTCGCGTCGGTGGCCTCCGCCTCCGCCACCTCGTTGAGATGCGACGGAAACACGTAGCGCGTCGGCAGGCAGGAATGGGTCAGCAAATAAACAATCGGCGGCCCGTCGTTCAGATAAATGCAGCCCTGCGCCGCGTAAGGCTGGGCGGCTGCCACCATGGCCGCGATGCGGGCTTCGTCGTTGGCCTTCCAGGCGGCCGTCGGCAGACCGGTCTTGAGGAAGACGCACCAGGCAAACAGCGCGATGACCGTTGTCCCTCCAACGGCCGTCCCCAACAGCGGCGCGCACAGCACGATAGCCGGCATCAAGAGCGGCAGCGCGTAGTGATCGTAGTAGTTTCCGATCGCAAAAAAATCGACGACGGCGCAGGCGGTCCATAGCGCCAGAAACAGCCATGGTGCTTCACGCCGCGCCTCGCGCCGCTCGCCGCGCACTGCCTTGAGGATCGAGAGAGCAGCGACCGTCAACAACGGGGTGAGCTGGAGCAGGCTCGTTTTCAGAACAGGAACGCCGGAAAAGCCCGCCGCCTCGTGTTTTTCGAATATCGACAGAAAATTGGCCTGCAGGAATTCCCGGCCGTGGCCGATCAGGCCATAGAAGCCGGCGGCGACAAGCGTGGGCGCGAGCGCCACCAAGGCCAACAACGCGGCTTGGGCAAGGACGCGCGCGGAGAAACGGCCCTGACTCGCGGCCAGAAGGACAATGAGCCACAGGCCGAAGGCGACGCCGTCGATCGCCGCGGTATATTTCACCTGAATGGCGAGCCCGGCCCACAGCATGGCCCGGGCACCGTGCCGCCAGAGGCCGGCCTGGTCGGCGGCTTCGCCGGCGCGGATCGTTTCCCAGGCGCCGATTGCCAGCAACAAATTATAGAACACCGGCGATTGCCCGCCGTCGCCGCCAAGCAGCGGCAGATAGAGCAGATACGCGACGCCGGCGAGCACGGCTCCGGCGGGATTGGCAAAACGCCGCGCGATCAGCACGATGAAAAATGCCGTCGCCGTGGCAAACAACACGCGCCGATCTGATAGGCGACGATGCCGTCGGCGCTGAACGGTCGCAAGCCCGCGTAGATCATAAACAGCAAGATCGGCTTGCGATCCCAGATGTCGACATAGGGCAGCGCGCCATGCCACATCCGGTCGGCGACCAAGAGATAAAACTGCTCGTCCATCTGAATGGCGGGATCGCCGATGCGACCGGCGCGCGTGATCACGGCGACCGCGAGCAGCGCCAGCACGATCAGGGCGTTGCGATGCGTCGCAAAATCTGTCGTGCGCCTTAAGGCTAGGGAGCCGGTCGCCATGGCACGTCCTGCGCGATGGCACGCTTCTAGCGGCCGCCGGTTAACTTGCGGTGACCGCCGGCGCGGCGCTGGACCGGCCGTGACCTGGCGTCTAGGTTGGCGCTTCGCTTAAGCCGGAGACATGCCTTGCACTATAGCGACAATCTCACCACCGAACGAAAGACTTTCGTCACGCATCTGGAATGCTCGGCAACCGGCGAGCGCCATGACGCGGACGCGATCCATAATCTGTCGCGCGCCGGCAAGCCGCTGTTGGTGCGTTACGATCTCGACGGTGTGAAGCAGGCCTTGAGCAAGGACGCGCTCAAGCAGCGTCCGGCCGATCTGTGGCGCTATCGCGAGCTTCTGCCGGTGCGGCGCAAAGCGGACATCGTCAGCCTCGGCGAGGCGATGACGCCGATCGTGCCGCTGCCGAAGCTTGCCGCCAAGCTCGGCGCCGGCGAGCTCTTGGTGAAGGATGAGGGCCGGCTGCCGACCGGATCGTTCAAGGCGCGCGGTCTGGTCATGGCGGTGTCGATGGCCAAGGCCCTCGGCATCAAGCATATGGCGATGCCGACCAACGGCAATGCCGGCGCCGCGCTCGCCGCCTACGCCAGCCATGCCGGCATCAAGACCACGATTTTCTGTCCCGAGGACACGCCGGAGGTCAATGTCAGCGAGATCGGGCTGCAAGGCGCGAGCGTCTATCGCGTCAACGGCCTGATCGACGATTGCGGCAAGATCGTCGCCGAGGGCAAGGCCAAGCTCGGCTGGTTCGACACCTCGACGCTGAAAGAGCCGTATCGGATCGAGGGCAAGAAAACCATGGGCCTGGAGCTTGCCGAGCAGCTCGACTGGACCGTGCCAGACGTCATCTTCTATCCGACCGGCGGCGGCACCGGCCTAATCGGCATGTGGAAGGCGTTCGCCGAATTGGAGGCGATCGGCTTCATCGGCCGCAAGCGGCCGCGCATGGTCGCGGTGCAGGCGGAAGGCTGCGCGCCGATGGTGCACGCCTACGAGGCCGGCGTCGAACATGCGACCCGGGTGGACAACGCGCACACCATTGCGTCCGGCATCCGCGTGCCGGCGGCGATCGGCGATTTCCTCATTCTGCGCGCGGTGCGCGAGAGCAAAGGCTTCGCCATCGCGGTGTCGGACGAAGCGATCGAAGCAGCGCTCGACGAGGCGGCGCGCGAGGAGGGCTTTTTGCTGTGTCCCGAAGGGGCGGCGACCTACGCCGCTTACAAGAAAAGTCTCGCCGACGGCCGGGTGACGCGAAGCGAGCAGGCCTTGTTGTTCAATTGCGCGACCGGCCTGAAATATCCGCTGCCGCCAATCCGCCGCACGCTCGATCGGCACAAGCCGATCGATTTCGCGGCATTGTAGGCAATAAAGTCTCCGGACAGTAACGTTAACGCGGGCTTGCGGCGTTGCGAATGCAGCGCGGTTTATTTGTTTTGCGCAAGGAATAATCAATGTGTCTCAACTATGAGGGAAGCGGGCAAACCGGTTTTGCCGGGCCGATTATTCCAGTGGGATTCGCAAGGCATGTTTCGCGCGCTGACGAAATATCTCCGGCGGCACGTCTGTCGTTTCTCCACCGAGCGCAGCGGCACCACGGCTGTCGAGTTCGCGCTGATCGCGCCGCCGTTCTTCGCGCTCTTGTTCGCGATCTTTGAAACCACGCTCTTTTTGTTCGCCCAGGCGGCGCTGCAAAACGCGGCCACCCAGGCGGCGCGGCTGTTCATGACCGGCCAGGTGCAAAATGCCGGCACCACGCAATCGCAGTTTCAGAGCCAGATTTGCCCATTGGTCTCCGCGTTGTTCACCTGCAGCAACGTCATGGTCAATGTGATCTCCTCTTCGAACGCTAGCGGCCTAAACACCACGGCGCCGACCTTGACCTATAACAGCAACGGCACGGTCTCCAACACCTGGTCCTACAGCCTGGGCACGCCGGGCCAGCTCATGGTCGTGCAGCTTATTTATCAGTGGCCGATCGTCGGCATTCCGCTGGGATCGCTGCTGCCCAGCCTCGGCAACGGCACGACGGAAATGATGGGCGTGGCCGCCTTCCGGGTGGAGCCCTATTGATCATGCGCCTGCCGAGCCGCCTTCGCCGCCTGCATCGCCGGTTTGCCGCATCGACGCGCGGCGTCGCGGCGATCGAGTTCGCCATGATCGCGCCGGTCTTGGCGACGCTGTTCCTGGCATCGTTCGACGGCGGGCGGGCCATCGCCATCTACATGAAAGTGCGCGCCGCGACTTACTCGCTGGCCGCGATCACCAATCAATACCAGACAATCGCGTCCAGCGACATGAGCGGCATCATGCAAGTGACATCGGCTGTGCTGGCGCCCTATTCGACCACGCCGGCCGCTTTCACGGTTTCGCAGATTGCCATTACGGCTGCGAACACCTCCTCCGTCGCCTGGAGCTACAGCCAGGGCGGTACCGCATTGAGCGCGGTCACGCTGCCGTCGAGCCTTTCGACTTGCAGCAGCTACCCCTGCTACCTGATCTATAGCCAGGTCAGCTACACTTACACGCCGCTGTTCGGCCTGTTCACGACGGCTGCGATCAATCTGTCCGATAGTCTTTATGTGACGCCGCGCAGCAGCGCGTGCGTTATTTACACGCCATCGACCGGGACGAGTTGCGTCGTCGCATCCTCAGGCTCCGGTTCGGGCTCAGGATCGGGTTCCGGTTCTGGCTCGGGCTCTGGGTCTGGCTCTGGGCCCGGGTCTGGCTCTGGCTCGGGCTCTGGGTCCGGGTCTGGCTCTGGCTCGGGCTCTGGGTCCGGGTCTGGGTCTGGCTCCGGCTCCGGCTATTGTTTCTTCGGTTTCTGCTTCAGCTTTTAAAGCTGCGCCGCCTGCGGCGACGGGCGCGCGCGAGCGCGCTCGGATTGAAAATACCGTTGTCTGCATTCAAGAAGCAAATCCGGCCTGTCGCTGCGAGCGCAGTCGACGCCGGCGCAAAGCATCACACTGTGCGACGTGCTCGGTTCATGAAAGAAAAGTGCGTGTCCTGGCGGGCGCCGCCTTTAAGGCGACCGGCGACAGCTTAGTCTAGTTCGTAATATGAGCGGTGCTCACGGCCTGGTTGAACATCTCGAGCAGGGCGTTGTTGATATCGGTCGGGGATGCCGCAGTGTAAAAGAAATTTGGCGATGCACAGCTCTGCAGAGCCCCCGGAATGCTTGGAATATTGGCGTTGGCGTAGCCGTCCTCGTTATTGGCAAAGCCGCTGTTAGCATTGGATATCGGAATGTAGGGAATGTACAGGACTGCCACGGTGATCCCGCGGTTTTTCATTGTCGTACAATAACTGGTGAGCTGTTCGCTATTGGGAGGAATGACCGTCGCCGAGTTCTGATAGGGAACGGCCGAGGTCTTGGTCCAATTTTGCGAACTCCAATTGCCGCCCGATTGAGTCTGATAGTCTTGCGAGCCGTCAGTGACGAGGAACACATAGGGCAGCGCGCTGGATGCGCTCGATCCGGTGCCGACCGAACTGATCAGGGTGTTCATCTGCGAAAGCGCGTTTTCAAAATGCGTGCCGCCCGATCCGAGGGTGGTGTTCGTGCCGGTATCCAAAAGGCTCGCCAACTGCGCGGCAAAGTTGGTGATGGTAGAGCCGGTGAGACTGCTGGTCAGGCCGACCGAGCAGGAATTGCTGCTATTGGCGCTCGACGTGCAGAGATTTTGGATGAACGGAAACAACCCGACCTCGAATTGATTCGATATACCGTCGTTGCTCTCAGTCGCGGAAGCTTGAGACAACAGGGCGTTGACGGCATAGCCGACCGCATCGGCGCGCAATTGGATGCAGGACGTCGTTCCGGCGGTGGAGCACGACGAAACCTGCGTGTTGCTCCAATTGACATCCATGCCGTTGGTCGGGTTGGTACCGCTCGAAAATGTCGCCGGCGTCGTTCCCAGCCGCGAGATAATGAAGCCCTGGCAATAGCCTCCGGGAGACGGGTTGGTCGATTTGCCCACGGCCGGGTAAGTGCCCTGCGCGGACTGCGCGCAGGCGCCTTGCGAAGTAAAATGGCAGGCGAACTGGCAGCCGGCTGGATACTCGCCGAGATTGTCGGGATTGACGGCCATCAGGCGCGCCTGCTCCGATGAGGTCGACGGAAAGCTCATCGAGCCCGATACGTCGAGCATCAGATAGAAATTGATATAAGTCGGCAGCGTGAAGCTGGCGGTCGAGGTGCCGGATTCCGCGATGGTCTTGTAGCCAAGCACGCCCATGAAATAGGTGGGGACTTGGGCGGTAAACGATACGGTGGCGGTTACCGTGGTGCCGGTGCGGGTGACGGTCGCCGTCGGCGAAAGGCTGGTATAGCCGGTGTCGGCCGGCGCGGTCGCCAGGTTGCCGTTGAAAAAGCTGGTCGCAAAGGTTGAGCCGCCGGACACGGTGCCGTTGCCGCTCATGCTTTTGGCGGTGGCGATCACCGGCGAGTTGATCGATACGGTGGCGAGACTGGCCGCGTCGGCGGCCGCCTGCAGCTTGGTCTTGATCGTCGTCGCCGTGGTGAAATCGATGACGCAGCCGACGGCGGCCACCATGGGCAACATGGCCAGCGCGGTAATGACCGCCACATTGCCGCGCCGATTCGTTGCGAACCTGGAAACCAGCGCCCGCAGGCGCGCCAACCGGGCGCCCCGGGCCAGCCTTTTCATCGCAGCCATGACCATCGCGCACCTTTATCGAATAGCGCGCTTCTAGGCCGAATTTGCTAGGAAATCGTTACGCAATACAAAGACTTGCGGTTAAAGCGCCCGAGCCATGCCGGCGAAACGGCGGGCCAGAAACTCGCCGCCATGGCGCAATCCCTCGGGATCGATGCCATGGCCTATCCCGGGCGATAGGTGCCATTCGACAGACACTCCGAGGGCGGCAAGACCTTGCGTTGCCGCGAATAAAGCCTGTGGCGGGATGAGATCGTCCCGGTCGCCGTGAACCAGCAGCACCGGGGGCCGCGACCTGATCTCTGCGGCGAAGGCTTCGGCATCGCCGTCCGGGCGGTCGACCAAAAGCCCCGAATAGCCGACGATCGCTGCGGGCGCGACGGCCCGCCGCAGGCCGACATGCAACACCATCATGGTGCCCTGGCTGAAACCGACGAGCGCGAGCGCCGATGGCGGCAGCTTATGGCGGGCAAGCTCGGCATCGAGGAACCGGTCTAGGAGCGGCGCAGCCGTGTTGACGCCGATCCAGCGCTCGTCCGGATTGCGGAATGTCAGCGCAAACCATTGCCGCCCCGTCGGCGCCTGCCCGCACGGCTCCGGCGCATGCGGTGATACGAAGGCGGCATTCGGCAGCAAGGACTGCCAGGCCCGCCCGATCTCGATCAGGTCGTTGCCGTCGGCGCCATAGCCATGCAGGAAAACCACAAGCTGGCGCGCCGGGCCGGAGCGCGGGCCGAGCCTCGGTCCATCAAGATTTGGACCGTCCGATGCGGCGGCCATTGGCACTCCTTTTGGCAGACGGTTTGGGCAGAATCTTTTTGGGTAGGATCTTCGTGACGGCCGGCACGCCCTCGCGGCCTTTGACGGCGCGATAATAGGTCCACAAGACACGCGCCGCCACCGCGCGAAAGGGGCGCCAAGGTTCGGCAAGCTCGCCCATTTCCTTGGCGGTCGGCCGCGCCTTGAGCCCGAAGGCGAGCCGCACCGCTTCTTGGAGCGCGAGGTCGCCGGCCGGCCAGGCGTCGGCATGACCGAGGCATGACAGCAAATAGATGTCCGCCGTCCATGGACCGATGCCGTGGACCGCCGTGAGCGCCGCATGGGCCGCATCGGCGCCGGCATCGGCGAGCGACGAGAGCGCAAGCTTTCCGCGGACGACCGCGCGCGCGATTTCCTTGAGCGCCTTGATCTTCGGCCGCGACAGCCCGATCCGCGCGAGCTTGTCCGGCCGCGCCTTGACGATGGCCGCGGCGTCGAGCGGCACGAAGCCGGCGGCAAGCCGTCCGAAGATCGCGCCGGCGCTCGCCGTCGACAATTGCTGCGATACCACGGTCGCTGCGAGCCCGGCAAAGCCGCCGGCGCGCCGCCGCAGCGGCGGGCGGCCGGCCTGCGGCAACGAGCGCGCCGAATCGCGGTTCGGCTTGCGTCAGCCGCGTGAGCGCCGCATCGAGGTCGGCCTCGCTGTGAATATGCGTAAGCATGTTAGAGTGAAATCGCCGGGACGGTTCCGAATGTGATCGCTGCTTTCAGTTTCGAGAAGCGTAACGCCGATGTACAGCCGTATCTCTGCGTTTTGCACCAAGCCCGAACGGCTATCTGCATCTGGGCCATGCCTATTCGGCATTGCTCAATGACGATCTGGCGCGGGAATTCGGCGGCCGCCTGTTGCTGCGGATCGAGGATATCGATCGCGAGCGCTGCCGGCCCGAATACGAGGAGGCGATCTACGACGATCTGCGCTGGCTCGGCATGTCATGGACCGAGCCGGTGCGCCGCCAGAGCGAGCACTTCAACGATTACGGCGGCGCCCTTGCCGAGCTCGAAGCCCAGGGCCTGCTCTATCCGAGCTTCGAAAGCCGGAGCGAATTGAGCGCGATGGTCGCCGAGCGGGACCGCCGCGGCCACTGGCCGCGCGATCCCGACGGCGTGCCGATTTATCCGGGACGGGCGCGCAAACTGTCCGCCGCCGAGCGGTCGCGCCGCCGCGCCGCCGGCGAACCGTTCGCCTTGCGGCTCGCCATGGATGCGGCGGTGGCGCGCGCCGGGGCGGTGAGCTTGGACCGAGACCGGCGCCGGACCGCATGGCCAGACCGGCCGCGTCAATGCGGCGCCGCAGATGTGGGGCGACGTCGTGCTGGCGCGCAAGGACGTTCCGGCGAGCTATCACCTCGCCGTCGTCATCGACGATGCTTTGCAGGGCGTCACCGATGTGGTGCGGGGGCAGGACTTGTTCTGGTCGACCGGCATCCACCGGCTGCTGCAGACGCTGCTCGGATTGCCGGAGCCGACCTATCATCATCACAAGCTTATTCTCGACGAGGAGGGCCGCAAGCTGTCGAAATCGATGCAGGCGACGGGATTGCGCGAATTGCGCGCCGCCGGCAAAAGCCCGCTCGATATCCGCCGCATGGTCGGGCTTGGCGGCGCTAGCTCCGCAAGCTTCGCTGTGTCGCGCCGGCCGGTCTTGACCGTTGTTTTGTTCCGCCCGCCGCCGTGGCATGTTGCGTCGGGGGCGAAGGGCAGCCAATGGCGCGAGGCACCAGCAAACAAAAAAAGGCCGCGAAGCCGGGCGCGCCGGCGCCAAAGCGCGGCCGCGGCGCGCGCCCGAACCGATGCCGGCGTGCTGGCGGTATTCGCCCATGATATCCGCACCGCGCTGACCGGCATTCTCGCGCTCGGCGAGCTGCTGGCGAGCTCCAATCTCGACGAGCGCGAGCGGCGCTGGGCCGCGGGCATCAAGGCCAGCGCCGAGCATCTCGCTTCGCTCACCACGCTCGTGATCGATGCCGCCAAGGACGAGGCCGGCGCGCTCATCTTGCAGCGGGAGGCGTTCCGGCCGCGGCGGCTGATCGCGGGTCTGCGCGAGACGCTGATTGCGCGTGTCGAGACCAAGGGACTGCACGCCGAGGTGACGATCGCCGACGATCTGCCCGACATGCTGGTCGGCGATCCGGTGCGGCTGCGGGCGGCGCTGGAAAATCTGATCGACAACGCGGTGAAGTTCACCGCGCGCGGCACGGTCCGGCTCGAGGCAAGCGCGCGCGCCGCGCCGCGCGGCCGCGTCACGCTCACCTTCATCGTCAGCGACAGCGGCATCGGGCTTAAAGCCGCCGAGATCAAGCGGCTGTTCCGCCCGTTCGCCCAGGCCAATGCCGAGATCGCGCGCCGCTACGGCGGCGCCGGGCTCGGGCTTGCGGTGGTCAAGGTTCTGGCGAAGCTGATGGGCGGCGATCTGACGGTCACCAGCACGCCGGGCCGCGGCTCGAAGTTTCAAGCTGACCGCGGTGCTGCCGCTGGCGCCGGCCGATGCCGATCGGGACGAGCGCGCGCGGCAAGCCGCGGCGCCGGCGCGCGGCCTGAAAATCCTCTGCGTCGAGGACAACCCTTACGGCCGCGTCATCCTCAACACCATCCTCACCGAGCTCGGCCATCGCGCCGATTTCGCCGGCTCCGGCGAGGAGGCGGTCGCCGCCGCGGCGAAGGGTTATGACGCGGTGCTGATGGACGTGACGCTGCCCGGCATCGACGGCCTCGAAGCGGCGCGGCGCATCCGCGCGCTCGCCGGCGCTGTGGGCGCGACGCCGATCGTCGGCATTTCCGGCCGCACCGGAGCCGGCGACAGCGCGGCGGCGACGGCGGCCGGAATGAACGCCTATTTGCGCAAGCCGCTGAGCCCGAGCGCGCTCTCGGCGCGGCGCTCGCCGGGGCGGTGGGAAACGATTGCCGCTCACGGCTCCGCAGCGAACTACTCCGCCGCGTCCGCTTTGGCGGTATCGGCGGAATCCTCGACGATGCGGCACAGATCGCTCATGATGCGGTTCAGTTCGAAATCCTTCGGCGTGTAGACCTCGGCGACGCCGGCCGACTTTCAGCTCGCTGGCGTCGTCCGGCGGGATGATGCCGCCGACCACGACCGGCACGTCGTCGAGGCCCGCCTCCTTCATGCGCGTGACCACGTCGCGCACCAGCGGCAGGTGCGAGCCGGACAGGATCGACAGCCCGACGACATGAACGCGTTTTTCCGCCGCCGCCGCGACGATCGCTTCGGGCGTCGAGTCGGATGCCCTCATAGATGACGTCCATGCCGGCGTCGCGCGCGCGCACGGCGATCTGCTCGGCGCCGTTGGAATGGCCGTCGAGGCCGGGCTTGCCGACGAGGAATTTCAGCCGCCGGCCGAGCTTCTTCGACACCCGGTCGACCTCGGCGCGGATGTCGTCGAGGCCCGTGGTGTCGTTGCGCGCGGCCGAGCCGACGCCGGTCGGCGCGCGGTATTCGCCGAAGGCGGAGCGCAGCGCAAAGCCCCATTCGCCGGTGGTGACGCCGGCTTTGGCGCAGGCGATCGAGGGCGGCATGATGTTGGCGCCGCTTTTTGCCGCGCGCCGCAAGTCTTCGAGCGCCGCGGCGACGGCTTTGTCGTCGCGCGTCGGCGCGCCAGGCATTGAGCCGCGCGATCTGCTCGGCCTCGACTTCGCGGCGACGGTCATGATCGTGTCTTCGCCGGTGGTGAGCGGCGACGGCTCGGTCTCGACGAAGCGATTGACGCCGATGACGGTCTGTTCGTTGCGCTCGATCGCTTCGAGCGCGCGCGCGTGTTGCTCTCGACCAGCGCTGCTTTCATGTAGCCCGATCTCGACGGCCGCGATGGCGCCGCCCAGCGTCTCGATATGCATCGAGTTCTTCCGAGCGCCGCGCGTTTGAGCTCCGCGACCTTGGCGGCGATCACCGGCGAGCCGTCGAAAATGTCGCCATATTCGAGCAGGTCGGTCTCGTAGGCGAGGATCTGCTGCATGCGCAGCGACCATTGCTGGTCCCAGGACCGCGGCAGGCCGAGCGCCTCGTTCCAGGCCGGCAGCTGCACGGCGCGGGCGCCGCGCCTTCTTCGACAAGCGTCACCGCCAGCATCGACAGCAGAATGCGATAGACGTTGTTCTCCGGCTGCTGCTCGGTCAGGCCGAGCGAATTGACCTGCACGCCGTAGCGGAACAGCCGCTGCTTGGGATCGGTCACGCCGTAGCGCTCGCGGGTGATCTTGTCCCACAACTCGCCGAACGCGCGCATCTTGCAGATTTCGGTGATGAAGCGCAGCCAGGCATTGACGAAGAACGAGATGCGGCCGACCACGTCGCCGAAATCCTCGGCGCCATGCGCCCGACGCCTTCACGGTGTCGAGCACCGCGATCGCGGTGGCGAGCGCGAAGGCGAGTTCCTGCTCCGGCGTCGCGCCGGCTTCCTGCAGATGATAGGAGCAGACATTCATCGGATTCCATTTCGGCATTTCGCGGTCGTGAACAGGATCATGTCCTTGATCAGCCGCATCGACGGCGCCGGCGGAAACACATAAGTGCCGCGCGAGAGATATTCCTTGATGATGTCGTTCTGCGTGGTGCCTTGCAGCTTCTTCGCGCGGCACGCTTTGCTCGTCGGCGACCGCGACATAAAGCGCGAGCAGCCACGCCGCCGTCGCGTTGATCGTCATCGACGTGTTCATCGCGTCGAGCGGGATGCCGTCGAACAGAGCGCGCATGTCGCCGATATGCGAGACCGGCACGCCGACCTTGCCGACTTCGCCTTTGGCCAGCGGATGGTCGCTGTCGTAGCCGGTCTGGGTCGGCAGATCGAAGGCGACCGAAAGGCCGGTCTGCCCCTTGCTCAGATTTTTGCGATAAAGCGCGTTCGACGCCGCCGCGGTCGAATGCCCGGCATAGGTGCGGAATATCCAAGGTTTGTCGCGGCGCGGCTGCTCGCCCATCGGTCTTTGCTGCGTGTTCGGCACGCACTCCGGCGCGGCAATGTGACGCGGACTTTGCTGCTTGAACCGGCGCAACACGGACGTGCGGCTAATGGCCGCGCTGCAAGCGCCAAACACGATCAACACCGCGGCGAGCCCGACCTGGGTCTTGACGTAGGGAAAGATCAGGATCAGCGCGCCGGCGGCGCCAAGGCCGGCGACCTCGCGCGCGCAAAATCCGCGTTCGAGCGCGAAGCGGAGCAGAAAGGCGACCGCGACCGCGAGCACGACCAGATCGTACATATAAACGTAAGGCGTCACGACCAGCGTGCCGGCGGCGAGCGCCGCGGCCTTCAGATCGAACGGCGCGCGGCTGCGCCACAGCCAGACGATGCGCGACGGCGACCGCCAGCTGCCCGCCGCCTGCACGGTCCAGGCCAGCGGCTCGCTGCCGCCATGGGCGCGGACCAGGCCGAACAGGCTTTGCAGCCGGCTCCAGTCGGCGTGGCCTTCGCCGAGCACGACGCGGCTGGTGATCGGCATCCAGTGCACGAAGGCCTGCCCAGCTCGCGCTGCCGAAGGCGAGCCAGGACAAAGCGGCAAGCCCGACCGCGACCGCCGCCGCGACCCCGATCGTCAGCCAGCGCCGGTCGGCGATCAGCACCAGCGGAAACAGCAGGCCGAATTGCGGCTTGTAGGTGAGGAGGCCGAGACAGACGCCGGCAAGCGCCGGGCGCCGCTCCAGCAAGCCGAGCGTGCCGCCGATCAGCGCCGCGGTGAGAAAGCCGTTTTGCCCGGCGGTGATGTTCCACAGCGCGGCGGGAAATCCGAGCGCGACGAAAATCCCGGCCGCGGCCGAGAATGCCGCCACAGCGCCGCGACATAGGCGGCGAGCGTCGCCAGCAGCCAGACGATCGCGGCGGCGAGATAACGGCAGCGTCGCCAGCGCTGCGGCGACAAACAGAAACGTCGGCGGATAGTGCCAGCCGTAATAGTCGGCGAAGTCGTGGCCGATGGCGCGGACTTCGGCCCGTTTGTGCGTCGGCCAGTCGTAGGCGGCGGCCGGATGCGCCGTCGAGCGTAAGCCGCCCGGCGGCGACGACATTGACGAAATCGTTGGCGATCGGCCGGCCCTGCGCGGTCGATCAGAAAATCGCCTTTGAGAAAGGTGCCGCCGAGAACGATCAGATAGCCGAGCGCCAGCGTAAGTCCGATCAGACAGACATGACGGGCGGCCTGCGCCCGCGGTGACGCTGCCGCTCGGTAGTGCGGCGCCGGCGATATCCTGCGCGCTCACGGCCGGACCTCCGGCGGCGGCGAGCGCGCGGCGCGCGATCAGCGCCGCCACGATGAGGACGGCGGCAAAGCCGACCGGCGCTTTCACGAACGGAAAGATCAAGATGAGGACGCAGGCCACGCCGATGCCGCCGGCTTCGTGGGCAAGAAAGCCGTGCGTGCGGCCGAGGCGGAACAGAAAGGCGAGCGGAACGGCCAGGATCACGAGGTCGTAGGTAAAGAGATAAGGCGTCGCCAGCATCGCGCCGGTGCCGAGCGCCGCGGCTTTGATCTCGAACGCCCGATCGCTGCGCCACAGCGCGGCGATGGCGCCGGCGGCGCACAGGGCCACCGCGATTTGCACGCTCCAGGCCAGCATCTCGCTGCCGCCGATTGTGCGCGCCAGGCCGAAGGCGGTCTGGAATTTGCTCCAGTCCGCCAGATCCTGGGCGAGAAAGGCCTGCGAGGCCTGGCCGAGGCTGGCGAAAAACGCGAGCCAGCTCGCGGTGCCGAAAGCGAGCCACGCCGCGGCGGCCAGCAACACCGTGACCGTGGCGGCGGCGGCGAAAGCGCGCCAGCGTCCGCCGGCAGCAAGCGCAATCGGAAAGAGCAAACCAAGCTGCGGCTTGAACGACAGCAATCCGATGAGTGCGCCGGCCGCGACCGGTTCGCTCTCCAGCAGCAAGAGCGCGCCGCCGATGAGACCGGCAGTCAGAAAGCCGTTCTGGCCGACGATGAAATTCGACAGCACCGCCGGAAACGCGGCGGCGAGCAGATAGCCGATGCGGTCGCCGATAATGGCGCGGATGGCGATCAGATAAGCCGGAAAAGTGGCGAACACCCAGAACAGAAACGCCGTGGTATAGGGCAACAGCGACAGCACGGCGGCAACGAACAGAAACGTCGGCGGGTAGGGCCAGACATAATAGCCGGCGAACGGATGGCCGACGGCGCTTTCTTCGACAAGCTTGTGGGCTTGCCCGTCGTAGGCCGCCGCCGCATGGCCGGCGAGAGCGAGCTTGCCGGCGGCCCAGACATTGACGAAGTCCGACGCGATGCCCGAGCCGTCCGGCGCGATCAGCCAAATGCCGTCGATGTAGCAGGCGCCGAGATAGACCGCCTGCGCGACGACGAGTGCAAAGCAGACGAGCTCGACCGGGCGCGTAAGCTTGGCGCCGGCGCCGCGCCCGGGCGTCATCTGATAAAGAGCCATCCGCGGTCGAGCCTCGCCTGTTCGATGGCGGCGAGGCTAGACGCGCGGGCTTGAAGAACCCTTAAGTCGGTGCGGGTGCGGTCGGTCCGCTAGGCGCGTTTGATCAGCCTGACGATGAGCAGCAAAATCACGGCGCCGATAAAGGCATTGATAATGTCGCCGATGATATCGCCGCCGATGAACAGTCCGATGCGCGGCAACAGCCAGCCGGCGATCAGCCCGCCGACGATGCCGACGATGATATCGCCGATCAGTCCGAAGCCGCCGCCTTTGACGACCATGCCGGCCAGCCAGCCGGCAATCGCGCCCACGATCAGCCAAATAATGATGCCCATAGTTTAGTCCCCCGATTTGCTTCCCGGCTGGGAAGACCCCGACGCCGTTGTCCTGCGTCTTTTGCAAGATTACGGCCTGCTTTTGCACCTGTCAGCCCGACATCTTCGGCGTGCAACGCACAAGTAATTGTTGCGCCGCAACATTAGCTGCGGCAGACTGCGTTTTTGCAACCATCCGATGCCGGTGCAACCGGGAGCCCCGTTATGGCCGTTGCGCAAAAGAAGCCGTCCGCCGCGCCGCTCAAGGACCTGTACGAGATCGGCGAAGTTCCGCCGCTCGGTCACGTCCCCGAAAAAATGTACGCCTGGGCGATTCGCAAGGAGCGCCATGGCCCGCCGGAGACGGCGATGCAGTGCGAGGTGGTTCCCACCTGGCCGATCGCCGAGGACGAAGTGCTGGTCTATGTCATGGCCGGCGGCGTCAATTACAACGGCATCTGGGCCGGCCTTGGCCAGCCGATCTCGCCGCTCGACGGTCACAAGCATCCGTTTCACATTGCCGGCTCCGACGCTTCGGGCATCGTCTGGGCGGTCGGCTCGAAAGTGCGGCGTTGGAAGGTCGGCGACGAAGTCATCATCCACTGCAATCAGGACGACGGCGACGACGAGGAGTGCAACGGCGGCGATCCGCTGTTGTCGCCGTCGCAGCGCATCTGGGGCTACGAGACGCCGGACGGCTCGTTCGCGCAGTTCTGCCGCGTGCAATCGCGGCAATTGATGTCGAAGCCGGCGCATCTGACCTGGGAAGAATCCGCCTGCTACACGCTCACGCTGGCGACCGCCTATCGCATGCTGTTCGGACACTCCCCGCACACGCTCAAACCCGGCGACAATGTTCTGATCTGGGGCGCTTCCGGCGGGCTCGGCGTGTTCGGCGTGCAGCTCGTCGCCGCGTCCGGGGCCAATGCCATCGGCATCGTGTCCGATCCGTCAAAAGTTCAATACGTGATGGAATTGGGCGCCAAGGGCGTCATCAACCGCAACGATTTCAAATGCTGGGGCCAGATGCCCAAAGTCGGCACGCCCGAATACGACACCTGGGTGAAGGAAGCGCGCCGCTTCGGCAAGGCGATCTGGGACATCACCGGCAAGCACGACGTCGATATCGTGTTCGAGCATCCGGGTGAGGCGACCTTCCCGGTGTCGTGCCTCGTCGTCAAACGCGGCGGCATGGTCGTGTTCTGCGCCGGCACCACCGGCTACAACATCACCTTTGACGCGCGCTATGTCTGGATGCGCCAGAAGCGAATACAGGGCTCGCATTTCGCGCATCTGAAACAGGCCAGCGCCGCCAACCAGTTCGTCATCGACCGCCGCGTCGATCCGTGCATGAGCGACGTGTTCCCGTGGGACAAAATCCCCTATGCCCACGAGCTGATGCGTACCAACCGCCACAAGCCCGGCAACATGGCCGTTCTGGTCAACACGCCGCGGCCGGGCCTGCGCAATTTCGACGACGTGATCGAGGCGGCGGGAGCTTAAAGTCTATTGCGGCAGGTGACGCGGCGCGTGGTCGCTTTGCTCCTGGTAATTCGGATTGCGAATACAGAAGCCGTGGAAATCCACGGTCTCCTCGCATTGCTGTAAGCTCATGTAATAGCAGTGAATGGCGCTGCCTTCGGTGCACCAGGGATAGGCTTGCGCCTGCGCCGCGGCGGGCCCGGGCAAACCTGCGAAAGCAAAAATTGCTCCGGCCATGAGATGTCGCAACGACATATCGCGTCTCGATTTGATTTCTTTTGAAAAACGGCCCGGCTTGCCGTTCGGCGGCAAGTCAAGCGGTAACTATGGCAGGCTTGAACCGCCGCCAGTCACAAAACCGTCGATCCCAATCACGATCTCAGGAGCGACCGCAATCGATCCGCGGGACGGCCGATCGTGCCAGTGCGGCCACGCCATTGACCGGCGGCGCCGCCCGATCTTCATTCATCTCGGCGTCATCCGAAGTCAGGGCAGCGACGCCGGCGGGTTCGGCCGCCCGTGCCGCAATCGATGCCGCGCGCGGCCGCCTCCTTCAAGCGGCAGCGAAGGGTTCTCGCGTTCGCGGGCAATGGCGGCATTGAGTTCGCCGCCATAGATGAAAATGAGCGCGGTGAAATAAAGGAAGACCAGCGCCATCATCGCCGAGGCGAGGCCGGCATAATAGTTCACATAGGTATAGGAGAAGTCGGACAAATAGCGGCCGAAGGCATAGCCGCAGGCGAGCCAGAGCATCAGCGTCGCTACGATGCCGGGCCATACCGCGGCGAACGGCCGTCGCCCGCACGGCAGCCACATATGCAAAATGAGGAGCGAGGTGATCAATAGCAAGCTCGCCACGGCAAAGCGGCCGAAGTCGAAGTGGCTTTCCAGCGCCGCGAGCCAGGGCGCATAGGCCACCGCGATGCGGAAGATCAAAGGGCCGAGCACGACCAGAAACGCCAGCGCCAAAAATGCGACCGCGCTGACCAGCACATAGCCGATCGATTCCAGCCGCAACAGCCACCACGGCCGCGGCTCAAGGAGCCCGTAGGCGCGGTTGAGTTCGATGCGCAGGCTTTCGATGCCGCTCGACGCGAAATAGATGGCGAACACGGCGCCGACGGTGAGAATGCCGCCGCGAGCGGTGGTGAGCACCGTATGGATCTGGCCGGCGATCTGGTCCGAGACGATACGCGGCCACGCCGCGATCATCATGCTGGCCACGGCGTCGGCCAGGTTCTGCGAGCCGACGAAGCCGGCGATCGCCGTCACCAGGATGAGGAACGGGAACATCGACATCAGGACAGACAACGCGATGTGGCTCGCGATCGCCCAGCCGTCGTCGGCATTGAAGCGATAAAAGGCGTCCAGTGCGACGCGAAAGCACAGGCGTATGATGTTCAAAGGCAGCACCTCTCCTATGGAGCGAGCGCAGCACAATTCATACCACAGGGCAGGCGACGCCCAGCCATCGCTGCCCCTGCGTCCAACTGCGGGGAGGAAATAGCGGCTTTCGTCGCCCGACCATAGCTGGTCGATCGGCCTACATTCGGATTGGCCAGCATGCGGAAAATGCGTAAGCTTATTCTAGGTTGTAACGGCGGGGCCGCTCATCAGCGTCGCGAGGGGGATGGATCATGGTGCGCGTTGTCGTTGTCGGCATTACCATGCTCGTGCTCGGTGTTGTCGTCGCCGTGCTTGCTGAGCAGTCCAATCATCCGGTGGCGATAGAGGCCGGTGCGATCATTATCGTCTTTTTCGGCCTCGGTCCGATGCTGGAATGGCCGAAGGCGCATGATTTCATCTTCACGCTATTCGCGCCGCTTTGGCTGCGCGGACCGGGGTTCGGTTACATTGCCGCCCCGCGCTCGATCGAAACTCCTGCAGATAAGATTGAAGCCGCTGCGAAAACTGTAGCTGGGCTACCCGACGGAGATTATGCGATTACTGCGCCGACCACCATGATTGTGGGGGAAGAAGACACTATCGGCGTCATTGTAAGCACCCCCGCAAGGCAAGACTTTCGCCAAACATTGCCGGTGACGCGGACGCACCCTCTGATCGGCCAAATCAAGGTGGACTTGCAATTGAACGCAGGGCTTACGGGAAATACAGACGCATTTTCCGGATTGCCCGGCCTTTCCATGCCCTCAACCTTTACCGGGCGCCGGACTTGGTCTTTCCCAATCACCGCCAAAAGCGCGGGCCGTAATACGCTGACGGTTCTCATTGCTGACTGGATCGAGCTGCCAGGCGAGCCGAACCGAGTACCGTATCCAGCCCTCGAGCTGCCGATCGAAATTCAATCTGAGTTCAAATATTGGCGAAAGGTCCTCGCATGGTGGTGGGGGGTAGTCCTGTTCATTGCTGGAAAGGCGATTGAATACATTTTCGATTCGGATCCGGTCAAAGCTTACTTGAACAATCTCATCAAACATATTTTTGGCGTTTGACTCGCACCGCGCGCATTCATGACAAGCGCGGACAACGCAAGACGGAAATGGAAACGGCCGGGATTACGTTTGGCACCCCGGCCGCCCGGCCTTACGGGCATCGCCCCCGCCCTATCGAACTTAGATGCTTTTGAAGAAGCTCGCTTGATCCCGGTCAATGCCGGCGGCGCCGTTACGCCGCCTGGACGTCGCCGAGGAAGCGCCGCACCTCGCCTTGCAGGTTTTCCGCCTCGACGGCGAGCGCGTCGGCGAGCGCTTTGACGTCGGCGGCTGTGGCGCGCGCGCCCGTCGAAGCGCCGGCCACCCGGCTCATGGCGTCGGCGCCGGAGCGCGCCTCGGTGGAGGCCCGGTTGACGCCTTCGGCGATCGACGCCACCGCGTTGTTCTGTTCCTCGACCGTCGAGGCGACGCTGGTGGCGATTTCGGACATTTCGTCGATGATCGAGGACACCTGCTCGATCGCCTGCGCGGCGTCGGCGGTGGCCGATTGGATGGAGCCGATCTGGGCGGCGATTTCTTCGGTGGCGCGCGCGGTCTGGGCGGCAAGCGATTTCACCTCGGCCGCCACCACGGCGAAGCCGCGGCCGGCTTCGCCGGCCCGCGCCGCCTCGATGGTGGCATTGAGCGCCAACAGATTGGTTTGCCCGGCGATCGACTGAATGAGGCCGATGACTTCGCCGATGCGGTTGGCGGCACTGCCGAGGTCGGCCATGGTCTTCACCGTGCGCCTGGACTCGCCGACGGCGCGCGTCGCCACGTCCGTCGATTTCGACGCTTGCGCGGCGATTTCGCCGATCGAGACGGCGAGTTCCTCGATCGAGCTGGCCACCGTCGTGACATTGACCGAGGCGGTGGTGACCGAGTTCTCGGCGGCGCGGGCTTCCGATGAGACCGAGTCGGCCGCGTCGTTGAGCCCGCTCGAGGCGTTTTCCAGATGGCCCGCGGAATCGCGCAAGCGGTCGAGCGCCTGCTCGATGGAGGCGCGGAACTGGCGGATCAAGGTCGCAATCGCCTCGCCGCGGCGTTCGCGGGCCGCATTGGTTTCGCTTTCCGCGCCGGCCAGGCGCTCGCGTTCGATCATGGTGTCGCGAAACACCACGACCGTGCGCGCCATCTCGCCGATCTCGTTTTGGGCATCGGTTGCGGCCGGCTGCACCGAGGTATCGCCGTCGGCGAGACGTTTCATCACCGTGGCCAATTCCTCAAGCGGCTCCGTGATCGAACGGCCGATCCGCCAGCTGCAGCCGAGCCCGATCAGAACCACCGACAATGCGACCCACATGATGGCCTGACGGGTGCGCGAGCGCGATGCCGCAAGCTCGGTGGCGGCGTCGGCGGCATTGCCGCGTGCCGCGGCGATGGTCTTGTCGGCCTCCGGTATGACGCTCTCGGTATCGTGGTTGATGAGCGAGACCAAAGGCGTGATGTCTTCGGTGCTGGCGACCCATTGCGCGAAGGTCGAGCTGTAAGTCTGGATCTGATTGGTCAGCTTCTCCTTCATCGCCGGCGCGCCGTCCACCGCCTCGAAGAGTTCTTTGAAATGCTTGACCTCGTCGAGAAAGTGCCGCTCGGCCTTCTCATCGCGCGTCATCCGATACTCGATTTCGTAGCGGCGAAGCGTCAAGAGCGAGATTGTCAGTTTGGCCCGGTCGACGTCGCCAACCCAGGACAGATCGTCCTGAATGACATTTTCGACCGCCTTGCTGGCGGCGATGAGATCGGCGGTCACGCCCTCGGTCTCGTCGTAACCCAGCGCTTTTTGCTCGTGAACCAGGCTGTCGAAGCTGGCCTTGAGATCGCGCACGGTAATGCGCAGCGGCATGACCGAATCCTGCTCCGAGGCGGAAAGCGACGCCTGGATGCGGTCGAGGCACTGCATGGCCGTCGCCTGGCCGTTGTAGAAATTCTGCGCCGCGGCGTCCGCGGGATGCACGACAAAATCGGTTGTCGCCGCGCGCATGGTCAAAAGGCCAGTCTTGAGATCGCGGCTGGCGTCGGACAATTCGGTATTGCGATGGACGGCCTCGAACGCCTTGCCGACCTGGGCGTCGCCGGTGAGATAGGCAATGCCGATGGCCAGAAAGCCGACGACCGGGATGACGCCGAGCACGACAATTCGTCCGCGCACCGACAGCCGGGAAAAAATCTGGGTGGTGAACATCCTGGCCCCGATAGGAGGTCGTGATGGACGAATTTGAACCTGGTCAACTGTCGGCGGCGCCTCGCTTATGGCCGCCGCTTGCCCCGCAAACCAAGCAATCAACCGCAGCACACCGTAAAATGGTTAAGATTGTGCAAGAAATCCTAGGCAAAACCACGAGGCCTGCCGCACCACATCCCCCCAAATGGTGGAAATAGCGCCGTTCTGTGCGTCGCCGATTGGCTTTTGTGCACTGCACGCGTAAGCTTTGTGTCAGCCCGGGGCCGGACCAGGCTTTTCCAATCAGCGCGTTGGAGCCAGTCATGACGCTTGCCGCCACCCAGAGAAGCCAGGGCCACGATCTCATCCCCGCGCTGGCCGACGCCGTCGGTACCGTCGAAACGCTGTTCGCCGATGCCCGCCGGGTCGTAGCCGAGCGGGTGACCATCGAGGGCCGCCCGGTGTCGCGGGTGTTCGACCGCGAGCAGCGCGCCACCCACGGCCTTGCCTGGCTCGCGACCTATGTCGAGGCCGTCCGCCAATTGTCCGCTTATGCCGAGCGGCTATCCGAAGCCGGCGGTTTCGGCGAGACCGAAGATTTGCTGGTGCGGATTGGCGCCGGCGAATATCTCGCCCAAATCTTCGGCGGCATCCCGATGAGCCAGGGCGAGATCCTGCGTCTATCCGATCTCGGACTGTCGCCGGCTGCGGCGGGCGCGCGCATGACGCCTGCGGTGGAGCACCTTGTCGCCACCGGCAACACCGCGCCGCGGCGTGCCCGATTGGCCGAACTGATGCGCGAAAGCCACGACGCCACGGTCGGCGCCTGCGGGCTCGACGACACGCTCGATTCGATTCGCGAGGAGATGCGCAAATTCGCCGAGGACCGCGTCGTTCCCTATGCGCAGGCGTGGCATCTGAAAAATCAGTACATCCCGCTCGACGTCATCGCGCAGATGTCCGAGCTCGGCGTGTTCTCGCTGACCATCCCCGAAGATTACGGCGGCATGGGGCTCGGCAAGGAATCGATGTGCGTCGTTTCCGAGGAGCTTTCGCGCGGCTATATCGGCGTCGGATCGCTCGGCACGCGCTCCGAGATCGCCGCCGAGCTGATCTTAGGCTCCGGCACCGAAGATCAGAAACGCCAGTGGCTGCCGAAGATCGCCACCGGCGAGGTGTTGCCCACTGCGGTCTTCACCGAACCGAACACCGGCTCCGATCTCGCCTCGCTGAAGGCCCGCGCCGTCAAGAGCGGCGATGTCTACAAAGTCTACGGCAACAAGACCTGGATCACCCATCCGGTGCGCGCCGACCTGATGACGCTTCTGGTGCGCACCAATCCCGCCGAGACCGGCTATCGCGGGCTGTCCATGCTGCTCGCCGAGAAGCCGCGCGGCACCGACGATAATCCGTTCCCGGCGCCCGGCATGTCGGGCACCGAGATCGAGGTGCTGGGCTATCGCGGCATGAAGGAATACGAGATCGCGTTCGACGGTTTCACGGTCAAGGCCGAGAATCTTCTCGGCGGCATCGACGGGCTGGGCTTCAAGCAGCTGATGGCGACCTTCGAATCGGCCCGCATTCAGACCGCGGCGCGCGCCATCGGCGTGGCGCAGGCGGCGATGGAGCAGGCGCTGACTTACAGCACCGCGCGGGTCCAGTTCGGCGAGCCGATCGCCAATTTTCCGCGCGTGTCGGACAAGCTCGCGATGATGGCGGTCGAAATCATGATCGCGCGGCAGCTCACTTACTATGCCGCGCGGCAGAAGGATTCCGGGCGGCGCTGCGACCTTGAAGCCGGCATGGCGAAGCTGTTGGCGGCGCGCGTCGCCTGGGCGGCGGCCGACAACGCCGTGCAGGTCCACGGCGGCAATGGTTTTGCCGTCGAATTTCCGGTCTCGCGTATCCTGTGCGATGCCCGCATTCTCAACATTTTCGAGGGCGCGGCCGAGATCCAGGCCCAGGTCATTGCCCGGCGCCTGCTCGACGGGTCGAATTAACGACGCGCTTCGGGCAGGATAAATTTTCGATCCGGAACCCGGCGGGCCGCCGGCCATTGACCCAAGCCGTGGCCAAATTCGCGGCAGTTGACCCAAGTCAAGGCATGGCGAACCGGCTATGCCCATTGTGGCTGCGGCCAAAAAAACCGAAAGTTTGAGCGATGACCAAAGTCCATATTCCCCATAATGCCTATGTTTTCGTCGGCGACGGCCGCAAAGCGCTGGTGTTGCGCAATGAAGGCGACGCCCAATATCTCAACCTGAAAACCGAGCGGGTGTTCGCCGATGACAATCCGCCGACCCATGAGCAGGGCACCGACCGGCCCGGCCGCGAGCATTCCTCGGTCGGCGCCGGCCGCTCGAGCGTCAGCCAGACCGATTGGCACGATCTCGAGGAGCACAAATTCGCCCACGAGGTGGCGGCGACGCTGGAGAAGATCGTGCGCGAGCGCAAGGTCGAGCACCTGATCGTGGTGGCGCCGCCGCGGACGCTGGCCGATCTGCGCAAGGCGTTCCACGACGACGTCAAAAAGAAGATCGTCGCCGAGCTCGATAAGGATCTCACCAAGCATCCGGTCTACGATATCGAGAAGCACCTGATGGCCTAGCCGTCATTGCGAGGAGCGATAGCGACGACCTTCCTACGCTTGCTGGGCAAGCTTCGGAGGGTTTGAGTCCGCCGAAGCGCGGAGCGCGAAAGCGGAAGCGATCCAACGGGACATTGATAATTGGATTGCTTCAGCTTCGCTCGCAATGACGCCGCCGCTGTCAGCTCGGGCGCGCGTCGCTTCTGCGTGAGGCTTCGGCCTATTCCTCGACGACGGCCTTGATTGCCTCGATCGCCTTCTTTAAGCGCGGCAATTCGTCGACAACCACATTCCAAATGATACGGTCCGACAAGCCGCTGTATTCATGCCGCAAACGCTACCGATGCCTCGAACTTTGGGCCAAGGAATTTCCGGTCTTTGACTGGTGAGCCGTTCCGGAATGGCTCTGCTGGCTTCGGAAATGATCTCGATAGCCCGCTGGACGAGCCAACGTAACTGCCAGCTTGCTTCAAAGTCCGAGATTGTTTTGCCCAGGGTGACTTCTTCAATACGTTCAATTGCTTCCAATACGTCGTGAATGGCGTGCCCGACCTTGCGCGGCATCAGAAAACAAGCAAGGCCGATTGCTCGATGTTCGCGTGCAGCATCGGATGGAGACCGTCGCGCGTGGTAATGTCCACTTCAACGCCAAGCTCGCTTTCCAAAAATTGCTTGATGCCGACCAGATCGAACGCATTGAAACGACCGTTCGGATCGTAGTCAATAAACAGATCGATGTCGCTGCCGGGTCTGGCTTGGTCTTGAGTGAACGACCCAAATAGATAAAGCGAGGTCGCACCCATGCCCTTGATGACATTGGCTCGACGTTTCAGCTTGTCGATCGTCTCATTTTTATTCATCGATCTATTCTATCGCCTAATCGGCATGGAGCGAAGCAAAATTCAGCCTGTCGTCTTGAGCAACAGCCCGACATTGCCGGAGAGGATGCGCTCGCCGTCGGCGCCGAGCGCGCGCAAGCCGTTGACGAAATCGCGCACCACTTCGCGCTTTCTGATTTCCTGCGGATAGTCGGTGGCGAACACCATGCGCGAGGCCGGGATCTCGGCAAGCCCGGCTTTGACCGCGCCGATGCCGCCGGCGAAGCCCGCGGTGTCGAACACCAGATTGTGACGGATGTAATAGTCGAAATCCTTCTTGCCGGTGGCGCCGTGGCGCGCATTGCCGGCGGTCCCCCAAAATTCCTTGTCCTGAAAGCAGCGGATGCGCGCCAGCATGCCGGCGATGCCGCCGGACAAATGCGCCATGTGCACGGTAAGCTCCGGATGCCGATCGAAAACGCCGGAATTGACCAGCCGGATCGTCGCCATGATCAGCGAGAATTCCCGTCCGACGGCGCGCGCCGTGTCATAAGCGTCGAACTGCTGGGCGTGATTGAGCTTGAGCGCCGGGTGCACGAACACGAACATGCCGAGCTTGCCGACTTCGGCCCAGAACGGCTCCAGCCCGGGATCGTCGATCCATTTGCCGTCGAACTCCGAGGTGATGGTGACGCCCTGGAAGCCGAGCTCGTGGCGGCAGCGGTTGAGCTCCTTGAGCGCCGCAGCGCCGCCGAGCGGGTGGGTATGCGCGGCGCCGATGAAGCGGCCGGGATAGTCGCGTTCGGCCTTTTTTGCCTTGTCGTTGACCAGCGCCGAGGTTTCGAGGTCGGCGCACATGCCGGCGGCGCTGGTCAGCCAGGCGGCGTCGATGCCGGCGAGGTCCATCATCCGCACATGCTCGTCGAGGTCGTAGAGCAGCGAATGCACCGTGTAGCTCGGCGCCCCCAGCGCGTCGTAGTTGAGCACCAGACGGTCGCCCGGGTCGCTTTTGATCAATTCGCGCGGCGTAAAATGGTGCTGGAAATCGACGATCATCGGGATGGTTCCTCCGGTCTTGCGGCTTTCTTGTAGCCCGGAATGCGCGCCATGCAATCCGGGAGTTTCGCTGGCGCTCGACCCGAGCTACAAGAAGCGCCATGGCACACTTCATGTACTATTTCGGGGTCCCGATCGCCGTCGGCGCGGTCGCGATCGTTCTTTTGCTCGGGCTCATCAACATGATGATGGGCGGATCGGGCAACACCTCGCAGAAGCTGATGCGGCTGCGCGTGCTGCTGCAAGCCATCGCCATCGGCGTTATCATGCTGACGCTGTGGTTCATGGGGAAATGATGTGAACCATGGTCGTCCTCAATAAGATCTATACCCGCACCGGCGACGACGGCACCACCGCGCTCGGCAGCGGCGAACGCCGCAAAAAATACGATCTGCGCATCGCCGCTTACGGCACGATCGACGAGGCCAACGCCGCCATCGGCATGGCGCGATTGCATACCGCGCACGATCACGCCCTCGATGCGGCGCTCAAGCGCATTCAAAACGATCTGTTCGACCTCGGCGCCGATCTGTGCACGCCGGGCAAGGGCAAGGGGCCCGGCGGGGCGCGGCTCACGGTCACCGACAAGCAGGTGACGTGGCTCGAAGCCGAAATCGACCGCTTCAATGCCGCGCTTGAGCCGCTGCGGTCCTTCGTGCTGCCCGGCGGCAGCGCGGCGGCGGCGAACCTGCATCTCGCCCGCACCGTGTGCCGGCGCGCCGAGCGGCTGATCGCCGAGCTTAAGGACCGGGAAGGCGAGAGCGTGTCGGCCGATGTGCTCAAATACGTCAACCGCCTGTCCGATTTCCTGTTCGTCGCCAGCCGTCACGCCAACGGCAAAGGCGCCGGCGACGTTTTGTGGCAGCCCGGGCAAAACCGCTGACGCGCGGCGAGGACGATGCGATGGGGCGGCTTGACGGCAAGGTTGCGATCGTCACCGGCGCGGCGAGCGGCATCGGCCGGGCCAGCGCGCTTTCATTCGCCCGCGCGGGCGCGAGCCTCGTCATCGTCGATCGCGACGCCGACGGCTTGAACGCCACGGAACAATCAATTGTCGAAAGCGGCGGCAAAGCCGAATTGTATGTCGGCGACGTCGGTAGTGAAGCCGACGTCAAGGGCTACGTCGACCACGCCATCGAAAGCTTCGGCGCGCTCGATATCGTCTACGCCAATGCCGGCATTCTCGGTCCGCCGACGCCGCTGCTCGAGCAAACGGTCGAGCTATGGGAAGAGATCCTGCACACCAACCTGATCGGCCCGTTCCTCGCCATCAAGCACGCCGGGGCGCATATGGTGCGACAGGGCAGGGGATCGATCGTTCTCACCGCCTCGACCGCGGGGCTGCGCGCCAATGCCGGCAGCGCGCCCTATAGCGCCAGCAAGGCCGGCGTGGTCAGCCTGGCGCAGACGGCCGCCAATTCCTTCCTCGGCACCGGGGTGCGGGTCAATGCGATCTGCCCGGGCTTGGTCGAGAGCGGCATGACGCGCGAACTGTTCGCCACCGCGCGCCAACGCGGCACCGCCGGCAAGATCGGCCAGCTCAATCCGCTGCAACGGGCCGGCATGCCGGAGGAAATCGCCGCCATGGCGCTGTTCCTCGCCGGCGACGAAGTCGTCCTACGTCAACGGCCAAGCCTTCGCGGTCGACGGCGGCCTGTCGTCGACGCTGCCGTTCCGGCGACCGATCCGTTGACCGCTCGCGCGCTGGCCGGTAGGTTTCCCGCACCGCAGCATCGGGCTTTCTAACAAAGCCGGAATGCGGCAAAGAAAAACTCAAGCAGTCAGCGTAATATACCCGCCATGAAAATTCTCGTGCCCGTAAAGCGGGCAATCGACAAGGACGTGAAGATACGAGTCAAGGCCGACGGGTCCGGTGTCGAGCTGGGCAACGTCAAAATGTCGATGAACCCCTTCGACGAGATCGCCGTCGAGGAGGCGATCCGGCTTAAGGAGGCCGGCAAGGCGACCGAGATCGTCGCCGTGTCGATCGGATCCCAGCAAGCCGCCGAGACGATCCGCACCGCGCTCGCCATGGGCGCCGACCGCGGCATCCTGGTCAAAGCCGAAGGCGTCATCGAGCCTTTGGCGGTTGCGAAAATCGTCAAGGCCATCGCCGCGGCGGAACAGCCCGGCCTTATCATTCTCGGCAAGCAGGCGATCGACGACGACAGCAACCAGACCGGCCAGATGCTGGCGGCGCTGCTGGGCTGGCCGCAGGGCACCTTTGCCTCCAAACTGGCATTCGAGGGGGAAGAGCTGTTGGTCACGCGCGAGGTCGACGGCGGCTTTCAGACGGTGAAGCTCAAGCTGCCGGCCATCGTCACCACCGATCTCCGCCTGAACGAGCCGCGCTACGCGTCGCTGCCCAACATCATGAAAGCGAAGAAGAAGCCGATCGAGGAGAAGACGGCGGCCGATTTCGGCGTCGACACCAAGCCGCGGCTCGAAGTGGTCAAGACGGCGGAGCCGCCGCAGCGCAAGGCGGGCGTGAAAGTCGCAAGCGTCGCCGAGCTGGTCGAGAAACTCAAAGCGGTGGGAGCGATCTGATGCCGACATTGCTTCTCGCCGAGCACGACAATGCCGCGCTCAAGGACGCGACCAACAAGGCGCTGACCGCCGCCAAAGCCCTTGGCGCCGAGGTGCATATCCTGGTCGCCGGCCGCAATTGCAAAGCGGTCGCCGAAGCCGCCGCCAAGCTCGACGGCGTCGGCAAGGTGTTGCTGGCCGATGCGGCGCCTTACGAACATCAGTTGGCGGAGCCGACCGCGGCGCTGATCGTGTCGCTTGCTCCGCCTTATGAAACGATCATGGCGGCGGCGACCACGACCGGCAAGAACGTCATGCCGCGCGTTGCCGCGCTGCTCGACGTCATGCAGATTTCCGACATCACCAAGGTGGTGGCGCCGGACACTTTCGAGCGGCCGATCTATGCCGGCAACGCCATCCAGACGGTGCGCTCCACCGATAAGAAGCGGGTGATTACCGTGCGCACCGCGGCGTTCCAGGCGACCGGGGAGGGTGGCTCGGCGCCGATCGAAAACGTCGCCGCCGCCGCGGATCCCGGCATTTCCGGCTTCGTCGGCGAGGAGCTGTCCAAATCGGAGCGGCCGGAACTGACCTCGGCGAAGATCATCATTTCCGGCGGCCGGGCGATGCAAAACCGCGAGAACTTCACCAAATATATAGAGCCGGTGGCCGATAAGCTCGGTGCCGCGATCGGCGCGTCGCGCGCGGCGGTGGACGCCGGCTACGCGCCGAACGACTGGCAGGTCGGTCAGACCGGAAAGGTCGTCGCTCCCGGACTTTATATCGCGGTCGGGATTTCCGGCGCCATCCAGCACCTCGCCGGCATGAAGGATTCGAAGGTGATTGTCGCGATCAATAAAGATGAGGAAGCCCCCATCTTCCAAGTCGCCGACTACGGGTTGGTGGCCGATCTCTACCAGGCGCTGCCGGAGCTGGCGGCCGAGCTCGATAAGGTTAAACACTGACGGAATCTGGCTTCTCGGCCGACGCCGTCGTAAAAAGACATGGAAAGTGAATCGCGATGGTCGAGGTCAAGGAACGGCCCAAAGCGCAAGGGGCGCACGGCGAGGCGGGCGGGATGGCTCATTCCATTCGTAAGATCGGCGTCGTCGGCGCCGGCCAGATGGGTAACGGCATCGCCCATGTCTGTGCGTTGTCCGGCTACCACGTTCTGTTGAACGACGTCGTAGCCGACCGGATCACCGCCGGCATAGCCACCATCTCCGGCAATCTGGCGCGTCAGGTCAGCCGCCAGCGGATCAGCGACGAAGAGCGTCAGGCCGCGATGAAGCGTATCGCGGCGGCCATGACGCTCGACGATCTCGGCGACTGCGATCTGGTGATCGAGGCGGCGACCGAACAGGAAGACGTCAAACGCAAGATCTTCGCCGCGCTGTGCCCGGCGCTGCGCCCCGACACCATCGTCGGCACCAACACGTCGTCGATTTCGATTACCCGGCTTGCCGCGGCGACCGATCGGCCGGAACGTTTCATCGGCATTCATTTCATGAATCCAGTGCCGCTGATGGAGCTGGTCGAAGTGATCCGCGGCATCGCCACCGACGACAAGACCTTCGAGGCCACCAAGCAATTCATCACCAAGCTCGGCAAGCAGATCGCGGTGGCGGAGGATTTCCCCGCCTTCATCGTCAACCGCATCCTGCTGCCGATGATCAACGAGGCGATCTACACGCTCTACGAGGGCGTCGGCAATGTCGAGGGTATCGATCGGGCGATGCGGCTTGGCGCGCATCATCCGATGGGCCCGCTGGAACTCGCCGACTTCATCGGGCTGGACACCTGCCTGTCGGTCATGCAGGTGCTGCATGAAGGCCTGGCGGACTCGAAATACCGTCCGTGCCCGCTGCTGGTGAAATACGTCGAGGCCGGCTGGCTCGGCCGCAAGACCCAGCGCGGCTTTTACGATTATCGCGGCGAAAAGCCGGTGCCGACCAGATAACACTCATTTTCGTCGCGGAGCCTGTCATCAGGCCGCGTGCTTCGCGCGGACCCGTTGGCTCCTCGCCATGACGAGGTGTCACGCCGCCGCGGCCATTTGCTGCGCGGTTTCGCTCCAGCACGGCAGCGCCGACACGCGGCCGAACCAGGCGCCCACATTCGCATAGGGTCCGACCGGCATGGCCGCGCCCTGGGCGTGGAACAACGGCGCCGCCACCGTGAAATCGGCGATCGTCAGCGTATCGTTGACCAGATATTTGTGCCGCGCCAGATGCGCATCCAGCATCTTGGCCTCTTTGTTGAAGCACTCGGTGGCTTTGGCGACCGCGGCGGCGTCGGGCGGCCCGAGATTGACGAACTTCTTGACCAGATTTTCAAACGTCAGCGGCTGGCAGGCCTGCGCGCCCCAATGCGCGAGGTCCCAACATTGCCAGCGTGCGATATCCGCGCGGCTCTTGGCGTCATTCGGATATAGCGGCGTCGGGCTCCTGTCGGCGAGATATTGCAGGATCGCATTCGATTCCCAGAGCGTGAAGTCGCCGTCCACCAGCACCGGCGTGCGGCCAGTTGGACTGAGAGCCAGGAACGTGGGCGATTGCTGCGCGCCCTGGAGCAGATCGACGAATTCGAAGTCGAGCGGTGTCTTGAGATGCGCGGCGAGCGCCCGCACTTTCCAGGTGTTCGGCGAAGCGGGGAAACCATAGAGCTTCATGACTGACTCCCTTGTGGACGAGCGTTGACTAATCGCAGCATGAGACGGATTTAGGCTGCTGGTATGACGCTTTTGTATCGACCGGCGCGCCATCGTAGCGGTCATGGTGGCGAACCCAGGCCATGCTGAATTTCAGGCCGTCTTCGTCGCGGCCCTTCGGCACGAGATCGATGAGATTGTAGGCGCCGATCAGAATGTCGAGCCCGCGGCCGTAAGTCGAATAAGTGTGAAAAACCGCGCCGGCCGGGTTCTTGGCGAACACGCTGGCGCCCGGGCGCTCTTCGCTCGGGAAGGTGGTCATTTCGTAATTGTATTCGACCTCGCCGCCTGGTTTCTCGTTCGGCGGCTTCGAGACGTGATAGTCGAAATTGAAATCGCTGCCGAACGACGACAGCCATTCGAATTTCCAGCCCATGCGGGCCTTGAATTTCTCGATTTCCGGCAGCGGCGCGCGGGAAACGACGGCAAGCGTAATATCGCGCTGCGCGAGATGGATGGTCGCGCCGTCGAAATGGTCGGCGATCAGCGAGCAGCTCGGACAGCCGGCTTCCCAGCCCGGCCCGAGCATGAAGTGATAGATGATGAGCTGGCTTTTGGCGCCGAACAGCGCGGCGAGCGATTGCTTGCCGGACGGCGTATCGAACAGGTAGTTCTTTTCGACCTTTTCCCACGGCAGCTCGCGGCGCTTTTTGCTCAACGCCTCACGGGCGCGGGTAAAGGCCTTTTCTTCGGCGAGACAAGCCTTGCGCGTGGCGATCCATTGGTCGTGCGTCACGACTTTATGCGGTTCCACGGGACTGCTCCTCAATTCGGAGAGAGGGTTACGCCGCTGTCGCGGCTAATCCACCTTACGAACTTCAAGCGAACATCTTTTCCATCTTGTCGAGCGCGCCGGTCCAGCCGCCTTGGTGGCGGTCGCGCGCGGTTTCGTCGAAGAATTGCTCGTGCGTGAGCGTCAACAACGAGCCGTCGCCGTCGGGCTTGATGTCGACCGTGACCAGCGACTCGCGCTCCGGCGTGGTAATCCAGGCCCAGGTGAAGACGAGCTTTCGGTCCGGGACGAATTCGCGATAGACGCCGCTGACATCATGCGTCTCGCCGTCGGGCGACTGCATCACCCAGCGGAATTTGCCGCCCGGGCGCGCGTCGCACTCCACGCGCAACACTTTGACTTCGCCGGGGCCCATCCAGTGCTTCACTTTTTCCGGATCGGTCCAGGCCGCGAAGACTTTGGCCGGCGGCGCGTTGAGGCGGCGCTTGAGGGTGAGGCTTGGCTTGGCGGCTGTTTGGGTGACCATGACTTGTCTTCCTCCAGGAATGCGGCCAGGCGATCGAACCGCTCGGACCAGAATTTTTCGTAGCGATTGAGCCATTCGAAGGCTTCGCGCATCGGCTCGGCGTCGAGCCGGCAGGCGACGACGCGGCCGGTCTTGGCGCGCGCGACGAGCCCGGCATCGGACAACACGGCGAGATGCTTCATCACCGCCGGCAGCGACATTCGAAACGGCGCGGCGAGCTCGCTGACCGAGAGTTCGGGCTCTCCGGCAAGACGCATGACCATGGCGCGACGCGTCGGATCGGATAGCGCGGCAAAGGTACGGTCGAGGCTTGGCTCTGAAAACTTAACCATATGGTTTAGTATCAGGGTAGCGGCAGCCTTGTCAACAGTTTCGTCATTGCGCGCAAACGTAGCCCGGATTGAGCGAAGCGAAAGCCGGGGACGGCATTTCAGCTGGCCGTTTCATCCTGGCTGTCGCTCCGCTCCATCCAGGCTACAATCGAGCATGGTTCGTCTCCCGGGTTTCGCTCCGCTCAACCCGGGCTACTCAGTTGCGATCGCCGCGCTCACCAATTTGACGCCGTCGTCGCTGGCCCACTCCGCCGGTCCGGCCATGTCGCCGATCTCGCAGCCATTGCGGTCGACCAGCACTGTGGTCGGCATGCCGAAGGCTTTGCCGGCTTCCTTCAAATCCTCGAACACGTGGGCGCTGGTATCCGAATAATAAGCCAAGTGACTGACGCCGACCTCTTTGAGAAAGGCGAGCGGTTTCTGCGGATCGCGCTGATCGATATTGACGGCCACCACCTGGAAATCGGGGCCGCCGAGCTTGGCTTGGAGCGCATCGAGCGCCGGCATTTCCCGCCGGCAGGGGATGCACCAGGTGGCCCAGAGATTGAGAAGGACGGTGCGGCCGCGCCAGTCGGCCAGCGTCTTGTCGGCGCCCTGGGCGTCCTTGAAGGTCAAATCGGGGAGGTGAAACGGCGTCTGCGCCACCGCCAGCGCGGCCACTTCGCCATGCACCAAAGGCGCGATCCGTCGGGCAATATTAACCGCCGGCCGGCAGGCGGCATCGGCCGGATTGCCTCGCAGATGCTCCATCCCGTATACCCCCGCCAGGACAACCAGAATCGCAATGGCTGCCGCTGCGGAAACAAGCCGCAAACGGCCGATTTTGCGCAGAGAAGGCTCGTTGGGTGACGGGGCAGGCGGCTCGGTCATGTCGATCATCAGAGATCAAATTCCGGCGCAGGGCTTCGTGAGCAACGTGTCATGAGCAACAAGATGTGGGGCGGGCGGTTCGGCTCGGGACCCGATCCGATCATGGAGGACATCAACGCTTCGATCCATTTCGACCGTCACCTCTATCGGCAGGACATCGCCGCCAGCAAGGCGCATGCGGCCATGCTCGCCAAACAAGGCATCATCACGGCGCAAGATGCAAAGAAGATCGCTCACGGTCTAGACACGATCCTGTCAGACATCGAGGCCGGCAAATTCGAGTTTAAGCGGGCGCTCGAAGACATCCATATGAACGTCGAGAGCCGGCTCGCCGAGCTCGTCGGGCCGGCGGCCGGACGGCTGCACACCGCGCGCTCGCGCAACGATCAGGTCGCGACCGATTTCAGGCTCTGGCTGCGCGACGCGATCGACGACATTGACGCAAGCCTTGCCGCCTATCAGCGCGCGCTCGCCGAAAAGGCGCTCGACCATGCCGCGACCGTGATGCCGGGTTTCACGCATCTGCAACCCGCGCAACCGGTGACGTTCGGCCATCATCTGCTCGCTTATGTCGAGATGGCAGGCCGCGACCGCGGCCGCTTTGCCGACGCGCGCAAACGGCTCAACGAAAGCCCGCTCGGCTCAGGCGCGCTCGCCGGCACCTCGTTTCCGATCGACCGCGCCATGACGGCCAACGCGCTCGGCTTTGCCCGGCCGATGGCGAATTCGCTCGATGCGGTGGCCGACCGCGATTTCGTGCTGGAGACGCTGTCGGCCTGCGCGATTACGGCCGTGCACCTGTCGCGCTTCGCCGAGGAGATCGTGATCTGGTCGTCGCCGCTCGCCGGCCTGATCAAGCTGTCCGACAAATTCACCACCGGCTCGTCGATGATGCCGCAGAAGCGCAATCCCGACGCCGCGGAATTGGTGCGCGCCAAGACCGGGCGCGTCGTCGGCGCGCTCATTGGCCTGATGACGGTGATCAAAGGTCTGCCGCTCGCTTATCAGAAGGATCTGCAGGAAGACAAAGAGGGTGCCATCGACGCCGTCGGCGCGCTCACGCTGTCGCTTCGGGCCATGACCGGAATGGTGGGCGATATTGCGCCCGACGTCGCGCGGATGCGCCAAGCCGCGGGCGAGGGCTATTCGACCGCCACCGACCTTGCCGACTGGCTGACCCGCGAGCTGAAATTGCCGTTCCGGGAAGCCCATCATGTCGCCGGCCGTATCGTCGCCAAGGCGGCGGAGGCCGGCGTTGCCTTGGAAAATCTGCCGCTGCCGGCCATGCAGGCCATCGAGCCGCGGATCAGCAAGGCGGTGTTCGGCGTGCTGTCGGCAGCCAGTTCGGTCAAAAGCCGAAAAGTCTATGGCGGCACGGCGCCGAACAATGTCCGCCGCGAAGCCAAACGCTGGCTCAAGCTCCTGAAAAAGCAGCCATAAGTGTTTGGCAACGGCTTTGCGGGATGCTGCGGCGGACACAATGTCGCCGCCGGGATGCGCTGTGATAATCTCGATGCCGGGGCCGGGAGCAGATTTTTGAGGCGTATTCGATCAGCCCGCCTATTGGGGTTTAGCGCGGCGGTGGGGGTCGCTCTGGCGCTTGCCGGCTGCGGCCGCGAGGGCCCGCTTGAGCTGCCGCCCGGGCCGGCGCCGACGACGCCGGCCGTCACGTCGCAGCTGCGATCGCCCGATGGCACCCCGGCGCCCGGCTCGCCGCAGGACACGGCGGTGAAAAACGGCTTCGATGCCCAGGGCAATCCGGTGGCGACGCCCAGCCGGAACCGCCCCTTCATTCTGGACCCGCTGCTACAGTAGCCCTCGTCATTGCGAGGAGCGGCAGCGACGAAGCAATCCAGGGGTGGCCTCTGCAAAGCTGAGCTGGATTGCTTCGCTGCGCTCGCAATGACGCAAAACATGTTCTAAACACCCGCCATGCACCATTTCACCTATCGCGACGGCATGCTGCATGCCGAAGCGGTCGATCTCAACGCGATCGCGGAAGCCATCGGCACGCCGTTTTATTGCTATTCCAGCGCGACCATCGAGCGGCACTACAAAGTCTTTGCCGGCGCTTTCGCCGATGTCGACGCGCTCGTTTGCTACGCGATGAAGGCGAATTCCAATCAGGCGGTGATCGCGACGCTGGCGAAGCTCGGCGCCGGCGCCGACGTCGTCTCCGAAGGCGAGCTGTTGCGCGCCCGCATGGCCGGCGTGCCGGCCGACAAGATCATGTTTTCCGGCGTCGGCAAGACCGAGCGCGAGCTGGCGCTTGCGGTCGACGAAAAAATTCTTTGCGTCAACGTCGAGTCCGAGCCAGAGCTCGAGCTGCTTGCCTCGATCGCCGCGGCCAAGGATCGCGTCGTCGACATCTCCATCCGCGTCAATCCCGACATCGATCCGAAGACCCACGCCAAGATCGCGACCGGCAAGGCGGAAAACAAGTTCGGCATTCCGATCAGCCGCGCTCGCGCCGTCTATGCGCGCGCCGCCAAGCTCAAGGGCGTGCGCGTCACCGGCGTCGACATGCACATCGGCAGCCAGATCATCGAGCTCGATCCGTTCGGCGATGCGTTCGCGCTGTTGGCCGATTTCGTCGGACAATTGCGCGCCGACGGCCATGTGATTTCGCACATCGACGTCGGCGGCGGCTTGGGCATTCCGTATCGCGAGGACAATGAGCCGCCGCCGGATCCCGACGCCTATGCGGCGATCGTCAAGCGGGCGACGCAAAACCTCAACTGCCGGCTCATCTTCGAGCCGGGCCGTCTCATCGTCGGCAACGCCGGAATTCTGGTGACCCGCGTCATTTACTTAAAGCGTGGCGAGGCCAAGACCTTCGTCATCGTCGACGCCGGCATGAACGATCTGGTGCGGCCGACGCTCTATGAGGCGCATCACGACATCCGCCCGGTGCGCCAGGCGCCGCCGGGCGCGCCGCGAATCATTGCCGACGTGGTGGGGCCGGTCTGCGAGTCGGGCGATTATCTCGCGCTCGGCCGCGCCATGGTCGCGCCCAAGGCCGACGATCTGCTCGCGGTGATGACCGCCGGCGCCTATGGCGCGGCCCAGGCCGGGACCTATAACAGCCGCCCGCTGATCGCCGAAGTGCTTGTTCGGCAAGGCGAATGGGCGGTCATTCGGCCGCGCCAGACGCTCGATGAAATGATCGCGCTCGACCGGTTGCCGGACTGGCTGTGAGCGTGGTCCGACTGCTGGGCGTCATGCTGCGAACGCCTTACCTAACGTGCTATATTTCTCAGGCATGCTCATGCGAGTGCCGTCATGACCGACTTTGAACGGATCACGCAAAATCCCGCCGTCATGGGGGGCAAGCCGTGCATCCGTGGCACGCGGGTCACGGTCGGCATGATCGTTGGACAGATCGCGGCCGGGCGATCTATCGACGAACTGCTCGCCGATTATCCCTATCTGCAACGCGAGGACGTTCTGGAGGCCCTGCGCTACGCCGCGTGGCGCGCCCAGGAACGTGAAGTCGATCTTACCGCCGCCGAATGAAAATCCTGGTCGACATGAATTTGTCGCCAGCATGGGTCGGCTTTTTGCTTAGTGCGGGATACGAGGCGACGCACTGGTCGAAGCTCGGTCCTGCGGATGCTCATGACGCCGAAGTCATGCGTTGGGCCGCGGCACACGACCATGTCGTGCTAACGAGCGATCTCGATTTCGGGGCTATTCTCGCCGCCACGCGGGAACGCCGACCGAGTGTTGTTCAGCTTAGGACCGACCTGCCGACGTTCGAGGCCGTCGGAACAACCGTCGTTACTGCGCTTCGCCAGTTGGAGGGGGAATTAAGCGGTGGCGCTTTGGTGTCGATCGAGCCGGCGCGCGCACGGTTGCGTGTGTTGCCCTTAAGCGATTGACTGGACCGGAAAGGCGTTGAATTGGCGTTGCTTGGCTTCGATCTTGCTTCACTAGGATTCGCGGCGTTTTGTGCGCCTTGAACCGGCCCCGATGTTAACGTGTTATCCACCCATAATTGGTGCGGATTTGCCGGCCGTTGCGGCAAAATGACGGAAAGCCTCGTGACCGAGCCGACCTTGCCCAATCCCGTCCCGGACAGTCCGGGCGCCGACTCGAGACCCGGACCGTTGCTTGCGGCTGCGGTGCGGCGGGCGCGCTGGACCATCCTGTGGGAGCGGCTGTGGCCGGCGCTGGCGACGCTTGCCACCGCGGTCGGCTTGTTCCTCGCTTTGTCCTGGCTCGGCGTGTGGCTGTGGCTGCCGCCGCTGGCGCGCGCCATCGGGCTGATCGGTTTTGCGGTGGCGGCGATTGCCGCGCTCGTTCCGCTCGGTCAGTTGCGCATGCCGGCCTTGAGCGAGGGCTTGAGCCGGCTCGACCGCGGGTCGGGCTTGCGCCATCGTCCGGCGACCGCGATCGCCGACGCGCTCGCGGTCACCGGCAAAGATCCTTATTCGCTGGCGCTGTGGAACGCCCATGTCGCGCGCGCTGCGCTGGCGGCGTCCGCGCTCAAGGCCGGCGCGCCGTCGCCACGCGTCGCCCGGCGCGACCCTTATGCGCTGCGCGCGCTGGTGTTGCTCGCCGCCATCGCCACGTTCCTCGCCGCCGGCGGCGAGCGCTGGAATCGCATCGTCGCCGCGTTCGACTGGCAGGGCGTGGTGCTGCCGGCGAATTTCCGCGTCGACGCCTGGGTGGTGCCGCCGGCTTACACCGGCAAGCCGCCGATCGTGCTTCCTGGCATTCACCCCGGCGAAGCGGCGGCGGCGGCGCAGACGCCGGGCGACGGGCCGTTCGCGGTGCCGGTCAACTCGACGCTGATCGTGCGCTCGACCGGCAACGTCAATCTCGAGGTCGCGGGCTCGGGCGGTCTCACGCCGGCCAAGGAGGCCGGGCAGGCGCCGGCCGGCACGCAGGAGCATCGCTTCACCGTCGCCGCCACCGGCACGGCGACCTTGCGCGGCGCCGGCGAGGATCTCACCTGGCCGTTCAACGCCATTCCCGACAACCCGCCGACCATCGCGCTCACCAAGGATCCGCAAGTTCAGAACCGCGGCTCGCTGTTATTGTCGTACCGGCTTCAGGACGATTACGGCGTCACGCAAGCCGAGGCGACGTTCGTGCGCAAGGACGATCCGCCGGCGCCCGGCGATAAGCCGCAGGCGCCGCCGCGCCCGCTCTACGGCCCGCCCGATTTCCCGCTGGTGCTGCCGCAGGCGCGCACCAAAGACGGCGTCGGCCAGACCATCAAGGACCTGACCGATCATCCTTGGGCGGGCGCGCAAGTGACCATGACGCTCGTCGCTCATGACGACGGCGGCAATGTCGGCAAGAGCGATCCGCTGACTTTCCGTCTGCCGCAACGCGTGTTCACCAAACCTCTGGCGCGGGCGCTGATCGAGCAGCGCCGCGACCTGGCGATGGACGCCAATACGCGGCCGCGCGTCATCACCGCGCTCGATGCGCTGGCCATCGCGCCGGACAAATTCACGCCGGACGCCGGGGTCTATCTCGGGCTGCGCTCGATTTTCTGGTCGCTGGTGCGCGCCAAGAGCGACGACGATCTGCGCAATGTGGTGACGCGGCTGTGGCAGATGGCGGTCGACATCGAGGACGGCGACGTCTCCGACGCGCAACAAGCGCTGCGCAACGCCGAGAACGCGCTGCAACAGGCGCTCCAGCGCGGCGCCAGCGACGACGAGATCCGCCAGCTGATGGACAAGCTGCGCGAGGCGATGCAAAACTACATGCAGGCGCTGGCCGAGCAATTGCGCAACCATCAGCAGTTGTCGCGCCCGCTCGATCCCAACACCAAGGTCATCACCCAGCGCGATCTGCAGAACATGCTCGACCGCCTGCAGAACCTGGCCAAGAGCGGCGCCAAGGACGCGGCGCAGGCGCTGTTGCAGCAGCTCGAGCAGATGATGGAGAACATGCAGATGGCGTCGCCGGATATGAACGGCGGCGACTGCGCGGAAATGTCGGAGCTCGACGAGCTCGGCGACATGATCCGCCAGCAGCAGGATTTGCGCGACCGCACCTTCAAGCAGGGCCAGAATCAAGAGAACCCGCAAAGCGGCCAACAGGGCAAGCCGGGCCAGAGCCAGCGTCCCGGCGACCAGCTCGGGCAATTGCAGCAGAACCAGCAGGCGCTGCGCGACCGGCTCAATCAATTGCTGCAAGATCTGAAAGATCGCGGGCTCGGCCAGAGCCAGCAAGGCCAGCAGGGCCAACAGGGTCAGCAGGGTCAGGGACCGGGCCAGGACGAATTGAATTCGCTCGGCCGCGCCGGCGACGCCATGGACGAAGCCGAAGGCGAGATCGGCCAAGGCAACACCGACAGCGCGGTCAACTCGCAAGGCCGCGCGCTCGACGCCTTGCGAAAGGGCGCGCAGTCGCTGGCGCAATCGATGCAGCAGCAGATGGGGCAGGGCCAGGGACAGGGCCAAGGCCTCGGCCGCTTCGGCGAAGCGCGCGGCGACAATGACACCGATCCGCTCGGCCGCCCGCTGCGCGGCCGCGACTACGACGACTCCTCGGTGAAGGTGCCCGGCGAGATCGACGTGCAACGGGCGCGGCGCATCATCGAGGAATTGCGCAAGCGTTTCGGCGACCTCGCCCGCCCGCAGGAAGAGCTCGACTACATCGATCGCCTGCTCAAGGGGTATTGAGCGCGTCGCGGTCTATCGCCCGTCATGCCCGGCCGCGCTTTCACCATGGCGAGGAACCGCCCGCAGCGAATTATTAGCTCCCTCTCCCCGTTTACGGGGAGAGGGTTGGGGTGAGGGGGCCTCACCGCTGGGCGCGGAATGCGGGCGCTCAGAATTGCTGCGAGGCCCCCTCATCCCGACCTTCTCCCCGCGCGCGGGGAGAAGGAGTGCGCGGTCATCCGGATTGCTTCGCAATCCGACCTCTCCCCGCCGGGGAGAGGTGACACCACCCCCTTTGACTCGCCCCTCCATCGGCCTAGATTAAGGACGTTCCGAGGGGTGCCCGGTTGCGGGCTGAGAAAAACCCTTTGAACCTGATCCGGGTCATGCCGGCGAAGGGACGGAAACTCTTACGAAATCCCGCCCCCAAGCCGTTCATCCGGAACCTCATCCTGAGGAGGCCGCGAAGCGGCCGTCTCGGGACCCTCATCCTGAGGAGCGCCCGCAGGGCGCGTCTCGAAGGATGGTTGGACGGCATGGTTCGAGACGCGTCGCTGGCGCGACGCTCCTCACCATGAGGAAAAAGTGCAAGGAAAGTGCAAGGAGCGACCCGATGAATAAGCCCCTGTCCGAAGCCGATCTCGCCACGCCGACCGTGACCACCGGCCCGATCGCCGGCTCGCGGAAAGTTTATTCGGCGCCCGACGCCGCGCCCGATCTGCGGGTGCCGCTGCGCGAGATTCCGCTCTCGGACGCCGGCGAGGAGCCGGTGCGGGTCTACGATCCGTCCGGCATCTATACCGAGGCCGACGCCGCAATCGACGTCGAGAAGGGGCTTAAGCGAGCGCGCGTGCAATGGGTGCGCGAGCGCGGCGGCATCGAAGAGTACGACGGCCGCCCGATCAAGCCGGTCGACAACGGCAACGTCACCGGCAAGCATCTGGCGCGCAATTTCCCCAACACGCCGCGCCCGATGCGCGCGGTCGGCGACGCCCCCATCACCCAACTGGAATGGGCCCGCGCCGGCGTCATCACCAAGGAAATGATCTACATCGCCGAGCGCGAAAATCTCGGCCGCAAAAAAATGCTCGACGTCGCGCAGGAGCGTGCCGACGACGGCGAGAGCTTCGGCGCGTCGGTGCCGCTCTTCGTCACGCCGGAATTCGTCCGCGACGAGGTGGCCCGCGGCCGCGCCATCATCCCGTCCAACATCAATCACGGCGAATTGGAGCCGATGATCATCGGGCGGAACTTCCTCACCAAGATCAACGCCAATATCGGCAACTCCGCGGTCACCTCGTCGGTCGAGGAGGAAGTGGAGAAAATGGTGTGGGCGATCCGCTGGGGCGCCGACACGGTGATGGACCTCTCCACCGGGCGCAACATCCACAACACCCGCGAATGGATTTTGCGCAATTCGCCGGTGCCGATCGGAACCGTGCCGATCTACCAAGCCTTGGAGAAAGTGAACGGCGATCCCGTTAAACTCGACTGGGAGTGCTACAAGGACACGCTGATCGAGCAATGCGAGCAGGGCGTCGATTATTTCACCATCCATGCCGGCGTGCGGCTTGCCTACATCCATCTCACCGCCAACCGCGTCACCGGCATCGTCTCGCGCGGCGGCTCGATCATGGCCAAGTGGTGCCTGGCGCATCACAAGGAAAGCTTCCTCTACGAGCGCTTCGACGAGATTTGCGACCTGATGCGCAAATACGACGTGTCGTTCTCGCTCGGCGACGGCCTGCGCCCCGGCTCGATCCGCGACGCCAACGACCGCGCCCAGTTCGCCGAACTGGAAACGCTCGGCGAACTCACCAAAGTGGCCTGGAAGAAGGGCTGCCAGGTGATGATCGAAGGCCCCGGCCACGTGCCGCTGCACAAGATCAAGATCAATGTCGACAAGCAGCTGAAAGAGTGCGGCGAGGCGCCGTTCTACACCTTGGGCCCGCTCGTCACCGACATCGCGCCGGCCTATGACCACATCACATCTGCCATTGGCGCAGCCATGATCGGCTGGTTCGGCACCGCCATGCTCTGCTACGTCACGCCGAAGGAGCATCTCGGCCTGCCGGACAGGAACGACGTGAAAGACGGCGTCATCGCCTACAAGATCGCGGCGCATGCCGCCGATCTCGCCAAGGGGCATCCCGCCGCGCAGCTAAGAGATGATGCCCTCTCGCGGGCGCGCTTCGACTTCCGCTGGAACGACCAGTTCAACCTCTCGCTCGATCCCGACACGGCGCTCAAATACCACGACGAGACGCTGCCCAAGGAAGCGCACAAAGTGGCGCATTTCTGCTCGATGTGCGGGCCGAAGTTTTGTTCGATGAAGATTACGGCCGACGTGCGGGAGTATGCGTCGGGGCTTTCCGACAACGAGAAGGCGATGCTCTATCCTCATCCTGAGGTGCCCGCGCAGCGGGCCTCGAAGGATGCGATGTCGAAGGACCAGGCGGAAGTCGGCATGAAAGAGATGTCGAAGAAGTTTCTCGACATGGGCGCGGAGGTTTATGTCGATAAGGCCAAGGCGGTGAAGGAAGCGAATAAAGCTCTTTAAGGCCTCATCCTGAGAGCCTGTCCTCGGGCTGACCCGAGGATGCGCGCCAAAGGCGCGCGTCGAAGGATCGCTTCTCCCCGTTTACGGGAGAGGCCGCGAGCGCTTTTCCTGTCCGCCGTAGCTCTTTGAGCGAAGGCGGAAGCGCGGGCGGGTGAGGGAGCGGCTGCGTGCCTCAAGTCATCATCATTGCCGGACCGAACGGTGCTGGCAAAACGACCTTCGCGAGCGATTACCTTGTCGGGCCGCGAGCACACTTTGCCTTTGTCAATGCCGATGAGATTGCGCGTGAGACCGGTCAGCCCTATTTGCATCGTCAGTCGGCGGACGTGCGCGCGGCTCGGATCATGCTTGAACGGATCGACAGTCTCGCAACTGCCGGCGCAGACTTCGCTTTCGAAACAACACTGGCAACGCTGTCTTACGCTCGGAAAATTCCGGTGTGGCGCCGATCAGGCTATATCGCATCACTCGTCTATCTCCGTTTACCTTCCGTTGAAGCCTCGATGGAACGTGTGAGGCGGCGGGTCGCGGCTGGCGGTCACGGCATTCCCGAGGAGATCATTCGAAGGCGTTTCGGCAAAAGCGCCGGCTACTTCGATAATTTGTATAAATCCATCGTCGACAAGTGGTATATTTGGCAAAGCGTCGAAGGCGATTTCGTATTGGCGGAATCATGGGAACGCAAATGAAACAGACATCGGAGATCGAGGAGATCGGAGCGGCCTTAAAACGGGCGGCCTACAAGGCCGTCCACGGCACTCGCGAGGAGCGCGCCGGGCAATTCCTGCGGGCAAAGACACCCGTTGCACGGTCCATGCCCCATGCTTCGAAGGGGTCGAAATCAGATCGACGCAAGGCGTAGTGAATTTCAATCCCTGACGCGTCATGCTCGGGCTTGGCCCGGGCATCCATGCTGGAAGTGAAATGGCTTGGTGACGGTGGGACAATGGAAGAACTTGCCAAGCTCCTCACGAGCGTTGCTGCTCTTTTTGGGAGCCGTGGCATGGCCAGGAACCTTCTTTGCTGTCGCTTATATGTTCAGGAGTGAAATAAGGTCGGCTCTAAATAAGGTTCCGAACATTTTCGATAGGGTGAAGAAGGCGTCCCTACCGGGTGGTGTCGTCTTGGAGCTTGACCGTGTCGCTGACGCCGAGGTTGAAAGCGGAGTCGATAAGAGCGGAAAAATAACTCCTCGCCAACAAGAGGTCGCCGCTCGGATAGCCGCTGAGACCCGTGATGTGAGTTCGGAGGCTATTCTCAGAGAGTTGGATAAACTTTGCCTGGAATACGATTCTCTGAGGCGGTCATTGCCGCCCGGAGCTGACCGGACTCGGGCGATGACCCGTGTTCTTGTTAAGATGCGATCCCTTGCACCCAGCGCAGTGGGCTTTTTGGACATATACAAAGGCTCGGGTTCCCCCGGAAGTCGGCTAGCCGCTATCGCGATGATGCAGATGGATCCGCGTGTTGCCGATCTCGAATGGCTAAGAGACCGTTTTTCATCCGATCAGCCGTTCCTTTTCTATCACGCCGCGCTTGCTCTACAAAACTTCGCCAACACTTGCGTTACGGCCGAAGACAAGAGGCAATTACGCGAAATCGCGCAACAGGCTTTGAACGCAGTCAAAGGATTTGCAGGTGGTCCGCCGGATCGGGAAACGATACAGGTTCTCGAGATGCTGATCGCTAGTTTATCTCAATAGCAAGCAAGCGTAGCCCGGATTGAGTGAAACGAGAGCCGGGGCAAGCCTCGCGATATCGTCGGGCGCTCATCCCCGCTACTTTGTCCTGATCTGCGCCGGATCGTTCAAAATAATCTCAGTTCTACCCTGGTAGAGTTTGATCGTTCCCGTGATATCGACGGTCTTGCCGTCTAGCGAATCTACATCCGGGAATTTGCCGTCATCGTCGGAAAAGATAACGCCGGCAAACGTATTATTCGGATAACGTCCACCCATGTCGATGAACGTTACTTTGCCGGACGTCGCGTGATGAACCTCGCTGACGGTGCCTTCGATGGTCACGGACTTGCCGACATATTTGGAAGTATCAGATGGCGCGATGGTTTCCGCCTTAGCCGAAGTCCCCACAATGGCGATACCAGCCATCACGATACTAAGAATTTTGACGAGTCGCCTCATGGCCTAGCCTCCTCGCGCGCGACGATTGAAGCTTTCAATGGTCTCGTTGTACTCGTCGATAACATCTTGGCTTTGCTGCTTTTGACACGCCAAGTACTCCTCGACTTCACTCTGATAGCTTTCCATTTCATTCTTGCACTGGCGAAAATCGTAATCGTCATCAAAGTCGCCGATGTTCGTGGCGCAGGACGGAGCGGTGGGCTCGGAACAGGCGGCGTGTAATGGCAGGACGTAAGCAGCAGACAATAAAATCGCTGCGGCCACGGATTTGAGCATCGCGAGCTCCATCTCTGGCTTTCACTCTATCTTTATAAGCTGGGGGTTGCACAGCCTGAAATTGCTATCGTTGCTTGGCCGGGCCGCGTAGGCTACCGGATCAAGTCCGGCAATGACGATTGATCGTCACGCCCGCACTTGTTGCGGGCATCCACGTCTTTGAGGATTATAACCAAGAAAGACGTGGATGGCCGGGACGAGCCCGGCCATGACAGCCCGTAGGATGGGTTGATCTCTTGTGAAACCCATCGCTTACCTCTTCCGCCCGATGATGGGTATCGCTTCCGCCTTCGCTCGCGCGTGAGCTTCGGCGGACAGGTCGCTCCACCCATCCTACGCGCTATTTGCTACTTATCGCGCCGCGCCCGGAAAACGCGCATTGGACCGCCGTCCCAATCACGGAGACGTGATGTGACAAACGTCCCCGAGATAGGTACATAGCATCCGTCAAAGCTTGCTCATCGAAGGGCACATTCCGGGTGCGACCTAGAAGGTGGAGCAAGTGCGGTTCCCGCGGGCGGTCTCGCAAACCGCTCCCGGGCGGCCTCGGGTCACCGCCCGACCGGCACAACGACCGGTCTCCGCGGAGCGCGGTAGACTGAGACAGGTGGCAGAGGGTAACGCCCAAATGCGCCGGGTCTCAGGAAGCGCGGGACTGAGCGCTGAGCCGATGTCCGGATGCGTCCGGCGCGGCGAGTACCGCGGTGGAGCGCCGAAAGGCGAGCGCGCCCGAAACGCGGACGAGTGGCAACATTCGTTCGTGTGGCGCGCGCCGGGCCCCGCTGGGCACGGCAAGGAGTACGCGCCTTCCGGCGCTCCGCCCCCCTTCTTTTATTTGGGGCGATTGGACGGGCTTTTTTAAAGCGTGAAGCAAACCTCGGATGCCAAGGCGCATCGCGAGAATGAGATCGCGTGTCCCTCGCGACTGGTACGAGAGGGAAGAGAGTGCGTCGCTGTTTGACATTGTGGATCGGCAACATCATCCGCCCCCACGATAGTGGGGGAGGGGGGACCACCCGAAGGGTGGTGGAGGGGGTCTCTGACTCGACGCTTCGTTGTCGTCGCCGAATGATCGTCGAAGCCCGCGCCCCTTCCACCATCCTGCTGCGCAGGATGGTCCCCCTTCCCCGCTATCGCGGGGCAGGATGGAGCGCTTCGCCGCTTACTTCAGCGACAACACCAGTCCGCTCAAATCGGCGCTGACGATCAGCCCGGTCTGCTCGCCGGCGAGCGTCAGCACGGCGCCGCTTTGGTTGGCCAGCACGATGCCCTGCGCACCTCTGCCGACGGCGGCGCCGGCGCCACCCTGGCCGTAGACGCCGTTGACGTCGGACGGGCGGCGGATATTGCTGACGGTGCCGTGGAAGCGCGTCTCCGAGGCGCCGAAGGTGAAGCCGTAGCTCAAGCCGCCGATCGACAGCGGATAGCGTTGGCCGTGGAACGTCATCACGCCTTCGCCGGCCGAGCCGCCGAGGATGAAGCCGGCCTTGAAGATGCGGATGCTGATGGTGGCGCTGTCGGCATGCGCCACCGACGCCGCGCCAAGGAGCGCCGCGACGGCGAGGAGGCCGGCTCTCAATCCCGAAAAGGCTTTCATCCCCGACAAGATTTGCATCGTAAGTTCCCCTTTAAATCAAAAGCGCCGCAGCGCATGGACAATTCGACACTGTACCCCGGCGCCGGCACGGGCGCCATGACGGACGGCGGCCATCCGCGGGGCAGGATGGAAACGGCAAATGTGCCGCGCGCTATTTCACGAAATCGTTGGAGCGCAACACCAAAACCCGGCCCGGCCGGGCGTTCTCATCGTGGAACTTGCGCGACGCCCGCTCTTCGATGACGTCGCGCAGCCGCAAGAACTGGTCGACGCGCTGCTCCGCCGTCACGCCGCGCGCGTGCTCGATGTCGTCCATCGCCGCGGTGCTGATGGCGCAAACCACGGTCGTGTCCTGATCGAGCATCGTGAATTCGACGATCATGCGGTCGAAATCGTAACCTTGCACATCGCCTCTCAGCAGCGGCATTGCAGGCTCCATGCTGGCGAACGCCGGCCCGCGCGATGCCGGCACACAAACGGTTTTAGCCGTTGCGGCCCTCTTTGGCCTCGCCGTCCAGCCAATCCGACAAGCTGCCGGATTTGCCCTTGGCCTTGCCGCGGCGCTTGGTTGCGGCCGGCGGCGGCGCGGCGGCGTCGCGGGCAAGCCGCAGCGCTTTGAGCTTTTCGGTCTTGGCGCGCAGCGCGATCGCCGCGGCTTCGTAGTCGGATGCCGCCTTTTTGGCGTCATTGGCGCGGTGCAGCTTGGCGAGTTGTTGCGCGCCCGCGTCGTATTTGTTGGGTTTTTCCATCGCGGCAGCGTCCTTTCGTTCATGCGGCCCCACCGCCCGCGTGAGGGGTAGCAGCTAGCAAGATCGCGCGCGAGGACTATTTCCGCGACCTCACCCCACCTTCAGCTTTCGCGCCTTTCGTAAATCCGCGTTGATCCGCGTCTGCCAGCCCGCGCCGGTCTTGCGATAGGCCGCAAGCACATCGGCGTCGAGGCGGAGCTTCACGGGCTGCTTCGGGTTTGGCAGTGGCGGTCGGCCGCGGCGGACGATTCTCTCGCCCTGGCGAATCTCGGCGCGGTCGAAGAACTTGTTCGTCAGCGCCGGCGCGTCGTCCGGATCAACCCATGCGGTCGCGCCAGATTTCTTCTTCCTTGGCATGAGCGTGCCTCATCGAGATGATGTGGCGGGCTTCGCCACGTTGGGTCCAGACCACCACCACCAACCGGCCGTCGAGGCGGCCCGCGGTGATCAAACGCGTCTCGCCGTAATCGAACCGGTCGTCGACGATCGTCGCCGTACGGCCCTCGAACACCTCGCCGGCCCGCGCGAAATCCAAACCGCGATGGCGAAGCGCGAGATCGCATTTGACCGGATCGAAGCTAATCTTCAAATAATTGTACCCCCAATAAATGTCAAGGCGACATGGATTGCCGGATCAAGTCAGGCAATGACGCGCTAAGACCTCACCCGGCCGCCATCCACATTGAGCGTCTGGCCGGTCATGAAAGCGGCGTCGTCGCTCGTTAGAAACGACACCGCGCCGACGAGATCGTCCGGCACTTCCACCCGCTTGATTGCCTGCATGGTGGCGACGGCGGCGAATTCATCGTCCATGGTGGCAAAGCCGGGGCGCGGCTTGCGCGCCAGCGTGCCCGGCGAACGCGTCAGCCCCGGCGCGATGGCGTTCACCGTGATGCCGTCGGCGGCAACGTCGCCGGCAAGGCCGCGGGTGAAGCCGATGATGCCGCCTTTGCTGGCGACGTAATGGGCAAAGCCGGTGGTTACCGAGCCGAACGTGCTCGACGCCATACTGACGACGCGGCCCCATTTTCGCGCGCGCATGCCCGGCACGAAGGCGGCGGTGACCAGAAACGTGCCGTCGAGATTGATGGACAGAACTTTGCGCCAATCGGCAAACGTCATGGTGGCAAAATCCTGCTGCGGAAAAATCCCGGCGCAGTTCACCACGATATCGACATGGCCGAATTTTTGCTGCACCGCGCGCGCCATCGCCGCGACGGACTCTTCTTTCGACACGTCGCAGACGACCGCGAGCGCGTTGCGCCCCGCCGCTTCGACAAGCTTGACGGTATCGCGGCCGTCGGCGAGGTCGGCCACGGCGACATGCGCGCCGTCCTCGGCAAGCCGTTTGGCAAAAGCCTGCCCGATGCCGTTGGCGCCGCCGGTGATGACGGCGACCTTGTCCTTGTGTCCTTTGCCCACGAAGCGTCTCCCTGAATTGTCGTTGCCCGGTTGGAGGGCAAGTGTAGCGTGGATTGAGTGAAACGAAATCCGGGACAAGCCTTGCCGCACATCCGGATTTCGCTTGCGCTCGATCCGCGCTACGATTGCCATAATAAGGTACGACGGCACACGCAGACGAAGGGGAGGGGCAAATGACCGATGCCGATGCGGGCGAACCGACCAAGGGCGACGCCCGCCCGCCGATGATCTCGGATTACGGCCTCGCGCTCATCGTCTACATTCTCTATCTCATCGGCTTCCTCACCGGGGTGAGCGCGGTGATCGGACTGATCATTGCGTGGATGCAGATCGAGCGTGCCGAGCCTGTCGCCCGCAGCCACTTCCGCTTTCAGATCAGGACGTTTTGGATCGGGCTTGTCTTTGTCGCCGCCGGCGCCATCACGCTTTACATCGGTATCGGCGCGCTGATCCTGCTGTGGTGGATCGTCTGGACCGCGATCCGCTGCGTCAAAGGGCTGTTGCTGTTGAATGCCGGCGAGCCGATCGCCGCACCGGAATCCTGGCTGTTCGGGTGAAGGGCTTGGCGGGCTACTGGCTCGCGCCCTGGTCCACTTCCTCCAGAATGCGCTCCTGCACCGCCGGGCTGTCCATGATGCCCATGTGAGTGTAGCCGGGCACCGGGATGTTCTGCGCGCCGGCGATGGTGCCGCCGAGCTCGCCGACGAAATTCACCGCATGAGGAACGCCACTGACGGTGACCGACTGCGAGGGATCGATGCCGATCAAGGTGACGTCGCGGGCGCCGCAGGCGGCGGCTTGCGTCGCCACTTCGGCGGCGCGTTCGGCGCCGAACGAGTGGCCGATGACGACGATGCGGTCGCCGATATGCGCGCAGGCGTCGGCGGCGAATTCGCGGTTCTGCTCATAGCTGCCGTAGGCGACGATATAGCCGCGCTGGCGCAGCCGGTCGGCGATGACGGCAAGCCCGTGGCCGACGAACAGGCCGTTCATCACATAGGCGCGGGTGGCCGCCGCGGCTTCGGTGGTCAGCGCCGTCAATAGCGCCATGCAGCAAAGGATGATGCGCATCGTCATAGGATTAGCCGACAAATTGGCCGGGGCAAGGCAGGTTTCTTGCTACGGCGCGGGTGGCGCGCGGCGGACTTTGCCGAAATGACCGGAGATCAACAGGGCGATGCCCAGCGCGCCGAGCGCGCCGGCGACGCAGCCGCCGACCGGCGGCGGCAACGGTGGAGGGGCCGCCAACACCAGTGCGCCGGCGATCACGACATTGACCCAGCCCCAGACGACGTTGACGACCGCGGAGGATTCGCCGACGCCCGGCGGCGAGGCAAACGGTGTCTGGAATTTGTTGCCGCAGATGCCTTGCACGAAATGCGGAACGCCGTTGGCAAGAAACGCCCCGGCGAAAAAATAGGCCACGTAATAATACCAGGGCATGGCTGCGATCCGTTTGTTTCCCGCGGGTTGGTTTCCCACGGAATGAATAACGCCGTGCGCAGCCGCCGGGTTGCAAGCGTCGATGTCAGACGGCCAACATTACGACGCGCCGGTTGGCGACGATGCCCCAGGCCGGCGTCCGCCTCACCCTAAAACGTAATTTGCCGCTCGCCCGTCCGCAATTATTGACGCAACACATCGTCGTGAGAGCGCGCTACAATCGGAGTGCGGAGGCGCGCATGATTACGCTCTATTCATATCCGGCGCTGTTCGGGGTCGCCGACAATAACGGCTACGGGCTGAAAGTCTTTGCCGTGCTGCGGCTCGCCGGCCTGCCGTTCGTCCACGAGCACCTGTTCGACGCCTCTGCGGCGCCCCGCCAGCAACTCCCCTACATCGTCGACGACGGCGAGACCGTCGGCGACAGCGACGCCATCGTCGCGCATCTGATCGCCAAATACCGGCTGCCGATCGATGCCACGCTCACCGGCGAACAGCGCGACCGGGATCTTCTTATCGGCCGCCTGCTCGACGACCTTTATTGGGTGATGTCCTATTCGCGCTGGCGGGACGAACGCTATTGGCCGGCGTTTTGCGCGGCGCTGCTTCGCGAGCATCCGCATCTCTACGAGCCGGGCCTGCTCAAGGCCAAGGAGTTCAACGCCTCGCGCTATTACTACCAGGGCATCGGCCGCTACACGCCGCCCGAGGCCTACGCGCGCGGGCTCGCCGATCTCGCCGTGCTGGCGCGCCAGGTGCCGGCGCAGGGTTACCTGCACGGCGCCGAGCCCGGCGTCGTCGACGCCGCCGTGTACGGCTTCATCGCCAATATCTATTTCTTCGCCATCGATACGCCGCTCCGGCAATTCGTGGTCGCCCAAGACAATCTGGTGCGCCACTGCACGGCGATCCATGGCGCGGTGACGGCGGCGTAAGCGCCGCTTGCCGTGAAGACGAAAGCGGCGAAATTTCCGCTTGCATCCGCCCGATCTGCGCTACACTCGTCACGGTTCCCCTGGAGAAGACCCGATGAGCAACGGCAGTCCGGTTTCGCTCGACGAACTCGACGCGCGCATCGCCATCGTGCGCGACAATATCCGTCAGCTCATCGAGCAGGCGGCGGCGAATTCGGGCGCCGGCGACGAGGCCCGCAACGCCGACCGCATCGCGCAGCAGCAGGACGAGCTCGACAAGCTGCGCAAAGAGCGCGACGCACTCGCCAAAAAATAGCTCCGCGCCGGACCTGCCGGCGTCGTCGCGCCTCGTCCCAACGCGAAACGAAAGGGAATGGCCGCGGGTGCGAGCGGCCTTGCGCGCCGCCGCTTGGGCGCGGTCGATGCTGCACCAAGCCAACGCATGGCGCGTGCCTTCGATCCGGATGTGAGGGAACGGCCCGCCTGTTATACTTGCCGCCAAAGACGCAAACCGGAGGAGGCTATCCATGGCGGGCCTGTTGGAAGGTCATATCGCCGCCGTCACCGGCGCCGGCTCGGGCATCGGCCGCGCCATTGCGCTCGGCTATGCGCGCGAGGGTGCGACCGTCGCTCTCCTCGACATCAACGGCGAGACCGCCGCCACGGCCGAAGCCGACATCCGCGGTGCCGGCGGCAAGGCGCAGGCTTTCACGCTCGACGTCCGCGACCGTCAGGCCTGCCGCGACATGGCGGGCAAGATCGCCAGCACCGTCGGCGCGGTTTCGATTTTGGTCAACGACGCCGGCATCAATCGTCGCAATGCCTTTACCGCCGATCCCGCCGCCGTGATCAAGGATTGGGAGGATGTCATGGCGGTCAATCTGGACGGTCTGTTCAACGTGACGCACGCCTTTCTCGGCGCGCTGCGCGCCGCCAAGGGCCGCATCGTCAATATTGCCTCGATCCAGTCCTTCGTGCATGTGCGCACGCCGAACTCGCCGGCCTACACCACCTCAAAGCACGGCGTGCTGGGCTTTACCCGGGCGCTGGCCGCCGAGCTCGGCAAGGACGGCGTCCGGGTCAACGCCATCGGGCCCGGGCTGATCGAGACGCCGCTGAATGCGCAGGCGCGCGCCAACAATCCCGATCTGGTGAAAATCTTTCTCGATCACACGCCGCTCGGCCGCACCGGCCGGCCCGACGATATCGTCGGCCCGGCGGTGTTTCTGGCCTCCGATCTGTCCGCCTATGTCACCGGCGCGATTCTCATGGCCGACGGCGGCTATCGGGTGATTTGACGGCTCACTTCGCCTGCATCTGATCCGCCGATTTGAGGATGATCTCCGGCTTTCCCCGATACAGACTGACCGCGCCGGTGATGGCGACAGTCTTGCCGTCGAGCGCATTCAAATCCGGAAATTTGCTCCGGTCGGAGGCAAAAATGACGGCGGCGAAACCGTTGTCCGGGTAGCGGCCGCCGACGTCGATGAACACCGTACCGGAGCGGCCGGTCGCGATATTTCCCACAGCACCTTCGACCGTCACGGTCTGGCCGACATGGGTCTTGGCATCCGCCGCCGTGATCGTTTGCGTCTCCGCCCAGGCCGGGACTGCAAGCGTCGCAAGGCAGCATGCCAAAGTGAACGTTCTCATCGTTACCTCCCAGGAAAGGTGAGAACATAACAAGAACATATCTTGCAGCGCGCGTCAAGCTCGCGATCGGTCACTTGCCGGCCGCCTTGCGCAGCGCCGCGTTGATGCGGTCCTGCCAGCCCGAGCCATCCTCCTGGAAAAAATCGAGTACCTCGCGGTCGATGCGCAGCGACACCGTTTCCTTCACGCCGGGCAACGACGGCGGCGCTTTCGGCGGCAGTCCTTCGACCGGCTTTTTCGTGACCTCTTTGAAAGCTCTTTCGGCGGTCGTGCGGGTATCGGGTATTCGTCGTGTCATGGCGTTGTTCCTGTAGACTCATTCCTCTTCTACCAAAAACCGGCGGTCACTGCTCCGCGGCGTCATCGATCGCACGCAACAGCGTGAGCAGCGCGCCGTTGAGCGGCGTCGCGATGCCGTGACGCGCGCCGGCCGCCACGATGGCGCCGGTCAGCGCGTCGACCTCGAGATGCCGGCCGGCCAGACGGTCGAAATACATCGAGGTGCCGAGCTCGCCGGAAAACATGAACAAGGTCGCCATCGCCCGCTCCGGCTCATCGTCGGCAAGTTTTGCGCCCTCGGCGCGCGCCACGGCGACGGCTTCGGCGAGGATGGCGTGGCATAGCTCTTTCACGTCCGGCCGCCGCAACACCGCCTGGCGCTGCAGCGTCAGTGTCGTGATCGGATTGGCGACGGCATTGATCAGAAGCTTGCGCCAGATCAACGTGTCGAAATCGTCGCTGAGCAGGATGCGCAGTGGCGTGCCGTCGAACAGCCGCGCAAAGGCGCGCCCCGCATCGTCATCGGCGACGGCGACGTCCTGGTCGGAGCCTTGCCGCAAGCGCACGCGGTCGCGCGCCAGGCGTTCGCCGTTGTAATAAACGATGACCGGCAGCACCGTGGCGCCGTTCGCCAGCGGCGCGACCCGCGCGACGTGGCCGATGCCGTTTTGCAGCACTGCGACCCGCGTCGTCGGTGCGCATAGCCGCTTGAGCCACGGCGCTGCGGCTGCCGTCTGATGCGTCTTGGTGCATAGCAGCACCCAATCCACGGCCTGCGCCTCCGCAGGATCGGTCAAGGTGCGAAGCGTGACATCGATCGCGCCGCGCGGGTCTTCGAGGGTGAGCCGCGGAACCGCCTGGCGAACGCAAGCGATCACATCGTGGCGGCCCGCTGCGGCGAGGCAGCCCGCAGCGACCCCGCCGATGCTGCCAAGACCGATCACGGCCACGGTCAAGCGCTGTGCAGTCGGCGTCGTCGACATGAGGCCTCATATCGCCGAGGATCCGGCGCGCCGCCGACAATAATCGAATTCTAGGCCGTTGGTGCCACACGTGGCATTCTTGCCATACCTGCGAACGCTCTGCGCTTGGCCGCCGGATAGCCATGGTCTTGCCGCGTAAACGGCCATGTCGGCAGACATGTGACGGCCTTCCCAACAGAGGAAGGATCTAGCGTGAAGCTCCAGTTTGTAATCGCGGCCGCCATGGCGGCATCGCTCGTGTGCCCGCTTGCCGCACAAGCCCAAGGAATTCCCGACGGCATCCAGCACGGGGTCTATGTCGGCAACCAAACCGCGGGCCCGGTCGGCGCCGTGGTCGGCGGCGCTGTGGGCGGCGTGATCGGCGGGGTCGAAGGTTTGTTCGGGGTAGGACCGACCTATGTCGCCTATCCGCAGCCGGCCCCGCGCGTCTATCGCCCGCGACATCATTGGATAAGGCATTCCTACCACCACATGCAGCATCATTACTCGGCGAAATAAAGCTTGCTTGCGTAAGTCCGGCCGGCATGTCCATGCTGCACGTTCGGTGCCAGTTGGTAACGAGAAACAACGAGAAACCCGGCCCTTGCAGGCCGGGTTTTTGTTGCGGCAGTGGCGTTTCAGGGCGTCCACTCTCAGGTGCGTCCACTCAATGGCGCACGGGGATTTTCAACACGCGGCACAATCTCCCAGCCGTCGGGTGGCTACGTCATCGGCACCTATAACAGCGCCACGGCTGAGATCGTTGTGCTTGCGCTTATCGTTGCGACTCCGCGCTGTTGCCGCGCCCAGGCGCATCCGAGCGGTCGGAGGCGTACGGGTTGTTTCCATAGGCGCCGTAGCCAGGCGCGAAATCATAGACGCCATAGCCCGGAGCTGAATTGTACAGGCCAGAGCCCGGCGCGTAGCCATAGGTCCCATAGCCGTTGGGCGCATATGTCCCGTAGCCGTAAGGCGCATAGCCGTAACCCTGTGCCATTGCTGCCGACGTCGCTGCCATCAGCACGGCCGCCGCGAGAACAAGCTTCTTCATGGTTCGATTCTCCGATCTTGTTGCTTTTCAAAAAACGACCGCCGCACGAATTCGTTCATGGCGCCTTGCAATTATCCCATCGAGTTCCCGGGCCGATCATCGCCACCGCGCCGGACACCGCACCCCATCACAACATCTTGCTCGGATGGTTTGGAACAAATGCTTTGACGTGCGTCAAAAGCACCGGCTTCAGGTCCTGCTACCGTTTCCAAGTTTTGCTATCGAAAATCCGGCAGCCGTTTCCGTCGGCTTCCCCTTGGTTTCCGGCCGATGAATCCTCTCGCTCGCTTGGGTAAAATGCACGCTGCGGAGAAAATACCGGGCGCGGAAGGAACCCATGGGCCCCGCGGCAGCTTTGCCGGCCTGACCGTCGGCGCGCTCGGCATCGTCTACGGCGACATCGGCACGTCGCCGCTCTATGCCATGGACCAGTTGTTCTTCGGCCGCGCCGACGGCGCGCAAACTCCGGCCGACGTGCTCGGCGGCGTGTCGCTGGTCATCTGGACCATCACCGTCATCGTTGCGGTCAAATACGCGTTGCTGGTGCTGCGCGCGCAGAACGACGGCGAGGGCGGCGTCTTCGCGCTTTACGGACTGCTGCATGAGCGCCGCAAGCGCGGCAACACGCTGTTGCTGTGGGCGCTCATGCTGGGCGCGGGCTTGTTGTTCGGCGACGGGATCATCACGCCGTCCATCAGCGTATTGTCGGCGGTCGAAGGCTTGCATGTGGCGACGCCGGCGCTGGGCGACGCCGTCATCCCGGTGACGCTTGGGCTACTGACCGGACTGTTTGCCATTCAGTTCAAAGGCACTTCGGGGATCGGCATCGTGTTCGGTCCGATCCTCGCCATATGGTTCGTCGCGATTGCCGCGCTCGGCCTCGTGCAGATCGAGCGGCATCCGGAGGTGCTTGCCGCGTTCAATCCGCTCTACGGCCTCGCTTATCTGCATCGCGCCGGCCGGTTCGACGCGCTGCTCATCCTCGGCGCCTTGATGCTGGTCGTTACCGGCGGCGAAGCGATGTATGCCGACGTCGGCCATTTCGGCGCGCGGCCGATCCGGGCAAGCTGGTTCGCCGTGGTTTTTCCCGCATTGCTGCTCAACTATCTGGGCCAAGGCGCCTATGTGCTGAGCGGCGCTCCGGTCGCGGCCGGCAAGCTGTTTTACAGCATGGTGCCGGATGCCTTGCTTTATCCGATGGTGCTGCTCGCCACCGCCGCCACGGTCATCGCCTCGCAGGCGTTGATCTCGGGCGCGTTTTCGCTGGTGTCGCAGGCGATCCGGCTCGGGCTGTTCCCGCGGCTTACTTTGCTGCACACCCATGAAATGCATGCCGGGCAGGTTTATGTGCCTTTCGTCAACTGGGCCTTGTTCGCCGGCTGCGTGCTTTTGGTTTTGACCTTCCGCTCCGCGTCCGCGCTGGCGGCGGCCTACGGATTGGCGGTGTCCGGCGTGATGTTCATCACCTCGCTGGCGATGTTTCCGGTTGCGCGGCATTACTGGAAATGGAGCGCGCTGGCGACCGCCGCGGTGTGGAGTGCGCTGACGGCGGTCAATGCTTCGTTCATGGTTGCAAGCTCGCTGAAATTCGTCGAAGGGGGATACGTTCCGTTGTCGGTCGGCGCCGCGGTCTTTTTGGTGATGACGACATGGCGATGGGGACGCAAGGCGACGTTTGCCGCCTATTCGGCCAAGCCCGCCATGACGATGGCGGAACTGGTCGCGCTGCATCGCAATTGCACAGTCTTCGTCGAACGCAACGCTTTGGTGATGTCGCCGAAGCCGGTGAGCCTGCCGGCCGATCGCGCGCCGGCGCTGGTCCAGATGTTATGGGAACGTCACGGCATCCTGCCGCGCAACCTGATTTTGGTCGAGGTCAAGCATCGCAAGGTTCCCTATATTCATGACGGCCGCTATCGCGTTACCGTGTTCGACCGCGAGCCCGGCCGCGGCAGCATCATTGCCGTCGAGCTGAGCTTCGGCTTCATGGAGGAGCCGAATGTCGAGCATGTGCTGGAGGACCTGGCGCGGCATCGCGAAATCGATCTGCCGACCGACCGGCGTCATTGGATCGTTCACGTCTCGCAGGAAAATTTGCTGCCGGGACGGCGCATGAATTATCTCAGACGGCTGCGCTTCCGCCTGTTCCTGTTCCTGCGGCTCGTCTCGCAGCCGGCTTATCACTACTACGGCCTCGGCGACGAAGTGCTGCTCTCGGTCGAAATCATTCCGGTGCGGGTCCATTAACATGGAGCCTGGGTCGAGCGAAGCGTAGCCCGGGCTGCGGCCGCGCGAGCCGACTGTTCATTCCCGGATTTCGCTGGCGCTCAATCCGGGCTACATTTTTCGTCATGTCCGACTGTCTCGAAATCGATCCCGCGACCGCCGACCGGCGCCAGGTCTATCGCCTCCTCACCGGCGCCGTGGTGCCGCGGCCGATCGGCTGGGCATCGACCGTCAATAAGCAAGGCGTGGCCAATCTGGCGCCGTTCTCGTTCTTTACCGTGGTCTGCGTGGTGCCTCCGATGATCTCGCTGACTATTGCGCGCAATCCCGACGGCAGCGAGAAGCACACGCTCAAGAACCTGCGCGACACCGGCGAGTTCTGCTTCAACGTGGTGACGCATCCGGTGTGGAAGGAGATGGTCGATTCGGCGAATGGCTTTCCCGAGGGCGACAGCGAGTTCGCCGAGACCGGGCTGACCCCGATCCCGTGCGTGAAAATCGCGGCGCCGCGCGTCAAGGAAGTGCCGATCCATTTCGAATGCAAGCTGCACCAGGTGATCGAGCTCGGTCCCAACCGGCATCCGCTGGCGATCGGCGAGGTCGTGTTCATGCACGTCGACCGGGCCTGCATGACCGACGGCTATATCGACATGCGGAAACTCGATCCGGTGGGGCGGCTTAACGGCTTCTTCTACGCCACGCTGGGCGAGATTTTCGAGCGGCATTTCAACGACGGGCAGCCGCGATGAATCCGTTCGACGCGGTGGTCACCGCCGCCGTCGTTCTTGGCGCGGTGCTGGGCTTCATGTCGGGCTTGGTGCGCAGCCTGGCGACGATTCTCGCTTATCTTATCGCCGCGCCGGTCGCGATTGCGCTCGCGCCCGATGTGACGCCGCTGTTGGCGGGAAACGCGACACCGTCCCCCGACACGGCATGGCTGCCGTTGGCCGCGATCTTCGTGCTGCTGGGCGTGGCTCTGGGCGCGATCTTCCGCCATGGCGCGAACGAATTCGTCGGTACCGATCCGCCGCTGCCCGATCGGGTGGGCGGGGCGATACTCGGCGTGGCGCGCATCCTGTTCGCGGCGGTATTGGTCGTGGTGATATTCGATCGCATCATTCCCGCCGACCGCCAGCCGTCTTATCTGGTCGGCTCGAAGCTGCGGCCCTATCTCTCCGCCGCCGGGCAACAGGGCCTGGCCACGCTGCCGCCGGAAGCCGAAGATTACATCGATCGGCTCAAGCACGAGCACGGGCTGTAGCGGTCTGTCGGCAGCGGCTTGTCAGCTCACCGGCGGCGGTCCGAGCATCAGGTAGATCAAAATGCCGCCGACGAGGATGAGTCCCATCAGCAACAGCGGCGTCAGGAACTTGGCGTCGTTTTTGCGGTCGATCTCGCGCTGGTTCGGCATGGCGCTGTCCTTTCCCGGTTAACGCGGGCGCGCCGACAAAGTTCGTATCGCCATGCCGCAGCGCATTGCCGCGAGCTGCCGCGGCAACGCGCCACGCCGTCGCAGCTCACGTCTTGAAGACGTCGACGCGCAACGGCAGCACCGCGCCGAACCATGCCGCATGCGCGGTATGGTCGGTCAAATCGTCGCCGGTTTCCGGATGGAGGAGGACGGTCAGCCCGTCGCGGTTGAGCATCAGCCACGGCACGAAGGCGGCCAGCATCCCGGTCGGAAATGCGATCTGGTACATCGATTGCGGATGCGGGCCGACCAGTTCGTCGTGCCAGCGGCCGAGCTTGGCTTGCGGAAATGCCGCCGCCACGCGCTCGCGCAAGCGCTCGGCCCGGTCGCGGCTCTTGGCCGGGTCGTAATAGATATGCGCGTGATAGTCTTTGATCGCGCTCGGGTCCATGGAAGCATTGCGCATCTTTCGGCGCCGATTTGCAAGGCGGATGTTTTTGTTGGAGCAATTTTCGGAGATCCGGCATCCGCCTCGGGATCGAGCCCGAGGCCCGTAGTGTTCGGCAGCGTCAGTCTGAGGCTATTGTTAAGAGTGGAATAAGCATTTTCATTCAATCTTAGGCAGCGGCGGCACCAGGGCCACAATTATGGCGGCGGTCGAAGTACTTAAAGGATTCGAAGCGCGGCTCGCGCTGCACGGTCTTGATGCACGGGCCTGCGATACCCTGCGCCAGACGTGGCCGACGATAGCCTCCTGCCTGTCGGATGCGATCGACGAATTTTTGGCGGCAACTCGGCATCAACCTGCCGTCGGCACGATCGTCGATCAGCACAGGACTCTCATCAAAAATCTCGAAATGTCCCATTTCCAAGCTCTCCTGGGCGGCCGGCTCGATGACGCATATGCCGAGCTGTGTCGGAAGACGGTTCAGGCCGAGACTGCCCTTGGGCTCAACTCCCGCATGCGCAGCACCGCCGGTGGATTTGTCGTCCGAGCGGCGATTAGAGCCCTGGTGCGCCGCAACCGTTTTGCAGCCAGGAAGTTGGCAAGGCGCTGCAATGTCGTCTCTCAGGTCATTACCTTCGACGTTTCAAACGCGATCGCCCTGCATCGCGAAGCCGCCGAACAGGCGACGCGGGCCAGAAGGCAGGCGATCGATACGTCGATTGCGGACTTTGCCGGCGCTATTGGCAAGGCGATGAAAGCGATCAAGGAGACTTCGGATTCCCTGACGAGCACCTCGGTTACGCTTAAGCAGGTCACCGACGATACTCTGCACCGCATGGCTGCAGCATCTTCCGCCTCGGCCGGGATTACCCAGCGCGTCCGAATGACGGTGGTGGCAACGGAACAACTTTCCGGATCGATTCAGCAGATCGGGCGCGAGGCGACCAGCAGCCTCGAACTTGCCCAGTCCACGGTGGCGGAGGCGCATCGAACGCAGCAAGAAATCCGATCGCTGAACGACGCCGCCGAGCATATCGGTTCAATCGTCGACCTCATTTCAAATATCGCATCGCAGACGAACTTGTTGGCGCTCAACGCCACCATCGAGGCGGCGCGAGCCGGTGAAACGGGAAGAGGTTTTGCCGTTGTTGCTTCGGAGGTGAAGGCGCTTGCTCAGCAGACGTCACATGCCACGGGCGATATTGCGCAACAGATTTCGACCATTCAGGAAGCAACGAAGCGCGCGGTCGACGAGATCTCCGCCATTGCGCGCTCGATCGACAGGTTCGATGCCTTTGCCCATGCGATAGCCTCGGCTGTCACAGAGCAGGGCGCTACCACGCGTGAAATCGCGGGAAGCGTCAACATCGCCGCCGATAATACCGCGCAAGCATCGCTCGAGATAGGTTCGGTAAAGCAGGCTGCGGGTCGGAGCGCAGAAGCCATAGCCGAGATCGCGGTATGGATCGAGCGGCTTTCCAGGTGCGCGACCGATTTGGAAACTAATGTATCTACATTTTTCGCCCAAGTGCGAGCTGCTTGAACGTGGCTTTACCGGCAACCCGTTTCGGGTTTTCGCGAAAAATTCGTAGACTGCAACGTTCGACTTTTGCAAACACAATCGGGGCGAAGCGGACGTTGAGCCGGATTTATGAGGGCACTGCCTAGCCGACCTGGTATTGCCGCGGTCCGGCATAAAGATTGGCGATCAGCACGGCGAGAATGCCGGTGAGGAAAATGCCGTCGAAGGTGCCGGCGCCGCCGATCGAGGCGACCGGCGCGCCGAGCCCCTGCACTTTGTCGAGGTTGGTGAGATCGGCGCCGATCAGGGTGCCGAGCGCGCCACCGATATAGGCGAGCGGCGCGGCGTCCTGGCGCGACAGAATGAGCGCCACGGCAGCGGTAACGACGACCGGCACAAAGACCGGAATGGCGATGCCGAGGCCGGGCACCGGATTGGCCAGCCAGTGCAAGACCACGGCGACGATCGCGGTGGCGATCGCGCCCTTGAGCCACAGGTCGCGCTTGATCAACAGATACAGCGACAATAGCGTCGGTATGATCGCGCCGCCGACATTGACCGCGATCACCGTGCCCTGCCAGTGGGTGACGACCGGCACCTCGTATTGCATGCCGAAGAAATCGACGATCTGGTGCGACATCACCCGCTCCGGCGGCAGCTCTACGATCGGGATGTTGAAAATACTGCCGACCAGCGAGCCGAACAGCAAAAGCAACGCCACGCCGGAACTGATGCCGAGGCTGGTATAGGCGAAACGCAGCGATTGCAGGACAAGCACGCCGACGAAAATGGCGACCAATATGGCGAAGAAGCCCGGCGCCAGCGGCAAATAATGGTATTGGCTCATTTCCATCGTCGTCGGTCCCCATCCTTAACCATTTTGCCGCCCGGCCGCAGCCGGCCGCCTTGCACCGTTAACGTACGAGCCTATAATCCAGCGCTTCCTTCGCGCGGGGATTTGCGGTGGCGCCGCCGGAAGCCAAATCGAGACCTTACGACAAGATGGTGGCCATTATCATGGGCAGCCAGTCCGACTGGCAAACCATGAAGCATGCCGCCGCGACGCTCGACGCGTTGGATGTCGGCTATCAGACACACATCGTCTCGGCACATCGGACGCCCGAGCGGCTCTATGCTTTCGCCAAGGGGGCGAAGGCGGCGGGGTTTAAGGTCATCATCGCCGGCGCCGGCGGCGCCGCGCATCTGCCCGGCATGACCGCGGCGCTCACCAGTCTGCCGGTGCTCGGCGTGCCGGTGGAGTCGAAGGCCTTGTCGGGACAGGATTCGCTTTATTCGATCGTGCAAATGCCGCCGGGCATTCCGGTCGGCACGCTCGCCATCGGCCAAGCCGGCGCTATCAACGCGGCGCTGCTTGCCGCGGCGGTGCTGGCGTTGAGCGATCCGGCCTTGAGCACGCGGCTCGATGCCTGGCGCGCCGCGCAGACCGCCGCCGTCGCCGAAGCGCCCAAAGACGCGACCCAGGAAGTGCCCAAGGAAGTCCCCAAGGACGGCGCGTGAACGAAACGCCGCATCCCGTGCCGCGCGTCCTCCAACCCGACGCTACGATCGGCATCCTCGGCGGCGGCCAGCTCGGCCGCATGCTGGCGCTTGCCGCGGCTCGGCTCGGCTTTAAGTGTCACGTGTTCTCGCCAAATCCGGATTCGCCGGCATTCGACGTCGTGCGCCGCGTCACCCAGGCCGACTACGGCGACACCGCGGCGCTCAATCGCTTTGCCGAAGACGTCGACGTGGTCACTTACGAATTCGAAAACGTGCCGGCGGAGACCGCAACATTTCTTGCCGCGCGCGTGCCGGTGCTGCCCGATCCGAAAATCCTGGCGACCACCCAGGACCGGCTCGCCGAGAAGACCTTCGTGGCGGCGCTCGGCATTGGCACGGCCGCTTTCACCAGTATCGGTTCGGCCGGCGAACTGGCCGGCGCCATCGAACGGATCGGGCGGCCGGCGGTCTTGAAGACGCGCCGCTTCGGCTATGACGGCAAGGGTCAGGTCGCGATCAAAAACGGCACCGATGCCGCCGCGGCATGGCGCGAGGTCGGCGGTGAGCCCTGCATTCTCGAAAGCTTCGTGGCCTTCGCGCGCGAAGTCTCGGTGATCGCCGCGCGCGGCCAAGACGGAGTTGTGGTCTGCTTCGACGTGACCGAGAACGAGCACCGCGACCATATCCTGAAAATCTCGCGGGTTCCGGCGGCGATCGGCGACGACGGCGCCCGCGAGGCCCGCCGCATCGCCGAGACCATCGGGGAGAAATTCGGCTATGTCGGAGTGTTCGCCGTCGAGATGTTCGTGCTTGGCGACGGCCGCCTTCTGGTCAACGAGATCGCGCCGCGCGTTCACAATTCCGGGCACTGGACGATCGACGGCGCCTCGGTGTCGCAATTCGAGCAGCACATCAGGGCGGTCGCCGGCTGGCCGCTGGGCACGCCCATCCGCCACGGCCGGGTGGAAATGACCAACTTGATCGGCCACGAGGTCGACGATTTCCGCCGCTGGCTCGATCTGCCCGGCGCTGCGGTGCACCTGTATGGCAAGGCCGCGGTGCGGCCCGGCCGCAAAATGGGCCACGTCACCCAAGTTTTTCAAGATTAGTGTCTTTCCGGATTAGTGTCTTTCCGGACGAGGCATCCCGTGGCCCCGGTGTTTTCGCCCGCGCAAGCCCCCATATTGAAGGCCGGCTGGTGGACTTTGCAGCCCGCTTCTGCTACAGGCCCCGCCACGGCGGCGCGAGGCGCGAGCCAGCGACGCTGCCATGTAATCCCATGAACCGACTGCGAAAGGAGCCCGCGTGCAGGTTCTTGTCCGTGACAACAATGTCGACCAAGCCCTCAAGGCGCTGAAGAAAAAGATGCAGCGCGAGGGCATTTTCCGCGAGATGAAGCTCCGCGGCCACTACGAAAAACCATCCGAGCGAAAGGCGAGGGAGAAGGCGGAAGCGATCCGCCGGGCCCGCAAGCTTGCGCGCAAGCGCTTGCAGCGCGAGGGGCTGCTGCCGATGAAGCCGAAGCCGACCACCGCCGGTGGTCCGGGCGCAGGGGGTCGTTCCGGGCCGCCGCGGACGCCGCGTTTCGGTTGAGATCCTCCCCAGGTTTGAAAGATGGCGTGGGTTTCGACCCGCGCCGTTTTTTTGGCGCGTCGGGATGCTATCTTTCCACCGATGATCCGGACAGCCGCCGAAACGGACGAAATCAGGCGCGGTGCGCCGCGCGCTCACGGCAGCTTCGCGCTGCTGTCGGCTGCCTTGGCCGCCGCTTTGGCCGCGGCCGTGACGCTCGCCGGCTGCGCCACGCTCGGCAATCCGCCCGCCTCCGACGCCGGAGCGAGCGACGCATTGCTCGCGACGTCGCAAACCAATCTTACCTCACTCGGCGAAGTCATCACCAAGCACCCGGACGATCCGCAGGCCTACAACATGCGCGGTACGGTCTATGGCGAGGCCGGCCGCGACGATCAGGCGCTGGCGGACTTCGACAAGGCGATCGGCCTCGATCCTAATTATGCCCAAGCCTATGCCAACCGCGCGCTGATTTACCGCAAGATCAACAAGCTCGATCTGGCGCTTGCCGACGACAACAAGGCGCTCGCCATCAACGCCAATTATGCGCCGGCTTATCTCGGTCGCGGCATCGTCTATCGCGAGCAGGGCCGCGCTCACCAGGCGCTCGACGATTTCAACAAGGCCATTACGCTCAAGCCCGACGACGCCGACGCCTATTACAATCGCGGGCTGCTGTATCAGAGCCAGCACCAGCACCAATTCGCCATCGACGATTTCTCGACCGCGGTCGGTCTGCAAAACGACAATGCCGAGCCATGGACCGCGCGCGCCTTAAGCTACCTCGCCATTGGCGACGATAAATCGGCAGCCAGCGATCTCGATGAGGCGGTGCAGCTCAATCCGCAAAGCGTGCGGGCCTGGACCAGCCGCGGCTTGGCCTATGAGCGTCTGGGGCAGAAGGACAAAGCCGCCGGCTCCTACGCCAAGGCGCTCAATATCAACGACAAATATGAGCCGGCCAAGGCCGGCTTCGCCCGCGTCGGCGGCAAGATCGGCCAGACCTATCCGACGTTCTAGCGAGTTCTTCGAGTCATTCTGGATAGGCGAGAAGCGCCTAGCGGTCCAATTTTAACATTCGCATCGCGTTCCGGAGGCTATCAGGCGAAAACGCCCCCATGTCGGAAGTCAAGTGGCGCGCTCTTTCGCCCCCTCAGCTCGGAGTTTGTCGCGTTCGTTGCGCAGCATCAGTAACGATCTGATAAGCCTCGCGTAGTCGTGGCTTGGACTTGGAGACATCATCGCCCACGCTCGATAATATGCGCATCATTTTTGCCTGCTCGTCCTTCGGCAAGCTGATAAGCTCGCCGCCGGCAGCTGCCCAGGCCTTTCGCTGATCGTGGTACATTTTCAGTGCCGGTGCATTGATGGCCAGCGACTCTGACCGGCCGTCGTGGTCAACCGTCTGCTGCAAGTTCTTAGGTAACGTATCGTACCATTTCTGACTAACTTCAAAAATGATGAAGATAGCCGGCTGATTTGTCTCAACCACATACTGGGCGGCATCGTGGAATTTCATGTTGACAAAGACACCTATGCCGGCAACAGCGCCGTCGATCGTCCCCTGCTGGAGAGCCGGGAGAACGTCACCAAGAGACATCGCTACCGGTGTGGCGCCGAGCCGCTCAAAAGCCGTGGTCTGGAACTGCGAAGCAAAGATCCGAAATCTTCTTCCCCTTGAAGTCAGCGAGGTGTCGGATTGGCGTTTTCGATATGATGCAGGACGGTTGGGCAATGTAGAGGCCGGCGCCATGGAGACCTTTATCAGCGCCGAGGCCAAGCATGAGCTTCAACACCGCCGGGTCGGCCGCGAGACGCTGTCCGTGCTCCATGGAATCGACTAGGCCCGGTGCTGCCATCACCTCAAATCGTTCGTCGACGCCGACAAAAAATTCGGGCGGAATATTCGCTGCCTGGATGGCGCCGAACTGAGTGCCCTCGATCTGTCGTGGGATGGAGCCTAGTTGGCTGGCGGGATAAACCTCAGGCTTGATGCGTCCGCCGGAGTCCTTTTGGATTGCGGCAGCGTAGTTTTTCATAAACAGATGCGGCGCGTCGTTTATGGTGGGGCCGCTGATCTTCATCACATAGGTCTGATCTTCTGCTCGTGCCGTCCCGAGTGTCAGTGCGCCGGCTGCGAGATGCAAGAATTGTCTACGGAAAAGGTTCATGCCAGTGCTCCCGTGAGCTTAATTGTCTTCCAGGAATGCGAGGCTTCTTAGATGTGCCCTTGCACATCGCTTCATACGGTTTGAGCCGGAGGGCACGCCTCCGGCTCAAAGTCGTTAAGTTCAGGCCAGAACCAGATCGGGCACCAAGACTTTGCCCTTGGTCTCCGGGCCGTAGAACGCGGCCACGATCCAGACCATGCAGCCGATCCAGGTGCCGAAGATCATCATGATGGCGAGACTTGCCCCGAAATGTGCGGCCAACAGTGTCAGCACCAGGGGCACGAATCCGCCGAACACCGCCGCCTGATGGTAGCAGAAGGCGCTGGCGGTCGCCCGTACCTCCGTTGGGAAGCGCTCATTCAGATACGGCGCGAATTGCCCTTGCATGCCGCCACCGGCGCACATGCCCTGGGCGATGAAGCCGAGCGCAATCCACAGAAAGTTAGTGGACAACAAATAAAGCGGCGCAAGCGGCAGCGCGATCAGCGCGGGAACGATGATCGCCCAGCGCCGGCCAACTTTATCGGCCCACCAGCCCCAGCCGCACGACGACAGGAACAGACCGAGATTGGCGAAAAAGATCGGCGTCGCCACCAGCCCTGGGGAGAGGTGCAGATCCTTCTGCAGATGCGTAGCAAAGAGCGCGTTGACCGAGTAGTAGGCGACGAAGCCTCCCGCCATCCAAGCGCAAGCCGTCAAGGTGTTGGCGAGAACACCCGGCTTGAAGATGGAGAGTAGCGGGGTGCGAACTTCGCGCTGCTCAGTGCGCTGTCGGCGCCGGTTCTCCAGCCAAATCGGTGGTTCTTTGACGAACCGGCGGACATAGAAGACCGACAGCGCCGGCAACACGCCAACCCACAGCATGCCGCGCCAGCCGATGTAGGAATAGAACAGGCCGTAAATGGCGCTCGACAGCATGAAGCCTATGCCCCACGAGCCTTGCAGCACGCCGCCCATGAAGCCACGCGAGCGAACCGGCCAAGTCTCCATTGCCAGCGCCGAACCGGCAGGCCATTCCGCCCCCATGCCAAGCCCGAGCAATGCGCGGAATAGAAACAGATAGGTGAAAGTGGGGGAGAAGCCAGCGGCGAAGTTGGCGAGCGAATACCACAAAATTGAGATCATCAGCGGGATCTTGCGGCCGACCCGGTCGGCGAGCCAGCCGGAGCCTACGGCGCCTACGAGCCGCAGCCACAGTGTGACCGACAACACGAACGCGACTTCGGTCAATGGGACATGAAACTGCTGCGAGATTGGCACCATGATGAGTAAGAACATGGTGAAATCGAACGCGTCGAGTGTCCAACCCATCCAGGCTGCCCCAAAGGCTAGCCATTGGTCCTTTGTCGGTTCCTTCCACCAGGGAACCGGATTTGCTCCACCTCGTGTGCTTAAGTCCTGTGCTGCGCTCATTGCAAATTCCTCCCTAAGGTCCGCCGGAGCGGTCTGATTCAGGAATTTTTGCAGGCACGATTCATGTATCCCGCGCAATTCTGCACGTGCGCACTCATGCCCTATCCGCATCGCGGAAGGCGCGGAGAACCGATTTGTTTCACAGAAGTTGCTAGCCCGCCGCGGGCATTTACGGCTGCCTTTCAATTCGCAGAAGTCGGCATAATCCGCTGGCAGCTCACGAAATAAATTACAGCAATTTCCATGCTGCGAGTAGTGCGCTGGTGTCGCACTATGGCACCGCGCAGTCGCCAACAGACGTGAAAATGGTTGTCGTTGGCAACCTAATCAGTGATGACGACCCTTGTCGAACGTTGGTGTAGCAATTTTGCTGAATGTAAAGTTTCGAATGCTGAAACTCTCCTAATATGCCGCGGTGCCAAATGTCTGAATCTGGCCCATCGCGCATTTAGCGGCATCGCAGCGTTTCGGTCGCTTTCGGAGCGAAGCTGACATTGAGCCGGATTTATGAGTACGCGTCCTAGTCCGGAATCCACAGCCACAAGTCGGCGAATATCAAATCCGGGCGCGCCGCTTCGCGGCGACCCGGAATGACAGCTAATCCAGATCGCCGGCGAGGAAGCGGCCGACGGCGTCGAGCGCGCCGTTCTGGTCGAGGTCTTCGTGGCCGCCGTCGAGAAAGCGCACGATGTGCTTCGGCTCGTTGGCGAGTTCGAACATGCGCTCGCCCATGCTGAAAGGCACGGTGTGGTCGTGGACGCCGTGCAGGATCAACAATGGCGCCGTGACTTTCTTGATGCGCCGGTCGGAACGGAACCGGTCTTTCATCAACAGGCCGACCGGCAGATACCAGTAACGGCCTTGCGCAATCGCCAGCGCCGATGTGAACGGCGCTTCGAGGATGACGCGGCCGACCGGTTTCTCCGCGGCAAGCGCAACCGCCACGGCGGAGCCGAGCAATTCGCCCCAGACCACGATCTGTTGCGGCGGGTAGTGCGCGGCGGCGTAGCCGTATGCGGCCTCGGCGTCGCGGATCAGGCCTTGCTCGCTCGGACTGCCGGACAGCCCGCCGTAGCCGCGATATTCGAGCGCCACGAGCCCGATGCCGGCGCCGATCAGGCGGCGGAAACGCTCGACCCGGTAGCGCAGCGAGCCGCCATTGCCGTGGAAGTAAAGAATGACCGGCTTGCCCGGCTGGGGTGGAACCTGCCAGGCGTGGATGTGCACCCCATCGGAGGCGGTTAACGGCACCTCGCTTGCCTCCGGCAGCCCGGCGGCGGCCGGCGTCGTAGCGGTGCGGTCCGGGAAATACATCAGCGAGCGCTGCGCGAGATAGATCATCGCAGCGAGCCCGACATAGGCGCAGATCGCGATGATGGCGAGCCAGCCGAGCACGTTCAGCCGGCGCGAAACCAAGCGGGCGCGCAGCCTTTTGATCCGCGGGCGCGACAGCGCTGCGGGAAATGCGGCAAGCGCAGCAGCAACAGGACGGCGGAGGTTTTCGATAATGGCTCGCCCACGGTGCGGTTCATTGCCCGGCTCGATCGCAGACGCGCCGCCGGCCGCAACCGGATGCGACATCTTGGAGGTGGAGTCTATCGTCATGATCGCAGCAACGAATGGCGTCGGTGGTGCACCGTAGCGGGTCACGGTGAACAGCTTGGCGCAAAACAAACCGGCCGGCTTTGGGAAAGCCGGCCGGCGAATTCAGCACGCTGCCGCCCGATCGGAGCGGCTGGCTGCGCGAGCCTGCCGCGTTACTGGCAAATCTGCACGGTCCGCCAGCGGTAACCGTAGCCTTCGATCCACACTTTGCGTTTGCCCCAATAGCAGCCGGGCGCCAATTGGGCGTAGCCGGGTCCGGGCGGCGGATAATAGGCAGCCGGCGGCGGCCCATAATAGCCCGGGGGCGGCGGAGGCGGCGGGCTGTTGGCGATGGCGTTGCCGACGATAGCGCCGGCGACAACTCCGCCGAGAACGCCCGCACCGACCGCACAGCCGACGCAATAGGCGTTTGCCGGGGCCGGAACTGCCACAGTGGCAAGCCCAAGGCTCGCCGCGGCAGCAAGACCGATGATGGTTTTGCGCATGTGTTTCCCTCTTTGCGCCCGGCCGGGTGCCGGATGCGAACGTGAATGAACGGGAAGCCCCGGAAACCCCCGATTTTGTGTCGAACTCACCGCTATTGAAGTTCGACTATTTGGCGGAAGTTTGGTTTACGCCGCCTAAATTCGCGCGCCCGCCGCCCCCGGCTGTCCGGGAGCGGCAGGACCGAGCGCCGAACTTGGACCTTTCGGCTCAGACGCAGGCGCGGACCCACGCGTAACCGTTCCACCAGCGCCGCCAAACGCACGGCCGGCCGTAATAGGGCGGATAGCCGTAATAGGCGGAGTAGCCGTAGGGCCCGTAATACGGCGCCGCCAGGGCGCTGCCGACGAGAGCGCCGGCGACGAAGCCGCCTGCACCCCAGCCCCAGCCACCGCCACCGCCACGCCATCCGCCGTGCCAGCCGCCGCCCCACCGCGCTTCCGCCGGGCCGGACGTTGCAACCGCCGCTCCGGCGAGTGTCGCCGCCGCAACGAGAGCCACCAAAATCTTCCTCATGACATCACCTCGACAACGGAGTTTCACACGAACTCCAATCGCCCCTCTTGTCTAAAGTTCCCATTTATTGCGTGAACCCAGACTGAACGACGGCGCCTGAATCCAGCCATGATTAGAATGGGCTCCTAATAAGGAGTGTTTATGTCATTGACCTATGCCATCGGCGATATTCATGGCGCGCTGCACAAATTGCAGAATCTGCTGGCGCGCTGCGAAGGCCATGCGGCCGGCCGCGCGCGACGCTACGTATTTCTTGGCGATTATATCGACCGCGGCCCGGACTCCGCCGGCGTCGTGCGCGTGTTGCGCGGGATAGAGACAAAGCTGCCGGGTGTCGTCACGATCATGGGCAATCACGAGGCGATGCTGCTCGCCACGTTCGACGGCGCGATTGAGCCTGCAAACTGGGTCGGGCAGGGCGGCGCGATGACGCTGCGCAGCTATGGCGTGGCGCAAGCCTGCGAATTGCCGCCTGATGATGTCGATTGGCTGCGCGCCTTGCCGCTGCTGCACGACGACGGCCGGCGTTTGTTCGTGCACGCCGGGATCGATCCGGGCAGGCCGCTCGATGCGCAAGACGAAGAGGATCTGCTCTGGATTCGCGAGCCGTTTCTCGCCGACCTGCGCGACTACGGCCGCCTCATCGTCCACGGTCATACGCCGCTTGCATCCGGCGTGCCGGACTTGCGGACGAACCGGCTGAACCTCGACACCGGCGCTGTGTTCGGTGGACCGTTGACGGCCGCCGTCTTTCACGACGACGCCACGCCGCCGGTGACCTTTCTGCAATCCGAATAGCCGTGGCTCGCGGAGTCCTGCGGCAATCCGTCGCAAGATTAAATATATGTAATATCGGCATTTTCGGTAGCCGGCCACCGCCGCCGCGCGCTTTTTCCGGAGCGCGCTATGCTGCGTCGCGATTCGTGCGGCGAGGATCGAGGATGAAGAAGCGGGCGATGAAGCCGGGTGCCAAGCCGCGTGCATCGCGGCCGCCGCCGCAATCGCGCCGCGCCGAGACCACCGAACGGGCGCCGCGATCGTCCCGACCGCCGTCGCGGTCGAGCGTCATGCGGCTCGTCGCCGAGGTCGACAAGCTTGCCGCCGCGCTTGAAGCGTCACGCGCGCACATCGCCGCTCTCGAGGCGCGCGTCGACGTCGATCCGCTGACCGATGTGCTCAACCGCCGCGGCTTCGAGCGCGAGCTCGCCCGCTCGCTCGCTTACGTCAAGCGTTACGGCACGAGCGCGGCGCTGGTCTATCTCGATCTCGACGGCTTCAAGCCGGTCAACGATCGCCATGGCCACGCCGCCGGCGACGCCGTGCTCCAGGCGATCGCGGCGGCGCTGATGCGCCAGGTGCGCGCCTCCGACCTCGTAGCGCGCATCGGCGGCGACGAATTCGCCGTGTTGCTGTGGAACGTCGGCGAAACCGAAGCGATGGCCAAGGCCGCCGCACTCGAAGCCGCGGTCTATGCGACGCCGGTATCGTGGGGCGCCTCCACTTTCGTCGTCGCCGCCTCGGCGGGCGTCGCGGTGCTGTGGCCGCTCGATACCCCGGCCGCGGTGCTGGCGCGCGCGGATCTGGCGATGTATGCGCGCAAGGCCGAACGCCGGGCGCGCCGCGCCGGCTGATCAGGCAATGATGTCCGGCGTCAGCTGGTCTTCGATGAAGGTGATGCGATCGCGCAGGTACAGCTTGCGCTTCTTCAGCCGCTGCACCTGGATGAGATCGGGGCCGAGCGTGCCCTGCAGCGCCGCAATCGCGGCATCGAGGTCGCGATGCTCCTGCAGCAGGCGCGCCAGTTGCGCCCGAAGCTCGCGTTCTTCCTCTTGGGTCATCGCCGCCTTGGCCGCGCCCGATTACGGTCTTGATCGCGTCCCGATTGCGTCTTGGCCGGCCCCGCGCCTGGGCCGAAGGCGCCTGTCGTTCAGCGAATAAGTTGCTCTAGATTATCGCGTTTTGGTTGACGCCGGACAAGCCCGAAGCCAACCCCTACGCTCATGCACAGCATCCCACCCCGGGGGATTTTCATAAGGGCTAAAACGGAGTATCCTTGCATTCGATTGTCAGGGTGTAGGATGATCCAATCAGGCTTTAAGCTGACGCAAGGAGGCAAGCCACATGGCGATTGAATCGCATCTTGCTGAACTCGAAAAACGACACCGGTCCCTCGAATCCGAACTCAACGAAGCGCTGACCCACCTCTCCGCAGACGATTTGCAAATAGCGGAACTCAAACGAAAAAAATTGTACGTCAAGGACGAGATCGAGCGGATCCGGCACGACACCCTCGTCCATTAGTCGCTGAAGTCCTAACGATTGCGACGTTGGCTGTCCCCGCTGAGGCGGGGAAGCGGGAAGCATTTATTTTCATGCCCGGCGCACCGCCGGGCATTTGCGTTTTGGGCCTGGGCGCCTGTTGACGTTCGGACAAAATTGCCCGAATCTCTCTGCAGCATGAGGACTTACATTTATCGCGCACAATTCGAACCGCCGACCGGCGTGGCGCCATTCTAGCGAGCTTCCCCGATGTGCCCGAGGCGATCACGCAGGGCCGTGGCGAAGCCGATGCCCACACAACGGCCGAGGAGGCGCTCGGCCTTGTGCTCTTGAGTTATTTGCAGCGCGGCAAGCCGTTGCCCAAGCCGCGTGCCAAAACCCGCGGCTTCATCGACATCGCGGTTGCGCCTGATGTTGCCGCCAAGCTCGCGGTGCTGGAGTCCTTTACCGCCGCCCGCATCAGCAAGAGCGAATTGGCGCGGCGCCTCGGCAAGGACGAGAAAGAAGTCCGCCGCATCCTCGATCCTAAGCACCCGACCAAATTGCCGGCGCTCACGGCGGCTCTGCGCGCGCTCGGTAAGCGACTGGTCGTGGGGGTGGTGGAGGCAGAGGCGGCGTAACGGCGCTACATCCCCTTCACCTTCTCCCGCAGCTTGAATTTCTGCAATTTGCCGGTCGAGGTTTTCGGGATCTCCGCAAACACGATCTGGCGCGGGCATTTGTAAGAGGCGAGGTGGTCGCGGCACCAGGCGAGCAATTCGTCGGCGCTTGCCGTCGTGCCGGGCTTGAGCTCGACGAAGGCGCACGGCGTCTCGCCCCATTTTTCGTCGGGCTTCGCCACCACGGCGACGACCGCCACCGCCGCATGCTTGTACAGCGCATCCTCGACTTCGATCGAGGAGATGTTCTCGCCGCCCGAAATGATGATGTCCTTGGAGCGGTCCTTGAGCTGGATGTAGCCGTCGGGATGGATGACGCCGAGGTCGCCGGAATGAAACCAGCCGCCGGCAAAAGCTAACTCGCTGGCTTTCTGGTTCTTCAAATAGCCCTTCATCACCACATTGCCGCGGAACATCACTTCGCCGAGCGTCTCGCCGTCGCGGGGCACCTGTTGCATGGTCGCCGGATCGAGCACGTCGAGCGCATCGAGCACCGGATAGCGCACGCCCTGGCGCGCCTTCTTCGCCGCCTGGTCGGCGCCGTCGAGCGCATCCCATTCGCGATGCCAATCGTTGACGCTCGCCGGCCCGTAGGTCTCGGTCAGCCCGTAGACATGGGTGACGTTGAAGCCAGCCGCCTTCATCGCCGCCAGCACCGATTCCGGCGGTGGCGCGGCGGCGGTGACGAACTCGACGATGTGCGGCAGCGGCTTGCGTTCGGCGGCCGATGCATTGAGGAGCGTCGACATCACGATCGGCGCGCCGCACAGATGCGTGACCTTGTACGTGGCGATGGCGTCGAAGATCGGCGCCGCGCGCACCGCCCGCAGGCAGACATGGGTGCCGGCGACCACCGACAGCGTCCATGGGAAGCACCAGCCGTTGCAGTGGAACATCGGCAGCGTCCACAGATAGACCGGATGCTTGGCCATGCCGCAGGTGATGACGTTCGCCATCGCCAACAGATAGGCGCCGCGGTGATGATAGACGACGCCTTTCGGGTCGCCGGTGGTGCCCGAGGTATAATTGAGCGTGATCGCGTCCCATTCGTCGTCTGGCATCGGCCAGGCGAAATCGGGATCGCCTTCGCGCAAAAAATCTTCGTATTCGAGATCGCCGAGCCGCTCGCCGGGGCCGCTAAATTCCGGATCGTCGTAGTCGATCACCAAAGGCCGCGCCTTGCAGGCGGCCAGCGCGTCTTTGACCACCTTGGAATATTCGCGGTCGGCGATCACAACCTTGGCTTCGCCATGGTCGAAGGTGAACGCGATGACGGCGGCATCGAGGCGGGTGTTGATGGTGTTGAGCACGGCGCCGGCCATCGCCACGCCGTAATGCGCCTCCAGCATCGCCGGCACGTTCGGCAACACGGCGGCGACGGTGTCGCCACGCTTGATGCCGCGCTTGACGAGCGCCGAGGCGAGCCGCCGCGCGCGGGCGTAAAACGCGCGATAGCTCCACGACCGCGCGCCGTGGATGATGGCGGTCTGCTCCGGATGGACCTCGGCGGCGCGCGCCAGAAACGACAGCGGCGTGAGCGGCTGAAAATTCGCCGCGTTGCGCTCGAGCCCGGTGTCGTAGGGCGTCGCCATGATTTTCACTCCCTCCCGTTTTTCTCAATCTAGCAAACGCCGGCACGAGCGAACAGCGGATGCGGTTTCAGCGGCCGAACTGGCGAAGGCCCTGCCATAACAGCGCGAGCGAGATGACGAACATCAGCCCGTAGGCGATCTGATAGAAGCGCTCGGTCGGCGTCTTGTGCACCAGCCAGATACCGAGATAGTTGGCGCCGACCGCAAGCGGCAAGAGCGCCAGCGAGGTCGCGAAATTGCGCGCCGAAAACTGGCCGAGCACGAAATAGGGCACGATCTTCATCTCGTTCATGAAGGCGAAGAAGATGGTGGTGGTGCCGACCAGCGTCAGCTTGTCGAGCCGCTGCGGCAGAATGTGGATCTGATAGGGCGGGGCGCCGACATTGACCAGAAGCGACATGAAGCCGGCCAGCGAGCCCCACAGCACGCCGAGCACGGGGTGCGGCCGGCCGTCGCCGGCTTTGAACGGCGCCGCGGCGGGGCGCAGCCATTTGACCACCCAGGCATTCAGCCAGCTATAGATGACGAAGGCGAAGCCGATGCCGCCGACCATCAATTCGATCGCGGCGTTGGAGACATGGCTCGCGAACAGCGTGCCGGCGACCATGCCGAGCGCCGCGCCCGGCACCAGCACTTTCAGATTCCACGCGCTCCAGGTGCGCCGATAGGTCCACACCGAGATGGCGTCCTGGATGATGAGGAGCGGCAGGATGATCGCGGCGCCTTGCAGCGGCGGCACGGCGAGCGCCAGCATCGGCGTCGCCACCATGCCGAGCCCGGCAAAGCCGCCTTTGCCGAGCCCCAAAAGCGTCACGGCCGGAACGGCGAGGAGATAGAACAGCGGATCGGTGATCACGGCGGGATTTGCAACACAGGGCGGGCGTACCGCCGTGACATAGATCAAAGCGCGGGCATGATGGGAAGCGTTGAGTTCGTGGCGGCTTGCAAACACCGCGGCGAGGCAGAAGATAACCTCGCCCCGTGAAGCGGGAGAGGGAGGAGAATGCGATGGACGCCCGGTCGAGCCGGTATCACGACGTTTATGCGCGCTGGCAGCGCGATCCTTTAGGCTTCTGGGGCGAAGCGGCGGCCGCCATCGACTGGTTCGAGAAACCGAAAACCGTGTTCGATCCCAAGGCCGGCATCTACGGCCGCTGGTTTCCCGACGGCGTCTGCAACACCTGCTTCAATGCGGTCGATCGCCATGTCGATGGCGGCCGCGGCGAGCAGGCGGCGATCATCTACGACTCCCCGCTCGCCGGCGAACAGCGCACCATCACCTATCATCGGCTTCTCACCGAGACCCAGGTGCTCGGCGGCATGCTGCGCGACCTCGGCGTCGGCAAGGGCGACCGCGTCATTCTCTATATGCCGATGGTGCCGGAAGCGGTCATCGCCATGCTCGCCTGCGCGCGCATCGGCGCCATTCATTCCGTCGTGTTCGGCGGTTTCGCCGCGCGCGAATTGGCGACCCGCATCGACGACGCCACGCCGAAAGTCATTCTCTCGGCAAGCTGCGGGCTCGAGCCCGGCCGCATCGTGCATTACAAGCCGCTGCTCGACGAGGCGATCGCGCTTTCGAAACACAAGCCGCAAGCCTGTCTGATCCTGCAGCGGCCGCAAAGCCAAGCGCCCTTGATCGAGGGCCGCGACCGTGACTGGAAGGCGATGCGCGACTACGCGCTGGTCCACGCCCGCAATGCCTGGGACTGCGTGCCGGTCGCCGCCACCGATCCGCTCTACATTCTCTATACCTCCGGCACGACCGGCCGCCCCAAGGGCGTGGTGCGCGACAACGGCGGCCACATGGTCGCGCTGCAATGGTCGATGAAAAATCTCTACGGCATCGAACCGGGCGAAGTGTGGTGGACCGCGTCCGACGTCGGCTGGGTGGTCGGCCATTCCTACATCGTCTATGCGCCGCTGTTGCACGGCGCGACCTCGATCCTTTACGAAGGCAAGCCGGTCGGCACGCCGGACGCCGGCGCGTTCTGGCGCGTCATCGCCGAGCACGGCGCCGTGGCGATGTTCACCGCGCCGACAGCGTTCCGCGCCATCAAGAAGGAAGACCCGCACGGAAAGTTGTTTGCGCAGCATGATCTGACGAAATTCCGCACGCTGTTCCTGGCCGGCGAGCGCGCCGATCCGCCGACGCTGGAATGGGCCGAGGCGCTCCTCAAGGTGCCGGTGCTCGATCATTGGTGGCAGACCGAAACCGGCTGGTGCATCGCCGGCAACCCGGTGGGGCTCGGGACGCTGCCGGTCAAGCACGGCGCGGCGACGGTGCCGATGCCGGGCTATGACGTCCGCATCGTCGACGAGGGCTGCCACGACGTCGCGGCCAACAAAATGGGCTCGATCGTGATCAAGCTGCCGCTGCCGCCGGGCGCGCTGCCGACGCTGTGGCAGGCCGATGACCGCATGCGCGAAAGCTATCTCGACGAATTTCCCGGCTGTTACAAAACCGCCGACGCCGGCTTCAAGGACGACGGACGGCTACGTGTTCGTCATGGGCCGCACCGACGACATCATCAATGTCGCCGGCCATCGGCTGTCGACCGGCGGCATGGAGGAGGTGCTGGCCTCGCACCAGGACGTCGCCGAATGCGCCGTGCTCGGCATCAAGGACGAGCTCAAGGGCGAAGTGCCGTGCGGCTTCATCGTGCTCAAGTCGGGCGTCAACCGGCCGCCGACCGAGATCGAGAAGGAATGCATCGCGCTCATTCGCGACAAGATCGGACCGGTCGCCGCGTTCAAGCTCGCCATCACCGTGGCGCGATTGCCGAAGACGCGCTCGGGCAAAATCCTGCGCGGCACCATCAAAAAAATCGCCGACGGCGACCAGTGGCAAATGCCGGCAACCATCGACGATCCGGTCGATCCTCGACGAGATCGGCAGTGCGCTGAAGGGGAAGGGCGTGGGGGCGTAGGCGAACTTACTTCGTCATGCCCGGGCTCGACCGCGGGCATCCATGTTGAATCGCCACAATAGAAGTCTTACGGCAATAGGCTGAAGGCTCTGCATGGATTGCCGGAGTCCAAGCCCGGCAATGACGGTGTGATGCGTATTGCCGTCGATGGTTTCTGTACGAGTGCTTGCTAGCGGCGCGGCCGCGCATGCGCAGCCAGCCCGTGCCGAGCGCGCCGCCGGCGCAGCAGACGCAGTCACGCCGCCGGTTCCCTCGACTCCCGCAACTCAACCTGCCCGCGCCAAACCAGCCGCCGCATCGCGCGAGCGCCGCCCCGCATACGCCCCCCACCTCCGACGACATCTGCCGCGCCATCGAAACCGACGCGGCGGAAAACCAGTTGCCGGTCGAGTTCTTCGCCCGGGTGATCTGGCAGGAGAGCCGCTTCAACGCGCAGGCCGTCAGCAGAAAGGGCGCCGAAGGCATCGCGCAATTCATGCCAGCGACGGCGGATTATCGCGGGCTGGTCGATCCGTTCAATCCGATCGAGGCGCTGCAAGAATTCCGCGAGCTATCTGCACGATCTGCCAGCAGAAATTCGGCAATCTCGGGCTGGCCGCCGCGGCCTACAATGCCGGGCCGGGCCGCGTCTCGGCGTTCCTTGCCTCTAAGCGTCCGCTGCCGAGCGAGACGCGCAATTACGTCGCCATCATCACCGGCTGGACCGTCGACGACTGGGCCTCGGCGTCGCCGCCGAAAACCGCGGAGACCACGATCCCGCAAGGCGTGCCGTGCACGCGGCTCGCCAATCTCATCCTGGCGCCGAAGGCGGAGGCGCAGCGCATCGCCGCTTACGTGCCGCGCTGGGGCATGCAGCTCACCGCCAACTGGTCGGAGAGCAAAGCCTGGGCGATCTACCGCATGATCGCGAAGAAATATGCCGGCCTGATCGGCGATCGCGAGCCGATCGTGATCAGCGGCCGCGGCATCGGGCTGGGCTGCGCCACGCGCTACAACATCCGCATCGCCGACGACGATCGCCGCTATCTGGAAAGTTTCTGCAACAAGCTGATCGCCGCCGGCGGCGCGTGCGTGGTGTTGCGGAACGATCGGGGGTGAAGAGAGCACCTCGTCCCCGCGTAGCGCGGGGAGGGGGCGTCGAGTGAGCGAAGTCGTCAGCTGCAGGATAGACGGGGGCGTCGTCCGCGAGATTCTGACGCCGCAGCGTTGAGACGGCCCCCTCACCATGCCGCGATCCTTCTCCCCGCAAGCGGGGAGAAGGAGAATTACTCCGCCTTGCCGCCGAGCTGCTTGAGCTTGGCGAACACCGCACTGACGTCGAGATCGTCGGCCTTCTTGACCTCGGCGGGCGTCGGCTCCGGCTCTTCCTTCGGCGCGGTGGTGACGGCGGCCGGCAACAGCGTCGCGCCCTGCTCCTCGACCGGCACCGGCTTCTCCTTGGCGGCGCGCTGCACTTCGAGATCGAGATCGATCTGCGAGCACAGGCCGAGCGTCACCGGATCGAGCGGCGTCAGATTGGCGGAATTCCAATGGGTGCGTTCGCGGATCGCGGCGATGGTCGATTTGGTGGTGCCGACGAGCCGCATGATCTGGCTGTCTTTGAGCTCGGGATGGTTGCGCACCAGCCACAGAATGGCGTTGGGGCGGTCCTGGCGGCGCGACACCGGCGTATAGCGCGGTCCTTTTTTCGGCTTGGCTTCCGGCAGGCGGGTCTTCGGCTCGGCGATGTGCAGCTTGTGGTTCGGATCGGCCTCGGCGGCCTTGATCTCCTCGCGCGTCAATTGCCCGGTGAGGATCGGGTCGAGCCCCTTGATGCCCTGCGCGGCGTCGCCGTCGGCGATCGCCTTCACTTCCAGCGGGTGCAGATTGCAGAGCTGCGCGATCTGGTCGAACGACAGCGACGTATTCTCGACGAGCCATACGGCGGTCGCTTTGGGCATCAGCGGCGCGGTCGTCATCGGCTAAATCTCCTCTGTGCTCCGCCCGCCCGTCCGGGCGAAGCCACTCAACGTCATCGGGGATGACTGGAAAGTGGCCGGAATATAGGCGCGGCGGCCTTCCGGCGCAACCGGCAGAAATCGCACGCGCGGTCGTGGCGGCGTCGCAAATAGGCCGGTAGAATCGGGCGAAACTGCCGGTGGCGGCATCGATCGGAGGGAACCGGCATGGCCGGAGCATTGGACGGCAAAGTTGCGATTGTAACCGGCGCCGGACGCGGCCTCGGCCGGGTGATGACGCTCGGGCTCCTCGATGCCGGCGCCCGTGTCGTCGCCGTCGATCTCGACGGGCCGCCGCTCGATGAGATCCAGGAGGTGGCCGAAGACCGCGGCGCCGGCAATCGCTTCAACGGCGTGGTCGCCGACACCACCTGGAACGACAGCGGTCCGAAGATCGTGCGCGTCACCGCCGAGCGCTTCGGCCATGTCGATATTCTCGTCAACAATGCCGGCACCAATATCGGTCTGCTGCGCCGCGAAGGGGCGCCGCGCGGCAAGCTGTGGGAGATCACGCCGGAAGAATTTCGCCGCATCATCGACGTCAATGTCGTCGGCACGTTCCTGATGACGCGCGCGGTGGTGCCGGCCTTGCTGGCGCAGCGCTCGGGCCGCATCGTCAACGTGACGACGAGCCTCGACACCATGTGGCGCGGCCTGATGCAGCCCTATGGCGCCTCGAAAGCCGCCAACGAGGCGATGCTCGCCGCCTTGGCGGAAGAGCTCGACGGCACCGGCGTCACCGCCAACGTGCTGGTGCCGGGTGGAGCAGCCGACACTCGCATGGTGTCGCGCGCCGCGGTGCCCGACCGCACCGCGCTGATCGCGCCCGACGTGATGGTCAAGCCGCTCGTTTGGCTGTGCTCGAACGCGGCCGATGCCGTCAACGGCCAGCGTTTCATCGCCGCCAAATGGGACGACACGCTGCCGCCCGAGCAGGCCGCCAAAAACGCCGGCGCGCCGGCGGCCTGGAAGCAACTCGGCGTTCAGGCGATCAATCCGAAAGAGTTACGGTGAAGCTAAGCATGAGCGCCATGATTTCACTGCAATATCTTCTTCTAGCGTTGGCTGTGGTCATTCTTGTGACGAATGTGCTCGGATTGGCTTTCACGGTAAGGCGAAATCGACGGCATCGGCTCAGTGAACAAACGCATCCCCCTCATCATTTGCGAGAGTATGTTTGAGGAAGACGGCCGATAGCGTTTGAAGGCCGCCTCAGTTGACGTGCGGTTAGGTGAGCTTCGTTTAGACCATACTCACGGCACCTTGCCCTTCACCGCATTGGCGAAAGCCTCGTAGGCGATGCTGCCGTCGGCGGCGATCGGCAATTGCTCGCGCAGCCGCGCTTTTAATTGCTCGCGTGTCTGGGGCGACATCTCCGCCAGCGCCTTGCCGGACGGTCCGACCGGCATCGTGCTGAACTCCCAGAAATCGTCGAAATCGGAGAAGTGAACGCGAATGCGGATGACGGTGCGTCTCGACCGCCTGCAATCCCGCCTCGCGCCAAAACGCTTCCATATTTTCGCGGCGCGACGCCTCGACATTCGGCCGCGCCGTGCTCGCCAAGGCCCAGCGATTTCATCGCCGCGCCGAGCGGCCGGATCGGAAAGCCGCCGCCGGGAAAGTCCCACATATAGCTGGCGACGACACCGCCCGGCTTGACCACGCGCGCCATCTCCCGCGCCGCTTTCAGCGGATCGGACAAAAACGTGATGACGAGCGCCATCGATGCGGCGTCGAAACTATTGTCGGCAAACGGCAGCTCATGCGCATCGGCGACACGAAATTGCGCGAGCTTGGCTGCCGGCCGGGTACGCGCGTACGAGATCTGGCCGTCGGAAGGGTCGATGCCGGTGACCGAGGCCGGCGCGGTGCGCGCAATCAGCACTTCGGTGAAGGCGCCGTTGCCACAGCCGACGTCGATCCAATGCAGTCCTTGCGGCGGATCGAGCCAGTCGAGGAATTTTGCGCCCGCGATCTGGCTCCAGCGGCCCATCAGCCGTTCATAAGCTTTGCCGTCGGTGAAGAGAATTGCGGGGGCATCGCCTTCCGCCCCCGTGATAGCGGGGGAGGGGGACCGCGCGTAGCGCGGTGGAGGGGGCGTCTGACTCACAGGTGCTCCGACGCTAATCGAACGATTGCGTCAGCGGCATTATCGATATCCGCAGGCAATTCGTTGACCGGAATGCGGACTATAGTAATGCCGTGTTTTTTGAGCCAGGCGTCGCGGCGAACGTCTCGCTGGGGCCGATCAGCCATGTCGTGGCTGCTGCCATCGATCTCGATTCCCAATCGTGCCTTTGCGCAATAGAAATCGAGCACGTACGGTCCAACCGGATGCTGACGACGAAAGGTCGGCTTTCCCGGCCTTCGCGCGCGAAGTCGACTCCATAAGCGTGCTTCCGGCATGGACAGTCGGCGTCGGAGACTTTGCGCGTTACTGATAACTCCCTTCGGCGCTCTCATAATTTGATTCTCAGACGCCCCCTCCACCACGCTACGCGTGGTCCCCCTCCCCCGCTATCGCGGGGGCGGATGCAGCGTTGATCGCCGCCCACACCCGGCTCGGCGTCGCCGGCATGTCGATGTGCGCGATGCCGAGGGGTTTGAGCGCGTCGAGGATGGCGCTGATGACCGCGGGCGGCGCGCCCGTTGCGCCGGCTTCGCCGGCGCCTTTGATGCCGAGCGGATTGGTGGTCGCCGGCACCTCGGTCAGTTCCGACACCAGGTCGGGAAAATCCTCCGCGCGCGGCATGGCGTAATCCTGGAAGCTGCCGGTGACGAGCTGGCCGCCGGCATCGTAGACGATCGCCTCCATCAGCGCCTGGCCGATGCCCTGCGCGACGCCGCCGTGAATCTGGCCTTCGCACAGCAGGCGGTTCATCACTTTGCCGACGTCATCGACCGCGGCATAGCGGTCGATCGTGACAGCACCGGTATCCGGATCGATCTCGACCTCGCAGACATGGCAGCCGTTGGGATAGTTCGACGGCTCGGCGGAGAAGGTGCCCGACGCTTCGAGCCCGAGCTCGAAAGCCGGCGGCAGCATCATCGGCCGATGCAGCGACTTCGCCACCGCGGTGAGCGGCAGCGCGCGGTCGGTGCCGACGATGTGGAAGCTGCCGTCGTGAAATTCCAGATCGCCGGCCGCGGCTTCCATCATCATTGCCGCCATCGGCTTTGCCTTCTCGATGATGGCGTCGGCGGCGCGTTTGAGCGCGTTGCCGCCGACATGCATGCTGCGCGAGCCGTAGGTGCCGCGGCCGATCGGCACTTCGTCGGTGTCGCCCTGGATGAAGCGGATGGTGTCGATCGGCACGCCGAGCCATTCATGCACCATCTGCGCATAGACGGTCTGATGGCCCTGGCCGTGCGAATGGGTGCCGGCGACGATCGTGACGGCGCCGCTCGGATCGAAGCGGATCACCATTTTGTCGTTGAATACCGCGGCCTCTTCCAGAAAGTAAGCGACGCCGCGGCCGCGCAGCTTGCCGTTCTTCTTCGATGCCGCGGCGCGCTTTGAAAAGCCGTTCCAGTCGGCGAGCTTAAGGCACTCGTCCATGACATGCATGAAATCGCCGCTGTCATAGGTCATGCCGGAATGCGCGATCTTGTGCGGCATGGCGGCGGCCGGAATGAAATTGCGCCGCCGCATTTCGATCGGATCGATGCCGACGACGTGCGCCGCCCGCTCGATCAATTGCTCGATCAGAAAAGTCGCCTCCGGCCGGCCGGCGCCGCGATAGGGCGCCATCGGCGTGGTGTGGGTCAGCACCGCCTTGGCCGAGGCATGCACCGCCGGGATGTTGTAGACGCCGGGCGCGAGCTTGATGGCGTAGAGCGGCACGACGATGCCGGCCTCGAACACATGCGAGCCCATCTGGTGCAGCGCCTCGACGCGCAGACCTAAGATTTTTCCGGTTTCGTCCAGCGCGAGCTCGCCGGTCACCACCTGATCGCGGCCGTGGGCGTCGCCGAGGAACGCGTCCGAACGCGTCGAATTCCATTTCACCGGGCGGCCGCCGACCCGGCGCGACGCCCACACCACCAGTCCGTCTTCCGGATAGCCGCCATTCTTCATGCCGAAGCCGCCGCCGACGTCGGGCGAGATCACGCGCAGCTTCGATTCGGCGATTTTCAGCACATTGCCGGCGACATGCTGGCGGGTGCCGTGCGGATTTTGCGTGGTCGAATAGAGCGTGTAGCTTTCGCTGTCGGGATGATATTGGCCGATCGCGGCGCGCGGCTCGATGGTGTTGGCGCTGACCCGGCTGTTAGTGAGCTTGAGCGACACCACGTGCTTGGCCGCGGCGAAGGCCAGATCGACGGCGTCCTTGTTGCCCATCATCAGGGTGACGGCGACGTTATTGGGCGCTTCGTCCCAGACCGCCGGCGCGCCGGGCTTGACCGCGTCCTCGACATTGACGACCGCCGGCAGCGGCTCGTAGTCGACTTCGACCAGTTCGGCGGCGTCCTTGGCCTGCGTGGCCGTCTCGGCGACAACGAAGGCGACCCGCTCGCCGACGGCGCGCACCTTGCCGATGGCGAGGATCGAACGCAGCGTGCGGTAGCCTTTCGGGCCGCCCATGTCCTCCGGCATCACCGGCGAAAAAGCGCCGAGCTTGTCGGCTTCGAGGTCGGCGCCGGTGAGGACGGCGAGCACGCCGGGCGCGGCCTTGGCCTTGGCGGTGTCGATCTTTCTGATCCGGGCATGGGCATGCGGCGACATGACGGTGGCGCCGAACGCCATCTGCGGCAGGTCGATATCGTCGACAAAGCGGCCTCGCCCGGTGATGAAACGCGGGTCCTCGAACCGGGTGACAGGCTGGCCGATACCGAACTTGCTGCTCACGTATTCCTCCAGATCATTAAATCCGTCATCCTGAGGCGGCCGCGGAGCGGCCCGCGAAGGATGATCGGCCCGGATTGGGCCGTCGCCCTTAGAGGCTCGCTTCGCTCGCACCTCAGGGTAACGGAACGGATTCCATCATACTTGCGAATGCCGACAATGAGAATGGCGGCGGGTCAGCACGTCAAAACAACACGGCACCGGCAACGTGCCGGCGCCGTCTCGTCGAGGGAGATGGGCTGGGCTCGCTCAGGCCGATTTGCGCCAAGGCAGTAGCATCGCCACGCGTTGCCGGTAACGGCGATAATCGTCGCCGAATAAGGCGATCAAGTCGCGCTCTTCGAGCGAAGCGCCGACGACAATGTAGGCTGTTGTGACGGCCGCGAAGAGGAGATGTCCGACGGTCATTGTCGGTGCCGCCCAAAACGCGACGATGAAGCCGAGATAGATCGGATGCCGTACGAAACGGTAGTAGAGAGGCATGCGAAAACGCGGAGCGGGCATCGCGCGGCCGGTGAGACTGTTCGTGACCTGATGCAGGCCGAACAATTCGAAGTGGTTGATCAGGAACGTCGACGTGAGCACGATCAGCCAGCCGATGAAGGAGACGGCGGTGATCGCTAGGGCGAGTCGAGGATCGGCGACCTGCCAGACGATTTGCGGCATCGGACGCCATTGCCAAAGCAGGAGCGCAAGCAGCAGGCTTGCAAACAGCACGTACGTGCTGCGTTCGACCGACACGGGCACAAATCGCGTCCACCAGCGCTTGAACTGAGGACGCGCCATGACGCTGTGCTGAATGGCAAACAGCGACATAAGGATCAGATTGATCACGAGTGCCTGCGCCGTCGGTGCGGAAATTCCGGTGTCGATGTTCGTCGGCACAATGAGTGTCTCGACGAAGCCGATGGCGTAAAGGAAGCTGGCAAAAAATACGACGTAAGCGATGATGCCATAGAGAAAGGCGATGGCGCGGCCGGTGAGACTGGCCCTGGTCTCTGGCGCCGTCTGACCGACGGATTGAAGCTGGCTCATGGCATCCTCCGATCCTGCGCGCGTGAGCGCGACGGCGAAGCACTGTTATGGGATGGGCGCTGCCGGAAGACTTTGTCCGAACCTTGATTTGGTCCTGATATAAGCTTGATTATCGCTTGAGGCGTTGCACGGTCGGGCAGCCAGACAAATGCAGTTTTTCTTTTCTAATCATGTACTTGATATGGAGCGCCGGGAGTTGCGGCGGGGCTCCGAAGCGGTCGATGTCGAACCGCAGGTGTTCGATCTGCTGGTCTACCTTATGCAAAATCGCGAGCGGGTCGTCAGCAAGGACGATCTGATCGCTTCGGTCTGGGGCGGCCGGATCGTGTCCGATTCGACGCTGACCAGCCGCATCAACGCCGCGCGCAAGGCGGTCGGCGACAACGGTGAACAGCAAAAGCTCATTCGTACAATTGCGCGCAAGGGATTGCGCTTTGTCGGTGAAGTGAAAAGCGCAAGCGGGACCCAGGACGCCGGCTATGTATCGTCGCGCGCGGCGCTGCCGTTGCCGGACCGGCCCGCGATTGCGGTCTTGCCATTCAGCAACATGACCGGCGATCCAGCCCAGGAATATTTCTCCGACGGCATCAGCGAAGACATCATCACCGCTTTGTCAAAGCTGCGCTGGTTCTTTGTCATCGCCCGCAATTCGTCATTCATTTACAAGGGCAGGGCGGTCCATATGAAGCAGATCGCCGAGGAACTCGGCGTCGGCTATGTCGTCGAAGGCAGCGTGCGCAGGGTTGACGACCGCGTCCGCATTACCGCGCAGCTCAACGATGTCGCCACTGGCGGCCACATCTGGGCCGAGCGCTACGATCGCAACATCGCCGACGTGTTCGCGGTGCAGGACGAAATCACCGAAGCCATCGTCGCGGCGGTCGAACCGCAGCTCTATGCGGCCGAGAACTTCCATGCCAAGCGCAAGCCGCCGGAAAGCATGGACGCGTGGGATCTGGTGATGCGGGCGCTGTCGCATTACTGGCGGGTCACCCGACAGGATAATGTGGTCGCACAGGCGCTTTTGGAAAAGGCAACCGCGATCGATCCGAATTACGGCCAGGCGTTCGGCGTGCTTGCCACGAGCTATATGTTCACCGCTCACATGGGCTGGGCGGACACTGGGCGGGCAATGAAGATCGCCGAGCATTCAGCCGAGGCCGCCCTCCGCGCCGACAGCGAAGACCCGTGGGCGCATAACGCGCTGGCGCATGTTCACCTCTTTGCACGCCGTTTCGAAGATTCGCTCGCGGAATTCGAGTTGGCGCTGCGGCTTAACCCGAACTTCGCTCTCGCCCAAGGCTATTATGGGCTCGCGCTCTCCTACAGCGGGCGGTGGCAGGAGGGGGACGCGGCAGCCCGGCGCGCATCGCGATTGAGCCCGCGCGATCCTTTTTCAGCGGTCTATTGCGGCATTGCCGCCTATGCCCAATTCATCGGCGGCAACTACGAGGAGGCCATGCGGTTGTCGCACGAAGCGATTCGCCAACGCGGCGATTTCGTCGGTGCCCACCGCGTGCTGACGTCGTCGGCGGCCATGGCCGGACACGAAGAGATTGCCGCGCAAGCCTTGCAGGAGCTTCGCCGGGCGCAACCCAATATTTCACTGGCCTGGATCGCAAAAGAGATGCCGATCCGGCACGATGCCGAGCTTGCCCATTATCTTGACGGCTTTCGCCGCGCCGGTCTCGATTGAGATGTCATCGGCGGGGATTCGCGCTAATCTCGCGGTCGGACCTCACCCGGGGCAGTGACGTGAACCCGCCTGAAGCAAGTTTCGACTACATCATCGTCGGCGCCGGCTCGGCCGGCTGCGTGCTGGCCAACCGGCTCACCGCGTCCGGCCGGCATCGCGTGCTGCTCATTGAGGCCGGCGGGCACGACCGCCATTTCTGGATTCATGTGCCGCTCGGCTTCGGCAAGCTGTTCGACAATGCCAAGGTCAATTGGCTTTACAAGTCGGAGCCGGAGCCTGAGTTGAACAATCGCAGCATCATTCAGCCGCGCGGCAAGGTGTGGGGCGGCTCGAGCTCGATCAACGGCCTGCTCTATATTCGCGGCCAGCACGAGGATTTCGACCACTGGCGGCAGCTTGGCAATGCCGGTTGGGGTTTTGCCGACGTGCTGCCGTATTTCCGGCGCGCCGAGGACCAGGAACGTGGCGCCGACGATCTGCATGGCGTCGGCGGTCCGCTTGCGGTGTCCGACGTGTGCGAACCGCACCCGTTGTGCGAGGCCTTTATCACGGCGGCGCAAGCGGCCGGCTACCCGCGCAACGACGATTTCAACGGCGCGCGCCAGGAAGGCGCCGGCTATTTCCAGTTGACGGCGAGGAACGGACGGCGCTGGTCGACGGCGGTCGGCTATTTGCGGCAGGCGCGGCAGCGGCGCAATCTTGCAATCGTATCCAATGCGCTTGCGACCCGCGTGCTGTTTTCCGGCCGGCGCGCCATCGGCGTCGAATATCGCCAGGGCGAGGCGACGCGCACCGCTTATGCCGGCGGCGAAATCATCCTCGCCGGCGGCGCGTTCAACTCGCCGCAGCTGTTGCAGCTTTCCGGGCTCGGACCGGAGAAAATTCTCCGCGAGCTCGGCATTGCGGTCATCGCCGATCTGCCCGGCGTCGGCGCCGATCTGCAGGACCACCTTCAGGTGCGCATGCAGTTGCGCTGCACCGAGTCGATCACCATGAACGAAGTGATCCATCACTGGCGCCACCGTTACGCCGCCGGCTTGCGTTACCTGATGACGCGCAAGGGGCTGCTCACCATCGGCGCCGGCTATGCCGGTGCGTTCCTGCGCACGCGGCCGGAATTGGCGACGCCCGACGTGCAAATCCATTTTCTCATTTTCAGCGCCGATGCCGCCGGCGCCGCACTGCATACGTTCCCCGGCTTCATGGCCTCGGTCTGCCAGTTGCGCCCGGAGAGCCGCGGCTTCGTGCGCATCAAATCGGCCGATCCGAACGTGCCGCCGGCGATCCAGCCGCGCTATCTCTCCACGCGCAACGATCGCGACACCGTGGTCGCCGGACTGAAAGTGTTGCGCCGGATCATGGGCCAGCAGGCGATGCGCCGCTATATCGCCGAAGAGCGGGTACCAGGGCCGAATTGCCAGAGCGACGACGAGCTTCTTGCCTTCGCCCGCGACAACGGCACCACGGTCTATCACCCGACCTCGACCTGCCGCATGGGCAACGACCCGAACGCCGTGGTCGATGAGCGCTTGCGCGTGCGCGGCTTCGATGCGTTGCGCGTGATCGATGCGTCGATCATGCCGACGGTGGTGTCCGGCAACACCAACGCCGCTGCCGTCATGATCGGCGAGAAGGGCGCGGACATGGTGCTGGAGGACGCGCGCGTCCGTCTTGCGGCGTAAGCCGTCATTGCGAGGAGCGAAGCGACGAAGCAATCCAGCCGTCTGGATTGCTTCGCTTTGCTCGCAATGACGAGGGGGCCGTTACGCCGCCGCCAGCGCCGCGATCCGCACCGGGCTCTTCAGCGCCGCCGCGGCGCCGCAGAGAATGCCGGTCGCCGCCAGGACCGACGGCACCGCGAGCGTCGACAGCCCGGTCAGGCCCTGGCCGATCGAGCAGCCGTAATCGAGCGCGCCGCCCACCCCCATCAGCGCCGCGCCGCCGAGCGAGCGCAGCATGTGGCGCGGCGACGTGTAACCATCGAGGGCAAAGCGCCGCGTGACGAGCGCGGTGACGAAACTGCCGACGAGCACGCCGGCCACCACCGCAATGCCGAAGGAGAGCGTCGAGCCGGTCGACAGCATCATGTATTGCAAGGTGTCGGACAGCGGCGCGACGAAAGTGAGCGACGCGATCGGCGCCGGATTGAACGGATCGGCGCCGAGCGTGCCGGTGGCGAACCAGCCGGCCGGGATCAACAGACCGATGGCGATGCCGGCGGCGATCAGCCCTTTGGCCTGCCGGAACGGTGCGGAGTAAAATGCGAAGGCGAACAGGCCCAAGCTGATGGCGGCCGCGGCGAGGAGATGCGCCGGCGCGTCATGAAGGCCGGCGGCGCCCAACAGCGCCGGAACTGAGACGTCGTGCAGGCTGGTTTGCGTTGCGTGCAGCGCCATGAGCCGGAGCGGCGCGCCGAGCCCTTTCAGCGTCATTTCCGCGGTCACCGCGACCGTCACGACGACAACGAGCGAACGCAGGTTGCCGCGCCCGAGCAGCACCAGCGCGCGCGACGCGCAAGCGTTGGCCGCCACCATGCCGTAACCGAACAGCAGCGCCGCCGACGAGCATCAGCGGCGCCGAGAACGCCGGCTGCAAATAGATCGATTGGCCGAGGTCGACGAGGTTGAATGCCGCCAAAATCTGCGTGCCGGCAATCGCCACCGCGAGCGCCAGCGCAAAGCTTCGCACCAGCCGGCCGTCGGCCTGCGTCCACCAATTGCGCAGCCCGCTGGTCAGGCAGAAGCCGCTCAAAAGATCCACGGCGCCGAACACAAGGCCGATGAGAAAAGCTGACAAAAGCACGATGGCGGGGATGGGCGTCACGGCTGCACCTTGCCCGCAAAAGCCGCGGGCCCGGCGCCTGAATTGGAGTATTATGACCTTGTTTTCAATGGGTTAGGCCGGCCGGCCGGACGATAAAAATGTCTTGCTGCAAAAGCGAACGGCGGCGGCACAAACATGCTGCCAGGCCGGCAAATCCGGCAATGACCGTCTCCGCAATGGGAGCCGCAACCGAGGCCGCGCGCTTTGGCTCAGCCGTTGCCGAGCGCCTTAAACTTGCGCTTCTTTTGCGATTTGGTGGGGACGGCATTGCAGCCGGTGCCGCCGCAGACGATCGACGCTTGGCGAACCAAGGGCTGGCTCGCCGCCGCCGCTGCCGGCGCCGCCGACGTGGTTGCTGCCGCGGCATGCCCGCCGACCAGGCCGGCGGACAACAGCGCGGCCGCAGCGAAAGCTGTCAGAACAAGTCTGCGCATGGACGATCTCCCCAACCGCCGGCCCCCTGTGCGCGATAGAAGCTTATGGTGAATGAAGCGTTAACGGCACGTTGCGCGGGCCCCGGCGCGGGTGCATCATTCGCGCAAAATGCGGCACCAAGCCGAAAAGCCCGGTCTTTGAGGAAACAAAACCCATGCACGACATCGTCATTCGCGGCGGCACCATCGTCGACGGCACCGGCAGGCTTAAGTTTTCCGGCGACGTCGCTATCGCAGGCGGCCGCATCGCCGCGGTCGGCGGCAAGCAGGGACCGGGCAAACGAGAGATCGACGCCGACGGGCTTCTGGTCACGCCGGGCTGGGTCGACGTGCATACGCATTACGACGGCCAGGCGATGTGGGATCCGCTGTTGGCGCCGTCGTGCTGGCACGGCGTCACCACCGCGATGTTCGGCAATTGCGGCGTCGGCTTCGCCCCGGTGAAGAAGGAGCATCGCGGCGCGCTGATGGATCTGATGGAAGGCGTCGAGGAAATTCCCAATCCGGTGCTGGCCGCAGGCCTCACCTGGGAATGGGAGAGCTTTCCGCAATTCATGAACGAATTGGAGCGCCGCCCGCGCGCCATCGACATCGCCGCGCAGATCGCGCATCTGCCGCTGCGCGTCTATGTGATGGGCGACCGCGCGGTGCGCCGCGAGCCGGCAACGCCTGACGACATCGCCGCCATGCGCCGCCTCACCGTCGAGGCGCTGCGCTCCGGCGCCTTCGGCTTCACCACCTCGCGCACCGATTCGCACAAGACGCCGGACGGCGAACTGGTGCCGTCGCGCGATGCGGACGCCGAGGAGCTGGTCGGCATCGGCTCGGCGCTCGGCGCCGTCGGCATGGGCGCCTTCGGCATGAATTCCGATTTCGACGACGAGGATTACGAGCTCGCCTGGATGACGCGGCTGGCGCGGGCGACCGGCCGGCCGGTCTGGTTTTTGCTCACCGACCGCTACGAGGACCCGCAGCGCTGGCAGCGGCTTCTCAAAGCGACGCATGCGGCGCGCGCCGAAGGGCTGTCGTTCACCGCGCAGATCGCCGGCCGCCCGATCGGCGTCATGATGGGCATCGGCACCGCGCTTAATCCGTTCACGGTGCGGCCGAGCTACAAGGCGCTCGAAAGCCTCCCCATCGAAGAACAGCGCCGCCGCTTGCGCGATCCAGAGACGCGGCGGCGGATTCTCGCCGAGCAGCCGTCCGACGCCGAAGTGGCCAAGCTCGCGCAATTCCGCCAGGCGGTGACACGCAAATGGGACCGCTTCTACACCATGGGCAATCCGCCGGATTACGAGCCGGCCCCACAGAAGAGCGTCGCCGCGATCGCCGCCGCTTCCGGCCGGCCGCCCGACGAAGTGGCGTACGACTACATCACCGGCGACGACGGCCAGTATCTGTATTTCCCGGTGGTCAATTATGTCACCGGCGACCACGCGCCGATCTTCGACATGCTCAACGATCCGGCCTGTCTGCTTGGCCTCTCCGACGGCGGCGCGCATTGCACCTCGATCGTCGATGCCGGCGTGCCGACCTTCATGCTGATGCATTGGGGCCGCGATCGGAGCCGCGGCCCGCGGCTGCCGCTCGAGCATCTGGTCAAGCGGCAGACCAGCGAGACCGCCGATTTCTTCGGGCTGTCGGACCGCGGCCGCTTGGCGCCGGGCCAGCGCGCCGACGTCAATCTGATCGATTTCGAAAACCTGCAGGTGCAAAAGCCCGAGCTCGTCCACGACATGCCGGCGGCCGGCCGCCGCTTCGTGCAGCGCGTCACCGGCTATGAATCGACGCTGGTCGCCGGCGAGCCGATCTTCCAGCGCGGCGAACATACCGGTGCGCTGCCCGGCCGGCTGGTGCGCGCCGGCCGCGGCGATGCCGCTCTGGCGGCGGAGTAGCCGTTATTTAACGACGGTTTTGGCGTCGTCTTTTTTCTTCGGCCGCGTCATCACGCAGCCGATCGGCACGATGGCAAGAAGTGCTATGAGAATCAGCCACAGCGCTGCATCGGTCATCGTCATGTCCGTCCCCCACCGACAGTGAATTCCGACCGTGCGGTGAGCTTAGACGAGGCGGGGGATAACGCACAGCGTCATCAAGCGCGCTTAAAGCGCACAGGGCGTGCCGGCCCTAACCGGCTGAGCTACTTGTGTTTTGACAAAAAACCGTCATTGCGAGGAGCGAAAGCGACGAAGCAATCCAGTCTGGAACGCCGTCTGGATTGCTTCGCTTCGCTCGCAATGACGAAGTGCGGGCTTACTTGTGCTTTTTCGCCTTCAGCCGGGCGCGGCGGCGGCGCAGCGTCCGCTTTCTTCGGCAGGCGGCGCATTTGCAGCCGCCGCCGTCCTCGATGAACCATTGCAGGTATTCTTCGCCGTAGTGATAGGTGATTTCCTCGTCCGGCTCGATGCGCCGCGCCGCCACGATGACGATGCGGCCCTTGCGGGTCACCGGCTTGGCGTTCGGCTTGCAGGAATGATTGATATAGCGCGCCACGTTCCAGCGCGGCGAGCCGTCGATGGTCCATTGCTTGTTGAGCGTGAACAGGTAACTCGCGCCGCGCTTTTCGAGACGGTCGGCTTCTGCGGTGGTGATGCGCGGGCCGCGATAGGTGGCGATGGCGGTGCCGCGCTTGATCGGCTTGGTGGCGAACATGCCGAGACCGGTGACCGCACGGCCAATTCGAAAAAAGCGCGAAGACATGATGCGCGAATAGCCGCAAATCCTCGCGCTGTCACCTGCATCGGCGGGTAATTCAGAGTTTAGTTCGCGCCGCGCCGTTGCGTTTGGCGAAATCGGCCAGCACGGCGTGTGCCGCATTGTGGCCTGGCGCGCCCGTCACGCCGCCGCCGGGATGCGCGCCGGCGCCGCACAGATAAAGGCCCGCCACCGGCATGCGGTAATCGGCATAGCCGCGCATCGGCCGCGCGGCAAACAGCTGATCGAGCGTCATCGCGCCATGGAAGATGTCGCCGTTCGGCAGGCCGAAGATGCGCTCGAGGTCGAGCGGGCGCGAGGCTTTGCCGCGCGATCACGCTTGCCTTGAAGCCCGGCGCGTAAGCCTCCACGGTGTCGATCATGAGGTCGGCGACCGTCTCGCGGTGCGCCTCCCAGTTCGACCCGTCGGCGAAAGTCGGGGCGACATGCTGGCAGAACAGGCTCGCGACATGGGCGCCCTTTGGCGCGAGGCTATCGTCGAGCGTCGACGGAATGACCAGTTCGACGATCGGCTTTCGGCTCCAGCCGCGATCGCGGCAGTCGCGATAGGCCTCGTCCATATAGGCCGAGACTCGGCGCGAGAATAATGCCGGCGGTGAGATGGTCGCCCGCACCCGGCAGCGCGGTGAAATCCGGCAGGCTGCGACAGCGCCACATTCATCCGGAAGGTTCCGGATCCGGCTTTCCAGTCGCGCATGCGCGCGGCGGCGGCGCGCGGCACCGCGTCGGCCGGCAGCAGCGCCTGAAACAGAGAGTGCGGATCGACATTGGCGATGATGGCGCGCGCCCGCACCGCCGTGCCGTCTTGCAGCACCACGCCAGCGGCGCGGCCGCGCTCGATCAGCACTTCGCGCACCGCGGCGCCGGTGTCGATGCGCACGCCGGCGCCGCCCGCGGCGCGCGCCAGCGCTTTCGTGATCGCGCCCATGCCGCCCATCGCATGGCCCCAGACGCCGCGCTTGCCGTTGACCTCGCCGAAGGCGTGATGAAGGAGCACATAGGCCGAGCCCGGCGCATAGGGACTGGCGAGATTGCCGACCACCGCGTCGAAGCCGAGCACGGCCTTGATCGGATCGCTGTCGAACCAGCCGTCGAGCATGTCACCCGCGGATTGACGAAACAGGCGCAGCGCCGCGGCGAGCGCTTGGTCCCGCCACAGCCGCCGCCCGAGCCCGCCGAACGCGCCGATGCCGCCGAACAGGCTGCGCAAGCCATCCATCCGTAGCGTGGGCGGCGCCGACAGCAGAAGCTCCGCAGCACGTCGGCGACGCGGCCGATCTCGGCCTGGTAGGCGCCGTAGCGCGCCGCATCGCGCGCGGAAAATTTGGCGATTTCCGCTGCGGTGCGGCCTTCGCCGGTGAGAAGGTATCGCCCGTCCGGCAGCGGCAAAAAATTCTGCGCGCGGCGCTCGACGATGCAAAGCCCGTGCGCGGCAAGCTTGAGCTCGCGGATGACCTTGGGCTGCAGGAGGCTCACCGTGTAAGCGGCCGTCGAGTTGCGAAAGCCCGGATGAAACTCCTCGGTCACGCAAGCGCCGCCGACCACCCCGCGCCGCTCGAACACGCGGACTTTCAATCCCGCCAGGCCGAGATAAGCGGCGCAAGTCAGCCCATTATGGCCGGCACCGATAATGATGGCGTCGAGTTCGGGCATGGGGGCGGTATATCCGCCCCCGCGAGAGTGGGGGAGGGGGACCGCGCGAAGCGCGGTGGAGGGGGCGCGGGCCGTGGAGAGTTTTCCGCAACGCAAGCGACGCGATGAGTTGCATCCGCCCCCGCGAGAGTGGGGGAGGGGCCTTTCCCCCTCATCCTGAGGTGCCCGCGCGCAGCGCGGGCCTCGAAGGATGCTGCTCAGGCGCAATCGAAATCGGCAAGCCGATTTCGAGAATGTTAAGTGCCAAGTCGGCAATAGCCGACTTGGATGGCCGTCGTCCTTCGAGGCTCGCAAGCTTACCAAAAGTCGTCATTGCCGGGCTTGACCCGGCAATCCATGCTGATTGTCACGTCAGCATGGACCACCGGATCAAGTCCGGTGGTGACGAGGCGGGCGAAGGACCTTTCCCCCTCATCCTGAGGTGGCCGCGAAGCGGCCCTCGAAGGATGCTGCTCAGGTGCAAGCGAAATCGGCTTGCCGATTTCGAGAATGTTAAGTGCAAGTCGGCTATAGCCGACTTGGGTGGCCGTCGTCCTTCGAGGCTCGCGGAGCCTGTCGTCGGGCCGCGCGCTTCGCGCGGACCCGTTGGCTCGCACCTCAGGATGACGGATCATTGCATCGTCATTGCGACGACGCGCGGCGAATGGCCTTTCCCCTCATCCTGAGGCGGCCGCGAAGCGGCCCTCGAAGGATGCTGTTCGGGCGCTCGGGCCGTCGCGCTCACAATTGACCATTATATCGATATCGATATAACAATCGCGCTCGCGACCAAGCGGTTTCGTGAATTGCACAAAGACTGACGATGAAACGCAAAAAATTCGCCAGTGTCTGGGACGCGCTCGAAGACACATCGACGGAAGCCGCCAACATGCGCGCGCGTTCGGCGCTGATGATTGCGCTACGCGGCCGGGTCGAGGGCTGGAAGATCAGTCAGACCGCGGCGGCGCGCCGCTTGGGTCTCACCCAGCCGCGCTTGAACGACCTGATGCGCGGCCGGATCGACAAATTCAGCCTGGATGCGCTGATGAACCTGGCGCGGCCGGCAGGGCTCGCCGTGCGGCTCGAAATCGGCGAAGCCGCTTGAGATTGCGGTTCTTATCCCGGATCATATTGAAACGAGGCGATGAGACCCATCGCCTCGTTTGGCGTTGTTCAGTGAAAATCTGGTCCTGACCTACTCCTTAAAATGCTCGTTGCTTTCGATGTGTTGAGCCAAGTACACCGGCACGAAGCGCGGGTGATTTCCGCAGTGATTGCAGGGCGGAAAGTGCTTTCCGTAAACGCAGGTCACCTCATGTTCTTCGGTGTGATTCTTGTCGTGGATGACGCGGTACACGCCAGAGCGCTCAACCTTGTCGCCGGGTTTATATTCAGTGGCCAATTTGGCCTCCTTTCTCGAATGTCAAGACGAGCCAGACCACAGAACAGCTGAGTAGCTGATCCACTACGCTCATCCTTGAATGCAGTCGGGAAAGTCAGATCGCGATTAGGCCCTTACAGCCTTGATCGATCCTCATTTGCCGATGGTCATAATCGACGCATGCGGGAGGTCTCTTTGTCCAAATTACAGTTTCGGTAGGAATTGAACGATTGGGAGTGGGGGAGAACCAAGGTTGGCGGACCAATCCAAGTGGGCGAAAAGTGCGCGAAGGTAAGCATACGTGGCTACTTTTCCGACGTTATCGACAAAAATTGCTACGGTTTCCTCGGAGCAGTTTTCGATTCCGTCGTACGATATGATGTAAGATGCCGTACATCTAACGATACTTCTCTTCTGGAATTTATATTGGACCGTCCAAACAATATTTCCTACGCACGTGCCGTCTGTCAGTCCGCTCGACATTAACTTCGTGCTAACATTCAAATCTCTCTTTAAGAGAGCTTTGTTTACCCCAAGCGCTTCCGGTAAAATTTTGAATTTTACATCATCCAAAATGAGCGAAGCGAGGCGCGCCGTTCGTACTAACCTATTATAATTGGCGCGCTTGTTTTCGACGGTTGGCCCGTCTTCGGCGGTCGGCATAGGCAAGGGAGCCTGTGCCGCATTTTCGGTAGTGTCCATGGCGGTCTCAGGCGGCTTCGAGAGCCGTCATCACATCCGACTCCATAACGACAACCGGACTATGGTTGTCGTTAGACACGGCCGCGCCTTTTGACGCCTCTTTCAACACGGCGACAAATCGCGCGTCATCTTTGGCTGTCGCGTTCGGCGTTTGCGTCCAATTCCAGTGCTCACCTTCCGTCCGACGTTCAGGAATGAGAGCGCTTCCGTAGCCCTCCTTCTTTTTCGTGCTGACGACAAGTTCCTCGTCAAGCGCATGAAAAAGACGCGCCATCGTCTTAACCGTAGGATTAGCTTCCGGGCGCATAAGTTGGGACAAGCGCGCTTTAGAGATTCTAGCTCTTTCTGCCAAAGCCGAACAAGTCATATTTTTGCTGCTGATCATCTCCTGCAACAGAATTTGGCAGTCGATTAGCAGGTGCTCTTCGGCTTCGATGATTTTCGGATCGACGGGATTTCTAATCTTGCTCATCGTCTACTCCTACGTTCGCAGCCGGTATTCGACCACTTCGCCAATTTCCAATGCCGCATTCCTAAGTAAAGTTTGGTTGGCTCGATCTTGCTTCTTGGCGTCATCCACCTTCATGCCCACGAAGCAGCGGCGGCCTTCTACGGTGAGGGTGGTGCCATAAAGACGCCATTGCCAAGACTTGAAAGTCCAGATTGGCATTTTTCCGTGATGACCATCCGGAAAGTTTCCTTCCTTCTTAAATTTCTCTGGCGACAGCCGCCTATGGACATCCACATTATCGCAGAACTCTCGAAAGTAACGCTCAATATGCGTCTTTCGTTTCACCGCGATTTCATCAGCCATTTCAGCTAGTTGAATTACTTTTTTGTATTCGGAGTAAGCTTCGGGCCCAAGGCGAATATCTCCTGCTGCTCCGCGATAGACCAGAGGAAAGTTCCTTGCCATAGGCTGGCTGGAGTCTTTCATCTTGTCCATCACGCAGTTAATATATAACTAAACCAGAGACAAGTGGGTGCGACAAGTTCTACGGTTCAATATTTATTGATTGTTGGTTGGTGTGTTCCTCGCGCCACAACCGATTGATTCACAGAGAGTGCTGAAAGTAAAGGGTAAATCGGTACTTTCTGTCCCCCAGTCGCGAATTAACATCGGCGTTTCCCCCTGCTTTGTCTCTGTAACTGATATATTGACGTTCATCTCTATTTAAGTTACATTCGTCCCCAAGATCAAAATCCCGCCCTCGAAGGACGCCTTCGCGAGGGTACTCCGGAGACGGGGCGGGAGCGGTTCCCGGAGCGGTAGCGATACACTGCCGATCCGGGCGGCCTTGGGCATCGAACCCTCCGGCGCGTGATCGGAGTGCGAGGTGCTCGCTGCACTGGCGCCGGGGAGGGTCCTCCCGTTTGCACCCGGCAATTCCAGGAAGCGCGGCCCGGGGCCAAGTCGAGAGGTCAAACTCTCGGCGCATGACCGCGGTGGGCGCCGTAAGGCGAGGGCGCCGCCGTTTCGATCCGCGCTGTGCGGGAAGAAGCGATGGTGCTCGCCGACCTCGCAGCAGGCTTTCGTCCTACTGCGGCGGGGGCGGATCCCGAGGGTGCGCCGAGCGGCGCCCGCCTCCCTTCTTTTTGAAGGGAGACGAATGGAAGGGCTTTCATACCGTGGCGTGGGCAGACCTCGGATGCGAAGGGGCATCGCGAGAACGATGGGTGCTTGTCACCTCTCCCCGCGCGCGGGGAGAGGTCGAGTGACCCCCGAAGTGGGGAACGAGGGTGAGGGGGCCTCTCCGCAATTCTGAGCGTGACGGACCAAGCGACGGCATTTCAGGTGCTGCACCAATTCCGCGCCCAGCGGAGAGGCCCCCTCACCCCAACCCTCTCCCCGCAGGCGGGGAGAGGGAGGCGCGCATGCGAAGCATGGTGGAGGGGGCGCGGGCTGTGACGATTTCTCTTACGACGAAAACGGAGCGACGAGTCAGACGCCCCTTCCACCGCGCAAGGGCGCGGTCCCCCTTCCCCGCTTTCGCGGGGCAGGATGCAGTGGGCGCAGGCGGTGACGACTTTTTTGCGACGAAAACGGAGCGACGAGTCAGACGCCCCTTCCACCGCGCAAGGGCGCGGTCCCCCTTCCCCGCTGTCGCGGGGCAGGATGAAGACGACGAATCAAACAAGCGGAGAATCATCGATGCCAGGCAAAAGAAGCTTCCCCGGCCGTTTGACGCTGGAAGAATGGCGCAAGGCGTCGACCGACACGCGCGTTCGATTGGTGCGGCGCGCGCAATGCGATCTCCTCGGTTCGTTCCGCTTCTGCGCTAACAAGCGCTGCAAACGGGCGCGCACTTGCATCAGCGACAAACCGATGGAGTGCTGGGAACGGGTCAAGGACCGCAGGAGAGCATCGAAAGCGAAGAAGATTTCGGGGCGGATCACGATTTTCGAATGGGCGCGGCTCGAGCGGCTGTGGGGAGGGTGATGATGACGTTTCAACCCGATGGGAAGAGGGGAATCGATGGCTTACTGCCCACGCTTGGCCCACCGTTGCGCGGCGCCATGACAAGCCCGACAATACCGCACCAAAAAACGTGAAGGTCCATCATGCAGCGCTCGACGTCGCACATTTTGACCACCCATGTCGGCAGCCTGCCGTTTCTGTCGCTCGAGCGCGGCGTGGCGGCGGGCGACGACGGCGCGCTTTCAGCCGACGTTGCCGCGATCGTCCAGCGCCAGCGCGACATCGGCATCGATATCGTCAACGAAGGCGAATACGCCAAGGGCGGCGACTGGCTGCGCTACATGCAGAAGCGGTTCGGCGGCTTCACCGAGATCGCGGAGCCGGACGGCAAGCCGCTCGTCGAGCAGGGCAAGGACCGCGAGGAGTTCGCCGACTTCTACAGATACGCCAGCGAGCGCGGCACGCTGTTCTATACGCCGGGCGCGCAGATCGCCAAGAAACGCCCGGTGCAGGCCTGCACCGGCCCCGTCGCTTATGTCGGCATGGCGGAGCTGAAACAGGAAATCGACGTCACCGTTGCAGCCGCCGGAACGCAAAACGTGTTCCTGACCTCGACCGCGCCGGCAAGTCTCGAAGTCTATCGCCGCAACCGCTTCTACAAGAACGACGAGGCCTATGTGTTCGCGCTCGGCGAAGCGATGCGGGTCGAATTCGAGTCCATCGTCGCCGCCGGCCTCATCCTGCAAATCGACGATGCCTGGCTGCCGGCGTTGTGGGATCGCATCGGCATGGCCATGGGGCTCGAGGCGTTTCGCGCCCGCTGCGATATGCGCATCGAGGCGCTCAATTATTCGCTGCGCAACATCCCGGAAGATCGCGTGCGCTATCATCTGTGCTGGGGTAGCTGGCACGGCCCGCACGCCTACGACCTCGAGCTTACGCATATCGTCGATCTGGTGCTCAAGGTGAAGGCGCAAGGCTTCCTGATCGAAGGCGCCAATGCGCGGCACGAGCACGAAGTCGCGGTGTGGGAAACGGTGAAATTGCCCGACGGCAAGATTCTCATTCCCGGCGTCGTCACCCATTCGACCGACGTGATCGAGCATCCCGAGCTTGTGTCGCAGCGGTTGCAGCGCTATGCGCGCCTCGTCGGCAAGGAAAATCTCATCGCCGGCAGCGATTGCGGCTTCGGCGGCCGCTCGCATCCGCAGATCGCTTTCGCCAAATTGCGCGCGCTGGTGGAAGGGGCGGCGCTGGCCAGCAAGGCGCTAGGATTCGCGACCGCGGCATGACGCGGCTTGAGCGATTGAAGGGGCCGACGTAACCGAGTAAGCAGGACGGCAAAACAAAGCTGCGGCTCCTGCCGCGGCGAATTCCGAGGGAGCGCCATGGCTGCGGCGGCAAATAAAGTCAACGTCATCGAACTGATCGACCGGCATCCGGTCACCGGCTTTCAAATCGGCGTCCTCGTGTTGTGCATGCTGGTGGCGGCGCTCGACGGCTTCGACACCCAGGCGATCGGCTATACGGCGCCCGCCATCGCGCACCAGATCAATCTGCCGATGCCGCAATTCGGCCAGGTCGGTTCGGCGGGCCTCCTTGGCGCGGCGATCGGGGCGCTGTCGTTCGGGCCGCTGGCGGATCTGTTCGGCCGCAAGTGGTTCATGATCGTCGCCATGATCGTGTTCGCGATTTTCAGCTACCTGACCTCGCAATCGACCACGCTTAACGAATTGCTCGCCTATCGGTTCTTCGCCGGGCTCGGGCTTGGCGGCGTGACGCCGGCGTTTCTCGCCATGGGCGCGGAGCTCGCGCCGCGGCGGCTGCGCGACGTCTTCGTCACCGTGCTGTTCGCGTCGTTTCCCGGCGGCGGCTTGATCGGGTCGCTGACCAGCGCCTGGGTCATCCCCACCTTCGGCTGGCAGTCGGTGTTCTATATCGGCGCGGTGGCGCCGATCGTGATTGCCATCGTCCTTTCGATCTGGCTTCCGGAATCTATTCGCTTCCTGCTCGCCCGCAACATCCGTCAGGGCGAGGTGCGGCGCACCTTGGAGCGCATCATGCCGGGCGAAGTCCCCGCCGGCGTCGAGCTGGTCGCGCCGCCCGATCCGGCCCGCGAAGGCGTTCCGGTCAAGCATCTGTTCATGGAAGGCCGCGCCGTGCCGACCGTCCTTCTCTGGGTGCCGTTCTTCATGGTGTTCATGGTCCTGGTCACGGTCACGTTCTGGACTCCGGCGGTGCTGCATTCGGTCGGCTTCTCGCTCTCGGCGGCCGCGCTCATCATCGGGCTGAACAATCTCGGCAGCGTCATCGCCAGCGCGCTCTCGGGCTGGGCGGTCCACCGCGGCGGTGCGTTCCGGGTTCTCATCCCCGGCTTCATCATCGGCGGTGTGTGTCTTGCCTGGTTCGGCCAGGCGACGACGTCGATGGTGACGCTCGGCGCCGCGTCCTTCCTCGCCGGCTTCTTCGTCGGCGGTACCGGCACCGGCCTGATCGCCGTGGCGGCGGGCATGTATCCGACCGCGATCCGCTCGACCGGCATCGGCTGGGCGATGGGCATGGGCCGCGTCGGCCAGGTTTTTGGGCCGGTGCTGACCGGCATTCTGGTCGGGCTCGGTTACCAGGTCGGCGGCATTTTCTACGCCGCCGCGGTGCCGTGCTTCATCGGCGCGCTGTTTCTTGTGTTCCTGATGCTGGCGCGCCCGACCATGCAGGCCGATCCGGCCGCCACCGCGGCGCCGGCGGAATAGAAGCGCCTGCACGCGGCCGGGTGACCGTGGGGCGAGGATGTTGACCAATCCCGGCGTCACCGAGCGGCTGGCGCGCTTCGTCGTCGACACGCGCTGGTCTGATCTGCCGCCGTCAGTCGTGCATCAGGCCAAGCGCTCGCTTCTGAACTTTTTCGCGGTCGCCTTGACCGGCTGCAGGAACGAGACGACCGAGACCGCGCTTGCCACGCTGGCGCAATTCTCCGGCGGCAAACCGGCGGCGCTGATCGGCCGGCGCGAGCGCATCGACGCCCTCAATGCCGCATTCCTCAACGCGGCCGGCGCCAATGTGCTCGACTTCTGCGATACCCATGTGCCGACCGCGATCCATCCGACCGCGCCGATCATGCCGGCGCTGTTGGCGCTCGGCGAGCTCAGGCGCGTGCACGGCCGCGATCTCATCCTCGCTTTCGTGCTCGGCCAGGAGGTGGCATGCCGCATCGGGCTTGCCATCTCGCCGAGCCATTACAACAGAGGCTGGCACATCACCGCCACCTGCGGCGTGTTCGGGGCGGCGGCGGGCAGCGCCAAGCTTCTGGGCTTAAACCCGGCGCAGACGGTGTGGGCGCTCGGCATCGCGGCGACGGCAGCGGCCGGCTTGTGCGAATGTCTCGGCACGCCGGCAAAAAGCGTCGGTGTCGGCAATGCCGCCAAGAACGGCTTGCTGGCGGCGCTGCTGGCGGAGAATGACTTCGCCGGGCCGGCCGAGCCGCTTACCGGCACGCAAGGCTATTATCATGCGCTCAATGAGACGCCGAATCTGTCGGCGCCGACTGACGGATTGGGCGAAAGCTTCGCGATCATGCAAACATCGTATAAGCCGTATCCGTGCGGCTTCGTGCTGCATCCGGTGCTCGATTGCGTGCTCGATTGGCGGCGCGATCATCCGCGCGACGTCGTCGCCAAGGTCAAGGTCACGGGCAATCCGCTCTTGGGGCTGCGCGCCGACCGGCCGAACATCACGACCAGCGCGCAGTCGCAAGTCAGCGTGCAGCACGCGGTCGCCGCGGCGCTCGTCACCGGCAAGGCCGGCACCGCGCAATTTGCCGACGCCTGCGTCAACGATCCCGCCGTTGCCGCGCTACGCGACAAGGTGGAAGTCGCGCGCGACGAGCGCTTCGCGACCGTCGCCGCCGCAGTCGAGATCGTCACCGCGGACGGCACATTGCATAAGCTCGAGCAGAAGGCGGCGCGCGGCAGCGATCTCAATCCGATGAGCGACGCCGATCTCGAGGCCAAGCTGCGCGCCGCCGCGGCGGCGTGGGATGCGCGCCACGACATCGCGCCGCTGATCGCGGCGATCTGGGCGCTCGACGACGCTCCCGATATTGCCAAACTGGCGGCATTCACCGTGCCGCGGGCGTAAATGCGGCAGCCTTGACGCGACGAGAGTAGGGGATGGGAATGAACAACGTGGTCAACAGCAAGCGGGTGTTTTGCGTGCAGCCGCACCGGCCGATCGGTTTTGGCGAGATGCTTGGGGCACGCGGCGATATCCGCCTCGACATGCTCGAGCAGAAGTCGCCCGACCGGGCGGCGCTCGACGTTCTCGCCGCGGCGCACGCCTATCAGATGAGCTCGGCGCGCGACGAGCTCGCGCCGCATTATCACGCCCGCGCCGAGCTGTTGGGCAAAGCGCCTAGTCTCCTGATCGTCTCCACCAACGGCGCCGGCTATGACACCGTCGACGTCAATGCCTGCACCGCGCGCGGCGTGCTGGTCGTCAATCAATCGGGCGGCAATGCCGAGGCCGTGGCCGAGCACGTGCTCGGCATGATGCTGTGCCTCGTCAAGCGGGTGCCGGATTCGGATCGCGCGCTGCGCGCCGGCACCATCAAGAACCGCAACGATTATACCGGCGGCGAGGCTTACGGCCGCACGCTCGGCATTATCGGACTGGGCAATGTCGGCCGCCGCGTCGCCGAGCTCGGCGGCATTTTGTTCAAGATGAAGGTGCTGGCCTACGATCCCTATGTCAGCGCCGAGGTGGCGAAGGCGCGCGGCGCGGAAAAGGTCGAGCTTGACGAGCTTTTGAAGCGCGCCGACTTCGTCTCGATCAATTGCCCGCTGACGCCGGAGACGCGCAAGCTCATCGGCGCGCGCGAATTCGCGCTGATGAAGCCCGACGCGTTCTTCATCACCACCGCGCGCGGCTCGATCCACGACGAGGAGGCGCTGGAACGCGCTTTGCGCGACAAGAAGCTGGCCGGCGCCGGGCTCGACGTGTGGGAAAAAGAGCCGCCGGCCGCCAGCCATCCGCTGATGCAATACGACAACGTGATGGTGACGCCGCATATGGCGGGCGTCACCAAGGAGGCGCGCATCCGCATGGGCCGCATCGCCGCCGAGCAGATGCTCGATGCGCTCGACGGCAAGCCGGTGCCGCGCATCGTCAATCCGCAGGCGTGGGCGGATTATGCCAGGCGCTTCGAGCAGACATTCGGTTTTGCGCCGGCGCCGCCGCCCGACGAGCCGAACTGGCACGCGGCGGAGAAGCACGGGTGACAACGCTGATAATTCGTCATTGCGAGCGAAGCGAAGCAATCCTGTGAGGCGGTGCGGTTTCTGGATTGCTTCGTCGCTGCGCTCCTCGCAATGACGGTAATCTTCACCCCGTATACTCCAGAATGTGCATGCCCTGGCCCCAGCGGTCGATCAGATAGAGCCGGCCCTCGTCGTCGCAGCCGATGTCGTTCGACTGGATGCCGGGCGTGCCTTCCGGGGTCTCCGGCACGTAACAGCCGACTTCTTTCGGATGTAACGGATCGCGCACGTCGATCGCGCGCAGCCCGGCGTTGAAATAAGTCAGAAACACGATGTCCTTCCACGGCCCCTCGGCCGGCAGGTTCTCCAGGATGTTGTGGGCGCCGAAGCGGCCGGGCCGGTCGTAGTATTTCTCGCGCTCGGGCATATAGGTCGCGATCGGCAGCGGGTTCGTCTCGTCGCGCGCGTCGATCACCCACATGAATTGCGCGTCCCAGTATTTCTGCTTGGCGCGCGCTTCGTCGGTGACGATGAGATAGGGGCGGTCGCCGATCGGCCAGCAGGTGTGATTGGAGCCCGGAAACGGCGGCGACCATTTGACGTGGCCGACGAGCTTCATGTCGCGCAGGTCGGTGCAGTCGATGATCGACATGCCGCCGCCCCACCAGGCGCAATACATCCGGTTGCCGCGGATCATCGGCGGCCCGTGCAGCGTCGTAGCCTCCTCGGCCGGATGCGGATCGTCGCCGACTTCGCTCGAATCCGTCTTCATCCACGGCAGGCCCCAGATGCTGACGACCTCGGGCTTGAGCGGATCGGAAATATCGAGCGTCCAGATCACCCGCTTGGTCCAGCCCGGCGCGTCGCTCGGCATGAAGGCGAGCTTGCGTTTGAGATCGACGCCAAAGCGGTGCGGGCCGGAGCCCGGCATGTCGTAGAAGCCGATCGGCTTCGGCGCCGACGGCGTCGAAATGTCGAAGATGAAAAAGCCGGCGCGCGCGTTCTTGCCTTTGTCGCCGGCGAGCCGCTCCGAATTGACGTAAAGCAGGTCGTCGCCGACGATGCGCAGCTTGTGGCAATGAATGCCGGGCGGCGCGCGGAATTCGCCTACCTTACGCGGCTTTTTCGGATCGCGCACGTCGTGCACGGTAAAGCCTTCCGGGCCGTTATAGCTCGAGCCGCCGACGGCGCCGACATAAGCGTGGCCCTTGTGGATCTGCACCAGCGAGCCGCCGCCCCAGGCCGCCGAGGCGTCATGGCCGATAAGACGGAAATTCTTCGCTTCTTCGGGATAAGTGGCGGGCATTGTCACTCCTTGCTCACGAGCTTTATGGCGCGGTCGTAATAGGACAGATCGATATAATGCTGCGGATCGGCGGGCTGTTTGGACTCTTGGCCGCCTTCGACCTCGGCGCGCAGCGCCAGGACGTTGTCAAATCCTGCCATGTCGAATTTGGCGTCGGGCGCGAAGCCGAAGCCGGGCTCGGCCATCAGCGCGAGACTCTTTGCGGCGATATCTTGCGGCATTTTCAGCTTGTCCACGAGGATGGCGACGGCGGCGGCGCGGTTCTTCGGATCGAGTGACCAGCGCAAGGCTTCGATATAGGCGGCAAGATATTGAACGAGCGTGTCGGCATGGTCGCGCGCGAAGCCGCGGCGCACGAAATCGCCGCCGGCCTGGTACGGTCCGAGCAGATCGGTGGTGCGGCCGAGACTGCGCAGGCCCTTGGCGGCGGCTTCGAGCGAGAACGGCAGATTGAGAATGGCGCCGGCATTGTTCTTGTCGGCAAACAGCGCGCGCAGGCGAAAGCCGCCGTTGCCCACCGGATTGAGCGTATAGTCCTTGCCGGCTTGCAGCCCGTGCTGCAGCAGGATTTTCTTCGCCTGCAGCGCATAGGCGGTGTTGACGGCATCGACAACGATGGCGTGACCGCGAATGTCGGCGAAGCTCTTGATGTCGTCCTGCACATAGAATTCGTTGGTGCCGCTGTCGCCGCCGCCGACGATCACGACGTCGTCCCCGGCCGCGATCATCGCCAGCGCATTGTCGACCGCCGAATGCACGATATCGGCGCCGCCGCTCGCCAGCGCGGCGCGCTGCGCCGCCGAGCCCTTGGTGAATTGCAGGTCGACGGCGAGCCCGTGCCTGGCGAAGAAGCCCTGATCGGCCGCGACGTAGAACGGCAGCGCCCTGGCATTGGGGAAGGTATTGACGCGCAGCGGGGTCGGTTCGGCCGCCTGTGCCAGGGGACCAAGAGCACAGAGGATTAACGCCAAGATTGCCGAGCGGCCGAGCATCGTTCCTCCGTGGCGTCGATCTTGCTTTCTTGTCATCATCCGCGGATGCGGATGATCCAGTAATCGCCGGGCATCGGAGATTATTCAAGTCCCGTCGGCGAATACTGGATGCCCCGCATTTGCGGGGCATGACAGGGCACGGATGCGCGACGTGGCTGAGAACGTATCGGCGGATATTCCCGGCCACGCTGGCGGTGCTGCCGACCTGTTCGGCCATCCGCGCGGGCTGACCTACCTGTTCACCACCGAGATGTGGGAGCGCTTCTCCTATTACGGCATGCGCTCGCTGCTCGTGCTCTATATGACGAAATATCTGCTGTTGGCCGATCATTCCGGCAACGTCGTCGGGCTGCTCGGGCTCAAGCGCGCCTTGGAGAGCGTGTTCGGTCCGCTCGACGTGCAGCCGTTGTCGTCGCAGATCTGGGGCCTTTATACCGGGCTCGTCTATTTCACCCCGATCTTCGGCGGGCTTCTTGCCGACCGCGTGCTCGGCCGGCGCCGCACCGTCGTCATCGGCGCGGTGCTGATGGCGTTCGGCCATTTCATGATGGCGGTGGAAGCAGCTTTTCCTGTTCGCGCTGTTGGCGCTGATCCTCGGCTCGGGCTGCTTCAAGCCCAATATTTCGACGCAGGTCGGCGGGCTTTATGCGCCGGGCGATCATCGCCGCGACCGCGCCTATTCGATCTTCTATGTCGGCATCAATGTCGGCGCGTTTCTGGCGCCGCTGATCTGCGGCACCTTGGGCGAGGAAGTCGGCTGGCATTACGGCTTTGCCGCCGCCGGCGTCGGCATGTGCATCGGGCTTTGCATTTATCTTTATGCGCTGCCGCATCTTGCCGCAGGACGAGATGCCAGGCGCAGGCGGCGCTTGCCGAACGCCGCCCGCTCGGCCGCAGCGAATGGCGCGCGCTCGTCGCGCTGTTGGTGCTGCTCGTGCCCAACACATTATTCTGGGCCTGTTACGAGCAGATCGGCAATACCACGATCCTGTGGATCGACGCCGACGTCGACCGCACCATCGATCTGTTCGGCGTGACGGCGCAAATTCCGACCACCTGGTTCCTCGCCTTCAATCCGTTCATGATTTTTGCCTTCACGCCGTTTGTCGTTGCCTTGTGGGCGCGACAGTCCGCGCGCGGCACCGAACCCTCGACCGTGACCAAAATGGCGCTCGGCTGTTTCGGCGTGACTGCGGCCAATCTGATCTACGCCTTTGCCGCCGTGCACGCCGGAGGCGGCCAGGCGAGCTGGCTGTGGGTCGCTCGCCGCCATCGCCGTCTTCACGGTCGGCGAGCTTTATCTGTCGCCGGTCGGGCTGTCGCTCGTCACCAAAGTGGCGCCGGCGCGCATGCTGTCGATGATGATGGGCGTGTGGCTCGCCACAAGTTTCACCGGCGGCTTTCTGGCCGGCTATCATCGGCAGCTTCTGGAGCCGCATGCCGCACATCGAATTTTTTCTGATGGTCGCGGCCATCGCCGCGCTCGCCGGCGCTGATGATCCTCGCCTGCCACCGGCCGCTGAAAGGCGCGTTGGGGGAATAGCACCAAGTATCTCAAACCGTCGTGGCCGGGCTTCGTCCCGGCCATCCACGTCTTTGCGTTACATGGCCCTTAAGACGTGGATGCCCGGCACAAGGCCGGGCATGACGGCGTAAAAACACGTCAGGCAGGAACGCCGCTTAATGCATCGCCGCCGCCGTTGCGCCTGCGTGTTCGGGATTTTCCATATGCGCGATGTTGTTCTTCACCGCCTTCTGGATCTTCTCGAAAGCGCGCACCTCGATCTGGCGGACGCGCTCGCGCGACACGCCGAATTCGTCGGCGAGCTCTTCCAGCGTGATCGGCTCGTCGGCCAGCCGCCGCGCCTCAAAGATGCGGCGTTCGCGGTCGTTGAGCACGGTGAGCGCTTCGCCGAGCGCCTTGTGGCGGTTCTCCGACTGCTCGCTCTCGGCGAGCCGGCTTTCCTGGCTGACCGAGTCGTCGACCAGCCAATCCATCCATTCGCCGGAATCGCCGTCCTCGCGGATCGGCGCGTTCGAATGACGCATCGCCGCCGAGCCGGCGGTTCATGTCGACGACGTCCTGCTCGGTGACGCCGAGCCGCTTGGCGATCAGCTTGACCTGATCGGGGCGCATGTCGCCCTCTTCGAGCGCGGAAATGCGGCTCTTGGCCTTGCGCAGGTTGAAGAACAGTTTCTTCTGGTTCGCCGTGGTGCCCATCTTCACGAGCGACCACGAGCGCAGGATGTATTCCTGGATGGCGGCCTTGATCCACCACATCGCATAGGTGGCGAGCCGGAATCCCTTGTCGGGCTCGAAGCGCTTGACCGCCTGCATCAGCCCGACATTGCCTTCGGAAATGACTTCGGAGATCGGCAGGCCGTAGCCGCGATAGCCCATGGCGATCTTGGCAACGAGGCGCAAATGGCTGGTGACGAGGCGGTGCGCGGCATCGCGATCGCCGTGCTCGCGCCAGCGCTTAGCCAGCATGAATTCTTCCTGCGGTTCCAGCATCGGGAACCGGCGGATTTCTTCTAAATACCGGGTGAGGCCGGTTTCGCCCGACAAAACGGGCAGTGCAGCAGTCTGGGCCATGACAGCGCCCTCCTTAAATTCTTGCCCCCGGATCAGCGGCGGGCGAATGGGGCCGCCGCTTCGATTGAGCCGACGGCGCCAGTCCGTTATCTCGCACCCGCAACATACACGCTCGAATCGGGCGAACGGAAGGGATACAGCATCACTTCGGCGCGATACCCCGTTGATCTCGGTCAAGTCGATGGGAAAAGCCGAGAAATCGGTAAACCCTTGCTTATCGCCGGACTATGTCGCGCCGGCTGCGGCCCGACTGCCGGCCAGCGCATCACGCAAACGGGCGAGATCGGCTGGCAGTTCCGATTGGAACCGTAGTATTTCATGTGTTTTTGGATGTTCGACCCTCAGGATATGGGAATGCAGGGCCTGTCTGCCAAGTCCCGCCAGCGCGACCTGGGCTTCGGGGCTCAAAAGGGCCGATTTGGTGCGGAATCCGGAGCCATAGGTGCCGTCTCCCAGCAAAGGATGGCCGATCGCGGCCAGATGCACCCGAATCTGGTGGGTCCGGCCGGTTTCGAGCCGGCAGGCCAAGAGGCTGGCCACCGGCTGGTCCGTCTGGCCGGTTTTGCCGGCCTTTCTGGCGCCGGGGAGGCCGCGGTACCGCTCGACCAGCCGCCAATGGGTGACCGCTTCGCGGCCGCCTTCGCGCACCGCCATGCGGTCCCGCGCCTTGATGTCGCGGTCGATCGGCATGGCAATGGTGCCCGCCGCGCGCTCCGGCGCGCCCCAGACAAAAGCCAGGTAGCCGCGCTCGAACGCTTCGCCGCTTTTGCCATGATCGGCAAATTGCGCCGCCAGCGCCCGGTGCGCGGCATCGTTCTTGGCGACGATCATCAGACCTGTGGTGTCCTTGTCGAGCCGGTGCACGATGCCGGGCCGCCGCTCGCCGCCGATGCCGGACAGGCTGTCACCGCAATGGGCGATCAGCGCGTTGACCAGCGTGCCGGTCCAATGGCCAGCTGCCGGATGGACGACGAGGTTCTTCGGCTTGTCGATGACGACAACGTCGTCGTCCTCGTAGACGATCGTCAGCGGGATCGGCTCGCCCTTCGGCTTAGCCTCCTGGGGCGGGGGCACATCGACGCTGATGGCATCGCCGGAATTGACGCGGTGGCTCGGATCGCGGATCGTCTTGCCGTCGAGAACGACCGCGCCGGCCTCGATCAGCGCCTTGAGCCGCGACCGCGACAGCGCGGCGGGGCGATCGGCAAAATGGCGGGCGAGCACGCGGTCGAGCCGCTCGCCGGCCTCGTCGGCGGTGATCAGCACCGAGCTTTGCGTCGCGGTAAGAGTCATGGTCCAAAAATCCGATCAAATATCCAGTCAGACAACAGATAAGTCTTCCGAAGCGATAACGCCGGACGCCAAATCCTCCGAAGCCAAGTCGTCCGAAGCAATGGCGCCGGCTTTGGCGCGGGTGCGGCTTCTCATGCTCATCTCCGCCGTCACCACCGCGATCGCCATTGCCGCGGTGCTTGGCGTCATCGGCTATCGCGTTTTTGCCTCCAGCGGAAGCGGCGCCGCAACCATCACCAACGGCACCGTGTTCTTGCCGCAAGGGGCGCATGTAGTATCGACCACCATCGGCGACGGCCGGATCGTCGTGACCTTGGACATCAACGGCACCAATGAAGTGCGCATTTTCGACCTCAAGACGCTGCAGCAGACCGGCACCTTGCACTTCGCCACGGAGCGGTAAGATCGCCCCCGCGGCGCTTGCATGCGCCCGCCATCGCGGCTATTTCCAGACACCCCGCTCCCTTCGTCTAGCGGTCTAGGACGCGGCCCTCTCAAGGCTGAAACACGGGTTCGATTCCCGTAGGGAGCGCCAAATCGCATCGTCCCGTCTGGATTTTTGCAGCGTTCGCCGCCCTCAATCGAACGGGCATGCGCGCCAGTGACACGGTCCAGCCGAGGCGACCCAAGAAAACGTCGTGCGGAACCTTCCTGTATTCCGGGAGGTTCAGTCACCGGGTCAACTCTTCAGGAATGCAAAAGTCATGGATGAAAACAGAGTAGAAGGCACCGCAAAAAACATCGGCGGCAAGGTTCAAGAAGGTTTTGGTCGTGTCACGGGCGATACCAAAAGCCAGGTCGAGGGCATCGCGAATCAGGCCGCCGGCGCGACGCAAGACCTGTATGGCCAAGCGGCCGACACGGCCCGTGACACGGCTCTGACGTTCGACAAATGGCTCCGAAATCAAATCGAGACGCAGCCTTACACCACTGCACTCGCTGCGGTCGGTATCGGCTGGCTCCTAGGCCGATTGCATCGGCCCACTGTAGGGCGCATGACCGCGGGTGCACGGCCGAGTGCTCACTCCAGCGGCCAGATGCGCACGGCGTCGGGATCGATGTCGAAGCGGCAGGCGCTGCCGCGCGGCGGATCGACATAGCCTGCCGCCACATCGATGTGGGCGTCGCCGAAACGCACTGTGATCCGATGCCCGGAGCCGACATAGGTGACGGCTTCGACCACGCCGTCATAACGGCCGGCTTCACTCAAATGCACGCGCGCCGGCGATACGGTCCAGCCGACGCGCGCGCCGGGCGCCAGCGCTGGACCGGCGACCTTGAGCACTGCGCCCGCGCCGACCGCAATAGCGTCGGGGCCGGCGGCAATCCCCTCGGCCGCGTGATCGGCGCCGAGAAGCCGCGCCACCGTTTCGTTGCGCGGCCGGCGAAACACCGCGTCGGTTAAGCCCGATTGCAGCGCGCGGCCGTTGTCGCAGACCAGGATCTCGTCGGCGAGCATCGCCGCTTCCGCCGGATCGTGGGTGACGATGATCATCGTCGCCGTCAGCTCATTTTGCAGCGTCAGCATTTCGCGGCGCAGCCGTGCGCGCAGCGGCGCATCGAGCGCCGAGAACGGCTCGTCGAGCAAAAGGAGACGGGCAGGGCGCACCAGCGCCCGTGCCAAGGCGACGCGCTGCTGCTGGCCGAGCGACAATGCATCCGGCCGACGGTCTTCGAGGCCGCGCAGGCCGAGCCGGTCGATCCAGTGCTTGGCCAATCCGGCATCGGCGCCGGCCGGGAAGCGGAGTTGCTCGCGCACCGTGAAATGCGGGAACAGCGCATAATTCTGCGGCACATAGGCGACGCCGCGCGCGGCCGGTTCGAGCGAAGACAGCTCGCGGCCGTCGAGCACGACGCTGCCGCGATCGCATCGCTCGATGCCGGCGATCATCTTCAGCGTCATCGATTTGCCGGAGCCGGACGGACCGACGATGGCGAGACGGCGCTGCTGCGGCGTCCAGGCCATATCGAGATGAAAAGCGCCGAGCCGCTTTTCCAGGCGGAATTTCAGATCGGCTAGCGGGCTTCGACGACGCGGGTCGCGGCGCGATGTCCGTCGCCACCGCCGGCGGCGTCGTCACGCTCGATGCCGCGGCCGGCTGCGCCTGCGCGCGGCGGCCGGCGAGCGTGCTCAGCACCATGATGGCAACGGCGAGCGCCAGTGTCGGCACCAAAACCGGCAGCATCGCCGGCAGGCCCTGCGAGCCGAACGCGACGTAAGTGTAGACCGGCAGCGAATAGGGGTGATAGGCGACCATCACGGTGGCGCCGAATTCGCCGAAGGCGCGCAGCCACGCCAGCAACAATCCGGATAGGATGGCCGGCTGCGCGATCGGCATGCTGACGCGAAAAAACACGGCGAGCGGACCGCGCCCGAGCGTCGCGGCGACGCCTTCCAGCCCCGGATCCATCGCGGCGAAGGCCGAGCGCGCGGCGATGATCAGAAACGGCGCCGCGACGAAGACTTCGGCGAGCACGATGCCGGCGAAGCTGTCGGTCAGCGCGCCAGAGGTGAGGCGGCCGAGCGGCGTCGTATAGCCGACCAGAAACAACAGCAATATGCCGCTGGCGAGCGGCGGCAAAGCGAGCGGCAGCTGAACCAGAAAGCCGACCAGGCCCATGGCGCGGCTCGACACCGCGCGCCAACAGATAACCGAGCGGAATGCCGCACAGCGCGATCAGAAGCGTCGCCAGCGTGGCGCTGGCGACCGATATCAGGCAGGCGCGCGTCAGCGCCGTGGCGTCGACGGTCGACCAATCGGCCATTCCCGCCTGCTGCACGCCGGCAACAAGCGGGGCGATGAGATAGATCGCAAGCAGCCCGGCGAGCCAGGGCAGCGGGGCGGGAATACGGCGTGTCGCGCTGCCCGAGCTCACTGGTCCCGTTTCACTTGAGCAGCGCTTGGACGTCCTTCGGTACGCCCGCGGCGTCGCCGGTCAACGTCGGTTTTTGCACGTCGAGGCCGTGCTCCTTCATCACGCTCTGCCCATCGGCGCTCAGGAGGAACGCGACGAATTTATCGGCGCCGTCGGCATTGGGCGCATTATGCAGGATGGTGACGGTATAGACCGCCTTCGGCGCGATTTCGGCAGGCAGCGTGATGGCCGGAATCTTGGCGTCGGCGGTTTCCGTCGAATAGAAGAAGCCGACGTCGAGTTGGCCCGACTGCAGGCGGCCCACCAGCGTCTCTTCCGGCAAGACCTGCGCGGTATTGTTCGGCGCGCCGATGATCTTCTCCGACAGCCCCGGGCTGTTGTAGAACGTTTCGGCCTGCTTCATCAGCGTCACGGTGAGCGCGCCTTTGGGATCGAGCTTCGGATCGGTGCGGCCGATCTTGATTCCCGGCTCTTGGAGCACCTGATACCACGGTTTCGACTTCAAGTCGGCGGCGAATTTGCTCGACGGATTATAGCCGATGACGAGCGGCGATTGCGCAAAGGTGATGTACCAGCTCACCCAGTCGCCGTTGGCCGCACCCATCAGGCCGTCGTTGACCTTGGGGCTGGCGCTGACGAAGACGTCGCCTTGGCGCAGCTTGCCTTTGATCTGATTGGCAAGCCCGCTGGAGCCGCCGGCAAATCCCTGGAAACTGTCGCCGCTCGATTTATCGAAGGCCGGCCCGACGCCATGCTCCATCAAATTCACCAGCGAGCCGGCGTACAACACGCTGACCTTGCCGGCGGCGAAGGCTGCGGGAGCGGGCAAGAGCGAAAGGCCGGCGGCGAGCAGCAGCGCCGCGGCGACTTTGCCGGGCGCGATCTCGAGGCGCACATCCGCCGTCGTCACGCCCTTCTTGACCTCCAGGATTTTGCCCTTGATCTGATTGCGTGCGCTCAATTTCATAAGACGTCCTCGAAATAGCTATTGGCACGCGAAAGCCCGCGCGCATGGCACGTCAACGATTTGCGAAGGACAGGCTGCGGAAGGGCATTCCGAAGCAATAGAGGCGCGCTTACGGCGCGCCAGCGTCAAGCGCCAGACTAGCAAGGATTTCCGAGCGCCGCAAAGCGACAACTGGCCGCTATATCGGCCGCGATACAACGCCGAATTCGCCAAGCTGATGGGGTTATCAGCCGGCCGTCAGAACAACTGGCAGGCTTCGCGGATCTTGTCGACGAGCATGTTGTTCAACAGCGGCTTTTCCACGATCGGCACCTGGGCCTTGGCCGCGCGCGCGCTCAACACGTCATTGGGCTGGCTGATGATGAGGATGGCGGGGGTCGCAATCTGCCGCTCGCGCAGCTCGGCGATGAACTCCATGCCGCTCATGCCGGGCATGCGCTGGTCGACCACGTAGCAGTTGCAGTCGCCGAGTTCCTCTTGGCTCAGCAGGTCGGCGGCGCTGCGATAGCTGCGCACCTTAAAGCCTTCTAGTTCGAGCGAGAACTTCAGCGAATTGGAGACCGCCAGATCATCGTCGAGGACGACGATCACGGGGGACGGCCCGGTTAACTGGGTTTGCGGCGACATGAGCGCAAAATACCGTCGCCTGCCGGCGCCGCATTGATGTAGCTCAATCAGGCAGGCGATCACTCCGATTCCAGCATGCCGGTGACCAGTGCCATACGGACAAGCTCGGATAGGCTTCCGGCGTGCATCTTATTCATCAGGTTGGCCCGGTAAATCTCCACGGTGCGCGGGCTGATGCCGAGGTCGAAGGCGATCTGCTTGTTGGCGCGGCCGGCCACGAGCCCACCGAGCACGTCACGTTCGCGCGGCGACAGGGCGGCCAGCCGCGCCTCGATTTCGGCGCGTTCGCTCTCGCGCTTGATCTGGCCGCCATGCTGCCGCAGCGCCGCCTCGACGCTGCCCAGCAGCACTTCGTCGTCGAACGGTTTTTCCAGGAAGTCCACGGCGCCGATTTTCATCGCCTCGACCGCCAGTGCGACGTCGCCATGGCCGGTGATGACGATCACCGGCGTGGTGATCTTGAGCTCCTTCAAGCGGCGCAACAGATCGATGCCGCTGATGCCTGGCATTCGCACGTCGGTGATGACGCAACTCAGACTCGGATCCGGCAATGTATCGAGGAAGGCCGCGGCGCTGGCGAAGCTTTTGACCGCTAGGCTGGCGGTGCGCAGAAGGAAGGCCAGCGATTCACGCAAGCCTTCGTCATCGTCGATGACATGCACCACTCCCTTTTCAGATGTCATCGCCAGCTTCCTCCTTGGTCACGGCCGGTAAGGTAAGGGAAAACACCGTGCCGCCGCCATTGTTCGGGCGCGCCGAGATCGAGCCGCCGTGCGCCTCGATAATAGTGCGCGAAATCGACAGGCCGACGCCCATGCCGGTGCGCTTTGTAGTGACAAACGGCTGGAATAATTGCGCGCTGATTTCGGGCGCAATACCCGAGCCGCTATCCGCGACGCTGATCTCGACCATGTTCGGTGGCGCCGGCGCGGTCGACACAAGGAGTTCGCGGGTCGGCGCCTCTTCCATCGCCTCGACGGCGTTGCGCATGAGATTAAGCAGAACCTGCTGAACCTGCACCTTGTCAGCAAGCACGTAATCGAGCCCCGGCGCAAAGGCAAAGCGGACGCGCACGCCTTTGTCTTTGGCGCCGACCAGCGCCAGAGCGCTCGCCTCCTCGACCAGCTTTTTCACGTCCTCGACCCGCCGTTCGCTTTCGCCGCGAGCGACGAAATCGCGCAGCCGGCGAATGATCTCGCCGGCGCGGAGCGCCTGGTCGGCCGCCTTATCCATGGCGTCGCGGACCAGCTCCGCGTTTTCCTCGGAGGGGCTCGCCAACAGCCGGCGTGAGCCCTTCATGTAGTTGGCGATGGCCGACAGCGGCTGATTGAGCTCGTGCGCCAGCGCCGACGCCATCTCGCCCATCGCGGTGAGCCGCGACATGTGAACGAGCTCCGACTGCAATTCCTGCAGGCGCGCTTCGGTTGCCTGCCGCTCGGTCAGATCGCGGATGAAGCCGGTGAAAAAACGGCGATTGCGCACATGCATTTCGCCGACCGCAAGTTCCATGGGAAAGGTCGAGCCGTCGCTGCGTTGCCCGACGACGACGCGGCCGATGCCGATAATTCGTCGCTCGCCGGTCCGCAAATAGCGGCCAAGATACCCGTCATGATCTTCGCGATAAGGCGACGGCATCAAGAGCTTGACGTTTTTGCCGAGCACGGTTGCGGGCTTATGGCCGAACAGCCGCTCCGCCGCCGCGCTGAACGAGTGAATGAGGCCGCGCTCGTCGATCACGACCATGGCCTCGGGAATGCTGTCGAGAATCGATTCGAGATGAGCGGCGCGTTCTTCGGCATCCTCGGCGCTTGCCGTGGCGGCGCGGCGCGATCGTCGCAACAGTTCGCCGCGCCAGGCCACGCCGATACCGACCAGCGCAAAGATGGAAACGAAAATGAAATCGGCAGGGAGTAAATGGCGGTAATCCCGCACGATGAACAGGCCGCAAAACCCGCCAAGCGCCGTGGCGCAGAGTCCGGGTCCGAGCCCCGCCACGGCCGATGCAATGAGAATGGCCGGCACATAGAATAAAAACGAGCCTTCGCCATGCAGTATTGGCGTCAGCGCCAGCTCGACGGCTAGTCCGGCAACGATGCCGCCGATTGCCACGCCATATCGCCACGCCCAGGTACGTGGCGGCAAAGCCAGACCCGCGGAGCCGGACAGCGATTGCGAGGGGGGCAAAGTTTCCACCATGCGGCGTCGATAACTGGTCCCTCTCACCGTCCGCCAAATCGAGAATAACCTTTTCGATTCAATGGCTTCATGAAGGGCCCCCTCACGGCTAAGGGAAACCCCTTAGGGTCAATATCTGAATTTTCCGCTTGTTTGCCGGGGCTTAGCAATACCTCCCGACGCTCCTGGAGGTAAAGCCCCATGCACACCCACACCGCAATGCATAGCGACGCAACCCGCCGCTCCATTTCTACCCGCGTTGCCGCGCCGATCGAGAACCGGTCGCGCGATGTCGTCGACGCCGATGCGCTCGATCAATCGATGCAGCTGATGGGCGCGCTTATGTCCTATTCGCGTAATTCCGAAATCTTCGGCGAGAACGAGCCGGCCGATTATCTGTACAAGGTCGTCAGCGGCAGCGTCCGCACCTACAAGATCCTCAACGACGGCCGCCGTCAGGTCGGCGGCTTCTATCTCCCGGGCGACATCTTCGGGCTCGAATTCGCCGATGAGCACACTTTATCGGCCGAGGCGATCACCGACGCCAAAGTGCTGGTGGTCAAGCGCAGCGCGATCAGCGGGCTTGCCGGACGCGATGCCGCGGTGGCGAGGCAGCTGTTCAATTTAACGGGCCGCGAACTGCACCGCGTTCAGGATCGCATTCTGCTCCTGATCAAGAGCGCCCAAGAGCGGGTCGCCAGTTTCTTGCTGGAGATGTCGGCGCGCGTGTCGGGCGCCAATGCCATCGAGCTGCCGATGTCGCGACAGGATATCGCCGATTACCTCGGCCTGACGATCGAGACGGTGTCGCGCACCCTGACCTCGTTGGAAGACTTGGCGACAATAGAAGTGCCGACGTCGCGCCGCATCGTGCTGCGCAATCGTCCGGCGCTCAACCGCATGAACGGTTGAGGCATAGGATTTACCGGGGCGAAAAGTCTTCGATGGGAGAAGGGACCATGCAAGTCAAGGATGTGATGACGCGGAACGTGATTTCCGTCGGCGCCAAGGAGCCGGTCGTCAAGGCGGCGCGCCTGATGCTGCAAAATCGAATCAGCGGCCTTCCCGTCATCGATGAAAAAAACGAGCTGGTCGGAGTCGTGACCGAGGGCGATTTTCTGCGCCGCCGCGAGATCGGCACCGAGCGACGTCATCCGAAGTGGCTTGAATTCGTCCTCGGCCCGGGACGGCTGGCGCAGGATTACGTGCACGAGTCGGGCCGCAAGGTCGGAGAGATCATGACGCCGGATCCGTGGACGGTCGGCGAAGACGATTCGCTGGACGCCGTCGTCGAACTCATGGAGCGCCGACACGTCAAGCGGCTTCCCGTCATCCGCGACGGTAAGATGATCGGTATCATCAGCCGCGCCAATCTGCTGCACGCGCTGGCGAGTCTGTCGCGCGAGGCGCCGGCGCCGTCCGGCGGCGATTCGACGATCCGCGACAATATCATCGCCGCGCTGGGCAAGGAGCGTTGGGCGCCGCACGTCAATGTCGTGGTCAAGAACGGAGTCGCCGAGCTGTGGGGCGTCGTTACCGACGAGCGTGAGCGGCGGGCGGTCATCGTTGCGGTGGAGAACGTACCGGGCGTCGAGCAGGTGCACGACCATCTGGTGTGGGTCGAGCCGATGTCCGGCATGGCGTTTCCCTCAGCCGAAGATGAAGCCAAGGAAACGGCCGCAGCCTCCTGATCCGCGGCCATTCGGCAATCATTCTTTCAATTGGAGCGTGACCGGCCATGCGGCGGATCGTCCAACTGTGCATCGGCCTTGCGAGCTTCGCCAACGCCGTGGCGATCATCATGGCCATGTCAGCGTCGCCGGCGCGATCCGAAGACACGCTATCGCCAGCGGCGCAGCGCGGTTTCGTCCTGCTGCGTGAGAATTGCTCGCACTGCCATGCCATCGGCAAAGTCGGCAACAGCCCTTTGAAGATCGCGCCGCCGTTCCGTACGCTGCACGAGCGCTATCCGGTCGAAGACCTCGAAGAGCCGCTCGCCGAAGGCATCGTCACCGGGCATCCGACCATGCCCGAGTTCCGCTTCGATCCCGGCCAGGTCGGCGACATCATCGCTTATCTGAAATCGCTTGAACGCTGATGCGGATGCGCGCCGGCGGCTTTGATGTGACTAAAAAAACCGCCTTGATCTAGGTCAACGTCAAGCCCCGGCGTGCATGTTTTGTGAGCGTATCGCAGCCTCTCCTGTCACGGATCCGAGAAATGACCTCATCCTACGCGCAGCCGAAGCTCATGACCTTGGGCGAGGGCGGCACGGCGGCCGCTTTGACGGCGCTCGCCTTCGTCTCGATCGTCATCGCCGCGAAGGCCTATACGCCGGAATACGCGTTCCACGCCTATCTGTTCGCCGCGGCCAGCATTGCTTCGGTATTCGTCATCATCAACCGCTATTTCGGACGCGATCCCGAGCCGATCCCGCTCGAGATCGACGGCAAGCCGAATTACAACATGGGACCGGTCAAGTTGGCGACGCTGCTCGCGATGTTCTGGGCCATCGCCGGCATGCTGGCCGGACTTTGGATCGCGCTCGAGCTGGCGTATCCGGCGCTGAATTTCGGCCTATCCTATATCTCGTTCGGCCGATTGCGGCCGTTACACACCTCGGCCGTGATCTTCGCTTTCGGCGGCAACGTGCTACTGGCGACGTCGTTCTATGTGGTGCAGCGCACCAGCCGCGCGCGGCTGGTCGGCGATCTGGCGCCGTGGTTCGTCATCCTCGGCTACAATTTCTTCATCGTCATCGCCGGCACCGGCTATCTGCTCGGCATCACCCAATCGAAGGAATATGCCGAGCCGGAATGGTATTCCGACCTCTGGCTGACCGTCGTCTGGGTCGTCTATCTGCTTATTTTTCTCGGCACGCTGATGCGGCGCAAGGAGCCGCACATCTATGTCGCCAACTGGTTCTATCTCGCCTTCATCGTCACCATCGCGGTCCTGCATGTCACCAACAACGCCGCGATTCCGGTGTCGATGTTCTCGTCGAAGTCCTACATCGTGTGGTCCGGCGTGCAGGATGCGATGGTGGAGTGGTGGTACGGCCATAACGCGGTCGGCTTCTTTCTCACCGCGGGCTTCCTCGGCATCATGTATTACTTCATTCCGAAGCGCGCCGAGCGCCCGGTGTACAGCTATCGGCTGTCGATCATTCACTTCTGGGCGCTGATCTTCCTCTACATCTGGGCCGGTCCGCATCACCTGCATTACACCGCGCTGCCGGATTGGACGCAGACGCTCGGCATGACGTTCTCGATCATGCTGTGGATGCCGTCATGGGGTGGCATGATCAACGGTCTGATGACGCTGTCGGGCGCCTGGGACAAGCTGCGCACCGATCCGGTGCTGCGGATGATGGTGCTGTCGGTGGCGTTCTACGGCATGGCCACCTTCGAGGGACCGGTCATGTCCATCAAGGAAGTCAATTCGCTGTCGCACTATACCGACTGGACCATCGGCCACGTGCATTCCGGTGCGCTCGGCTGGGTCGGCTTCGTGTCCTTTGGCGCCATCTATTGCCTGGTGCCGTGGCTGTGGAACCGGCCGCTGTATTCGCTGCGGCTGGTGAACTGGCACTTCTGGATCGCGACCATCGGCATCGTCGTCTACGTCACCTCGATGTGGGTGTCGGGCATCCTGCAGGGCCTGATGTGGCGGTCCTACACCGGTCTCGGTTTCCTCGAATATTCCTTCATCGAGACGGTGCAGGCGATGCATCCGTTCTACGTGATCCGCGCGCTCGGCGGCGCGCTGTTCCTCACCGGCACGCTGATCATGGCGTTCAACCTGTGGCGCACGATCTATCCGCCGCGTGAAGTGCTGGCGGGCGCCGCCAACCTCGTTCCGGCAGAGTAGGGGGATCGCAGATGTCTACGTCGCTTTGGCAGAAACACTGGATCCTCGAACGCAACTCGATCCTGCTTCTGGTCGGCATTCTGGTGGTGATCGCGATCGGCGGTCTGGTCGAGGTCGTGCCGCTGTTCTATCTGAAAAGCACCATCGAAACGGCCGACGGCATGCGGCCTTACACGCCGCTCGAGCTTGCCGGCCGCAACATCTATGTCAGCGAGGGCTGCTATCTGTGCCACTCGCAGATGATCCGGGCGCTGCGCGACGAGGTCGAGCGCTACGGCCATTATTCGCTGGCCGCCGAGAGCGAATATGATCATCCGTTCCAGTGGGGCTCCAAGCGCAACGGCCCGGATCTGGCCCGCGTCGGCGGCAAATATTCCGACGACTGGCATCGCGATCACCTCAAAGATCCGCGTGCGGTGGTGCCGGGCTCCATCATGCCGTCCTACGCCTGGCTGTTCACCACCGACCTCGATTATGCACATATCGCCGAGGATTTAAGGGTCCAGGCCGATCTCGGCGTGCCCTACACCGACGCGATGATCGATAACGCGCTGGCAGACGTGCGCACCCAGGCGACCGACAATGCGCCTGACGCCGACGCGCTGGCGAAACGCTATCCGAAGGCGCAAGCCCGCGATTTCGACGGCAACCCCGACCGCATCACCGATGCCGACGCACTGATCGCCTATCTGCAGATGCTCGGCACGCTGGTCGACTTCAAGCTCTACAACGACAAAGCCAATATCCGCTGAGGAGACGATCGTGTCGCCGACTTACGCCTTCTTCTCGCAGTTCGCCCAGACCTGGGGCCTGATCTATTTCTTCTTGATCTTCCTTGTCGTGCTCGCCTACGCGCTGTGGCCGTCGCGCCAGAAAGAGTTCGACGAACTGTCGCGCGTGCCGCTGCGGGAGGACTGACATGAGCGAGCACACCGAGCACGAGCAACAGCACGGCACCACCGGCCACGAGTGGGACGGCATTCACGAGCTCAACACGCCGTTGCCGCGCTGGTGGCTGTGGCTGTTCTACGCCACCATCGTCTGGGCGGTCGGTTATTGGCTGGTTTATCCGGCCTGGCCGCTGGTGTCGTCCTATACGACCGGCGTCTTCGGCTGGCATGCGCGCTCTGCGGTGGCGAGCGACCTCGCCGCGCTGCAGGCGGAGCGCCGGCCGATGATGGCGAAGCTTGCGGACGCCTCGCTGCAGCAGATCGAATCGACGCCGCAGCTGCTCGACTTCGCCCGGGCGCTGGGCGGCCGCGCTTTCGCGGACAATTGCGCGCCGTGTCATGGCTCAGGCGGCGGCGGCGCCAAGGGCTATCCCAATCTCAACGATAACGACTGGCTGTGGGGCGGCACGCTCGCCGACATCCAGCAGACCATAACCCACGGCGTTCGCTCCGGCGACGATGCCGGTCATCAGGGCTCGATGCCGGCCTTCGGCCGCGACGGCATGCTCAAGCGCGATGACATTATTACTGTGGCCAATTACGTGCGCTCGCTGTCCGGCCTGTCGACCGCGCCTGGTGCCGACTTGGCCGCTGGCGCAAAGATCTTCGCCGACCAATTGCGCCGTGTGTCATGGGCCGCAAGGCAAGGGCAACCGCTCGGTCGGCGCGCCCAATCTGACCGACCAGATCTGGCTCTATGGCTCGGATACCCAGACGATCGTCGACGGCGTCTGGAACGGCCATGGCGGCGTCATGCCGGCCTGGGGCGGCAAGCTCGATCCGGTCACCATCAAGGCGCTGACGATCTACGTCCACACGTTCGGCGGCGGAGAGTGACGCAATGTGTCCCGGCTGCTGCTCATCGGTGTTCGCGACCGAAGCCGCGCTCGCGGCGGAGCCCGGTCAGCCGTCGCTCATGAGCCTTGTCGAAGATGCAACGCTGGTGCCCGCCGGCGGCGGTTCGCCGCAAGCGGAGCCGCCCGAGGATAATGCCGAAGACGAGCCGCTCTATGCCGCGCGCAAGAAAATCTATCCGCAGCACGTGAACGGCACGTTCCGCGGCATCAAATGGGCCGTGCTCATCGTCACCCTCGGCATCTACTACTTCCTGCCGTTCGTGCGCTGGGATCGCGGACCGAACGCCCCGCACCAGGCGGTGCTGCTCGATTTTCCGGGCCGCCGCTTCTACTTCTTCTTCATCGAGATCTGGCCGCAGGAGGTCTACTACCTGACCGGTCTGCTTATCCTCGCGGCCATGGCGTTATTTCTGATGAACGCGCTCGCCGGCCGCGTCTGGTGCGGCTATCTGTGTCCGCAGACGGTGTGGACCGACCTGTTCGTCACCATCGAACGCTGGATCGAAGGCGACCGCCGCGAGCATTTGCTGCGCGACCGGCAACCTTGGACCTTCGAGCGCATCGCGCGCACGGCGTCGAAGCACTTCTGGTGGCTGATGATCGCGTGGTGGACCGGCGGCGCCTGGGTTCTCTATTTCGCCGACGCGCCGACGCTAGTGAAGAATCTGGCGACCTTCCAGGCGCCGCTCGCCGCCTATGCCTTCATCGGCATTCTGACGTTCACGACTTACACGCTGGCCGGATGGATGCGCGAACAGGTCTGCGTCTATATGTGCCCGTGGCCGCGCATTCAGGCGGCGCTGACCGACGAATATGCGCTCAACGTTACCTATCGCTACGATCGCGGCGAGCCGCGCGCCTCGCTGAAAAAGGCCGCGGCGCTGCACCAGCACGGCCAGCCGGCCGGCGACTGCATCGATTGCCTGCAATGCGTCCATGTCTGCCCGACCGGCGTGGATATCCGCGGCGGTTCCGATCTCGGCTGCATCCAATGCGGTCTATGCATCGATGCCTGCGACGCGGTGATGGAGAAGATCGGCCGCGCCACGCGCCTGATCGCCTACGACACCGACATGAATATCAAGCGGCGGCAGCAGGGGCTGGCGGCGGTCTACAATCCGCTGCGCACCCGCACGGTGCTCTATGCCGTTATTATTGCGCTGGTTGGCGGGTTGATGACCTATACGCTCGCCACACGTCACAATGACGGCATCGACGTTATTCACGACCGTAATCCGCTGGTGGTGCGGCTCGCCGACGGCGCCCTGCGTAACGGTTATACCATCCGCATTCTCAACAAGACGCTGTCGGCGCAAAGTTATGCCCTGAAGGTCACCGGCCTGCCCGACGCCGAGATCGAGGTGATCGGCAGCGAAGGAAGCTCGGGCGGCAATCCGCTCATCTATGTCGGGCCCGATCAAAGCCGTGAAATGCGCGTGCTCGTCACGACGCATCAGAAGCTCGAACCGGGCGCTTCGATCCCGCTGACCTTCATCGTTGCGCCGCAGGCGGGCGGGACCGCGGCGAACGCCGCCGATCATTTCCTCGGACCGTGAGGCAACGCCATGTCGGACCGTTATTTCACCGCGCAGCGGCCATGGACCGGATGGAGGGTGCTGCTCGCGCTGCTCGGCTTTTTCGGCGTCATATTCCTCGTCAACGGGGTGCTGATCTACGAAGCACTGTCGACGTTGAGCGGCGTCGATACCGACAGCGCCTATCAGGCCGGGCTGCAGTTCGAGCACGAGGTCGCCGAATCCAAGGCACAGGATGCCCGGCATTGGCGCATCGATGCCAAGCTCACGCCGGCGTCGAATGGCGAGCGGCTCGATGTCAGCGCCCGCGATGCCGCCGGACAGCCGCTCGACGGCATGCAGGCGTCGGCCGTGTTTGAGCGCCCGACCGACCGGCGTCTCGATCGCGGCGTCGTGCTGGTCGAGGACGGCGCCGGACGATTCCACGGCAGCGCCGAAGTCGTCCCCGGCCAATGGGATATCGTCATCGAGCTGACGCACCACGGCGAGCAGATGTTCCGCTCGAAGAACCGCGTCATCCTGAAATAATCGCCGCAACGGGCGCCGACCATGGCCGAAACGCTGGATCTGTCGCAGTTCGTCGAGCACGCCAACTCCGGCGCGGCGCATATGACGCTCGCCGTCGACGGCGTCGCCTGCGGCGGCTGCATCCGCAAGATCGAGAGCGGGCTGACCAGCCTGCCGGGCGTGATCGACGCGCGGCTCAATTTCACGCAACGCCGTCTTGCCGTCGATTGGCGCGACGATGAGATCGGCGCCGTCGACATTATCCAAGCGCTGGAGCGGATCGGCTACCGCGCCCATCCTTTTGCGCCCGAGCGGGCCGAGGAGGACGATGGCCGGCAGGCCAAGCGGCTGTTGAAATGCCTCGCCGTCGCCGGCTTCGCCGCGATGAACGTCATGTTGCTGTCGATCTCGGTGTGGTCGGGAAGCGTGTCCGACATGACGCAAGTGACGCGCGACCTGTTCCACTGGCTCTCGGCCTTGATCGCGTTGCCGGCGGCGGCCTATGCCGGCCAACCGTTCTTTCAAAGCGCCTGGCGCGCCTTGCGCACGCGGCAGCTCAATATGGATGTGCCGATCACGGTCGGGGTCACGCTGGCGCTGGCGCTGTCGCTGTACGAGACCGCCGTGCACGCGGAACAGGCTTATTTCAATTCGGCGATCATGTTGCTGTTCTTTCTGTTGTGCGGCCGCTATCTCGATCTGGCGATGCGGCGAAAGACCAAGGTCTTTGCCGGCAATCTCGCCTCGTTCAAAGCGGAGTTCGCGCACCGGCTCGATGCCAATGGGGAGCTGACGCGGCTGCCGATTTCCGGCCTGCGCGCCGGCGATCGCATTCTGGTCCGGCCGGGCGAGCTCGTTCCGGCCGACGGCACTATCCTGACCGGCTCCTCGGCGATCGATGAGAGCCTGGTCACCGGCGAGACCGTGGGGCGCGCCGTGGCGCCGGGGGCGATGGTTTATGCCGGCAGCACCAACGGCTCCGGCGCGATCACGCTGAAGGTCGTTGCCGCGGGAACCGGCACGCTGGTCGAAGAAGTCGATCGGCTTCTGGAAAAAGCGACGGCGGCGAAATCGCGCACCGTGCGGCTCGCCGATCGCGCCTCGCGGCTTTACGCGCCGGTGGTGCATACCGCGGCGGCGCTGACCGGCATCGGCTGGCTGATCGCCGGCGCGTCGGTCCATACGGCGATCGTCACCGCCATCGCCGTGCTCATTATCACCTGCCCCTGCGCGATCGCACTCGCCATACCGGCGGTGCAAGTGGTCGCCGCCGGCCAATTGTTCCGCTCCGGCGTCATTCTCAACAGCGGCGACGCGATCGAGCGAATGGCCGAGACCGACACCATCGTTTTCGACAAGACCGGCACGCTGACCTTGCCCAAGCTTGTGGTGGACGACCAATCGATCGATCCTGACCTGTTCGAGCGCGCGGCGCGGCTTGCTTTGTCGAGCCATCATCCCTTGGCGGCGGCCCTGGCGCGGCGGGCGCGCGAACGGGTGCCTTATCCGGGGGCCATTGAAGAAACCGGCAGTGGCGTTCGCGCCCTGATCGACGGCCGGGAGGCGCGTCTCGGCAGCGCGCAATTTTGCGGTCTCGGCGACACGCCGCTGCCGGCGGCGAGCCAAGCCTCTTGTATTTGTTTCGCCTACGACGGGCGAACCGGAACGATACCGATCCGCCAGAGCTTGCGGCCCGATGCGGCTGCAGTGGTGACCGCGCTGGGCAAGCTCGGCCTTGACCTGATGGTGCTGTCCGGCGACCGGCCGGAAGCGGTCGGTCCGGTGGCGGACCGTCTCGGCTTGAGGCAATGGCTGGCCGGCCTGACGCCGGCCGAAAAAATCGAAGTGGTCGAAACCTTGAAGGCACAAGGCCGTCGCGTGCTTATGGTCGGCGACGGCTTGAACGACGCGCCGGCGCTGGCCGCCGCGCATGCGTCGTTGTCGCCCATCACCGCCGTCCATCTGACGCAAACGCAGGCCGATGCGCTGTTCCTCGGCGATCGGTTGGCGCCGGTGCTGGCCGCCGTCGTGGCGACCCGCCGCGCCCGTTCGCTGATGCGGCAGAACCTGGCGCTGGCGGTAATCTACAATGCGCTCGCCGTGCCGATCGCGATGGCAGGACTGGTCACGCCGCTGATTGCGGCCGTCGCCATGTCGGGCTCCTCGATCCTGGTAACGCTGAATGCTCTGCGCGCGCGGCTCGGCGTCCCCCCATCGTCGTCCGCGTTGGCGGACGATTCGGAAACCGCGGCCGAGCCCGGATTGATGGCAAGCGCCACCGATGCTCGATGCTGCGCGTTTGCGGGACATGACAACGTCGATCGAAACCGCGCCACAATGGAGCGCGTGTCGTGAACGTGCTCATTTACCTTGTGCCGCTGGCGCTGCTGCTCGGCCTCAGCGGGCTCGTCGGTTTCATGTGGACGCTGAAGAACGGCCAATACGACGACCTCGACGGCGACGCGCTTCGCATCCTGCGCGATGACGACATCGAGCCGTAACGGCTCATAAGCGCGCGGCGCCATATGAGTGTCGCGGCTATACCGGCAGGTTCACCACCACAAGCGACGGATCCTCCGGATCGGCCGCAACCGTAAAGCCGAGCTTGCGGCACATGTCCAGCATCGTCGCGTTTTCGCGCAGCACTTGGCCGCGAATCGAGCGCAAGCCCTCGGCGCGGGCGTATTCGATGATCAATTCCATCAACATCCAGCCGAGACCGTGTCCTTTCAGGTCGGAGCGAATGAGGATCGCGTATTCGGCGGTCTGGTAGTTGGGATCCGTGTGAATGCGCACCACGCCGAGCATGTCCCGGCTCGCTTCGTCGAGCGCGATAAAAGCCATGGCACGCGCGTAATCGATCTGCGTAAATCGCGCGATGAAGGCGTGGCTGAAATCCTTCACCGGCGCGAAGAATCGCAAGCGCAAGTCCTGCTGCGTGACGTGGGCGAAGAACGGCGGATAGAGCGCTTCATCTTCGGGACGGACCGGCCGCACCAGAAGCTCCTTGCCGTCCGGAAAGCGTCAGGTGCCGCTCCCATTCTTTGGGATAAGGCCGGATCGCGAAGCGTCCGGCCGGGCCGCCGCGGCGCGGTTCGGCCGGCGCGACCGACACGCGGGCGTCGACGGCGATGACGCCGGTCTCGTCGGCCAATACCGGATTGAGGTCGATCTCGCGAATCTCGGAGAAATCGGCCGCCAGCTGAGACAGCTTGACGAGCAGCAGCGCGATGGCGTGTTCGTCCGCTGCGGGTACATTGCGATAGGCTTTGAGAATTCGCGACACGCGTGTCCGCCCGATCAGATCAGCGCGCCAGCGCCAAGTCGAGCGGCGGCAGCGCCAGCGCCTTGTCGCTGATCACCTCGACGGCGGTGCCGCCCTGACCGAAGGCGATGACGGGACCGAACGTCGGATCGTCCGCCAGCCCGACGATCAGCTCGCGGGCCTTCGGGCGAACGATCATCGGAAACACCGTCACGCCGGAGATCCGCGCCTTCGGCATCGCGGCGCGCGCCCGATCCAGAATGTCGGCCGCCGCCTGGCGTACGTCCGCTTCGCTGATCAGATTGAGCCGCACGCCGCCGACTTCCGATTTGTGCACGATGTCCGGCGACTAAATCTTGAGGACGATGGCTTGGCCGGCGTTTAGGTGCGGCCTGGCCGCCGCAACCGCCTCATCGGGGTCGCGCGCCAGCACCGCAGGCGTGATTGCGATTCCGTAGGCCGAAAACAATGTCGTGATTTCGACCGGATCGAGCCAACTCCGCTTGTCGGCCAAGGCGCCGGCGATGATCGGGCGCACGGCCGCGGTATTCGGCGAAAAATCCTCCGGCATGCTGGGCGGCGTCGCCATCAAGAGCTCGCGCAATTCCCGATACCGCACCAGATGCATGAAGCCGCCGACCGCGTCGGATTCGGTCGCGTAGCTCGGAATCTTCGCGGCATCGAACGCTTCCGCCGCGGCTTCGCTGGCGCCGATCCACACCGCGAACACCGGCTTTGCCGGATTACGCTCCTTGCGGTGCCGTTCGGCGCCGGCGATCACCGCTTTTGCCGCCGCGAGCGGCGACGCCAACGCGGTCGGCACGTTCATCACCAGGACGGCGTCGTTGGCGTCGTCGTTCAGCAACTGCTCGAGCGCCACGGCGTAGCGTTGTTCGTCGGCGTCGCCGGATATGTCGGCGGGATTGGCGTGCGACCAGATCGGCGGCAGCGCCGCGTCGAGCTTCGCCATGGTGGCGGGCGAAATGCCGGCAAGCTCGCCGCCGAAATCGGCGAGACGGTCCACCGCGAGCACACCGACGCCGCCGCCGTTGGTCAGAATTGCAAGCCGCTTGCCGGCGAGACTGGTCAAATGGCCGAGCGTTTCGGCCGCGGCGAACAATTCGTCGAGATCGAGAACCCGCAAGAGCCCGGCGCGGCGGAAGGCGGCGTCATAGACCGCATCCGACCCGGCCAGCGCTCCGGTATGCGTCATCGCCGCCTTGGCGCCTTGCGCATGGCGACCGGATTTGACGACCAGCACCGGCTTGGCGCGCGCGGCGGCGCGCGCCGCCGACATGAATTTGCGCGCGTCTTTGATCGATTCGATGTAGAGCAAAATGGCGCGGGTCGCCCGGTCGAGGGCGAAGATAATCGAGCAGGTCGGCGAAATCGACGTCGATGCTGTCGCCGATGGAGACGACGCCGGAAAATCCGATGCCGCGCACCGTGCCCCATTCGACGAGGCCGGTGGCGATCGCGCCCGACTGCGAGATAAGCGCGAGGTCGCCCGGTCGCGGCATCGATGCGGCAAAGCTGGCATTGAGTTTGACGTGCGGCACCAGCACGCCGAGGCAGTTCGGCCCGATGAGGCGCAGGCCGGATCGGCGCGCCGTTTGCTCGCAGGCTTCCGCCAGCGAGCCGGGGCCGTGGCCCAGACCCGAGGTCAGGACGATCGCGGCGGCGGTGCCCTTGGCGGCGGCCGCCGCGATGGTCTCCGCGACTGCCGGCGGCGGCACGCCGATCACGGCAAGATCAGGTGTGCCCGGCAGCTCGCCATAGGATTTGACCGCGCGAATGCCCTCGATGGCGTCGTAATGCGGATTGACCAGGAGAATGTCGCCGGCAAAACCGCCATCGCGCAGATTGCGCAGAACCGCACGGCCGGGTGACTTTTCCCGCGGACTGGCGCCGACGACGGCGACGGATCGCGGCGCGAAGGCCTTATCGAGTCGATAGACGGACATCCCTTGCCTGAATTCTCCGGCCGCCCCGCTTATGATCTAGTCGGCTTCGTGAAAGAATTTAAGACGGCAATGCCCGGCACGACGGCCGGGCATCCCGATCTTAGGTATCTTAAGTATTGCTACCGATGCCTCGCTCAGCCGACCAGCGGCTTTAGCATCGGATACTCTTCGACCATATGCATCTCTTCGACCAGACCGTCGAGACCCCACACATGCCCGGCGCGATGCGCGATCAGGTAAACGATAACGGTCGCGTAGACCAGATGATAGTCGACGAGGAAATTGACCGGTTCCTCGATGTACGGGAATTTCATATGCGCGAAGTAATAGGTGATCATCAGCAGTACGCCGAACGGTCCGCTGACGCGCACCATGAAGCCGGAGATCAGCGACAGGCCGATCAACAAATGGCCCCACTTCACCAGGAAGTCGGTAATGGGCAACAGCGTCGGTGTGGCGAACACCGCAAAGGCGTCGTGAAAGGTCACGACGTGGTTCAAGAAACCGGCGGTGTCGAAATTATCCCAGAGTTGCCAGACGCCGGCATAAAGAAACGTCCAGCCCATCAGAATGCGCAACACGAAAATGATGCCGCGGTCGAGTTTGGTGTCAGTCATGGCTCAGCTCCCTCGGAATGATGCAGCCTTAATCACATGCGGGCAGGGAGCCGGCATTGACCTGAGTCAAATCGCGCCAGGATTAAAAAAGTTAAGCAATTCCGGCATCTTGGTTGATGCAGATCAATGCCGCGGAGGCTCGGACTTATCCAATGGTGCGGCAAACTTGGGGCAATGAGGTGCCGTATCATGACAACCACACGACGACTTGAAATCTTCCGCCAAGGCGCATTCGCCGGTGCTGCAGGCGGCTTGGCCGAGGTGGCGTGGGTGACGCTCTATGCCGGCATGACCGGCGGCGATCCCGCCATTCTGGCGCACGGGGTGACCACTGCTGCGGGAGTGAGCGCGTTGTTGCCGGCATCGCCGGTCGCGCTCGGTGTCACGGTGCATATGGCGCTCGCGGTGGCGCTCGGCGTTGCGCTTGCCTTCGCCTGGTCCGCATTGCGCGAGGCGCGGCCCGGTCTGGCCAACCCGTATCCGCCGGTGCTGGCGGCGCTCGCCGCCGTATGGGCCGTCAATTTCTTTATCGTGCTGCCGATCGTCAGCCCGGCTTTCGTTCACATCGTCCCCTATGCCGTCAGCCTGACCTCGAAGCTTCTGTTCGGCGTGGCTGCGGCGGCGGCATTGGGATGGCAGACGGCGCCTGAGCCGGTAGCGGTCCCCATTCGGAATAAGTGATACGCTCGAGCGTAGCTGCGGAATTTTCTCTCCGCTATTTCTTCCCCGCCTTCAGCTTCAACAGCGCGTCGGCGTTGGCGTGAGTGAGCTTTTCGCGTGTCGCCCGGGGCGGGCGCGACGCGCTCGAGGAAGGCGGCGCCCTCGGCATTGGTTGCGAACGGATAGTCGACCGAGAACATGATGCGGTCGATGCCGAAGGTCAAAAGCGCGCAGATGAACGGGGGCGCGTCGAATACGCCAGAAGTGGTGAGCCAGACCTGATCGCGAATGGCGCGGCTGATCGGCCGCTTGAGATGGGGAACGTCGTGCACGAAGACTTCGTCGATCCGCGCCATCATCATCGGCAGCATTTCGCCCATGTGGCCGATAATGATTTTCAGCCGCGGATGCTTGTCCAGCGTGCCGGCGAGCACCATGCGCAGCACGTGTATAGCGGTCTCCGAATGCCAGCCCCAGCCGGCGGTCTCGAGCACGCGCGCCGGCGCCGTCCGGCAGATTCGAATAATACGCTTGGCGCACCGGTTCGGGCGGTAAATGCGGATGAATGTAGATCGGCACGTCGAGCTCGACCGCCGCGGCAAGCAGCCCGTCATAGCGCGGATCGTCGAGGAAGCGGCCGTCGGTCGTGCCGTTGACCATGGCGCCGACAAAGCCGAGTTCCTTCACGGCGCGCTGCAGTTCGGCCGGAATGACGTCCGGACTTTGCATCGGAAGGTTGGCAAAGCCGGCAAAGCGGTCCGGATGACTGGCGATCGCCTTTGCCAGATGGTCGTTGATGTCGCGCGCCATCGCCACGCCGTCCGGGCCGGGGACGAGGTCGGCGCCAGGGCCGGCGACCGACAGCACTTGCACCGTGATGCCTGCCTCATCCATCGATTTGAGCCGGCGCTCGCCGATCTCCGGCAGAAGCTCCATCGGATTGACCGCGCCCGGCGTGATATTTCGCGGCCGGAAGCCGCGCGCACTGATCACTTTCGGATCGATACGCTTGGCGTTGGCCGGAACTGAAAAATGCTCTTCGAGTGCGACGGTACGCATAGGCGCTGATCCCTCCGATGACGGCCGGTGTTGTTGCATTGGCGGCGCCGCCGGGCAAGCGCTGCGAACGGATATGAGTACATGCGCACCCCCATGCTATGGTGAGCCGATGACATGCATTCGTGGTTGGCGCCGGCCATGATTCGCGCCGCAATCGTCGGGCTCGGCCGTTGGGGCCGCTCGCTGGTCAATGCCGTTGCCGGCAAGAGCGATGACATCGGCTTCGTGCTCGCCGCCACGCGCACGCGCGCCAATGCCGAGGAATTTTGCCGCGAGCGCGGCATCGTCTCTGGCCCGCAGCTACGAGGACATTCTGCAGGCTTCCGACATCGACGCCGTCGTTCTCGCCACGCCGCACAGCCAGCACCCGCCGCAGGCGCTCGCGGCCATCGCCGCGAACAAACACGTTTTCGTCGAAAAGCCGCTGACCCTCGATCTGGAAAGCGCGCGTCGCGTCGCCGATGCTGCGCGCCAAGCCCGACTGGTGCTCGCCGTCGGCTTCACCCGGCGCTTCCATCCCGGCATCGCCGAGCTGCGGGCCCGGCTCCGCGACGGCCGGCTCGGCACGGTGGTCGCCATGGTGGCGCAGCACACCACCTCGACGGCGCAGTTCGTCGCGCGCGGATAATTGGCGCGCTTCGGCCGACGAGGCGCCGGGCGGCGCGTTCACCGCGGTCGGCGTGCATGCGCTCGACCACATGATCGAATTCGCCGGCCGGGTGCGCGACGTGCGCTGCGTTACCGCGCGAAACTATCCGGGCCCGTCGGACGATACGACGACGGTAATGCTGCGCTTCGAATCCGGGGCGACCGGTCTCTTGTTTTGTTCGGTTGCAACTGCCGACCAATTTTGAGTTCACCGCCTATGGCACCAAGGGCCTCGCCGAGATTTCCCGTTACGACCTGTCGCAATTTCGTTTCGTGCCGGGCTCGACGCTGCCCCTGCCGGGACCGTCGTCGCGCCGGCGAACGAGATTTTGCAGTTCAGCGGTTTCGACATGCTGCGGGCCGAGATGACCGCCTTCGCCCGCGCCATTCGCGACGAACGCGCCCTATCCGGTGCCGGTCGCCGAGGTGTTGCACGGCATGGCGGTGTTCGATGCAGTGGTGAAGTCGGCAAAATCCGGCGAGATCGTTGCCGTTCGCAACTGAATTCCGGCGCCGCTAATGCCGTCGCCGACGCGGCTTTGTCTTTCGTTAAGCTTGTCAGATCGGCTGTCATAATCGGTCCGGCTGCGGTCTTGCGAACGAGACGCCTTGCCGCTAAATAGTTCGAATCGAGTTTTCGGCCGAATGACTTGGCCTTGCAGCGACTGATAAGCGCGCCTGACTGACGATCTTTCACCAAAATCTCGAGCTAACCGAGCCGGGCACATTCGCGCGGTTCATATCGACATGTCTATGAGGAGAGACCCGTGAACAACGGTACCGTGAAATGGTTCAACACACAGAAGGGATATGGATTCATTCAACCCGAAGGCGGCGGTAAGGACGTATTCGTTCATATCAGCGCCGTCGAGCGCGCCGGCCTTCGCGAGCTGAGGGAAGGCCAACGCGTTTCCTTCGAAGTCGTGACGGACCGCAAGACCGGAAAGTCGGCCGCTGAAAATCTGAAGACCCTGTAATGTCAACGAAACCCGGGTTGCCAAAGCTGCAATCCGGGTTTTTATTTCGCGTTTTTGATTTGCTTCGGCTCGGGCGCGAATTGCCTCCCGAGGACATGCTTTTGCAGTGCCCTCTTAGCGGCGCCGTGCCGCCTACAGACAGCGTCTGCACAATCAGCACGATATTGAGACCAGCACGAGCGCGGCGGCGATCACCGCCGCGACGCGGGTCAGCGCGCCGTTGGCGAACGACGGCCCATGATGTCGGCGCGGCTGGTGAAAATGATCAGCGAGATCATCGGCAGCGGCAGCGCGAGGCTCAAGACCACCTGACTGATGACCAGCGCATTCGTCGCATTGGCGCCGAGCGCGACGACGACGAAGGCCGGCACCATGGTGACGAGGCGGCGCATCCAGATCGGGATGCGAAAGCCGACGAAGCCCTGCATGATCATCTGGCCCGCCATGGTGCCGACCGTCGAAGCGGAAATGCCCGAGGCGATCAGCGACACCAGGAAAACGCCGGCGGCCGCCGCGCCGAGGAGCGGCGTCAGCGTGTGATAGGCGGTTTCGATCTCCGCCACGTCGGGATGGCCGGCATGGAAAGCGCCCGAGGCCATCATCACCATGGCCATGTTGACGAGGCCGGCGACCGTCAGCGCGATAACGACTTCCCGGTTCGAGAACCGCAGGATCTTGCGCCGTTCGTCATCGTCGCGAGCCGGCACCCGCGCCTGGGTCAGGCCGGAATGCAGATAGATCGCGTGCGGCATCACGGTGGCGCCGATGATGCCGACGGCGAGCAGCAATGCGCCTCGGCGTCGGCGAGCTGCGGCGTGACGGTGTGGAAGGCCGCGGCCGCCCAATCGACCGGCGCAATGAACATTTCCGACGACGTAGCAAAGGCAGATCACGCCGACGATCGAGCCGATGATCAGTTCGAGCGGCCGGAAGCCGAACTGCTCGCACATCAACAGGCCATAGGTGATGATCGCAGTGATGACCATTCCGGCGATAAGCGGCAGGTGAAGCAGCAGCGACAGGCCGATGGCGCCGCCGAGGAACTCGGCGAGATCGGTCGCCATGGCGGCGATCTCGCTCGACCACCCACATCGGCACCACGACCGATCGCGGAAAATGATCGCGGCACAATTCCGCGAGGTTCTTGCCGGTGACGATGCCGAGCTTGGCGGAAAGGCCCTGGAACAGCATGGCGACCACGTTGGCGAGAAGCACGACCCAGAACAGCCCGTAGCCGTATTTGGCGCCGGCCTGGATGTTGGTGGCGAAGTTGCCGGGGTCCATATAGGCGATCGAGGCGACGATCGCCGGGCCGGCAAAGGCCAGCGCCGCGCCGATGCCGCGCCGGCCGGCCAAGGCTTCACGCGCGCGTGACAACGGTCCGCCCGGTCAGCGATGCCGGCCGTTCGACTGTTTCGTTTACGGTCGAGTCTGAGCCACCGGGTCCGGCCTGCCTCACGCAGCACTAACACGAAAATGTAGCATTGGTTACAGTATAGGTATGTCTGCCTTATCGTCAACGGCTATAAATTGTAGCCAAGGCTACACTTTGACACCGTGAGCAAAATGTGGTCTGCGCTGGCGCCGGAACGGCGACGCGCTTCGCCTTGCCGCGGCGGGACCGCATCGCAGATGGGCAAGCTTCCTGCGGAAGGAACCCAGGCACGCCGCTTCGGCAAGACGCGGTCGGCGCAGTCGACCGCGCTGTTGGAGGATTATGCCGAGCTGATCGCCGATCTTCTGGAAGGCGAAGGCGAGGCCCGGCCGACCGATATCGCCCGGCGTCTCGGCGTCTCGCACGCCACCGCCATCAAGACCATTTCCCGGCTCAAGCGCGCCGGCTTGGCGACGGCGCGGCCCTATCGCGGGGTGTTCCTGACCGAGAAAGGCCATGCGCTGGCCAATCGCGTCCGCGTGCGCCATCGGCTGGTCGTGGATGTCCTGCTGGCGCTCGGCGTGCCGACCGAAGCCGCGGAGGCCGACGCCGAGGGCATCGAGCATTACGTCTCGGAAAACACGCTGAAGGCGTTCGCGCAGTTTCTCAAAGAGCGGGGGTGAGGCTCACGCCACGTGCTCGGTCAGCGCCTCGACGATGCCGTCGACGACCTCCTCGACCATGGCCTTGTCGTCGCCTTCGCCCATGATGCGGATCACCGGCTCGGTGCCGGACGGCCGCACCACCAGCCGGCCATGGCCGTTGAGGCGGTGTTCGGCGTCGGCAATCGCGGAGCGCACCTTGGCGTGTTCGAGCGGCTTGCCGCTGCGATAGCGCACGTTGCGCAGCACCTGCGGCAGCGGTTCGAAGCGGTGGCAGACCTCCGAGACCGGCTTGTTCTTCTTCTTCACGACCGCGAGCAATTGCAGCGCGGCGATGAAGCCGTCGCCGGTGGTCGTGTAGTTCGACAGGATAATGTGGCCGGATTGCTCGCCGCCGACGTTATAGCCGTGCTCGCGCATATGCTCGAGCACATAGCGGTCGCCGACCGGCGTGCGCACCAGCGACAGTTTCAGCGATTGCAGATGGCGCTCGAGGCCGAGATTGGACATCACCGTGCCGACGATGCCGGGCTTGGTCAGAAGGTCGTCTTCGGCCCAGCTCTCGGCGATCACTGCCAGCAACTGGTCGCCGTCGACCAGATGGCCGTGCTCGTCGGCGATGACGACGCGGTCGGCGTCGCCGTCGAGCGCGATGCCGATATCGGCGCGCATCTCGCGCACCTTGCGGCACAGCGCGTCGGGCGCGGTCGAGCCGCAGTCGCGGTTGATGTTGAAGCCGTCCGGCTCGACGCCGATCGAGACGACGTCGGCGCCGAGCTCCCACAGCGCCTCCGGCGCCACCCGATAGGCGGCGCCGTTGGCGCAGTCGATGACGACGCGCAAGCCCCTCGAGCGACAGGTTGCGCGGCATCGTGCGCTTGGCGAATTCGATATAGCGGTCATGCACGCCGTCGATGCGCTTGGCGCGGCCGAGTTCCGCGCTCTTGGCCAGCCGCTTGGTCATGTCGGCGTCGATCAGCGCTTCGATCTTGTGCTCGACGTCGTCGGACAGCTTGTAGCCGTCGGGTCCGAACAGCTTGATGCCGTTGTCGTCGAAGGGGTTGTGCGAGGCGGAGATCATGACGCCGAGATCGGCGCGCATCGAGCGCGTCAGCATGGCGACCGCCGGCGTGGGCATCGGCCCGAGCAGCAGCACGTCCATGCCGACGGAGGTGAAGCCCGCGACCAGAGCCGTCTCGATCATATAGCCGGACAGCCGGGTATCCTTGCCGATGACGACGCGGTGGCGGTGTTCGCCGCGGCGGAAGACAAGCCCGGTGGCCTGGCCCACCTTCAGCGCCAATTCCGGCGTGATCACGCCGTTGGCGCGGCCGCGAATGCCGTCTGTGCCGAAATACTTCCGAACCATAATAAGTGGCCCCACCGGCTGACTTCCTGGCGGCGATATTAACCCGTTACCGGTCTGCGACCGCTTCAAAAAATATTGGATATTCTTACTGACCCCGGCAACGGCGTGTTCATCATAAGTGCAAGCCGAATCAAATGGATAGGCCACTAGGGACGGCCGGCCCAGGGACCGGCCGAATTGCCTCCCCGCTTATGGCCTTCGCATCTCGGTCTTGTCGTGCGCGCTGGCGGGCGGCTGGGTGACGGAAACCGGGTCGGAACCGGGAAAGGTCTCTTCCAGGCCGCGCTCCAGCGCATCCTCGAGCTCGCTTCTGGCGGCGATCTTGCTCATGCCGCTTACTGTCGCGACGCCGCCATTGCCTTGTGTCGGCCGGGCCGTCCGGTCGATGCGGCAAGCGATTCGGCGTCAGCGTTCTGTCCATTGAGCGTGCCTCCGCGGTAATGTGGCCGGGGCGGCGGCTTCGCCCGCCCCTCTCATCGACAACCTTTGGCGGCAGCGTGCGCGTTCCTCGCCGGCGAGCCCCGGATCGCGACCGCGCTTTGTGCTATGAAGGCCGGTGACAGCTGGGAACCGCACTCATGAAAACCATGACCTGCATCGAGGACCTGCGGCAGACCTATCACCGCAAGGTGCCGCGCGCTTTCGTCGATTATTGCGAATCCGGCTCCTATGCCGAACAGACGCTGCGCGCCAACCGCGCCGATCTCGAACGCATCACGCTGCGCCAGCGCATCCTGCACGATGTCGGCCGATCGCAGCACCAAGACCACGATCCTCGGCGAGCCGGCGGCGCTGCCGCTCGCGCTGGCGCCGGTCGGGCTGACCGGCATGCAGCACGGCGACGGCGAGATCCTGGCGTGCCGCGCCGCGCAGGCAGGCGGGAATTCCGTTCACGCTGTCGACCATGTCGATCTGTTCGATCGAGGACGTCGCGGCCGCGGTCGACAAGCCGTTCTGGTTTCAGCTCTATGTGATGAAGGACCGCGGCTATATCCGCGCGCTGATCGAGCGCGCCGCGGCGGCGCAAATGCAGCGCGCTGGTGCTCACCGTCGATCTTCAGGTCATCGGCCAGCGCCACCGCGACATCAAGAACGGCATGACCGTTCCGCCGGAAATCCGCATCGAGAATCTGATCGACATCGCCACCAAGCCGGCCTGGGCGCTGGGCGTGTTGCGCGGCAAGCGCAAGACCTTCGGCAATATCGCCGGCCACTATCCCGGCATGGAGAACGTGACCGTGCTGTCGAAATGGATCGCCGAGCAGTTCGATGCGACGCTGAGCTGGAAGGACGTCGAGTGGATCAAAAGCCTGTGGCCGGGCAAGCTGATCCTCAAGGGCATCCTCGACGTCGAGGATGCGCGCATCGCGGCGCAAGACCGGCGCGGCGGCGCTGGTCGTATCCAATCACGGCGGCCGCCAGCTCGACGGCGCGCCGTCTTCGATCTCCGATGCTGCCGCCGATCGCCGACGCGGTCGGCTCCGACATCGAAGTGATGTTCGACGGCGGCATCCGCTCAGGCCAGGACATCATGCGCGCGCTCGCGCTCGGCGCGCGCTCGTGCCATGAGCGGCCGCGCCTATATTTACGGGCTCGGCGCCGGCGGGCAGGCGGGCGTCGCGCGCGCCATCGAGATCATCCGCAACGAGCTCGACATCACGCATGGCGCTGACCGGGGTCAACAGCATCGCCGAGATCGACCGGCGCGTTCATCGCCCCAATGTAAGGCGCAATGCGGCGGCTGAACCGGTTGTCAACCGTGTTTGGCGATCGGACGTCAACCTTATGAATATATGTAACGGCCGATGAACTATTTCGCGACAGCCGCGTTCTTGAAGCGGTAGGGGCGAGGGCACACTCCTGCGGAGCAGTTGAATCCTCGCCGATGCGGCCGGAAGCCGGCCGCCAGGAGGAGAAACATGCGCAAGATGCTTTTCGCGCAGCGATCGTTTCCGTCACCGCCTTCGCGGTGCCGAGCGCTCACGCCGACATGGTCGGCGCCGCGGCGGGCGCCGGCACCGGGCTTCTCGTCGCCGGTCCGCCCGGCGCGGTGGTCGGCGGTGTGATCGGGGCGGTCTAGGGCAAGCCGTTCTGGGGCCCCTCGATCAGCAGGGGCCATTGCTGGACCGACAACAGTTTCCACCGCCATTGCAATCGGCATTGGCATTGAGCGAGCGTTGTTCCCGGATGCGGCGTAGCTCCGGGAACGTCGTAAGATTCGGAGTTCATGACGATCCCGGGTCTGCAGCGCATCACTTTGTGCTGTGCTGCGCCCGGAAAACGGGTATGAAATCTACTCTTCCTTATATCCATAGGCCTGCGCGTTGCCGGTTGCGCCGTAATATTTGTACGGCAGGAATTTTCCGGACATCGAGATTTTGACCCGGTCGCCTTTGGGATCGGGCTGGCGTTCCAGCCGCAAGATCGAAGTCGATCGCCGACATGATGCCGTCGCCGAATTCTTCCTCGATCAGCACTTTCAAGGCCGGGCCGTTGACCATCACCAGTTCGTAGAAGCGATAGATCAGCGGATCGGTCGGCGGCATCGGCGAGCCGCGGTTCGGCACCTCGTTGAGCAGCGCCTGCTCGCTCTTGGAGAGCCCGAACAGTTCGGCGGCCTTGGCGGCCTGCGGCTTGGTCAATTTCATCTGGCCGAGCATGGCGCCGGTGATCAGCACCGGCGACATGCCGCCGATTTCGCCGCAGATATATTTCCAGGTCCAGCCCTTCTCGCGCTTGATGTCGAGCAGCTTTTCGGTGAGTTCGGCTCGCGACTTATCGATGTCATGGACGACCTCCTGGCGTTGAAGTGGCCTGTGCCTGAAAAACGAGCAAAGGCCGTGCCAGAACCCGCCGCTCGGAGCCCTACGGCATCATGTCGCCGATACCGACATTGATGCGGGCGGTTTGCAGCGAGCCGTCGGGCGCCTTCTCGGGACGGAACACCGACACATTTGCGCCGGGCTTGAGTTCGTCAGTGGTGCCCGGGACATAGGCGCGAATCTTCGCATCCGGGCCGATGATGATCTTTTGCTCGCCGCCCTTGTACTTGACCATGACGACCTGGCCGTTGACGCTCGATACCATGTCGTTGGCCGTGCCATTTGTCATGGTCGAGCCCGGGCGATCCCAGGGTCGGAAACCTTCGCCGGTGCCGCGCTGCGATTCGGCAAAGATCGTCACCTGGATCGCCTTTTGACTGCCATCCGGCTGCGGCATGGCGCCGACGCCGATGAAGTCATTCGGCTTCACATCGGCGAGCGTTGCCGCCTTTACGCCAAACACATGAGCGTCGTCGGCATGAGTTTTACACTCACGTCCGGCCCTTCGGCTTGCTTGATGAAAACCGTCGAGCCCTCGACTTTGTCGATCGTGCCGTGGACCACCTGCGGCGGCTGCTGCGCTGAGGCCGGCCTGACGGCGCATGCGGCAGATATGGTGATGACAGCGGCAATGCCGGCGAACAGTGTTGTTTTCATGGTTCACGTCCTCATTCGGCCCCGGATGCAAACTTACATCGGTGGGGCGGCGCCGTCGCGGCCGACATTAATGGCGGGCGCGGTCAGCGATCCGTCCGGCGCCTTCTGGGCGCCGATAATAATCATTTTGGCGCCCGGCTTGAGATCCGACGCATTGCCCGGCACGAAGCGGACGACAGGCGTGTCCGGCGGAACGATGACTTTCTTCTCGCCGTCCGCATATTTGACCATGATCGTCTGGCCGTCGACGCCGGCGACCATCGATTCGACATCGGCATTCGTCATCGTGCTGCCGGGCTCGCGGTCCCACGGGCTGAAACGGGCCGGCACCACTCCGCGCTGCGAATCCATGAAAATGTGCAAGCCGATTGCTTTTTGGCTGCCGTCAGGCTGCGGCATGGCGGTGACGCCGATAAATGAGCCCGGCTTGATGTCGGCAAGCGACGCTTTGACCATTGCGGTAATGCGCGCGTTGTCGGCGAGTTTCACTTTCATGACATTGCCGTCGCGTGCCTTGATGGTCAGCATCGGTCCGTCGACGGCTTGGATTTCGCCGCGTATGCGAAGAGGCTGCGGCTGCTGCGCGGCGGCTGTCGATGCCGCAAGAAACAAAGCAAAAGCGCTCAGGATAATGGTCTTGAGCACAGTCATCGTTATCCTCCCGTCATTGCCTCGGACCGCGGGCATGGGCTGGATAACCCCAGCGGTGCCGCGTTATTCCGGTGGTTTGTTCCGCGCCGCCGCGAGATCGGCCTCAAGCAGAGCCCGCAATTCCGCCGTCACTTCCGGCTTTCTCCCGAACCACTGGGTAAAGCCGCGCACCGCCTGATGCATCAGCATGCCGAGCCCGTCGGCGGTGCGCAATCCCCGCGAACGGGCGGCCGCGCAACAACGGCGTCACCAGCGGCACATAGACCAGCTCCACGACGATGGCATGATCGGGCAGCAGCCCAATATCGAGCGTAAGCGCCGGTTGCCCCGTCATGCCGAGCGTGGTCGTGTTCACGAACAGCGAAGCATCGGCGAGCGTGGTATCGCGGTCTTGCCAGTGAACGGGGCGAACGCGGGCGCCGAAGCGCTGGACCAGTTCGTCCGCACGGCGCTCGGTCCGGTTGGCGACGAAGACGCTTTCGACGCCGCGTTCGAGGAGGCCGTAAGTCACCGCGCGTGCGGCGCCGCCGGCGCCGAGCACCACCGCTTTGGTCAGGCCGCGGTCCCAATTTCGGCGCGCAGGAATCGAGATTGTTGAGGAAATCCTTCGACGTCGCTGTTGGTCGAGCGCAGCACGCCGTTGTCGAGCCACAGGGTATTCGCGGCGCCGACGGCACGAGCGCGATCGTCGGCTTGCGAGCATTCGAGCGCCGCTTGCTTGTGCGGGACCGTGACGTTGGCGCCGACATAGCCGCGCGCCTGAAGCGACTGCATGAAGTCGCGGAACGCTTCGGGCGGCACTGCCTCGCGCCGGTATGCGCCGGCAATACGATAGGTCTTGAGCCAATAATTATGGATGAGCGGCGAGCGCGAATGCCCGATTGGCCAGCCGACGACGCAAGCCGCTGGCGCCGGTTCGGTCACGCCTCATCCGCCACGGTGTTGCGTAAGACGCCGATCTCGGGGCACTCGATCTCGAGGGTATCGCCCGGTTTGAGCCAGACCGGTGGCTCAACCTTGGGCGTGAGCTTCACCGGCGTACCGGTGCAGATCACGTCGCCGGCTTTGAGCGTCATGAAGCTCGTGGTGTAGGCGATGATGTCGGCGAACGAGAAGATCATGCTCGCCGTGGTGTCGTCCTGGGTCACTTCGCCGTTCTTGCGCACCACGAGGCGCAGCGGCTTGCCTAAATCGAATTCGGTCTGGATCCACGGCCCGATGCTGCCGGTGGCATCGAAATTCTTGCCCTGGGTGACGTTGAACTGGCCGTGGCGGGTCCAATCGCGAATGGTGCCTTCGTTGGCGAGCGTGATGCCGGCGATCACGCCGAGCGCGCGGTCCTTGGCCACGTGCTTGCAGTCGCGGCCGATCACGATGGCGATCTCGCCTTCATAATCGAGCTGCTCGGAGATCTTCGGGCGGATCAGATGCTGCCCGGAGCCGACCAGCGAGTTCGGCGCCCGGTAGAACATGCTCGGATATTTGGGGGTGTTGGTGACATTATAGTCGGCGCCGCGATTGGCGTAATTGATGCCGATGCAGAGGATTTTTTCCGGCGCCGGCAGCGGTGCCAGCAGCTCGACCTCGCTCAGCGGCACGTCGGGCCGCACGCCGGCGGCCGCCGCCTTGGCCTGGTCCAGCGCTTGCGCCCGAAACACCTCGCTGAGGCTCTGGAAGCGGTGCAGCCGCGGGCGCAGATCGACGATGCCGTCGCCGGTGACCGCGCCGAAGCTCGGCCGGCCGCGCAACGCATAGCTTGCAAAACGCATGTCAAATCCCCGGATTCGGTTGGGCATCCCCGCCGATGTGTTAAAAGTCGCCGCACCAACCGTCAACGGCATCTCTTTCTCCCCGGCGCGTGGGGGAAGGGTCGGGGAGGGAACGATGAAGGCGCTTTTCCTCGACTGCAACGACCAGCTTGCGCCGGTCTGGCAGCGCGTCATCCGCCCCGGCGATCCGGCGATCGACGTCAATCGCAAAGCGTTTGCGACCGACGAGCTGCCGGCCGTGCTTGCCGGCTACGACATCGCCATCGACGACCATTCTTATATGCCGACGCCGCAGGTCGAGCGCTGCCCGGCGCTCAAGCACATCGTTTTTCTCGGCACCGGGCCGGCGAGCTATATGAGCCTTGCCGATATGGCGGCGCGCGGCATCAAGGTCCACATCATCAAGGGCTATGGCGACACCGCGGTGGCCGAACACACCATCGCATTGTTGTTTGCCGCCAGCCGCGACATCGCGCGCATGGATCGCGAGGTGCGTTCCGGCACTTGGACGCCACACGAGGGCATTCAGCTTGTCGGCAAGACGCTGGGCGTGATCGGGCTCGGCGGCATCGGCGGCGAAGTTTTGCGGATCGGCCGCGGCCTCGGCATGAACGTCGTCGCCTGGAATCGCACGCCGAAACCCGGCGCGCCGCTTGTTCCGCTCGACGAGCTGTTGACGCGCTCCGACGCGATCTCGATGAATCTGATGCTCAACGACGAGACCCGCGGTTTTCTCGGGCCGGCGCAATTCGCCCGCATGAAGCCCGGCGTGATTTTCGTCAATACCGCGCGCGCCGGCCTCGTCGACGAAAGGGCGTTTATCGAGGCGCTACGCTCCGGTCGCATCCGCCACGCCGGGCTCGACGTTTTTCATGCCGAGCCGCTCAAGCCCGACGACCCGCTCGCACAGCTCGACAATGTCACGCTTACCGCCCATGCCGCGTTCCGCACGCTGGAAGCCTCGATGACGCTGCTTCGCCGCGCCATCGACATCGTGCGGGATATCGTCGACAATAAACTTCAATAAAAGCCAGGAAACTCAAATAAAAGCCAAGTCGGGAAATCAGGTTGGGCCATGGCCGAGCGCTTCGTCGACATCAGCCTGCGCGTCAACGGCGAAGACGTGCGCGAGCGCGTCGAAGCGCGAAAAACTTTGGTCGATTTCCTGCGCGACGATCTGGGACTGACCGGCAGCCATGTCGGCTGCGAGCATGGCGTCTGCGGCGCCTGCTCGGTGCTCGTCGACGGTGACGTGGTGCGCGGCTGCCTGCTTCTGGCGGTGCAGTGCGACGGCGCCGCGGTCGAGACCATCGAGGGCCTATCCGATTCCGGCGCCATCGCCGATCTCCAACAGGCGTTCCAGCGTCGCAATGCGCTGCAATGCGGTTTCTGCACTCCCGGTATGTTGATCGGAGCGAGAGCGCTTCTGGCGCGCGGGGGGGTGCCGAGCCGTGATATGATCCGCGACCATATCGCCGGCAATTATTGCCGCTGCACCGGGTACCAAGCTATCGTCGACGCCATCGAAGCGGTCGCCCAATCGCGCGCCCTCGCAGGGGCGGAAAAGGAAGTCTCATCATGAACGAACACGCCAACCCGCAAAGCCTGTCGGAACGTGCCGACGCGCTCGAAGAACGCATGATGCATGAGCTCGGCGAACGCATCGCCACCAAGTCCACTTTGTTCGCCATGGCCGACGGCAAAGTGGAAATGCCGAGCGGCCCGGCGCTCAAAGCCGCCAATCCGGACAAATATTTTTTGATGGGGCCCGATCCGCGGCTGCCGAAAATGCCGGACAAGCCGACGCTGATCGACTTCTTCAACAATCGTTTCGCCTCGCTCAATCATCTTTTGCAAAGCGCCACCCACGCGCTCAAGGGCGGCCACAGCGAGAAGGTGGTGCTGGCCTGTCTCCTCCACGACATCGGCGTGGCGAGCTTCATCCGCTGCGACCACGGTTACTGGGGCGCGCAGATGATCGAACCTTATGTCGACGAGGAAGTGAGCTGGGCGGTGCGCACGCATCAGGCGCTGCGCTTCTTTGCCGACCCGTCGGTCGGCTACGAATATCCGAAAATGTATATCGATTATTTCGGCGCCGATTATAAGCCGGAGCCCTATATCGTCGCTGAATACGAGCGCGCCAAGAACCACAAATATTATATGACCTCGCGCCTGATCTGCGTGAACGACATCTATTCGTTCGATCCCAATGCCAAAGTCGACTTGAACGATTTCGTCGACATCATCGGCCGCAACTTCCGCCAGCCGGAGGAAGGCTTGGGCTTCGACAATTCGCCCTCGGCCCATATGTGGCGCACGCTGATGTGGCCGACGCGATTTCTGTGAGTGACGGACCTCGCTTGTTGCCACCTGCCAGTCCGGTGCCGAGGGCTTGTCTTCACGAATGTTGCCCTGCGTCCGGCCCATAAACGGACCATTTGTCGCCTCATGGCCCATTAATGATGCGTTTGGACAGGCGCCAAAACGGTCTATATATGATCCACATAACTCAACATGGTTCATTAATAGATCAAAATGTCCAAAAAAACGAGACCCCATTCCCGCTACGCCAAGGCTGCAGCCATTCTCTTGGGCCAACTCATCCGCAGGGCGCGCATCGAAAAAAAAATGACCGCAGCGGAGGTTGCGGAGCGGGCTGGTCTCTCGCGCGGTCTTTTACGACGGATCGAGAACGGCGATCTCGGCTGCACGCTCGGCTCCGTGTTCGAGACGGCGTCCATCGTCGGTGTGCGCCTGTTTGATTCCGATGAAACCACGCTCGGCGGCGCGCTCGCGTCCAACACCGCCGTGATGGCGCTGTTGCCGAAAGCCGTTCGTGCACCGCGAACGAAGCCCGATGACAACTTCTGAAAAAAACCCCGCCGAAGCCTTCGTATGGGTCTGGCTTCCTGGCGCGACCACGCCGGTCGTGGCTGGACGACTATACGCCGACGGCGATCGCCTGCTTTTCAACTATGGACGAAGCTATCTCGCGCGGAACGACGCGATCGCGCTTTATGAGCCGGAGCTGCCGTTGCGAACCGGCGCGCTGCCTCTCCTCCCGGGATTGAACATGCCGAATTGCATCCGCGACGCTGCTCCCGATGCATGGGGTCGGCGCGTGATCCTCAACCGCCGGCTTGGCAAAAGCGGCAAGGAAATCGATACCAGCGAGTTGGACGAATTGACCTACCTTCTGGAGTCCGGTTCTGATCGCAGTGGTGCGTTGGATTTCCAACTCTCCGCCGAAAACTACGTGGCGCGAGAGGGTTCGACGGCTTCGCTTGAAGAGCTTCAAAGCGCGACGGCCCTCGTTGAAAAGGGCGTTCCGCTGACGCCGGAACTGGATCGCGCCCTTCTGCACGGAAGCTCGATCGGCGGAGCCCGGCCGAAATCGATAATCGAGTCTAAGAACAAAAAATACATCGCGAAATTTTCGTCCCAAAACGACCTGTACAACGTCGTCAAGGCGGAGTTTGTCGCCATGCGGCTTGCGGAGAAAGCAGGCGTTAACGCGGCCTCCGTTCGTCTTGAGCGCGCCGCCGGGAAGGATGTCATCCTCATCGAACGCTTCGACCGGCAAAAGGCGGGCGACGGGTGGCAGCGTCGCGGCATGGTTTCGGCCCTGACGCTGCTCGAATTGGACGAGATGATGGCGCGCTACGCGAGTTACGAGGACTTGGCGACTATCATCCGCCACCGCTTCGTCAAACCGAAAGAGACGCTCAAGGAACTTTACGTGAGGATGGTGTTCAACATTCTTTGCGGCAACACGGACGACCACGCGCGGAATCACGCGGCTTTCTGGAATGGAAGCGAACTCTCGCTAACACCTGCCTACGATATCTGTCCCCAATCGAGGGCTGGTGGAGAGGCGAGCCAGGCCATGTTGATCATGGGCGATCAACGGATAAGCCAGATCGCGCTGTGCCTCAAGGCGGCGCCGCTGTTCTTGCTCGGCGTGGACGAAGCCACAGAAATTATTGCCCGCCAGATCAGCGTAATCAAGAAATTCTGGATGGAAGTATGCAACGAGGCAGGTCTGTCGGAAGTCGATAGAAATTTCATGTGGCGGCGCCAAATCCTCAATGCCTTCGCATTTGTGGATGCTCCGGAGAATCTCACTGCGTTGGTCGGTTAGCCCACATGCGGCAGCCAAATGAACTTATCCGTCAGGAGAGACGCAGGGCGAGCAATCGCTGCTTGCGCGGGAATAGGCAGATTGTAGCATCGCAGCCATGAAAATTGCCGACGACCAGCCGTCCGGGCTCTCGGCGCTCGACCGGCCGAATTCCTATATCGGCCGTTCGGTGCCGCGGCCGAATCTGGCGCGGCTGACGCAGGGCCGCGGCCAATACGTCACCGACGTGACGCTGCCGCGCATGGTGCATGTCGCATTTCTCCGTTCGCCGCACGCCCACGCCCGCATCGAGCGCATCGAGACGGACAAGGCCAAGACAGCGCCCGGCGTGGTCGCGGTCGTCACCGGCGTGGAGCTGGCGAAGGTCATCACGCCATGGGTCGGCGTGCTCACGCATCTCAAAGGTCTCAAATCGGCGCCGCAGCACGCGATTGCGGTCGAGCGCGCCTGCTGGCAGGGCGAGGCGGTGTGCGCCGTGGTCGCGCGGACCCGCGCGCAGGCCGAGGACGCCTGCGCGCTTATCGACGTCGACTACCAAGCGCTGCCGGCGGTAACGGACGCGGAAACCGCGCTCGATGCCGCAACCCCCGTGATCCACCCCTCGCTCGGCGACAATCTCACTTTCGAGCGCGTGCTCAATGCCGGCGATCCGGCCAAGGGCTTTGCCGAGGCCGAGGCGGTGGTCGAAGCCACTTTCGTGTTCGGCCGCCATACCGGCGTGACCAACGAGCCGCGCGCCGTGGTCGCCGACTGGAATCCGGGCGAAGAGCGCCTGACGGTGTATCAGGGCACGCAAGCGCCGCATATGACGCAGAACCTGTTCGCCAAGCACCTCGGCCTCGAGGAGCAACAGGTGCGCGTCGTCACCAAGGATGTCGGCGGCTCGTTCGGCATCAAGGTGCATATCTATGCCGACGAAATGGCGACGGTGGCGCTGGCGAAAATGTTGAAACGCCCGGTGAAGTTCGTCGCCGACCGGCTGGAAAGCTTCGTCACCGACATTCACGCCCGCGATCATCGCGTCAAAGCCAAGATCGGCGTCAAGCGCGACGGCACCATCACCGCTTTCGAGATCGACGATTTGACCGGCATCGGGCCCTATTCGGTTTATCCGCGCACCAGCGGCATCGAGGCCAACCAGGTCGTCAATCTCACCGGCGGGCCCTATACCTGCCCGAACTATCGCGCCCGCGCCCGCGTCGTGTTGCAGAATAAGAATGTCATGTGCCAGTACCGCGCGGTGGGCCATCCGATCGCGACCGCGGTGACCGAAGGCCTGGTCGAACTTGCCGCGGCGAAGATCGGCATGGACCCGATCGAAATCAGGCGGCGCAATCTGTTTCCCGACAACAAATATCCCGCCACCAGCGCTGCCGGATTGAAGTTCGAAGGCCTGTCGCATCACGCCTCGCACGACAAGCTTCTCAAGATGATGGACTACGCGAACTTGCGCGCCGAGCAGGCGCGCTTGCGCGAGCGCGGCATCCATCGCGGCATCGGCTTTGCGTCCTTCATCGAAGTGACCAATCCGTCGGCGGCGTTCTATGGCGTCGGCGGCGCGCGCATCTCCTCGCAGGACGGCGCCACGGTGCGGCTCGACGCGACCGGCACGGTGTTCGTCCATTCCGGCGTCACCGAGCAGGGTCAGGGCACCGAGTCGGTCCTGGCGCAATGCGTCGCCACATCGTTCGGCGTGCCGATCGAGCGGGTGCGCGTCGTCACCGGCGACACCGACAATACGCCCTATGGCGGCGGCACCTGGGCGTCGCGCGCCGCCGGCATCGGCGGCGAAGCGGCGTGGCAGGCCGGCAAGGCTTTGCGCGAGAACGTGCTTGCCGCCGCCGCCTCGATCCTGCAGGCCGATCCCAAAGCGCTCGACATCAGCAGCGGCATCGTCGTCGACGCCGCTACCGGCCGCGAGCGCCTCGGCCTCGATGAAGTGGCGCGCATCGTCTATTTCCGGCCCGACACGCTGCCGCCCGGCTTCCAGGCCGAGTTCACGGTGACGCGGCATTATGTGCCGCGCGACTTGCCGTTCGCCTTCACCAACGGCGTGCAGGCGTCCTATCTCGAGGTCGACATCCGCACCGGCGCGATCGGCCTGCTCAAGCATTGGTGCGTGGAGGACTGCGGCACCGTGATCAATCCGCAGCTCGTCGACGAGCAGATTCGCGGCGGCATCGTGCAAGGCATCGGCGCGGTGTTGTTCGAGCATTGCCTCTATGACGAGGCCGGCCAGCTTCTCAACGGCAATCTGATGGATTACCTCGTGCCGATGGCCGGCGAAATGCCGGACATCGATATCGGCCATGTGGTGACGCCGACCGCCGATTCCGAGCTCGGCGCCAAGGGCGCGGGCGAAGCCGGCACCGCCGGCGCGCCGGCTTGCGTCATGAACGCGGTCAACGATGCGCTCCGCCCGCTCGGCGCCGCGCCGATCACGGCGATGCCGATCACGCCGGAGCGGGTGCTGCAAGCGTTGCCAGGGCAATTCTCACCCTGAGGTGCTCTTCGCAAAGCGACGAGCCTCGAAGGGTGACGCTATGCAATTTCGATTGGCGGCCATCCTTCGAGGCTCGCTTCGCTCGCGCCTCAGGATGAGGGTATAGAATGGCCCGATGCCGCCCGAGAGCGAACCGAACATCGGCAAACCGAAAATTATCGCCATGATCGTCGGCTCGGCGATCATCATGCAGCAGATCGATTCCACCGTGATCACCACGGCGCTGCCGCAGATGGCGATCTCGCTGCACACCGATCCGATCAGGCTCAGCGTCGCGGTCACCGCTTATCTGCTCAGTCTTGCGGTATTCGTTCCGGTCAGCGGCTGGGCGGCGGACCGGTTCGGCGGCCGCACCGTGTTCCGCGCCGCCATCGCGCTGTTCACGCTCGGCTCGATCCTGTGCGGGATTTCCGGCAATGTGGTCGAGCTGACCGCGGCGCGGGTGCTGCAGGGGTTCGGCGGCGCCATGATGGTGCCGGTCGGCCGACTAGTTCTGTTCCGCAGCATTGAGAAAGCGGCGCTTGATCGCCACCATGGCTTACTTGCAGGTGCCGGCGCAGCTCGGCCCGGTGCTCGGGCCGCCGATCGGCGGCTTCATCACCACGTATTTTTCCTGGCGCTGGATCTTTCTGATCAACGTGCCGCTCGGCATTCTCGGCATCGTGCTGGTGACGCTGTTCTTCGACAATCCGAAGGAGGAGCGAGGCGCGGCCGTTCGACACGTTCGGCTTCGTGCTGACCGGCGGCGCGCTGTTCTGCATGATGTATTCGATCGAGGCGGCCGGCCGCGGCCGCGGCGACCTCGGCGAGCTCGTCGTCCTGGTCGTGCTCGGCGTCGTGTCGGGCGCGCTGGCGCTGCTGGCATCTGCGCCGCGCCAAATATCCCGTGCTCGATCTTTCGGTGTTTCGCATCACCACGTTCCAAACCGGCATCAGCGGCGGCTCGCTGTTCCGCGCCGGCGCCGGCTCGCTGGTATTTCTGCTGCCGCTACTGCTTCAGGTGGTGTTCGGCATGACCGCTTTTGCCTCCGGCACCATCACCTTCGCCACCGCGGTCGGCTCGATCTCGATGAAGATGACGGCAAAACCGATACTGCGCCGCTTCGGCTTTCGCAAAGTCATCATCGTCAACAGCGTGATCAGCGCCGCGCACCATCGCCATGTGCGGCTTCTTCACCGCGGCGACGCCGGTGTTGCTGATCTTCGTCCTGCTGCTCGTCGCCGGCTTCTTCCAATCGCTGCAATATACCGCGACGCAGGCGATGAGCTATGCCGACATCGAGCAGCCGCAAATGTCGACGGCGACCAGCATTTTGAGCATGTCGCAGCAATTGAGCCGCGGTTTCGGCATCGCGCTCGCCGCGGCGGTGCTGCATTGGTCGCTTGCCGCGCGCGGCGCCACCGCGCTCGGCACCGTCGATTTCATGGTGGCGTTCGGCGGCGCGGCGTTGTTGGCGCTCGCCAATCTGCCGTTCGGCTGGGTGCTGCACCACGATGCCGCCGCCGCGGTCAGCGGCCACCGGGCGCAAATCAGCGACCGCATCGCCTAACTTGCGCGATGCCGGCGCCCTTGTCCGCACTCGACGCGCCTTCTACAATGACCGCGGAGGAAACGCGTCCAAGGTTATAATGAGCGATTGGAAAGACGAGCAGGTTCTCATCGTCGGCGGCGGCATCGGCGGGCTGGCCGCGGCCTTGGCGCTGTCGCGCAGGGCATCCCCTCGCAGGTCATCGAGCAGGCGGCCGAGTTCAAGGAGATCGGCGCCGGCATCCAGCTCGGGCCGAACGTGTTCTGGATGTTCGACGACGCTCGGGCTTGATCGAGCCGATCAGCGCGCTCGCGGTGTTTCCCGACAATCTGATCATGATGGACTCGGTCACCGGCGAGGAAGTCACCCGCATTCCGCTCGGCGAGGCGTTCCGCAAAAAATTCCATCACCCTTACGCGCTCATTCATCGCGCCGATCTGCACAACGTGCTGCTCGAAGCCTGCCGCGGGTCCGAACCTGATCCGGCTCGACGCCTCGCAGAAAGTCGTCAAGGTCGAGGAGACGCGAGACGGCATCGCGGCGGAGACCGAAAGCGGCAAGGACCTATCGCGGCGCGGCGCTTGATCGGCGCCGACGGACTATGGTCGACCATCCGGCAAATGGTGGTCGGCGACGGCAAGCCAAAGCCGGCCGGCCACATCACCTATCGCGCCGTGCTGCCGACGGTCGGAAATGCCGGAACAGTATCCGCTGGCGCAACATGGGCTTGTGGGCCGGCGAGAAGGTGCATTTCGTGCATTATCCGCTGCGCACCGGCGAATTGTTCAACCTCGTCGCGGTGTTTCATTCCAACCGCTACGAGGAAGGCTGGGACAGTTTCGGCGATCCGGCCGAGCTGCATGAGCGCTTCGCGCAGACCTGCGCGCCGGTGCGCACGCTGCTGAACAAGATCGAAAGCTGGCGCATGTGGGTGTTATGCGACCGGCCGCCGATCAAGGAGTGGAGCCGCGGCCGCATCACGCTTCTCGGCGACGCCGCGCATCCCATGCTGCAATATCTGGCGCAGGGCGCCTGCATGTCGATCGAGGACGCCGTGTGCCTTGCCGACAAAGTGGTGGCGGCGAACGGCGACTATGCGGCGGCGTTCCGCACCTATCAGGCGGCGCGTTATCTGCGCACCGGCCGCGTGCAGATCATGGCGCGGGTCTATGGCGAATTCTATCACGCCTCGGGTGTCGCCAAGGAGCTGCGCAACATGATGCTCTCCTCGCGCGCGGCCGACGACGCGATGGCCGGCATGGAATGGCTCTACGGCGAGCAGAAGGAGCTGACGCAGGCGGCGTGATCCAACCGCACCAGCGGATCGCCGAGCCGCTGCCCTACGCGGCGTGTCGTGTGGGTCGGCGGACGGCTCTCACCGTCCCGCTGGCTTCGCCACCGCAGAAGAACCGATCGCCGCCATCGAACTCCAGCCCCGACACACTCACTCCTGGCGGCATTTCGAGGCTCTCCAGCACATCTCCCGTTTGCGGGTCGACACGCCGCAAGTCGCTTTGGTCGCCCTCAAAAGTGGCGTGCCAGAGTTCCCCGTCGACCCAGGTCACTCCGGTGACAAAGCGGTTGGATTCGATGGTGCGAAGAACCGCGCCGGTGTCGGGATCGATTTGATGGATCTTCCGGTTCCGATATTGCCCCATCCACAGCGTGCCTTCGGCCCATGTCAGCCCCGATCCGCCGCCTCCCGGTGCGGGAATTGTGCCGAGCACACGGCCGGTTTTCGGATCGATCTTCTGGATGCGGTCGCCAGAAAGCTGGAAAAGGTGGCGGCCGTCGAAAGCCGCTCCGGCATGCGCGGCGATATCGATCGCACGGACCTTCTTCCCGGTCTTCGGATCGAGTGCGTTCAGCTTGTCTCCCGAGGCGAACCAGACATGTTCACCGTCGTAGGTAACCCCGGCGACGTGTTCGACGCCGGGAAAGGGGCCGTATTCGCGAATAATTTCGGCTGCTGCTCGTTTCATGCGTCGATCCTACCCCCTCGGCAGCGGGCCCGGGAGTAACAAGGTTGTCGTGAAACCCGGCACCGGCCGGGTCACCCAGCGACGCGCTCGGCCACGACCGAACGACTGCACCGTGCCTGTTGTCGCCAGCTCTTCGAGCGCGCGCTGCACAGTCCGGGCGCTGGCTCCGAGCGCCAGCGATAGCGCCGAACTCGACCACGCTTCGCCGTCGGCGAGGAAGGCGAGCACCGAGGCATGCTGATCTTCGACCGGCGGCGCCAGCACGACGACCTTGCGTGCATGCCGCGGCGCCAGGGCAAAGCCCAGCGTCGTCGCGCTGATGTCCGCCAGAGGTTTAAACTTCGAGCGAAGCCGCCCGATTTCGACGCGCAACCGCGCGCGATGCAATTCATCCACGTGCTTCGCGCGGAAGGCTTTGGCGAGGAGCGTGCTCCTCGAGACGTCCGCGGGCCAGGCTTCGCCCAGCGCGCGCGCCAGTGCGAACAATACCGGGCGCGTCGTGAGCGAGACCACGGTGTCGGTGTCGTGCACGACATGGCGGCATGCGTCGACGACGAGCGTTCCCGAAGCGAGCAGGGCTTCGACCTCCTCAAGCAGGATGAGCCGCTCCTCGCCGGGCGCAATCAGGCGCGCGGCCGGCGTATTCAAAATAAGGGCGGCGCCTTCGACCTCCGCCATCAGCGCCGGGATGCCCGCATCACGCGCGGCGCGCTCGGCCTCGGCAAGCGCGCCGCGCGCCGTCTTGATTTGCAAGCGCCGCATCGCAACTCCGGCGACCGCCAGTTCGTGGCTCGCCCGCAATGCCGGCGGCAAGGGCGCGGCATCGAACTTCGCCAGCGCGCGCTCGGCCTCGTCGAGGCGCCCGATCAAGAGCAGCCGCCGAACCTCAAGATGCCCCGCGTGCGCGGCGTTCGCCCGGTCGCCATGCCGCTCGAGCGCCGCCCGAGCCGTACCGAGCGCCTTGGCCGAAAAACTCAAGTCGCGTGAAACGAGTGCAATCTCGGCCTCGGCAACGATGCAGCGCGCCCAGGCTACCGGCTCTTTCGGGCCGAAGGCGCGCGCAGCTTTTCGCAGGAGCGTTCTCGCCCGAACGAAATCGCCAAGCTGCGCCATGGCGATGCCTCGAAGCGCCAGTGCCGGCGCCTCGTTGCGCAAAGCCACCCACTTTAGCGCGCCAAGAGCATCGCCGGTTGCCAGCGCTTGCGCTGCGGCGGCGATCACTGAGTCCATCGGAATCCCGTCACACTTGTCACTCTCAGCCTTCGATGTCGGACCCTATTCTACACACAACGACCAACAAATGCGTCGCAACGAGAAGGCCACCGTCATGATTGACTGGACGATCCTGAACCCAACGTTTCTCACAGCCATGGTCGAGTGGACGGTAGCCGTTGTGACTGTACTGGCCATCGGGCCGGGCGATTCGGCGACCTCAGACGATGCCGAAGATCAAGGTCTGCAGTGATCTACGGAGCCCGAGGCGAATCCCGCCACACTTGTCACTCCCGTCGTTTCCACATCGGCGTTACGTCGGTCTGCAACCAACAACACGGAACGGAGCAACGGACATGCCTGACATTTTGCACAAGGTCGGAATCAAATCGTCGTCGCTGGATGCCGTCTATAAGGCATTGACCACGGTCGAAGGACTTTCTGCCTGGTGGACGAACAACACGCGCGGAGACGGCAAAGTCGGCGGCGTTCTCCAGTTCCGCTTCGGCGACGGCGGTTTCGACATGAAGGTCCTCGAGCTTGAACCCGGCAAGCGGGTTCTCTGGCAGGTGGTCGACGGGCCCGAAGAATGGCTCGGCACCAAGATCAGTTTCGACCTCAAACAGAACGGCGACTGGATCGTTGTTCTGTTCAAACATCAGGGCTGGAAGGAACCGGTGGAGTTCATGCACCACTGCAGCACCAAATGGGCGGTCTTCCTCCTAAGCCTCAAGTCGCTCCTTGAAACCGGAAAAGGCGCGCCATGGCCGAACGAGATCAAGCTCGACGCTTGGGAATAGCCGCGCGCCGGCCAATCGCGAGCGATGTGATGGAGAGAACAATGAAAATGGAGAGTGCGATGAAAGACGTTATGAAAGACGGATTTGGCGCGCCCGAGATCGTCGATCGGAACACCTTCCAGGCGGAGCTCGACGCGTTGCGGGTTCGAGAGAAGGCCCACACACGGGAGGGCGACGCTATTGCGGCCGCACGCCGACGGCTTCCCATGGTCAGGGTGGATGGCGCGACGCCTCTCATTGGCGAACGTGGCGCTGTGACACTCTTGGACGCGTTTGAGGACCGCCGGGTGCTCATCGCCTATTACTTCATGTGGCACACCGGGCGCCCAGCGCCGGAGCAGTGCGAGGGATGCACGTGGGTCACATCGCAGGTCCGCGAGCTGTCCTATATTCATTCCCGCGACGTCACCTTCGCCGTGTTTTGCAAAGGCCCGTACCAAGAAAGCTCACGCTATCGCGACTTTATGGGCTGGGAGGTGCCCTGGTACTCGGTGCAAGGCTCCTCACTTGAGTCTCTGCTGACCGGGCGCCGGGTGAGCATGATGTATATCGTTTGCTACCTGCGGCAGGGATCGGATGTCTTCGAGACGTACTGGACCACAATTCGCGGCGTCGAGGCGATGGATAACAGTTACCGGCTGCTCGACTTGACCGTCTACGGGCGGCAGGAGACCTGGGAGGACTCGCCGGCCGGCTGGCCGCAAGCGGACAATATGGAGACGCTGCGCACCAATGGACGCCCGACCTCCCAGTGGTCCCGGGTCAAGGCCGGGTATTCCGACGATCTGGGCACCGACAGGCGCTGACCCCGCCGCCGGCAGTACGCGCGAATTCGATCACGCGCCGGGATCGAGCGTGCCGCAATGCGGCTCGCTTCGTTCACCGCCGGCCCGACGACAGTGAAGTCGAGCCGATCGCGGCTACCGACATTGCCCTAAAAGACTTCGCCGACATGCAAGCCGAGATACATGTCGGTGACCGGCTGGCCGGCTGCCCCACGGCGCCTTTTGAGTTCGGCGACGCTCTGGCGCGCGGCGACCGCAGCCGGCCAGCGCCGCAGGCCTGAACGCAATCTGTGTCGCGCCAGCGCTACGAGCCTCGTCGATCATCCTCCCCTTTTTCCACGAGAAAGAGGATGCAGAGCTTCAATGCGCCGGCTGCGCGGCGACGGCGTCCCGGGCGCGGTGGAATTCCGGCGTCGGCGGCGGGCCCCAATTGCTGGTCTTGCCGGCTTCCCAGGTCTTCGGCCGCTGCGGCGTGTCCTGGTGCCAGGGCCGTGGCTCGAAATAGCCGAGCTCCTCGTCCACCATCTTGTCGAGCTCGCAGAAAAACTCGATCACCTGGTCGTCCGGATTGCGGTGATAGGTGGCGAGGTTATGGCCCGGCCCGTGCCGCAGCGGCCCCCAGATGATCGGAATCTTTTTCTGGCCGAACAGGTCGCAACTGTTCTGCAGATGGATGAAGTCTTTCAGCTCGAAGGCCATGTGATGCATCTTCGAGGCGGTGCCGCGGATGAAGTTCACGGTGTGATGATCCGAGTTGCAACGCATGAAGACGAAGAAGTCGGAAATCCAATCCGAAACGCGGAAGCCCAGCACCTTCTGATAGAACTCCGCGGTCTTCGCCGGATTTTCGACCACCCAGGCGATATGGCCGAGCTTGAGCGGTCCGACGCCGTGGTGCTGCAAATGTTTGCCGAGGTAGCTCCACTCCTTGAACAGCGCGATCGTGGTGCCCTTGTTGTCCGCAAACGTGAGCACCGGACCGATGCCGGGTACCGAATCGTTGCGTAGCTCGCTCTTGATGCCGTCTTTTTCCAGCGCGCGGGCAAGCGCGCCGAAGTCCGAATCCGGCGCCACCTCGAACGACAGCGTCGTGCAGCGTTCGGCGTCGCCTTGGTTGATCTGAATGGCGAGCTGGCCGACCTTGGTGGTGAGGAAGGCGCGATCCTTGTCGCGCTCGGCGAGAACGAGCCCCATCACCTCGGTGTAATAATCGACGAGGCGAGGCAGGTCGGGCGTCTCGAAGGTGGCATGTCCGATGCGGCGCGGCTTGATCATGGCTTGCTCCAACCTGATGGGCGTTTCCTGAGCCTGAATCAATCATCGGCACTGGATTAACTCAAGGGTTTCCGCGCGGCCGCTCGTGCAGGGCAGGTTCCGGCCTCACCGCTTGCCAAGCGCGCCGGATCGCGGTTTTGTCTAGGATGTTCACTGGAGCATGATCTTTTCGGAAAACCGGTACCCACTTTTCCGGATCATGCTTTAAAAAAGCACCAAGGAGAGACTGCCAATGGCTTCGGCAAAATCCGCCGGCTACAAGCTCGCGACCTATAAATCGGCGGAAGGACCGCGCGCCGGTCTCGTCATCGGCGAGGAGGTGTTCGACGCCGCCAAGCTCACCGGCAAACCGGCCTATGCCACCGTCATGGGCATTCTGGCCGACTGGAAAGCGGCCGAGAGCACGCTGAAGAAGGCCGCCGCCGGCGCCGCCAAAAGCCGGGCCAAGCGCCAGCCGCTGAAAAAGACCAAATTGCTGGCGCCGATCAAGGGGGGCGTCGCCATCTACTGCGCCGGCGCCAATTATGCCGACCACGCCGCGGCCATGGCGGCCCGGGAAGGCAATCCGCCGCCGCCCGATCCGCACGAGCAGGGGCTCAAGCCGTTTCACTTCCTCAAAGCCCCGGGCACCGTCGTCGATCCGGGCGCGGCGATTAGGATTTCCCATTATGCCAAGGCCATGGATTGGGAAATCGAGCTGGCCGCCGTCATCGGCCGTCCGGCCAAGGACGTGCCGAAGGAGAAAGCGCTCCGCTATGTCGCCGGCTACATGGTCTCCAACGACCTGTCGGCCCGCGACCGCGGCCGGCGAGATGGGGTGGCGCCGACTTCGCCGTTCAAGATGGACTGGCTCAAGCACAAGAGCTTCCAGGACTCATGCCCGATCGGGCCGTGGATCGTGCCGGCGAGCGATATCCCCGATCCGCAAAAACTCGGGCTGACACTGTGGGTTAACGGCGAGCTCAAGCAGGATTCCAATACCGCCAAAATGCTGTTCACGCTCGCCGAGCAGATCGAGCACCTGTCGATCAATATGACGCTTTATCCCGGCGACCTCATCCTCACCGGCACACCCTCCGGCACCGGGGCGGAAAGCGGCACGTTCCTCAAGGCCGGCGACGTCGTGAAGCTGTGGATCGAGAACATCGGCGAGATCGAGAATAAGATGGCGTGACTTCGATGCTCTGGCGATCTGGGCGCCAATGGCGTATATAGATGCCGGATACCCTGGTCACCGTGGCGGAAACCGCGCTTTTCGTACGTCAGGCTGAAAAAGTCTGGACCGATGCGGAACGGGAGGAATTCGTCGGTTATATCGCCGCCAATCCGAAAGCGGGCGATGTCATTCCGGAAACCGGCGGCATCCGGAAGGTTCGCTGGAGTAGACGAGGGTTGGGCAAGCGCGGCGGAGCAAGAGTTCATCTATTTCTATGCCGACCCGAGCCGGCCGTTGTATCTGCTCATGGTTTACGCCAAGGCGCGCAAGGAAGATTTGTCGCCTGAGGAAAAGCGTGCAGTGCGCGGCTTCGTCAGCGCCTTAACGGGAAAAGCGCGATGAAATCCCGTGCAAACTGGATAGGCAAATGACCAAATTCGGCGATGAACTCATCGAAAGCTTGAAGCAGGCGACGGCGCATGCCCGAGGCCGCAAGGTCCGCGGCATGCGTGTGACGACGGTAACTATTCCGAACGTAAGGGCGATCCGAAGGTCGCTGCGAATGTCTCAGAGCCGGTTTGCCGTGGCTTATCGCATCCCCCTTGCGACGCTTAAGAACTGGGAACAAGGAAGGCGATATCCCGATGCGCCTGCTGCGGCTTACCTGCGCGCGATTCAACGGCGGCCAAAGGAAGTGATGGAAGCTGTTGCCGGGTGAACTCGCCCTTACCTGGGCACATAGCTGGCCATGCCGTGATGCCCGTCGCGCAGCGGTCTGGTCTGTGCTAGAAGCATATCTGAGATATGGCGGCCGCGAGATCGGCCGCCCAATCGCTCCGCCGAGGGCGAGCGAAAGGCGAAACGCTAAGGGTAGAACGCGAGGGCGTAACCAGATGGCCGAGAAATTCGTCGCAAAAGTTGCGGAAATGAACGACGGCGACCGCCGTATCGTTTTTGTCGGCGACAACGAGATCGGCGTGTTCAAGCACGAGGGTCAGTTCTACGCCTACAGCAATTTCTGCCTGCATCAGGGCGGTCCGGCCTGCGAAGGGCTGACCATCGCCAAGGTCGAGGAACGGCTGCGCCCGGACAAGACCTCGATGGGCCTGTTCTTCTCCGAGGACGAGATGCATTTCGTCTGCCCGTGGCACGGTATGGAATACGACATGAAGACCGGCGAATGCGTCTCGGATCGCAAGCTCAGGCTGAAAAGATACAAGACCGTACAGAAGGGAGACGAGCTTTATGTCGTCGCCTAAGCGCGCGGCACGCCCGGCTGCGCCCAAGATCGTGACGAAGACGCCGGCGAAGACCGTAGGCAGGAAACGCCCCGCTCCGCTGCGCGCGGTCAAACCGGCTGCCGCGTCGGCCGGCGGTGTCTCGACCGAGGCCGAGCGGCTCGCCGCGGCGCTCGAGCGCAGCATCGCCGACGACAAGCTCGACACCGTGTCGGCGCCAGCGCTGCAGAAGCTGATCGCCGCCGCCTGCCGCCTTTATACCGCGCGCGCCCAATCCGGCGAAGCGTTTACGCCGGTGGCGCGCAATTCGATCACCGCCACCGACGTCATGATCACCGCAAGCGGATTGTTGCGTTCGGCCGATCTCGCCGTGTTCGAGCTCGGCATGTGGCAAAACTGGACGGGCCGGTAACGTAACGCAGGACTGAAAAGAACTAAGCAGGAGAAAACGTCATGGATCTCATCGCCGATCGCGGCCGCCGCGTAACGATCGAGGAGCTCAATACCACACGGCTGTTATCCCATGCCCGCAAGCAGGCGCACCAGCGCAGCCTCGACGATATGGTGATCGTCGACGTCGACGCGCATCATTACGAGAACGAGAGCTACGACGAGTTCCTGCCGTACATGGAAAACGACGTGTTCCGTCAGCTCGCGCTGGCGAGCCGCACCAAAAACAACCGCGCCGGCATCACCGCGAGCCAGGTCGGCTATCAGGACATGGGCGGCCGCGTCACCCGTTATCCGATGCGTAGCTCGGAAAAGACCGAGGGATTCAAGGGCGGCCAGCGCGACATTCAGCTCGGCCACCGCTGGATGGACGCCATGAGCGTCGATTATTCCTGCCTGTTTCCGACCGGCATGCTCAATATCGGCCTGCATCCGCAGAAGGAAATGGAGGTCGAGCTGTGCTGGGCCTATAACCGCTGGCTCACCGAGAAAATTCTGCCCGAGTCGGACAACCGCTTCTTCTCGATGCTGTGCCTGCCGTTCAACACGCCGGAAGCGGCGTTGCGTCAGGTCGAGACGTTCGGCGACCGCAAGCATGTCGGCGGCTTCATGGTGACGACGGTGCGCTCCGACTGCGCGGTCTACGATAACGCCTATATGAAGCTTTACCGCGCGATGGAAGAACGCGGCCTGGTCTTGTCGTTCCATTCCGGGCCGAACTGGGGCGAGCCGATCTACAAAAGCTGCAATCGGTTCCTCGCGGCGCATGCGCTCGGCTTCTCCTGGTACAACGTGCTCCATTGCACCAACTGGGTGGTCAATGGCATGGGCGAGCGCTTCCCGAAATTGCCGGTGGTCTGGATCGAATCCGGTCTCGCCTGGGTGCCGTTCCTGATGCAGAAGCTCGACCACGAATTCATGCTGCGGCCGTCGGAAGCGCCGCTTTTGAAAAAGAAGCCGTCCGACTATATGCGCGACATGTATTATTCCACGCAGCCGATGGAGATTCAGGACATGGGCGCGCTGGAATGCACCTTCCGCATGATCAATGCGGAGACGCAGCTCCTTTATTCCTCGGATTATCCGCACTGGGACTTCGACCTGCCGTCGACGATCTACGACTTGCCGTTCCTGTCGGAAAAGGCGAAGCACAACATCCTTGGCGGCACCGCGGCGCGGCTGTTCAAGCTGCCGCCGCGCAACGACAAGCAGAAAGAGAACCTCAAGAAGTTCGGCAATCTCACCGCGGCTGCTGCTGCGGCTTGAGCCACGGCCACGGCCCGGCTTGTCCGCGGGCTATCGCTAACGAGAAATGCCCGGCCTCTGCCGGGCATTTTTTTGTGCGCTGCACGGCTAACGATTTCGGGTTTCCGCCGCCAATTGCGGCACAAGCTGGGCATGGAACTCTAGCCGGTTTGAAACGTTTAGAATTAAATCTATTTATCAATCGCTTGCAGATGGTTGTGCGATGCACAAAATGCTGGCTTTTCCGTCATTGAATCGTTATCTATTTCGGACCAGCCGACAATTGAGGGACGAGGGAATGAAGCTAGTTTTAGCTGCGGGTTTCGTTTTGGGCCTTCTCGGTCTTTCCGCCACCGCTGCCAATGCCATCGATCTGGCCGAACTGGCGCCATGCCGGCCGGCAGCCGCGCGATTGTGCGACCATTCCGGCGGCATGACCTGGAATAATCTTGTGCGCTGCGGCGCCACGCTTGCCGCCCATAGCTGGCGCGTCGGCGACGAATGCCGCGCGGTGTTGCGCAAATACGGCCAGCTCTGATCGGCAGCCGTCCATCCGTCTTGTCGCGTAGTTGCGTTTGTACAAACCCCGGCGCTTGGCGCCGGGGTTTTTGTTTCGGCTGCCTGGCGATGCGGTGATAGGATCGGGCCTGCGGCGGGGGAGGCGGGCGCCATGAGCGAGGACATTCACGAAGTCTACGCCATCCGCTACGGCCATCATGCGCGCCGTTCGCCGGAGAATTTCATCGGCGGCGATCCGCGTGACGTGCTGCAGCCGCTCGATTTCTTCGTCTGGGCGATCGTCGGTCCGTCCGGCACCATCGTCCTCGATACCGGCTTCGACGAGACGATGGGCAGGAAGCGCCAGCGCGAGATGATCAAGCCGGTTCGCGACGGCCTTGCCGCGCTCGGCATCGCCGCCGACGCCGTCAAGGACGTCATCATCAGCCACCTGCATTACGATCACTGCGGCAACTACGATCTGTTTCCGCAGGCGCGCTACCATCTGCAAGATCGCGAAATGGCCTATGCCACCGGGCGCTGCATGTGCCATCAGGCGCTGCGCGCGCCGTTCGAGGTCGACGACGTCGTCGCCATGGTGCGCAAGGTGTTTGCCGGCCGCTGCGCCTTTCATGACGGCGAAGATGAGATCGTTCCCGGCGTGACCGTGCATCATATCGGCGGCCATTCGAAGGGATTGCAGAGCGCCACGTCGTGCCGGGGCACGATCCGCTCGTGCTTAAGCGCTATCCGGCGGCGAAGCCCGGGCTCGAGGGCTGGGTGGTCCGGCTCGATGCCGAGCCGAACCAAGGCTGACAAGCCGGAAATACCCCGCCCCGCGCGTGCAGTGCAGCAAGCGTGGGGGTCGATGAGTTCCATCGATTAATTAAACTGACAACTATTATTTCTAAATTCGCCCTGGCGCGATGACGGGGGCTCTCGCGCGCGTCTGTTCTTTGGCCGGGGAGAATTCCATGCACGTTTTGCTGTTGCCGCTGCAGCCGCGTTTCATCATCTTCACGCTGGTGGTGCTGATTGCGGCCGCGCTCGGTCTGGAGTTCTTTTACGGCTTTCGGTCGCTGTTCATCGAAATTCCGCTGGTCGTGTTTATTGCCTTGGCGCTGGTCGGCACCGTCGACGTTTTTCAGAAGCGGCATGCGGTGCTGCGCAATTATCCCTTGTCGGCGCATATCCGCTTCATCCTCGAAGAAATCCGTCCCGAGATCCGGCAATATTTCCTGGAAAGCGAAAAGGACGGCACGCCGTTTTCGCGCGACAAGCGCGCCATCGTCTATCAGCGCGCCAAGCGGGCCTTGGACAAGCGGCCATTCGGCACGCAGAACGACGTCTACGCCCCGGGTTTCGAATGGCTCGATCATTCGATGGCGCCGAAGCCGGTGGTCAAGGAGCCGTTCCGCATCGTCATCGGCGGCCCGGATTGCGAGAAGCCCTATTCGGCGTCGATCTTCAACATTTCGGCGATGAGTTTCGGCGCGCTGAGCAAAAACGCGATCCTGGCGCTCAATGCCGGCGCCAAGAAAGGCAATTTCGCTCACGATACCGGGGAGGGCGGCTACAGCCCGTATCATCGCGAGAACGGCGGCGACATCATCTGGGAAATCGGCTCCGGCTATTTTTCCTGCCGCAACGGCGACGGCACGTTCTGCGCCGACAAATTCGCCGCCAATGCGACGCAAGCCCAGGTGAAAATGGTCGAGCTCAAGCTCAGCCAGGGCGCCAAACCCGGCCATGGCGGCGTGTTGCCCGGCGCCAAGGTCAGCGCCGAAATCGCGCTCACCCGCGGCGTGCCGGTCGGCGTCGACTGCATTTCGCCGTCGTGGCATTCGGCGTTTTCGAGCCCCATCGAGATGATGCAGTTTATCGCCACCATGCGGCGGCTGTCCGGCGGCAAGCCGGCCGGATTCAAGCTGTGCGTCGGCCATCCGTGGGAATTCCTCGCCATCTGCAAGGCGATGCTGGAAACCCAGATCTATCCGGACTTCATCGTCGTCGACGGCAAGGAAGGCGGCACCGGCGCCGCGCCGCTCGAGTTCACCGATCATCTCGGCATGCCGCTGCGCGAAGGCTTGAACTTCGTGCACAACGCGCTCGTCGGCATCAACGCGCGCGGCCGCATCAAGCTCGGCGCCAGCGGCAAGATTATATCCGCCTTCGACGTCGCCCGCGTCATGGCGCTCGGCGCCGATTGGTGCAATTCGGCCCGCGGCTTCATGTTTGCGCTCGGCTGCATCCAGTCGCAGTCGTGCCACACCGACCGCTGCCCGACCGGCGTATCGACACAGGATCCGGCGCGGCAGCGGGCGCTGGTGGTGCCGGACAAGGTCGAGCGCGTCTATAATTTCCATCGGGCCACGATCGAGGCGCTGGCCGAGCTGGTCGCGGCGTCGGGTCTCGATCATCCGACCCAATTTGCGCTCGCGCATTTTTCGCGGCGGGTGTCGCCCAGCGAGGTGAAAAGCTTCGCCGAGCTCTATCCGCCGCTCAAGCCGGGTGAATTGCTCGCCGGCACCGCCGACCGCCGCTATGCGGCAGCCTGGGACATGGCGAGCCCCGAGGAATTCCGCGCGCTGCCGCGTGCGGCCTAGCTGCACCGCTTGCCGTCTCCCGGCCAAAGCGCGAAGATACTTGGCCTTCAGCCCGAAAGGCAATCTGGCGGTCGCGGTCGACGCGACCGGCTCCAATCGTCCCAAGTCGGATTGGTTCAATCACCCGCACGGCGAGGTGGTCGTGCTGAAAGTCGACGGCAAGAAGGTGACGCGGCTGAACGAAACCGAGGTCGGCGCGCTTTCAGAGGCGGTCGCGTTTACGCCCGACGGCAAATACATTTATGTCGGCAACTATTCGGACAAGGATTTCTCGATCCTGCGCGTCGACGGCAGCAAGGTCACCGACACCGGCAAGCGCTTCAAGGTGCCGGGCCAGCCGGGCTCGGCGCGCATGAGCCCGCACTGACCGTCTCGATTTTGCCGTCTCGATTTTGACGTTCACAAGACAACCCCGCGGCGGTCGCCGCCGCGGGCCGGAACTATTCCTGTCGGCGCAACGTTTCCGACATTGCCGATGTGCCGGAAGGTTTGTTGTGATTCTTCAGCTCAATCCGCCTTTGCCCATGGTCACGCCGAAAGGCGAGGGTTGGGCGCATTTTCTCATCGATTACGGCCCGGAGTCGGCGCTGTTCTGGGTGGTGTTCATGGACGAAGACGGCGCCTGCTGGACGGTGCCCAATCCGGAAGTGCGCATCTACAAGAATTGGACGCTTGGCCGGCAGCGCCCGGAAGAGGTGAGGAAACCGCAGGAGCCGCCGGCGGCGGCTGCCGCGGTTTCGCCGGCGGCGCCGCGTTTCCGGCCGAGCCTTGCCCATCCGTCCGATAGCTGACATTGCGATGGCTTCCCCCAAGCTGAAAGTTCTTGCCTTCAACTGCAGTCTCAAAAGCGCGCATGCGCGGGAGAAATCCTCGACCGATGCGCTGCTCAAGCAGCTTATGGACGAGCTCGAGGAGCATGGCGCCAAGGGCGAGGTCATCCGCGCCGTCGATTTCGAGATCAAGCCCGGCGTTTCCTCGGATGAGGGCGCCAACGATGCCTGGCCGCAGTTGCGCCAGCGCATTATCGCTTCGGATATCGTCATCATCGCGACACCGATCTGGCTCGGCCAGCCGTCGAGCGTTGCCAAGCGCGTGCTGGAGCGCATGGACGCGTTTCTCGACGAGACCGACAAGCAGGGCCGCATGCCGTCTTACGGCAAGGTCGCGCTTGCGGTCGTGGTCGGCAACGAGGACGGCGCCCATCATAGCGGCGCCGAATTGTTCCAAGCGCTGATCGAAGTCGGCTTCACCGTCCCGCCGGGCGGCATGACCTATTGGGTGGGCGAGGCCATGGGCAGCAAGGAATACAAGGACTTGTTGAAGACGCCCAAGGTCATCGCCGAATGGAACCCGATGCTGGCGTCGAACGCCGTGCACCTGGCGCGCCTGCTCAAGCAGAAAAACTATCCGGGCGTCTAAGCGCGGCGGCCAACGGCGGCGGAACCCGGCAGGCTGCCGCCCGGTTGTTGCAAAAACCGTCCCAATCCAAACCCGGAGAACGATCATGAAGACGCAACGCTTTCACGCTTTCGGCGGCCCGGCGGTCCTGAAAATGGAGGACTTGCCGCGGCCCGAGCTCGGCGAAGAGGAATTGCTGGTCAAAGTCATGGCGGCCGGCGTTAATCCGGTCGACTACAAGATCCGCGAGGGCAAATATCCCGCCGTCAAGGCCGACCAGCTGCCCTATGTGCCCGGGCGCGAAATTGCCGGCGTCGTCGAAGCCTGCGGCGGTCTTGTCGACGAGTGGAAAGAAGGCGACGCGATTTTCGCCATGCTGGGGATCGAGCACGGCGGCTACGCCGAATATGCGATCGTCAAGGACAGCGAAGCGGCGGCCAAGCCGCACTCGCTCGATTTCGTCGCGGCCGCCTCGGTGCCGCTGGCCGGGCTGACCGCCTGGCAGGGCCTGTTCCGTTACGGCGAGTTGAAGGCCGGACAGCGTGTATTGATTCACGGCGGCTCCGGCGGGGTCGGCCATTTTGCCATTCAATTCGCCAAAGTGGCGGGCGCTTATGTCATCACCACGGTGTCCACCCCGCACGTCGATTTCGTCCGCGGCCTCGGCGCCGACCAAGTGATCGACTACAAGGCGCAGCGCTTTGAGGACGTCGTGAAGGATGTCGATCTGGTCTACGACCTGATCGGCGGCGCAACGCAGGAACGGTCGTTCGAGGTGCTCAAGCGCGGCGGCATTCTGGTGTCGACGCTCACCGAGCCGTCACAGGAAAAGGCCCGCGCCAAGGGAGTTCGCGCCATGCGCTACACCTGCAAGGAAAACGCCGGCGAGCTTGAAGAAATCGGCCGTTTGATCGACGAAGGCAAGGTCAAGCCCAAGGTCGCCCGAACTTATGCGCTGGCGGAGGCCCCAAGCGCTCAAGATTACGTCGAACAAGGCCATACCGAGGGAAAGGTCGTCTTGAAAATCGTGGCGTGACGAAGCGGGCGGCGATCCTCGTCGGCACCTCCGGCTGGACCTACGATTCCTGGCGCGGCAAGTTTTATCCGCCGGATGTGCCGAAACAGGATTGGCTGAGATTCCACGCCTCGCGCTTCCCAACCGCCGAGATCAACGCCTCGTTCTATCGCACGCCATCGTTGGATGCGGTGCGCTCATGGCGGCGCAGTACCCCGGCGGGCTTTGTCTTTTCGTGGAAGGCGTCGCAATTCATGACGCATTGGAAGCGTCTGTTGCCGACTTGCCAGAATTCGATCGCTTTGATGCAAACCCGGCTGCGCCTTCTCGAGCCGAAACTCGCCGTGGTGCTGTTCCAGCTGCCGCACCGCTTCCGCAAAGATAACGAACGCCTTCGCGAGTTTTTGCTTATGCTACCGCGGCGTTACCGCTATGCCTTCGAGTTTCGCGATAAGGCCTGGTATGCGGCGGACGTTTTGGCTCTCTTGCACGACTTCAACGTCGCGCTGTGTATCTCCGACCATGCCGATGCGCCGGCGCCATGGGAAACAACCGCCCGGCACGTTTATATCCGCGGCCACGGCCCCTCCGGGCATTATCGCGGCAGCTATCCCGTCAGCACGTTGCGGCGCTGGGCTGATGCGGCGCAACAATATCGGTCGGAGGGGCGCGACGTCTTCATTTATTTTGACAACGATCAGAAGGCCATGGCCCCGCGCGACGCCCGGCGATTGATTGCGGCCATCGGCGCGTAGGCAGGCAACCTACTGCGTTTTCTGGGGTTATTAGAAGTCGCGCAATGTGACGGCGCCGGCGTGGCTGCGCCGAATTGCACCGGGCGACCTGAGACAGGCAACGGAGAAGCGAAATGGCGAAGAAGAGAAAAGGCAAGCGCAAATATTCGCGCAGTTCGGGCCGGGATGTTGAGAGCGAGATGCGCCGCTATAAGCGCGGCACCGCCAGAAGCGGCCGCGGTGGCAAAGGCGGCAAGGTGAAGAGCCGCAAACAGGCCATCGCGATCGGGCTGTCGAAGGCACGCAAGGAAGGCAAGAAAGTTCCGCGCAAACGCGCCTCGTAAGAAGCGCCGCTTAGCTTTCAAGATAATTCAACGTGATCTCCGTTGCGGTTCCGGCGGGAACTGCGGCGGCGGCGCCGCTTTAACACTCGATTGTGCGGTGGAGGCGGTAGAGCCTAGCGATGTGGAGTTCCAACGATGAGCCGACGTTCCGCCGCCAAACAAGCCGCCAGGCCAGCCGTGCGAACAACGGCTGAAAGCGCCGCCGCGCGCGGCCGCTCGATTCAGGCCAATATCGACCGCCTGGAGGCGGCGCGAAAAAACAAGAGCACACGGCCGAACGGCGCGATGCAGGCGGGACAGCGGCGCTACCCTTCCGAATTTCCGGCCCAACATGTCAAGAAGCCCGGCCGCGAAGCCGAGCTGAAGCTGCAGCCGATGTTCGAAGCCCCGGCCTATCTCGGCTCCGAAAAGCTTAAAGGCTGCGTCGCCATCGTCACCGGCGGGGATTCCGGAATCGGCCGCGCCGTCGCGGTGCTTTACGCCCGCGAAGGCGCCGACGTCGCGGTCGTCTATCTCGACGAGCACGAAGACGCCGAGGATACCAAGCGCGCGGTGGAGAAAGAGGGCCAACGCTGTATCGCCATCGCCGGCGACGTCGCGGATCCGCGCTTTTGCGAACAGGCGGTGAAGAAAACCGTCAAGACCTTCGGCAAGCTCGACATCCTGGTCAACAATGCGGCGTTCCAGCAGCACGTGCCCGCTTTCGAGGATCTGACCGAGGAGCAGTTTGATCGCACGCTCAAGACCAATCTGTACGGCTACTTCCATATGGCGAAGGCCGCGGTGCCGCATATGAAGCAGAGCGGCGCCATCGTCATGACCGGGTCGGTGACCGGACTTCTCGGCAACAAGGTGCTGCTCGATTATGCGATGACCAAAGGCGGCATCCACGCATTTGCCCGCTCGCTGGCGACGCACCTCGTCGACCGCGGCATTCGCGTCAACGTGGTGGCGCCGGGCCCGGTATGGACGCCGCTTAATCCGGCCGATCGGCCGGCCGAAGGTGTCGCCACATTCGGCAGCGAAACGCCGATGAAGCGGCCGGCACAGCCGGAGGAAATCGCGCCGGCTTTCGTGTTTCTCGCCGCGCCGACCTGCTCGAGCTACATCACCGGCGAGATCCTGCCGATCATCGGCGGCTATACCGGCGGCTGAGGCGGGAGCGCGTCGCGATGCCGCCGCAGTGCCGTCAGACTTGGGCGGTGCGGACGCAGTGTCGCGGCACTTCTCACCCGCATAATGGCGCGATAGGCTCCGCGATCCTCAAGCGGCTCGGCCGGAGACCCGCGTCATGGAAATTCCACGCCGAAATTTCCTGCGTCTTGCCGCGGCAGCACCTTTAGCTTCCGCGGCTGCGCGGACCGGATTCGCGCTCGATTATCCGACCCGTCCGGTGCATATCTTCAATGGCTTCGGCGGCGGCAGCACGCCCGACCTGGTGTCGCGGCTCATCGGACAGTGGCTGTCGGAACGGCTGCATCAGCCGTTCGTCGTCGAGAACCGCGTCGGCGCCGGCGGCAATGTCGCTGCCGAGGCGGTCGCCAAGTCGGCGCCGGACGGGTACACGCTGCTCACCTCGGTCACGGCGGACGCGATCAACGCTTCGCTCTACACGAAACTGGATTTCGACTTCGTGACGGATTTTAGCCACGTCGCCGGCGTGATCCGCTTGCCGATGGTGCTGCTCGTCAATCCCGCGTTCCCCGCCAAGACGCTGCCCGCTTTCATCGCTTACGCCAAGGCCAATCCGGGCAAGATCAATTTTGCCTCGCCCGGCGTCGGCACGCCGATGCATGTCGCGATCGAGCTTTTGAAGATGCAGGCCGGCATCGACGTAGTGCACGTGCCTTATCGCGGTCCGGCACCGGCGATGACGGATCTGATGGCGGGGCAGGTCCAGGCCTTCATCATCACTATCTCGACCGCCATCGGCTTCATCCGCAGCGGCAAGCTCCTCGCTTTGGCCGTGACCGGCGGAACGCGGTCGGAGATTCTGCCCGACGTGCCGAGCGTCAGCGAAGTGCTGCCGGGATTCGACGCGACCGCCTGGGACGGCACCTCGGCGCCCAAAGGGACGCCCGCCGCCGTCGTCGATCTGCTCAGCGACAATATCGTTGCCGGACTGACCGACCCGCAGCTCAAAGCGCGGATCAAGGATCTCGGCGGCGAGACGGTGCCGATGAATTCCGCCCAGTTCTCCACGTTCGTCGCCGCAGAAGCCACGAAATGGGCCAGGGTGGTCGAGTTCGCTCATATGCATACCGACTAAAAACGGGCAAAGGTCAAATTCGATGGGGAGGCTGCATGGACTTTCCACGCCGGAGGTTTCTGCAATTGGCGGCGGGCGCCGCCGCAATATCGCCGCGTCTTGCACTGGCGGATGATTATCCGGCGCGGCCGGTTCGTTTTGTCGTCGGCTTCGTCGCCGGCGGTGCGCCCGACGTCATCGCGCGGCTGGTCGGGCAATCGCTGTCGGAGCGCCTCGGCCAACCTTTCGTCGTCGAGAACCGGCCCGGCGCCGGCACCAATATCGCCACCGAAACGGTCGTTCGCGCCACGCCCGACGGCTACACCATTCTCTTGGTCGGAACGCCGAATATGATCAACGCGTCGCTCTATTCCGATCTCAAGTTCGATTTCATCCGCGACGTCGCGCCGGTCGGCAGTTTCGGCGAAAATCCGTTCGTCATGGTGGTCAATCCGGAATTTCCGGCAAAGACCGTTGGCGAATTTATCGCCTATGCGAAGGCCAACCCGGGCAAGATCAATGTGACTTCTACCGGCACCGGCAATCTGACTTATTTCAGCGCCGAATATTTCAAGATGCTGACCGGCGTGCAGATGGTTCAGGTACCGGCGCACGGCGAAATGGAAGCGCAGACCGACCTGCAGGCAGGCCGCGTTCAGGCCATGTTCGATCCCATCGTGTCCTGCATCGGCTATATCAGAAGTGGCAAATTGCGAGCGCTTGGGGTCACGACGGCGAAACGCCTCGACGCTTTGCCCGGAGTTCCGGCCATCGCCGAGAGCGTGCCCGGCTATGACGTTGCCGGCTGGCTCGGCGTCGGCGTGCCGAAAGACACGCCGCCCGCAATTATCGACAAGCTCAATGCCGCCATCGCTGCCGCGCTCGACGAGCCGACGGTCAAAGCGCGCCTCGACGCTCTCGGCTTTTTGCCGGCGGGCATGCCGGCTGCCGCGTTCCGCAAGTTCATCGCCGACGAAACCGACAAATGGGCGAAGGTCATCAAATTCGCCAATCTCAAGCCGATCTGACGGCGCTAGCCGCGTCTTAAGGAGACATCATGTTTGTCGGCCGCCGCCGTTTTCTGAATCTCGCGGGCAGCGTTGCGTCTCTTGTCGCGCTGCCGCATCTTGCGGCGGCGGAGAACTATCCGACGCGGCCGGTGCGTCTCATCGTCGGCTCCACGCCCGGCGCGGCGCCCGACGTGATCGCCAGGCTCATTGCGCAATACCTGTCGCAACGGCTCGGCCAGCCTGTCGTGGTCGAGAATCGCAACGGCGCCAGCGGCAATCTTGCCACCGAAATGGTCGCCCGCGCGGCGCCGGACGGCTACACGCTGCTGCTCATTTCGGCGAGCAATGCCATCAACACCTCGCTCTACGACAATCTGAGCTTCGACTTCGTGCGCGACATCGCGCCCATTGGCGGCGTGGTCGCCTTTCCGATGGTGATCACCGTGCGCCCCGGGTTTGCCGTGGCCTCGCTGCCCGAACTCATCGCAGCGGCCAAGGCGCGGCCGGGCAAGATCAATATCGGCACGCCGCCGATCGGCTCGCCACAGCATGTCGCGGGCGAATTCTTCAAGATGCAGACCGGCGCCGACATCGAATTTGTCGCCTATAGCGGCGGCCCGCCGGCGATCACCGACGCGCTCGGCGGCCAGATCGACGGCGTTATCGGCACCGTGCTTCTGCTGATCGACTTCATCCGTTCCGGCAAGCTGCGCGCGCTGGCGGTGACCGGGGTGGCGCCGTCGCCGCTGTTGCCCGGCGTGCCGACGGTGGCGAGTTTCGTGCCCGGCTTCGAGGCAAGCCAGTGGATCGGCATCGGCGCGCCGGCGAGAACGCCGCCGGATATCGTCGCGCGGCTCAACGCCGGGATCGAGGCCGCGCTCGCCGATGCCGCCTTCCAAAAGCGCCTGATCGATCTCGGCGGCGCGCCGTTGCCCGGCAGCGCGGCCGATTTCGGCGGCTATGTCGCGGCCGAAGCGGCGAAGTGGCGCAAGGTCGTGACATTCGCCAAGCTCAAGCCGGAGTGAGACCGATGCCCATTGCCCGCCGCCTTCTTCTGCAGCTCGCCGCCGGCGGGGCCTCGCTCGCCGCGCTGCCGCGCACCGCGGCGGCGGACAATTACCCGTCGCGGCCGGTGCGCATCGTCGTGCCTTATCCCGCCGGCATCGCGCCCGATATCGCGACGCGGCTTCTGGCGGCTTCGCTGTCGCAGCATTTCGGCCAGCAATTCGTCGTCGACAATCGGCCCGGCGGCGCCAGCAATATCGGCACCGAGATCGTCGTCCACGCGCCGGCCGACGGCTATACGCTGTTGACGCTGACCATGACCAACACCATCAACGTGTCGCTGTACGACAATCTGTCGTTCGACGTGATGCGCGACATCGCGCCGGTCGCGGGCCTCGTCAAATTGCCGCTGGTCGTGGTCGTCAATCCGGCGGTGCCGGCCAACACGCTGCCGGAGTTCATCGCTTACGCCAAGGCCAATCCCGGCAAGATCAATTACGCTTCGGTCGGCAGCGGCGCCGCCACCAATGTCGCCGGCGAATTGTTCAAGATGCTGGCCAAGGTCAATCTGGTCAACGTGCCGTACCGCAACAGCTACATCCCCGATCTGTTGAGCGGCCAGGTGCAGGCCGGCTTCACGCCGATCCTGCAGACACTGAGCTACATCAAGGCCGGCAAGCTGCGGGCGCTGGCGGTGACCGGCGTTGCCCATTCCGACGTGCTGCCGGACGTGCCCAACGCGGCGCAATCCGTGCCCGGCTACGACGTCGCGGTGTGGGACGCGATCGGCGCGCCGGCGGCGACGCCGCCCGGCATCGTCGCCACGCTCAACACGGCGATCAACGCGGCGCTGAGCGAGCCCAAGATGCAAGCGCGCTTCACCGATCTCGGCGCCGCGCCGATGATCATGACGCCTGCGGAGCTCAAGGCCTACATGGCGTCGGAAGTGAAGAAGTGGGGCGAGGTCGTCCGCGCTGCCAATATCAAGCCGGAGTGAGCGACAGCATTATCTGCCCTTCAAGATCGCCTTCAGCCGCTGCGGCGTAATCGGCAATTGCTTGATCGCGCCGGGCATGCCGATGGCGTCGTCGATGGCGGAGGCGATTGCGGCGCCGACCCCGGTGATGCCGCTCTCGCCGGCACCCTTGATGCCGAGCGGATTAAGCGGCGAGGTGTAATCCTCGCGCAACAGCACCTCCGGCGCCGGCGTTTCGTGCATGGCGGGAAGGAGATAATCGGCGAAAGTCGCGGCCAGCGGATCGCCGCGCTCGCTATAGGTGAACTCCTCGAACAGCGCGCCGCCGAGCCCTTGCGCGTAGCCGCCGACGATCTGGCCATGCACGGTCGCCGGATTGATGGCGCGGCCGATGTCGTAGGCGATGCAATAGCGCTCGACGGTGACGCCGCCGGTGTCGCGGTCGACGCGCACCACCGCGACATGACTGCCGTAGGGATAGACCTGGTGCTCGGTGCGAAACCAGCCTTCGGCGGAAAGCCCCGGATCGCGATTGCCGCGCGTCTTCGACGTCGGCGCCAAATTCTGCGCCAGCGCGCCGAGCCCGATCGACGGGCCGCCATTGCGGTCCTTGCGCGTCACCTCGCCATCGACGATGTCGAGCGCGTCGGGCGTCGTCTGCAAAAGTTCGGCGGCGATATCGAGCGCCTTGGCGCGCACGTTCAACGCCGCGATATGGGTCGCCGAGGCGGTCATCACCGTGGCGCGCGAGGCATGCGCGCCGATGCCGAACGCGATGCGGTCGGTCTGGCCGTGGATGACGCGGCATTGGCGGTAATCGACGCCGAGCGCGTCGGCGGCGACCTGCGCCATCACCGTCTCGAAACCCTGGCCGATCGAGGCGCCGCCGGTGACGATCTCGACCATGCCCGAGGTGTCGATGGAGATGTTGACGCCGTCGGTCGGGCCGAGCCCGCTCTTCTCGACGAACATGGCGACGCCGATGCCGACCAGCTCGCCCGCGGCCTTGCGCTTCTTCACGTCGGCGTTGAGTTCGTCCCAGCCGATCTTGGCGAAAAGTTTGTCGAGCAGCCCGACATAGTCGCCGGTGTCGTAGTGGATCTCCTCGCCGAGCGCTTCCAGCGGGCGCGGGTAGGGCATCTCTTCCGGCCCGATGGCGTTGCGCCGCCGAATTTCGATGCGGTCGATCTTGAGCTTCTGCGCGATGGCGTCGACCAGCCGCTCGCGCACGAAAGTGGTCTCGTAGCGGCCGGGCGCGCGATAGGTCGCCGCCGGCGTCTTGTTGGTCAGCCGGAAATGGCCGATCGCGCGGTAGGCCGGCACGCGGTACGGCCCCGGCAGGATGCCGGCCGTCATATGCACGACGCGCGCCGCGTGGGTGCGCACATAGGCGCCCTGGTCGTGGAAATAGCGGTCGTCGATGGCGAGGATGACGCCGTCGTCGTCGACCGCGGCGCGGATCTTGTGCAGCTGCTGGCGCGAATGATTGGCGGCGATCAGATGCTCGCGCCGGTCCTCGATCCATTTCACCGGGCGATTGAAACGCTTGGCGGCGACGCAGACCAGCACGTCCTCGGGATAAAGCTCGCCGCGAATGCCGAAGCCGCCGCCGACATGGGACTCGTGGACATGAACCGAGCTCGGCGGCTAGCCCGAGCATGCGCGAGATCAGTTCCTGATTGCGGTGCGGCACCTTGGCGGCGCCGTGCAGCTCCAGAATGCCGCGCGCGGCATCGTAGCGGCCGATGGCGCCGCGGGTCTCCAGCGGCACGCCGGAATGCCGGCCGATGGCCAGTTCGACTTCGACGATATGCGGCGCGGTGCGGAACGCCGCATCGACGTCGCCATAGCCCTGGCGGATCAGCGCCGCTTCGGTGGAATGGCCCGGCGAGAATTCGACCGGTGGCGGCTTGCGCGTCGAGCAGCGGCGGCAATTCCTCGATCGCGACGTCGACCAGATCGGCGGCGTCTTCGGCGACATAGGCGTCGACCGCGAACACCGCGGCGATCGGATCGCCGACATAGCGCACGCGCTCCTTGGCCAGCACCGGCTGGCGGTACGGATCGAGCGCCGGGATCGAGCCCTCGCGGAAATCGATCGGCGGCACCTCGGCAATGTCGTCGGCGGTCCACACCGCGAACACGCCGGGCAGCGCGCGCGCCGCCGCCGCATCGATCGCGGCGATGCGGCCATGCGCGTGAGCCGAGCGCACGATGCGCATATGGAGCTGATGCGGAAAATTGATGTCGCCGGCAAACGCGCCACGCCCGGCAACGAGCGGCGGATCCTCAAGCCGCGTGACGGATTGGCCGATCCACTCTTCCATGCCCCACAAGGGGGAGGGCGCCGCGAGCGGATCGCTCACACTCGCCGCCCGCTCCAGCGCGCGGCGGGTCACGGCCAGCACCAGATCGCGCCGGAACTCGGCGGTATTGATGATGTCCTCCATCGGATCGATCGCGGCGGTGGCGGCCGCGGCGGCCGCGCGGAACGCGGCGTCGCCGGGCGCGGCGCCGCTCAAGCGCGCGTTCGGCCTCCGCAATGCGCCGCGGTTTGACTTCGGCGCCGCCGATCGCGAGCCGCGGCGCAACGATCTTGCCGGCCGTCGACGGAATAGGTGGCGAGCGCCGCGGCCAGCGCGAAGTCGCCGGCGCGGCGGCTGAACTCGTAGAAGCCGCAACGCGTATCGGCGGCGAGGAGCGGCAGCCGCGCCTCGACCAGAAACTCATCGTCGGCCAGCGCCGTGGTCATGACGCCCTTGAAGAAATCGCGCGCCGCGATGACGCGTTCGCCGCGCGCGCTTTTGGCCAAAACCTCGCCGTCGAGCGCCGCCAGAACGAGGCACCATTCCGAAGCCGGATCGGCATGCGCCAGCGAGCCGCAAAACGTGCCGCGGTTGCGGATCGGATAATGGGCGATGTGCCGCACCACGTCGGCCAACAGCGTGCCAAGCGGGCCCTCGCACACCGGCTCATGAAACGCGGCGTGGCGCACGCAGGCGCCGATGCAAAGCTTGCCGTCCGCGACGGTGAGCCGATTAAGCGCGGCGACGCCGTTGATATCGACGAGATGCGCAGGTTTCGCCAGCCGGAACGCCATGGTCGGCACCAGCGACTGGCCGCCGGCGAGCACGCGGCCGTCGTCGGCGGCAACTTCGGCGAGCAGCGCGACCGCTTCGTCGACGGTTTTCGGCGCATGGTAGCGAAACGCCGCGGGTTTCATCGCGCTACCTTCATCGCTGGTTTCAACTTTGGAATTGGTCTATGTTTTTGGATTGATGCACAGATTTTGGTACCGAGTCAAAGAGCGTGCCGGCAAAGCGCAGCCGCCTGCAATGAAGCCTCCCGCCTTTTCCTACCATGACCCGCGCAGCATCGCCGACGCGCTTCGGGCTGCTCGCAAGCCTCGACAACGCCAAGCTCTTGGCCGGCGGCCAGTCGCTGATGCCGATGCTGAACATGCGCTTCGTGCTGCCCGATCACGTCATCGACCTCAATCGCGTCGACGGCTTGAGCTATATCCGCGAGAACAATGGCGCCATCGAAATCGGCGCGATGACGCGCCAGCGCGACATCGAATTTTCCGACCTCGTGCGCGCCCGCTGTCCGCTGATGCACGAAGCGATCGCCCAGGTCGGCCATCGCCAGACGCGCAACCGCGGCACGCTCGGCGGCTCGCTGTGTCATCTCGATCCGGCGGCCGAGCTGGTCGCGGTCGCCGCCACGCTCGACGCCACCGTCACGGTCGCCGGCAAGGCCGGCACGCGCAGTATCGCGTTTGCCGATTTCCCGGTCGCCTATATGACGCCGGCGCTTAATCCCGACGAGCTTCTCGTCGGCGCGAGGTTTCCGTGCTGGCGCGAGCCGCACGGCCATGCCTTCGTCGAATTCTCCCGCCGCCACGGCGATTTCGCCATCGTCTCGGCCGCGGCGCTGCTCGAGGAAGACGGCGCCGGCAAAGTGACGCGCGCCGCCGCTGACGCTCGGCGGCATGGGCCCGGCGCCGCTGCGCGCGTCCGACGTCGAGCGCGCGCTGGTCGGCGAGACCATCGACGAGAAGCGGCTGCGCGACATTTGCGAGCCGCTGCGTAAGCTCGAGGCGATGGACGATATCCATGCGCCGGCCTCCTATCGCCAGCAGCTCGCCACGGTGCTGTCGCGCCGCGCGCTCCTCAAGGCGCACGAGCGCATCAACACGGCGAGGGCGCAGGCATGAGCGAGACCAGAACCATCGCCGTCACCGTCAACGGCAAGCGCCACGAGGCGACTGTGCCGGTGCGGCTGACGCTCGCCGATTTTCTGCGCCACACGCTGCGGCTGACCGGCACCCATCTCGGCTGCGAGCACGGCGTTTGCGGCGCCTGCACCGATCCTGTTCGACGGCCATTCGGCGCGCTCCTGCCTGATGCTGGCGGTGCAGGCCGACGGCCACGACATCGTCACCGTCGAGGGGCTCGTCGCCCGACGGCGGCAAGACGCTGCATCCGCTGCAGCAGGCGTTCCACGAGCATCACGGCCTGCAATGCGGCTTCTGCACGCCGGGCATTTTGACGACGCTGATCGAGCTTTTGCGCGACAATCCCGATCCGACCGAACAGGACATCCGCGTCGGCATTTCCGGCAATCTGTGCCGCTGCACCGGCTACCATAACATCGTCGTCGCCGCGCTCGACGCGGCGAAGCGCCTGCGCGGCGCGCTGATGCCGTCGTCCGCTTCGACGATATCGGCAACCGGCTGAAGGCCTTCCGTCTCGGCTCCGGTCTGGCGGCGGAGGAGATCGCGCGAAAAGCTCGGCATTTCGCGCACCGCGCTCTATCGCTTCGAGAAGGGCGAATTGGCCAAGATCGAGACGCTGGAGAAGCTCGCCGATCTGCTCAACGTCTCGGTGCCGACGCTGCTTGGCGTCGGCGTCGAATATATCGCCTCGGCGGTGGCCTATTTCGAGCGCATGCGCCAGATCGAGGAGACTGCCGAGCACGTCATCGTGCTGGCCGGCCCGATCTCCTATGTTCTCGCATCGGAAAATTTCGACCGCGCGCTCGGCGAGGTGTTGCGCGAATCCGTGCCCGATGGCATCGCCAAGCGCGCTCATGCGCTTGCTCAGATCGACGAGCTGATGGCGGTGTTGAGCCGGCGCAAGGAAACCTATCTCCGCCGCCGGCCGGCGATCGTCAATCTGATCGCCGCCGCCGAGATGGAGCGTTTCCTGCGCAACGGCCTGGTCGGCCGGAGCGATCTGCCCGAGGCGGTGCGCCGCGAGCGCCGCGCGCTCGCCCGCGCCGAGGCCGAGCATTTCACCGCGCTGATGGAGAACGAGCCGATCGGCGTGCAGATCGGCATCGTGCGCGATACGCTGCCGCATTCGAGCTTCCAGATTTTCCGCCAGCCCGACCGTAAAATCCTGGCGCTGTCGCCCGTTCCGCCTCGGCGAGGAGCCGAACATCCGCGTCGGCGTCGCCATGATCACCTCGGCGCCGGAAGCGCTCGCTTTGCACGAGGCCATGGCGCGCGATTTATGGACGAGCGCGCTCAAGGGTCCCGCCGCCGTGCGCTTCATGCGCGGCATGATCGAGAAGAAGTGAGGGTGACGAAGCCGTTCTGACGCGCTGCGGCGAATCTCGGGGGCATTGCACTGCGGGAAAGTAAGTGAACGGATTGCCGGGGCCGCCGGGGCCATGGCGCGCGACGCGGCCGGAATCGCAAAGCGAGACGCATGTGGCGCCGACGCGTTCCTGATAAGAGTGAATGCCGAATAGGGCCGCGGCGATCTGCCTGGCCGTCAGGCCGGGGCTTTGCCGGATCACTTGCTCTACGTCATCGATCAGCATGGGCACGCCCATTCACAATGCACCTGAAAAGAGGCGGCCGCTGCACAAAATGACCCACAGCCGTAGTATCGGACATGCTATAGGGGCTGATCGTCGACAGACACCTGCCCAGGCGTCGGCGGCTGAGAGTTCGATAACGCTCCCGCCTGTAGGCAAAATGAGCGTGCGGCCATGCCGCTTCGTTATCTTCACCTGAAAAACAGCGTAGCCAGCATCGACTATGACGGGGTCGATCTTCCCGACATGGCTGCTGATCCGCGTTGAAGCTTTGCGCACCGTCTCGCAAGTCTTGCAGGAAGACGACGTCGATTACCTTTGGCACGGCGTCCCGTTGCGGCTTTGGGTCACCGACGCGCCGGGCGGCGGCGGCAACACTTTGCTTGCGCTCGATGTCACCGCGGCATCCCATTAAGCCTGCCGCGATTGCTTGTGCCCTCTCACCACCTTTTCCCGCCGGGGAAAGGTAAGGCCGCCGCGTGCGTCTGCGCGCGACATCGCGGTGGCGCCACATGAGTGAGGTGGCGCGCCTTGACCTTGCATCCGGCGCGGCTTCAATCCGGTGCAGCAAGCGTGCGCAGGCCAGCCGCCGAGGGCGCGAAAAGCGTGTGAAACGCGCGAAAAGGCGAAAACGCGGCGGCCGGGGCCTCAAAGGAGCATGGCCTCGAAGGAGCATGGCCTCGAAGGAGCATGGCCTCGAAGGAGCATGGCCTCAAAGGAGCATGACAATGACCTTCCGCATCGCCGTGGTGCAGCCGATCTCGCACCGTCCGCCCGACGACCACGAGAATGTGGCGGACGCGGTGCGCGCGGTGGAGCGTTCGGCCGCGGAAGGCGCCCATTTCGTCTGCTTTCCGGAGACCTATCCGGGGCCGTGGCGCATGCCGGCCGCCTTCGATCCGGCCGAAGCGGTCGGCGAAGCAGCCGCGAAGCACGGCGTGCATGTGGTCTACGGCACCATCGAGCCGATCGATGCCAAGGCAGGCACCGCCTACAATCTGACCTGCATGGCCTTTCCCGACGGCCGGCCGCCGGCGCGCTACCGGCGCACCCATCCGAACGGGCCGTGGATCTATAAAGGCGGCAAGGCCTGGGATTTCGCCTATGTCGCCGGCGGCGATTATCCGGTGTTCGACACCGTGCACGGCAAGGTCGGGCTCGCGATGTGCAGCGAGATCTATATGCCGGAAGTGACGCGAGCGCTGGCTTTGCGCGGCGCCGAGCTGATCTTCATGCCGGCGGGGATCGAGAAGCACCGGCTGTGGCCGACCTGGCGGACGCTGATCTTCGCGCGCGCCATCGAGAACCTGGCGATCGTGGTGACGACGCAGAATCTGTTCGACCATGGCGAGCGCGGCCTCGCCATGGTGGCGGCTCCGGAGGAGATTTTGTTCGAAAGCACCGCCGCCGGCTCAAGCGTCGTGGACGTCAGCCTGGAGCGCCTGCGCTATCTGCGCGCGACCCGCGACGAGCTCGGCTCGTCCCTCGAATGCGGCGTCAAGCAGGGCCTGCTTGGCCCGCAATGGCAGCGGCCGGAGCTTTACGACATGTTCCATCCGCGGCCGCTGCGCGAAGCCGCCGAATGACGTCGCAGCCGGGTCGTTGCTGACGTGCCGCCGCGCTCCGACCTCGGTCCGCCGCCACCGCTCGGCTATGTCTCAAGCCGCATCGAGCGCATGGCCGAACTGCGCCACGACGACGCGGCGCTCAAGCGCTTTGCCGTGCAGCCGAACGCCGGCGCTTACGTGATCGGCGGCGAGCTTGTGGTGCTGAAAACCGCCGGCGGGTGCTGCGAGCCGCTGTTCGCGCCCGAAGAAGCGCATGCGCTCGGCGCGGTACGCGACACCGTTTTCCTTGGCCTGATGGAGGAGGCGCCGCGCTTCGGCTTCGCCCTCGAGGCGCAAGCGATCGAGCCGTTGAAGCTGCGCAACGATTTGAAAATCACCGACCTGCGCTCGATCGCGGTGCAGGGGCTGGTCGAGGCCTCGCATCTGCCGCCGCTCGCCGAAGCCAAGGCGCTCCTCGGCTGGCACGCGCGCCACCGTTTCTGTTCGAATTGCGGCGCACCGACGCAAAGCGTCTGCGCCGGCTGGCGGCGCGATTGCCCGGCCTGCGGGGTCGAGCATTTTCCCCGCACCGATCCGGTCGTGATCATGCTGGCGATTGCCGGCGAGCGCTGCGTGCTCGGCCGCTCGCCGCGCTTCGCCCCCACCATGTGGTCGTGCCTCGCCGGCTTCGCCGAGCCGGGCGAGACGCTCGAAGAAGCGGTGCGGCGCGAGGTGCGCGAGGAAGTCGGCATCGCCTGCGGCCGCGTCAAGTATTTCGCCTCACAGCCGTGGCCGTTCCCCTCCTCGATCATGATCGGCTGCCTCGCGCAGGCGCTGTCGGAAAAAATCGTCGTCGATCGCGAGGAACTCGAGGACGCGCGCTGGTTCGAGCGCGAGGAATTGGCGGCGATGCTCAAGCGCCAGCATCCGGCCGGCTTGACCGCGCCGCCGCCGGTTGCGATTGCGCATCACATCATCCGCAGCTTCGTCGAGGACGGCGCCGATGTCCTCCGCTGACGCCGCCTCGGCGCGCTCCGGGGCACCGCGCATCCTGTGCGCCGGCATCATCGTGCTCGACGAGGTGTTCCGCGTCGAGGAGTTTCCGAAGGCAGACGGCAAGGTTCAGGCGAATAAATTCTTCGTCGTCAACGGCGGCTGCGCGGCCAATGCCGCCGTGGCGATTGCGCGGCTCGGCGGCCGCGCCGCGCTCGCCGGCCCGATGGGCGGCCCGGCCGGCGAGGACCACAACGGCGACCAGGTGCTGCGCGCGCTCGCGCGCGAGAATGTCGATTGCGGCTTCTGCCAGCGCGTCGACGGCCTGGCGACGGCAAAATCGGCGATCTTCATGAATGGGCGCGGCGACCGGACCATCGTGACTTATCGCGACGAGCGGATCGCCGCGACCGTACCGGCCGATGCGGACGTCATCGTCGCCGCGGCCGATGCGGTGCTCGCCGACAACCGCTATCCCGATTTCGTCGCGCCGATCTGCGCGGCGGCGCGACGGCGCGGCGTGCCCGTCGTGCTCGACGGCGACCGCCCCACGGTCGAGGACGACCCGCTGTTCGGTCTCGCCACGCATGTCATCTTCTCGTCCGAATGCCTGCGCGAGACCACCGGCATCGCCGATCTCGGCGACGGTCTGCGGCGCATCGCGCGCGGCACCGCGGCGTTTCTCGCCGTCAGCAACGGCCCGAACGATATTCTCTATCTCGACGGCGGCATGCTGCGACGCCTGCCGGTGTTTGCCATCGCGGCGGTGGATACGCTCGGCGCCGGCGACGCATTTCACGGCGGTTTCGCCCTCGCTTTGGCGGAAGGCAAAAACGAGGTCGAGGCGATGCGGTTCGGATCGGCGGTCGCCGGCATCAAGTGCAGCCGGCTTGGCGGTTCGGCCGGCGCGCCGAACCGGGCCGAGGTGGAAGAGTTTCTGGCCGAGAACGGCTTGCCTCGCGCGGCGCAAAGCAACGCGGCGCTACAGACTTAGATTCGATGCATCAAAACGGGTATAATCGAAAACCCCAAGGAGGACCGATGCTACAGACCGTTTCCAGATCCGCCGCAGCGGCGCTGGCGCTGGCAATTGCGGTTGCCGCGCCGGGCGCGGCGCAGGCGCACCACTCATAAAGCCCGCGCCGCCGGGCCGCGGACCGATTATCTGCTTTATAGCTACGACTATCATCCGATCCTTGGGTTTTCCCGGTACGGCAACTGCTACTGGGTTGAGGATTTTGCGCCTTATCGTCCGCACCTGATCCGGCAGTGTCCGGTCCGCTGAGGCCGCGCGCATCATTGCAGCACGACGATCTGTTGGGGCGGAGGCTTCAGCTCGGGAGGAGCCATGCCGCTTGATTTAGAATATTATTCTCTATAGGTAATTGGAGAGCTGGGATTGTGGAAAAATAGCGCTCATGGATGCCATAGATAGAAAAATCCTTGCCGTTCTGCAGGATAATGCCGCGCTGTCGGTTGCCGAGATCGGCTCCCGGGTCGGGCTTTCGTCGACCCCATGCTGGAAGCGCATCCAGCGGCTCGAGGCCGACGGCGTCATCCTCAAGCGCGTGGCGCTGGTCGACCAGGACCGCGTCGGGCTGGGCATCAGCGTCTTCGTCTCGATCGAGACCGGCGATCATTCGCAGGACTGGCTCGACCGCTTTGCCAAGACCGTCACCGCCATGCCGGAGGTGATGGAGTTCTATCGCATGGCCGGCGACGTCGACTACATGTTGCGGGTCGTGGTGCCGGACATTGCCGGCTACGACGCCTTCTACAAGCGGCTGATCGCTACGGTGCCGCTGAAGAACGTCACCTCGCGCTTCGCCATGGAGAAGATCAAGTCGACCACGGCGCTGCCGCTGCCGGAGATCAAATCATAGGCCCATGCTCGAAGGCCTTCACTGCGCCGTGCGGGCGATCGAGGTCGATTCCCGCGGCCGCATGAAGCTCCGGTCGCTCAACGTGATCGCGCCGGTCATGACGTAGCCGTAGGTCGGATTATAGCTGTACGAGACCTGCGCCAGCACCAAATAGGTGTTCGGCACCGCGAGCGACGTCGGAACGCTGACGGTCGTGCCGACCGTGAGTGCCGCACCGCCGAGCGTGTCGCTCCACACCACCGTGCCGATGCCCGCATTGTTGATGGCGATCTCCGACACAACCTCTTGCAGGCCGGCCGTCGGATAGGGCGCCAGTATAGCCGAACCGGCGGCCATGATGTTGGCCATGTCGAGATCGTTGATGTCGGTGTATTGGGTCGCAAGGTCGGCGAGCGTGTGGGCGGTCAGCTCGACCTTGCGGTCCGCGGCGATGCCTTGCGTCGCCTCGACGCTGCCGAGAAACAGCGTCAGCATGATCGGCAACAATATGGCGAATTCGACGGCGGAAACGCCGCGGCGGTCGCGGCGCAAACGCGCGGTATGACGGACTATTGCGGCCAACAGGTTCATGGCGCTCCTCAAGACGATGCATAAGGTTCGTTTTTGAAGACCGCGGTGGCGGCAAACAAATTATAGCCGCCGGTCAAATTGCTTAAGTTGAAGCCCAGCAAATTGACGAACACCGGATATTGGTAATAAAGCCGCAACATCACGATGTCGCCGGGGCCGCCGGGATTGTAGGCGAGCGCGGCGGTATTGAAGATGCCGTTTACGATCGGCAGTCCCAGATTGGCCGCGGCGAAGGACGGATAGGTCTCGACGTCGACGTAGACGCCGTTACTGCAATTGAAGATCGCATGAATCTGATTGCAGACTTGTTGCTTGAACTGCGCGGCGGTCCAGCCGGCGGTTTGCGCCTGGCCGGTCAAGATCAGCCGCGCCGAGGAGGCCGCCGCCGTCTCGAGCGTCTGACCGGCAAAGAAGATCAGCGCGGTCTGCAGTATGGCAAACAGCGCCGCCATCAACGGCGCCGCCAACAGAGCGAATTCGACCGTAGTGCCCGCCTCGCTGTGCGCGACGAAACGGCGTACAAGCGGCGGCGAGGCTGGTCCTGAAATGAAGCTCTTGACGAGCCGCGCCAACGCGGCCTGCAACATGGCCCGATGCGAGATGGCCCGATGGCGATGAGACATGGCCAGCAGATCTTCAACATGACGCCTCACCCGATAAAAGTCGCGATAGCGCGACGCCTCATGATGAAGCGATAGCAGCCGCCCGTTGGCGATTTCTTGCGGCAACCGACGAGATTGGCGCCCTCAGGATTAAGCCGTCGCTAACCCTGCGCCGGCCGCTAATGCGCGCCGCCGGCTGCCAGCGCCTGGTTGCTGCGGGCGACGCCTTGACCGAGCGTCTTGGTGAAGAAATCGTTCGGCAGCTGGGTATCCTTGTCGATGTCGTCCTTGCCGCTGTCACCCAATGTGACCCGCGGCGAGCAATCGGGCGTGCAGCTATAGGTTTGCCGCGTCTGGTTGCGATAGACAAAGATCAGGGGCTCGGCGGGCGCCTTGACCTCGATGGTCTTCTCCATCAGCACGGCGCTGCTCTTGTCCAGGACCAGAACGTTGGTCTCGCCGTAACCCTTGCCGGTCAGGACGGCGAGGCCGCCGGGCTAAATCGACATATCGGCAATCAGCGGATCGCCGATCACAACCGTCGTCGCGCGGTCGGGAAGCTTCAGGACCTTGGCTTGGTCGAGATGAACGGTGATCGGTTCATCGGCGGCGGCCGGCGCTGCGGCTGCGGCGAAGATGACGGCCGCCAGGAACCAAAGCAGCGCGCCTTTAGCCGCGCTTTGGGCCGTGAGGCCTCGCACGCAAAACGCCGTCATCGATACGCTCCGGAACGCTACGCGGAATTCGACTTACTTACGGCCGTCCACCGGCTATCCACTTCACTGCAAATTCGTGAATGAAGTGCAAACTGGCGCCTCTATTGCATGAACGGATGCACGAGCTGGGCGGGGAAGCTTACCGGATAGTCGCGATCGCCGATGCCGTAATTGTCCGGCAGCTGGCCCTCCGGCATGTAAAAGGTCCCGAACAGCACGTCCAGGATCGGGAAGGTCGAGGCGAAATTCTTCTCGCCGCCGCGGTCGGCCGCGGTGTGATGCCAGCGGTGAAACACCGGCCCGGCGATCACGTATTTGAACGGCCCCAGCGTCCAATTGATATTGGCGTGCACAAAGGCCGAATGCGCGATCGACAACGGCCCCAGCAGGACCAGCACATTGGGCGAGATGCCGAGCAGGAGCATGATGACGTCGGCCGCCACGTTGCGCAGGAACAGCTCGGCCGGATGAAACCGTGCCGCCGAGATCCACTCAAGTTCCACCGACGAGTGGTGCACCGCGTGATAGCGCCACATGCGCTGGCCGTGGAACAGCCGGTGCGTCCAATACAGAATGATGTCCTCGCCGACCAGGAAAATGACCATCTGCGCCGGAAGCGGCAGCGCGGCCAGCGGGCCGTGACCGTTGTCATAGAAAGCAATCAGTCCATCCGCAGTGGTGATCCGAAACAACAGCGCGGCGCCGACGATCAGCATGCCGATGCGCAGATAGCGGGCGATGACCGGGATGAAGAACCAATAGCACAGGTCGGTGACGAGGTCGCGCTTGTGCCACCATGCCTGGCCGGGATTGCACGCCCAGAACCAGGTGAGAATCGTAAATGCCGCCGCCAGCGCCAGCGAGATCGGTATGGTCTTCATAAAAGTCTGGCCGAAACTGATGACGAACGAGAGCAGCTCTTGCGCCATGCGATGTGCCTGCGCGGCTTTAGTTCCGCGAATTGTCGGGTAGCCCTACCGGTATCGACCAGGCGCATTAAGACGCCGTAAATCGCGGGCGCACAAGCTTTGCGCAGTGGGATGAGCTGATCCGTGTTTGATGCAAGTTGCGAGGGGAGCGCTTACTCCGTCGCAATCATTGTTTGCTACTACAAGGCCAATATCTTTGGCGACCATCCTTTTTGAGGAATGATTTGGCTCGATAGTATCTTGGTATATCGATCGTAAAGATCTGCGCCGTTCCGCGCTCCCTGAAACGACGGCGAGCCACGCGGACGGCAACGCCGGATTGCCGCAAGCCGATGTTAACTACGTCGAGGAAAGGCCGGTTGGGCGCGGGTTTCTTGGATCGATTTAACCCCGTCGAAATTTATGCCCAGTAGGGTCTGGCACGATCCAAACGGCGCGAAAAGCCGCTGGGTCAGCTCAGACAGCCACGTGTGGACCTTAAGGAGCCAACTCATGAAAACCCTTTTTGCTCGCTTCGTGAAGGACAAGTCGGGCGCCACGGCCATCGAATACGGTCTTATCGCTGCCGGCATCTCGGTTGCGATCATCGCCGTCGTGCAGGGCCTCGGCACCAAGCTGAACACCACGTTCAGCAGCGTTTCCAGCGCCCTCAAGTAGGCGTCGTTCTTCTGCGTGCTACGAGAGGGCTCCGGGCACATACCGGAGCCTTTTCGATTTCCGGGCATAGCGCAGGCGCGCGATGCGCTGCGTGCCGGAACCGGACGAGAGCGACGGGCATACCATGCTGATGGAAGCGGTCCAGTTGACGTTATTCCCGGCGACGATGGCCTTCGCCGCCTCGAGCGATCTGTTGACGATGACGATCGCCAATCGCGTCTCATTGATCCTGATCGTCGGCTTTGCTCTTCTCGCCCTGCTCAGCGGCATGAGCGGCGCCGATGCGCTCTCGCATGCCGCCGCCGCCGCTGCGGTGCTCGTCGTGGCGTTCGCCTGCTTTGCCTGCGGCTGGATCGGCGGCGGCGATGCCAAGCTTGCGGCTGCGACCGCCTTGTGGTTGGGCTTCGGCAGCCTATTTGATTATCTCGTTTATGCGTCGCTGCTCGGCGGGGCGCTGACTTTGTTTATCGTGCAGTTTCGTACCTTGCCGCTGCCGCGCCTGCTTGCGGGGCGGGAATGGGCGGAGCGGCTGCATCGCCAGGGCGCCGGTGTGCCCTATGGCGTGGCGCTCGCCGCCGCCGCGCTGCTCGTCTATCCGCAGACCGAATGGATGCGAGCGGCCGGCCTTTAAGCCGTCGTCTACGGTCGTTGCGCGGCACGCTCATTGGGGCGTTCCGAGCGCGCGTCAACGCAAAGTTAACGCGATTTGGATACGCCTCATTAACCATGCTTTGACGTTTAGCTGCTGAAATCCGGTCGAGATGGCCGGTTCGGGCGCTGCCATCCGGCGGAAAGTGAAGCGTAATGAAAGCCGCGCGTCTTGTCGTACTCGGTGTCGCTGTCGCCGCCGGCGGCATCGCCGCGTATTTGGCCGCCGGCAAAAAGGCGCCGCCGCCGCCGCCGCCGGTCGCTGCCGCGCCGGCATTGGAAACGGTCGAAGTGCTGGTCGCCAAGTCGGACCTCTCGCGGGGACAAGTAATTCAAGGTCAGGACATCGGTTGGCAGACTTGGCCCACGGCGGCGGCCAATTCCGGCTTCATCAAGAAGTCCGCGCAGCCTGACGCGATCAATCAGTTCGTCGGCGCGATCGTCCGCGTCGCGATGCTCGCCGGCGATCCAATTCGCGGGCCTTATGTGGTAATGGCAAAGGGCTCCGGCTTCATGGCCGCCATTCTGCCGAAAGGAATGCGCGCCGTCGCCGTCGATATTTCCGCGGTCTCCAGCGCCGGCGGCTTCATCCTGCCCGACGACCGCGTCGACGTCGTGCTGACGCACCGGGACAAATCCGGCCCGTCGGGCGGCGATAACTTCACCAGCGACACGATCCTGCGCAACGTGCGGGTTCTGGCGGTGGATCAAAGCATCGATGAGAAGGGCGACACCAAGGTCGCTCTCGGCAAGACGGCGACGCTCGAGTTGACGCAGTCGGAAGCGGAAACGTTGGAACAGGCGCATGAGCTCGGCACGATTTCGCTGACGTTGCGCAGTATTCTCAATTCCCCTTCGTCCGCGCCCGAGGACGATGAAGACGATGCCAAGCGCCAGCCGATCAATACCATTCGTTTCGGCGTGAGCGCGGCGGGGACCGGCCGTTGAGCGGGCGGAGGAAAGTGATATGACGGCAACGACATCGATCCGGGCGGCGACAGCGCTCGCAACTCTGGTCGTCGGCGCCTGCGTTATCCCCCGCGCGCTGGCCGGCAATGTGGTGTTCAACACCCCGTCGACACAGGAAATACACGTGGCGGCGAGCAACTCTCAATCGCAGCCCGTCGATATCGGCATCAGCAAATCGGTGGTCATCGACCTGCCGCGCGACATCAAGGACGTTTTGGTTGCCGATCCTAAGATCGCCAATGCCGTAGTGCGGTCGTCGCGCCGCGCTTTCATCATCGGCAACGGCGTCGGGCAGACCAACGTGTTTTTCTTCGATGCCCAGGGCAAGCAGATCGCCGGGTTCGATATTGCCGTCAGCCGCGACCTCGACGGCATTCGCGAGGCCATCCATCAAGTGCTGCCGGATTCCGACGTCGCGGTCCGCGGCCTCGGCGCGAGCATCATCTTATCCGGCAGCGTATCGAGCCCGCAGGAGGCGCAGCAGGCCGACGATATCGCCACCGGGCTGACCGAGAAGGACGGCAAGGTCATCAACGGCATCGTGGTACGCGGCCGCGACGAGGTCATGCTCAAAGTCACGGTTGCCGAAGTCGACCGCAGCATAGTCAAGCAGCTGGGCATCAACCTGTCCGGGTCGCTCGGCTATGGCACGGCCGTCGTCAATTTCAACAACAATTCCGCAAATCCCAGCGTCGCCTCCGGCTACGCTCCGCCGCTGTTCCCGATCAACGGCACGCCGAGCAACACCATTACCGGCTCTGCCAATAGCGTGACCGCGACGTTGCAGGCGATGGAACAGGCCGGCGTCATTCACGCGCTGGCCGAACCGACTTTAACGGCGATCTCGGGCAAATCGGCGCATTTCCTGGCCGGCGGCGAGTTTCCCTATCCCAGCATAACGAGCTGCACCACCACGCCGTGTCCGCCGACGATCCAATTCCAGAACTTCGGCGTGAGCCTGACTTTCACGCCGGTTGTCCTGTCCGAAGGCCGCATCAGCCTGAACATGCTGACCGAAGTTTCCGAGCTCAACAACCAAAACACCGTGACGGTGGCGGGCACGACCGTTCCCGGCTTGAGCGTGCGGCGCGCCGACACCACCGTGGAAATTCCGTCCGGCGGCTCGCTCGCCATCGCCGGGCTGATCCAGGACGAAACCAAGCAAGACATCACCGGCCTGCCCGGGCTGATGGAAGTGCCCGTGCTCGGCTCGTTGTTTCGAAGCCGCGACTTCCTGAACAACAAGACCGAGCTGATGGTTTTGGTGACGCCCTTCATCGTGCGCGCGGTCGCGGAAAAGGATCTGGCGCGGCCCGACGACGGTTTTGCCGACCCGAGTGACCCGGAAAGCATTCTGCTCGGCCGGCTCAACCGCATCTACGGCGTCGGCAACCCCGCACCGCCGGACACCTATCACGGCAACTACGGTTTCATCCTCGATTGATGCGGCCGCAGGAGACCACGATGCACACCGTTCCCGCCTTGACCGCCGGCCGCCGCTGCGTCGCGGGCATCGTGCTGCGCGCGGCCGCCGTTGCCGCCTGTGCGTTGTTTGTCTGCGCCTGCAATACCGACCAGCAAGCCACCGGCGCTCCCGACGTGCCGACCGACTATCGCCAGCGGCATCCGATTACGTTGCAGGAAAGCAGCCGCTCGCTGGAACTGTTCATTGGGTCCAATCGCGGCGAGCTTAATCCGACGCAGCGTGCCCAGGTGCTGTCGTTCGGATTGGACTGGAAGCGTTCCGCGACCGGCGGCCTCGTCGTCGACCGACCGATAGGCGCCAGCAACGAGCAGTCCGCAGCCGAGGCGATGCACGAGATTCTGTCGATTTTGGCCGCCGCCGGCCTGCCGCCGCAAAGCGTCGCCGTACAGACCTATCAGGCGGTCGGGCCGAATCTCGCCCCGGTTCGCATCCGCTATCCCAAGATCGTCGCGCAAGCCGGGCCTTGCGGATTGTGGCCGCAAGACGTCGGCCCGAACTTCAGCCGCAACTACACCGAAAACCAGCCGCCCTGGAACTTCGGCTGCGCCGCGCAACATAATCTCGCCGCCATGGTCGCCAATCCGAGCGACCTCGTGCAGCCGCGCGGCGAGACGCCGACTTACACCGCGCGGCGCACGACCGTGCTGGGAAATTACGCGCAGGGCAAACCCACCGATACCCAATACTCGACCCAGAATTCGGGCAAGATCAGCACCGTTGGCCAATGACGAGAGAAGCTAATCAATCAGCCCGCGAGATGACGGGAGCCGATAGCGCCGGCCGCGACGATCATATCGCGCCGGCGCCGCGGGTGTCGGTGCAGGCGTTCTGCGAAAACGTCGACACCGCAGCCGCGATCCAGGCCGCCGGCGAAGACCGCCGCATGGCCAAAGCGCATTTGCGCATCCAGATGGGGGGCTTGCGCGCCGCGGTCGAGGCCTATCAAAGCTCGCCGACGCCGAATGTCATCATTCTGGAATCGGAGAACCGCAGCGACGATATCCTCGCCAGCCTCGATCAACTCGCCAATTATTGCGACGCCGGCACCCGCGTCGTCGTCATCGGCCGCATGAACGACGTCATGCTGTATCGCGAGCTGGTACGGCGCGGCGTCAGCGACTATCTGATCTCGCCGGTCAACGTTTTGCAGATCGTGCGCGCCGTATGCGGATTGTTCTCGGCGCCCGACGCCAAACCGGTCGGCCGCATCGTCGCCGTGGTGGGAGCCAAAGGCGGCGTCGGCGCGTCGACCGTGGCCCACAATGTCGGGTTCTCGATAGCCAGCGATCTCAATCTCGACGCGGTGGTAACCGATCTCGACCTGGCGTTCGGCACCGCCGGTCTCGACTTCAATCAGGATCCGCCGCAGGGCATCGCCGAGGCGGTGTTTTCGCCGGACCGCATCGACACCGCTTTCGTCGACCGTTTGCTCGCCAAATGCACCGACCATTTGAACCTGTTGGCCGCGCCAGCCACTCTCGATCGTGTCTACGATTTCGGCGCCGACGCCTTCGAGTCCATCTTCGACTCGCTGCGCGCGACCGTTCCGTGCGTCGTGCTCGACGTGCCGCATCAATGGACGGGTTGGACCAAGCAGACTTTGGTCGGCGCCGACGAGGTTCTGATCGTCGCCTCGCCCGATCTCGCCAACCTGCGCAACACCAAAAACATCTACGATTTTCTCAAAGCGGCGCGGCCGAACGATCATCACCCGCGTTATTGCCTCAATCAGGTCGGCGTTCCCAAGCGCCCCGAGATCAAGGCGGCCGATTTCGCCAAGGCGCTCGACGACGAGCCGATGGCGATCATTCCGTTCGAGCCCCAGGTTTTCGGTGCGGCCGCCAACAACGGGCAAATGATCGCTGAAATTTCCGCAGGCCATCGCACCGCCGAGATGTTCAGGCAGATGGCCCAGAACTCTCACCGGCCGGTCGGAACCGAAGAAGCAACGCTCGTGGCTGTCGTCGCCGTTGCTGGAAAAACTGTTGGGCTGAAAGTTCGGAGTTGCGTTAAGTGTTTGGCAAGCGTCCCACGTCCGGTAGTGCCCCCGTCGCCGAGCAGCGTTTTGCGCCGGCGGCGCCGCGGCCTGTCGCGGCCCCGGTCGCCGCGCCGCCGCCGCCCGCCGGCGCGGCGGGTGAAGCCGGCCGCACGCCGTTTCCCTCCGCCGGCCTCGGCGCGCCGATCATCGGCGCACCGACCGGCAAGCCGAATGTCGGCGGTCCGCCCAATGCGCCGCCGCAGCAAGTGCCGTCGGCGACCAATTCGCGCCGTTCGGAAACCTATTACGAAGTGAAAGGCACGATTTTCGGCGCGCTGATCGAGGCGATCGATCTGGCGCAGCTCGCCAAGCTCGACGCCGATTCCGCCCGCGAAGAAATCCGCGATATCGTCAACGAGATTATCGCGATCAAGAACATCGTGATGTCGATCGCCGAGCAGGAGGATCTGCTCGACGATATTTGCAACGATGTGCTTGGTTATGGTCCGCTGGAGCCGCTGTTGGCGCGCGATGAGATCGCCGACATCATGGTCAACGGCTCGGGCACGGTTTACATCGAAGTCGCCGGCAAGATCCAGAAGACCGGAATACGCTTCCGCGACAACCAGCAGCTTCTGAATATCTGCCAGCGCATCGTCAGCCAGGTCGGCCGCCGGGTGGATGAATCGTCGCCGATCTGCGACGCGCGCCTGCCCGACGGCTCGCGCGTCAATGCCATCGTGCCGCCGCTGGCGATCGACGGTCCTGCGCTCACCATCCGCAAGTTCAAGAAGGACAAGCTGACGCTCGAGCAATTGACGAGATTCGGCTCGATCTCGCCGGAGGGCGCTGAAATCCTGAAAATCATCGGCCGCTGCCGCGCCAATGTCCTGATCTCCGGCGGAACCGGCTCCGGCAAGACCACGCTGCTCAACTGCCTGACGCGCTTCATCGAGAACGACGAGCGCATCATCACCTGCGAGGACGCCGCCGAACTGCAATTGCAGCAGCCGCATGTGGTGCGGCTGGAAACGCGGCCGCCCAACCTGGAAGGCGAAGGCCAGATCACGATGCGCGATCTGGTGAAGAACTGCCTGCGCATGCGGCCGGAGCGCATCATCGTCGGCGAAGTGCGCGGCCCCGAGGCTTTCGACTTGCTGCAGGCGATGAACACCGGTCACGACGGTTCGATGGGCACGTTGCATGCCAACTCGCCGCGCGAGGGCCTGTCGCGCCTCGAATCGATGATCACCATGGGCGGTTATTCGCTGCCGTCGCGCACCATCCGCGAGATGATCTGCGCGTCCGTCGACGTCGTCGTTCAGGCGGCGCGCTTGCGCGACGGCTCGCGCCGCATCACGCACATTACCGAGGTGATAGGCTTGGAAGGCGACGTCATCATTACCCAGGATATCTTCCTGTATGACATCCTCGGCGAGGATGCCAACGGCAATCTCATCGGCCGGCATCGCTCGACCGGCATCGGCCGGCCGAAATTCTGGGAGCGCGCCCGTTATTACGGCGACGAAGCGCGGCTCGCAGCCGCGCTCGATGCGGCGGAAGCCGTCAACGATGAAGTCAGGGCGTAAAGTGGAGTGATTAAGTCATGGGCTCCCTAGGCCTGTTTTTCCTGGTAGCGCTCGCCATCGGCGGCGTGGTCTGGGTGTTCGTCTATCCCTATCTGTCCGGCGAGAAGAAAGCGGAACGGCGCATGGCCAGTGTAGCCCGCGCCGAACCCATTGCGCCGCGTCCGACGCGCGGGGCGAGCAAGTCGCGGCGCGAGCAGGTCGAAGGCACGCTCAAGGACATCGAGGAACGGCGCAAAAAAGCCAAGCGCCCGCCGCTGACGGAACGAATCAAACGCGCGGGCCTGTCGTGGTCGAAGCGGCGTTTCATAATCACAGCGAGCGCGCTCGGGGTCGGCGGATTCCTCCTGGTCTTCATCCTGGAACGCGAGCTGCTGCCGGCGCTCGGGGTCGGCTTCGCCGCCGGCTTTGGCCTGCCTTTTTGGACCTTGTCGTTCCTGAAAAAGCGGCGCGAGTCGAAATTCCTGCAGCACTTTCCCGACGCCGTCGACGTCATCGTTCGCGGCATCAAGGCCGGTCTGCCGCTGCTCGACAGTCTCAAGCTGATCGCGACCGACGCCGAAGAGCCGGTACGCAGCGAATTCCGCGCCATCGTCGAAACGCAGACGATCGGCATGCCGATCGGCGAGGCGGCGCTGAAGCTTTACGAAAATATGCGGGTGCCCGAGGCCAACTTCTTCGGCATCGTGATTTCGATCCAGCAGCGCGCCGGCGGCAATCTGTCGGAGGCTCTCGGCAATCTGTCGCGGGTGCTGCGCGACCGCAAGAAGATGAAGGCAAAAATTCAGGCCATGTCGCAGGAGGCCAAGGCTTCCGCCGGGATCATCGGCGCGCTGCCGATCGCGGTCATGACGCTGGTGTGGATCACGAGCCCGAATTACATCGACCTGTTGTGGACCGATCCGTTCGGTCGCTTGATGCTGGCCTGCTCTGCCGGGTGGATGCTGTGCGGCGTGCTGGTGATGCGCAAGATGATCAATTTCGACTTCTAGAGCGGCACGGTCATGGTCTCTTTCGTCACCGGATATTTCGATTCGCAGGCGTTGATCATGATCTTCGCCGCCGTCGCCGCGGGCGCGACGGTGCTCACTTTGGCGATGCCGCTTCTGTCCACGGATAATCTGTCGAAGCGGATGAGGGCGGTCGCGCTCGAACGCGACAAGATCCGCCAGCGCGAACGTGAGCGGCTGGCGCAAAACAGCAGGGTCGCGCTGCGCCAATCGCCGAAAATGTACATGAAGCGCGCCGTCGACAACTTCAATCTGTCGAAGTGGGTCGGTCAGGAAGAGGCGCGAGCCAAGCTGGTGCAAGCCGGCTATCGCGGCCAGGCGCCGTACGTCACCTATCTGTTCTTCCGCATGACCATGCCGGTGGTCATGTTGCTGGCCTCGCTGTTTTACATTTTCGTGGTTCTCAATCTCGACTATCCGCCGATGCTCAAGATCGCGATCTGCATCGGCTGTGCCTATTTCGGCATGCATAGCCCGAAATCTTTTCCTTAAAAACAAGATCACGCGGCGGCAGCTCTCGATCAAGCGCGCGTTCCCCGATGCGCTGGACCTGCTGCTGATCTGCGTCGAATCCGGCATGTCGATCGAGGCGGCGTTTCGCAAGGTGAGCGAAGAAGTCGGTACCCAGTCGGTGGCGCTCGCCGAGGAATTTACCTTGACCACGGCGGAATTGTCCTATCTGCCGGATCGCCGCCAGGCCTACGAAAATCTGGCGCAACGCACCGGTCTCGAAGGCGTGAAGGCGGTGTGCCTCGCTTTGCAGCAATCGGAGCGTTACGGCACGCCGCTCGCCACGACGCTGCGCGTGCTGGCCCAGGAAAATCGCGACATGCGCATGTCCGAAGCCGAGAAGAAGGCCGCCGGCCTGCCGCCGAAGCTCACCGTGCCGATGATCGTGTTCTTTCTGCCGGTGCTGTTCGTCGTCATTCTCGGACCGGCCGCCATCAGGGTGATGGCGCTGCAATAAATGTATCGGTCATTGCGAGGAGCAGCCGGATCAAGTCCGGCGGCGGCTTCCGCGCTTGCGCCGGCGATGGATCAGCTTGCGCCGTCGTTGAAGGCTTGACTGGTCAGCGGCCGGCCGTTGTTCTTGTGGGCGAGCATCTGCCGCAGATAGGCGACGTTGGCGGCCGCCTGATCGGGCGGCAGATCGGCGCGGGCGATCTGTTCGGCTTCGGCAAAGCGGCCTTCGAGGCCGACCACCAGCGCCAGATTTTGGCGCACGCGCGGATCGGCCGATTTCTGCGCCGCGGCGAGCCGCAACGTCGACTCGGCGTCCTTGAGGTCTTTCGACAGCGCATAGGACAATCCGAGATTGGACAGCACCGAGGGCTCGTTGGGCACGATCTTGAGCGCGGTGAGATAGTGGCGCTGCGCCTCTTCGTGTCGTCCCATCTGGTCGAGCACCGCCCCCTGGGCGGAGAGGATTCGCCAATCCGGTTGCTCGGGGATGTGGGCGCGGTCGAACATCGCCAGCGCCTGTTCGTATTGACCGACATCGGCAAGCGCGCGGCCGTATTCGCCGAGCACGGTCTTGTTGGCCGGATTGTGCATCGACAATTGCTCGAGGATGGCGACCGCCTGCGCGCTCTGGCCGGTGCCGCGCAGCGCCTGCGCATAGCGTAGCGCGACCTCGACATTGGACGGGTCGTTGCGATATTGCGGGCCGTAGACCTGGAGGTCGCGGCGCCAATCGGCTTCGGAGCTGGAGGTCGGCGCCAAGGTGAGCGAGCCGGTGGTGTCGGCGTTTTGCGTCGTTTGGCAGCCGGCCGCAGCCGCGCCGAGCGTGCCTATGATCGCAGCCGAGGCGAACAGGCGGGCAAAGCGGGATCGGGTCTGACGCATCGCGATCGCTGCCGGCTGGTTGCAAAATTGGCGCGGGCGCCGCCGCGCCGCGGGATCGATCAATAGACCGTTAACCCTAACGGTCAGTTAACGAATTATGGCTGCCCCGCGGGCCGCCGCTGGCGCCGCCAAGGCGGCCGATCGGGCCGGGAATTCCGGCCCGCCATCGCCTTCCGAGCCGCCGGGAAAGCCGTTATCGTCGCCCGCATCCTCATCGGCGGACCCATCGGCAATGGCAGCAAAATCCAATCCGGCACGCCCGGCGGCGCGGCGCGGCGGCGGGGGGAATTTTCGCCTCGATCGCGAACTCGTCGACGACCTCGTCGTCGCCAACCGCACGCTGGCGCGGCTCAACGTGCTCGATGCCTTCGGCCATGTCAGCGTGCGCGATCCGCGCCATCCGCATCGCTACCTGATGTCGCGGTCGATCGCGCCGGAATCGGTGACGGCGGCCGATATTCTCTTGCTCGATCTCGACAGCCAGACCGTCGACCCCAAAGACGACGGCAAGCTGCTCTACCGCGAGCGCTTCATCCACGGGGAGATCTACAAGGCGCGGCCGGACATCAATGCGGTGGTACACAGCCATTCGCCGACCGTGGTGCCGTTCACGGTGACGCGCGCCAAGCTCAAGCCGCTCCTCCATAATGCCGGCTTTCTCGGCCTGGGCGCGCCGCTGTTCGAGATCCGCAAAAGCATCGGCGACGGCACCGATCTGATGATCCTGACGCCAGAGCTCGGCAAGGATCTGGCGAAGAAGCTCGGCAAGGATGCCGCAGTGGTGCTGATGCGCGGCCACGGCGATTCGGTGGTCGGCCCGTCGCTGCCGAACGCCGTGTTTCGCGCCTATTACACCGAGATCAATGCGCGCCAGCAGCTTGCCGCCATCACCATCGGCGGCCCGATCAATTTCATGACGCGCGCCGAAGCGCTGACCGCCAACGCGGCCATGCTGCGCGCCTCGGCGCGGCCGTGGGCGCTGTGGCGCAAGCGAACGCTGGCGGAGCTGTGAAGGCTGCGCGCATCGCGCTTTAACGGGAGTTCTGGGAATGCTGCGATTGTGCGTCGCCGATCTCGATTCGCCTTCTTATTTCGTCGCCACCGCGGCCGTCGAGCTCGGCTTCTTCGAGGAAGAAGGCATCGCCATCGAATTGGAGCGCGCCTATGGCGCGCTCAACGGGCCGGAGCGGTTGCGCAGCGGCGACGTGCACTTCCTCGGTGGGCCGGCTTACATGGCGACCCGCGCCTTTCCCGGCTGGCAGGGCGCAAGACTGCTGTGCGCGCTGGCGCAATATTCCTACTGGTTTCTGGCGGTGCGCGCCGATCTTGACGCCGAGCGCGGCGATCTCGGCGCGCTCAAGGGTTTGCGCATTTCATCGTCGACGGCATTTCCCGAAGTCGGACTGCGTCATCTTTTACGACAGGCCGGCATCGATGGGAAACGCGACAGGATATCCGATCGTGCCGCTTCCCGCCACCAAACACGAGCATCTCAAATATCGCGTCGGCGTCGAGGCGCTCAAGCAAGACACTGCGGACGCCTATTGGGGCAACGGCATGCGGCTCGCGCTCGGCGAAAAGCTTGGGCTCGCCAAGCTTCATCTCGATCTGCGCCGCGGCGACGGCCCGCCGGGCGCGCGCTTCTATAACTTCGCGGCGTTGACCACGACCGAGCAACTGATCGCGGAGCGGCCGGAGATTGCCGCCGGTGCGGTGCGGGCCATCGTCAAGGCGCAAAAAGCGCTCAAGGCCGATCCGTCGCTCGCCACGCCGATCGGCGAGCGGCTGTTCGCGCCGGACGCGGCTTCGCTGATCGCCCCCCTCATCGCCCGCGATGCGCCGTTCTACGATGCGGCGATTTCGGCGGAAGCCGTCGACGGCATCAACGCGTTTGCCATGGCCAATGGGCTCTTGACCGAGCCGCTGCCCTACGACCGGCTCGTGGCGTCGCAATTCGCCGACCTTTGGAACGGTTAGCAGTCACACCGACGCGTGCGCGACGCCTTGTTTGGCTTTGAGCGCATCGCCGGCGGCTTCGTAAAAGCTCTGCGCTTCCGGCAGCACGATCGCCGCCGAGCGCACGGCGTGGGTCGCCGGATCGATGCCGTCGGGCGTCGCCGCCTTGCGCCACCGCGACGCGCCGCCTTGCGCAAGCGCGCCCGCGCCATGATCACGCCGTTGTCGGTCGAGACCAGGTTCTCTTTGCTGCGGTCCTGGATCGGGCCGCAGCTCTCCTGGATCGCCGCGTCCTGCATGGCGATGCCTTTGACGCCGCAATAGGATTTGTGGTGCTGCTGCGCCACGCGGTCGATCATATAGTCGTTGTCTTTATTGACCACCGGGCGGAACGAGCCGGGAATGAGATTGACGTGGATGCCGCCGCCGTTGCGCATCACCTCGAGTTCATGGGCTGAGAGCGGCCGCGCCGGATGATGCGTGAAGCACCATGACATGCAATTCTCGTCGTCGATCGGCACGAAGGCGTGGCCGTTGAGCGCATTGTCGCCATAGGGCGGGATCATGGTGTGGAACGGCATGATCCACTGGGTGATGCGCCAATAGAGATTGCCCGCCGTCGCCGGCCGGCGCACGCCGATCACCATGCCGCCCTTGGTTTCGATCACCTCGAAACGCGCGTCGGTCTCGCGCGTAAATTCGGCGCCCTGGCCGACATGCAGCGGATCGCTGCGCAGATCGTGGCGGTGCAGGAACGACACATGCACCGAATCGATGCCGCCTTCCAGAGCCTGCAGCCAGTTGCATTCCTGCGTGCGCTTTGAGACGAAACGCGAGGCCTTGCGGCACCGTCGCCCATTCGAAATTCGGCGCGGGCGGCTTAAGCTCCGGCGGCCCCATATAGAGCCAGATGACGTCGCCCATCTCGACGCAAGGGTAGGCCGTGAGCTTGATCTTCTTGCAGAAGCCGCTTTCGGCCGGCTCCGACGGCACCTCGATGCATTGGCCGGTGACGTCGTATTTCCAGCCGTGATAGGGGCAGCGCAGCCCGTGCTCCTCGTTCCTGCCGAACCACAGCGAGACGCCGCGATGGGCGCAGAACTCGTCCATGACGCCGACGCGACCGGCCGTATCGCGGAACGCGATCAGCCGCTCGCCGAGCAGCTTGACCCGCACCGGCGGGCAGTCGGGCTCGGGAAGTTCCGAAGATAACAGCGCCGGAATCCAATAGCGCCGCATCAGCGCGCCCATCGGCGTGCCGGGGCCGGTGAGCGTGAGGAAATCGTTCTGGTCGGGTGTGGTCATGGCGGGAGCCTAGCAGATCACGTCATCACCCGCACCGGCTTGCCGTCGAGGAAACCGCGGATGTCCTCGACCACGCCGGCAAAGTAGCCGCGGTAATTCTGCTCGGACACGTAGCCGAGATGCGGGGTGATGACGACATTGTCCATCTTGCGGAACGGATGGTCGAGCGGCAGCGGCTCGACGTCGAACACGTCGAGCCCGGCGCCGCCGATCTTGCGGTCGCGCAACGCCGCGATCAGCGCCGCCTCGTCGATAATCGGGCCGCGCGAGGTGTTGATGAGGAACGCCGACGGCTTCATCAGGCCGATCTCGCGGGCCCCGACCAGACCCCGTGAGCGGGGGGAGAGCACGATATGGATGGTGATGAAGTCCGATTGGCGGAACAGCTCGTCCTTGTCGACATAGCCGACGCCGGCCTCTTGGCATTTCTCGGCCGTCAGGTTCTGGCTCCAGGCGATGACCTTCATGCCGAAGGCCTTGGCGATTTGCGCGGTGCGGGTGCCGAGCTTGCCGAGGCCGAGCACGCCAAGGGTTAAGCCTTCGAGGTCCGGGCCGATCGTGACCTGCCACTTGTCGCCAGCATGCAGCCGCGCGTTCTCGTAGCCGATATGGCGGGTCAATTCGAGCATCAAGCCGATGGCGATGCCGGAGGTCGGGCTGCCATAGGAGCCGGTGCCGCAGACGGTGACGCCGCGCGCCTTCGCCGCCTCGGTGTCGATCGAGGCATTGCGCATGCCGGTGGTGATGAGAAGCTTGAGATCGGGGAGCGCGTCAATCACGGCTTTCGGAAAGCCGGTGCGCTCGCGCATGGCGACGACGATCTGGAAGCCTTGGAGCGCCTTGATGACTTTGTCCGGGCCGCCGAGATGGTCGTTGAAAACCTTCAGCTCGACGTCGCCTTTGACCTTCGACCAGTCGGCGACGCTTCGCACGACATTCTGGTAATCGTCGAGAATTGCGCAGCGAACCGCCATGCTTTCCACCCCATAGGTTTATCGGGTGGTTCTAGAGCATGATGGCTGAGAAAAGAAGTGAGGCCCCGTCATCCTTAAGCTGCGAGCCGCCAGCGCGTTTACGCGCCTCTTCGACGCGCTATGGCGAGCCTCGAGGGATGCGGCCGACCGTCGCCCTTCGAGGGCCGCTTCTCGGCCACCTCGGGGTGACGGAAAAAAAGGGCTTAGGTGCGGTGTTCGACGGCGTCGCGCAGCGCGGCGTGCGACGGCGCGGCCGCCGGCGTCTTGGCGGACAGGCCGCCGTATTTGGCATGCCACTTCGGGCCCGGACCGCGCATATAGTGCAGATCGGGCCGATACGCGCCGGCCCTGTAGCCGGGGATTTGCAGAAGCTCGCGCAGAGCTCTCGAGAGATCACGCCACATCTTATCGCTCCCTTGCCCTTCGGCGGGCCTTTGTCGGGGATTTTTGCCTGCGCTTGAACATCACACGACGTCAACGCGCCCGGTAAAACGATAGTTCCAATTTCAAACGTCTGTTTGACCGGTAGCGTAGGGAGAAAACATTAAAGTTTGTTGCGATTTCGGCAGCGCTTTGCCGTAATTGTGTTCAGGCTTAGCGAAGCTTTAGCGGCATCGGTAAAATTGGAACCGGCCGCAGCGGCGGTAGCGCGATACGGTGCGGCGGACGGGCGTTCTTGCCGTCATCGCTGTGCATCGCTACATCTTAGTGGAGATTTTCCCGACATCAGCGAGAAGGGCGGGGCGCAGATGGCGCGTCAGTTCGTCTATCATATGCAAGACTTGTCCAAGACTTATCCGGGAAACCGCAAAGTCTTGGAAAACATCAATTTGTCGTTCTATCCCGACGCCAAGATTGGCGTTCTTGGCGTCAACGGCGCCGGCAAGTCGACGCTGTTGCGCATCATGGCGGGGCTCGACACCGGAATATACCGGGGAAGCCTGGGCGGCCCAGGGCGCCCGGGTCGGTTACTTGGCGCAGGAACCGCAGCTCGATCCGGCAAAATCGGTGCGTGAGAACGTCATGGAGGGCGTGGCGCCGCAGAAGGCGATCGTCGACCGCTACAACGAGCTTGCGGTCAATTATTCCGACGAGACCGCCGATGAGATGACCAAGCTGCAGGACGAGATCGAGGCCAAGGGGCTTGTGGGATCTCAATTCCAAGGTCGATCTGGCGATGGACGCGCTGCGCTGCCCGTTCGACGAGGCCGACGTCGCCAAGCTCTCCGGCGGCGAGCGCCGCCGCGTGGCGCTGTGCCGTCTGTTGCTCGAGCAGCCGGAACTGCTGCTGCTCGACGAGCCGACCAACCACCTCGATGCCGAGTCCGTGGCCTGGCTCGAAAACCACCTCCGCAATTATCCCGGCGCCATCCTGATCGTCACCCACGACCGCTACTTCCTCGACAACGTCACCGGCTGGATTCTCGAGCTCGATCGCGGCCACGGCATTCCCTACGAGGGCAATTACTCGTCCTGGCTCGCCCAAAAGCAGAAGCGGCTGGAGCAGGAGGGCCGCGAGGAGGAAGCGCGCCAGCGCACGCTCGCCCGCGAGCAGGAATGGATATCGGCCTCGCCGCGCGCCCGTCAGGCGAAATCCAAGGCGCGCTACGAGCGCTACGAGGACTTGCTCAAGAAGGCCGGCGAGAAACAGACGCAGACCGCGCAGATCGTCATTCCGGTGGCCGAGCGGCTCGGCCAGAACGTCATCGATTTCGAGCACCTGCGCAAAGGCTACGGCAACAACCTTCTGATCGACGATCTGACGTTCAGGCTGCCGCCGGGCGGCATTGTCGGCGTCATCGGCCCGAACGGCGCCGGCAAGACCACGTTGTTCCGCATGATCACCGGCCAGGAGAAGCCCGACGGCGGCACTATCACGGTCGGCGAATCGGTGCATCTCGGCTATGTCGACCAGTCGCGCAATTCGCTCGACGGCAAAAAGTCGGTGTGGGAGGAGATTTCCGGCGGCGCCGACATGTTGCAGCTCGGCAAGCGCGAGGTGAATTCACGCGCCTATTGTTCGGCATTCAATTTCAAGGGCGCCGACCAGCAGAAGAAGGTCGGCGCGCTGTCCGGCGGGGAGCGCAACCGCGTGCATCTCGCCAAAATGCTCAAATCCGGCGCCAATGTTTTGTTGCTCGACGAGCCGACCAACGACCTCGACGTCGATACGTTGCGCGCGCTGGAAGAGGCGCTGGAGGATTTCGCCGGCTGCGCCGTGATCATCAGCCACGACCGCTGGTTCCTCGACCGAATCGCCACCCACATGCTCGCCTTCGAGGGCGACAGCCACGTCGAATGGTTCGAGGGCAATTTCCAGGATTACGAGAAGGACAAGATGCGGCGGCTGGGCACAGATACCGTCATCCCGCACCGGATCAAGTATAAGAAGTTCAGCCGCTGACGCCGGACGCGTTGGCGATGCGAGCGAAGGCTTTTCAGCCCCCGGCGGCTCGGCACCGACACCGTCATCCCGCACCGGATCAAATACAAGAAATTCACGCGATAATTCGGGCTTTTGCGCTGCCGAGAGTGGCGATTCCGGCCCGCAACTCATATATAACGGCGATAATCGCCTCCGAGGGTTTTTAGAGGAATTGCCGGAGGCCGGATTGCGCGTTTCCCGCGCAAATTAAGGAGAGAAGACATTGGCTACGCGAGCAGGCGAGGCCCGGGCGACTGAGAACAAGGCCCGCGCCGAGGCGAGTTTCAAGAAGGAAGAGCGCGCCAAAGAAGGCGCCAAGGCGATGATGGAATATCAGGCCAATGGCCGCGTCGTTCGCGAGCAAATGGCGCGCCTGAAGGCGTTGCGGCTGGCCAAGGAGGCCGCTGATGCGGCGGCCGGGTGCCGCCCGCGCCGGCAAAGAAAGCCCCTCGCGCCAAGCGTTAATCCTCAGGGCGGATGGGCGCGCCTCGGTTATGGCCTAATGCCTTGAATCCGACACACCAATAGTCCATATGTGAGTCGCGGCCCTTACCAAGGGCCTGCTGCGAGCCGCGTGTACGGGATCCCAACGGCTAAAACCGTTAATTGGCTTCTGGCTCGCTCTTTCCCACTTCATCGACAGCCCAGATCGCGCGGGATGTCTGTTTTTTCCCGCACAGCCGGCCGCAGCGCATCGCGCAGCGGCCGCGGCAGTGCGCATAACGAGAGAGATATTTCTTTGACTGACTTTCACGACTTTAAACTTAACGACGCCATCGCCCGAGCCCTTATCGAAGAGAAATACGCAACCCCAACGCCGATCCAGGCCCAGACCATCCCGACCGTGATGGCGGGCCGCGACGTCATCGGCATCGCGCAGACCGGAACCGGCAAGACCGCAGCTTTCGCGCTGCCGATCCTGCATCGGCTCGCCGGCAATCCCGCGCGCGCTCGGAGCACAAGACCTGCCGCGTCCTGGTGCTGAGCCCGACGCGCGAATTGTCGGGACAGATTCTCGACAGCTTCCGCGCTTACGGCCGGCATCTGCGGCTTAGATCGGCGCTGGTCGATCGGCGGCGTGTCGATGGGCGCGCAGGTGCGCAGCCTCATGCACGGCGTCGATATTCTCGTCGCCACGCCCGGCCGGCTGCTCGATCTCGTCAAAAGCAATGCGCTTCGGCTTAACGGCGTCGAGTGTTTCGTGCTCGACGAGGCCGACCGCATGCTCGACATGGGCTTTCATCAACGACATCCGCAAAATCGTCGCCAAGCTGCCGGCCAACCGGCAGACGCTGATGTTCTCGGCCACCATGCCCGGCGCCATCGCCGATCTCGCCGCGCATATGTTGCGCGATCCGGTCAAGGTCGCGGTGACGCCGACCGCTGGCGACCGCCGAGCGCATCGACCAGCGCATCATCCGCGTCGACCGCGCCGCCAAGCCGGCGATCCTGGTCGACCTGCTTCGCCAGGAAACCATCGACCGGGCGCTGGTCTTCACCCGCACCAAGCACGGCGCCGACAAAGTGGTGCGGCGGCTGGTGCAAGCCGGTATCGCCGCCGAGGCCATCCACGGCAACAAGTCGCAAGGCCAGCGCGAGCGCGTGCTCGCGGCCTTCCGCAGCGGCAAGGTGAGGACGCTGGTCGCCACCGACATCGCCGCGCGCGGCATCGACGTCGACGGCATCAGCCATGTGGTGAATTTCGATATGCCGAACGTGCCGGAAACTTACGTGCATCGCATCGGCCGCACCGCGCGCGCCGGCGCCGAGGGCATCGCCATTTCGCTCTGCGATGCCGAGGAGATGGCGTTTCTGCGCGACATCGAAAAGCTCATCCGCATCTCGCTGCCGATGACCGATCGGCGCGCGCATCCGCAGCGCGCCGACGCGCCCGCCGCCAATGCCGCGCCTGGCCGTCGCGGCGCCAATGGACATCGCGCGCGCAGCGCCAGCGTCACGGCAACGGCGCCGGCAGGCAATCGCACCATGGCCGGACCCATCGCGGCCAGCCGCAAAACGGCCAGTCGCGGCAGCCCCGCAAAACGGCGAGGCCGCGAAACGGCAAGCCGCACGACACACAAGCGCAAGATGCCGATATCGCCGCGGTCGCCTTCCTGCGCCGCGACGCTGCGACGGATCGCGGAACGCGCGCCGCGCTGGACCGATCAATCGAGAGGTTCATGACATGGCCAAAGAAGAGCTGCTGGAATTCGAAGGCCTGGTGATCGAAATTCTGCCCGACGCGCGCTATCGCGTGCAGCTCGACAACGGCCATGCGCTGATCGCCTACACCGCGGGGCGGATGAAAAAGAATCGGATCAAGACGCTCGCCGGCGACCGGGTGACGGTCGAAGTCTCGCCCTACGACCTGGAAAAGGGCCGCATGATATTCCGCCACAAGGACGAGCGCGCCGGAACGGGCCCGCGTCGGCCGCAGCGCCAGCAATTTCGCCGGCGCTGATCGCCGCGCCGCTAACGCGCCAGTACGCCGTTGAGCACCATATCGAGGTGCGCGTTGAAATAGGCTTTCAAATCGAGCGGCTGGCGGTCGTCGAACAGCATCATCCACACATCAACCAGCGCGATCGGCCCGATAACGACCTGCGGCTGCTCGATGATCGCCGAATTGCGGATTTCGCCGCGATCGACGCCGCGCTGGATCGCCTGCCTGAGCATGTCCAGGCATGGCCGCAGGATTTCGGCGTGGTAGCGGTCCGCGAGTTCGGGGAAGCGGGGGGCCTCGGCAATCAGCATGCGCACGACTTCGCGGCGGCGGCGGTCCTCGACGAGGTGCTCGTAGATAAAACTGAATTGCGCACGCAACAGATCGGCGGTCGATCCGTCGTGCGTTTTGAACATGTCCTGCACGGTTTCCATGGTCGGCTTCGTGAACTCCCGCACCATGGAAATGAACAAGTGTTCCTTGCTTTCGAAATAGACGTAGATCGTGCCCTTGGTGACTCCGGCGCGTTCGGCGATCTGGTCGAGTGTCGTGGTGGCGTAGCCGTTGCGCGAAAATTCGGCGAAAGCTGCCTCGATGATCTCCTGCGGGCGCTCCGCCTTGCGGCGGCGCCGCGGTTCGGCCTGCGTTTCCAGGACTACGCTCATTTGGCAACCTAGGCGCGGCGCGGCAACAAAAGTCAAGTTATTGACTAACCGGATAGTAAATAACTAGGCTGACCCGTTTGAGGGTTAGGGAAGTGTTACCATCCGGTCCGTCTATCGCTCTGCGCCGTTTAGTCCGGCGCGTGCAAAAGTCTTTGCGCGCCGCTGCTGTCGCTGTTCGGCTACGCCCGAATGGCGTGGTGGCGCTGTCGCTTCTGGCGCTGTCGGCCTGCGCCGTCGGGCCCGATTTTACGCCGCCGCCGGCGCCGCCGGCCGCGGGCTATACGCCGGAAAGCCATCCCACGCCGACCGCCTCGAGCGATGTGCCGGGCGGGGCGGCGCAGAAGTTCGATTTGGGACGCGACATTCCGGGCGAGTGGTGGCGGATTTTCCATTCCGCGGCGCTCGACGATCTGATCGCCGAAGCCTTCCAAGCCAATCCGAACCTGCAGGCGGCGCAAGCGGCGCTGTGGCAGGCCAAGGAGAATCTCTATGCGCAGGCCGGTAAGCTCTTGCCGCAAGCCGACGCCAATGCGTCCGCCGAACGCCAGCAGTTTTCGCCCGGCGGCCTTCGGCCAGCCCGGTCCGCCGGATCTGTTCAATCTCTACCAGGCGACGGTGAACGTCTCCTACGCGCCCGACATATTCGGCGGGGAGCGGCGGCAGATCGAATCCACCGCGGCGCAGGCCGATTACCAGCGCTTCGAGCTTGAAGCGACCTATCTGACATTGACTTCGAACGTGGTGACGGCCGCGATCCAGGAAGCCTCGCTGCGCGGCCAGATCGAAGCGACGCGCGACATCATCAAGATCGAGACCGATCAGCTCGGCGTCGTCAACAATCAATTCCAGGTCGGCGCCGCGGCGCGCACCGACGTGCTGACGCAGCAGTCGGAGGTGGCGACCGCGCAAGCGACATTGCCGCCGCTGCAGAAGCAGCTCGAACAGCAGCAGCATGTGCTGCTGGCGCTGATCGGGCATTTCCCCAACGAAGCCCGTCCCGATCATCTGACCTTGGCGGCGCTCCGATTGCCGACCGATCTGCCGTTGAGCCTGCCGTCGCAACTCGTCGAGCAGCGTCCGGACATTCGCGCCGCCGAGGCGCAATTGCATCAGGCCAGCGCCCAGATCGGCGTCGCCATCGCCAATCGGCTGCCGCAAATCACCTTGAGCGGGGCCTACGGCAGCGCCGCCTTGAATACCGCCGCGCTGTTCACACCCGCGACCATCATCTGGAGCGCCGCGGCCGCCGGCACGCAGCCGCTGTTTCACGGTTTCACCTTGCTGCACCAGCAGCGCGCCGCCGAAGCCGCCTACAACATGGCGGACGCGCAATACCGCAATATCGTGCTCGGCGCCTTCCAGAACGTCGCCGACGCGCTGCGCGCGCTGCAGCTCGATGCCGCCACGCTCAAGGCGCAACGCGCGGCGCTGCGCGCGGCGTCCGACACGCTCAATCTCGCCCAGGGCCAATACCGGCTCGGCGCCATCGCCTATCTGACACTCTTCAACGCGCAGCGAAGTTACCAGCAGTCCCGCCTCGCGGTGGTTCAGGCCGAGGCGGCGCGTTACGCCGACACCGCGGCGCTGTTCCAGGCGCTGGGCGGCGGCTGGTGGAATCGCAGCGACGTGGCGCCCAATCCGTTCAGCCCGGATTTGCCGGTTACCGCACTCGCGCCTGCAACAACGGAGGTCAAGTGATGACCAAGCGCATGGTGATCATGCTGGTCGCGGTCGCCATCGTGCTCGGCGCGGTGTTCGGATTCCAGGCGTTCAAGGGCGTGATGATCAGGAAATACATGAGCGCGATGGGGTCGCCGCCGCAAACCGTGTCGACGACGAAGGCCGCGTTCAGCCAATGGCAGCCGAACATCGAAGCGATCGGCAGCCTGCGTGCGGTCAAGGGAGTCCGATCTGTCGCTTGAAGTCTCCGGCGTCGTCGATTCGATCTCGTTCAATTCCGGCGACGACGTCGCGGCGGGCACCGTGCTGCTGAAACTGCGCGCCGACGACGATGCCGCCAAGCTCAACTCGCTCAAGGCGACTGCCGCGCTCAACGAAATCACCTATCAGCGCGATCTCAAGCAGTTCAAGATTCAGGCGGTAAGCCAGGCCAATCTGGACACCGACGCCGCCAATCTCAAAAACGCCAATGCCCAGGTGGCCCAGCAGCAGGCGATTCTCGACAAGAAGACGCTGCGTGCGCCGTTTGCCGGTCATCTCGGCATTCGCGCCGTCGATCTCGGGCAATTCATCGCCGCGGGGACCGCGGTCGTGACGCTGCAGGCGCTCGATCCGGTTTTCCTCGATTTCTTCGTGCCGCAGCAGGCCGTCGCCCAAGTGAAATTGGGCCAGAAGGTCGCCGTGAAAGTCGACGCCTACAAGGATCAAACATTCCCCGGCGAAATCTCGGCGGTGAATCCGAAGGTCGATCCCTCCAGCCGCAACGTGCAAATTCGCGCGACTCTGAAGAATCCGGACCACAGGCTGCTGCCGGGCATGTATGCGACGGTCGACATCGCCACCGGCGCGCCGCAGAGTTACATTACGCTGCCGGAAACCGCGATTACCTATAATCCCTACGGCGACACGGTCTATGTCGTTGACAACAAGGGCGGCGGCGCCGACGGCAAAGCCACATCTGGTCGCGCGCCAGACCTTCGTCACGCACGGGCCTGACGCGCGGCGATCAGGTCGCGGTGCTCAAGGGCGTGCACGACGGCGACACCATCGTCACCGCCGGGCAGATCAAGCTGCATAACGGCTCCACGGTGCTGATCGACAATTCGATCGCGCCGACCGCGGACGCGGCGCCGAACGTGCCGCTCGACCGATAGGCGCCGCCGTGAAGCATTTCACCGACATATTCATCCGCCGGCCGGTGCTCGCCTCGGTGGTCAGCCTGTTGATCCTGGTGCTCGGGCTTCGCGCCTACAGCGTGCTGCCCGGTGCTGCAATATCCGCGCACCGAGAACGCGATCGTCACCGTCACCACGATCTATTACGGCGCCGATCCGGACGTGGTCGCCGGGTTCATCACCACGCCGCTGGAAAACGCCATCGCCCAGGCCAACGGCATCGATTACATGACGTCGACCAGCCAGAGCAGCACGTCGACCATCATGGTCTATCTGCGGCTCAACTACGATGCCGACAAGGCGCTCACCGAAATCAACACCAAGATCGCCTCCGTCCTCAATCAGCTTCCGGTCGGCACCTTGCAGCCGACGCTGACCGTCGAGGTCGGCCAGACCATCGACGCGATGTATATCGGCTTCAACAGCGACACCTTGGCGCCGAACCAGATCACCGATTACCTCACGCGCGTGGTGCAGCCCAAGCTGCAGGCGGTCACCGGCGTGCAGACCGCCGAACTGCTCGGCCAGAAAGTCTTCGCGCTGCGCGCCTGGCTCGATCCGGAGAAGCTCGCCGCATTCGGCCTCACGGCGAGCGACGTCAGCGCCGCGCTCGCCGCCAACGATTACATATCGGGCATCGGCACCACCAAGGGCCAGATGGTCCAGGTCAATCTGTCGGCCTCGACGAGCCTGCATTCGGCCGACGAGTTCCGCAATCTCGTGATCAAACAGGTCGGCGGCGCGATCGTTCGCCTCAAAGATGTCGCCAACGTCACGCTGGGGGCGGAAGACTACGAGTCCGAGGTCGGGTTCGACGGCAAGCAGGCCGTCTATATCGGCATCAAGGTCGCCCCTTCGGCCAATCTGCTCGACGTCATCCAGGGCGTCCATCGGGTGTTCCCCGGTATCCAGGCCTTGCTGCCGCAGGGGCTCCACGGCGAGATCATCTATGACTCGACCGAATTCGTTCACAGCGCGATCGACGAAGTGATCCGGAGCCTGGTCGAGGCGCTGCTGATCGTGACCGTCGTGGTGTTCCTGTTCCTCGGCTCGCTGCGGTCGTCGCTGATCCCGACGGTGGCCATTCCGCTGTCGCTGGTCGGCACCTTCATCGTGCTGCTGTCGCTCGGCTATTCGATCAATCTGCTGACGCTTCTGGCGCTGGTCCTGGCGATCGGCCTCGTCGTCGATGACGCCATCATCGTCGTCGAGAACGTCAGCCGGCATCTCGAAGAGGGGCTGACGCCGGTCGAGGCCGCCATCCAGGCGGCGCGCGAGCTGGGCGGTCCCATCATCGCCATGACCGTGGTGCTGGCCGCGGTCTATGTGCCGATCGGTTTTCAAAGCGGCCTCACCGGCGCGCTGTTCGCCGAATTCGCCTTCGCGCTGGTCGGCGCCGTCACCGTGTCCGGCATCGTGGCGTTGACGCTGTCGCCGATGCTGTGTTCGCGGCTGCTCAAGGCGCCCGAACCCGGGCGCGGCGGCTGGGAGACGCGGCTGACCGCTTTCATCGATCGCAACTTTGCCCGGCTGCACGGCGCCTATGAGCGCCGGCTGCACGGCAGCCTGAACACCTTGCCGGTGACCTTGACGTTCGCGCTGATCGTGCTCGGCAGCATCTATTTCCTGTTCACCGGCGCCAAGACCGAGCTGGCGCCGCAGGAGGACCAGGGCGTCATCATCACGCAATCGATCGCGCCGCCGAACGCGACACTGCAGCAGCGCCAGCTCTACTCAAAGGAAGTCTATCGCATCTTCGCCGGCCATCCGGAGACCGAGCATGTCTTCCAGCTCGACGTGCCGGGCCAGTCGATCGCCGGCATGGTGTTCAAGCCCTGGGATCGGCGCACGCGCACCACCACCGAACTGCAGCCGGTGTTGCAGCAGGAACTGAATAAGGTCGCGGGCGTGCGGGTCGCGGCGTTTCAGCCGCCGGCGCTGCCGGGCAGCATCGGATTGCCGGTGCAGTTCGTGATCACCACCACCGATCCATTCGCGCGATTGAACGACGTGGCGCAGCAGTTCCTGCAGCAGGCGCTGCAGAGCGGCATGTTCATCTTCCTGGACTGCGACCTTAAGATCGACAATCCGCAATCCGACATCACCATCGATCGCGACAAGACGGCGCAGCTCGGCCTGAAGATGAGCGACGTCGGCGGATCGCTCGCCGCCATGCTGGGCGGCGGCTACGTCAATTATTTCAGCATCAGCGGCCGTTCCTACAAGGTCATTCCCCAGGTGCAGCAGCGTTACCGGCTCAATCCGCATCAGCTGCTGGACTACTACATCCGCACCGCCGACGGCGCGCTGGTGCCGCTGTCGACCGTCGCCAGCGTTTCCACCAAGACGGTGCCGGAATCGCTCAACCACTTCCAGCAGCTCAACAGCGCCACCATCCAGGGCGTCGTCATGCCCGGCGTCGCCCAGGGCGACGCCTTGGGCTTCCTGCAGAACCTGTCGGCGCGCGTGCTGCCGCAGGGCTATTCGATCGATTACGGCGGCTTGAGCCGGCAATATGTCCAGGAGACAAGCGGTTTCATCACGACGTTCGGCTTCGCCTTGATCATCATTTTCCTGGCGCTCGCCGCTCTGTTCGAGAGCTTCCGCGATCCGGTCATCATCCTGGTCTCGGTGCCGATGTCGATCGCCGGGGCGCTGATCTTCATCACGCTCGGCTTCGGCGGCATGTCGCTGAATATCTACACCGAGGTCGGTCTGGTCACGCTCATGGGCCTGATCAGCAAGCACGGCATCCTGATCGTGCAATTCGCCAATCATCTGCAGCAGCAGGGCCGGACCAAACGCGAGGCGATCGAGCAGGCCGCCGGCATCCGGCTGCGTCCGATCCTCATGACCACCGCCGCCATGGTGTTCGGCGTGGTGCCGCTCATCACCGCATCGGGCGCGGGTGCGGTGTCGCGCTTTCAGATGGGCGTCGTCATCGCCTCCGGGCTCTCCATCGGCACGCTGTTCACGCTGTTCGTCGTTCCCGCCGTTTATCTGGTTTTTGCCGCGGATCATCACCTCGGCGCGTCAACCGCAGGCCAAGCGATCGGCGGCGATCCGCACGCAACCGGCGCGGTCTGAGGTCCGCCTGCCGCGGCTTAGAGCGCAATCGCTTCAGGTTGAATTGATTGTGCTCTATAACTTATTGTTGGAGCATGATCTTTTCGGAAAACCGGTGTCCACTTTTCCGGATCATGCTCTAGCACCACGGCTTGACCGGCTTCTTGTCGCCGGGATGGATGTCGCCGATGTGCTGCTTGATCTCGTCATATTGCGGATCGTCAGGCGCGTAGACGAGCTCGCCTTCGGCAATCGGGTCCGGCCACAGCGACTGCAAATGCAGCGTGATGGTGCCGTCGTTCGCCATTTCCGCGGTGCCGATGCTGTCGATGGCCGCGCAGGGGATTTGGTTGCTCGGTCTGTCCTGCGCCGCGGCGCTCAGGCACGCCGCCAAGCTCGCCGTGACAACAACCGCGAGTGCTGCGCTCCGGCAGGACGTGAGCGAGGCGATGCCCATTCAACCGGGCGCGATCAGCGCAACGTCGGGAAAATATCGCCGGTAACGCCGAACGTCGCGAGTCAGCACCGGACAACCGAGCAGCTGCGCATGCGCGCCGATGAAGAAATCCGCCAGCACGTTGCTGCGCACGCCGCCCTGGCTGCGATAGCGCGCAAACGTGCCGCCGGCGATGAACAGAGCTTGGCGCGGGATTCTCTGTAGGACGACATTCAATTCGACCATTGCCGCATCGAGAGAGCGAGAACTGGCGAACCGCGGCGAAAGCTCCGAATAGGTCACGTCGGTAACGATCAAGGCGCCGAGATCGAATCTCTGCGCCAGCATGTCCACGGACCATGGCCGCCACTTTGGATCGTTTGCCAGCACGTCGATAAGGACATTGGTATCGACCAGCGTCACGGACCGTAGTCCTCATCGGGATCGCCCCTGATGACCTTCATGTAAGCATCGGTCGTAGGTCCTTTGACGATGCGTCGTTTCGCGAGCGCGAGCAGCCGCTTTCGATATTTCGCGGCGCTGCCCGGCTTCTCGATGTAGACGCCGCCCGACGCGGTGGCCTCGACGATGAGCCGGTCGCCCGGCTTGATGCCGGCCGCGTCGCGGATACCCTTCGGCAGAGTCACCTGACCTTTGACTGTAACGGTGGTGGTTGCCATGCGCGGATGCCTGCGGTATTACCGTTGCACAAAAAGTAATACTGACGCGAATGATGGTCAAGCGCCATGGAAGACTGGAGCGCCCGCCAATATCTCAAATTCGAAGACGAACGCACCCGGCCGCCGCGCGATCTGTTGGCGCAAGTGCCGCTGCAGCGGCCGCGGCTCGCCGTCGATCTCGGCTGCGGGCCGGGCAACTCCACCGAGCTGATCGTCGAGCGCTTTCCGCAGACCGAAGTCGTCGGGCTCGATTCCTCGCCCGACATGCTGCGCAAGGCGCGCGAGCGGCTGCCGCAATGCAAATTCATCGAAGGCGACATCGCCACCTGGCAGCCCGATCCGGCGACCGATCTGATTTTCGGCAATGCGGTGATGCAGTGGCTGCCGGACCATCCGGCGATCATGCGGCGATTGCTGGAAGCGATGCCGCAAGGCGGCGTGCTGGCGATCCAGATGCCGGACAATACCCGCGAGCCGGCGTTGCGTTTTCAGAAGGAAGTCGGCGAGAGCGGTCCGTGGAAGGATCATCCCGAGGTCAAGGCGGCGCCGCGCGACGATCTGCCGTCGATCGAGGAGTATTACGACCTGCTCAAGCCCGCCTGTTCGCGTCTCGACATGTGGCACACCGTCTATAATCACGTGATGGCGTCGCCGGCCGCGATCACCGAATGGTTCAAGGGCTCCTCGCTGCAGCCGTTCCTTTCGCCGCTGTCGGCCGCCGACCGCGACAAATTTCTCGCCGCCTATACCGCCAAATGCGTCGAAGCCTATAAGCCGCGCTACGACGGCAAGGTGCTCTTACGTTTCCCGCGGCTGTTCATCCTGGCGGTGAGATGAGGCTCATTGCACCTCTCCCCGCGTGCGGGGAGAGGTCGGGAGCGTAGCGAGCGGGTGAGGGGGCCTCTCCGCGATTCTGAGCTTTGCGGAAACGCCCCCTCACCCCAACCCTCTCCCCGCGCGCGGGGAGAGGGAGGAGTTTGGCTCTGCTGCATGAAACAAAAACTTTCCCTCGGTGCGCTGATATTGCTTTTGCTTGCGGTATTAATCCCACAAGCGCACGCCGACGCCGCCTTCACGGCCTTCCTGCAATCGCTGTGGCCGCAAGCCGCAGCGCTCGGCGTCTCGCGCGCGACCTTCGATAACGCGACCCGCGGGCTCGAGCCCGATCTCGCGCTGCCCGATCTCGTTCTGCCCGGCCGGCCGCAAAAGCCGCCGCCAGGCCAGCCGGAATTCGTCGAGACGCCGGCGGATTATCTCAAACAGCCGGCGATCGAGCGGCTCGCGGTGGAGGGCCGCAAGCTTTATGCGCAATATCGCGGCCCGCTCGCCGCGATCGAGCAGGAATTCGGCGTGCCGCCCGGCATCGTGCTGGCCATTTTCGGCCGCGAGACCGATTACGGCCACGTCGCCGATACGCACGACGCCATCCAGGTGCTGGCGACGCAGGCCTATTACGGCAAGCGCAAAGATAAATTCGCGCAAGAATTCCTGCTGGCGCTGAAAATCCTCGACCAGGGCAAGATCGCGCGCCCCGCCATGAAAAGCTCCTGGGCCGGCGCCATGGGGCTGACGCAATTTCTGCCGTCGGACTATCTGAAATACGCCGTCGACTTCGAGCACACCGGCCGCGCCGATATCTGGACCTCGGTGCCCGATGCGCTTGCCTCCGCGGGGAAGCAGCTCGTCGGCGACGGCTGGCAGCGCGGCGTGCACTGGGCCTATGAGGTGCATCCGCCGGCCGGCGTCGACTGCACCATCGGCGTGCCCGACTACACCTTGCCCATTGCGCAATGGCTCAAGCGCGGCTTCGTGCCGGCCTATGGCCGCGTCATCTCGCCGGCGGAAGAGGCGCAGCCGGCGTCGCTCCTCCAGCCGGCCGGGCTCTACGGCCCGTCATTCCTCGCTACGGCGAACTATTTCGCCATCAAGCAATATAACTTCTCGGATCTTTACGTGCTGTTTGTCGGTCATCTCGCCGACCGCATCGCCGATCCGCGGCCGCAGACCGCCACATTCGAGACGCCGTGGAGCAAAGTGGCGCAATTGCCGACCGCCGATCTCGACCGCATGCAGCAGATCCTCACCGCGCGCGGCTATTACCACGACAAGATCGACGGCAAGGCCGGCATGCTGACGCGCGCCGCGCTCGGCGATTATCAGAAGAAGAACGGCTTGAAAGTCGATTGCTGGCCAAGCGCCGCGGTGTTGCGGCAGATGGAAGCGAAATCGATGATGAATTGGACAGCGCCCGCTCGCGACGATATCCATGCGGCAACCCATCAAGCGACACGCGAGATCCCGACATGACCGACACCCCCGACTATACGCCACCGGAAGTTTGGGTCTGGGAGAAGGACGACACGCCCAATTGGCGCTATGGCCATCTCAATCGCCCGATCGCGGGCGCGACGCATGACAAGGCGTTGCCGCGCGGCAAGCATCCGCTGCAGCTCTATTCATTGGCGACGCCGAATGGCGTCAAGGTGACGGTTATGCTGGAGGAATTGCTGGCGTCCGGTCACAGCGGCGCCGAATACGACGCCTGGCTGATCCGGATCGGTGAGGGCGACCAGTTCGGCAGCGGATTTGTCGGGGTCAACCCGAACTCCAAAATACCGGCGCTCATGGATTATAGCGAACGGACGCCGCAACGCGTTTTCGAATCCGGCGCGATCCTGCTCTATCTGGCGGATAAATTCGGCGCCTTCCTGCCGAAGGATCGCGGCAAGCGCACCGAGGCGCTGAACTGGCTGTTCTGGCAGATGGGGTCGACGCCCTATCTCGGCGGCGGCTTCGGGCATTTCTATGCCTATGCTCCGGTGAAGATCAAATACGCCATCGACCGTTTTGCAATGGAGCTGAAGCGCCAGCTCGACGTGCTCGACCGGCAGCTTGCGGACAATCGGTTCATCGCCGGCGACGAATATACCATCGCCGATATGGCGATCTGGCCGTGGTACGGCAACGGCGTGTTGAACGGCGCCTCCTACAACGACCCGCGCAAATTCCTGCAGACGCACGACTATAAAAACCTGACGCGCTGGACCAAAGAAATCGGCGAGCGCCCGGCCGTCAAGCGCGGGCGGATGGTCAACCGCGCCACCGGACCGCTCGAAGGACAATTGCGCGAACGCCATGCGGCGAGCGATTTCGCAACGAAGACGCAGGACAAGATCGAGGGCCACGGGTAAGCCGGCGCATTGACGAAAGCACGCGGCGTTTCCACAATGCGGCGATGCAGATCACGGCCGCCGTCGTCAACGAAAAATCCGCCCCGTTCGTCATCGACACGCTCGAGCTCACCGAGCCGCGCGCCGACGAGCTGATCGTGCGCGTCGTGGCGAGCGGCATGTGCCAGACCGACCTGCACGGCCGCGACGGCTATTTCGGCAGTCCTTATCCGGCGGTCTACGGCCACGAAGGCGCCGGCGTGGTCCACGCGGTCGGCGCCGCGGTGCGCGAATTCGCGCCGGGCGACCACGTGGTGATGTCCTATCCGTGGTGCGGCGACTGCGCCAATTGCCGCGACGGCCAGACCAATCATTGCCTCCACGGCCGCAAGCTGAAAATGTTCGGCACCCGGCTCGACGACACGACGCTGTTGTCGAAGGACCGCGCGCCGGTCTACAGCGCGTTCTTCCAGCAATCCTCGTTCGGCACTTTCGCGCTGACGCAGGCGCGCTGGGCGGTGAAGGTGCGCAAGGACGCGCCGCTCGAACTTTTCGGCCCGCTCGCCTGCTCGGGCCAGACCGGCGCCGGCGCCGTGCTCAATGTCATGGCGCCCAAACCCGGCGAGGCCATCGCCATCTTCGGCGTCGGCGCGGTCGGCCTGTCGGCGCTTGATGGCGGCGAAAATCGCCGGCTGCGATCCGATCGTTGCGGTGGACGTGCATGCGCATCGCCTTAAGCTGGCGCAAGAGCTCGGCGCCACGCACGCGATCGATTACCGCTTCTGCGGCGACGTCGTCGGCGAAATCCGAAAAATCACCGGCAGCGGCGTGCGCTATGCGGCGGAGACCTCGGCGCTGCCGGCGGTGCTGCGCCAGGCCATCGAAGCGCTGATGCCGGGCGGCCTATGCACGCTCCTTGGCAGCGCGCCGAAAGGCACCGACGCGTCGTTCGAAATGCCGTTCCTGCAGCAGGGCCGGTCCGTGCGCGGCGTGGTGCAGGGCGACAGCGTGCCGAAGGAGTTCATCCCGAAACTGGTCGATCTGGTGGTCGAGGGCAAATTCCCGATCGAGAAGATGATCACGTTCTACGAGCTATCCGACATCAATCGGGCGGCGGAGGAATCCTCCAGCGGCAAGACCATCAAGCCGGTGCTGCGCATGCCGGCTTAACCTCTCCCCGCTGTGCGGGGAGAGGTCGAGCGAAGCGAGGGTGAGGGGGCCTCTCCGCGATTCTGAGCGTTTCGGATCGATGCGGCAGCGTTGCAGATCCCGCCGCAATTTTGTACCCGGCGGAGAGGCCCCTCATCCCGACCTTCTCCCCGCACGCGGGGAGAAGGAGCAGGACTTAATCGTCCCCCGGCACCGCGTCCGGCAGAGTGTCGTCGTCCTCGCCGCTATCGTTGCGCGGCGATTTGTGCGCGCGCGATCGAGCCGGTGAAGCGCGGCTCGCCCTCGTGCCGCGCCGCGAATTGCGAGCGCGCTCGCGCTGCGGCGACGTCGCCCGGGATCGCGGCCGGCTCGCAGATAACGGGGCGATAGGCACGCCGCATCAGATCGACGTGCATGTGATTGTAGTGATAGACGTTGGCGCCCGGCGCCAGCACGGTGGTGAAGTCCCGGCACGCCGCGCCCTGCACGTCGTGCAGGAAGCCTTGCTCCTCCGGCGTGCCGTGCCAGCCATATTGCAGGCTGATCTTGTGGCCGTCGGCGAGATCGAACTCGGCGATATCGAGCGCATTGCCGAAGGCGTGCTCGGAAATATGCGAGTTCGGATTGCCGTTCATGCCGCGGCAGGAATAGGCGGAGATTTGCTTGATCTCGACCACCGGCTGGCGAAACCATTTCATCGCCGCCGGCTGAACCGCTTCGCTGATCCAGCGATCGAGCACCGACACGATCGGGCAGGCGAGCGTTGCCGGCGGCTGCACCTGGACCGGCGCGGCGGCGGCGGTAACCATCGGCGCATTGGGGCCGAGCGGCGGCAGCGGCGCGCTTGCCGAGGGCGGCGGCTCGGCTTGCGGCGGCAAAGTTTGCGGATAAGGCCGTCCTTCCTGATAAGTCCCCGGCGAATAAAGCTGCGCATTGGGCTCGCCGTAATAGGGATGCGGCGGGCCGCCCGGAATATTGTCGAGATCGTCGTCGGCCGGCGCCACTCCCGGCGCATCGAGCGACAACGGCGCACCGGCTTGCGCCGACAACGGCGCCGGGTAGGCCTGCGGCGGTGGATAAGACTGCGGCGGATATTGCCGCGAATAAGGATCGTATTGCGGCGCGCCGCTCTGCACCGGCGGCAAGGCGCTCGACGAAACCGGCGCCGATGCTCCCGGCCATTGCCGCGGCATCGCGCTGTTGTTGGCGCCGTTCGGGATCGCGCCGGGCGGCACCGGCTCGTCGTCATAGGACAGCGGCGCGGTCGCGGGCGAGCTTTCGCCGAGCGCGGAAACGCGCAGCGGATAATCGATGCCGCAGGCGCCGGGACCTTCGATCGCCGAGATGCGCACGCGTCCGGCGGTGTCGTTCACCGCGCCGGAATTCAGACAAGCGATTTCGGCCTCGTGCCGCCATGGCTCGCGCTCGGCGAGCAGATAATGGCTGGTGCAGCCGGCAAGGACGGCTAGCGCAACGAGGACGAGGGAGCTGACGAGATACCAACGAACTCCGCGCGTCATCCGCGGACAATGCGAGGAGTTCGGTTAAGGACTGCTCAATGATGAGACGCACAACCGAACGAAGCGATCCGTTAACCATGACCTCTTGATCCGCCCGCGCGTTTCGGGCCACATCGCAGCGGCAAAAAGGAGCAGCGGATGCTTTCGGCGCTCGATCTCGCCCGGCGCAGCGAAGCCGGCGAACTAAAACCCCGCGATCTGGTCGAGCTGTGCGCCGAGGCGATCGCCGCGCGCGAGAAGGACGTCGGCGCTTTCGTCGCGCTCGATCTCGACGCGGCACGCCGCGCCGCCGAAGCGCCGGGCCTCGCGTCGCTGCCGCTCTCCGGTCTGCCGGTGGCGTTCAAGGATATTTACGACACCGCCGCGCTGCCGACGCAATACGGCTCGCCGATCTATTCAGGCTTCCGGCCGCGCGCCGACGCCACCGCGGTGGTGCTGGCGCGGCAGGCCGGCGGCGTGATGCTCGGCAAGACGGTGACCACGGAATTCGCTTCGCTGGTTCCCTCGCCGACGTGCAATCCGCATAACCTTTCACACACACCGGGCGGCTCGTCGGCCGGTTCCGCCGCGGCGGTCGCCGCGGGCATGGTGCCGCTCGCCTTCGGCTCGCAAACCGCCGGCTCGGTGATCCGGCCGGCCGCGTTCTGCGGCGTCGCCGGGTTCAAGCCGTCCTATCGGCTGATCCCCTTGGTCGGCGTCAAAGCCGTGTCCTGGCATCTCGATACCGGCGGCCTGTTCGGCTCAGGCGTCGCCGATGTCGCCTTTGCCGCCGCCGCGGTGCTCGGCCGCGATCTGCGCGTCGACCGCGCCGCGCCCGCAGGCCCGCGCATCGCGCTTGCCCGCACCCATTTGTGGCCGCAAGCAAGCCGCGCGATGCAAAACGCAGTCGAGACCGCCGCGCGGATCGCCGCGGCTTCCGGCGCGCACGTGACGGAGCTCGCGCTGCCGCCGATCATGGAACAGGCTTTCGCCGCGCAGCATGTGATTCAGGATTACGAGACGCTCCGCTCACTCGCCTTCGAATACGACCGGCACCGCGACATGATCGATCCGCTGCTGCGCGACCAGCTCGACGCCGCCGAAAGAATTTCGGCCGACGACTACGACGCGGCGCGCCGCACCGCGAGCCGCGCCCGGCAGAAGCTCGCCGACGCGATGGCGGACCACGACGTGATCTTGACGCCGTCGGCACCCGGCGCCGCACCGCACGGCTTCAGCGCCACCGGCAATCCGATGTTCAACCGGCTGTGGACGCTGATGGGCGCGCCTTGCGTCAACGTCCCGGGCCTGAGCGAGGGCGGCCTGCCGCTCGGCGTGCAGATCGTCGGCCGCTTCGGCCGCGACAAAGCAGCCCTCGAAGCGGCGCTGTTTTTGGAACAGGCGATCGGGCGGAAGATGGCAGCTTGAGAATCGTTACCGCTGCACGATGACCGTCGCGCCGATCTTGGCGCGGTTATACAGGTCGATGATGTCGTCGTTCGACATGCGGATGCAGCCCGACGAGACGCCGCCACCGAGCTTCCACGGCTCGTTGGTACCGTGGATGCGGTAGAGCGTGTCGCCGAGATAAAGCGCGCGCGCGCCGAGCGGATTATCCGGGCCGCCGGCCATGTGAGCGGGCAGGGTGGGAAAGCGCTGGCGTTCGCCGGGCGTCGGCGTCCAGTCCGGCCATTCGCGTTTGGCGGAAATCGTGTTGACGCCCGACCAGCCATAGCCCTCCATGCCGACGGCGATGGCGTAGCGCATGGCCTTGCCGCCGCCGAGCACATAGTAAAGCCGCCGCTGGCTGGTGTTGACGACGATGGTTCCTGGGGCGCGCGTCGTCGGAAAATCCACTTCGGCGCGCGGAATGATGCCGTAAAGGATGCCGAAGGGGGTCTGCAACGACCACACTTGGCCGGGGGAATCGGCCCGCGCAGGCGTTGCGCCGCAGATGCCGGCCAAGGCACCGGCCATCAGTAAAAACAACAGGCCAATTTTTCTCACCACGCTTCGCTCCGCGTCTATCCGGTAAAAGCTTAAGGGGACCGCACGGATCATAGCAGGCGACCGCCGCCGCCACTGTCACCGCTGCGCCACAGTGTCGGAAAACTGGGGATAACGGAACCGTTGGGCGACCCCAGGTCCGCCGTTGGCCGCGAAAGGGCCGGCTATCGGGCGCCTTGAGCCGCTTGGAGGAACGCCGCCGCGCGTCTCTTTTCCCTTGACAAACGTCCCTGATATAGTTACGTAACAATCCAGCCTGCCAAGTCAGGGACGTCAACCGGTGACGCCGGCTGATGGGGCGGGTGCGGTTCCCGGGGCTGGGGTTCGTCGCCTTGTCCCGGGCGGCCTGGGCATCGACCGTCCGGCGCGTGATCGGACTGCCAGGTGCTGGCTGCACTGGCGCCGGGGAGGGTCCTCCCGTTTGCACCCGGCGATTCCAGGAAGCGCGGCCCGGGCCGAGTTGAGAGGTGACACTCTCGGCGTAGTGCCGCGGTGGGCGCCGTAAGGCGAGGGCGCCGCCGTTTCGATCCGCGCTGTGCGGGAAGAAACGCTGGCGCTCGCCGGCCTCGCAGCAGGCTTTAGTCCTACTGCGGCGGGGGCGGATCCCGAGGTGCGCCGAGCGGCGCCCGCCTCCCTTCTTTTTGAAGGGAGAAAGATTGGAAGGGCTTTCTTACCGTGGCGTGGAGATAGCTCGGATGCGAAGGGGCATCGCGAGAACGAGAGAACGTGACTTCACCTCTCCCCGCGTGCGGGGAGAGGTCGAGTGACCCCCGAAGGGGGAACGAGGGTGAGGGGGCCTCTCCGCGATTCTGAGCGTCGCGGACCAAGCGACGGCATTTTAGGTGCTACCGCAAAGCTGCGCCCAGCGGAGAGGCCCCCTCACCCCAACCCTCTCCCCGCAGGCGGGGAGAGGGAGCGGGACCGCCGCGAGGCGGGAAGAAATTGCACCGCTGTTTGACATTGTGGATCGGATGAATCGCGCGCAAACGCACCGCGCGGCGCTCACGCGTCCGCGTTTTCGAACATGAAGAAATCGACCCCGCCGGTGGCGAGCGCGCCGGCATCGGCGGCGGCGGCCTGGCCTTCCGGGCTGGCGAACGCTTTCTGGATCGCCGCCATGTCGTCGAAGTGCAGGATGGCGACCAGATGATAGGCCGACGGTCCGCCCGGCGTGGCAACGGCGCCCTTGCTCATCTCGAATTTGCGCACGCCGGGAATCTTCTTGGCCAGCGGAACGTGCTTTTCGGCGTAATGCTTGTCGAACGCGGCGGTGTCGCGCGGCGTTTTATACATCACCAGAAGCCGGGCCATCGGTCTCTCCTGTTTGTTGCAAGCCAGCCTTTCAAATCGGGACGCCGCAGGCGGTTTCAAGTCCCCGCTACTCCGCCGCGCTTTGCGCCCCCGCCAGCGGATCGTAATTGAGGATCGGCGCCAGCCAGCGTTCGGCTTCGGCGAGCGACAGACCCTTGCGCTCCGCATAATCGGCGACCTGGTCGCGCTCGATCTTGCCGACGCCGAAATAATAGCTGTCGGGATGGCTGAAATAGAGACCGCACACCGAGGCGCCGGGCCACATGGCGAAACTTTCGGTGAGCTTGATGCCGATCGCGCGCTCGCAATCGAGGAGTTTGAACAGCGTTTCCTTTTCGGTGTGATCGGGCTGCGCCGGATAACCGGGCGCCGGCCGGATGCCGCGATAGCTCTCGGCGATCAATTCGTCGCTGCGCAAAGTCTCATCAGGCGCATAGCCCCACAATTCGCGGCGCACCCGCTGGTGCATGCGCTCGGCGAGCGCTTCGGCCAGCCGATCGGCCAGCGCCTTGGCCATGATGGCGGAATAATCGTCATTGGCATGCTTGAAGCGTTCGGCGACAGCATCTTCGCCAAGCCCGGCGGTCACCGCGAAAGCGCCGACATAATCGGGGAGCCCGCTTGCCCGCGGCGCGATGAAATCGGCGAGCGCGACATTGGCGCGGCCCTCGCGGCGCGCCAATTGCTGGCGCAGCGTATGCAGCGTCGCGACGGGCTTTATGCGCGTCTCGTCGGCAAACAAGAGAACGTCATCGCCGTCGCTGTTGGCCGGCCAGAAGCCGACCACGGCGCTGGCACGGAACCAGCGCTCGGCGGTCATTTTCCGCAGCATGGCTTGCGCATCGTCGAACAGGCTGCGCGCCGCCTCGCCCTGCGTCGGGTCGGACAGGATCGCCGGATATTTGCCGGTCAACTCCCAGGTCGCGAAGAACGGCGACCAGTCGATGTAATCGACGAGCTCGGCAATCGGCACCTCGGCAAATATCCGCGTGCCGAAAAACTGCGGCACCGGCGGTCCGTAACGGCCGGACCAGTCGAGCTTGAGCGCATTGGCGCGCGCGTCGGAAAGCGAAAGCCGCTGCTTCGTCTCCTCGCCGCGCGCGTGCGCCGCGGCGATGCGGACATATTCGGCGCGGACGTCGGCGATGGTGCGGGCGCGCTGTTCGCGCGACAACAGCGCCGCGACGACGCCCACGGCGCGGCTTGCGTCGTTGACATAGACCGCCTGGCCGCGGCGATAGTTCGGATGAATTTTCACCGCGGTATGCACGCGGCTCGTGGTCGCGCCGCCGATCAGCAGCGGCACCTCAAAACCTTGGCGTTCCATCTCGGCGGCGACATGGCACATTTCGTCGAGCGACGGCGTGATCAGGCCGGACAGCCCGACGATGTCGGCTTTTTCTTCTTTTGCCGCCTGCAGAATCTTCTCCGCCGGCACCATGACGCCGAGGTCGACGACGTCGTAATTGTTGCATTGGAGCACGACGCCGACGATGTTCTTGCCGATGTCGTGCACGTCGCCCTTGACGGTTGCCATCACGATCTTGCCGTTCGACGACACATGGGCGCGGCCGTCCTTGTCCTGCTCCATGTAGGGCAACAGATAGGCGACGGCCTGCTTCATCACCCGCGCCGATTTCACCACTTGCGGCAGGAACATGCGGCCCGAGCCGAACAGGTCGCCGACGACGTTCATGCCGTCCATCAGCGGACCTTCGATGACGGCGAGCGGCCGCGGCAGTTTCAGCCGCGCTTCTTCGACGTCGGCTGCGATGAAGTCGGTGACGCCATGAACCAGCGCATGCGACAGCCGCTTCTCCACCGGCCATTCGCGCCAGGCGAGATCGGTCTCTTTCTTTTCCTTGCCGGCACCGCGATGGCGCTCGGCGAGCGCCAGCAGCCGTTCGGAGGCGTCGGCGCGGCGATTGAGTATGACGTCTTCGCAGGCCTCGCGCAGCTCCGGATCGAGATCGTCATAGACCGCGATCTGGCCGGCATTGACAATGCCCATATCCATCCCGGCCTTGATCGCGTGATAGAGGAAAACCGAATGCATCGCCTCGCGCACCGCTTCGTTGCCGCGAAACGAGAACGACAGGTTCGACACGCCGCCGGAGATATGCGCGTGCGGCAGGTTTTGCCGGATCCAGCGCGCCGCCTCGATGAAAGCGACGCCATAGCCGTTATGCTCGTCCATGCCGGTGGCGACGGCGAAGATGTTCGGATCGAAGATGATGTCCTGCGGCGGAAAGCCTATGCGGTTGACCAGAATATCGTAGGCGCGCGCGGCGATGGCCTGCTTCTTTTCGAGCGTGTCGGCCTGGCCCTTCTCGTCAAAGGCCATGACGACGACGGCGGCGCCGTAGCGGCGGACAAGTTGGGCATGTTTGATGAACGCGTCCTCGCCCTCTTTGAGCGAAATCGAGTTGACCACGGGCTTGCCCTGCACGCATTTGAGCCCGGCCTCGATCACCGAGAATTTCGACGAGTTGATCATCACCGGCACGCGGGCGATATCCGGTTCGGCGGCGATCAGATTAAGGAACGTGACCATCGCGCGTTCGGAATCGAGCAGGCCCTCGTCCATATTGATGTCGATGATCTGCGCGCCGTTCTCGACCTGATCGCGCGCCACCGCGAGCGCCGCCGCGTAGTCGCCGGCCGTCGACCAGCTTGCGAAAGCGCGCCGAGCCGGTGACGTTGGTGCGTTCGCCGACATTGACGAATGGAATCTCGGGCGTCAGCGTAAAGGCTTCGAGGCCGGAGAGCCGCAGCCGCGGCGCGATCGCGGGAATGCGGCGCGGCGCCTTGCCCTCGACCGCGCGCGCGATGGCGCGGATATGCTCGGGCGTGGTGCCGCAGCAGCCGCCGATGATATTGACGAGGCCCGATGCGGCGAACTCGCCGGTCAGCTCGGCCATCGCCTCGGGCCCCTCGTCGTAACCGCCGAATTCGTTGGGCAATCCGGCATTGGGATAAGCGCAGACCAGCGTGTCGGCGACCCGCGACAATTCGGCGATATGGGCGCGCATCTCCTTGGCGCCGAGCGCGCAGTTCAGTCCGACCGACAATGGCGCCGCGTGCGCGATCGAATTCCAGAACGCTTCGGGCGTCTGGCCGGACAGCAAGCGTCCGGACCGGTCGGTGATCGTGCCGGAGATCATCACGGGAATGCGCACGCCGCGCTCGGCGAGCTCGTCGGCGATGGCAAAAATCGCGGCCTTGGCGTTGAGCGTATCGAATATCGTTTCGAGCAGAAACGCATCGACGCCGCCGACGATCAGCCCGCGGACCTGCTCGGCGTATGCGAGCCGCAGTTCGTCGAAGGTGATGGCGCGAAAGCCGGGATTGGACACGTCCGGCGAGATCGAGGCGGTGCGGTTGGTCGGGCCGATCGCGCCGGCAACGAAGCGTTCGCGGCCGTCCTCGTCCTGCGCCGCGCGCGCCGCTTCGCGGGCGAGCCGCGCGCCTTCGGCGTTGAGTTCGTAGGCGATCTCGGTCATGCCGTAATCGGCCTGGGCGATACGGGTCGAGGAGAAAGTATTGGTCGAGACGATATCGGCGCCGGCCCGGAAATAGGCGAGGTGGATGGCGCGCACGGCGTCCGGACGGCTCAAATTGAGGAGATCGTTGTTGCCGCGCACCTCGCGGTTCCAGGCGTCGAAGCGCGCGCCGCGATAGCCTTCTTCGTCGAGCCCGAGCGCCTGGATCATCGTGCCCATGGCCCCGTCGAGCACCAGGATGCGCTCGGCGGCGAGACGCCGCAGCGTCACTTCGGATTTGGAACGCGGCATGGCGCTGTTCATCGATTAGGCACGCTGTTGCTCGACGTCGGGCGCTGCCGGCGTCGCGGCGTTGCGATCCGGCCGCAACCCCAAGAGATGGCAGATGGCGTAAACCAGGTCGGCGCGATTCATGGTGTAGAAGTGGAAGTCGGTCACGCCGTGATCGACCAGATCGACCACCTGCTCGGCGGCGACGGCGGCGGCGATCAATTTGCGCGTTGCCGGATCGTCGTCGAGGCCGTCGAAGCGTTCGGCAAGCCAGGCCGGAACCGAGGCGCCGGTGCGCGCGGCGAAATTTTTCATTTGCTTGAAGTTCTGCACCGGCAGGATACCCGGCACGATCGGGATCGTGATGCCGGCGGCGCGCACGCGATCGAGATAGCGGAAATAATGGCCGTTCTCGAAAAAGAATTGCGTCATGGCACGCGTGGCGCCGGCATCGACCTTGGCCTTGAGCATGTCGATATCGGCGGCGACCGAAGGACTGTCCGGATGCTTTTCCGGATAGGCGGACACCGAGACTTCGAGATTGGCGATGCGCTTGATGCCGGCGACGAGATCGGCGGCATTGCGATAACCGCCCGGATGCGGCGCATAGCGTTCGCCGATGCCGCCGACCGGATCGCCGCGCAGCGCCACGATATGGCGCACGCCGGCCGCCACATAGGCTTCGATCACCGCGTCGATGTCGGCGCGGCTGGCGGCGACGCAGGTCAGATGCGCCGCCGGCGTCAGCATGGTCTCGGCGAGGATGCGCTTGACCGTCGCATGCGTTCGCTCGCGCGTCGAGCCGCCGGCGCCATAAGTCACCGAAACGAAATTCGGATTGAGCGGCGAAAGCCGCCCGATCGAATCCCACAGCGAATGCTCCATCTCCGCCGTTTTCGGCGGAAAGAACTCGAACGACACATGCAGGCGGCGCCCGGCGTCGGCCCTGGTGTCGGCTTTGGCGAAGCGGCTCAAGCGCGGCGCGTTCATCAGGCCACCTCGCGCGCCGCCGGTTGCGCCAGCACGATGCGCGGATCGCGGGCGAGCCACAGCGACACCGCGATCTTGCCCTCCGGGCCCGGCGGCAGGGTTTGCTGCCGCACCACGTCGAGGCCGGCGGCTTCGAGCCATTGCGTCACGGCTTCGGCGGCAAAGCCGAGCCGGCGATGGGCGTATTCTCCGCGCAGGAATTCAAGGTCGTGCGCCGCGAAGTCGACGACCAGCAGACGGCCGCCGGGACGCAGCACGCGAGCGGCCTCGCGGATGGCGTGCGCGCTGTCGTCGAGGAAGTGCAACACCTGATGGATGATGACGACGTCAAAGGAATCGCGCGGCAAAGCCAGATCGTAGATATCGCCATGGCGGACGCTGCAATGCTTGAGCCCGGCGCGGTCGAGCCGGGCACGTGCCACCGCCAGCATGTCGAGCGACAGGTCGAGCCCCAGTCCGCGCTCGACGTCGCCAGCGAACAGTTCCAGCATGCGGCCGGTGCCGGTGCCAAGATCGAGCAAGGCGCGGATCGGTTTGTCGCCGAGCGCCGTGCGAATGGCGTCTTCCACCGAGGCGTCGGCGACGTGAAGCTTGCGGATACGGTCCCACTCCGCCGCGTGACGGCGGAAGTAATTCTGTGCCGCGGCGGCCCGCGCGGTGCGCACCGCCGCCAGCCGCTCGCGGTCGCGGACCACGATCGCATCGTCGGCATCGAGCCGCCCGATCAAAGTACGGGCGATTTCGGCGCCGCCGCCGCGTTCGGCCAGCCGGAAAAAGGCCCACGAGCCCTCGCGGAAGCGCTCGACCAGACCGGCCTCGGCGAGGAGCCGCAAATGCCGCGACAGCCGCGGCTGCGACTGGCGCAAGATATCGGTCAGCTCGGAGACGGTCAGTTCTGCCTCCGCCAGCAGCGTCAGGATACGAAGCCGCGTCGCCTCGCCGGCCGCCTTGAGCGTTCCGGTCAGGCCGGCGAAAGTCAGTTGCTCATGTGGCATTGCGCGGCTCCGGGCACTATCCGCGGCGAGGCCACCCGGACAGCATATAAAGATATCTTTATATGATTAAGTGTTATGGGGCAATAGCCCATTAACGTGGGATTTTGCCCCCAAGGCGGCCTCGGCAATCGCGATCCTGGCGATATGCGCAAACGCATGCCACTTTGTGCCGATGGCTGAACCTGCAAAACCCGAGACTTCAGCATTGGGCGCGCCGGAGGATTGGTACGGGCTGCGCGAGGGCGAGATCGCCGCCACGCTGCCGGATCGGTTCGACGCCTCGCTCTATTATATCGGCCGCATCCGCACGCCATGGCGGCGGCGCGAAGATTGCCCGAAGAACGCGCGCCAGTCGGACGCCGTCTGCACCGTCGAACTCGATCAGCGCTGGGCACAAGGCCTCGCCGGCCTCGAAACCGTCAGCCATGTGCTGCTGTTGTATTGGATGGACAAGGCGCGGCGCGATCTTCTGGTGCAGTCGCCACGCCACTATACCGAGCGCCGCGGCACTTTCGCGTTGCGCTCGCCCGCACGACCCAATCCGATCGCGGCCTCGGTGGCGCGGCTTGTTCGCGTCGAGGGCAACAGGCTTTCGGTTGTCGGCCTCGATTGCCTCGACAACACGCCGCTCCTCGACATCAAGCCCTATTTCGCCTCGACCAACTCCGTGCCCGATGCGCAGGTCGGCTGGCACGAACGCAAAGGGCGCGAGCGCTAGATTGCCAGGCTACTTCGGCGCGGCCGTACCCCACGTCCGCCCGAGCACGCGCAGCCAATTGCGGAAGCACAGCTTCTCGATCAGCCGCTTGTTAAAGCCCTGCTGGCGCAGCGCCTGCACCAGAATTTGCAGACCTGCCGCGTCGCCGAGTTCGGCCGGGATCATGGCGCCGTCGAAATCGGAACCAAACCCGACGCCGTCCTCGCCCAGATGTTCGAGCAGATGCGCGACATGCCGGACGATCAGGTCGATTGGCGTGTTCTTGTCGTGGCGGCCGTCCGGACGCAGGAACGCGGTGGCAAAATTGACGCCGACCAGGCCGCCGGATTGCCGGATCGCGGCCAACTGCCGGTCGGTCAGATTGCGCGAATGCGGGCTGATGGCATGCGCATTGGAATGCGTGGCGACGAGCGGCGCCGTGCTGAGTTCGGCGACGTCCCAGAAGCCGCGTTCGTTGAGATGCGACAGATCGATCAGAATCCGTAAGTCGTTGCAGGCGCCGATCAGCGCCTTGCCGAGATCGGTTAGGCCGGGCCCGATGTCGGGCGAAGACGGGCACCGGAACGGCACGCCATGGCCGAAGACATTCGGCCGGCTCCAGACCGGGCCGAGCGAGCGCAAGCCCGCGGCGTGCGAGCACGTCCAACAATTCGAAATTCGCTTCGATCGCCTCGGCGCCCTCGATATGCAGCACCGCCGCCAGCACATCGTCGGCGATGCAGCGCTCGATATCGGCGCCATTGCGGCAGACGCGAAGGCGGCCCTGCGACTCGCGCTCGATCCGGTACAACAGCGCGACCATGGCAAAGACGGTCCGCTGCGCCTCCGCCGCATCGACCCCAGGCGGCGCCGGATCGTTGCCGATGGCGCCGCCGTTTTCAGGCGACGGCGTGGCGCTGCTGGAAGCATTCTCGCGTTTCGGCGACGGCACGAAGATCGCAAAAAGGCCGCCGGCAAACCCGCCCTTGCGCGCCTTGGGCAGATCCAGATGGCCTTTGTCCTCGCCTTGCAGGAAGGCGGCAACGGCCTCTGCGCCGGGGCGGCGATGCAGTCGCAACAGCACGTCGTTGTGACCGTCGAAGATGGGAATGGGCTTGAGAGCAGCCACCTAAAGATCCTTTATTTTTAAATTTCCGCCGAACGAAATGCTTTGCCGCGCACGGGCTACCTCAAAACAGCGCCGGCACCACGCCGACCGGGATGATGCCGACATAGATCACGCCGTCGGCCACGCGCAGCGGCAGCGCCACGGCGGGCTTGCCGTCGATGTCGGTCGGCTGGCCCATTTTTTCGATGTCGTCGACCAGGTTGGAATTGGTCTGACTGCGGACCACATTGCCCAGGCCCGGCAACAGCCGGTCGAGCTTATCAAGCCCCTGGTCGGGCGATCCGCTGCCGCCCGTCAGCCGGTCGATGCCTTGCCCGATCAATTGATCGATGCCGAGCAGCGGCACGATGGTCTCAAGGCCGGCGACGGCGACATTGAGGGTGCCGTCGAGGCGGCCATGCTCGTTGACCGTCAATTTTCCGGTGCCGATCACAGTCGCGTCGGGACGCGCGATGCGTATGGATTTGATGACGATGGCGCCGCCGGAGGCTTGCATCTCCTTAAACAAGACCGGCCAGGGCTTGGGCGAAAAGTCGCTAAAGCCGCTCAATACGGCGTCGATGTCGCCCTGCAGCGGTACGGCCAGCAACGGGTGAAAACTCGGCGCCACCGCCGCCGTGAAATGTCCGGTCGCTTCAATGACCGGATTGCTGCGCGCCGAGCCCTGCACGATGCGGCCGTCGACGTCGGCGGTGTCGGCTTGAAAAATCATTCCCGCATTGGGGCCGGCAACGCGGTCAAGCCGCGGCTTGATGAGATGTATGGAAACCCGTTCGGGGTCCGACGGCAGTCCGAGCAAGTCCAGTTCCGCCCACGACCAATTGGCAACGAAGAGCGGCGGTTGCCCTGGATCGGCGACCGTCACCGGGCCGTCAATCTCGCCGTGCAACAGCGTCGGCTGATACAGTGCGGCCGAAAAGGTAACTCCCGTCGCCGTCACGTCGAACGGCGGATGATTGCTGTTGAAGGTCGCCGCCGCCTTATCGCATCGGATGACGATGCGAATGGGAAAGCCGCCGATGCTCTGCGAGCCGCATGCATAGGTCCGGCCGAGCTTGGCCTCGCGGTCGATCCATCCGGACAGCGCCCGGCCGGCCATCGAGGCCGCCAGATACCAGCCCCAGGTCAAGCCGACCGCCAAAACGGCAACGACGGCGACCGCCACGAGGTAAATCCACAGCCGCCGGCGCGGCGCCGCCTGGCGCTTGCGCAGGCGGGGCGGTGCGGACCGCATCATGCTGAGCGGAGATTCGCCGGACATGACCCTTTATGACCTCGGAAACAGGGCGCCATTGTGCCCCCATGCCCGTCCTGTTAGGCGAGCGCAAGCGTAAGCGCGAGCCAACGACGAGATCCGATGCATACGACGGCCGAACAGGAGAGCGGCGACCTTTGGGTCTTCGGCTATGGCTCGCTGATGTGGCGTCCCGGGTTTGCTTATGTCGAACGGGTTCCGGCCCGGCTCGTCGGCATGCACCGCGCGCTGTGTGTCTATTCCTTCGTGCACCGCGGCACGCCGGAACGGCCCGGCTTGGTGCTCGGCCTCGACCGCGGCGGCATGTGCCGCGGCATTGCCTATCGGGTCGCCGCGGCGGCGCGGGCGACCACGATCGGCTATTTGCGCGGGCGCGAACAGGTAACCACGGTCTATCTGGAGACCATGCGGCAGGTCGAGCTTGAGGATCGCGGGCGACGGCGGGTTCGGGCGCTGTGCTACATCGTCGATCGCAGTCACGTGCAATATGCCGGACGGCTGTCGCTCGCCGAGAGCGTGCACCATGTTCGTCAGGGCCACGGCCAGTCGGGACCCAATCGCGACTATGTTCTGGAGACGGTCAACGCGCTCGAGGCGCTCGGCTATCGCGAGAGCGATTTGCATCGCATTGCCGCGCAATTGAAAGGTCTCCACGAAACCGGCGCCGGCAATAGCTAGTCATCGATTGCCGGGCGCAGCCTCGTCGAGAAGGCGTCGGCTTGCCGATTCAATGTCGTCCTGGAGCCGCTTGAAAAACGCCGCTTTGTCGAGGCCGGGTGGGATCGGCTCGAGAAATTCCGCGACAATCGTGCCGGGCAGGCGAAGCCAGGAGCGGCGCGGCCAAAACACTCCCGAGTTTAGCGCGAGCGGAACGACGGCGACATTCGCCTTGTTGTATAGATGCACGATGCCGGGCTTGTAGCTCGGCTCGGCGCCCGGCGGCCGCCGGGTGCCTTCCGGGAAAATAACGATCTGGCGCGGATAGGCGCCGGAGAGCGCTTTGAGCGCGCGCAGCGGTCATGCGGGCCAGCGCCGCCATGCCGGCGCTTCGATCGATCGGGATGAGACCGGCTTTCGCCATGTACCAGCCGAACAGCGGCAGCCACATCAATTCGCGCTTGAGCACGTAAGTGGGATCGTCGAGCACCGCGTAGAGCGAAAATGTCTCCCACAGCGACTGATGTTTGCAGGCAACGATGCAGGCTCCAGCGGGGATGCGCTCGGTGCCGCGCCATTCGACTTTGATGCGGCAGACGACGCGCAGGAGCCAAAGACTTGTTAATGCATAGGAGCGAATGAACGCACGCAGGCAAGGATAGGGCAGCGCGAAGGTGGGCAGCGCCACGATCAGGTGAACGATCAGATTCGACATAGAACAGCGCATTAAAAACGACCGACCTGACGTAAATCGCGAAGGAAGGGGCCACGGCGGTCCTGTGGGCGGGAAGGCTCAGGCGCGGCGAAAGGCGCCTGTCGATAGTTCGCTCGTGTCGAAACCATCGAACCGCATGCGCACCTTGGCGGCAAGGTATTTGAGATATTCGGACAGCACCAATTTCGCGGTGTCGCCGCTCGACCACCACGGCTCGATGCGCAGCCGGTCGGAGACGACCGGGAAGGGAATGAGAGCCGCGTCCGGCAACTGATGCGCAAGCTCGGCGAGCGCGCGCGGCATGTGATAAGCCGAGGTGACGACGATCAGCGATTGGAAGCCGTGCGCGACCGCCCATCGCCGCGCCTGTACCGCATTGCCGTAGGTATTCAGCGCGGAATAATCGAGATCGACGCAACAGGCCAGAAGCTTGTTGTAGCTGACACTTCGCGCGCGATATCCGTTGTCGTGGTGTCCGGATTGACGCCCGTGATCAAAAGCCGCTTGCCGCGGCCGGTGGCGAGCAATTGCAAGCGCATCGCTGATCCGGTCGGTGCCGCCGGTCAAGACCACAATGCCGTCGGCGCGGTTGTCGAGCACGATTTGGCGGTCGGGCAAGAGCCAGACGAAGCCGAAAAATCCGATCTGTCAGCAGGAGCGCACAGAGCGCCCCAAGCTTCAGCGCCGAGTGATCTGATACGCCGCGTTCTGACCGCGCTCTTGAGGCTGAGCATTTGGCGCGCGTTCCTCGCTGGGACTGCAGTGCCGGAATCAACGATGTCTGAACGCAATTATACCGGCGATTTCGGCTGGAGTTTGGAGTCACTCGATCGATTTCAGGGTCTGGTCGACGGTGCGGCGGGAGGTCCAAGCCGTTACTGCCGCCATCAGCACGATCAGGCCGAGAATGGTCGAGGTAGCCGCCGAGCCCGACGGAAAGGCTGCCGAACAGCATGCCCGCTTCTTGCCCGCCCGCGGTGCCGGATAGCCAGGTATTGAGTCGCTTCCAGAATTCCAAAGAACATCAAGGCGATGCCGCCGCCGATGGCGCCGCCTTTGAGGCCGAGAACGAGAAAATGGCGCTGGAATTGACTGGCGATGAAACCATCGGTGGCGCCGACGTAATGCAGCACCTCGACGATCGGCCGGTTGGTGGCCATGGCGCCGCGGGTGGCGAAAGTGACCGATAGCACGGTGACAATGATGACCAGGACCAGGATCGCGATCCCGGCAATGACGGCAGTCTCGGCCATGTCACGCATGCGGTCGATCCAGCCGCGATGATCGTCGAGACTGGCGGTCGGCACCTGTGCGGCAAGGGCCGCGCGCAGCGCGGCAAAGTCGGGGGCCGCGCCGGGGACGAGCTTGACCACGATCATGCGCGGAATCGGCAATTCGCTCAGATCGAGGCCGGAACCGAGCCAGGGTTCGACCAGCCGATCGGATTCCTCTTTGGTGTAGGCCCGAACGTCGCCGACCCCGCGGTGGCGCGGGCGAGCGCCACCGCCGCGCGCACATCGGCGTCGATATTGCGGCCGGATGCGGGCCTGACCTGGATGGTCACTTCGCGGCTGACCGCCGATTGCCAGTCGCTTGCGGAGCCGACCGCCATCGTCACGGCTCCCGGCCGTCAGCGCGGCGAGGAAAGTCATGATGGCGACGACCGCCATCAGCGAGCGGCCGGCAATCGAGCCGCCCGGCACAATCGGCGTCAGGGTTTGCGGCTTCAAGATGCGCGCCGGCAATCGCGACTGTGGCGTCCCAGGGCTCGGTCTGCGTCCTGACGGGCTCAATCGTAGACATGCAGACGGCCTTCGTGCAGGACCAGGCGGCGGGCGTCGTATTCATCCATCAACGCGATATCGTGCGTGGCGATCACGACCGAGGTCCCCGACTTGTTGAGTTCGACGAACAGCCGCAGCAGGCGTTGACCGAGGTTCGGATCGACATTGCCGGTCGGTTCGTCGGCGAGCAAAAGCTCGGGCCGGGCGATGACGGCGCGGGCGATCGCGGCGCGCTGTTTTTCACCTCCCGACAGTACCGGCGGCAGCGCCGATATGCGCTCGCCAAGACCGACCCAATGCAACAGCTCGATCACTTCGGCGCGGTAGCCGGTCTCGTCTTGGCCCAGGACCCGCAACGGCAACGCGACGTTTTCGTAGGTGGTGAGATGGTCGAGCAGCCGAAAGTCCTGGAACACGATGCCGATGCGGCGGCGCATCGTCGCCCGATCGTCCTTCGTCAAGGCGGCGGTATCCAGATCGAACATGGAAATCAGCCCGCGGGTCGGCTTGAGCGACAGGAACAGCATGCGAAGGAGCGACGTCTTGCCGGCCCCGGAGGGCCCGGTCAGGAACTGAAAGGAACGACGGTCGATGCGGAAACTCAAATCGCGCAACACCTCGGGGCCGAGCCCATAGCGCAAGCCGACATTCTCGAAGCGGATCACGCGATCCCCCGATCAAAGCCGCCCGATCGGGCGCATGTCCGGCTGCGGCCGATAGTCGGTCTGCAAGCTGATTCCCTTTGCCGGCCGCAATTTAGCATGCTCGGCGGGGATCAGGCGGGCCCGATTTGGTTTCCAATTCGTTAACGGATCGTTTGGTAGGCTTGCCCCAAATCGAGCCGTCTCTGATTTGCCGATATGGCCCTATGCTGATCGTCTGCCCCAACTGCGCTACATCCTACGACGTCGAGGTGGCAAGCCTGCGGCCTGACGGGCGCAAGGTGCGTTGCGTGCGTTGTCGCGCGGTCTGGCAGGCCGAAATACCGCACAAAGAGAAGCTTCTTGCCGCGGCCGAGGCCCTGGCGCCGGCGCGCGACCCGATCGAAACCGCGGCGAGGCGGCGGCCGCAGGAGGCAGGCACCGCTCCCCGCCATGCCGAGGCGGACCCGGACGGCATTGCCGGGCCTCACTCGGCCGAGGACGCCGTCCGCGCAGATCGCCCGAGGAGACTGCAAGCGCGGATGGCCGGGACGCCGGCCGAGGATTCCTCGGTTGAGGTGGAATTGCCGCCAACCGCGCCGATCGAATCTCGAACACGATTTCCCGCCCATCGACATCGAGGCCGAGTCCCGAGCGCCGGATGAGGCGCTGGAGGACGTCGAGAGCGTCGCCGCCCGACATTTTCCGCGCCGAGCCGGCGCCTTCGCTGGCAATGGCCGCTGTCGCGCCTGCAGTCGGCCATGTTGGTCTTGATCGTCCTTGACGCGATTGTCGTCGGCTGGCGCGGCGATTTCGTCCGGGCCATGCCGCAGACCGCCTCGTTCTACGCCTGGCTCGGTTTGCCGGTGAACGTGCGCGGGCTCGATTTCGACGGCCTCACCACCGCCACCGAGCAAAACGATGGTGTGCCCATTCTCGTGGTCGGCGGTAAAATCGTCAATGTCACGGGCAAGACCGAGGCCATGCCGCATCTGCGCTTTGCCGTTCGCAATGCCGCACGCCAGGAGATCTATTCGTGGTCGCCGGTGCCGCCGCGAAACAGTTTGGCGTCAGGCGAAGCGGTCGCATTTCAGACCCGGCTCGCTTCGCCGCCGCCGGATTCCCACGACGTCTTGGTTCGTTTCGTCAACCGTTACGACATTTTGGCGGGGATGCATTGACCATGGCGCGCATTCTCATCGCCGAGGATGAAGAGGCCCTGTGCGCGATGTGCGCGCGGGCGCTGACGGGCGTCGGCCACGAGGTCATGAGCGGTTCTCGACGGCAGCGACGCGCTCGATCTCCTAAGCGGGAACGCGGGCGCTTCGATCTGCTGTTGACCGATATTCGCATGCCGATCATGGACGGCATCGCGCTGTCGCTTGCGGTGGCGCGCGACTATCCCGAGCTGACTATTCTATTGATGACCGGCTATGCCGATCAGCGCGAGCGCGCCCACGGCCTCGACGCCATCATGCACGACGTGATCGCCAAGCCATTCACGCTCGCCGTGCTGCGCGCCGCCGTCGACGAAGCGCTGACCGTCAAGGCGCGCTAAAGACGGCTGGCATTGATTATCTTCGGAAACCGCATAGGGCCGCGGCAGCGGCTCACGCAGCCCGGGGTGCGAGCGGCCGAAGTCCGGCGCCGGCGAATCCTGGCCGATTTCGACGATGCCGCGGCGGATGGCGCGGGTGCGGGTGAAATGCTCGAACAAGGCGTCGCCGTCGCCGCGGCGGATGGCGCGGGTCAATTGGGCAAGGTCTTCGTTGAAGGTGCCGAGCATCTCCAAGACCGCTTCCTTGTTGGCAAGAAATACGTCGCGCCACATGGTCGGATCGGAGGCGGCGATGCGGGTAAAGTCGCGGAAACCACCGGCGGAGAATTTCAGCACTTCGGAGCGCGTCACTTCCGCGAGCTCGTCGGCGGTGCCGACGATCGTGTAGGCGATCAAATGCGGCAGATGGCTGGTGATCGCCAGCACCAGGTCGTGATGCGCCGCCGGCATGGTCTCGACATTGGCGCCGAGCGCGCGCCAGAAAGCGGCGAGCCGCTCGACGGCGGCCGGGTCGGCGCCGTCGGGCGGCGTGAGGATGCACCAGCGTCCGACGAACAGCTCGGCAAAGCCGGCATCGGGCCCCGAATGCTCGGTGCCGGCGACCGGATGCGCCGGAACGAAATGCACGCCGGCGGGCAGGTGCGGCGCCATGTCGCGAACGATCGCGCCCTTGACCGAGCCGACATCGGAGACGATCGCGCCCGGCTTGAGGTGCGGGCGCGATCTCCTTGGCGATCTCGCCGCAGGCGCCGACCGGCGCGCAGACGATGACGAGATCGGCGCCGTCGACCGCGGCGGCATTGGTCTCGAGCACCTGATCGGCCAGTCCGAGTTCGGCAACGCGCCGGCGGGTCGCGGCGGAGCGGGCGCTCGCCGCGATTTCGCGCACGGCGCCCTGCGCGCGTGCCGCCCGCGCGATCGACGAGCCGATCAGGCCGACGCCGATCAGAGCGAGGCGATTAAACAGCGGTGCGGGCCTGCTCACGGCGTCACACCGGCCTTCCCAGAAATTCCTTGAGCGCGGCGACGACGAGCCGGTTGGCTTCTTCGGTGCCGACCGTCATGCGCAGCGCATTGGGCAGCTTGTAGGCGGTGGTTTGCCGCAAGATGAGCCCGCGGGCGGTGAGGAAGGCGTCCGCATCCCTGGCGGTGCGGCCCTTGGTCTGCGGAAAATGGATCAGCACGAAATTGGCGACGCTCGGCGTCACCTTCAGCCCGAGCTTGCCGATTTCGTGCCGTCAGCCAGTCGAGCCAGCGGGTGTTGTGCTCGCGCGAGCGTTCCTGATGCTCGATGTCCTCGATCGCGGCGATGCCGGCGGCGATCGCCGGCCCGGTGACGTTGAACGGGCCGCGAATGCGGTTGACGGCATCGACGATATGCGCCGGGCCGAACATCCAGCCGAGGCGAAGCGCCGCCAAGCCGTGAATCTTCGAGAACGTGCGGGTCATCACGACATTGTCCGAGGTGGCGACGAGCTCGATGCCGGCCTCGTAATCGTTGCGCCGTACATATTCGGCGTAAGCCGCGTCGAGCACCAAGAGCACGTCGCCGGGCAGGCCGCGATGCAGCCGCTTGACCTCGTCGAACGACAGGCAGGTGCCGGTCGGATTGTTCGGATTGGCGAGGAAGACGATCTTGTCTTCTTCGTCACCGCCGCGAGGATCGCATCGACGTCGGCAGTGAAATTCTTTTCCGGCACGACCACCGGCTTGGCGCCGGCGCCAAGCGTCACGATCGGATAGATCAGAAATCCGTGCGTGGTGTGGATCGCTTCGTCGCCGTCGACCAGATAGGCGGCTCCCAGCAAATGCAGCAAATCGTCTGAGCCGGCGCCGCAAACGATGCGATCCGGATCGAGTCCGAAGGCGCGCCCGATCGCCTCGCGCAAATCGCTCGCCGCGCCGTCGGGATAGTCTTCGAGGTGGTCCGCACATGCCTTATAGGCCGCGATCGCGCGCGGGCTCGGCCCGAGCGGCGTCTCGTTGGACGACAGCTTGAACACTTTGGCGACGCCCGGCGCGCTGCTCTTGCCGGGCACATAGGCCTCGATATCGAGCACGCCGGGTCGCGGCTGGGGACGCATCGCAGTCATCGATTACTCCGTTTCCCGGCTTTCAAGCTGGGAAGCCTTGGCGGCCGGCACCGTATAGCGCCTTGCGTGGCTGCCGACGAGGGCCGAGGAACGGATCGAGACGCCGATCTTGAGAAGCGGCGCAGTGACGGCATCGATCCCGCCGTGCTCGACGGAAACAAGCAGCGCCGCGCCGTCGAAGGCGCGGTCGGGCACGGCGATGACATCGGCAAACGCGGCAATGGCGTCGACCGCAGCGGCGTTCCAGCCGGACACCCGCATGCTCCAGACTTCGGTCTCCGTCACCATGGCGTCTGCGGCGGCGCGGGAGATGACGAACACCGGCAACGCCGCCGGATGATCGGCGCGCTCGACGAACGGCAGCCGGGCAATGATTTTCGGCGCGCTGGCAAATTCCAGCGCCGCCCACCAAGGACCGGTCCCCGCCACCGCGAAGGCGGGAATGAGGCCGAGGTCGCCTTTCGATTCGGTGACCGCTTCGACGATGCTGGCGGCGCCCATATGCGGCACAAACGGCACGGTAAAGCCGAAATGGAAACGCGCGGAATCGCGCATCAGCGCGTCGCCGGCCGACAGGTCGGCATGGACCGCGAACGGCGCCTGCACATAAGTAAAGGTCGCAATGATAACGCGCCAAATGCTTTCGACGGTATCGAGGGGCAGAGTACCGCGATGACGCCGTACCAGCCGCCGCATCATGTCGGCTTCGCGCGCCGGGCGAAAGGCGGAGCCGGTCTCTTCGGTTTTCTTCACCGCGATCAGCCGGTCGATGATCTGGCTGCGCTCGATCAGAAGCTCGTGCATTTGCTCGTCGATGCGGTCGATGTCGTGCCGCAGATCGGTGAGAGAAATGTCGGTGTGGCGCGGCGATTTCGGCATGGCTGACCCGGTCGAGAGCCCGATTGATAGGTGCCGTTAGGGCACAAAGCAAAGAAAACATTGACTCCCGGCACAACCCGCCTATTTACGCGCTTTTGGCCGCGGTCCCGAGCCTGGCGGCAAAGCCACGCCGGGAAGCGCGGCACCCAAGGACTGATCTATGGCCAACGTCAGCGCCACGCTCGATCTTGCCGACCGCACCCGCGAGGCTGACGAGCCGCATTCGCCGGTCGTCCGCTTTGCCGCGGATAAGCCGTTGCGGCTGGACGCCGGCGTCGATTTTGCGCCGCTGCAGATCGCTTATCAGACCTACGGCACGCTCAATTCCGCCCGCAGCAACGCGGTGCTGATTTGCCACGCGCTGACCGGAGATCAGCACGTCGTCAACGATCATCCGGTGACCGGCAAGGCGGGGTGGTGGGAGACCATGGTCGGCCCCGGCAAGCCCATCGACACCGAGCGCTATTTCGTCATCTGCCCCAACGTCGTCGGCAGCTGCATGGGCTCCTCGGGCCCGGCATCGACCAACCCGGCCACCGGCATGCCGTGGGGACTCGATTTTCCCGTCATCACCGTACGCGACATGGTGCGGGCGCAGGCGATGCTGCTCGATCATCTTGCTATCGAGTCGGTATTTGCCGTGGCCGGCGCCTCGATGGGCGGCATGCAAGTGCTGCAATGGGCGGCGAGCTATCCGCACCGCGTCTTCGCGGCGCTGCCGATCGCGGCCGCGACCCGGCATTCGGCGCAAAATATCGCCTTTCACGAAGTCGGCCGCCAGGCGGTGATGGCCGATCCGGAGTGGCGCGGCGGCCGTTATTTCGCCGAGGGCACCAATCCACGGCGTGGGCTGGCGGTCGCGCGCATGGGCGCACACATCACCTATTTGTCCGACGCCGCGCTGCACCGCAAATTCGGCCGCCGCTTTCAGGACCGCGACAATCCGACATTCTCGTTCGATGCCGACTTCCAGGTCGAATCTTATCTGCGCCATCAGGGCATCACTTTCGTCGAGCGGTTCGATGCCAATTCGTATCTTTATCTGACTCGCGCCATGGACTATTTCGATCTCGCCGCCGATTACGACGGCGTGGTGGCCGGCGGTTTCCGCGGCACGCCGACCCGGTTCTGCGTGATTTCGTTCACCAGCGACTGGCTGTTTCCGACGGCGGAATCGCGGGCCATCGTGCATGCGCTCAATGCCGCGGGCGCGCGGGTGTCGTTCGCCGAAATCACGACCGACAAGGGCCACGACGCATTTCTGCTCGATGAGCCGGAATTGTTTGCGATCGTGCGCGGTTTTCTCGAGGGTGCCGCCAAGGCGCGCGGGCTGTCGGCGAGGTGACGATGCTGACGCGTCTCAAATACGATCTCACCATGGCGGAGGCGGCGCGCGGCCCGGGCGGCTCGCGCGTCGACTTGCTGGTCGTCGCCGACATGGTGGAACGCGGCGCGCGCGTGCTCGACGTCGGCTGCGGCGACGGCGAGCTGCTGCGGCTGCTGGAGACGCGCGGCGTCGACGGCCGCGGCATCGAACTGTCGCGCGAAGGCGTCAACGAATGCGTCGCCAAGGGTCTCGCCGTGGTCCAGGGCGACGCCGACACCGATCTCGAGAACTATCCCGACGACGGCTTCGATTTCGTCATTTTGTCGCAGACCTTGCAGGCGACGCGCAGTCCGCGCGTCGTGCTCGAGCATATGTTGCGCATCGGCCGCCACGCCATCGTCTCGTTCCCGAATTTCGGCCACTGGCGCATCCGCCTGCAGTTGTTCTTCGGCGGGCACATGCCGCATACCCGCAACCTGCCTTATGCCTGGTACGAGACGCCGAACATCCACTTCTGCAGCATCAAGGACTTCCGCGAGCTCTGCCTCACCACCGGCGCCAAGATGGAGCAGGCGGTCGCGCTCAACGCCTGGGGCCGGCGCATGCGCCTGAAAATGCCGTGGTGGTTCTGGAATTTATTCGGCGAACAGGCGGTGTTTCTGCTGAGCCGGCAGGATTGAACGGTTTCCGCTATATAATGGCGTTCGGCGTTGCTCGCGCCGGTATCGTTGCGCGGGCCCGTAGCTCAATGGTCAGAGCTAGCGGCTCATAACCGCTTGGTTGGAGGTTCGAGTCCTCCCGGGCCCACCACGCACTAAAATCAATGACTGGCGTTCTCGCGAAGGAGCGCCCATATGAGTGGTCTTCCCCCACAAGGAGATTCGAATGGCTTCGCGCCAGATGAAAATGCCTGAAAAAGACGACGCCGAACCTCAACCGGAGCAGTTTTCGCAGAAGAAGCGCCCCGAAACCGGCCGCTTTCTGCTTCAGGTCGACCGGCAAACGAAGGGTTCATATCCGACGGTCGAAGCCGCTCAAGCCGTCGGGCTCGCCATTAAGAAGAACTACCCGATCATCCAGGTGAGCGTGTACGACACAGTCGATTACATAAATACGATGGTGGAAGTGCCCGCTTCCTAAGCGGTCCGTCGTCTTTTTTAGCACGATTTCCCGTCATCGCCGTTTGGCCGGCAGGCGGCAGCGTGAAGCGGGCGTCAGCCCGGCGGAAAAATATGCGGGAATTTCGCCCGCAATTTCGCGCGCAGATCGCCGCTCACATCCACCACCGTCGGGAAGGTGTTTTTCAGCTTCATGTCGTAGGGGATGCAGGCGTCTATCAGAATACGATTGTTGAAATTGCCCGGCAGATACAGCGGGTCGCGCTTGGAGGCCCAGGCCTTCTGGATGAGGTCGATATCGACCTGCGGATCGAACCGCGTGCACATCGCCCATAGCACGGCATCGAGCTCGCCGGCGTCGATGTCGTCGTCGACCACGACGGTCCATTTGCCGGCATAGGCGCCGCCTTGGCAGGCGGCGGCGATGTGCAGCGCCTGGCGGGCGTGGCCGGGATAACGCTGCCGGATCTGCACGACGGTGAAGCGCGTCGCCGGGCCGGCCTCGTGATTCCAGACGCCGAGCACGTCGGGCACGCCGGCTCCCTCAAGCGCCCGCCAGATCTGGGCGGCGCCGGCAATGCCTTTAAGAAGCCCGGTCTCGTCGACCGGCTTGTGCTGCGGCGCGCAGCAGAGGATCGGATCGTTGCGATACAGGATGGTCTTGACGTTGACGTAAGGACGCGGCTGCGTGTCGTCGGAGTAATAGCCCATCCATTCGCCGAACGGCCCTTCGGGCTTGGTTTGTCCGGGCACGGTTTCGCCTTCGATGGCGATCTCGCAATCGGCGGGAATCGGAAAGCCGGTATAGGGCCCGCGGATCACGTCGATCGGTTCGCCGCGCAAGCCCCCCGCGAGATCGTATTCGCTGACGTCGGGCATCGGCGCGCCGGACAGCAAAAACAACAGCGGATCCTGGCCGCACAGGATCACCACTTTCATCGGCTGGCCGCGCTCGAAATAAATGTCGCGATGAATGCGGCCATGCTTGCCCTCGGTGATCTGACAGCCGATGGTCTTGCCGTCGTAAACCTGCGAGCGATAGGCGCCGAGGTTGAACCACCCCTTGTCCGGGTCCTGGGTGATGACGCAGTCGGCGGTGCCGATGAAACGCGCGGTGTCCCGCTCGTGATGCCGCGGCACCGGGAATTTGAGCACATCGCAGGCGTCGCCTTCCATGACGTTCTGCAAAATCGGGCCGTCGTTCACGAACCGCGGCGGAATCGACTTCATGTCTTGCATGCGCGCGTGAAAGCGCCGGACGATGTCGACCTTGCGTTTCTGCTCGAGCGGCAGGCCGAGCGTCAGCGCGACGCGCTTGACCGTCGAGAAGTGGCCATAGAGCGTGCGAAATCCCTTCGGGTAGCCCGGCACTTCGTCGAACAGGATCGCCGGCGCGGTATTGTTGCTGGTCTCCGTCAGCATTTGCGTGATGCCGCCCATTTCCGCGTCCCAGTGCGCGCCGTTGACGTGGAGCAATTCGCCGATGCGCTGCACCTCGTCGAGCCAGCCGCGCAAGCCGTCGCGGTAATGGATTTGCGGTTTGACGCTCGTGTCGGCGAAAGCCATGACATTCTCCTCGCAGCCGGCGCGTCGAAGGCAACCGCCGGAAATAACTCAGACCCCGAACGATGCCGCGACCAGCGGGTCCTTCTCCATGTCCTCGTCGCGCACGGCGCCGATCAATTCAGAGACTTTCTCGATGCCGCGCTCCTCGCACCAGGCCGCGAGGTCGTCGATGATGGTGATCAGCGCCGTCGGATTGCGGAAGCCGGCATAGCCGACGCCGACCGCGCTGGCGCCGGCCAGCATATATTCGACGACGTCCTCGGCCTTGGTGACGCCGCCGATACCGACGATCGGAATTTTGACGGCCTTGGCGACCTGATACACCATGCGCAGGATGATCGGCTTTAGGGCCGGCGAGACCAGGCCGCCGAATTTGTTGCCGAGCGCCGGACGGAAGTTGTCGGTTCTGATCTTCAGCGACAGAAACGTATTGGCGATTGCCAGCGCATCGGCTCCGGCTTCTTCGGCGGCCTTCGCGATCGAGACGATGTCGCCGGCATTGGGCGAAAGCTTCACCCAGAGCGGCTTGTCGGTTTTCGCCCGGATCGCCTCGATGCAGTCTCGGGTATAGTCCTCGTGCATCGCGAAATTGCCGCCGGTCGGGTTTCGCGTCGGGCACGAAATATTGGCTTCGATGACGTCGACGTCGGGCACGCTCAATTCTTCGGCGAGCGCCGCGAAATCCTCGATGCTTTCCGAGGACACGCTGACGATCAGCGGCGGCGCGAACCGCGCATAGGCCGGCACGATATGCTCGATGAAATACTCGATGCCCTTACCCGGCAATCCGATCGATTGAATAATGCCGCCTTCGGTCTCGGCCATGCGCGGCGTCGGATTTCCCAGACGCGGTTCGCGGCAGATGGTCTTCGCCACCAGCCCGCCGAGCCGATTGAGATCGATGACGTCGCTGTATTCCCAGGAAAAGGCGCCGGACGCCGGCATCACCGGATTTTGCAGCGTGAGGTCGCCGATCTTGACCGAGAGATCTACCATCCCACGGCCTCTTGCATGTCGAACACCGGACCGTCCCGGCAGACGCGCCGCAGCACGCGCACGCCGTTTACCTCGAACGTGCGCATGCAAACGTAGCAGGCGCCAAAGCCGCAAACCATGATCTGCTCCACGGCGACTTGTCCCGGAATGTTATGCTTTTTTCCGAGCCGCTGCATGAGCTTCAACAGCCGGTTGGAGCCGCAGGTGAAGAAAGCATCGGCGTTGCCCTCTGGCGACCAGCGCTTCGATGATGCGTCTCGACATTCTCGACGGCGCTGCTGTTATCGGTGTCGACGACAGTTAAGGTGCGCGCGCCGAGATTCTCGAACAGGTCCTTCGACATCACGACCGCGGCATTGCGGGCGCTCGAGAATCGCGGTGACGCCGACGCCGCGCTCGGCGGCGAGCTGCGACAGCGGCGCCAGCGTCGCCAGGCCGACGCCGCGGCCGAGCACGACGATGTTCTTCCAGTCCGGCTGCAGCTTGAAACCGATGCCGAGCGGGCCGGCGATGTTGAACTCATCGCCCGGCCGAAGCATCGCCATGCCTTTGGTGCCGCGGCCTTCGACTTTGTAGAGGAATTCGACCCGGCCGGCAGTCTTGTCGACCCGATAAACGCTCATCGGGCGGCGCATCCACACCTCGGCGCCATCGGGCGAGGGGCACAGCAGATGAAACATCTGGCCGGCATAGGCCTTGAGCGCGTGCTCATGCACGGCGATGACGAGATGTTTGTATTCGTCGTTGACGGAGTCGTTGGCGACGATGGTGCCGATGAATTCGCCGACGAGACGTTGCGGATAATGGTCGGTGTCGCCGACCCGAAGCGCCGAATTGGTGTAATTGCCTTTCGGTTCGGGTGTCATGGTGCTTCGGCTTGGCTGGTCCGCTGTGCGCGCTCGGACGGGCAATCCGCACATTGGACAAGACCCAGAGATAAGGCCCGGCGCCAACTGTGTCAATTTTGGTATCCGTCCGCCGCTGGCCGGCTGGATGGTCCCGTCGCCGCCCTCTTGAAAGGTCGGCTTCTCCGTCCCGGCCATAGATGAAAGTCAGGTTTATCCGGTGATTTTCGTAGCCCGGCGCGAATTCCGGCGCGTCGGACCAGTGGAAGAGGCGAGATTGAAACAGCACGGCGCGATTCTCGCGATAGGGCACTTTCAATCTGCCATGGGGGTTTTGTTCCAAAAATGAAACAATGCGCTCCTGGTCGGCTTCATAGCCCTTCATGCGCCAATCTTGCGGCGGCGGGACCAGTCTGACGACCATAGCCGCCGCGCTCGGGCTTGAGGTTCGCCGCGCTCGGTGTGATCCAGAAATTCACGCTGATCGCGCCGTCGTCGGCGTGAACATCGATCGTGGAAGAAGGCTTCAGTCCCTTGAAGGCCCAGGCCTGCGTTAAGGGGTGCCCGGCCAACAGCGCGGCGAAGGCGCCACGGATTTCATCGGCGATTTGCAAGATCAGCGGACATGCCAAACCATCCTCGAGATAGGACGCGACGAAACCGCCAATATGGCTGAAGTCATGCCAGATCGTGCTTTCGAGCAGAAACGCTTTCAGCCGCTTGTAGCGCTGCCGGCGCGAGCAGGTCGTCGAAATAAATCGCGCCGGCGCGGCTGGCGCGAAATTCCACGACAAGGGCCCCAAGATCTCGGCGCGGATTGATCGCGCTCCCGGCGATCTCCGGGCGCGGCGCGAAGAGTGATCGGGCTATTGTAGTCGCCGCCGAGACGCTCGATCTGCCGATCGGACAGCCTTTCCAAGCGCTCCGGAAAATTCCGGGCGACGTCCTCATAGGCGCGCGCGAGCGCGCCAAAGCGCTGGCCGTCCCGTTTGCCGGCGGCGAGGAAGCGAAATTGCTCGGCATCGTGCAAAAGCTTGTCGCGCGTGGCGTGCGTCAGGGATTGTCCCGCCAGATTGGAGCGATCGTCGCCGCGCCGGAGCTCGTAGGTGCGCGCGAAATGATCCAGCGCGCGGCCTCGCTCGCCTTCCGCCAGCCACAAGAAGCCCAGGGCGCGATGCGCGTCATAATGTTCGGGCTGCAACGCGCAAACCCGGCTCAGTCCGTCGATCGCGCCGCGGCCTCTCCCGAGGGATAGAAGCGCAAGCGCGCGATTATAATGCGCCGCGACGGAGCGCGGCCTCAGCGCGATCACTTCGTCGAACAGCGCGATCGCATCCTGATACCGGCCGAGGGCGGCAGCAATGACGCCGAGATTTTGCATAATCGCCGGATTGCCCGGCGTCCGCCGCCAAGGCGGCCCGATAAGCCGCTTCGGCGTCGGCGAGCCGGCCGGCTTGATAATGAGCGGCCGCGGCGGCCGCCAAACCGGTCATGTCGCATCGCAGTGCGATCGAAGTCCTCGCTCTCGCCGACATTCGCCGACGACATCATCGCCATGCCGCGCTTTAGTATCTTCATCGCCCTGCTTTTCTATCGGCGACCGCTAGCGTAGAACCTGCTAGTGGAGCGGATTTGACATTCGTTACCCGCCTAGCCGTACACTCGTGAAGCGAATGTCAAATCCAAAGCTCCACTAGAACTTATACTTGCTAGTGGTCCTTTGATTCTAACATTCGCATGATGGCCTGCGGAAACGGGATGCGAATGTTAAGATCGGACCGCTAGCAGCCACCATAACAGCGTAACCGAAATGGAATTCGACAATTCATTCGAGGTTCCGGTGCCGCCGGAGCAAGCCTGGCCGGTCTTGATGGACGTCGCCCGTATCGCGCCCTGCATGCCGGGCGCCGAGCTTACCGAAATTACCGACGCGCAGGAACTATAAAGGAAAGATCTCGGTGCGGCTCGGACCGGTATCCTTGGCCTTTGCCGGCAAGGTTGCGCTCGACAATGTCGACGACGCCGGGCACAGCGCGCGGGTGACGGCGCAAGGCAGCGACGCCAAGGGCCGCGGGGCGGTCAATGCGGCCGCCACTTTCAAGGTCGAGCCGAAGGACGGCGGCTCGATCGTGCTGATCCACACCGATCTGGCGTTGTCCGGCGCCGTCGCCCAATACGGCCGCGGCGTCGGTATGATCCAGGCGACCGCGGCGCAAATTATCGGACAGTTCGCCGCCAATTTGCGCGCGCAATTGGCGCGGCAGCCGGCCGCTGCCTCTTCGAACGCCTCGCCCGCGCAGACGGCATCTGCCGAGGTGCCGGCGAGACCCACCGCCGCCAAGCCGATTTCCGGCTTGTCCCTGATGACGCGGGTCATTTGGCACAAGATCGCGGCTCTGTTCGGAGCGCGATCGAACTCAGCGTAAGCCCGGCGGCGTGGCTCAGTTGTCGACGAAGGTGGCCAGCTTATGGGCATGCCGCGGGTCGCGGAGCTTGGCCAGGGCCTTGGCTTCGATCTGGCGAATCCGCTCGCGCGTGACGCCGAATTCCTTGCCGATCTCTTCGAGCGTGTGATCGACAGTCCCGCCGATACCGAAACGCAGGCGCAGGATGCGCTGCTCCCGCGGCGTGAGGCCGGCGAGCGCTTCGCCCATGACTTTTTGCAAAGCACTGCTCTCCGCCGCGGCATGCGGATCTATCGCATCCGGCGCCCTGATGAGATCGCCCAACGTGGCGTCGCCATCTTCGCCCACCGGCAGGTCGAGCGAAGTCGGTTGCTGAACCATCGACAACACCTGCTCGACACGCGCCGCAGGGATGCCCATTTTGGCGCCCAGATCGGCCGCGGTGGGTTCGCGGCCTTCCTTTTGGTAAAGCCGGCGACGCTCGCGCAAGACTTTGCTGGCGTGCTCCGTCATATGCACGGGGATGCGAATGGTCCGCGCTTGATCGGCGATCGCACGCGCAATGGATTGGCGGATCCACCACACGGCATAAGTGGAGATTTTGACGCCGCGCCGATAATCGAATTTCTCGATGGCGTGCATGAGGCCCAAATTGCCTTCCTGCACCAGATCGAGAAGATCGAGCGAGCTCCTGCGGTTATACTTTCGCGCGATCGAAACCACCAGCCGAAGGTGAGCGCGTACCATCCGCTCGCGTACCGACTGGATCTCTCGGCGCGCCTTGCCGACCGCGGCGACGACTTGGTTGAAGTCGGCGGCCGGCAAACCGGCATGATGGCGGATCGCCGCCGGCGGTTGCTCGGTGCCGTGAGGCAGCCGCCGAGCCTGCTCCAAATCCTCGACCAGCATGGCGACGCGCGCCGCCTGCAGCGGCAGTGCGGCGACTTCGTCGGCGAGGCTGGCGATAAGCTCGCGCAGATGCGCTGCGGTCTTTTTGCTCACATCGCGGCTGCGCGCGAGCGCGGCCAGACGCTTGCGGCTCAATGTGCCGATTTCGTCGGCGAGCGCGATGACGTGTTGCAGACGCGCGGTCATGGCGAGGATCCGAGCGGCCTCCTCGCGGTCGGCAGCCTCGGGATCTGTTTTGCCGGAGCGGGGCGACACGGCCTCGCCGCTGTCAGCGCCGTCGAGCGTCGCCTCCGGCCCAACGGCCGACAGATCGACGATCTCGGCCAGACGCAACCGGCCCTCGGTGACATCGCGGCTCCACGACGCGAGCCGTTGGGCAAGCGTCGGCACGCTGCATAATGCCGTGAGCATCGATTGCCGGGACGCTTCGATGCGTTTGGCGAGCGCGGTCTCTTCTTCGCGCGTCAACCACGGGGCATCGCCCATTTGCCGGAAATAGGTGTCGACCAAACCGCGCGAGAACGAGGCGTCCTTCTGCGGCGTCGCCGCGACGGCGGACGGCTTCTCATCGCCGGTTTCGGCCGGATCGCTTGCAGCATCCTCATCGCCGACGGCCGGGACGGTGGTGGCGTGCTCGGTCGCACCGGGCTCGAAGCCGTCCGGTTGCGGCTCGTCTTCGAGAACAGAGGTCTCCCAATCCACGCGTTCAATCGCGCCATGGGAACGATCCATGACGGCGTCCAAACTCATGCTGCCGCGCTCGTCTAACGGCAATGTCATGGCCTCACACTCTTTCGACATGGCAGCGCACGCGCTCCTGCAAAGTTGGCTTCGGCGGTCGATCCGCCGGCGCCATTGGGTCCCGGTCTACAAGCACCGGCGCTGGATGGCGCGGATCGCGGTTGCGGGAATCGAGAAGGCTGCCAGCGATTGGCTGCAATGACGGCAGCTTTCTGGACGCGACATGGGGCCTCATCCGGCAAAAATCAAGCTTAAATTACGTGCCGTGCCGCCGTCGCCAGTGTGAGCCGCCACGGACTACGTTCGGCAACGCACTGAAAATAAAGGCTAAACTTGGAGCGAACAGACAGATAAGCAGGTCAAGGCCGGACCATGGTGTAGCCTTTTTCGGTGAGTGCCAAGATTTGCGCCACCCCGGCTTCCACCGGCCTTGCCTTGGGGTTGAACGGCGGGACGTGCCCGGTCTCCCGTTTGATGGTGTCGACCGTGTTCATGCAAAGGTCGAATTGCACGCCTTGAGCCACCAGGCTGTCGACGAATTTCCGGTTCGGGCTGTCGGCGCGAAGGAGCGCAATGCCCGGTCCGAAAGTCACCACCTCAATGGCGATTTTGTCCGGCCCGTAAAACTTGAGCAGATTGTAAGCGACGCTGATCACCAGGCTTTGCTTCTTTGCATCGTCGTCGGAAAGCTGCAGCACCAGCCGGTGTTCGACAAAGGGCTTGTCGGCCGGTGCAATGGTCCCGGCGCTTTGGGCCTGCGGCGCTTGGGCGACGACGAACGCCGTCGGCGGGCAGGCGGCGATAAGCCCGATGATAATCGAGAGTACCCGTCTGCCGCGGCGTTCCATCGAGATCAGCCCGCTTCGGAAATTCCAGGATTGGCGCTCATGCCCTTAAGCGCCACGCGATTGACGTGTTTGAGCTTCACCGTCTTCTCCGACCGCAAATAACCGGCCACCACCTCGCTCACCGGCTTGCCCGACTGCGGGTTGACCGACGCCCAGCCGGCAACGCGATAGCTCTTGTCGGCTTCCAATGGCTCGCCGTTATCGAGCGTCATATCCGAAATTCGTTGTCCCGTCGCCTCATTGGGTGCGCAGGCATAGTCCATGCCGCCGATCCGGACCATGTCGCCGCCCTGCTGATAATACGGATCCTGGTTGAACAGGTTATCGACGATGTCTTCCATCACCGCCTTGATCTCCGCACCCGTCATGTCGGTCACATACACTTCGGGATAAGTGATGGCGGTTTCGGCCAACACATCCTCCATGGTGATCGGCTGCACCGGCCAGCAAACTCGTGCCCCAACGGAAACCGGGCGACAAAGCGATCTGCGCATCGAGCTCCTGACGGAGCGCGTTGCAAATCACTTGATCCATCGGACCGGTGAAATTGCCGCGCCGGTACAGCAGAGCTTCGGCGGTTGCGAGGCTTTCGCCGAATTTTGCCCGATAAGGCGCGCGCAATCGGTCGATCAGGGCCGCCATCGCGGCGTCCGGCTCGATCAGGTTCGTGTAGATCGGCAGCAAATGATAGCGCGCCTCGTTGACGCGGCCTTTGCCGACATCGAGGTCGAGCACGCTCAAGAATTTGCCGCTCGATCCGGCGTTGCTGACAAGCGTCTTGCCGCTGGAATTGGCAACCAAGGTCGGCTGCGGGACCGCATCGTGGGTATGGCCGCCGAGTATGACGTCGATGCCGGTCACGCGGCTGGCGAGTTTCAGATCGACGTCCATGCCGTTGTGCGACAGCAGGATCACCGCGTCGACCTTGTCTTGCTGGCGCAGCCCGTCGACGACTTTTTGCAGTTCGGCGTCGCGGATGCCGAACGTCCAGTCGGGCGTGAAGCGCTTGGGATGGGCGATCGGCACATAGGGCATGGCCTGGCCGACGATGCCGATGCGATGGCCGCCGGCCACTTTGATCACGGCCGGCTTGAAAACGCGGCCGGAGGCAGAATCGAACGCGGGCGCATTGTTGAACGCTGCCTCGTCGGTAAGGAACACGTTCTGCGCCACGAACTCGCCCTTAAAGCGGTCGAGATTTTGGCGCAGGACTTTTTCGCCGTAGGTGAATTCCCAGTGTCCGGTCATCGCGTCGATGCCGAGCAGATTGGCGGCCTCGACCATATCGGCGCCAGCCATCGCGTCGGCAAGGCCGCTGCCTTGCCACAGATCGCCGCCGTCGAGCAGGATCGAATTGCCGGCGCCGGCGTCGGTCCGCAGCCGGTCGACCAGAGTTTTAAGATGGGCAAAGCCGCCCATGCGTCCATAACGATGCGCGGCCTCCGGGTAATCGAGGCAAGTGAAGGCGTAGGCCGCGCGGCTGCCGGGCGCGATGCCGAAGTGGCCGAGAAAGGCTTGCCCGACCAGGTGCGGCGGACGGCCCTCCATGGCACCGACCCCGATATTGACGCTGGGCTCGCGGAAATAGACCGGCAGAAGCTGCGCGTGCGTATCGGTCATATGCAGCACGCGTGCGTTGCCGAAACGCCCGATATCGTAAGGATCGTCGTCGGCTGCGAACCCGACGCCGGGCAAAACGCCCGAGAGCGCCGCAACCGCGAAGGTCTTTAAGACGTCGCGGCGACGCATCGCGACACTCCTTGCCGGTGAATGGGCTCAGCGAATGACGGCTTTCGTCCAAGCCGTCGCCTGCTCTTTGGCCTGCGCGATCGAGGCATTGGCGAGCGCTTCGGCCTCTTGCGCATGCTTCACAGCTTCATCGTAATTGCCGGCATTGGCGGCCGCCTGCGCGGCTTTGAGTTCCGATTCCGTAGTCGTCCATTGGTTCTTCATCGCGCCGGCTTCTTTTTCCGCCGCTTCGGCCTTGGCATAGGCGGCCTTGAAGTCATCGGCCGACGCCGCCATGGCGGCAGTCGTGAGGACCACCAAGGCAACGCTGACGGCCAATCCAATCAAAGCCCGCCCGTCCATCAGTTTCCTCCACGCTGCTCCGCCGGCGATCATGGGCGTGCGCCCGGTCCGGAAATCGGCAGGCCGTTGCTCATATAAGACAGATAATATTCGACATCGCGGTACTCTTCGTCCTCGGCCTTCAGCGGCACGCCACGCACCTGGCTGTTGCAGGTGATGAAGCGGCGGCTGGTCGTTCCCATGCCGCCCCATTCCGAACGGTAGATCGGCAGCGCCGCGACCAGGCCGAGCGCCGGCGCCAGCACTTCGGTGCGAATATGATCGCCGGCGCTTTGCACGTGGCAGCTTGCGCAGGAGAAGTTCAGTTGGCCGCGGCGGGTATAGAAATATTCCTCGCCTTTGCGGTAGGCGGCGAGCGCGCGCGGATCGTTCGGAATCTTGATGTCGAACGGTTTGCCGCGCGAAGTGTAGGCCATGTAGGCCGTCAGCGCCGCCATGTCGTCCTTGGTGTAATCGTACGGCGCCTCGCCGTTATCCTGGCGGCATTGATTGAGCGCCACGTCGAGCGTGATCACCTCGCCGGATTTGGCGTCGAAATAGGGATAGTTCTGGCGGACGCCGATGCCCTTGTTGGGAAAGCAGTCGGCATAGGTCTTGCCGTTCTTGAACGGCGTCTCGAACATCTGCTTGCCCTTGTCGAGCGCGAACTGATAGGGCGGAAAGGCGTCGATCTCGACCCACTGCTTGCGCAGATCCGCGTCCATCGAATAAGGTCCGTTGACGAAATCGTTCAGCGGCACGTTGGGAAATTGTTTGGTGAAATAATCGCGAAACGCTTTGAAGTCCGCCTGCGGATTGACCGAATCCGCAGCGAACCCCGGCTGCGCCAAGACACCGAACAATGCGGCTGCCAACAAGACTGCGCGACGCATACGGACGCCCTCCTCGATGCAACGGCGCGAGTTAACTTTATTGAATTTTGCCAACGAGCGAATCGGTGCCGCCCTTGTTGTCGACCCAGCTGACGGTCAGGTCGTCGCCCTTCTGTGCGCCTTTGAAGCTGAATTTGATGTAGGGGTCTTTGGACACGGCGGGGCCCCAATAAGCGGTGAAGACGGGTTTTCCGGCGTGCTCGAATTCGACCACTTCGATGTAATGCGGCGGAATAAGATTGCCCTGCGCGTCCTTGACGAAACCGGAATCCATCGGGTGCTGAACCAGCGCCTGCACCTCGGTGGTGTCGCCGCTCGAGACCGCGCGCATGCGGATTGTCGATGCCATTGATGTTCGCCTCTTTTGTCGATTTGTCCGATCAGCCGCCGCAGCCGCCGACCGTTACTTTGACTTCCTTGCTCGCGCTGAACACTTTGTCGCCGGAGGCGATTAGCGCGATGACTTTGCTGGTCTTGGCCATCTTCAACCGGTTTGACACCGTTGGCGACGTGCCGGGCGGGATCGGATAGTTGGCCGCCAACGGGAACGGATTTTCCGCGACCAGGATGGCGATCGAGGTTACGTCGGGCAGCGTCGTGCTCACCGAGATCGGGACTACGGCGCCGTTCTCCGCGATCTCGGGTGCGTCGAGGTTGACCTTATCGGACGCTTCCGGCGTTTTGCCGTAGAGCGCCTTGATCGCGTCGGCCTCGGTCTTCTGCGCGAACGCGTCTTTCGGCCATTTGGCGGCGTCGGCGGCCGCGCGCGCCCTATACAGGGGGGCGGTGCCGGCGAGAGCTGCCGCCGCGAGCGCACCGGCGACGGCCGCTTGGACCACGGTGCGGCGCGTCTGCCCCGGTGCCGCATTCCTATCTTGGTTCATGGTCTTGTCATTCATTGCGACGCGGCGCTCCTATCGTGTGTAAAGAAAGTCGATCACGGATTCGATGTCCTGCTTGGTCAGGATCAGATTGCGCCCGAACGGCGGCATGACGGTCAGCGGATTGCGCTTGGTCTCGTCGAAGATGATCGCGGCAAGTGCTTTGCGATCCGGATAACGGCTCTTCATATCGGCGAGCGGTGGCCCGACATTGCCGGGGGCGTCGCCGCCTTTGATGTCGTGGCAGGTGAGGCAGTTGCCCTGGCTGCGGTCGAAGGCGAGCGCTTCCCCGGGCAACGCTGCCGAAGTCGCGGCCGGCGGCGCCGGTTGGGCGATGGCTGGTCCGGTCGCGATCCCGGCAAAGAGCGCCGTGCCCAGGAGGATGCCGGCACCTGTTACGGCGATTCGGGCAGCCCCGTGCACAGACTTGCGTCCGCTTCGCATCGCATCCTCCCGCGGGGTCCTTGGCACAGTCCTAGTTCCCCGTCATTTTATCGAGCGGACCGGTGGTCCGCGGCGTGAGGTCCTTGCCCTCCGCCGAGGAGATAATTTTCACAGCCTTGGGATCGATGCAATCTTTCATGCATTCCTTGTCTGCGGTGTCGGGACGCGGGTCTTGCCAAGTGAAGCTGTCGCGGTTGGGCATTTTCACTTTGGGCAGGCTGTCACGGTCGGCGACAAAGTTGCTCGGCACGATGTTGTTGAAGTTGAGGATATAGGCGACTGTGGCATACACGTCGTCGGCGGACAAACTATGCGGCGACGTGAATGGCATGGCGCGGTTGACGTAGTCGAAGAGTGTCGGTGCGTAAGGCCAGTAGCTGCCGACGCTCGGTTCCGGGCGGTCGCCGGTCAAGGTGCCTTCGCCGCCCATCAGCTTTGGATAGCGGCCCTCGCCTTCGCCGAAGGTGCCGTGGCACACGGCGCAGGCTTGCGCGAACACGTCGGCGCCGTGGTCGACGGTGCCACTGCCGGCGGGCAGGCCGACGCCGTCGCGGCCGTGCACGTCGATATTCCTGCCGGCAATCTCGGCCGGCGTTGCCGGTTTGCCGTAGCCGAAATAGCCCGGGCCGGCGGCGCGCGCTGCGAAAGCAAAAAACGGGAGCATGAGCCCGCCTATCGCCGCGACGGCGAAGCTTCGGCACCCCCGGCGCGAGCGGATCGAAAGCCTAGCCGAGCTGGACATCGAAGACCTTTCCGTCCGGCTTCACCTGCCAAGTCTGGATCGAATTGTTGTGATAGATCGGATTGGTGCCGCGCACCTTGCGCAATTGCGCGATGGTCGGCTGGACATAGCCGGTGTCATCGACGACCCGCAATTCCAGAAGCGCCGGCCCGCCATCCCACCGCCAGGGGATGGTAAAGCGGGTCAACGCTTTCGACAGGATCGGCTCCTGAAGCCGGGCGCTTTGCCAATTAACGCCGCCATCGAACGAAACGTCGACCGCTTTGACTTTGCCGCGGCCGCTCCAGGCAAGCCCTTTGACCTCATACAGACCCGGTGCCAGAACGGGCTTCTCGGGACAGGGGAAGGTGATGACCGATTTGGCCTCATTGACCCAGGTGAAGCCGCGCGATTTTCCGTCGGCCATGAGCTCGGTGTATTTCGAAGTCTCTTCCCGCGAGAACCACGGTTCATCGCCGACCTTGATGCGGCGCAGCCATTTGACGCTGACATTGCCTTCCCAGCCGGGCACCAGCAGTCGGAGCGGATAGCCCTGTTCGGGCCGCAAGGCTTCTCCGTTCTGGCCATAGACGACGAGGCAATCATCGAGGCACTTCTCCAGCGGCAGGCTGCGGTTCATCCGCGCCGCGTCGGCGCCCTCGACCATCACCCATTTGGCCTCTTTCTTGAGGCCGACCTCATCGAGCAAGGTCGAGAGCTTGACGCCGGTCCATTCCGCGCAGCTCAGCATGCCATGCGTGAATTGCAGCGAATTGAGCTGCGCCTCGCGCCATTCCATGCCGCCATTGGCCGGGCACTCGATGAAATGAACGCGCGATACCGACGGAAACCGCATAATGTCATCCATCGTCAGGATGAGCGGCCGTTCCACCAATCCGTGGATCAAAAGCCGGTGCTGGCGCGGGTCCACGTCGGCACGGCCGGCGTGGTAGCGCTCGAAGAACAATCCGTTGGGCGTAATAATGCCGTTGAGCGACTGTAGCGGGGTGAAGCTGACGGAGGATTGCTCGGTCGCGGTAAGCCAAGGCACGTCGCGGCGGATGACGTCCTTCTCGAATTCCGACGGTTGCCCATAGGGGCGATCGTCGACACCGGCGCCGACGGTCTGGGTCCAATCCGGTTCGGCGGGCGGCGAGGTCTCTCCGGCTGCCGCGGCGCCGCCGGAGCGGCCGAGTATCGCGCCGCCGGCCGCCGCGGCGCCCAGGCGCAACAACGATCGTCGCGACTTGGACAAGCGGACCTGCCGTATCGGGCCGGACATTCACGCCTCCCCGGCGCCGGAACGGTTTCGCCGACCGTTTTCTTTATTGCGTTATTGCGTTGCCGTTACCCGGCGGTTCGCGTAGGCTTTATCGATAAGTCCTAAATTAGTCAATTCTAAACGACTCTGCTGAACAAGGGTCTCATTCGTCGAGATTTCGCGACGAGATTTTGTCCGCCAACGAGCCGATCCATGGATCCCGTCCCGCGATCGCCAAAGACCAAAGCGCCAAGCGGCCGCCGCACAGCGAAAGGCGCCACCCGTTCTCGCGGCGGCTCGGCGCTGGACATGCTCGCGGCTCAAGCCGCCACGGCCGCGCGCATGCTGAAGCTGCTCGGCAACGAGAATCGGCTGCTCATCCTGTGTTCGTTGATCGGGCAGGGCGAAATGAAGGTCGGCGATCTCGTCAAAACGGTTGGACTGAGTCAATCCGCTCTGTCCCAGCACCTGGCGTTACTGCGCGCCGACGGGCTCATCACATTCCGCCGTAAGTCGCAGACGCTGTATTACCGCGTCGGCGATCCACGCGCGGCGCGGATTCTCAAGCTGCTCAAAGACATCTATTGCGGCGACCTCTGAGCGGAACCGGTTCGAGCGAGTTACTCGGGCGCGTTGGCCGCTGACGTATTCGACAGCGCCGGTTGCGGCGTTTGCGCCGCGTTCGGTATCGGACGGGTCCGTCTGACGATCGGGCGCCGGCGGACCGGTGGTGCCGTCTGTCCTGACGGCGTCTGTCCTGGCGGCGTCCATTGATAGAGCGGCTGGGTGGCCGTGAAACTCTGCGTGGGTACAACGGCACGCGTTCGCGGCACCCGGCGCGCGATCACGGGCCGGTGTCGTACCGCTATACGCTTTCGCACAGCGGCAGCCGAGGCGCGTTCCGGCGTGATTTTCGATGCCGCAGTGGATTTGCTTTGAACCGGTGCCGCCTCCTGGCCCGACAGCGCAGTCGCGGGCGTCCGGTCCGCCAGATTATCGGACGGCTTGTTTTCGCCGGGCTTGTTGTCCGCATTGCCGGCAGGCGTGTTGTCGGCAGGTTTGGCGTTGTCGGCGGGTTTTGGCTGCGGATTTCCCTGATTGCCGGGCCCGCTGTTTCGGCCCGGGATTACGCTGCTGGCGGCCGGACTTGCGGCTTCGGGCGCGGTGTCGGATCGCGGTGAAGGAGCGGCCGGTTGAGGGGCCGTCGCGATCTGCAGCGGCGGTTCGGGCTCCTGGCGCGGCGAAGGCGTTGCGGGCGGTGTTTTGACGGCGACGGCATGATCGACGGCTTGGGGACCGGCAGCCACATCGACAGCCGGCGGCGACGACGGCGACGGCTGCGCGGCAAAGCGAACCCCGAATGTTGCCGCCGCGTTCATCACGGCGGCCGGAGGATCGCCGGCGCTCAGCTGCAAGGGCGCGCCGGCGCTCGACTCGCGCAAAAACGAGTCGTGGCTGACCCGAAATTCAGCGAACAGGCCCAAAGCGCAACTGATGCCCATGATCGAAGCCAGCACAGCCACGATCATCAGACGCACATTCGGAAACATTCGACCTCGCCGAAGGACCTGTGCGATCCGCCAATCACCACGGGCCATCGGCCTTAGCGCCATGACCTCGGTCATGGCCGCGAGATCGTCATCAGGTTAGAGCTGGTCTCGCCCCGGGATTCCAGCCCAGCAAAGGCTAACTGAGTCGCCGCGCAAGCAACATAGCAAAAATGAATCCGACGAAAGCTTATCGCCGGCGCTGCGAAGGGCGCCATCATAATTCCGCAGAATCCGTTGGTGTTTTTCTTTCTGCGTGCCGGATTGCGGCAAGCACGCCTTGGAATCATCGAGTCAGGATCATACCGGTGCCCCAATGCCTGCCGACCATCGGCTTTAAGTCCGCGCGAAATTGCGTATCGCAATCAAACGCATCCGTTTTAACCGCGGCGAATGGTGGGTGTCAGACGTTGCGGATCTATCGCGCAAATGTGTGTGTTGCGTAACGCGTAGATCCGCCGCTCGGGGGTCGTTATGGGGGGAGGCTGGCGGCGGCCGCTCTGGCCATTTCAGGTCCGTTGCGTAGTGGCCGTGGGTTCACTGACGGCAGCGATTTCCCAACAATTCGGGTCCCCGGCGCGCGCCGGTCCGCGGCCGCTATCGGCCGACACCAATCTTGTTGCGCCCGGCGAACGTCTGAACGACCGGAGGATATCTGCCATCGTTTTGTAAACATCGGAGCTTGAAAGCAATGGGAGGCGATCATGAGTTCTCCGATCCATCAGTCCGACGATCTGGATCCTGCCTTAAGGTATGCACCGCGTTGGGTGCGCGACCGGGCATCCCCCGCAGGACGGCCTCTGCGGCCCGCCGCAAGGCCGGCGCAACGCGCGAATCCGGATTTCAGCGGTGACCGTGCCATGGTGGAGCTGCAACGTCAGCTCATGCTCGATCCCGACGCCATCCCCGAACCGGCCGTTGACGATGCGCGAACGCTCAAACCCATCGTGCTTCGGTTCTTTGGCGTGATGGCGCTGGCGGCGCTGATCGCGTGGGGCATCGTATCGTTTCCAAGCGTAAAGAAGGCCGGCGAAATCCTATCGGCCGACGTCAGGACGCCGGCGATGACCGGCGATCCGGCCAGGCTCGTTCTGCCGCAGCCGGTGAACGCCGCGCCGCAATCGATCCCGGCACGGGCGGCGACGGACGGTTCGATGCAATCGAGCCGGAGCGAGGCAATGAGCGATCCGGCTTTGCCGCCGCCAGCAGATCCGGCCAAGACGCTGGCGGACGCGGTGGCGCCACCGCCCGAACTCGTGCAGCCGCGTAATCAATCTTCGCCGCCGGCAACAATGCTCCAGCCGCAGACTGCGCCCGCAGTTTCGCCAGCCGCAACAGCGGCGCCGGCCGAGGCCGCCGCGCCGCATGTCGACGATGCCGAAATCACCGCCATGATCAAACGCGGCAAAGATCTCCTGATGAGCGGCGATATTGTATCCGCACGGCTGTTGTTGCGGCGGGCGGCCGATGCCGGTAATGCGGAAGCGGCGCTGGCGCTCGGCGCGACGTTCGATCCGCTGGTCATTCGGCGGCTTGGCGCGGTCGGCATGAAACCGGACATCGTGCAGGCCAAGCAATGGTATCAACGCGCCGCCGAACTCGGCTCGGCCTCCGCCGAGAGTCAGCTCGCCAAACTCGAACAGTCGCAATAGCCTGCGATCGTGCGTCCCCGGATCGCTGAATCATTGTATTGTGAAGCCGTGTTTGCGGGCGCTCGTCCGCAAATTTTCGGCGAAGGGGCACGCCGTGGCATCCTACGTCCTCGCCATCGACCAGGGCACGACATCGACGCGCGCGATTGTGTTTCGCGCCGACACGTCGGTGGCCGCCATTGCGCAACAGGAATTCCCGCAGCATTTCCCGGCCGATGGCGCGGTCGAGCACGATCCGGAGGATCTCTGGGCGACTACCCTTGAAACGTGCCGAAGCGCCATGCGCCAAGCGAGCGCCGGCGCCGGCGACATCGTCGCCATCGGCATCGCCAATCAGCGTGAGACGACGCTGTTATGGCATCGCGCGACCGGCCGCGCGGTGCACCGCGCGATCGTCTGGCAAGATCGGCGTACCGCCGATCTCTGCGCCCGGCTTAAAGCGGCCGGACACGAAAAGCTCTTTGCGGCAAAGACCGGCCTTTTGCTCGATCCCTATTTCTCGGGCACCAAGCTCACCTGGCTCCTGAGCAATGTGCCCGGCGCCGCCGAACAAGCCGCCCGCGGCGCGCTCGCCTTCGGCACGGTCGATACATTTCTGTTGTGGCGGCTCACCGGCGGCAAAGTCCATGCCACCGACGCGACCAACGCCTCGCGCACGCTGTTGTTCGATATTCACCACGGCCGGTGGGACGACGAGCTGTTGCAGATTTTGGCCGTGCCGCGATTGGTCTTGCCGCAAGTGCTGGACTCTTCGGCCAACTTCGGCGTCACCGATCCGGAAGTTTTCGGCGGTGCAATTCCGATTTACGGCATCGCCGGGGATCAACAGGCCGCCACCATCGGTCAGGCCTGTTTCGCGCCGGGGATGGTCAAGGCCACCTACGGCACCGGTTGCTTTGCAGTCCTTAATACCGGCGCGACGCCGATCGCGTCGCGCAACAAGCTCCTGACGACGATCGCCTATCAGCTCGCGGGCGTGCGCAGTTTCGCGCTTGAGGGATCCATTTTCGTCGCCGGTGCCGCGGTGCAATGGTTGCGCGACGGCTTGCACGTCGTGGAGAGCGCCGCCGAAACCGGCGCGTTGGCGCAGGCCGCCGATCCGACGCAGGATGTCGTTCTGGTGCCGGCATTCGTCGGACTCGGCGCGCCCTATTGGCGGCCGGACGTGCGCGGCGCGCTGTTCGGCCTGACGCGAGCGACCGGACCGCGCGAATTGGCGAAAGCCGCCCTGGAAAGCGTCTGCTTCCAGACGGCCGATCTTCTTGCCGCCATGAAAGCCGATTGGCGCGCCGGCGGCGGCGCGCTCGCGAAGCTGCGCGTCGACGGCGGCATGGCGAATTCCGATTGGTTCCTGCAGCGGCTTGCCGATATTTGCTCCGGCACCGTCGATCGGCCGCAAATCAGAGAAACCACCGCGCTTGGCGCCGCTTATCTTGCCGGCCTTTATGCCGGCTTCTTCCCCGCGCCGGATCGCTTCATGGAGCGCTGGCAATTGGAGCGCCGATTCGAGCCGCAGATGGATGCCGACATGCGCGAAAGAAAATTGGCGGCGTGGAGCGCCGCCGTGCGCCGCTTGTTGGCTTGAGCTATCGCGCGCCGCATCGAAGGGTGGCCGTAAACCTTTGTCCTACCGTCGCTTAGCGCCTCGGAACCGGCCTCGCCATCAAAGCGTTGTCGCGGACTTAGTGGGGACGCGCGTCGCTTCCTGGGACATGATTAAATGTGCGGCATTTGCGGTGAGGTGACCTTCAATGGCGACGCCGCGGGCAGCGCGCTCGCGGCCATGACGGAAAAAATGCGGCCGCGCGGTCCCGACGCGGGCGGCAGCTTTTCGCAAGATCGCCTGGCCTTGGGTCATCGCCGGCTCAGCATCATCGACCTTGCCGCCGCATCGCAGCAGCCGATGATTGATCCGCAGCTCGGTCTCGCCATTGTCTTCAACGGCTGCATCTACAATTACCGCGAATTGCGCAACGCGCTTGCGGCCAAGGGGTACCGTTTTTTCTCGCATGGCGACACCGAGGTGATCCTCAAGGCCTACGCCGAATGGGGTCCGCGTTGCGTCGAGCGCTTTTACGGCATGTTCGCATTTGCCGTTTGGGAACGCGATTCCGGACGGCTGGTGCTGGCGCGCGACCGGCTCGGCATCAAGCCGCTTTATTATGCGGAACGGCACGGCCGCTTGCGTTTCGCCTCGACACTGCCGGCGTTGCTGGCCGCGGGCGACGTCGACACGACGATCGATCCGGTTGCGCTTCATCATTATCTGAGCTGGCATGCCGTCGTTCCGGCGCCGATGACCATCGTCAAGGGCGTGCGCAAACTGGCGCCGGCCACCATCTGCATCGTCGAAGCCGACGGACGCCGCCGCGAGGAAGTCTACTGGCAGCTCGAAGTCGGGGAACGCTCGGCGGATCGCGGCATGACGGCAGCGGACTGGCGCCAACAAGTCCGCGCCGCGCTCGGTAACGCGGTCGATCGCCGCCGCGTCGCCGACGTGCCGGTCGGTGTTTTGCTGTCCGGCGGCCTCGACAGTTCGCTCCTTGTCGCATTGCTGGCGAAGCTCGGCCAGAAGGATCTGAAGACATTCTCCGTCGGCTTCGAAACCGTCGGCGACGTCGAGGGCGACGAGTTCCGTTATTCCGATTTGATCGCGAAAGAATTCGCCACCGATCACCACCGCATTCGCGTCGAAGGTTCGCGCGCGATCGAGGCGCTGCCGGGGATGGTGGCAGCGATGTCGGAACCGATGATGAGTCACGACGCCATCGGCTTTTACCTGTTGTCCAAGGAAGTGGCGAAATACGTCAAGGTGGCCCAGAGCGGGCAGGGCGCCGACGAGATTTTCGGCGGCTACCACTGGTATCCGGCGCTGATGCGCTCTAACGACGCCACCGGCGATTATGCCCGGGTCTACTTCGATCGCGATCATGCCGAGATGGGCGAACTGGTGGCGGCAAATTTGATGAGCGGCGACTACAGTCGCGAATTCGTCGACGCGTTCTTTCGCCACTGCGGCAGTCCGAGTCCGATCGACCAGACGCTGCAACTCGACGCCCAGATCATGATGGTCGACGACCCGGTCAAGCGCGTCGACAATATGGCGATGGCGGCGGGCCTCGAAACCCGGGTGCCGTTTCTCGATCACGACGTCGTCGAGCTGGCCGCGCGCATCCCGGCAGAGCTCAAGGTCGGCGGCGGCGGCAAGCACATTCTCAAGGAAGCGGCGCGCGGGCTGGTACCCGACGCGGTGATCGATCGCCCGAAGGGCTATTTCCCGGTGCCGGCGCTCAAATATATCCGCGGCGCCTTCCTCGATTTTGTCCGCGGCGTTCTTGACGATCCGCGGGCGCGGCAGCGCGGCCTGTTCAACCGGTCTTACATCGACCGGCTGCTCGCCAACCCGGAGGGCGAACTCACGCCCAAGGGACATTCGAAGCTTTGGCAAGTGGCGTTATTGGAGTGCTGGCTGCAGACGCAAGGCATCTGACGACGGCGAACCCACTGTCGATAAACGGACAACAGGCGATGGAATTCAAATTCGATCCCTCCGACCGACGGCTGCACATCCGCACGCTGCTTTCCCCCGAACGGCAAGCGCGTGCTTTCTCGCCCGACGACAATTTTCAGTTCGGCATCGAAGAGGAGTATTTCCTCTCCGACGCGCAAAGCGGCGAGGTGCCGGCGGAGACGCCGGATTCGCTGTTCCACGACGCCGCGTTCGGCGCGCCGGGACATATCGGCCGCGAGTTTCTGCAGGCGCAGATCGAGGTCGCCACCGAACCGCATTGCCGCATCGATGACGCGCGGATCGAGTTGCGGCAGTTGCGGATGAATGCGGCGGCCGCCGCCGCGGAACATGGGCTGGCGATTTTGGCCTGCGGCACGCACCCGCTGGCGTCATGGCGCGACTCGGTGCGGAGCCCCAAGGATCGCTACGCTAAAGTGATGGACGATCTGCAGATGATCGGCCAGCGCAACATGCTGTGCGGAATGCACGTTCATGTGGAATTTCCCGATCCGGAGCGGCGCATTGACGTGATGATGCGCATGCTTCCGTACCTGCCGCTGTTTATCGCGCTCGCCGCTTCGTCGCCGTTCTGGCAGCGCCACCCCACCGGGCTGAAAGGCTATCGCCTGGCCGCTTACGACGAGCTGCCGCGCACCGGCCTGCCGGAACTGTTCCACACCGCCGCCGAATACGACGGCTATGTCGACGCCATGGTGCGCTCGGGTGCGATGGAGGATGCGAGCCATCTGTGGTGGGCGATCCGCCCGTCGCTCAAATATCCGACGCTCGAATTGCGCGCGCCGGACTGTTGCACGCGGCTTGACGACAGTATTGCGATTGCGGCGCTGTATCGGTCGCTGGCGCGTTTTCTTTATCGGCACCCTGCGCACAATGCCGAACTCGACGTCGTCGACCGGGCGATCGCCGTTGAAAACAAATGGCGCGCCCAGCGCTACGGCGCGCAGGGTAGCTTTGTCAGCCGGGCCGGCGCCGTCGGCGTCGGCAATATGCTCGACCGGATCATCGGGCTGGTTGCCGCCGACGCCCAGGCGCTCGGCTGCGCCGAAGCGGTCGGCAATTGCCGCGCCATCGTGGTGGAAGGAACTTCGGCCGACGCTCAGGTCCGCATTTTTACAGAAAATCAACACGATGGTGCCGAAATTGCCCTACAAAGGGTGACTCGATGGATTCGCGACGCCACATTGGTGGCGTGACGACGACCGAGGCACCGGCAGAGGCGGGCTTATGTGCCGCTGGATTGCATATCGCGGAGAGACGACGGCGCTCGAGCACTATGTGACCGAGCCGTCGCATTCGTTGATTTCGCAGAGCATCCAGGCCCTGGAATCGACCGCAAGCACTAACGGCGACGGCTTCGGGCTCGGCTGGTACGGAACTCACCCGGAACCGGGCCTCTATCGCGAAGTGCGGCCTGCATGGTCGGACGAAAATCTGCGCTATCTGTGCCGGCACCTGCACTCGCATCTGTTCTTCGCCCATGTCCGCGCCGCGACCGGGACGCCGATCACCCGGCCGAACTGCCATCCGTTCGCCTGCGGCACATGGATGTTCATGCACAACGGTTTTGTCGGCAATTGGAGCCGTCTGCGCCGCAAGGTCGAAGGCCTTATTCCCGACGCGCTTTACCCGGCTCGTATCGGCACCACCGATTCCGAAGCCGTCTTCCTCGCCATTCTTGGCGCCGGCATCGAGCATCCGGTGGCGGCGGCGGAGACCGTTCTGGGGCAACTGACGGATTTGGTGAACGAAACGGAACCGGCGGATCGGCTGCGCTTCACCGCCGCGCTGTCGAACGGGCGGGATCTCTACGCGTTTCGTTATGCGGTGAACGACCGCGCCAATACGCTCTATTACCGCGAGACCGATACCGGCATCGTCATCGTGTCCGAGCCGCTCGACCGCGACCACAACAGCTGGATCGCGGTGCCGGAGGGTAGCGTCGTCGTCGCCTGCGCCGGCGAACGGGCGCGGATCGTGCCCCTGTTTCACCGCCACCGGGAAGCGGCGGAATAGCATTCGTGCCGGCCGTCCTCCGTTTGAAACGATTGTGCTCTACGGTTTCCAATCCTGCCGCCAGGCCGGCGGCGTCTTACCGTCGATCAGGATGAAGGCGATACGGCACGGCTTGGTGCCGTTGTTGACCCAGGCGTGATTGGTGGCCTGCTGCACCAGAACGTCACCCGCCTTGACGTGGACCTCGGTGTCGTCGAGCAGCATGTCGATCTCGCCGTCGAGCACGATGGCATAATCGATGGTCCTGGTGCGGTGCGTATTGGCGTGCCGCGCATAGCCCTGGGTCGCCGGATCGATGCCCATCGACAGAAGAATCTGGTGATGATCGACCGGCGCGGCGTGCGGCGGCAGTGGCGCGAAATCGACGATGCGGAAGATGGTGCCGTTGGCGGGCGGCGGCACGCCGACCTGGGTTTGCGCGCGGTCGGTCGTGCCGGCGACGTCGGCCGGAGCTTCGCCCGTCACCCATAACAGCGTCATGCCGTTGCCGCCGGCGCTGCGCTGCTTGGCCGGCAGGGCAGCGTCGAACAGCACCACCGCTTTGCCGTGCGCGTCATGGCCGGTGACGATGCGGCGCGTCGATTTGAGCTCCATTCTCAATTTCTCCCGTGCATTTCAATTCGATATCTCCTCTGGCTTTTATGCAAATTTACAGGATCGAAGACAAGGCGGACTGACCGGTGATGGCGTGTCATGAGCCTTTTGCCGGGATCTGCGACATGAGTCTTGCCGCCAATTCCGCCGCCGATTCCGCCGCCAATTCTAACGCCGCCGGCCGCGTTCCTGACAATTTTGGCGTTGTCGTATCCGCGACGGCTTGCTTGCCAAGCCGCCGCGCATTGACGATGATGGCGACCTCATCGCGAAGCAATTTCAACGCACGTCTGATCGAAGGCTTGGTGAGGGCCTGGTGTGGCACCTCGCGTAGAATTCGGAATAAAGTGTCTCGCATGGCTGCGCTGCAAGCGATTCCGGTCGTCGATCTGCGCGACGGCGGTCTCTTGCGCCACGCCGAGCGGAGCGCACAGCGGGCGCGCGCGCTACGCGACGCCTGTCTCGGTTTTCTGCCCCGCGTATCGCATCCCTTGGTGCCGGCGCTCGATTGGGCGTCCCGGCGCTGGCTCGCTCGTTCGCGGTCGCCTTATCTCGACGAGATTGCGCAGATCGCCCAAGTTTTGGGTTTTTCCTGCGTCTGGCTGCTCAATGCGTCATATCAATGGGCCTGCACCTCGCTTGCCGTCGAACATAACGGCGCGCCGTGGCTCCTGCGCACGCTCGATTGGCCTTTCCTCGGTCTCGGCCGTTATGCCGAAGTGGCGCATATGCGGGGCGATTGCGGGGATTTTTTCAGCGTCACCTGGCCCGGTTATGTCGGCGCGCTGACGGCGATGGCGCCGCGCCGGTTCGCGGCCTGCGTCAACCAGGCGCCGATGCGCCGGCGCACCCAGCATCGTTGGCTCCGGCCCTATGATTTCGCCGCCAATATCCGCACGATCTGGAAGTCGACCGATCTGATGCCGCCGGATCAGCTGTTGCGGCGCACTTTCGAGCTCTGTGCGGATTTCGCCGTGGCGCGCGCGATGCTTGAGACGACACCGGTGGCGCGGCCGGTCATCTACGTGCTGGCGGGCTGTGCCGCCGGCGAGCGTTGCGTGATCGAACGCACCGAGACCGGTTTCGTCACCCGCATGCACGACACCAGCGCCGCCAACGACTGGGTGCCGCGTCGCGAAGGCTGGGAAGGTCGCATCGGCACCCGACGCTTTCTCACCAGTTCCTTTGCCGATGCGGCGAGCTATAGCCGCGCGCGCCGCGAGTCGCTGCGAGCTTGGGACGGCGCGGTGTCGGCGCCGGGGTTCGAGTGGGTGCGCGAGCCCGTCCTCAATCCCTATACGCGGCTCGCGGTGGCCATGTGCCCGGCGGAGGGGCGCTTACGCGCGATCGGCTACGATCGGACCGGCGCGCTCTTGCCGGAACCGGTGACCCAGCCTTGCGAGATTGCGACCGCGGCGCCGGCGGCCGCCTGAGGCGGTGCAAAACGCTGCAAATACACCGCCAATACTTCCATAATCGCTTATCCACCAATGGCTTGGACCAAAAGCGCCAAACTGTGCTTGCGATCACATTTCGCATTGCACGCTTCCGCTAGATTGCAAGTAACGAATTGCCGGAGATGGAGACAGCCATGAGCGTCCTGACAATGACCAGCCACAGAAACCACAGCTTCGGTTGGAATCAAATTTCACGCCGCTTCGCCGAGTGGCAGCGCCGGTCGCGCTCCCGGCAGGAACTGCAAGGCCTGAGCGACGAGACCTTGCGCGATATCGGCATCACCCGTTGCGACGCGCATCGCGAAGCACGCAAGCCGTTCTGGATGGTGTGATCGCGCATTTCGTCGACGCACTTACGATCCGGCATGCGAGGGCCGCCCGGCTGGGCGGCCTTTTGCTATTCAGTCCCCGCTTCCGGCCGCTTGGATCGACGTCTTCAGCCGTTGCCGTCCTGAACGTCGCCCGCGAAGAGCGGCTTCAAGGTCGCACATCTGGCGTTTCGCCGCCGCCTCCGCCCGTGATTCGATCGCACGATATTTTTTGATCAGCTCGCGGCCAAACCGCGTGAGTTCGGCGCCGCCGCCTCTCGGGCCACCCGGCTGCGTGACGACGACCGGCGCACGGAAAGAGCGATTCAAATCGTCGACCAGAAGCCAGGCGCGGCGATACGACATGCCGAGCGAACGGCCGGCTTGCGAAATCGACCCGGTCTTATCGATCGCCTCCAACAGCCGAATCTTGCCGGGCCCGAGCGCGCCGGCCGAACCGAAATCGATACGCACCGTCAGACGCACGCTGTTCATCATCACCTCGCAGGCTTCGGCGCGTGCCCGATGTCATTATGAGGAGCGGTAAATCGGCGTCTATACGGCTCCTGTCCGCTATGGCAGTCTATAGTTTCGCGAGCGTGCGGGATCAACAAAGCGCGCCGTCAGGGAGGGAGAAATGTGGGACATTCCACGAGGCAGCACTGTGGGTCGCGCCATGCTCGGCGTCGCGGTGCTGACTGCAACAATCGGATCGGCGGCGCCGCTCGCTGCCCAAACCGCAAATCCGATCATCATGAAGCTCAGTACGGCGACGATTCACGACACGCAGCACGAATGGCTCATTCGATTTGCCGCGGCGGTCGAGAAGGATTCCGGCGGCCGCATCAAGGCAGAAATCTATCCGGCGAGCCAGCTCGGCTCCATTCCCCGCCAGATCGAGGGCACCCAATTCGGCTCGATCCAGGGATGGACCGGACCGCCCGAATTCCTCGTCGGCGTCGACGAGCGTTATGAAGTGCTCAGCGCTCCCGGCCTGTTCTCGGATCGCGATCAGTATCTGCGGGTGATTAACGATCCCACGGTGCGCGATCTCGTTTTGGGGCTCGGCGCAAACAAAGGCCTCATCGGCGCCGGCATCTATCCCATCGGTCCGTCCTCGATCCTCACCAAAAAGCCGATTCACAGTCTCGCGGATTATGCGGGGCTGAAAATTCGCGTCTTGGCGTCGCAGTTCCAGCTGGAGCTGATCAAACGCATGGACGGCTCTCCGGTGGCGATGACCTTGGCTGATGTATTGCCGGCCCTGCAACAAGGCGCCATTGACGGCACACTGACGACCATCACCCAGTACACAACCTTGCATTACATCGATGCGGCGAAGTACGTCGTCGAGACGGGTCAGCCTTATGTCAGTTCGATTGCGGTCCTGAGCAAGAAATGGGTGGAAGGACTACCGCCCGACTTGCAGAAGATCGTGCGTGATGACGCCCTGAAAGTTTCGGCCGATATCGTGCCGTTCGTCAATGAATTCTTCGCGGCTCAGCGCAAGGTCTGGATCGACTCCGGCGGCAGTTTGACGAGCCTGCCGGCTGCCGATCAAGCCGCCTTCATGTCGAAAATTTCCAGCATCGGTCTCGACGTGTCGGCGTCGAAGCCGGCTTTGAATGCCGCGATCAAAGTGGTCATGGCGGCGGCGGGAAAGAACAAATGAGCTGATCACCGCGGAAACCGGCACATGTCGCGCAGCCGCTGCGGCGTAACCGGCAGCGCGGTCACCGCGCCAGGGCGGCCGAGGGCATCGTCGATGGCCGCGGCGATGGCGGCACCGACGGCATTGGTGCCGCCTTCGCCGGCGCCCTTGAGCCCAAGCGCATTGAGCGGGCTCGGCGCGTCTTCGCGCAGCAGAACGTCGATCGGCGGCGTCTCGCGTGTGGTCGGCATCAGATAATCGGCGAAAGTTACGCATAACGGCTCGCCGCGCGGGTCGTAGCAAAACTCTTCGAACAGCGCGCCGCCGATTCCCTGCACGACGCCGCCGGCGATTTGGCCTTCGACCAGCATCGGATTGACCGCTCTGCCAATGTCGTAAGCGACGAAAAAGCGCTCGAGGAACACCGCCCCGGTGTCGCGGTCGGCCCGCACCAGCGCGACATGAATTCCGTAGGGGTAGTTCATGTGCTGTTGCTCGAAAAAGCCGTCGGCGGCAAGGCCGGGTGTCGCATCGCCAGCAAGCTTCGAGCCGGGATTGAGCGCGCGCGCGATGTCGCCGAGCGTGATCGACGGTCCTCGCGTGGCGCCTTTGCGCACAACGCTGCCGTCTATCACGTCGAGTGTTTCGGCAGGAGTCTGCAGCAGTGCGGCGGCGGCGGCGAGCGCCTTGCGGCGCAGATCGACCGCCGCGCGGCGAACCGCTTCGCCGGTCATCACCGTCACCCGCGAGGCAAAAGTGCCCATGCCGTAAGCGATGCGATCGGTTTGGCCGTGGATGACGTGAACGCGCCGGTAATCGACGCCGAGCGTATCGGCGCAGATTTGCGCGAGCACGGTCTCCATACCCTGACCGACCGATGTCGCGCCGGTGACGATTTCGACCGTGCCTGAAGTATCGATCGATGCGCGAACGGCGTCGTAGGGACCCAGTCCGCTCTTTTCGACGAACATCGCCAAGCCCGCTCCGACCGTTTCGCCCGCCGCGCGCCGCCGCTTGAGATCGTCGCGCAGCTCGTCCCAGCGCAGCGCCGCCAGCGCCTTGTCGAGGAGCCCGGCGTAATCGCCGGAGTCGTAGGTCATGTCGGTACCGAGCGTATCGAGGTGGCGTGCATAGGGCATCTCGGCTGCAGCAATAAGATTGCGCCGGCGGATCTCGATCGGATCGATGCGTAGCCGCGCCGCAACGGCGTCCACCAAGCGTTCGCGCACGAACGTGCTTTCGTAACGGCCCGGAGCGCGATAGGTGCCGCACGGCGTCTTGTTGGTCAGGCGAATGCGTCCGGTCATGCGATAAGCGGCGACGCGATAGGGGCCGAGCATCATGGTGGCGGCGAGATCGGGCACGGTCGCGGCGTGCGTGCGCACATAGGCGCCCTGGTCGTGAGAAAATTCGCCGTCGATGGCGAGAATCCGGCCCTGCGCATCCACCGCGGCGCGGACGCGATAGTCCTGCTGGCGGGAATGATTGGCGGCGATGAGGTGCTCGCGGCGGTCCTCGATCCATTTCACGGCGCAATGAAGCCGCAAGGCGCCGAGGCAGACCAGCACGTCTTCCGGATAAAGCTCGCCGCGCACGCCAAAGCCGCCGCCGGTATGGCCTTCATGCAGATGGATGGAAGACGCCGGCCGGTCGAGCATGCGCGCCAGGGCGTCGCGGTTCCAATGCGGCACTTTGGCGGCGCCATAGAGCTCGAGCACGTCGCGCGCCACGTCATAACGGGCAACGGCGCCGCGCGTCTCCAGCGGCACCCCGCTATGACGTCCAATGGAAAGCTCGAGCACCACGATTTCATGCGCCGCGGCGAAAGCGGCCGCGACGTCGCCATAGGCCTTGCTCACGATGGCGGCTTCGGTCGAATGGCCGGCATCGAATTCGCCGGGCGCGGCAGTGGCGGCCAGGAGTTCGGGCAACGCTTCGATCGTGAGCGTCACCAGGTCGGCGGCGTCCTCGGCCGTGTAGGGATCGGCGGCGAACACTACGGCCACCGGCTCGCCGACATAGCGCACGCGATTCCTGGCGAGGACAGGCTGCCGGTAAGGCTCCAGTCCCTCGATCCGCGTGAGACGGAAATCGATCGGCGGAATGCCGGCAATGTCGTCCGCCGTCCACACCGCGACGACGCCCGGAACCGCGCGGGCCGCGGCGATATCGATCGCTGTTATACGGCCGTGCGCATGCGGCGAGCGAACCACGCGCATGTGCAATTGATGCTGAAATGAAATATCGGCGGCGAAGCGACCCTGGCCGGTGACCAGCGGCCGGTCTTCGAGGCGCGGAACCGAGCGACCGATGAAAGCCATGTGTGAGGCCGATCTGCGCTCAGCGTCAAAGCACGGCGCGGTCGCGTGCTGCGGTTTCGAGGTGGAGCGTTTCGTTCACTCGCTTGACGCAGACTTTTCCGCCGTCCGCATCGATTTCGTTGAGGCAGCAAGGCTCCTGCGCGATGCGCCAATAGGCCGATACCGGCAAATCGAGAAAGCCGAGCAGCAGCGCGCGGTTCACGCTGTCATGTCCGACCAGTACGACGGTCTCGTCAGGATGGCGGGCGAGCACCATGCGCACGGCGTCGGCAACGCGCGCTGCCAGGTCCTGCAGCGTTTCGCCGTTGGGAAAGCGGACCAGATGCGGCGTCGCCAACCACGCGGCGAACAAGCCGGGATCTTGCGCCTTGGCGTCGGCGAAGGTCTTGAACTGCCACGCGCCGTAATCGATGTCGTTTAGGTCATCGCAGGTTTGCGCGGTAATGCCGCACGCTTTGGCGATTGCCGCCGCGGTATCGACGCAGCGGCTCAACGGGCTGGTATAGATGCAACGCGGCCGCCAAGCGCCGGCAATGCGTTGCGCGACCGCCGCGGCCTCGGCCCGGCCGCGCGCGGTCAGCTCAAGCGGCTCACGGCCGCGAAACCGCTCCGGCAGGATGCCGTCGACGTGACCGTGCCGCGTGAGCAGGATTTTCGTCATGCCAAGCTACAGCCGGCGCAGCGGCAGCGACCACGCCAACAGGAAGCCGCAGCCGGTGAACAAAGCGATGGTCAAGTAGGCGGCGCGGAATGCGTCGCCGATCTCGGCATGGACGATCGCCTGCCGAACCGGATCAAGCGCCGCGATCGCTTCCGGGCCTTGCTCGATAATGCTGCCGAAGAGTGTCGCCGTGCTGCGGTCGGTTGCCGTGAGAATCGAGAACAGGACCGCGGCAACGGTGGCCGTGCCGAAGGCGGCCCCGACCGATCGCGAGAACTGCACCATGGCAGCGCCGGTGCCGAGCAGACGAGGTCCGGACACCGCCTGCACCGTCACTTGGACGACGCCCATCACCGTGCCCATGAACAGGGCGACGGCGCAAAACGCGAAAGCCATTTCGGTCGTCGTCATGTGCGGAATCAAAAAGGCGATGGCGACGAGGCTTGCTGTCGCTCCGGCCAAGCCGAAAGTCGGAAACACGGCCGTGTAACCCAGTCTGGTCACCATCTGACCGGTCAGCATGGAGCCAATGCCGATGCCGGCCGTCAGCGGCAACAGGATCAAGCCGGTCTCACCCGGAGAGGCGCCGCGAACCGCACGCAAATAGATCGGCAAAAACGTGATCAGCGACACCAGCGCCGCGCCGTGAAAGGACGCCATCGCGTTGGCGCGCCAGATCGACGCTTGCTTGAACAGTTTCGGCGGAATGAGCGGTGCCGCGGTCAGCCGCTCCTGCCAAGTCAAGAGGCCGAGCGAGATCAATCCCACGGCGAGAACCGCCAGCGCCATGGGTATCGCACTCACCTGCATGCGCTGCACTTGCTCGAGCGCCAGGATGACGGGGCCGACGAAAAAAATGAACAGCACCAGGCCGGGAGCGTCGAACGTCGTGCGCCGGCGGTCGCCTTGGCGCGCCGGAATGCGAAACACGAACACAGTCGCGAGCAGTCCGAGCGGAATATTGATGAGGAAGATCGATTGCCAGCCGAAAGCCTGCGTAAGATAGCCGCCGGCAACCGGGCCGAACGTGTTGGAGCTTACCGCGATGCCGGCGAGGTAGCCTTGATAGCGGCCGCGCTCGCGCGGCGGTATGGCTTCGCCGATCAGAGCCTGTGACAGCGTCATCAGACCGCCGCCGCCGAATCCCTGCAGCACCCGGAAGGCGGTCAGCCATTCGATATTGGGTGCAAGCGCGCAGAGTACCGACCCGATCATGAACAGGCCAAGCGCCAGCACCATCATCAATCGGCGGCCGAAGGTGTCGCCGAGCCGGCCGTAAACCGGCGCGGCGATGGTGTTGGCAATCAGATAGGAGACCACCACCCAGGACGCGCGCTCGATTTCGCCGAGACTGGAGGCAATAGCCGGCAGCGCGGTGGCGACGATCGTTTGATCGGCGACCGCGAGAAACATCGGCAGCATGATCGGCGGGAAGACGGTGAGAAACTGGCTGCCGGCCGATCTCTCTTGGAACGCCGGTTCGGCTGTCTCCGCGGCCGAAGCCGTTTCAGACGGCGTCGCGGCTGCCGCTCCGACAACGGAGCGATCTTCGGCTGCCGATGGATCCAGCGATTCGTTCATTCCGGGATTTTTGGCCAGGGATTTGTGACAATTGCGCACTGACGAGGGGGCCGTCATTGCAGACTTGAAGACAATTTTCCACCTGTTCCCGCTGCAAGTCACGGCGAAAACCGGGCGGATCGCGATCCGTCCGGCTCGGCGCGTAATCTATGCCTGAAACGCGGGTATGGGAGGCCTGTTCCGGTAGGCCTGCTCCTCGCAAACGGCGGCAGCCGGCAGTCCCAAGCGCCGGCAGTCGTTACGACGGTCTCGTGGCGCTGAAGGACTTATCGGCCGGATTCCCGCCTTCGGGGACGTTTACGAGCGGCTGACGATCGAGAGGGCATTCGCAAGCGGCCGGCTGGCAATACCCCCGGGTGGCGGCGACGCAGAGGGACCGAGGCTGAATAGGGATATCTCGGAGCAGTGTCTTGCAAGGGTGCCGGCCGCCGTCGGGCGGCCGGCTGTTTTATGAGCGCAGTGTCAGCCGACGTAGCTGACGCGTTCCTGCTCGTGCGCCTCTTCTTCGGATTTCGGCTGCGCCGGCAATTGCAGTACTGTTGCCGACTGGCCCTCGCACAACAAGGTCAAGAGCACGATGCGTCCATCGGGAAACTCGAGCGCATCGTGATGTGCGGCCATCTTGTCTTTGTTCACTTGCCGGAAGATTGCCGTTTGGTGGTTGATGGTCTTCGTCTTCCAGCCGAGCAGGCCGGCCGGGAGACACGCAACCTCGCTGCTGAAAGCCAACTCGGTACCGGGCAGAATGCAAACCGCCATTCCGGCGTTATCGGAAGCCGAGAAACCGCGGGTCCCGGTTCCGAAATCGCGTGTCACGAGCTTGTCGCCGACCATGGCTGGCCGAGATCGAACGCTTTGAAGGCTAAAGTCACACATTGGCGACTCCTTTTCTTCAGGTCTGCGCTAGTTCAGCCCCACATCGAAGAGTTTAAGCAAAATTGGTGCCGTAGTTAGGCAACGACACGACATTTCTGCGTATTCACGACATCGTGTGCTGGAATGCAGGATTGCTTGGCTTCCTTCGCGCCAGCGCGGAGCGACATGAGGCGGACCGCGCCCGTCGACTTAAGCCGGCCTCGGCACATTTTTCGGCAACGTGCCTGCGATAAAGGCGGCTATGCGGCTTGAGCATGATCCGGAAAGTGCAGACCGGTTTTCCGAAGAGATCATGCTCCAGCAAAGAGTTCTCAACCGACGCGGCGATTGCGCCGCTATTTGACGGTGATGCCGCCAACCATGCCGTCCCAATCATGGTCGGCGCAGCGCAGATCGTAAATGCCCGGTTTCCCGGGCGTAAGGAACACATCCTTGACGTCGCCCGGCTGCATGACGACTTCGGTATGCTCGTGATTGAGCACGTCCGGATTATCGATTTGAGCGGTGGCAAAAAATATCGGCGCGGTGAATTCGTGGGTCTCTTTGCCGTGATTTTCCAGATGCAGGCGATAATGCACGCCGTGCTCGAACGTCAGATGATCCGGCTCGAATCTGTAATCGACCATCGTCACGTTCACCGTCACCGGCTCCGGTGCAGCCGCAACGAGGCAGAACCCGACGAGCAACAGCAAACAAATCTTGATGGTATTTCTACGTAGACGATCCCTGTTCGGCAAAGGCATCGCGTTTCCTCGTTTATTTACAAGCCCGGCGCGCGGCATGCCGCGCGCTTTATGTCCGTGAACCAACCCGCCCTGGGCCGGGAAATTCCATCACTCTTCCGCGGCCGATCTATATCAATGTCCTGCGACCATTTGCCCTTGATTTTGCACGCGCCTGACCATGACGAGAACCAGCGGAATCATGACGGCCGCGGCGATCGCGCAGACATGGAATACGTCGATATAGGCTAAGATCGTCGCCTGGGTCTCGATCAGCTGGCCGAACAGCCCCATGGCCCGGCTGTGCGCTTCGCCGGCCGAGGCGCCGTGTTGCATGAAATAGTTCGTGACCGACCTCAGCGTCGATTGAAAGACCGGGGAGGAGGGCGTGGTGTTCTCGGCCAGCCGCGATTGATGGAATTGGGTGCGCTGGGTCAGCACGACATTGGCGAGCGAGATGCCGATGCTGCCGCCGAGATTGCGGGCGACGTTCATCAGTGCCGAGGCCTGATTGGTCTTGTTGGCCGGCAGGCCGTCATAGGCGACGGTATTGATGGGAATGAACAGGAACGGCAGGCCGATCGTCTGATAGACGCGCACCCATGCCGAAATAATCGAAGCTTGCGTCGGGGGTCAGCGAGGTCGAATACCACATCGACAGCGCGATGCCGGTCAGCCCCAGCGCCATCGAGATATTTCGGCTGGAAGCGGCCGGTGACCTGTCCGGCGATCGGCATGATGATCAGCATGGCGAGGCCGCCCGGCATCATGGCGAGACCCGACAGCATTGCGGTGTAGGGGAACGAGGTCTGCAGCAGCTGCGGCATGATTTGATTGGAGCCGAACAGAATGGCGCCGATCATCAGCATGACGAAGAATGCCATGCCGAACTGGCGATGGAACAGCAGGCGGATTTCGACGATCGGGTCTTCCTGATTGAGTTCCCAGGGAATGAAGGCGAGAAATGAAATTGCGGCGAGGATCGAGAAGGTGATGATCGGTGCTGGAGCGGAACCAGTCGTCGATCTGGCCGCGGTCGAGCACGACTTCGAGACAGGCGAGAGTCGCCGCGATCAGGGCGAAGCCGACCCAATCGATCTTCAGTCCGCCGGCAAGGCGTTCCGCGCGTTCGCGTTCGAGCACTTCCGGCTCGTCGACGAACCAATGCACCAGCGCCAGCGATGCAATGCCGATCGGCACATTGATGAAGAAAATCCAGTGCCAGGAAAAATTGTCGGTGATCCAGCCGCCGATCGTCGGCCCGACCGTCGGCGCCACGATCACGGCGACGCCGTACAAGCGCGAAGGCCTGGCCGCGCTTTTGCGGCGGGAACGTGTCGGCGAGGATGGCCTGTTCGCTGGTCGGCATGCCGCCGCCGCCGAGACCCTGCAGGATGCGGAAGAAGATCAGCGCGGGAAGATTCGGCGCCAGCCCGCAGAGCAGCGAGCTCACCGTGAACAGCGCCACGCAGATCATGTAGAAGCGCTTGCGGCCGATGACGTTCGACAGCCAGCCGCTTGCCGGCAGCACCACCGCGTTGGCGATCAGATAGGTGGTGACGACCCAGGTGCTTTCGTCGATGCTGGCGGCGAGGCTGCCGGCGATGTAGCGCAGCGACACGTTGGCGATGGCGGTATCGAGCACCACCATGAAGGTGGCGATGGACACGACGACGGCAACGAGCCAGGGATTGCGGTCGCCCGCGGCCGAACGGCTGGCGTTCCAGCCCTGCGGCCGGCTGCCGCGTCGCTCATCGCACCTTCACCGTCGGCACGACCGACATGCCGGGCCCCAACAGCACGTCGGGCGGCTTGTCGAACACGATCTTGACCGGCACGCGCTGCACGATCTTGACGTAATTGCCGGTGGCGTTTTCCGCCGGCAGCAGGCTGAACGCGGTGCCGCTGCCGGCTTGGATGCTGGCGACGTGGCCCGTTGAAAGTCCGGTCGGGATAGGCGTCGATCTCGATGCTGACCGGCTGGCCGGGCCGCATCAGATCGAGCTGGGTTTCCTTGAAATTTGCGGTGACCCAGACGTTGCGCGGCACGAACATCATCAGCGCCTGACCGACCGCGGCGTAAGCGCCCTTGGCGGCCGTCAGTTGCGTCACGCGGCCGGCGACCGGCGCGGTGATGATGGTGCGCGACAGGTTGGTCGCGGCCTGTTCCAGTTGGCGCCCGCGCGCTCTCGAGTTGGGCCTGGAGCACGCCAATCTGTTTTTCGGTGGCGACGGCATTGGCCTGCGCCGCCGCCAGCGACGCTTGGGCCTGCAGCAGGTTGGAGTGGTATTGCTGCGCCTGCTCGACGGTGCCGCTGCCCTGTTGAGCGAGCCGCTCGTAGCGCTCGGCTTCCTGTTGGGCAAAGGTCAGCGTGGCCTGCGCCTGCGCGACCTGCTTGTCGGCTTGATCGATCTTGGCCTGCTGGGCCACGATCTGCGCCTTGAGATTGTCGACGTTGGCCTGCGCCTGATCGCGCTGCGCGACGTAATCGCGGTCGTCGAGGCGGACCAGCTCGGTGCCGGCCTCGACCAACTGGTTATCCGTCACCGGCACGTCGACGATTGCGGCGGCGACTTGGGCGCTGATCTGCACCGTGCGGGTGTCGATGAAGGCGTCGTCGGTCGATTCGTAATTGCCGCGCGTGCAGCCACCACAAGACGATCGCCAGGATGACGATGGCGCTCGCGATGACGATGGCGAGCACCAAGCCCCGGCGCTCGCGCAGCTGGGCGGTCGAGCGACGGCTTGTTCTTCGGCGCGGGCCGGGGGCGGCCTCTGCTTCCCGGTCAGGCGCGGAATCGGTCCGCCGCTCGTTTTCGACTCGTTGATCCATGATCCACGCTTAAAACGTCTGGCCCGGCCAAAGCGGTTGCGCCGGCGCTTTTTCAAACGCCCGTATGCCGGCTCGGCTTTTACCCGTTAATGAAGATGTAGGCCAGTCAGGACGGACCGCCAGCATGCAGCGAGGCCGAAATTTTCTGCACGAATTCGTCCAGTTCCGCGGCATCGAGGTCGCTGACGGCCCAGAAATCGAGGCCGCCCGCCGACCAATGCCGGACATTGTAACCCTGGATCGTCCGATCGGTCACATTGCCGTGTGCGCCGCCCAGTCGCTGCGCGACGAACAGATTGATGACATGTTTGCGGCGCTGATAGACGACCGAGGCCACCGGTTCGCCGTCGATGTAATCGAGCCGGCCGCCGAGCAGCGTGAAGCCTTCCGCGGTCAGGTCGATGACCGGCGGCGCCACGTCGACCTTGCCGTCGAACCATGGCTTGACCGTGTGCTGATCGCTCGTCTCCACGTCCATCAGATGCCCGGGCTGCAGCGAGCGGATATGCGCGGAAACGACTTCGTCGGCGACCGTCTGCTCGCGGTCGTTGCCGAAGACCGTAAGCACGACGCTTGCGGCGACCGCCGCGGACAGCGCCGCGCCGACGGCAAATCCGCCGAAGAAAGAGCGCCGCGACGGCGCCGGGAATTTGCGCGGTCTGACGATGTGCGCCGCGCTTTGCGCCGGCGGCAAAGGCAGCGCGGCCTCGATGCGGCTGCGCAGACGCGCCGGCGCCTTCTCTTTCAGGTCGGCCGCCGCCATGGCCTCGTGCATCGCGCGGAACGCGTTGAGTTTCTCGGCGCAGCCGGCGCAGGCCGCCACATGCGCCTCGACATCGCGGCTATGGCCGGCATCAAGCTCGCCGTCGATCAGCGCGTGCAGCAGGGTTTCGCATTCGGCGCAGTTCATGACGGGCTTCCCGATACGGTCTCTGATGCGCCTTCGGCGGCGTTCCAAGCCGAACGCAGCATCGAGCGGGCGCGCGCCAGCCGCGACATCACCGTTCCGACCGGCACGCCGGCGACCTCGGCGATCTCCTGATACGACAATTCGTTCACCTCGCGCAGCACGATGACTTCGCGGAACGGCTGCGGCAGCGCCGCGATGAGCCGGCGGATCGCGGCGTCGTCCTGCTGGCGCAGCAGCGCGGCTTCCGGCGAGGCTTGCGGCTCCTGCCACATCGGCGCGCTCCTGCGCGCCCGGTTCGTCGTCGGCGTAATCGGCGCGCGCATCTCCTGCTTGCCACGCCGCGCGAACTCGGCGTTGCAGACGTTGCGCAAGATGGCCAAGCAGCCACGGTTTCATCGCCGGACCGCGATAGCTGTCGAAATGGCGCAACGCCCGCAGATAGCATTCCTGCGCCGCGTCTTCGGCATCGGCGGCATTGCGCATGAGATAACGCGCCAGCGTGAAGACATCGTCGAGATAGGGCAGCGCGGCGTCGCGAAAACGCCGCGCTTTGTCTTGTTCGGCATCCGCGTCGGCAGTCATCGTGGCGCGCTCGGCCGTCCAAATTACCTTCGGTGCTTCGCTCCGCAATCGATCGAGCATCACTGCGGCGCGTTGCTGCCCGTTGCCGCTTCTACCACGATCGTGCCGATCATGTGCGGATGAACGTAGCAGAAATATTTGTAGGTGCCCGGCGTGGTGAACGTGAACGAGTAGCTGTCGTCGGTGTCCAGCGCCTTCGATCTGGCGAAGGCGTTGTTTTACGAGGCGATGCCGTGCGGGATGTCGTCGCGGTTGGTCCAGGTGACCGTGGTGCCGGCCTTCACCGTCAGCGTTTGCGGCGTGAAGGTGAAATTGTCGATCGATATCGCGCCGTCGCCGGCTGCGGCGCATTTTGCGCCCAGCCGGGCAGCACGACTGCGGCCAGCATGGGCGCGGTCGCGGCGCCGAGGCGGCGGCGACCAGCGCGCTGCGCAGTGTGTTTGAGATGGACATTGCGACGGACATTGGGAACTCCTTCAGCCTTGCAGCGGCGAGTCGATGATGGCGAGCCGCTGCTCGTTCTGCTTGAAGGTGACGTTGGCGATGCCGAGCATGGTGCGCAGCTTGTCGGCCGGGAACCTTCATCGGTCCTGGCGAGGGCGCGGTGCCCGGCGCCGGCTGCGGAAACGCGGTCGAGCGGGCGGTGTGGAAGGTGACGTTGCCTTCCACTTTCTGCATGATCTGGTGGATATGGCCGTTGAGCACGGTCACCGAGCCGAAGCGCTTGAGATAAGACAGCGCCTGGGCCCCGTCGTCGGTGCCCCAGCCCCAATCCGGATAGATGGTCCACAGCGGAATGTGGGCGAACACGACGATCGGCGTCGACGCGGAGCGGCCCTTCAGGTCGTCTTCGAGCCATTCGAGCTGCTCGGCGCCGAGATCGCCCAGGCCGCCGGCCTTGAGATCGACGACGTTGACGAGGCCGATGAAATGCACGCCGTTGGCGTCGAACCAGTACCAGCCGGCGCCTTTGGTGCCGCGTCCGTAGCGATCGACGTAGAACTTCTGGTCCGGGTCGAGGAAGTCGTGCTCGCCGGGAACGTAATGCACGTCGAGCCGCGTCTGCGAGATGACCTTATCGGCGTCGTCAAACTGCGCTTCCAGCGACAGATGGCTGATGTCGCCGGTATGAATCATGAAGGCCGGCTTCTGCGGCAATGCAGCGCATTGACCTTGGCGATGGCCTCTTCGAGCGTGCCGAGCGCGTTCGGGTTGGGCGGCAGGTCGAAGCCGATATGGCTGTCGCTGATCTGCAGGAAGGTCAGGCCCTTGCGCTTCTGCGCGCGGCCGCCTCGCCCATGATGCCGAGCGAATGCGGCACGCCGCCGGAAACGGTCCACAGCACCCCGGTGCCGACCCAGGTCATGCATTCGAGCACTTTGCGGCGGCTAACGCCGTCGTCGTCGATCGGATTGGCGCATGGCTTATCTCCTCTGAAGCCGCATCGGCCGGTGAGCCGCATGGCTCGCCGCCGGCAATTTCGGCTTCCGAGGACAGGATTGGGCAGGGCCGCGTTTTATTCCCGGCAGGCCGCCAAAATTTATGGGCGGTAAAACCAGGCCGCTGCTATATCGTCGAACGCCGAAATGCGCCGGGCGCGCCAACAACGCGGAATTCATGCTGCAAGCGACAGTCCCATCGGTCGAGACCAAGACATCGTGGGTCGTCGCCAGCCATGATTCTGGTGGTCATGGCGGTGGCCTTCGGCGCGCCGTGGATAACGATCGTCGCGCTCAAGGACATTGCCGCCGAGGTCAGCGGCGAGCGCTCCGTCCCCGCTTTTGCCGGCGCGCTGATGTGGATCGGGGCCGGGGTCGGCGGCATCCTGATGGGCCGCGTCGCCGAACGGGTCGGCGTCCGCTGGACGGTGATTTTCGGTGCCGCGATGATTGCGGTCGGGCTCGCGGTCTCCACGCTGGGTCCGTCCTGGCCGCTCTATATCGGGCACGGTCTGTTCATCGGCTTGTTCGGCATCGGCGGCATCAATGCGCCGTCGTATGTTTATGTCAGCCGCTGGTTCGACCGCCGGCGCGGCTCGGCGCTGGCGCTGATTTCGAGCGGATCGTATCTCGCCGGCGCGATCTGGCCGCCGATATTCGCCCGCGCCATCGACTATGCCGGGTGGCGGCACACCATGCTGTACTATGCCGCCTTCGAGCTTCTGATCATTGCGCCTGCGGCAGCGGTGTTTCTCGATCAGCCGCCGGATGTGGCGCACCACGCCGTGCATCCGGCTACGGCGCCCAAGCAAAAATCGGTGCTGGGCTGGCCGCCGAATTTGGTCTTTGGCTTGCAGATGGGCGCGATCTTTACCTGTTGCATCCCGATGTCGATGCCGCAAGGCGCATCTCGTCGCGCTCTGCACCGATCGCGGCATCAGTGCCGCCAGCGGTGCAGCCATGATTTCGGTGCTGCTCGGCGCCGCGTTTTTCACCCGCCAGGTGTGGGGCGTGATCTCGGACAAGATCGGCGGACTTTATACCATGCTTGCCGGCTCGGCGTGCCAGGCGCTCGGCATGCTGGCGTTTCTGTTGACGCAGAGCGAAGTCGGATTGTTCACCGTCGCCGCTTTGTTCGGAATCGGCTTTTCCGGCCTGGTGCCGGCCAACGTGCTGGCGTCGCGCGAAATGTTTCCGGTCGGCGATGCTTATTGGCGCATGCCGACGCTGTTGTTGTGCAGCGGCTTCGGCATGGCGCTCGGCGGCTGGCTGGCGGGCGTGTTGTACGACTATTTCGGATTTTACGCGCCGGCCTTTGCCGCGGGTCTCGGCGTCAATATCATTAATCTCACGATCATCGGCGCTCTGGCGTTGCGGAAAAGCCAGTTCGCGCCGGCGTGAACGCGTGGGTCTGATTTTGCTTTTCGATTTCGGGGTCTAGCCGACTGGCCGGGACCGGCCCGGATTTGACCGGTTGCGAGTGTCCCCAGGCGGTATTGCGCCTCCAGCCTTTATGGATTTCCGTAAGTCGTGTTACCAAGCGAAAGACAGAGCGATTTGCGAGCGGGCAATGGCCATCAACAGTCTGACTCAAGCAAACCAATTCTACGGTCAGATAGTACCAGCTGCGCTCCATTTGTGCCGCGATTGGTACGGTCTCAAGAGTGTGGAATTCAAACCGCGCGATGGGTCACCGCTACAAGACCGGGTCAATTCAAGTGTGAAACTCGTTGCAGATCGTTTGATGTGTCCGATTGCGCTTGAACGCCATCGCTGGCAAATCGAAGAACTCGAATTTGCCAAAAGGGTTTGTATCGGCCCCGAACCAATCACGCTGATAGATATAGGCGCCAACACGGGTCTCTTCTCGCGGCAATTACTGGTTGCCATCCGCGCAATCGCCAAAGTTCACGCCTATGAACCGGAGGGCGAAAATTTCGTTTGCCTGTCGCACAATCTGGCTCCATTCGCATGCGATAAGAACATAGTCCAAGCCGCGATCTCCGACACTTCAGGTGAGGCAGAGTTCTATCTTGATCCCACCAACAACGGTAATTATTCGCTTGCCGTGAGTGCCATGCCGCCAAGCTACACGAAGATAATCGTGAAGACCTTGGATGCCTCGATCGAATATGACGCGTGGTTAAAAGGTCAAGATCGCATCTTTTACAAGTCCGATACCGAGGGCCTCGACGAGTGGGTGGTGACACTCATTCCACCAAAGTTCTGGTCTCGCGTGTTCGCGGGCATGATTGAGCTATGGAACATCGCCAAAAAGCCATCCCTCGACGCCGCGGCGTTGTCGCTTATGCTGGATGATTTTCCAAATAAAGCGTTTCTTGCGAACGCTGATACGAACGTATCGGAAGTTCGGGTCAGTACAGCCGACATATTCAATTATATAAATTCACGCGCTCAGCCCCATCGCGATTTGGCATTTTGGCGATGATGCAGGCGCCTGATTCCGGCCCATCGCAACACGCGGTCCCGAGACGGTTGTCGGTCGCTTTCGGGCGCATGTATTGACTTCATTTCTCGTCGTGCGCCGAGTGAGCCATCTTCGCCGTCACCGGCCGCGCCCGTGCCGCACAAAAATCTTCGACCGCGGCAACGATGGCCGCGCTGGTGAGCGCTCGGCGCGCGGGGCTCGCTAATTGCAGTTCCTCATCGCGGTTGACGATCGAGCCGGCTTCCAGCAACACCGCCGGCATGCGCGTTTCGCGCAGGACGATGAGCTGATCGTAGCGGTAGACGCCGGCCTTGGCGTCGAGGAGTTCCCGGCGGCGATGCCCCATCAGGGCAAGCGTGTAGTGCGGGGTATAGTGCAGCCCGCGCGCTTGCAGTTCCTTACCCAATAGACTGCCGAACATCAGGCTGCCGGCGCGGTCGGCATTGTCGTTCGAAATGAAAATCGCATAACCCGGATAGTCGTCGTTGTAATGCTGCTCCTGGCCGGCGTATTGCCAGGTCTGCAACAGGTTGTCCGGAACCAAATCGTGATGGATGGCGATAAACAGATTGGCGTGCATGGCGTTGGCGCGCGCCGCGCGCTCGACCAATCCCCGCCACGGTGCCGTGGCGGTAATGAGCAGCGTTGATTCGGTGAAGCCGGCCGCCGTCAGCGCGTCTCTAGTCTCCGTGCCGAGCTGGAGATTAAACGCATATTCAGGGATTCCCCGCGCGCTCATCGCGCCAGGTACGTCAAGGGTATGGCCGACATCGACAACGACGCGGAAACTCGACCGCGCGCAATCGTCGCGCTTGGCTGCGACCGGGGTGGCTTCTTCACTGTGCGCCCGCTCAAAGCCGCTGCCAAGCGGCGCAACGGCCGCAACGGCAATGAGCGCGGCGACCATCAGGCCGGCATATCGTGCGCTGATCATCAGGGGTTCCATGCAGCTACGGCCCGCATCGTGACGGCCCATTGACATATCGCGGAAGGCAAGGTGGCGGCAACTTGACGCTTGTCGAGGGCGCCGAAGGTCGCCGACGCATTTGCGCTTGCGGGCGGCGTCATGCTGCGGCAGATTCCCCCTGGCCAAAAACCAAAATCACGGGCCGGCCTTCGACGTTGCCGAGCCTGTCGCGTCATCGGGAGGACGTTATGAAGCGCACACTGGGCGTCGCGGCGGTTGCCATCCTTGTACTTCTCATCGCATCGTCGGCGCGACTGAGTGCGCAGAACGCGGTCAGCATCAAAAGTGCGGATATCGGCGGCGTCGTCACCGGGCCTCACGGACCGGAGGCCGGCGTCTGGGTCATTGCCGAGACGCACGATTTCCCGACACGTTACGCCAAGATCGTCGTGACCGACGACCAGGGCCGTTATGTAGTGCCCGATCTGCCCAAGGCCAAATACCAAGTCTGGGTCCGCGGCTATGGTCTCGTCAACTCGGCCAAGGTGGATGCCGAGCCGGGCAAGCGCGTCAATCTGACCGCGCTGCCGGCGCCAAACGATGCGGCGGCGGCGAAGTATTATCCGGCGATCTACTGGTTCGCGATGTTGAAGATTCCCGGCCAGGACCAGTTTGGCGGCAAGAGCGATATCCCGGACAACGTCACGCAGGTCGATTGGCTCACGGCACTCAAGAATCAGGCTTGCGTCGGCTGCCATCAGCTCGGTCAGCTCTCGACGCGGACCATTCCCGCCGCGCTGGGCGAGTTCAAGACCGGCGAGGAGGCCTGGGAGCGGCGCGTGCAGGCGGGACAGGCCTCGCCGCTGATGGTCAATGTGCTTGCCGGCAAGTTTTCCGGCGTGCCATTCAAATATTTCGGCGAGTGGACCGACAGCATCGCGCAGGGCGCGCTGCCTTTCGCCAAGCCGCCGCGCCCGCAAGGCGTCGAGCGCAACATCGTCATCACCGAATGGGACTGGAGCACGCCGGACAAATATCTTCACGATTTGATCTCAAGCGACAAGCGCAACCCGACCGTCAACGGCTACGGGCCGCTCTACGGTTCGACGGAATATGCCACCGACCATCTTCCGGTGCTCGATCCGAAGACCAACACAGTGAGCTACATCACCCCGCCGGAAGCCACGGACGTGCCGGAAGCGTTCGGACCGGGACATGCGGCGATCGAGAAGCCCTTAGCGGCGTCGGCCTATTGGGGCATGCAGCAAATCTGGGATACCAAATTCGACAACCACAACGACATGCTCAACTCGACCGGCAAAGTGTGGATGACGGGAACCAATCACGCGCCCGGCACGCCCGCGTTCTGCCGCAAGGGCTCGGACAATCCTTATGCCAAGCTCGCCCCGCTCGACAGCAACGAGCGGCAACTGGCGATGTACGATCCGAAGACCAAGAAGTTCACCTTCATCGACACCTGCTTCGGCACCCATCACCTGCAGTTCGGCTTCGACAAGGACAACACGCTGTGGACCAGCGGCGCGGGCGTTGCGGGCTGGCTCGACACCAAGGTGTTCGAGGCGACCGGCAACGCCGAAAAGGCCCAAGGCTGGGCGCCGTTCGTGCTCGACACCAACGGCAACGGCAAGCTCGACGATTTCACCAAGCCGGGTCAGCCGGAAGATCCGACCAAGGACATGCAAGTCGGCGGTTCCGGCACTTATGCGGTGATGCCGAATCCGGTCGACGGCTCGATCTGGTACACCTGGGATGTGTTTGCCGGCAAAAGCGGCATCATCCGCTTCGATCCGAAAACCAAATTGTCGGAAGTCTATAACATTCCGATTCCCGGCTTCGGGCCGCGCGGCGGCGACATCGACGCCAAAGGCGTCGTCTGGGTGTCGCTCGCCAGCGGTCACCTCGGCAGCTTCGATCGCTCGAAATGCAAGGGCCCGCTCAACGGCCCCAAGGCGACCGGCGACCAATGTCCGGAAGGCTGGACCTTCTACAAATATCCGGGTCCGGGTTTCCAGGGCATCGGCGATAACAGCGCCGAGGCGAGCTACTACACCTGGGTCGATCAACATAATGCGGTCGGCCTCGGCAAGGACGTGCCCATCTCGACGGCGGACGAGAACGACGGCTATGCGGCGCTGGTCGACGGCAAGATGGTGATGCTGCGCGTTCCGTATCCGCTCAGCTACTACACCAAAGGCCTCGACGCCCGCATCGACGACCCGAAGGCCGGCTGGAAGGGCAGGGGCTTGTGGGGCTCGGAGGGCGACCGCACGCCGTGGCTCAAGGAAGGCGGCAAAGGCATGACGCCGATGGCCGTTCACATCCAAATTCGGCCCAATCCGCTGGCGGATTAATTTCGATCGCCAGACGTCAGATCGCCCCCCGGCGGCGCAAAAACCGCCGGGGGCTTGGCTTTCGCGAGCTCCCGGCTGCCGGTATTGTCGGATCGGCTTTTATTTGAGGAGCCTCAAGATGGTTCGCGAACCCCTTTTGACGATCGTCGATATCGCCGATCTTCGTCCAACCCAGATCACCGTCGGCCTGCGTGAAGTGATGGCCAAGCGCAAGCTGTGGCGCGATACCGGCGTCAAGAAGGGCCAAAAATTTCTCGGCAAGCATATGATCCCGGTGATCCTCGGCCCGAAACAGCGCAATTACGTCATCGATCATCATCATCTGGCGCGGGCGCTGCATGACGAAGGCGTCAAGGATGTCGCGGTGACGGTGATCGCCAATCTAAGCCGGCTCGCGCTGGATGCATTTTGGGTCGTCATGGACAACCGGTCGTGGATGCACCCCTTCGACGCCAAGGGCGAACGCCGGCATTACAAAGACATTCCCAACTCGGTGACCGATCTGGTCGACGATCCGTTCCGCTCGCTGGCCGGCGAACTGCGCCGCGCCGGCGGCTTCGCCAAGGATACGACGCCATTTTCCGAATTTCTCTGGGCCGATTTCCTGCGCCGGAGCATCAAGCGCAAATTGGTCGAGGCCGACTTCGATCGGGCGCTGGAAAAAGCCATGGCGCTGGCCAAGAGCAAGGGCGCCGATTATCTGCCCGGCTGGTGCGGACCGGCGCCGGAAGACTGAGGAGAAAGCAGGCGGCGGCGGGGGCTGCGGTGAAGTGCCTCTCAACCGCCGCCGCGGCGCTCTGCTATAGTGCCGGCGGCACTGAGGGATGGTAGGCGTGAAAAGGGCTTGGCTACAATTTCGCACCGTAATGCCGGTGGCGTTGATGGCAGTGACGCTGGCCGGCTGCAGCGCCTTCGGCGGCCCGAAGAAGGACGTGGCGCCGACCGATCCCAATGCCTATCCGGTAACTTACCGTAACCAAATCGCCGTTTTCCTGCGGCAGTCGCTGACCAACCGGGCCGACTTTCGCGGCGCACTCATTTCGCAACCCATCCTGATGCCCATCGGCGACAGTCAGCGCTACATGGTTTGCGTGCAGTTCCACGGCAACAACCAGGTCAAAACCAAAGTGGCGATTTATTTTGCCGGCATGATCTCGCAGTTCGTCGACGCCACGCCCGAGCAATGCGGCAGCGTGCCCTATACGCCGTTCACCGAGCTTGCCGCGGCGTTGCCGCCAGCGTAAGCGGTACGCGCGAAAACAGAAATCCCAAAGGACTTTGCGTGAACACCGACGTTCTCATTGTAGGCGGGGGGCCGACCGGCCTGACCTTGGCCATCGACCTCGGCCGCCGCGGCGTGCGTTGTATGCTGATCGAGCAGAAGGAGCGCCCGGCTTTTTTGCCGAAGATGGAGCGCATCAATGCGCGCTCCATGGAGATCTATCGCCGTATGGGGCTGGCGGCAAAGATCCGCGCCGCCGGATTGCCGCCGGATTGTCCGATGGACGTCTATATCATCCTGACCCTGACGCAGCCGCCGCTGTTGCACCTGCCTTATCCGTCCGTGGCGCAGGCGCGGACCAACATACGCGCCATCAATGACGGCACATCGCCGCTCGAACCCTACCAGTTGATCTCGCAATATACGCTCGAGCCGCTCTTGAAATCGGTGGCGGAAACGCTGCCTTCGGTGACGGTGCGCTACGATACCGAATTTCTGTCGCTGCGGCAGGACGGCGAAGGCGTCACCGCGCGTATCCAGCCGGCCGGCGGCGAGGCGGAAGACGTCCGCGCCGCTTATCTGGTCGGCTGCGACGGCGGCGCCAGCACGGTGCGCCGGGAGCTGGACATCGGGCTGTCCGGCGAAGGCAATCTGCTGGGGCTGCGCCAGGCGCTCTATCGCTGCGACGAATTGTTCGACCGCATGCCGATCGGCAGCGGCCCTGGCCACGGCCGGCACTACCACGTCGCCGACAACAAATCGACGTTCCTGATCATGCAGGATTCGACCAAGCACTGGACCCTGCATTCCGTCGTCGACACCGACGAGGAGATGCGAGGCGCGTTCGAGCGAATCGTCGGCGTGCCGGTCAAATACGAAATGCTGTCATGCGCGCCGTGGCGGCAGAACCTGCTGTTGGCCGACAGTTACGGCAAAGGCCGCGTCTTCCTGGCCGGCGATGCCGTTCACCTCGTCATTCCGACCGGCGGGCTCGGCATGAATTCCGGCGTCGGCGACGCCGTCGATCTGTCGTGGAAGCTCGCCGCGACGCTGGCCGGCTGGGGCGGCCCCAATCTGTTGCGCGCCTACGAGATCGAACGCCGCCAGATCGGCGAGCGCAATGTCGGCGCGTCGCGTTACGCCACCATCGGCCGGCGCAAATGGCGGTCGATGTGGCGACCGGACGTCGCCGAAGAAACCCCGGCCGGCGCGGCCACGCGCAAAAATCTGGCTGCCGTCGCCGATGTCGAGCAGCGCAAGAGCAATGAGATGATCGGCGCCGAGCTCGGCTATCGTTATGTCGACTCGCCCATCATTTCAAACATACCGGGCGGCCCCGAACATCTGTTCCGCGAATATCACCCCACCACATGGCCCGGCGCCCGGCTGCCGCATGTCTGGCTCGACGACGGCACGCCGCTCCAGGACCGCATCGGCGACGGCTACACGATCCTGCGACTCGCCGGCAGCAAGGCCGATGCGGACGGACTTGCGCGCGCCATCGCCGCGCGCGGCGCGCCGGTTGCGGTGCTCGACGTGCCGGACGAGGCCGCGCGCGACGTCTACGGCTACGATCTCATCCTGGTCCGCCCCGACATGCATGTCGTCTGGCGCGGCAATGCGGCGCCGGAAGACGCGGCGCGCATCGCGGCCGTCGCGACCGGCCACTGACGCTTGTGGCCTCGGCGCAGGCGGCGTGCGCTCAATGCCCGAACGGCGCCAAGCCCAGCGCCGCCCCGCCCAGCGCGCAAATGACGACGACCAACCACGGTGGCGTCTTCCACATGAACAGCAATAAAAAACCGACGACAGCGAGGGCAAAATCGTCGGCATTGGCGATGCCGGAGGTCCACACCGGCCGATACAACGCAGCGAGCAGAATGCCGACCACCGCGGCATTGACGCCGCGCAGCGCGGCTTGCGCCTCGACGCGGTGGCGAAGCGCATTCCAGAACGGCAGCGGGCCGATGACCAGGAGAAATGCCGGCAGGAACATGGCGACGAGGCACAGGATCGCGCCCAGCCAGCCGTTCGGCGCCGGATGCATCACCGTGCCGAGATAGGCGGAAAACGTAAACAGCGGTCCGGGCACCGCTTGGGCGGCGCCATAGCCGGCGAGGAAGGCGTCGTTGGACACCCAGCCGGGCGGAACCACGGCGGCCTGCAACAGCGGCAACACGACATGTCCGCCGCCGAACACCAGCGAGCAGGCGCGATAGAAGACCTCGAATAATTGCAATGCGTGGCTCGGCACGGCCGCCGTCAGAAGCGGCAGGCCCAGCAGGATGGCGAAGAAAAGGACGATGGCGCCGACGGCCACGGTGCGGTTGACCGGATGAGGCAGGTCGGGATGGTCGCTCGTCGGTGCATTGCGAAACAGCACGAGACCGACTGCCGCGCCGACCAGAATGGCGCCGATCTGTCCGACCGAGGTCGGCAAGGCCGAGACCAGAACGGCCGCGACGACCGCGAGCGTTGCCCGCTCGCGGTCGGGAGCAAGGGTCCGCATCATCGCCAGCACCGCATTGGCCACCACCGCGACGGCGGCCACCATCAGGCCGTGCAGCCAGCCGGTGCCGAGTGTGTCGCCAACCCGCGTGACGCCGTAGCCGAACGCAACGAGCGCGATCGCCGACGGCATGGTGAAGCCGGCCCAAGCCGCCAGCGAGCCGAAGTAACCGGCGCGCGACAGCCCGATGGCGATGCCGACTTTGCTCGACGCGGGTCCGGGCAGAAATTGGCTGAGCGCGACAAGATCGGCATAGGTCTTCGCATCGAGCCATTTGCGGCGCACCACGAACTCGTCGTGGAAATAGCCGAGATGCGCAATCGGGCCGCCGAACGACGTCAGCCCGAGCTTAAGGAAAACGGCAAAGACCTCGCCGACGGTGCCGCGGGTCCCTGGCGCGGCGGCAGTCGCCGGTGTTTCGTTCGCGGACATAGATCCTCGTGCGCCTGTTTACGCCTATTCTGACAAGGTTCCGGAGCCAAGCAACCGGCAGGTCGGCCAAAGCGTTTACGCGTGCGCGCGCAGACGAGCCGGTTACGGCGACGCCGCGAATTGCTATGATGCCTTCACACTCAAAATGAGGTCGCCAACCATCATGACACCTGTCGTTGCCATCATCGCGCCGGGGGCCATGGGCGCCGCAGTCGGGAAACGGCTCGCCGATAACGGGCTTACGGTGCTGACCTCGCTCGCCGGGCGCAGCCAAGCGACCGCGGCGCGCGCGCAGGCCGCCAGCATGACGGCGGCGACCGACGCCGAGATCGCGGCCGCCGATTTCGTTCTGTCTATTCTGCCACCCGGCGATGCGTTGGCGCTGGCCGCGCGCTTCGCACCGGCGCTCAAGGCAAGCAACGCCAAACCGGTCTATGTCGATTGCAACGCGATTAATCCGGCGACGGTCGAGCACGTGGCGGCCGCGCTCGCGCCGACCGAATGTCCCTTCGTCGATGCCGGCATCATCGGTTCGCCGCCAAAGCCGGGCGACGCCGGTCCGCGCTTCTATGCCTCCGGTCCGGCCGCGCCGCAGTTTGCGAGGCTGCGCGACTACGGCCTCGATATTCGCCTGCTCCACGGCGCGCTCAGCGCCGCTTCGGCGCTGAAAATGTCTTATGCCGGCATCACCAAAGGCACCCAGGCGATCGGCGCGGCGATGATGCTCGCGGCCATGCGTTCGGGCTCCGCCGACGATCTGTTCGCCGAGCTTGAGTCCAGCCAGAAGCAATTGTTTCCCTGGCTCAAGCGCAGCCTCGAGCAAATGCCGCCGAAAGCTTACCGCTGGGTGGCCGAGATGCAGGAAATCGCCGGCTTCGTCGGCGACGATCCGGGCGCGCGCGATCTCTATCGGGGCGCTGCGGAATTTTACCAGCGTTTCGCGCAAGACTTCGAGAGCGGCGACAAGCAAGAGGCCGCGGCGCTGGCGAGGTTTTTGGCCAAGAGTACCTGAGGGGGTCGCGCACGGCGTCGTCCAAATCGCGCGATTGCGCGCCTCGACGAGCCGCTATTCCCGCACAACACGCAGCGCAAGGAGCGTTTTGCCCGCGCCATTGGGTTCGTCGGTGACCCATAGCCGCAGGGGATCGCCGTTCCAAAGCATCTCCATGGCATCTTCGCGCAGCGCGCTCGCGATTGTTTCCACCGCCTCGGTCCGCACCGCCGTCATGTCGGGAAGGTCAACACCGTTACGGTCCAGAGTGAGGACGCCATTCTGGAAGTGAAAATAGCAACGAGCCATAGAGATTGCGCTCCTCTGAGTGAGAGGTTGACGCTGGCTATCTACCGCACCAGCTAAAATCGGCACTGTCCAATTTTGCACACCCCAACACGATAAAGAGAGCGGCCTCGCTGAGTTCCCTCTTCTGCGGTGGGCGCGTGTGCAACATTATACACAGGGTGTCCAATTCGGCACAGGGTGGTGTGCAAAATGCGACAGACGCCCCCTCGCGCCACAATTCATTCTTATCAACGCAGGGCCATGTCTCCCTGTCACGCCGGTCAAAGTGCGCGGTCCCCAACCGGCTCTTTCTCCCGACGTGGTTTTCCCCATGATGTATGCGTTTGCGTGGCGCGCGAGAGAGAGTTCCGGCCCCACGGGACTCTCTCTTTTCACGCAGCGAACGGAACTTCGTTCACGATGGCTGTTCATGCGCTCAGCCTTGTTCCCCACAACCCTTTCAACAATGGTGTTCGCTTTTGCACAGCAAGGTTGCGACTGTCGTGTATCTATTTGCAAATATTGATTTGAAAATATGGAACTTTGGAATGGTCTCACAGAAGCCCGCGATAAACAAATCGCCAGCCTTTAACCCTGCGTCGTTTTTGGAGACCGCCACCAAGGGACGCATCGTTACCACCTTTCCGGCAGGCAAAATCATCTACACGCAGGGCGACGATGCAGATGCCGTCTTCTATATCAAAAGGGGCGGGGTCAAAGTCACCGTGTTGTCCATGCTTGGCAAGGAAGCCGTCATCGCGCTGCTTAGCGCCGGCGAGTTCTTCGGCGAGGGATGCTTGATCGGACAGTTGCAGCGATTATCGACGGCGGCTGCAATAACGGAATGCGAGGTTATGCAAGTCGACAAGACCGAGATGACGGAGGTTCTTCAAGACGAACCGGCATTTTCGAAAATGTTTGTTTCGCATATTCTGGCAAGAAGCGCCCGAGTGGAAGAAGATCTGATCGATCAGCTCTTCAATTCGACAGAAAAACGGCTTGCCCGCGTCCTGTTGTTGCTGGCCAATTTTGGTAAAGAAGGTCGCCCGGAGCCGATTATATCGAACGTCAATCAGGAGATGTTGGCGGAAATGATCGGCTCAACCCGGTCCCGCGTGAATTTTTTCATGAACAAATTTCGCGATTTGGGGTTCATTTCTTACAACGGCAAAGTCGAAGTGCACAACTCGCTATTGACCGTCGTGCTGAACGATCGACCCGGCGACGTGAGTTCATTTGTAAAGCCCTCCCCCCGCGGCGCCGTCGAACGGCGTAAAATTGCGCGATAGCGTTTTTCAAATTCCAGTAAGGATTGCATCATCTCCCGCGGAAAACATCAGTGTTGCGGTGCGCTGAAATTCAATATGTCGTCCAGGACGCTGCGCACCTTTTGCGATTTGGCCTTATACTCTCTTGCGGAAATGCCGTGCGCTTGAAAGCCGCTCCGGTGAGAGTTGCCGTCGGAGCGGTGCTGTCGAACGACGCGGACACCGATAGCGGCTAGCGGTGCGCGCAATGCGGCGGCCAAATCGTCAGCCATCCAACCTCGCCCGTTCTCCGACACGGAATCGTCAAACACGACAAATCGCATCAACATATCCGGGTTCCCAGTCCGTAACTGCACCGTGGTGTCATCGGCTCCGCCAGCGCCACAGCATTCAGGTTTCGCTTGTCGTCAACTGCTTCCTGCTACGAGCGGGCCTTCGTCATAAAGATCGAGAGCCCGGCGGCTCGAGCAAACTCATCTACGCTCTTTGACGATTGGCGTCTGTGCAAAATCAGACTGCAGGCAAGCTTGCGGCTGATTTAATCTAATTGTTGTCCCGTGTTCGCTGCAGGTCTGAGAGGAGTCCATTCGCGGAAATGGCAGCCGCGATTTGTAATGTCTGTTGTTCCTTGAAAGGCCGACACGTGGGGGCGCGGCCGGCGCTTGCCCCACGGGGCGGAACTGCGCGTCGCGGACCTGAGTGTGAACTGGGGCCGTCCCTCAGGCTCGCTTCGTTCGCGCCGCAGAGTGACGGCTAACGATTGAGCCACCGCCGCGCAAAGCCGAGAATGCCCTGCGGCAGAAAAATAATGACGGCGATGAAGATGAGGCCGAGGGGGATCAGATAAGGGAACTGATCGCCGAACGCCTGCGACAACAATTGGCGGGCCAGCTGAAAAAATCCGGCGCCGACGATCGGGCCGACCAGCGTGCCGATGCCACCCATGACGTTGTAGATGACGGTGTCGCCCGAGGTGAGAAAATAGACGAAGTCGGGCGCGGCGAATTCCTTCTGGATGGCGTAGAGCACGCCCGCCAATCCGGCAAACAGGCCGGACAGCATCACCGAGACGATCTTGTAGCGTTCCACCGCATAGCCGATCGCGCGGGTGCGCGCCTCGTTCTCGCGGATCGATTGCAGCACCATGCCGAACGGCGACTGCGTCACCCGCCGCAAGATCAGATAGGACCCCGTCACCACCGCCAGCACGAACCAATGCATCGTGGTCGCCGTGAAGCGGACGTCGACCAGGAACGGTATAGTGAAATGCGGCCGGTCGAAGATCAGCCCGTTCTCGCCGCCGGTCAGCGAGGTCCAGGTGAAGATGATGACGTAGAAGATCTGGCTGAAGATCAGCGTGGTGATGGCGAAATAAATGTCGCGCAGCCGGGTCGAGAAATAGGCGACGAACAGCGCGGCGCCGGACGCGCCGGCCAGCCCCAACAGGATCGCGAGCCACAGATTGCCCGGGTGGACGATCAACAGCCCGGCCGCCGCGCCATACATGCCGAGACCGAAGAACGCCGAGTGGCCGAACGAGATCATGCCGGTGTAGCCGATCAACAGGTCGGACGACATCGCCAACAGTCCCCAGATCAGGATCTCGGTCAAAAAGGCGCGCCAGAACGGCGGCAGCACCAGAGGTGCTGCGATCAACAGCGCCATCACCGCGCAAAAGCCGATCCAGAAAACGGCGGTGTGGCTCAGACCGGTGTTCTTGAGCGGCATCGTCTTATCGAGCGGTGCGGCGGTCATTTCGGGGTCGCGAATAGGCCGGTGGGCCGGAACAAAAGGGTGAGGATGAGGACGACGAAGGACACGATCACCGCCTGCGACGGATCGAGCCAGACCGCGGCATAGGCCTCAAGCAGGCTGATGAAGATCGCGGCGACGATCGAGCCGGCGAGATTGCCCATGCCGCCGACCACGACGACGATGAAGGCCTCCAGCACCCATTGCAGGCCCATATTATAGTCGACGCCGCCGAACGGCGCGAACAAGACGCCGCTCGCCGCCGCCATGGCGGCGCCGAGCGCGAACACGCCGGTGTAGACGAGCGGCACCGGAATGCCCATGGCCTGGGCCATCACGCGGTCCTGCGTCGTGGCGCGGATCCAGACGCCGAATTTGCTCAATTTCAGGAACAGCCAGAGCGCGCCGATGATGGCGGCCGACAGCACCGCGATGACGATGCGGTACCAGGGATATTGCAGATAGAACAGCGTGAACTCGGCGCTGATCGGCTCGGAAATCTTGCGCGCCACCGGCCCGAACTGCCACAGCGCATAGTTCTGCAAAACGAGCGAAATGCCGAACGTGGCGAGGATCGTGTTGAGCGGGTCGCGGCCGATCAAGGGCCGCAGCGTCACGATCTGCAGCGCGGCGCCGAATATCCCGATGATCAATGATGCAAGCACCAGCGCCAGCCAGAAATTGCCGGTGGTGGCGAAGGCGATCACGCCCATATAGGCGCCGAGCATGAACAGTTCGCCATGGGCGAAGTTCACGACGTCCATGATGCCGAAGATCAGCGTCAGGCCGGACGCGACCAGCGCCAGGATCATGCCGGTGACGATGCCGTTCACCGTCTGGATGATCAACAAATCGATCGGGATGGAGTGGATGAATTGACCGACGGCGTCCACCTCAGACCCCCAGATATTGCTTGATGACCGCGTCGTTGACGTCGATCTCGGACGCGGCGCAATGGTGGCGCACGGTGCCCTTCTCCATGATGTAGATGCGCTGGCTGGCGGCGAGCGTCAGCGGCACGTTCTGCTCGACCAGAAGAATGGCGACGCCTTCGTTGTGCAGAACTTCGATGATCTTGCGGATCTGCGAAACCATGCGCGGCATCAGACCTTCGGTCGGCTCGTCGAGCAAAATGATCTTCGGCTCGAGCATCATGGCACGCGCAATGGCGAGCATCTGCTGCTCGCCGCCCGACAGCGTGCCGCCGGCTTGGCTGCGCCGTTCCGCCAGCACCGGAAAATAGGTGAAGACCTTGTCCAGAAGCGCATTGCGCCGTTGGTCGGTCACGCCGTCGCGGTCGAGCCCCGTGCGCAGGTTTTCCATCACCGTAAGCAGCCGGAAGATGCGGCGGTCTTCCGGGACGTAGCCGATGCCGCGCCGCGCCAGCTTGTGCGGCGGCACGCCGGCGGTGATCTCGCCTTGCAGACGGATCGTGCCTTGGCGCGGCTGCACCAAGCCCATGATCGTTTTCAGCGTCGTCGATTTGCCGACCCCGTTGCGGCCAAGCAGCCCGACCACCTCGCCGCGATCGACGGTCAATGACACGCCATGCAGGATATGGCTCTTGCCGTAATAGGTGTGCACCCCGTCGAGCGCGACGAGCGGGCCGTTCGGTTTCGGCGCAGCTTCCGTCATGGCGCTCATGTCTTGAGATAGACCTCCAGCACCCGCGGATTCTCCTGGATCTCCGCGGGCGTGCCTTCGGCCAGAATCGAGCCGTAATGCAGCACGGTGATACGGTCGCAAATCTGCATCACGATCTGCATGTCGTGCTCGACGATCAGGATCGTGAGATTTTTGCCGATGCGCCGGATCAGTTCCGTGGTCTCGTCGGTTTCGCCCTGGCTCATGCCGGCGGTCGGCTCGTCGAGGCATAACAGCTTGGGCTCGGTGGCGAGCGCGATGCCGATTTCGAGGTTGCGCTGCTCGCCGTGCGACAGATTGGACGCCAACTGCGCAGCCTTGCCGAGCAGGCCGACCGCGTTCAGCGCGGTTTCGGCTTTGCCGTTGATGTCGCCCAGCGCGCTATGATGCGCGACCATGTTCCAGCCGTGGCGGCGCGACTGCGCGGCGATGCGCACGTTCTCGAAGACAGTGGCATTGGGCAGGATATTGGTGATCTGATAGGAACGCGCGATGCCCTTGCGCGAAATCGCGTTGGAGCGCAGGCCGGTGATGTCGGTGCCGTCGAATATGATGCGCCCGCTGCTCGGCCGCAGCACGCCGGTCAGGCAATTGAAAAAAGTGCTTTTGCCCGCGCCGTTCGGCCCGATAATGGCGCGGGTTTCGCCGCGCGTGAGCTCGAAATTGACGTCGGTAAGCGCCGACAGTCCGCCGAAGCGGACCGACAGCTGCTCGGTCTTGAGGATAGGGCTCGACGCCGCTCCCCGGCTTGACACCGGGGAGCGCATGTCGGTCGCTGCTTCTGCGCGCACTTAGGCAGAGAAATTGCAGGCCGGCGGCACCAGGGTTTTGCTGCCGGGCACCGTCTCGATGAGGTGATAGGTGCCGCCGGAGACCGTGAAGATGAACTCCTGCGGGAACGCCTGGTGGTCTTCCTTGCGGATGGTCTTGTCGCCTTGCGGGAAATCGGGACCCGCCTTCAGCTCGAGACCTTCGAGGGCCTCGATGACCTTGTCGGTGTCGGCGCGGGTTTGGAATTTCGCCTTCTCCATGCCGATCTTGAGCGCGTTGAGCGCCTCGAAGTTCGACTGCACGTATTTGTCGGGCAGCGGACCGGACGGATCGACCTTGAGGAGCCGCGCCTTGGCCTCGTCGAACCAGGCGTGGTGATACGGCGTGTCGAGCGGACCCTGGAACACCGGAATGTACCGGTTGATCGCGGTGAAGCCGTCGATCTTGTTGCCGATCGCGAGCAGGTTGGTCAATTCCGAGATCGAGCCGTCGCCGGCCCACTTGTATTTCTTGGTGAGCCCGAGATCGTAGGCCTGGGTGGCGATGGTGACGCCATCCTTGCCGAAGAAGATGCCGAACAGGCCGTCGAAATCGCCGGAGATTTTCGACAGGAACGGCGTCATGTCGGCGGTGCCGAGCGGGATGCCGGTAGTGCCCACCACTTCGCCGCCGTTATCCTTGATGTGCGCGATGTAGGCGTCGCGCGTCGACTGACCCCAGGAATAATCGGCAAAGACGATGTGCCACTTCTTGCCCATCTTGGTGAGCGTCGGCGCGAAAGCGACGGCCTGCGCCGGCGCGTAGTCGTAGGTGCGGAAGCTGTAGCGATTGCAGTGCGTGGTGGTCAGCGTGGTGTCGAGGCAGACGCTGATCATGTTGATGATCTTGGCGTCCTGCCACACCGGCATGCAGGCAATGCAGATGTTGGACAAAAAGCCGCCGACATGGGCGTCGATGTTGTCCTCTTGGACCAGCTTTTCGGTCTTTTGCCGCGCTACCGCCGGCGAGCTCTCGTCGTCGACGATGTCCAATTCGACCGGGCGGCCGTTGATGCCGCCGTTCTTGTTGATGCGGTCGGCCGCCATCTGCAATCCGACCACCGCGGTCTTGCCGCCGGCGGCGCCGGCGCCGGAGAGCGGCTGCTCCGATCCGATCTTATAGGCCTTCTCGGCGCCGAACGCGGCGCGCCACGGCGCGGGGACCAGCATCATGGCGCCGATCGCCCCGCCGCCCCAGCCGACGATACGGCGGCGCGTAACCTTGCCGCTGTACCAAATATCCTCGGCCCATTTCTCTTCTTTCCATTTCTCGGTCATCGGATGTCCCTCCTGGATCTCATGTCACCCCATGCTCGCGGCTCTTGAACGTTAAGCTCTTGGCGAGCGGTTTTCTGCCGTTAACAAACGCGATCTTGGGGTTAGTTTCAACCGGATTCGCGGCCGGCACGCGCCAAGCGGTCCCTTGGCGCTGCGTGTAAGATCGTCGCGGCCGGCCCCGCTTTTCCCTTGCCGATGATGATAAAATGGGCAAAAGCGTTGCGGCCAAGCTTGGCTGTGGTTTCTGCAATGGAGCGCGCAATGGCGACGGCAGCGATACGGCGGGACGAGCCCGATGCTCCGGCGACGGGACGGGCGGCGCGGCTTGCCATCCGGCGCAATGCGCATTCCGGACCGACCTCGGGGCTGGCGCCCGGCTTCGTGCAGGCCAATCTCGCCATCCTGCCCCATGCCTTGGCGGAGGATTTTCTGCAGTTCTGCCGGCGCAATCCGAAGCCGTGCCCGTTGATCGGCGTCTCGGCGCGCCGGCGATCCGCATATTCCCGAGCTTGGCGACGATCTCGATATCCGGACCGATCTGCCGCGCTACCGGGTGTGGCGCGACGGCGCGCTCACCGACGAACCGACCGACATCCGCAAATACTGGCGCGACGATCTGGTTATTTTCGCCATCGGCTGCTCGTTCTCGTTCGAGCAGGCGCTGCTCGACGGCGGCATCGAGCTCCGCCACATGACCTGCGATTGCACGGTGCCGATGTATCGCACCTCGATCGCAACCGTGCCGGCGGGACCGTTCCATGGCCCGCTCGTCGTATCGATGCGGCCGATGAAGCCCGCCGACGCCATCCGCGCGGTGCAGATCACCACGCGATTCCCTTCCGTGCATGGCGCGCCGGTGCATCTCGGCAAGCCGGACATGATCGGCATCAAGGACATCGCCAAGCCCGATTGGGGCGACGCGGTGCCGATCCACGACGACGAAATTCCGGTGTTCTGGGCCTGCGGCGTGACCCCGCAATCGGTGATCATGGCGGTCAAGCCGGAATTCTGCATCACGCATTATCCCGGCGCCATGCTGGTGACCGACCGCCGCAACAGCGAATTCGCCATCATGTGAATCACCCGCCGTCATTCCGGGGCCGAGCGCAGCGAGGAGCCCGGAATCCATACTCGCTGACCTGTGGTTATGGATTCCGGACTTGCCGCTTCGCGGCAATCCGGAATGACGAGGCGGAATGACATGCAAAGGCCCCCATGCTCATCGACTTCCAACAACATTACACGCTGCCGGAATTGCTCAAGGGCGATCCGGGCAAGGCCACGGTCGAGCTCGATCGCGACGGCAATCCGAACTATCTGCTCAATCCGCTGTTGGCTGATCTTGCCGCGCATGTCGCCATGATGGACGCCTCCGGCATCGACGCCGGCGTCTTGACCTGCGGCTCGGGTTTCGATCAGCCCGATCTCGCGATCTGCCGGGCGATCAACGACCGCATGCGCGAAGCGGAGCAAGCGCATCCCGGCCGCTTCATCGGCCTTGCCCATGTGCCGGCGCTCAAACCGGCCGAAGCCGCAGCCGAATTGAAACGCTGCGCCGTCGAGCTCGGCTTTCCCGGCGTCGTCATCGGCTCGGAATTGCAGGATCAGCCGCTCGATGCGGAAGCGTTACGGCCGTTCTGGAAGGCCTGCGCCGATCTCAATCTTTATGTCTTCATTCATCCGCTGCCGCGCGTCATCCGCTTCAACCGCATGGATGCCGACGATCTCGGCCGCATGCTGGGCTGGGAGTTTTCGCTGATGACGGCGGCGGTGCGGCTCGATCAATTGCGGCCTGCTCGACGAACTGCCGAACTTGCGCATTCAGTTCTCGCATTTCGCCGGCGGCATCGGCCGCTATCTCGGCCGCATCCGCGGTTTTCAGCAGCGGAGCAAATGGGGCACCGCGGCGGTGCCGCGCCACGGCCGGCAGCCGCGGCGGCCGTTCGATTATTATCTCGATCATCGCCTCTACTACGACATCGCCGGCTGGGCGGGACCCGATCATGCCGCGGAGTGGGGCGCCGACTGGGTCCGCTTCGGGCTCGACGAGCTCGCGTTCTCGCAGCTCGTCTTCGCCTCCGACTATCCGCAGGCCGTGCGCGAGCCAAGCGAGGTCGCCGCTTATGTCGCGGCGGTGCGCGGGCTCGGCGGCAACGGTCGCGCGCTCACAGCCGGCGTCAACGCCGACAAGCTCATTCCCGATCTTCCCCGCCGGCTAGCCGCGCGCCAGAAAACCAAGGTGCCGGCATGAACGACAAGGCGGCGACGACGGAAGCGGCGTTCGATCCAGCCGCGCAGGGCTGGGAACGTGTCAAGGCACATAATTTCGGCGAACTGATCGGGCCGGTCTGGCGCAAGGGCGACGGGCTGTTCGGCATCGTGACCGCGGACAAGCACAGGAACCATCGCAGCATGCTTCACGGCGGCGTGCTGATGAGCTTCGCCGATCAGGCCATGGGCATGACCGGCCGCCGCCTGACCGGCGACAAGCCCCACGCCACCATCGAGATGAACATGCAGTTCATCGCCGGCGTGAAGATCGGCGATTTCGTCGAAGCGCATTGCGAGGTTGTGCGCGAGACCCGCTCGGTGCTGTTCATCGAAAGCAAGCTGAAAGTCGGCACCCGCATCGTCGCCTCGGCGAGCGGGATTTGGAAGATTCTGGGGGAGCGGTAATTGTCATGCCCGCGAAGGCGGGCATCCAGTAATCGCGGACCGGTCGTTTACTGGATCATCCGCCTTCGCGGATGATGACATCAAACTACGCCCGAAACCTCTCCAACGTCCCGCCCTTCATCACCGAACCCGGCAGCGGATGGCCGACGATGTCCTCGGCGAGATGAGCGCAATCGATCAGCGCGTCGAGATCGATGCCGGTCTCGATGCCCATTTCCTCGCACAGAAAAACCAAATCCTCGGTGCAGACATTGCCGGCGGCGCCGGCATGGCCGGCGAACGGACAGCCGCCGAGCCCGGCAACGGCGGCGTCGAAGCGCGTCACGCCCATTTCGAGGCCCGCATAAGCGCAAGCGATCGCCATGCCGCGGGTGTCGTGCAGATGCAGCGCGAAATCCATCTCCGGAAAGCGATCGCGTAAGCTCCCGACCATGCGCTTGATCGCAAGCGGCGTCGCCCAGGCCATGGTGTCGGCGAGCGTGATGTATTTGAGCGTGACGCCGTGCTCGCGCGCGACGTCGAGAATCTGCTGCGTCAGCGCCACCACATGCGCAACCGGAATATCGCCTTCGAAATTGCAGCCGAAAGCCGCCATGATCGAGCCGCGCTCGACCGGTGCGCCGGCCGCCTTGTACATGGCGACAATCGCATGCTGGCCGGCGAGCTGCGCCGCCGCGTCGCGGTTCTGATTGCGGATCGAGAATTTCTCCGAGGCCGAAAGCTGGATGGTGCCGGTATTGGTCAGCCGGGTGGCATGCTGGAGCGCGCGGGCAAAACCCTTCTCGTTGAGCCATAGCGCGGTATAGGCGACGCCGGGCGCCGGCGCGATGCCGTCGACCACAGCGTCGGCATCCGCCATGCCCGGCACGTTTTTCGGATTGACGAAGGACACGATCTGGATGCGGTCAAGCCCGGTCTGCGACAGCGCATCGATCAATTCGATCTTGCGCGCGGTCGGGATCGGGCCTTTCTCGATCTGAAAGCCTTCGCGCGGGCCTTCCTCGGTGATGTGCACCGCTGCCGGCAAATCGCTCATGAGGCTTCTCCGGCGGTGACGACGCCATGTTTGACCAGTCTGCCGATCTCTTCTTCCGCCAGCCCGAGCTCGGCGAGAATTTCGCTGGTGTGCTCGCCGATGCCCGGCGCCTGCCGCCGCAGGCCGAAATCGTGGTCGTTCATCTCGATCGGCAGCCGCGGCAGTTTCGCGCGTTTGCCGTTCGGAAACGCAATCTCCAGCATGCGGCCGCCGGCATTGAGCTGCGGATCGTCGAACAGGTCGCCGGGCTTGGCCACCGGCGCGAACGGAATATCGATACGGTCGAACAGTTCGGCAAGTTCGGCGAGTTTATGCCGGGCGACAATGGCGGCAACGAGGGGGAGCAGCACCGGCCGCGCCCGCACGCGGTCTTCGTTGCTCTTGTAGGCCGGATCGTCCAGTAAATCCGGCCGCCCGAAATGCTCGCAGAACCGGCGCCAGTGGCCGTCGCTGGTCAGCCCGACGAAAATCTGCTGGCCGTCGGCGGTCGTGAACGGCTCGTAGATCGCCCAAGCCCCTTCGCGAGAAGGCATCGGCGGCATCGGACGCCCGGTCACCACTTCGCCCGCCATGTGCTGCATCATCAGAAAGCCGGTCGATTCGAACAGCGCCGATTTGACCATCTGCCCGCGGCCGGTGCGCTCGCGCTCGCGCAACGCCGCCTGGATGCCGATCACCGCGAATAGGCCGCCCATGATGTCGACGACAGAGGCACCGGCGCGCAGCGGCTGGCCCGGCGGGCCGGTCATGTAGGCCAGCCCCGCCATGAATTGCACCACCTCGTCGAGCGCCGGGCGGTGCTCGTACGGGCCGCTGAGAAAGCCTTTGAGCGCGCAATAAACGATGCGCGGATTGTCTTTCGCCAGATCGGCATAGCCGCAGCCGAGCCGGTCCATGGTGCCGGGCGCATAATTTTCCAGGACGACGTCGGACGTCGCCGCCAGGCGATGCAGCACGCCGCGGCCTTCGTCCGACTTCAAGTCGACGGCGAGGCTGCGCTTGTTGCGGTTGAAGGTGCGGGAAAAATCCGGCGGCGAAGCCGTAAAGCCGTCGCGTGTGGTCGCCGCCTGTGGGCTCGATCTTGATCACGTCGGCGCCGAGATCGGCCAGGATCAATCCCGCCGTCGGGCCCATGATGGTATGGCAGAATTCCAGCACGCGGATGCCGGCAAGCGGCAGGGCGGCGGTCGACTGCGTGTGAGGGTCGATTGAAGGCATTCGTCCATTTTAAGCCGTCATGCCCGCGCTTGTCGCGGGCATCCACGTCTTTACGATGTGCGGCATAGCATAGACGTGGATGGCCGGAACAAGTCCGGCCATGACGACGGCAGGGGAGGAAGGCATGCAAAAGTCATTCGTGAGCGGCCCGCGGGCGCAAACGCGCGCTTACTCGCCGGCCGTCATCACCGAGGGCGCGGCGCGGACGATCTGGCTCGCCGGCCACACCGGCGCGGTCGACGATACGGGCAAGTCGCTTGCCGGCAATTTCGACGCGCAGTGCCGGCAGACGTTTCGCAATATCGAGAAGACGCTGGCCGAGGCCGGCGCCAAGCTCGCCGACCTCGTCACCATGACGGTGTTTCTGATCGACGCGCGCCACACCACGCGCATGACCGAATTGCGCACCGAAATCTTCGGGCGTGATTTTCCGGCAAGCGCCGCGATCACCGTGGCCGGCTTCGCCCTGCCGGAAATGATGATCGAGATTCAAGGCGTGGCGGTGATGGAATCTCTCGGCACATGAGCCGGCCCCCGCGGGTAGAACAACCGCCGCGACAGGTCCCGATAGCTATCAATTTCCTCCAGCGGCTAAACGGCCCGTTAAGCCGCATGTGGTGGGGTGTTCCGTTCCGTGACCAAGGCGATTTTTCGGATTTTGCCACGATGAACGCCACACCGGGTCCGTCTGGAAAACAGATTGTCCTGTCCGAATTGCTCGGAGCGCTCAGTCACGCCCTGGATATGGTCGAAGGCCAGCCGGCCGGCCACTGCGTCCGCTGTTGCTGGATCGGCATTCATATCGGCCGCGAGATCGGCTTGAGCCAGACGGAAATATGGGAACTCTATTACACGCTGCTGTTGAAAGACCTTGGCTGCAGCAGCAACGCGGCGCGCATCTGCCAGCTTTACCTGACCGACGACCTGAGTTTCAAACACGACGCAAAATTGATTGATGGCAGCCTGCCGCAGGCGCTCCGCTTCGTTTTGGCGCATACCGGGTTGAAAGCCGGCCTTGCGGAACGCATCCGGGCGCTGATCGCCGCATTTCAAACCGCGGGAACGGCGCCCAAGGAATTAGTCGAGACGCGCTGCCACCGCGGCGCCGAGATCGCGCGTAAAATGCGATTTTCCGAAGCCGTCGCCCAAGGCATACAAAATCTCGACGAGCATTGGGACGGCAGCGGCTTGCCGACGCGAGCCGTCGCCGTCGCCATACCGGTGTATTCGCGGATCGCGCTGTTGGCGCAAGTCGTCGACGTGTTTCAGGTCGGCGACGGTATCGAAGCCGCGCGGCGGGAAGTGCAGCATCGCTCCGGAACCTGGTTCGATCCGCAACTGGTCGATGCTTTTGAGCGGGTCGCCGCCCGCCCGGAATTCTGGGACACTCTGCGCTCGGACCAATTACAGACGGCGCTTTACGCCTTGGAGCCGGCGCAAGAGCGTATCGCCGTCGACGAGGACTATCTCGACGACATTGCCGCCGCCTTTGCGCAAGTCGTCGACTCGAAGAGCCCCTTCACCGCCGGCCACAGCGAACGTGTCACGCTGTTCACCGATCTGATCGCCGAGCAAATGGGTTTTTCGAACGAGCGGCGGCGTTGGCTCAAGCGTGCGGCGCTGCTGCATGACATTGGCAAGCTGGGCGTGAGCAATTCCATTCTCGACAAGCCCGGCAAGCTCGACGCGGACGAATGGGCGGCGATGCAGATGCATGCCGCCTTTAGCGAAACGATTCTGGCGCGCATCGCCGCATTCGGCGATCTTGCCGCCATCGCCGGCGCGCACCATGAGCGGCTCGACGGCAAGGGCTATCCGCGCGGGCTCAAGGGCGACGAAATCGTCCGCGAAACCCGGATTATCACGACGGCGGATATTTTCGACGCGCTCACCGCCGATCGGCCCTACCGGGCCGCCATGCCGGTCACCAAGGCCCTGGCCCTGATGACGGAGATGGTCGGCACCGCGATCGACCCCGACTGCTTTGCCGCCCTGCGCGGCGCCCTGGGACGCATCGATACGACGCTGGCGGCTTGAGGCCGCCGGCGCCGGTTACTATCCACGACGCGGGAAGCGCTGCATCCGTTGATGAAGCAGAGTATCGAGCAAGACGCTGTTCGGATCAGTTGATACCGCGCCATCCGACGATCGCCGTTCGCGATTGCTTGGCGGAGACGGCCGTCCTGCGCGAGATTGCCGCGCATATGACTTTCCACCTTTCGCGATGATCCAGTCGCGCGCGGTGGCCGCTGCTTACGCGATTCAAACCATCTCGGCGGCTGTGCGACAGATCCCTGACGCTTGGCTCACCGACTTCCCGACGGAGCCGTGGGCGCAAATCAAGCGCATCGGTGACCGCATCAGGCACGAATATTTTCGATTGGACGACGCCATTCTCTGTAAGATTATGACCGCTGACGCTCCTGGACTGGAGACGGTCCTGGAAACGAATGCTCAAGCGGCATACAGACGAAGCCTGATAGCGGGCTTCGCACAACCGCAGATGATGATCGAGATCCAGAGCGTGGCGGTATCTAAAGGTCTGCTCTACTGACATAACCGGCGGTAACCGGCTCCGCATCGTATGTTTCGCTGCCGCATAAGCGTCATTGTTAAGACACGTTCCGGTTGATAAGCTCTCCCTGCTTGCCCATTTGGATGCAGCGCTTTTAAGCGAGGGGCCATGGGCGAAGTCAACTGTGTCGCGTCCGCAGGACGCGAAGCAAACGCCGTCGTTCAGTATGATTCCGCTTCCCTGCGGCAAGCTCCGCACGGGTTAGGGCGGCCATCGGTCGAACGATATGTCGATCGATTGCTCCGCCGCGCGTGTTCGCACGATCGTGTTCGTGCGCTTGACAGCCGACACATCGAAAAATCTGCCAGCGAAGCTGGCACGTCACATCTGCCGCAATCGCACCCGCCGCGAAAGACCGGCGCGGCGCGCTGCGGCGCGAACTGAAAGCTGCGTCGCCGCTTTTTCGGCAGCCGCTTTATGCGCCAACACAGGGAGAAGTGAGATGAAAGAGTTTTCGAAAGCGCCAGCGCCGCAACCCGCCAAAGGCGGAATCACCCCCTTTGACATCCATCAGAACGCTGCCGGTCCGGTCACCGTCACCGATAGCGGCGGCCCGGTGCTGACCAATGTGGAGGTCGTCGTCATATTCTGGGGCACCTATTGGGCCGGTACTTCACCGCCGCCGGCCGTCTCTTCCGACACCTACTACCAGTGCTTCACCGGTATCGTCACCGGACCCTACATGACCGGAATGGCGCAATACCGCGGCGTGGGCCCGGGCACCATGCTCGGCAAGTTCATGAACACTGCGGGCGATCCGCCGAATCCCTACAGCGACAACGACGTGCAGACGATGCTCACCACATATCTGCAGAACAATCCGTCATGTCCTGCGCCGCTCGCCGGGCATAACCGATTTTATGCGGTGGTGACGCCCCCGACCTTCGGCAATACCAACGGCGCCGAAGGTGAACATCTCAATTTCACCTACAACGGTGTCCAGGCCTTTTTCGCCTGGATCACCGACAACGGCCAAAGCCTGACGCAGACCACTTCGAACGGGGTGGTCAATACTTTCTCGCACGAACTGGCCGAAGCCTGCACCGATCCGCTGCTGACGAGCTTTACCACCAGCGGCGGCGACGGCGGCGACGAGATTGGCGACGCCTGCAACAATGAATTCGGCATCGTGCAGATGAACGGCGTGAGCTGCAATGTGCAGTGCTACTGGAGCGCGGCCGACAACGCCTGCATCATTCCGCTCGGCTCGCTGTCGTTTCTCGTCAATAAAAACATGTTCGGCAAAGATGAAGTAAAGGAAGCGATCAAGACCAACAAAGGCGTATTCTCCACGGCCTTCTGGCTGGCGCTTGAAGATTTCAGCATCAACACGTTCAACTCCTTCCAGGTCACCATTCCGACGCCGACGGGGCCGTTCGCCAACGTGCCGGGCATAACGATCACGCCGACGCCGGCCACGCCCGGCGATCCTCCCCCCGCTCAGCCGATACCGATCTACGAAGACCCGACGAACCCGACGGAGATCCAGAGGATCAGGTTCTCCTTCGACGTGACCTTCGCCAACCCGCTGGTTACGCCGTTTCCATCGAGCGGCGGTACGCAATACACGCTCACCGCCACCTTCCAGACCGCCGGCGTCACCGTTCCCGGACCGAACTCGCAGGACACGATCAACTTTGAGCTCGACGCCGGCGAGGATCCTTATTTCCTCAATATCGATCCGACCGACAGTCAGGCGGTTTCCTACCTCAGTCAGGACCTGCGGGTCTTTACGATGACCCAGGGCCAAAGCGCGCTGCCCGGGGATGCGAATGCTCCGGTTTTCTCAAACGGCCAGACTCCATATAGCTACATTCAGGAGCTCATCGGCTACCTCAACGGCACCACGGCCTACACCGTGCCGGTCCCGGCCGGCGGGAATGATCCGCTGAACGGGCTGCGGGATCAGGCCAATGACGAAACCCAATTCTCATCGGTCACGCCGCTCAGTTCGACCGGCGCTCAGAATTACAATTTCGCCATAGCGCGGGTCCGGCTTTCCAGCGACGTGCAGGGCTCGGCGGGCGAAGCGAGCAATGTGCGCGTCTTCTTCCGCTTGTGGGTCGCGCCGTCGTTCGACACGGACTTCGACCCATACACGACCTATCTCAGCAACCCGGGCTATCCGGCGCTGCCGACCAACCCGCTGCCGTCGGCGGCCAATCTGCCTCCGGATCCGACCGGGCAGGCGATCCAGACGACGCCGTTCTTCGCGACCGACGCGACCGGTTCGAACGACTACAACTCCGCCGCTTCGAACAACAACATCCGGACCATCGAGGTGCCGATGGTGTCGGGGCAAGACAGCGTGTGGGCTTATTACGGATGTTTCCTCGACGTCTATGATGCGTCCAACAACTGCAGCTATCCCGGCAGTCACCATTGTCTGGTGGCCCAGATCGCCTACGACGACGCGCCGATCATCTATTCGTCGAGCGTGGAATCAAACCCCGGAAACAACGGCAAGCTGGCGCAGCGCAATCTGCAGATCTCGGGATGCGACAATCCGGGACCGGCGGCCACCCATCGCGTTCCCCAGGCCTTCGACACGCGGCCGAGCGCTCAGGTCCTGGACGGTTCGGGAAACATCCTCAACTACCCCGACGAGATGATGATCGACTGGGGCAACACGCCGGCGGCGCCACCGCCTATATCTACTGGCCGCAAGTTTCGGCGGCGAGCGTTATTTCGCTGGCGTCTAAAATCTACACGACGCATCAGCTCACTGCGGCCGACAGCCACACGATCAGCTGCCCGGTCGTGAAGGGAGTGACATACATTCCGATACCCTCCGCGGCCGGCAAGAATTTCGCCGGCCTGTTCACCGTCGACGTTCCCCTCGGAGTGAAGCGGGGCCAGCAATTCAATATTCTGGTGCGACGCCTGGCCACCAAAATGGTCGAACAGGCCGTGATAGAGGACGCGCCGCGGGCCGCTGTTACGGCGCCGGCCGACAGAGCGCCTGTTGCGGCGCGGTCCTGGCGCTATGTCACCGGCGCTTTCCAGGTCGCAATTCAGGTGCAGAGCGCAGCCGAGCTGCTTGGCCCCGAAGAAAACACCCTGGCGATCTTTAAGGCGAGGTTGCAGGCGATGTCGCCGGCCTATCGCTGGTATCCGGTCCTGCAGCGTTACATCAACTATATTGCGGGCATGATCGATGGCTTGAATGGAAATGCCGCTTCCATTCCTGCCTCGCTGCTCGGTTACGCGCCGCGCCCGCTGCCTGTCCCTCACCCTGGCAAACCCGGTCATACGCACGAGCACCGGCATCGCTATTTCGGCAAGATCGGCGGCCTTGCGTTCGATCGCTTTGGAGACTTCGAGGGATTCCTCCTGGACACCGAACACGGTGAGCACTCGTTCGTCAGCCGCGAAAGGGAGATGAAGGAGCTCGTCGAGCGCGCTTGGCGCGAGCGTCTGTTCGTGACTGTCACGACGGACGACGACCAACCCCGACGCCCGCACAACGTGATCCTTCGCCTGCCTTGACGCGGCCCGTGGCCGCGCGTTCACCGCTCCGCGCCGGGCGGAAAGAAGAACCCGCGGCTTGCTATTGCCCTTCGCCTCGGCAGGGTCAACGACACGCTGGCGGACACCGCGGTGAAGGCGCGGCTTGCCAGCCTCGGCGACGGCGTCGCGCCGCGCACAAGCGCGGAGTTCGGCGCGTTGATGAAGAGCGACGTCGAAAAATGGGCGAAAGTCATCCGCGACGCCAACATCAAGCTCGAGCAGTAACGGCTTCGTCCGCTACGCGCTGTTGCCCCGCGCCGCGTGGATCGTCCGCCACAACACTTCCGGCGTTGCCGGCATCGGCACATGCTTAATGCCGAGCGGGGAGAGCGCGTCGACCAAGGCGTTGGCGACCGCCGGCATGGCGCCGACGCAGCCGGCCTCGCCGGCGCCTTTGACGCCGAGCGGATTGGTCTTGGTCGGCACCGGATTGCTGTCGACGTGAAAGCCGCTCATGTCGCCGGCGCGCGGCATGGCGTAATCCATGAACGAGCCGGTGAGAATCTGGCCCTCGGTGTCGAACTTGATGTCTTCCATCAAAATCTGGCCGATGCCCATGGCGATGCCGCCGTCGATCTGGCCGTGCAGCAACAGCGGATTGATCACGGTGCCGACGTCGTCGACCACGTGATAGCCGACGATCTCGACGGTGCCGGTCTCCTCGTCGATCTCGAGCTCGCAGACATGGACGCCGTTGGGATAGCTCGCCACCGTGCCGGTATAGATGGCTTTTTCGATCAGACCCGGCTCCATGCCCTCCGGCAGGTTCTTGGGATCGAGCGAAGCTTTGGCGACGTCCTTGATGGTCATCGTCTGGTTGGTTTTTTTGCTCGAAAACAGCCCTTCATGGAAATTGACGTCGGCGACATCGAGCTTGAGCATTTTGGCGGCGATTGCCTTGGCCTTGGTCTCGACCTTCTCGGCGGCCATGGTGAAGGCCGAGCCCGACATGGTCGCCGAGCGCGACCCGCCGGTGCCTTCGGCGAAGAACACCTGGTCGGTGTCGCCCTGGATATAGGTCACATCGTTGGGGTCGAGCCCGAGCCGGTCGCAGACGATCTGCTTGAACGCGGTCTCGTGGCCCTGGCCCTGGTTGATGCTGCCGGAAAAGATCGCCACCGTGCCGGTGCGGTCGAAGCGGATTTCCGCGCCTTCGAGCCCGGCGGCCGCGGAGCGCTCGATGGTGTTGGAAAAACCGAAGCCGCGCAGCTTGCCGTTCTTCTTCGAAGCCGCGCGCCGCGCCTCAAAGCCTTTCTTGTCGGCGGCCTGCAGCGCCATGGCCAGATTCTTTTCGAACTCGCCGCAGTCGTAGGTGAAGGTGACGCTGGTTTTAAACGGCATGGCGCTTGACGGAATGCTGTTGCGCGCGCGGATGTCGGCCGGATCGATGCCGAGCTGATCGGCGGCAAGGTCGACCATGCGCTCGATGACATAGCCCGCTTCGGGGCGGCCGTTGCCGCGATAAGGCCGCACCGGCTGGGTGTGGGTGAACACCGCGGTGACGTCGACATGCGAGGCGGGCGTGCGATAGACGCCGGCGAGCGTACCGAGATTGCCGGTAAAGGCCGGCATGCCGACCTGCAGATAGGCGCCGATGGCGGCGATGATCTTGGCGCGGAAGCCGAGGAAATGCCCGTCGTTGTCGAGCGCGAGTTCGGCTTCGGTGACGTTGTCGCGCGCCTGCGCGTCGCAGAGAAAGAACTCCGAGCGGGTCGCCACCCATTTCACCGGCCGCTCGATCATTTTGGCCGCGAGCAGCACCAGCGCGACTTCGTTGTAGACCGCCGATTTCATGCCGAAGCTGCCGCCGATGTCGCCGCACACCACGCGGATTTTGTTGTCGGGCACTTTCAGCACGTATTGCGACAGCTCGGTCTGGAACACATTGGTCCGCTGCAGCGTGGTGTAGATGGTGTAGCGGCCGTCGGCCGGCTCGTAGAGACCGATGGCGCCGCGCGGCTCCATGGTCGCCGCGGTGACGCGGTTGATGACGAATTTGTGCTTGACCACATGCGCGGCGCGGGCGAACGCCGCGTCGGTCGCTTCCTTATTTCCTTCGACTTGGACGAAGCCGATATTGTTCGGGCAATCGTCCCAGACGAGCGGCACGCCGGCATTGACCGCATCGCCGGTCGAGACGATCGCCGGCAGCGGCTCGTAGTCGACCGCGATCAGCTCCGCGGCGTCGACCGCCTGGAAATAAGTCTCGGCGACGACGAAGGCGACATAGTCGCCGATCATGCGCACTTTGTCCTCGACCAGCGCCGGATAGCGCGGCCGGTAGCCGGGCTTGCCGTCGCGGCGCGACAATCCTCCGGGCACCGGCAAATCGCCAAAACCCGCCGCCTTGTAGTCGGCGCCGGTGATGACCGCGAGCACGCCGGGCGCGGCCTTGGCCTTCGCGGTGTCGATCGCGCGGATGCGGGCATGGGCATGCGGCGAGCGCAGCACATAGCCGAACGCCATGCCGGGAAACGTCATGTCGGCGATATAGCGGCCGTGGCCTTTGACCAGCCGCGGATCCTCGAACCGGGGCACCGGCTGGCCGATCGCGAATTCACCCATCGGAGTCCTCGCATGTGGCGGATTTCAAAGAGACGCCCGGCGCAACTCCACGAGAGATGGCCGGGCGTCGCTGGAGAGGCTCAATGTCTAGCGCGACTGGCCGGGGCCTTCAATCGGGCGCGGCGCAAGCGCTGGATTCCCCGCTGTCGGGAATGAGCGGAACGGACTATACTGGCAACGGCATTCGTTCTTGACTTGTCATGCTCCGCGAAGGCGGAGCATCCAGTAAGCGCCGCCGGCGCAGTGAATACTGGATCATCCGCCTTCGCGGATGATGACAGCCGAACGAGTCGACGCCTAATGCCGTTGGGATAAATATGCCCGAGACATTCGAGTCCGCCTTGGCCGCCCGCGTCGACACCATGATCGACGCCTGCACCCGTTGCGGCAAATGCGTCGCAGCCTGCCCGACGACCGTGGCGGCCGGGCTGTCGGCCGAGCAACGCGCCAATCCGGCGGGCGTCATCGGCGGCGTCATCGATATTTTGCGGGGCGGTGAAGGCAGCGAGGCGGCGCGCCAATGGGCTGCCGGCTGCGTGCGCTCCGGCGACTGCATCGAAGCCTGCGACTATGGCGTCAATCCGCGCTTTCTATTGAGCATGACGCGCGCCGCCATGGCGCGTGCCGAAAACGACGACGCGGCGCGCCGCCGCAAGGGCGTCGACGGCTTTCGCCACGTGGCGCGCGACGTCAACGCCATTGCAAAAATCCAGCTCGACGATGCGCTGTTGGCGCGGCTCGGGCAAGGAAGCAAGCAAGGCGCCAAATCGGGCGGCGCATCCGGCGGGCCGGCCGACTTCGTGTTCTACACCGGCTGCAACGTGCTCAAGACGCCGCATATCGCGCTTCTTGCGCTCGACATCATGGACGCGCTCGGCGTCTCTTATGAAGTGATGGGCGGCCCGACCCATTGCTGCGGCATCCAGCAACTGCGCGCCGGCGATCTTTCGACCTTCGGCCGCGTCGCCGAGAGCGCGCTCGACAAGCTGTCGCGCAGCAAGACCGGGCAGGTGCTGTCGTGGTGCCCGTCCTGTCACGTCCAATTCACCGAAATGACGCTGCCGGCGGCGGAACAAACGCGCGGCGCAAAACCGTTCGAGATGACGCCGTTCACGCTATTCGTGCGCAAAAACCTCGATCGGCTACGGCCGCTGTTGCGCAATCCGGTGCCGATGCGAATCGCGCTGCACCAGCATCCCGGCATCCGCGGCGTGGTCGAAGCCGCCGAAGAGATTTTGCGCGCCGTGCCGGGCATCGCGCTGGTCGATCTGGCGCAGCCCGCCGTCGGGCTGCAGGCCAACGAGCTTCGCGTGCTGCCGGCCTATCGGCGCGAGCTGCAATTGAAGGAGCTTGAGGCCGCCGAGGAAGCCCACATCGACGCGCTGGTCGCGCTCTATCATTCCGACCATCGCGAGCTTTGCGCGCACGAGCGCGACTGGCCGTTCCAGATCTTGAATCTGTACGAGGTCTTGGGCTTGAGCATGGGCCTGTACTACCAAGACAGCTTCAAGCGGCTGAAGCTGATGCAGGACGCCGACGTCATCATGGCCGATTGCGAGGACATGATCGCCAAACACGGCCTCGACCGCGATGCGACGCGCGCCGCGATCCAATCGATGCTCGCCGAGCAGCCGGCGCCGTTAAGGGGTGCTTCGTAGGGTGGGGTGAGCGTAAGCGAAACCCATCATCCCTCCTCGCCACCCTATGACGGTCGGCACTGATCTCTTACCTCATCCTGAGGTGCGAGCGCAGCGAGCCTCGAAGGAGGAGGCCCCGGGCGCGTCGGCTGCATCCTTCGAGGGCCGCTTCGCGGCCACCTCAGGATGAGGTTTTAGGCTTCCCGACGGTCGGCGCAGCGAAACGGAACGACGACAATGTCGAACGGGTCAAAGGCCGCCATAGGCTTTCTCGTCGGCCGCGCTCGACCATTCGGCGAAAGGCGCGAACGGATCGTCGGTCTCGTTCGCCAGCGCCTTGTCGAGCAACACGCCGTCGTCGGTCACGCGATAGCGCAACGTGTCGCCGGGCTTGAGCGCGAGCCGTTCGCGCACCTCGCGCGGGATCACGGTCTGGCTTTTGATCGAGACTTTCGAGTAGGCGGCGGGCGTGCGGGTTTGACGGTTCACGGCCGGTACCGTCTTACGTCTTACAAGCGAGCAACCGCGCGATTTGGGGGTTTCGCTTCGCTCCACCCATGCTACGGGTTCAAATAATTAAACCGTGATTTTCGCTCGCGCTCCCAAGCAAGCAGGGTCCAGTGCGCCCCGAAATCTGCGCTATTTCCGCCTCCGGCATCATCGATGCCACGAAGCATGGGGATGACGCGGTCCGGCATGAGATCGATCAGGTAGGCTCCAGCGGCGGCCCGCACGCCGACATCCGCGTTGTCGAACAGCACGCCTAACGCTTCACGGCCTGCACCAACTTTATCCAGCTTCAGAACAATTGCGTCCAACAGATGCCAAACCTCATTCTTGCCTTCGGTGTCCAGAAATTCGTCGTAAAGAGCATGGCCAAGCCTAGCGCCAAATTCGAATGCTTCGACGAGCGGCAATCCGCGTTCGTCGTCTGCCGTCGTATCGCACCGATCAACTAGGCTGTTAATGGCAGCCTTGCCATCGGCTTTAATGCGATCGAACTGTTTGATGATCTCGACCCCACGAAGGATTGCTTTGCCTTGGGCGGTACGGTCTTGCGACGCGAACGTCTCGGCGCTGCCGTCGAACCACGCGTCGAGCCTGGCGCCCAATTCGGCGATTGCTTTATCGGCTTCCATCGAAGGCTCCGGGTCGGTCTGCAAGCGTGGGCGGCCTATTTCAGAATATGCAGCTGGCGGAGAATTTTGAGGCCCTCTTCCCGCTGAACATCATACGGTTGAGTCTGTAACCATTGGTACATGTTCATATTAGGGACGGGAGATTTCTTCAGATATGCAGCATTGACAGCCTCGTGCAGCAGCGTCGGCAGCCGAATGATGTTGTCGGTGTTCTGAAGCCGTTCGGCCGAAGATCGTCTCGCGCGGGTCGATCGGGCAAATCGGGAATGCGCAAGTGCACCGCCGCGATCCGCGCCAAGCAGGGGTCATTGGCGGGCGGCGATAAGTGACTCAATATGAGACAAAAAAGGACGCTATTGACAAACGTCCCCGATGGAGATACATAATGCGACGAATCTCGCTCCGTGAAGGACGCCGGCCGGCTGAAATGCCGGGCGGTCGGGGCGAGGGCGGTTTCTTGCCGTGGCGGTCCGGACCGCCGTGGTGCGGACCGCGGGTGGAGCGCCGGGAGGCGCAGCGCGCCCGAAGCAGGCGGTTCTCGTAAGGGAATTGTCCTGTGGCGCGCGCCGCGCCCGAAGCGCGAGCGAATGGTAACGTTCGCCCGCGTGGCGCGGCCAAGACCCTGGCGCCTCCCGGCGCTGCATTGTCTGAAGCGTGGCGTGGGCAAAGCTCGGATGCCAAGGCGCATCGCGAGAACGGGAGATTTTGCGGGACGAAATGCGCTGTTTGACATTGTGGATCGGAACATTGCCCCGCTATCGCCGAGCGGAACCGGCGCGGCATGGCTCACGTTGAACCGGCATCGTGACGCTTCCGACGACAAAATTCTGGCATCTCCTCCGCGCCGCCGCCGCCGCCTGGGTGGCGCACAAGGACGGCCGCCAGGGCGCGGCGATTGCCTATTATTCGGTGTTCTCGCTCGGCCCGGTGCTGGTCATCGCGGTGGCGGTGGCCGGCCTCGTGTTCGGCCAGGACGCCGCGCGCGGGGAGGTCGAGCTGCAACTGCGCGGGCTTCTCGGCGATGCCGCGGCGAAGGCGGTCGATGCGATGCTGGTTGGCGCCAGCAAGCCGGAGCAGGGCTTGCTCGCCACCGCCATCGGCACCGCCATTCTGTTGTTCTCGGCGCTCGGCGTCGTTGTCCAGCTCAAAGACGCGTTCAACACCGTCTGGGAGGTCGATGCCAAGAAGATCAGCGGGGTGTGGCAGTTCGTGCGCGCTTATCTGGTTTCGCTCGCGGCTGTCTTGGCGCTCGGGTTCCTGCTTCTGGTCTCGCTGCTGTTGACCGCGGGACTGTCGGCTGCCGGCCATTATCTGGGCGCCGCGACGAGCCTGCAATTCGCCGGCTCGCTCGTCTCGGTGGTGGCGATCGCCTTCATTTTCGCGATGATGTTCAAATGGCTGCCGGACACCGACGTCGCCTGGCGCGACGTCTGGCTGGGTGCAGCGATCACCGCGGCGCTGTTCGAGATCGGCAAGTTCTTGATCGGGCTTTATATCGGCCGGCTGGCGCTCGAATTCGACCTATGGTGCGGCGGCCTCGATCGTGATCCTTTTGATCTGGGTCTATTATTCGTCGCAGATCGTTTTGCTCGGCGCCGAATTCACCCACGTTTACGCCTGCCGGCGGCGCGTCCCGGACGCCGCCGCGCCGTCCGCGCGCCAGGCCGAAGAGCGGCGCGCGGCTTAAGCGGGATTCCATCCGCCCGCGCGAAAGCGGGGAGGGGGACCATGCGAGCGTAAGCGAAGCATGGTGGAGGGGGCGTCTGACTCGACGTTTCTCTTTCGTTGCAAGAAAGGTGTCGATGTCCGCGCCCCGCCCACCGCGCTTCGCGCGGTCCCCCCTCCCCGCTACCGCGGGGCGGGATAGCAAACTAATCCGCCTGGATATTGGCGTCCTTGACCATCTTCTGCCACTCGACGAGCTGGGCCTTGATGTAGTCGCCGAGCTCTTGCGGCGTCGAGGAAAATCCTTCGAAGCCGACGTTCTTGAACTTCGCCTGGACTTCCGGGCTGTCGATGATCTTGCGCAGCACCGGATTGAGCTTGTCGATCACGCTTTGCGGCACGCCGGCCGGCGCGACCAGCCCCGCCCAGGCATCGAGATTGAAGCCCTTGAGGCCGGATTCGTCCATGGTCGGCAGATCCGGAAACAGCGACGAGCGCTTGAGGCGCGACACCGCAATCGCGCGCAGCGAGCCGGCCGCCACATGCGGCATCGCCGTGGTGAAGTCGGCGAACATCATCGACACGCGGCCGGCGATGATGTCTTCCAGCGCCGGCGGCGTAGAGGTGTAGGGCACGTGGATCAATTTTATGCCGGCCCAGTTGGCGAGCGTATCGCCGCCGACGATGCCGGCGGTGTTGCCGGAGGCAAACGACAATTTGCCGGGATTGGCCTTGGCGTCGGCGATCAGGTCCTTGACCGAATGAATGGGCAGTTTCGGATTGACCACCAGCATCAAAGTGAAGCTGCCGACGCGCGTGACCGGCGCAAAATCCTTCACCGCGTCGTAGTCGACCTTGTGCAGGAACGGATCGGCCGACAGCGGCGAATTGGTCGCCATCAACAGCGTGTAGCCGTCGGCCGGCTGATGATGCACATAGGCCGCGGCGACCGCGCCATCGGCGCCGGGACGATCTTCGACGACGACCGGCTGGCCGAGCGCCTTGCTGAGCGGATCGGCGATGATGCGGCAGATGGTGTCGCTGGCGCTGCCTGGACCGAATACGGAAATCAGTGTGACCGGCCGCGACGGATAGTCGTCGGCGCGCGCCACGACGTTAAACGATATCGCCGCGGCGGCGGCGACGAGAACGGCAAATAGCTTTCTCATTCCTCCCTCCCTGCTGGCGCAAATTTTTTGATTGCCGGGGTGTCGGCTTGCGGCGCCGCACGCCCTTTCGCCCGGGGAGGATAGCAGATTTATAAAACGGGAGTTGCGTCGATTTGCGGCATCGCAATCTTAGGGGCGGATTTCAAACCCGCCGCTGCGGCCCCAGGGGCAGGGGGTTATCTGATAAACGTGCCGCCGCGCAGTTCGGCGAAGGCCTGCTGCAGCTCGGCTTGCGTGTTCATCACGATCGGGCCGTGCCAGGCCACCGGCTCCTCGATCGGCTTGCCGGAAACGAGCAGGAAGCGGATACCATCTTCGCCGGCCCGCACCGTGACCTCGTCGCCGCGATCGAACAGCACCAGCGAGCGATTGCCGGTCTGCTCGCGGACGACGAACTCGTTGATGCCGTCGGTCTTCTCGGTCAGCACGCCGAACGGCGCCGACGCATCGCGGAAAGTCCCTGAGCCCTCGAACACATAGGCAAAGGCGTGCCGCTCGACTTCCACCTTGAAAGTTTTGCGCTTGCCCGGCGGCACGGCAATATCGAGATAGCGCGGGTCGGCCGCGACGCCTTCGATGGGACCGCGGCGGCCCCAAAATTCTCCGCAGACGACGCGAACGCGGCTGCCGTCGTCGTCGACGACCTCCGGAATCTCCGCGGCCTTGACGTCCTGATAGCGCGGCGCCGTCATCTTCAAAGACGACGGCAGGTTGGCCCAGAGCTGAAAACCGTGCATGCGGCCGGCTGTGTCGCCCTGCGGCATTTCCTGATGCAGAATGCCGCGGCCGGCGGTCATCCATTGCACGTCGCCGGCGTCGAGATTGCCGCGATTGCCGAGGCTGTCGCCATGCTCGACGGTCCCCGCCAGCACGTAGGTAATGGTCTCGATGCCGCGATGCGGATGCCAGGGAAAGCCGGCGCGGTAATCGTCCGGCCGGTCGTTACGGAAATCGTCGAGCAGCAAAAACGGATCGAATTCGCTCGTGTTGCCGAAGCCGAAGGCGCGGTTGAGCTTGACGCCGGCGCCTTCGATGGTCGGCTTCGAGGTGACGATGCTTTTCACGGGGCGGATGGACATGGCTTTGTACCTCGGCGTTATGACCTTAGCCTGAAGGATCATGCTGCCAAGAAAGTGGGGAACCGGGCGCGCGCGAGCAAGAAGGCACATGATTGATACCGCCGTCGTTCACCGCGGCGACTTACGGCAGCTATTCCAGTGTCACCATGCCGCTCCAGAATTGCTGCATGGTCACCGACATCGACGTCGTATTTGCGCGCGAAAGCAAGCCTGCCGTCGCCGCCGACGCGCATGACCGTGATGCCGGCCGGCAGCGTGCCGTCTTCGGCCGCCATGATACTGGCGACGGCTATAAGGCGGCCGGTCGGGTCGATGCCGAAGGTGCGCAATTGCAGGCCGCGGCCGTCGAGATTTTGCAACAGCGTCGGCTCGCCCGTCGTTTGATCGACGGCGAAAGCGGCGACGCTGTTCTCGCCGCCGGGCGCGACCTTCCTTGCGCCCGGACCCGACGCCGGAAACGTGCGGTTGGTGAGATAGACGAATTTGCCGTTGGGATGCACATGGATCGCGCCGGCGCCTTGCGGCACGGTCGTCTTGGGATCGGACAGCGTTTCCGTCACGAAAAGCGGCGTGCGGGAAAGCCCGCTGTCGCCATCGAGCGCGTAAACATAGAGCTTGTTCTGCCGCTCGACGGAGACAAAAGCCCAGGGCTTCTCCGGATGAAAGTCGAGATGCCGCGGCCCGAAGCCGAGCCCGTTGCCGGGCGCGATCGAAGCGAGATTGGTCAAGACGCCGTCATCGAAGCGGAATGTCTTGATCGCGCCGGGATCTTCGGGTTTGCCGTCGCCGGCATTGTTGCCGCGCGTCACCAGGATCGCGATGCGATTGTCGGGCGTAAGCCGGACTTGATGGGCGTAGATGCCGGTGTCGAGGTTTTCGGGCTGCGCCACGCTTGCGCCCAGCGTGCCATCGCCATCGATGCGAAGGACGGTCACGGCGCTCGGCGTGTTATGGGCCACGAGCAAATAACGGCCGCCGGCGTCGACACTGGCATGGATCGGGCGCGACGGCAGCGCCGCCGGATCGCCATGCAGCCGCAGCGCACCGGTCGCCGCATCGATGGCGAGAGCGCTGGCGTAATGCTTGTCGCCGGCAAGGCCCGGTCCGCCGGTACTCGAGACGACATACAGAAAACGCCGCGACGGATGCGGCCAGGCATATTGAATATTGGCCGGCAGCGTCACCATGCTGCGTTTCGTGAGCACGGCCTGCGCGACGTCGAGATCGTAAAGCGTCAGCACGGGACCGACGCTGGCGTAATACACGGTTTTGTTCATAAAGGGCTTCGCACGCGGGGAGGCGGCTCGAATAACTCGCGCAGCGACGATAGCGCTTGCGCCGAAAGCCAATCAATTCGGCGGAATTGGCGAAAGTTCCGCGGTTCCGGTGCCCGTTATTTGCCCAAAAACTGGAACAGCGGTCTGTGCGGTGAGTTGCCTCCTGGATGTTGCGCCTATGAGCGGAACCGGGAGGGAGAGAACAGGAGAATAACGATGAAAACCACCATCAAGATCGCAATGGCGGCCGCGCTGTTGGCCGGCGCGTCGTCTATGGCCATGGCCCAAATGGGCGGCCCGACCGGCAGTACTGAGAACAATGCCGCCGCCAGCGGCGGGCCCGGCACGCACCAGGTCGGCGGTCCGAAAACCGGTACCGCCTCCAATATGCAAAAGAACCTGAAAAATCAGAACGGCTATCAGGGCCGCCAGTAAACTGTCGAACTGAACACAAGCCCGGATCGGCTTCGGCCCGATCCGGGCTCTTTTATTCCGCCTGATTATTCTCGTAATCGTCGCCGGCGCTTGCGCCTACGCACGCCGCGCCGCGCAAAGCCGGCTTATTTGATCGCCAGCGTCTCGACCAACGCCTCGATCCGCGCAATGCTGCGGAAGTGTGCGGGCGTCATGTCGCGGTCCGGAATTTTGACGTCGAATTCGGTTTCGACCGCGAGCATCAGATTGACGGTGTCGAGCGACGATAGGCCGCTCTCGGTCAAATCGTCGTCGCGGCCGACGGCGCGGTCGATGCCGCGTTTCGCCAAGAGTTGACGAACCAGCGCGCCGATGCGGTCGGTCGCCGAGGAGTTCATGCGGTCCAGCACGGTGAATGTTTCCTCAATTCGAATTCGAAAAACTGCGGCATTTCGCAACCATCTTCTCACCCGGCCTCTCTGCCGATCGTTATCACAGCAGGGGTTTTCGATTGGTAACCTTTATAGGAAAGAACCGCACTAATTCCCGGATATTGCCACGAGTTATTTCTACGTTTTGCGCTAGTTATGGTGCACCAAGCCGCGGTCAGGCGCGGTAAATGGCCATTTTTGCGAGTTGCTTCATGAACGCGCGAATCGCTACGGCTCTGGAAATCGACGACATGCAGGCGGCGCGGAATGCCGCGCGCGGCATTCTCGCTACGGCGAACAATCTGCGCACCACTGCCGCGGCGGCCTTGACCGAGCGCGTCAAGAAGGTGGCGGCGGTCGCGGCGGAACATGCCGCCGCGGTCGACGGCGATTCGCGGTTTCCGCAAGAGGCGATCGCCGCCGCGCGGACGGAACGGCTGCTCGGCATTGCGGTGCCGCCGGATCTCGGCGGCGAGGGCGCCAGCATCGCCGATATCGTCGACGTCTGCTACGCGCTCGGCCGCGCCTGCGCATCCACCGCGATGATCTACGCGATGCATCAGACCAAGGTCGCCTGCCTGGTTCGCCACGGCCGCGCCAGCCTCTGGTATCAGCTGTTGCTGCGCCGGCTCGGCAACGAGCAGCTCTTGTTCGCGTCTTCGACGACCGAAGGCCAAAGCGGCGGCGATGTACGCAACAGCGCCGCGCCGATCGTGCGTAACGGCCCGCGTATCGCGCTCGAACGGCAGGCCACGGTGATCTCCTACGGCAAAGCCGCCGACGCCATCGTCACCACCGCGCGCCGCTCCGCCGACGCCGCCAGTTCCGACCAGGTGCTGGTCACGTTTCTCAAGCAGGATTACACGCTCGAGCCGATTGTCGGCTGGGATGCCTTCGGCATGCGCGGGACTTGCAGCGAAGGATTCAATCTCGTTGCCGCGGGCACCAGCGAGCAGATCGTGCCGGTGAGCTACGACAAGATCCATGCGCAGACCATGATGCCGGTCGCCCATCTTTTCTGGAGCGCGGCCTGGGCCGGGATCGCGGCCGCCGCGGTCGAGCGCGCCCGCGGTTTCGTTCGCAAGGCGGCGCAGCGCTCGGGCGGCACGCTGCCGCCGGCGGCTGCGCATTTGACGCGCGCCAGCGCCTCGCTGCGTACCCTGCGCGGCTTGATCGCCTCGTCGCTGCAGCGGTTCGACGCCGTCGCGGCCGATCCGGCGGCGTTGGAATCCATCGATTTCCAGACCGGCATGAATTTGCTCAAGGTCAACGCTTCGGAGCTCGCTTTGGCCGCCGTCATGAGCGCCATGCAGACCTGCGGCCTCGCCGGCTATCGAAACGACGGGGAATTCAGCGTCGGCCGGCATTTGCGCGATATCCTGTCGTCGCCGATCATGATCAGCAACGATCGCATCCTCGCCAATATTGCGGCGGCTACGCTTCTCAACGGCGCCCCGGATTCGCTTAAGTGCTGAGAAACTCGCAATCAATGCAAAGAGGCGTGTAACAATGAACGTTGCGTTCAAGCAACCGGCAAGAACAATTCATTCGCTCGATTCGATCGCCGAGGAGCTGTTGCTGCCGACCGGCATCGACGGCGTCTACGCGCGCACCGGCGTCTTCGAGCGGGTCGTCGACGGCTTGACCGGCCTGATCTCGCGGTATCGCGAACCGGACACCGAGGTGTTGCGGTTTCCGCCGGTGATGAGCCGCCGGCAGTTGGAAAAGTCCGGATATCTGAAAAGCTTCCCGCATTTTCTCGGCTGCGTGAGCTGCCTGAGCGGCGACGAGGGTCATATTCGCGCCAGCGTCGAGCGTTACGACGCCGGCGAGGCGTGGACCGAGGGCTTGGCCGCATCGGACCTCGTTCTCAGCCCGGCGGCTTGCTATCCGGTCTATCCGCTGGTGGCGAGCCGCGGCAAGGTGCCCGCGGACGGGCTCGTCTTCGACGTCGCCTGCGACTGCTTCCGCCGCGAGCCGTCCAAAATGCTCGACCGGCTGCAATCGTTCCGCATGCGCGAATACGTCCATGTCGGCACGGCCGAGCAGATTCTCGATTTTCGCGCACGCTGGATGAAGCGCGCCGAGAGCTTTGCCGGCCAACTGGGCCTGCCGTATCGCATCGCGCAAGCCAGCGATCCCTTCTTCGGCCGCGGCGGCAAGCTGATGGCGATAAGTCAGGTCGAGCAGGAGCTGAAGTTCGAGCTCCTGGTCCCGGTGCATTCGGAAGATGAGCCGACCGCGTGCATGAGCTTCAATTATCACCGCGACCATTTCGGCACGACGTGGAGCCTGCATACCGCCTCGGGCGCCACCGCCCATACCGGCTGCGTCGCATTCGGCGTCGATCGGCTGGCCCTGGCATTATTCGCCACCCATGGCGTCGACCTGCCGCAATGGCCGACCCGCGTGCGCCAAGCCCTGATGGTTTGACGGCTTTGCCTTTCCCGCAATGGGGAAGGGAAGTTTACACGCCCAATATCGCGTATTCGGTATAAGCGAGATCGCCGAGCCGCGGGCGCTGCGGGCCCTTGAAATATTTCGGCTTGCTGCCGCGACGGAAAATTCCCAACAGTCCGGGGATCGGGCCGTTGGCGTCGGCGATCACGATGAACCGGCCGCGCCGCGCCAAATAACGGCCGATCGGTGCGGCGAAGCGGGCGAAGTCGGCGATGTCGCGGCAGTAGATCAGTTGCACGCATGGGACGACGCCCTTGACCAGGCGCGGCCGGAACACGAACGGATAGGCAGTCCCGTTGCTCACGCACCACAGGCCGATACAGCCATGCTCGGCGTGCTGCAGAACGATTTTTTGCTCGAACGCATCGACTGCCGCTGTCGCCGGCGCGTGCGCCAACACTTCTACCTTATCGCCGGCGGATAATCGTTGCAGCGCCGGCAAGCAGACGAACAGGCCGTCGCTATAGCGCGAAAAACCCTGCGCTTCGATGATCGGCCAGGTATGCGGCGCGGCCGAGACGTTCATGTAGGTCACATCCTTGTGCCGCAGCGCGTGCGACACCACGAGCGACGCATAGGTCCGAAACGCCGGCTCGACATACCAGCTTGACAGATTGCAGCGCGGCGCCAGCGTGTCGCCGGCGCGCACCGCCGAACAAATCATCAGGATGGCGCCGACCGCCCGCCCGCCGGTCTCCAGGAGGTAACCATATTTGGGCAACCCGGCCGGCGGTTCGTGGCGCGCCAGCTCCCTGAGCGCTCGCCGCCAGAAGGCGTGACCGCGGTAGGGAAAGCCGCGCTCCAAAAGCTCGGCGACGGCGGCAAGGTCGCCCGTGTCGATCTGTCGGCAGCGAATTTCCAGCACGGCAGAAACCATTTGTATTGACCACGCCGCGAGCGTGAACTTGATCGTAATCCTTCTGGACTATATCGGCGCGAAATGAACAAACCGTAGGCTTTGCTGCTATGTCGGTAAAATTAACCATAATGGGTCAGATGGAGGAGATCGCGCGCGAGCACGGCAAGATTCTGGCGCCGTTGCGCGACGATCTTGTGCTCCTGGACTTCGGCCTGGACTCGCTCGGCTTCGCCGTTCTGGTCGCTCGCCTCGAGGACAAGCTTGGCGTCGATCCATTCACGGCGTCGGAAGAGGCGGTGTTCCCCGTGACTTTCGGCGACTTCGTGAAAGTCTACGAAAATGGCGCGCACTGAGCCGCCAGCGCTGCGGCAGTGCATCGGTCCGGCGGAGCGCTTTCTGTTCGATCGGCACGCGCGCGCGCGCATCGCCGATCTCAATGGCGGCACAAGTCTTGGCGGCCGGTTGGCCGAACTCGCCGGCAAGTCCGTGCTGGTCGCGGCCGGCGCCCAGCTGACCACCGCCTTGGCCTTGATCGAGCTCGACGGCGTTGCCCGCCGCCTCGTCATCCTGCCGCCGGATGCGGATCCGGCTCACTTCGCCGCCATTGTCGCCGCGGCGGAAATCGACGCCATTGTCGTCGATCGCCGTTCGGTCGCGAGTAGCGCGCTTGACCTGCCGCTCCGGATCGTCGGCACGGCGGACATTGTGCCGGCAGAAGAGCTGCCCGCCCCGTCACGCACCACCGAATGGGTCATGCTCACCTCCGGCACCACGGGCGTGCCGAAGATGGTGGTGCATACGGTTGCCGGTCTGACCGCGGCCTTTCGCCAGCGCAAGGTCGACGACGAGGTCGTCTGGGCGACGTTCTACGATATCCGGCGCTATGGTGGCTTGCAGATTTTCCTGCGCGCCGTGCTGGGCGGCACGTCGCTCGCTCTCTCCTCTGCCGGCGAGCCGATCGCGGAGCACCTTGCCCGTCTCGGCCGTCACGGCGTCACTCATCTGCTCGGCACGCCGACGCATTGGCGCCGCGCGCTGATGTCGCCCGCGATCCGCGCTATCGCGCCGCGCTACGTGCGGCTGTCCGGCGAGATCGCCGACCAGGCCATTCTCGACAGCTTGCACGGCGCGTTTCCCGATGCGGTGGTCAGCCATGCCTATGCGTCGACCGAAGCCGGTGTCGCCTTCGAAGTCCGCGACGGCGTTGCCGGCTTTCCGGCCGATTTCGTCGAGCGCGTGCGCGACGGCGTCGAAATGAAGGTGCTGCAAGGCTCGCTGCGCATTCGCTCGCCGCGCGCCGCAGCGCGCTATATCGGCATCGACGTGCCGCTTACCGATCGCGATGGCTTTATCGATACCGGCGACATGGTCGAATTGCACGGCGATCGTTACGTCTTTGCCGGCCGTCGCGGTGGCATCATCAATATCGGCGGCTTGAAAGTTCACCCCGAGGAGGTCGAGGCGGTGATCAACCGGCATCCCCAGGTGCGCATGTCGCTGGTGCGCGGCCGCAAAAGCCCGATCACCGGCGCAGTCGTGATTGCCGATGTCGTTCTCAAGGACTCGACCGCGAAATTGCAGCCCCCGGACGCGCCGGGCGAACTCAATCGGGTCAAGGGCGACATCCTGCAATTCTGCCGCGACGCGCTGCCGCGCCATAAGGTGCCGGCGGCCATCAGCATCGTGCCGACGCTCGATGTAGCGGCCACCGGCAAGTTGGTGCGGCACTATGGCTAACAGGCGACGACAAGCCGTCCGCACCGTGCTGGTCACCGGCGGCAGCCGCGGTCTCGGCCTGGGTGTCGCCGAGGCGCTTTGTGCTGCGGGTTATTGCGTCGTCGCGCTGGCGCGCAAGCCGAGCAAGGAGCTTGACGCGGCGATTGCGGGGGCCGAGCGCGGCAAGTCGGGCGCGCTGCATTTCGTCGCCTTCGACCTCGGCAAAATCGACGAGATTCCAAAGTTGGTGCGCGACCTGCGCCGGCAATTCGGTCCGCTGTTCGGGCTCGTCAACAATGCGGCGCTCGGCCGCGATGGCGCGCTGTCGCTGATGCACAATTCGCAGATCGAGGAACTCATACGCGTCAATACGCTGTCGCCGATCGTGCTGAGCAAATACATCGTGCGCGGCATGATGTCGGAGCGCGCCGGCCGCATCGTCAACGTCGCCTCGATCGTCGGCTTTACCGGCTATAGCGGGCTCTCGGTCTATGCCGCGACCAAGGCATCGATGCTCGGCTTCACGCGGTCTCTTGCCCGTGAAGTCGGCCGTCTCGGCATCACGGTCAATGCGGTGGCCCCGGGTTTCATCGACACCGATATGACCCACGGGCTGACCGGCGCGCAGCGCGAGCAGGTGGTGCGCCGGAGCGCCTTGCGCCGCCTCGCCGGCGTCGACGACGTGGCCGCCGCGGTCGCGTATTTCATGAGCGATGCCGGCAAAAACGTCACCGGCACGGTGCTGACCGTCGACGCCGGCGCGACGGCTTAATCCTACCGCCAGTCGTCGATGATATAGGCGCTGCGCCGGCAATAGCCGGGATCATTATCCTTATGCATAGCCACGCCCTGAAGAGCGGTGCGGAAACCGCGGCCGACAAGAACGCGATACGCTTCTTCACGGGCCATATTGGCGCCGGCTAAAACATTCGGCATGCCGACGTCGACGGCCAAGGCCTCGCAGGCATCAAGGAGCCGGATGAAGTCCCGCTCGGCCAACGGTCCATCGCGGACAATGCCGAATTTCACGTAGCACGTGTCGGCGCCCGCCTCGCTGCGCGGTCCGTATTGGCAGACCGCGAAAGCCGCGACGCCGCCGGCACCGTCGAGCAAAACGGTATCGCCCAGCTTTTGCGCTTGTGTCGTTCGTATCTCGCTGGTGAGATCGAGTCCCGGATATACCGTCGCGGCGACCTCGCGGCAGGCTTGCAGTGCGGCGTCTTGCGCCGGTGGGCCCAACATACTGAAGCGCGAATATCCGTTCGTGGCCTTGCGCAGCGCCGGTGCCGTCATGACCGCAGTGAGAAAGCGCGCGTAAAACCCGTATTTCTGATAAAGCGCAATGTGTTTCGCGCTTTGCGCGAAAGTAAAGAGTCCGACGTGCTGGGTTCCCCAGGCGTCGAATTGCTCGATCGTCCGCGCCAAGAGAGCGCGCGCGATCCCGCGCGCTTGCAGGTCGGGATGCACGCTCAAGGGGCCAAAGAAACCGACGCTGCCCCATCTGGTCGCGAAGTTCGAGCCGACCAGTTTGCCGTCGAGCATCGCGCCGAACGAGGCCACATGGGGCGCAGGCTGGCGGCCGAAAGCGTAATCGCGGTCGGTCCAGAAATTCTCCAGATCGGGAACGCCGAAGAAGGTGCCGAAAGCAAGGCGGATGATGCGCGCGGCTTCGGACAAATCGTTTTCGGCGAGACTGACGACGACGGGCTCACTCGCGGTGGCAGGCGCGGCGGTGTTAGTCTGCGGCATCGAATTGGCCTCATTGGCTTGGCGTGGCTGCGTGCTAAGCATAGCCTCCAACAGCAAGAACAGCTAATGCTGGAAGCAATGAAGCAGGGAAACGATACGGGAGGATCACAATGACAATTAATCTGTCACGCCGCCGCCTTATTGCCGGTACCGCCGCGCTGCTCGGCGGCACCGGGGCGCCGTATGTGGCGCGGGCACAAGCCGCGAAATTCACCTATAAATACGCCAATAATCTGCCCGATACCCACCCGATGAACGTGCGGGCGCGGGAAATGGCCGCTGCGATCAAGCAGGACACCGACGGCGCCTTCGATTTGCAGATTTTCCCGTCGAGCCAGCTTGGCTCCGACACCGATACGCTGACGCAGATCCGTGCCGGCGGCGTCGAATTCTTCACGCTGTCCGGCTTGATCCTGGCGACGTTGGTGCCGGCCGCCTCGATCAACGGCATGGGCTTCGCGTTCCCGAATTACGACACGGTATGGAAGGCGATGGACGGCGATCTCGGCGCTTACGTCCGCGGCCAGATCGCCAAGACCAACCAGATCCTCGCCATGGAGAAGATCTGGGACAATGGTTTCCGCCAGACCACGACCTCGACCAAGCCGATCAAGACGCCCGACGATTTCCGCGGCATGAAGCTGCGGGTGCCGCCGTCGCCGCTATGGACCTCGATGTTCAAGGCCTTCGACGCGGCGCCGGCCTCGATCAACTTCAACGAAGTCTATTCGGCCTTGCAGACCAAGATCGTCGACGGCCAGGAAAATCCGCTGGCGATCATCTCCACCGCCAAATTATACGAGGTGCAGAAATACTGCTCGCTGACCAATCATATGTGGGACGGCTTCTGGTTCCTGGCCAACAAGGCGGCCTGGGAGCGCCTGCCGGCCGACATGCGCGGCATCATCTCAAGCACGTCAACGACGCCGGGGTGAAGGAGCGCGCCGACGTCGCCAAGCTCAACGCCAATCTGCAGCAGGACCTCGCCGGCAAGGGCCTCGTCTTCAACGGTCTCGATCCGGCGCCGTTCCGCGACAAGCTGCGCTCGGCCGGCTTCTACACCGAGTGGAAGGGCAAATACGGCGAGGAGGCGTGGGGCATCCTGGAGAAATCGGTCGGCAAGCTCGCGTGATACCATGGCCGAGCTTCCGGCGGTCTCGCCCGCCGAACCGCGCGCCGCGGCTTCGCGCCGCGGCCTTATCGGGCTGATCGACTGCTGGCTCGGCGCGCTGGTCGAGGTCGTTGCCGCAGGCTTGGTGGTGGCGGAGATTGCGATTCTGTTCTCCGGCGTCGTCGCCCGCTATGTGTTCGACGCGCCGCTCGTCTGGTCGGACGAACTCGCCTCGATGCTGTTTCTGTGGCTGGCGATGCTCGGCGCGGTCATTGCCTTTCGCCGCGACGAGCACATGCGCATGACCGCCGCAGTCGGCGCGCTGAGGCCTGCGGCGCGCGCCATGCTCGATACCTTCGCCACCGGCGCCGCGCTCGCCTTTCTTCTGCTGATCGCCCGGCCGGCCTACGACTATGCGCTGGAGCAGGTGCCGATCCTCACGCCGGCGCTGCAGTTCACCGATGCCGCGCGTACCGCGGCGCTGCCGGTCGGCATCGTATTGATGGCGGCGTTCGCGCTGTTGCGGCTCATCGAAACCGGCTCGCCGCGAACGCTCGCCATTGCGCTCGGCGCGGTCGCCGCGCTGGTGGTGGTCTTCTGGCTCGCCGCGCCGATGTTCCGGCACCTCGGCAATCTCAACCTCTTGATCTTTTTCGTCGGCGTCGTCGCCGCCGCGGTGTTCGCCGGCGTGCCGATCGCCTTTGCCTTCGGGCTTGCGGTGTTCGGTTATCTGGCGCTCACCACGCAGACGCCGCTCCTCATTCTGGTCGGCCGCATGGACGAAGGCATGAGCCATCTCATTCTGCTCGCCGTGCCGCTGTTCATCTTTTTGGGTCTTGCTCATCGAGATGACCGGCATGGCGCGCGCCATGGTCGACTTTCTGGCGAGTCTTTTCGGTCACGTGCGCGGCGGCCTGCACTACGTGCTGGTCGCCGGCATGTATCTGGTATCCGGCATTTCCGGTTCGAAAGCCGCCGACATGGCCGCCATCGCGCCGGTGCTGTTCCCGGAGATGAAGGAGCGCGGCGCCAAGCCGGGCGAGCTCGTCGCGCTGCTGGCCGCCACCGGCGCGCAGACCGAGACCATCCCGCCCAGTCTCGTTCTCATCACCATCGGCTCGGTCACCGGCGTGTCGATTGCGGCTTTGTTTACCGGCGGCGTGCTGCCGGCAATCGTGCTGGCGCTGCTCTTGTGTATCGTCGTCGGGCGGCGCTCCCGGTGCGAGGAACGCGGCGCCGTCGCCCGCGCGCCGCTGCGCGAACTCGGCCGCGCCTTCGTTATCGCGCTGCCGGCGATCGTGCTGCCGTTTCTAATCCGCGCCGCCGTGGTCGAAGGCATCGCCACCGCGACCGAGGTTTCCACCATCGGCATCGCCTATGCCGCGGTCGCCGGTCTCGTCATCTATCGCCGCTTCGACTGGTCCGCGCTCAAGCCGATGCTGGTCTATACCGCCGGCCTTTCCGGCGCGATCTTGTTGATCATCGGCACCGCGACCGGCATGGCCTGGGGCCTTACGCAATCGGGCTTCTCGCGCGCGCTCGCCGCCGCCATGACCGGACTGCCGGGCGGCGCGGCGAGCTTCATGGCGGTGTCGATCTTGGCCTTCATCGTGCTCGGCTCGGTGCTCGAAGGCATCCCGGCCATCGTGCTGTTCGGCCCGCTGTTGTTTCCCATCGCGCGTCAGGTCGGCATCCACGAGGTGCACTACGCCATGGTGGTGATCCTGGCGATGGGCATCGGGCTGTTCGCGCCGCCGTTCGGCGTCGGCTATTACGCGGCCTGCGCCATCGGCCGCGTCGATCCGGCCGACGGCATGCGGCCGATCTGGGGCTATATGATCGCGCTCGTCATCGGCACCGTCATCGTCGCGGCGGTGCCATGGCTGTCGGTCGGGTTTTTAAGGTGATTGGTCTCGTTGCCGGAAGGGGAGGGCGCTTGCTTCGCTTGCGACCTCCCGCTTCAGGGAATCTCATTCACGGGCAGGGATGATATTGCCCGTCGTAGCCCAGATACATGCCGGTCGCCGGATTGTAGGAGCGGAAGCGCGACTTGCAATACGCCACCGAACCGCCGCCGCCGACAACCGGCGCTGGCGCGACGGCGTAGCCGTAACCAGGTCCGTAGGCGTAGCCAGGGTAGTAATCGTAATAGCCGGGCGCCCATAGCGGGGAGGTCGCCGCCGCAACCGCGCCACCGATCACGCCGGCAGCGACAGCGCCAGGCCCAGCCCCAGCCGCCGTGCCAGCCGCCGTGCCCGCCCCAGGCCGCCGCGGCCGGCGACGCAGTCGCCACAACGGTGCAGGCAGTGAGCGCGAGCGCCGCCGCGCCGCTCAAAAGTTTCGACCTCATGTCGTTCTCCCGTTTCTGAAAGTTCCAAAGTGCTCGCAGCGCGCGGCCAAGGAGACCGCCGCGTCCGTCGCCTGCGTCATTAATGGCATCGATTGCCTGTTGTTCCCGCGGCGCCCCGCCTCAGCCGCGGATTTCACGCGGGCGGCTAAAATGCCGCAGCGAAGATGAAATATTTTTCAGGATCGCGGCTAAAAGCGGATCTTGCCGCTCTCGATACGGGCGGCGAGCGCGGCGTCGAGCGGCACGAAAGCCTGTTGCTGCGGATCGTCGACAAAGAGCGGATCGCGCACGACCGTGAGATCGAATCCTTCGCGCGCCAGCGCGCCGTTTTTGTGTTTGAAGGTCGCCGTCGCGTCGATGCGGCCTTTGAGCCGCAAAAAAATGGGTCGCGCATAGGCCGGCAGCCGGCGGCGCCAGATGCGCTCGCAGTCCGGCCAAATCGAGCGCGCCGTCGGTCGCGATAGCCGCCATGCCGGCTTTGCCTTCCGCGCCCGGAACCGCGACGCCGTACACCGTCGCCGCGCTGACGCCCGGGAACTCGGCCAGCGCGGCGGCAACTTCGGAAGCCGATACGTTCTCGCCTTTCCAGCGGAACGTGTCGCCGATGCGGTCGACGAAATAAAAGAAACCGCTCGCGTCCATGCGCATCAGGTCGCCGGTGCGGAACCAGGCGTCGCCCGGCTCGAACACGTCGCGCAAGATCTTCCGCTCGGTCTCGGCGGCGCTGGTATAGCCCTCGAATTCGCCGCTTGCGGTTGCGCTCTTGGCGGCGTTGGCGATCCTGCCGATCGCCTCGCCCGTCTCCTCAGGCGCGCAGCGTATGCAGCGTCCGGCGGCGTCGCGCTCGGGCACTGCCGCGGCGGGTCGAACTTGACCAGCGCCAGCGGAAAGCGGTGCGTCAAGAACGGCGGCACGCGGCCGACCGCGCCGATTTTGCCCTCGACGTTGTAGAGCGACACGTTGCCTTCGGTCGCGGCATAGAATTCCAAAATCCGCGGCACCGTCGAAGCGCGATTGGAATTTGCGCCAGACGTCGGCGCGCAAGCCGTTGCCGCAGGCGAGCCGCAAGCGATGCGCGCGCTCGCGCGGATGCGGCGGCGCCTGGACCAGATAGCGGCACAGCTCGCCGATATATTGAAACAGCGTGCAGTTCCACCGCGCGACGTCGTCCCAGAATTCGCGGACCGAGAATTTCTCGCGGATGACCACCGAACCGCCGCGCGTCAACAGCGCTCCGATCGCCACCACGCCGCCGACCGAATGGTACATCGGCAGGCAATCGTACATGCGATCGTCCGGCGTGGCGTTCATCAGCGCGCCGAACCACAGGCTCCATTGCATCAGGCGCCGGTGACTGACCTTGGCCGCCTTCGGCAGCCCCGTGGTGCCGGACGTATAGATGGTCAGCGCGCGGTCGGCGATCGTCACGTCGCGGCGTTCGCCCGGCGTCAGCGGCGCCCCGGAAAAACGTTCGATCTCGCGGTCGATGCGCGGCGAATTCGCAATCGCCGTTGTCGCCGCGGCCATGCGACCAGATTTTCGGCCGGCAGCTCAGCGCGGCGGAACCAAATTGCGCGACGAAGTCGCCGGCAACGATCACATGCTTGGGCGCGACGATGTCGATGCAGTAGCGCCAGCGCCGGCCCGCGCAATTGCGTATTGAGCGAGCGAAACGACGCCGCCGACGGCCGTAATGCCGAGCCAGATCGCCAGGTAGTCCGGCCGGTTCGGCATCATCAGGCCAACGGCTTCGCCCTTGGCCAAGATTCTGGTTTAGCGCCCAGCGCGCGTAGCGCCGGCTGCGCTCGACGAGCGCGCGGTAGGTGAGCGTGGCACGTTCCGAGATCAGCGCTTCGGCATCGGCGCGCTGTTGCGCCGCGTCCTCGATCGCGTCGAGCAGGATGCGCCGGGGATGCGCGGCGATCGGCGCGGTGGCCTCGAGCGCGCGCACCCAGTCGCGCAGCGCGCTGTCCGCGCCGCGACTGACGCGCGGTTGCCGTTCGATCTCGACGAGAGCCATGCTTTAGCATGGCCCAACAAAGTGAATTCTTCGCTTCCACAATGGATAAAAGTTGAACGATCCGGCCATAACGCCCCATCGTCGCGGCTTTGGCGTGGCAAACAATTAACGTTATTCCGTCGAATTCGCCGCAGTCGCGTTGTTGGCGCTGTTGTTCGCCTTTCCGGGCACCGATAAGAAACCCAATTGAGCTTAAGGTCGCAGCCGGGTGGCGGGATTTCTGATCGCGGCGGCAAGCATGAAAAACGAGACACTGGCCGTTCACGGCGGCTACGATTCCGATCCGACGACCAAGGCGGTCGCGGTGCCGATCTACCAGACCGTGGCGTACGAGTTCGACAGCGCCGATCACGGCGCGGCTTTGTTCAATCTTGAAGTCGAAGGTCATCGCTACAGCCGCATCAGCAATCCGACGGTGGCGGTGCTGGAGCGCCGCCTCGCCTTGCTCGAAGGCGGTGTCGAGGCGTTGTGCGTCAGTTCCGGGCAGGCGGCGCTGAACTATGCCGTGCTCAATCTCACCGCGATGGGCACCAATATCGTCTCGGTGCCGCAGCTCTACGGCACCACTTACACGCTGTTCGGCCACGTCCTGCCGAGCCAGGGCGTCACCGTGCGCTTTGCCGAAACCGACCGGGCCGAAGCCATCGAGACATTGATCGACGAGAATACCCGCGCGGTGTTCTGCGAGAGCGTCGGCAATCCGGCCGGCAATATCTGCGATATCGAAGCGCTCGCCGCCGTCGCCGAGCGCCACGGCGTTCCGCTTGTCGTCGACAATACCGTCGCCACGCCGATCCTTTTGCGTCCGATCGACTACGGCGCCGATATCGTGGTGCATTCGCTGACCAAATTTCTCGGCGGTCACGGCACGACGATCGGCGGCGCCGTCGTCGACAGCGGCAAGTTTCCATGGAAAAAGCACGCGCGGCGTTTCCCGCAGTTCAACGTGCCCGACGCCTCCTATCACGGTCTGGTTTACGCCGACCGCTTCGGCGACGCCGCCTATATCGCGCGCTGCCGCAGCGTCTATCAGCGCACGACCGGCGCGGTGTTGTCGCCGCTGTCGGCCTTTCTACTGCTGCAAGGCATCGAGACGGTGGCGCTGCGGGTCGAACGCCACGTCGAGAATGCGCGCCGCGTCGCCGAATTCCTGCGGCAACATCCCCGCGTCGAATGGATCAATTACGCGGGCTTTGCCGACAACCCCTATCATGCGCTGGCGGAGAAATATCTCGGCGGCCGCGCCTGTTCGCTGTTGACCTTCGGCATCGCCGGCGGGCTCGAAGCCGGTAAGCGCTTTTACGACGCGCTGCGGCTGTTCAAGCGATTGGTCAATATGGGCGACGCCAAATCGCTCGCCTGCCATCCGGCCTCGACCACGCATCGGCAGATGTCGGCCGAGGAGCATCGCCAGGCCGGCGTCAAGCCGGAGATGATCCGGCTTTCCATCGGCATCGAGCATATCGACGACATCATCGCCGATCTCGATCGGGCGCTGGCGGCGTCGCAGCCGCGCCGCTCGGCGCTGATCGCCGCCGAATAGAGGCCGGCCGATGCCGCTTTTCGTGAACTCCGGATATTCGGCTTCGGCGATCGAACTCAACGCGCCGAATTGCATCAGCATCGGGCTCATTAACAATATGCCCGATGCCGCCTTGGCGGCGACGGAACGGCAATTCACCGATCTGATCCGTGCGGCGACGCCGAATGTCGTCGTGCTCCTGAAACTGTTCGCCATGTCCGAGGTGCCGCGCGGCGAGGGTGCGCGACGCGTGCTCGCCGAGCGTTATCGCGACGTTTCCGCGCTGTGGGATACGCCGCTCGACGGCTTGATCGTGACCGGCACCGAGCCGCGCGCGAAGAATCTGACGGACGAGCCGTACTGGGAGACCTTAAGCAAGGTCGTCGACTGGGCCAGGGATCATACCTCGTCGACGATCTGGTCATGCCTTGCCGCGCACGCGGCGGTGCTGCACGCCGACGGCATCGAGCGCCGCGCCGCTCAAAGAGAAGCGTTGCGGGGTATTCGATTGCCGGCTCGTCGCCGATCATCCGATGACCGAGCATTTCCCCGAGCCGCTGTGGGTGCCGCATTCGCGCTACAACGACTTGCCCGAAGAGGCGCTCGCGGCCTGCGGCTACAAGGTTCTCACCCGCTCGCAGAGCGCGGGCGTCGATACTTTCGCCAAGCAGGACGGCAGCTTCTTTTTATTTTTTCAGGGTCACCCGGAATACGAGGCGGACTCGCTGTTTCGCGAATACCGCCGCGACGTCAGCCGTTTCTTGGCAAGCGAGCGCGAGCGTATCCGGTCCTGCCGGTTGGCTATTTCAGCGACGAAGCGGCGGCGTCGGCGGAGGCGTTTCGCGCCCGGGCGCTGGCCGACCGCCGCGCCGAGCTGGCCGCGGAGTTTCCCACGACCGCGCTCGAAACCGGCCTGCAATGGCCTTGGCGTGCCGCCGCGCTCGGGGTCTACGAGAAATGGTGCGAATTCCTCAGCGCCCGTAAGGCCGAGCGGCGCGTCCGGCGCCGGCCTTCGGAGTCCGGCTGCGCCGGACTTGGCGCGACTGGCCGCTCGGCACGGGCCGGGTGCCGACGCTCCCGTTCAATGACGCCGGGAAGCCCGGCGAATTTAAACCATTCCGGATCGTTTACGCTTTCTTCGGCAGCGGCACTTGTTTAATGGCCGCTCGTAATGTCCCGGAGAATCTCGTGCCGCATCCCGTCGTTTTTGCCGTTCCCGCCGATACTCGAACTCGAACCCGCCCCGCTTCCCGCCGATTGGATCATCGAAGGCACGCCGCAGGCGCGTTCGAAGCGGCTCGCCACAAGCCCGGACGGGATGCGGCGGTCATCGCCTGGTCGTGCTCTCCCGGCCGTTTCCATTGGCATTACATGGTCGACGAAGTCCTGCACATCATATCCGGCGAAGTTCTCGTCACCGACGAAAAAGGTGAAAGCCGCCGGCTCGGTCCGGGCGACGTGGCCTATTTTCCGGCCGGCAGCCAGCAGCGTTTGGCATGTGACCAAAGAGGTGAGGAAGCTCGCCATCTGCCGCCACAGCATGCCGCGCCCGCTCGGTTTTGTGCTGCGCGCCTGGAACAAGCTCGCCGCCATGCTCGCCGGCCCTGCCGAGGATGACGACGCGCTCGAAGGCAAGCCCGCCGTCGGCGGCGATCCCGAACGCGTTACCGCAGCTTAGGCGCACGTTTAAGTCCGACGGCCCGCACACCGATCCGCCGCGTCATCACCGGTCACGACGCGGCCAACGTCGCCAAGGTGATCATTGACGCGCCGGCGACCAACACCAAGACTCCGCGCGAGGGCGTCGCCTCGACGCTGATGTGGTGCACCGACGCGATGCCCGCCGACATCGCCATCGGCGAAGCGGCCGAGGACATGGGCGCGCGGATTCTCGGCACCGCGCCGCCGGAGAACGGCTCGCGCTTCATCGTCATGGAATTTGCGCCCGGCATCGTTTCCGAGATGCATCGCACCGAGACGATCGATTACATCGTCGTGCTGTCGGGCGAGATCGACATGGACATGGATCGAACGAGCGTCAAACTTCGCGCCGGCGACATCATGGTCCAGCGCGGCACCAATCACGCCTGGGTCAATCGCAGCGCGGCGCCGGCGCGGCTCGCCATCGTGCTTCTCGATGCCAAGCCGCTCGGCATCGGTCACCCGCGCCTGCGCGGTCAACAGGCGCGATAGTTTTTATCGGAGCGCGTCCCGTTCGCAATGCCGGTTTCTACGTTTGCAGGCGCGCCGATCAAATCGGCACCGACTCATCCATCGTCACCCGCGCCGGCGCAAGCGCCGCGGCAAGCGCGGCAAGCTTGGCGCGGTCGCAAAAAGCGGGGATCACGGTTTCCGCCTGCGATCGCTCGAACCAGCGCGACGGTGTCGGAGAGCAGCGGGTGCACGTTCCAGCGCATGGACTGCGCGCGGCCGCTCTTGGTCAGCCGCTCCGCCGGCGTGGTGGGATTGACGTAGCCGGTGAACACGATCGTCACCTCGGGCGAATGCTCGAATTGCGGAATGAGGCGCGCGGTGGCGCCGGACGTGCCGTCGGCGGATGCCGCGAGCATGACGCCGCGGGCGCCATCGATCGGTTTGACGATTGCGGCAAGGCGCGCGATGTCGTCGCGGCGTGCCGTCGCGCAGCGAGACGCCGTCGCCGTCGCGCAAGCCGGCGCAGCGCGTCGCGCATCGCGTCGTCGACGAAAATGTCTTCAATGCCGTGGCGCATCAGTTCGAGCGCGATTTCCGGGCCGCGGCCGTTGGCCGGCACCGGCAGCAGAAAGCGGGCCGCGTTCTACGAATGGGACGCGAGCGTTGTTCCAGCATTCCGCGAGCGGCTTTTCGATAGTCGGCATAGGAGCAGTCGATCAGCGCGGTCGCCGCCGCTGTGCGCGGCGGATCGTAGGCATAGAGCGTCGATTCCGTCGCAGTAATCGCCGGTATAGAGAAAGCCGTCGCCGGCGGCGAAATGCAGCCAGACGCCGCCCGGCGCATGGCCGTTGCGGCCGGTCGTCAACCGCGATGCCAAGCACGTCCGCTATCGCCGCCGACCGGCAGAGGCCGCACGGCGATCGCCTTCGGCAAGCCGCGCGCGACGATCTCGGTGGCGTAGACCGGCGGATCGCCGAGCTTCGGCAACAGCGACAGGCCGCCGACATGGTCCCTGTGGCCGTGGCTGAGGATGAGCGCGTCGACCCGGCCGACGGCCGTCCAGGTCCGGCAACAGCGCCTGGCGGCGGGCCTTCGCCGAGATCGAGCAGGAGCCGCCTGCCGGCGAGTCTCGAGCAGGAAGCAGGCCGGCCCCTTCCTGCCGACGCCGGATATGAGCCGCAGCGAACCGGAGCTTTTATTCATTATGTTTCAAGCCCATATACGGGAATGCCAAAAGCCGGCGAGAACCGCGGCAACATTGACAACCGCAGGTCCCATCCTTAATCAACGGCCCAGCTGAGGAACAGCTCCCATGAAAGTCCGCAATTCATTGAAATCCCTGCGCGGCCGCCACCGCGACAATCGCATCGTGCGCCGCAAGGGCCGCGTCTACGTCATCAATAAGACGCAGCGCCGCTTCAAGGCTCGCCAAGGCTGACCGACTGGGCGAGCCCGCGCCGTCGCCCAATTTCGCCGCATTCGCCACGTCCGATTGCGTAACTTTCCGGCTTGCCGCGCCGCGGCCGCCGATTAGAGTCGTGCGCATGAAGCTGCGATTCCCGCTTTTGCTCTGTGCTGCGTTGCTCGCCGTGTCCGTGCCGGCGGCGCAGGCGCAAAGCCCGGATGAGTTGCTGTCGCCGCCGAGCGATCTGCCGAGGCCGGGCGCGGCGACGCGACCTACAGCCTCGACACGCTGTTCGGCGCGTTGAAGATCGCGCCGGACGAAGCGAGCGCCAAGGCGATCGAGAACCGCATCTGGGCGAAGTGGATCGAATCCGGCAGCGACACCTGCGATCTGTTGATGACCCGGGTGAAGGATGCGATCGAGGACAAGGATTACGATCTCGCCATCGGCTCCTCAATTCGATCATCGCGATCAAGCCGGGCTATGTCGAAGCCTGGAACCAGCGCGCCACGGTCTATTATCTGAAAGACGATTATGCCCACGCCATCGCCGACATCGCCGAGGTGCTGGCGCGCGAGCCGCGGCAGTTCGGCGCGCTGGCGGGCTTAGGGCTGATGCTGCAGGACATCGGCGACGACAAGGACGCGCTCGAAGCCTACCGCAAGGCGCTCGCCATCGATCCGCATCTCGAAAACATTCCCGACACCGTCAAGACCTTGACCGAGAAGGTCGAGGGCCGCGACATCTGAGTCGCGTTTGCTCTCCGCCTGTCACCGTCATTCGCGATTGTCACGCGCAGCGCGACGAAGCAATCACACGGCTGTCACTGCGCTGGATTGCTTCGCGTGCCGCTCGCAATGACGGGAGGATTAGAAAATGCCATGACCGATTCGACGACGATAAACGCACCATCCGCGAGCTCGTGGAAAACTGGGCGGTGTGGCGCGATGCGCGGCTGTGGGATCGCTTCCGCACCGTCTGGCATGCCGACGGCCGCATGTGGGCGACCTGGTTCCAGGGCACGCTTCGAGGAATTCATCAAAGGCAATGACGAGGGCTGGAAGCGCGGCGTGCGCATCCTGCATTTTCTCGGCGGCAGCGCGATCGACGTCGCCGGCAACTCGCGCCGTCGCGCAGACCAAGATGACGATCTCGCAGCGCGCGCCGGTCGACGGCGTGATCTGCGACGTGGTCTGCACCGGCCGGTTCTACGATTTCTTCGAGAAACGCGACGGCCGCTGGGGCTTTGTGCTGCGCCGCTTGATCTATGAGAAGGACCGGCTCGACCCGGTCGATCCGGCGGCCAAGCTCGCGCTCGATGCGGATCTGCTGGCAAAGTTTCCGGAGGGCTATCGTCATCTCGCCTATCTGCAGAGCAAGATCGGCTACAAGGTGAAGCGGACATGCCCGGGCTCGAAGGTCCCGATCTCGACGCGCTTTACGCGCAAGGCGCGCGCTGGCTCAAGGGCGAGACCATCCAAACTTAAATGCTCCACGCGCTCGGCCGCCGTCGCCGAAATCCTCGCCGCCGGCGCCGTCGTCACCTTCATCGGCGCGCGGCTGATCGAGCGGGCGCATCCGCCGCGCGGCCGCTTCGTCGATGTCGGCGGCTTGCGCCAGCACGTCGTCGAGATCGGCGACGCACTGCCGCGCCGCCGATCGTTCTCATTCACGGCGCCGGCTGCAATCTCGAAGACATGCGGCTTGCGCTCGGCGAGCGGCTCGCCGCGCGGCATCGCGTCATCCTGATCGACCGCGCCGGGCTCGGCTGGAGCGAGCGCAAGGCCGGCGCGGCAGTTCGCCGGCCTATCAGGCGGCAATACTGCGCGACGTGCTGGACCGTCTCGGCATCGAACGCGCCGTCATTGTCGGCCATTCCTGGGGCGGCGCGCTGGCGGCCGCATTTGCGCTCGATCATCCCGCGCGCGTCGCCGGCCTGGTGTTGCTGGCGCCGCCGCTTTATCCGTTCACGCGCAGCATGACCTGGCTCTATGCGCTGTTTGCCAGCGCCGGTGTTCGGCTGGCTTTACGCGCGCACGCTGGCGCTGCCGCTCGGCTTGCCGTTCATCGGCTCGGCCTGGGCTCGGCGTTTCTGCCGCAACTGCCGCCGCGCCATTACATCAAGCGCACCGCCGCGCTGTTGTTGCTGCGCCCGGCGACGTTTCTCGCCAATGCGCGCGACGTCGCCGATCTCGCCGGCGTATCTCGGCGCCAAGACGGCGCGCTATGCCGCGCTGGCGGCGCCGACCGTCATCATGACCGGCGATCGCGACATGGTGGTCGCGCCGCGCCGGCACGCTTTTGCCTTCGCCGCCGCGGTGCCGCGCGCCAAGCTCGTCGTGCTGCCCGGCGTCGGCCACATGCTGCACCATGTCGCCGCCGAGCGGGTCATCGCGGAGATCGAGGAGGTGATCGGCGCCAGCTAAATTTATTCGCCGTCCGTTCTCCTCGCCCACATAAGCGATGCGCATGAAATTCGTCGCGCCCGGCGTGCCGAGCGGCACGCCGGCGAGGATGATGACGCGCTGGCCGGCTTTGGCGAAGCGCTCCTTGAAGGCGATGCGGCAGGCCCGCTCCACCATGTCGTCCTGGTCCTTGGCGTCCTCGTCGATGACGCAATGGATGCCCCAGGCCACCGACAATTTCCGTCCCGGCGGCCTCGATCGGCGAAATGGCGACGATCGGACATTTCGGCCGCTCGCGCGACATCCGCAATCCCGTCGAACCGGACACCGTCCAGCAGACGATTGCCGCAAGGTCGAGCGTCTCGGCGACCTGCCGCGCCGCCGCCGCGATGGCGTCGGCGCCGGTGCGCTCCGGCGCGGTGTGCAGCATGTGCAACGACGCCAGATAAGCGGTGTCGTCCTCGACCTCCTCGGCGATGCGGTTCATGGTCGCCACCGCTTCGACCGGATATTGGCCCGAGGCCAATTCCGCCGACAGCATGATTGCGTCGGCGCCGTCGAAAATGGCGGTGGCGACGTCGGATACTTCGGCGCGCGTCGGCACCGGGCTCGCGATCATCAATTCCAGCATCTGCGTGGCGACGATCACCGGCTTGCCGGCGCGGCGGCAGGCGCGCGTCATTTCCTTTTGCACGCCGGGGACTTTTTCCAGCGGCATTTCCACGCCGAGGTCGCCGCGCGCCACCATCAGCGCGTCGGCGAGCTCGAGGATGTCGGACAGCCGCGCCACCGCTTGCGGCTTCTCGATCTTGGCCATCACCGCGGCGCGTCCGCGCGCGAGTTTTTTCGCTTCGGCCACGTCCTCCGGCCGCTGAATGAACGACAGCGCGATCCAGTCGACGCCGGCATCGAGGGCGGCTTCGAGGTCGGCGAGATCCTTGGGCGCCAGCGCGGCCAGCGGCACGACGGTATCGGGAAGGCTGACGCCCTTGCGGTTCGATATTTTGCCGCCGACCTCGACCTGCGCCACGATGCGTTGCGGCGCGACCTCGGTCGCAACGAGCCGCAGCTTGCCGTCGTCGATGAGCAGGGCATCGCCCGGCTTGATGGCGGCGAAGATTTCCGGATGCGGCAACTGCGCCCGGCTGGAGTCGCCGGGCGCCGGATCGGCGTCGAGCGTGAAGACCTGGCCCTTGTCGATCTCGGCGGCGCCGTCCTTGAAAGTGCCGAGCCGCAATTTCGGTCCTTGCAGATCGACCAGGATGCCGATCGGCCGGTTATGTTCGGCCTCGACCGCCCGAATGCTCGTCACCAGTTCACGCATGCGGTCGTGATTGGTGTGGCTCATATTGATGCGGAACACGTCGGCGCCGGCCTCGAACAGCCGGGCGATGACGGTGCGATCGCCTGACGCCGGGCCGAGCGTGGCGACAACCTTGGTGCGCCGCTGTCGCCTCATTGCCGGCTCACGGAGTCTTGCTGCCGGCCGGCGCCGGCGTCGAGGCGGGGCTGATCGGCGGCGCGGGTGGCGCGCTATTGCTCGCGGTGGCCGGTGGCGGCGCGACCGGGGGTGCGCTGCTCACGGCCGGCGGTCTTTGCACCGGCTGCTCGCTCGATTCGGTGAGCTGGACGGTCCAGGCGCGCTGTTCGCCGGTATCGACCTCGAAAAAGCCCGTGCGGTCGTAACCGCGCGCCAGGCAGTCGCCGATGCCCCGGATCGTGAATTCCTTGTCGCGGGTGCACATGAAGGCTTGGCCCATCCATTCGCCGCCCCGATCATAATCGACGGCGTAGACATAATAATAACGGGCGACGAGATTGCCCTTGAGGATCGTTTCGCAGGTCCGCGACGGCAAATTCCACCAGCCTTCCGTGGTCCAGCCCTGCGCGTCCTTGTAGCCGATGGCAATGCCGACGCGACTTGCCGTGTTGTTACACAGCCGGAAATCCGCCGCGGCCGGGCGGACCGAACCAAGGAGCGATGCCGGCCGCCAGCACGCACAAAATCAGCGTTCCTCCCGCCGTGTGGGTGAAACTCACTCGCCGCATTTCCGGTTCGAATCCCCGCTTCAAGGCAGATTCCGGGTCAAAGCCGGGGTCTGTCAACGACGATGGCGCGGAAGTCGGTGACGTTGGTGAACGTCGGGCCGGGCGTGAATAGATCGCCGATACCGTTGAAAAACCCCGTGGAATCGTTGTCGGCAAGAAAGGCGGCAGCATCGAGGCCGCCGGCCTTGGCCCGCGCCAGGGTCGTGGCGTCGATAAAGGCGCCGGCCGGGTCGTCGGGGCGGCCGCGGCCGCCGTCGGTACCGTCGGTGTCGGCCGCGAGCGCCGCAATGCCACCGGCGCCGCCAAGATGGATGGCGAGCGCCAGCGCATATTCCTGGTTGGGTCCGCCCCGTCCCCGGCCCTTGAGCGTAACCGTCAGTTCGCCGCCTGACAGAATGACGATGCGGCGGCCCGTTGCGGCATAATCTCGCGCTAACGCCGCGTGCGCGGCCGCGACCTCGCGGGCCTCGCCTTGCAGCCGATCGCCGATAATGACGCAGTCGAAACCGGCCTGGCGCACGCGCGCCTCCGCCGCTTTGAGAGCATCGGCGGGCCGGGCGAGGATGCGATACTCGGTTGCGGCAAAGATCGCGATCGCCGGGCTTGGGCGATTCGTTGGCAGGATCGTCGAGCGCCGCCGTCACGGCTGCCGGCAGATCGAGGCGATATTTGCGCACGATCGCACGCGCATCGGCGAGCGTCGTCGGATCCGGCACCGTCGGGCCGGAGCCGATCACCGCCGGATCGTCACCGGGCACGTCGGAAATGGCCAGCGTGACGACGCGCGCCGGGTCAGCGCGTTTAGCCAGGCGCCCACCCTTGATACGGGACAGGTGCTTTCGCACGCAGTTGATCTCCCCGATATTGGCGCCGCTGCGCAACAGCGCTCGCGTCGTCGCCTGCTTGTCGGCGAAGTCGATGCCCGCGGCCGGCGCGATCCAATTGGCCGACGCGCCGCCGGACAGAAGCACCAGAACGAGATCGTCGGCTCCGGCCGCATCGGCATAGGCAAGCGCCCGCTCGGTGCCTCGCAGCCCCGCCTCGTCGGGGACCGGATGCCCGGCCTCGACCATGGCGATGCGCCGGGTCGGCCGTCCATAGCCGTGACGGGTGACGGCGATGCCGTCGAGGCGATCCGCAGGCATCCGAGCCAGATAATGGGCTTCGGCGACTTCGGTGAGCGAGCCGGCGCCCTTGCCGGCCGCGAGCACGATCAGCCGGCCCCGAGGCGGCGGTTCGGGCAGGCTTGGCGGCAGGCAGCGCGACGGATGCGCGGCGGCGACCGCGGCGCGAAACAGAGATTTGAGGAGGTCGCGCGATTGCGTCGCCAAAGCTTTGCCCTTTCCGGCCGTGGAACTATGGAAAGTGCCGAGCCGGATCTTTATCTTTCCAATAGCTAAACCGCGGAGAGGATCATGGCTACCGACCCGAAGACCCAGACGGAACTCGAGGCCGCCGTATACCGCCGCCTGGTCGACCACTTACGCTCGCGTACCGACGTGCAGAACATCGATCTGATGAATCTTGCCGGCTTTTGCCGCAATTGCCTGTCGAATTGGATGAAGGACGCCGCCGACGCCAAGGGCGTTCCGATGACCAAAGAGGAAAGCCGCGAACTGGTCTACGGCATGCCCTACGACCAATGGCGGGCAAAATATCAGAGCGAAGCCTCGCCTGCGCAGAAGGCGGCATTCGAAAAAGCAAGCCAAAAGCACTAAGGCCGGAAAAGGCTGCATCATCGTCCTGTGCAGTGCTGTGGATGAGCCGCCATGCGGCTTGCTGAAACCGCGCGCTTTTGAAATCTCTTCGCGAGCCGCAGTGAGCGCGATCGATTCCGCAGATCGCGTTCCGGCATTGCGAGGAGTACCCCGATGGCCACCGCCGCCGCCGCTGCCAAGGACGAACAGACCGCCCACCGCTTCGCCAAGGACCAGCTCAAGGCCTTTGTCGAGCGCGTCGAACGCCTAGAAGAGGAAAAGAAGGCCATCGCCGACGACATCCGCGACGTCTATGCCGAGGCCAAAGGCAACGGATTCGACGTCAAGACGCTGCGGGTCGTGGTGCGCTTGCGCAAGCAGGACCTCAACGAGCGCAAGGAGCAGGAGGCGATCCTCGAAACCTACCTGCACGCCCTCGGCATGCTGGGATAGGCCGTCACTCCGGGCCAAGCCAGACCGCTACTGCAGCGACGCCGTGTGCGTTGCCGCCGGGTAGCTCACCGTCGGCACAAACGCGATCGCCGCACCCGAGAAACGATCCTGCGACAGGCCGGAATAGGGATCGGCCGAGAACGTCATCATGACCGCGCGGTGCGGCTTGATCATCAGCGACGCCAGCGAGCGGAAATCGCGATCGCCGAGCGCCACCGTGGTGAGGAAGCGTTTCACGCTCGGCGACAGCACGATGGCGCGCAGCCAGGGATTGGCGACATGGGCGCCGTCTTTGATGACGGTCATCGAGGACGCGCTCGCCGTGATGATCGCGGACGCGACCTGATCGGCTGCGCGCTTCACTGCGATGGTGGTTTTGGCCGGCACGGTATCGTGCACCGCCGCCAGCGCGGCGGCGCGCAGCGCCGCGATCCCGGTCGCCGTCGTGGCGCCGCTCGGCGTCGCGCTCGTCTCGGCATAGGCGAGCGGACGGACCGCGCCGGTGCTGTCCGGATCGTCGGCGGTTACCGCCTCGCTGCGGCGATAGGCAATCTCGGCCAGCGGATTGGCCACCGCCATGCCGTCAGGCGGGCCTTCCCAATAGCCGCGGGCGGCGATGATCTGGTTCGGCGTGGTCGCGGTCGCTGTCGGGATCGGGCGAACGATCGGGGCGGCCGGCTCTTTGTCGGCTGCTTGGGTCTGCGTGCGGAGAACGGGGGCAATATGCACGAGCTTTAATTTGTCGATCGCGCGCTCGACCTTGGCTGTAACGGCATGGGCCATGGTCGGCTTCTTCGCCTGCACATCGAGCCCGGCCAGCAGCACCGGCTTTGATTGATAGCTGACCGGGGTCAGCGTCGCGTCGGCGTCCTCGTCCTCGTCATCCCGCGCCAGGCCCAACAGCTTGGCAAAGGGATCGGCCGCGGGCCGGTCGTTCGCCGCAACCTGCATGTCGACGTCGACGCCGGCATTGCGCGCCGCCTCCAGCGAGTTCGCCGAAGGCACGGCGCCGCGCTTTGTCACCTCGGCGAGCGCCACCGCATAGCCGGGCAGCGGCTTGCCGTCGGTCGGGATCTGCACCGTGCGTCCATCCGGGAACACGCGTGCCAATTCCTCGCGCGTCATGCGCGGCCACATCCGGATGCCGCCGACGTCCATATGCACGAAGGGCGAGCCCGACTCCGGATAGAAGCCGACGCCGCCGCGCGCCAAGCGCAAGCCGATTTCGCGGACTTTCTCGAGCGATATACCGGGAATGTAAAAGTCCATGGCGCGGCCGAGCATGTGCTGGGAAAAGCGCGCTACGCCTTCGCTGCGCCGGCGCAGCATGGCGTTGGTCAGCGGCGAGCGATAGCCGCACACCACCTCGATCGACGCATTGGAGCCGGTCTCGCGCTGCACCTCCCAAACGAGATCGATCAGCCGCGGATCCATCGTGGTCGCTTCGCCGCGCCGCCAGTCGCGCAAAAACCAGTCGAGCTTCTTCAGCGCGACCTCGTCGTAGCGGCCGTCGCGCTTATAGGTGATGGTGATGTCCTCGCCGGTGTGGACGTGGTGCATGGTGATGGTGCGCGTGTCGCCCTCGGCGACGGCATTCTGCAGCCCGCGCGAACCGATGAGGAAAAAGAGAACCGCGAGACCGCACGCATAGCCGGCACGTGCGGCAAACGATCGACCGGCAGTCAGGCGCGCTTTGGCAACGTGCACTGGCAGGCTCGCGTTGACGCGTTGAAAGCGTCAACCGTCGCGGCCCTTGGGCCGCGGCGGGTAACGCTAACGCATTGTTAATTTGGGAAGGGTTAACGAGACCTTACCGCCACCCCACCCCCGACCGGGATAGGGCTAACGTCGCAGTGTGGCAAAATATGGCCATTGCGCGACATCTGGGCGGCGGCCGCCCCAGGGGCCGATAAGTGGTTAATTTAGCCGATAAAATCGGCCCTGGGAGGGTCCTTGGCGAAGCGTGATCCCTCGGGTCGAGCCCGAGGGCATGCTTTTCGGAAAACCGGATGCCACCCTCGGATCGAGTCCGAGGTCAGGCATTTCCGGACCACGCTTTAGCGCTCGACCGTTTCCTTGTTTTCCTTGGCCCGGCTCAGCTTTTTGGGATGGGCGGCGGCGTGGCGCTTGACCGGCTGCGGCGGCCGGAGGGGCGGCATTAAAGCCGCCGAACAGCCGCGAAAAGAAATTATCGCCGCCACCGCCGGCCGGCGCAGAGCGGCCGTCCGGGTAATAGTTCGCGCCACCACTGAACAGCCCGCCATGGCCGAACAGGGACGGCTGGTCCGGCATCGCCAAGACTTCGCGATGGCTGATGTCCTCTTTGTGCTCGATCGGGATATCGGCGTCCTTGCGGTCGCCCTTGAGGATGGCGAGCAAGGCCTTGTCGCGGCCGTAGATATCGTCGCGGAATTCGAGCTTGCCGTCGCTGTCGACGAAAGCGGTCTGATAGGTCAGGTTGACCGGCACAAAGGTCGGGAAGTCGATATTGACCTCGTTCGGGCCGAACATCTTTTTGATGCGCTCTTCGGTGTAGCCGTCGTTCGGCCGCACCAGGGACAAGAGTACCTCGGCATAGTGCGCCGGATCTTGGACGCGCATGCAGCCGTGGCTATAGGCGCGCTTGGCGTAAGCGAACAAATATTTGTCCGGCGTGTCGTGCTGATAGACCAGGAACTTGTTGGGGAAATTGAAGCGGATGCGGCCGAGCGCGTTGCCGTCGCCCGGCGGCTGCCAAATGTGGACGCTGCCGTCGGGATTGCGCGCGATTTTCAGCCCCATGCGGTCGAGCACCGTGGGATCCTGCTCGAGCGCCGGCAGGTATTCGTGATTGATGATCGACGGCGGTACGTTCCAGGTCGGGTTGATCGTGATGAATTTCATGTCCGCGGTCATGATCGGCGTCACGGTATCGGGCTTGCCGATCACGATCTTGGTCTTCCAGACCTCTTTGCCGTCATGCATGACGCGCAGCGTGTAGTCCGGCAAATTGACGATGACATAGGTGTCGGGGAACTGATGCGGCATCCAGCGCCAGCGTTCCATATTGGCGATAATGGTGTCCTCGATGTGATCGGGCTTGGGGCCGTTGAGCGCCTCGACCGTCGCCGCCGTCAGCGTGCCGGTCACCGGCAGCTCGTGCTCCTTCTGGAATTTCTTCACCGCCTCGGCGAGCGCTTTGTCGTAGGTGGTGCCGCCGTCGCCAAGCACGGCGAGCCGCTGGCGCAAGTCCGGCACGCGATCGTCTTGCATGCCGACTTTGAGTGCCGGACCGCTGCCGAGCCGAGCTTCGCCTTTATCGGTCTTGCCCGCCCGGATCTCGGCAAGCTTCGCTTTGAGCGCCAGATAGCCCGGGGTCTTCGGTTCGTATGAGTCGAGCGCCGCCGCCACGTCCTTGGCGTCGGCGACCGTAGCCAGAACGTCGGCGGCTTCCGGGGCCGGGCGGTCGAATTCGATGTCAGCCGACACCCGCGAATAAGCGACGCGGCCGATGCTGGCATGATGGGCATAGGTGAGGACGGAAGCGGTCAGCTCCATCTCGGCATTGGCGAGATCGGCGGGCGTCGAGGCTGCATCGAACTTCGGCACCGGATAGTCGGACGGGAACAGGCCGTCGGCATCGACGTGGCCGAGATAAGCGATGGCCGCAGTCGCGCGCGCATTGGCTTTGCCGTCGGTGATCCACAGCGGCTTGTAATTGCGGCCGGAATAAAACGCGTCGATCTGCGTCCGGTCCTTCTTGTTGGTGATCAGATGGTCGAATTTGCCGGTGCCGAGGCCGCGCAATTGGTCGGCAATCGCGTCATCGGGTCCGGCTGGCGCGGCCGGGGCCGCCGCAGTCGCGGAGGAAGACGCGGCCGGCGGGTTGGCCGTTGCAGCCGGGGTTGCGGAAGCGGGGCCGGCGGGCTCGGTCTGCGCGGCTGCGGCGGGCGCCGCCGGAGCCGCTGCGGTATCGGGCGAGGGGGTCGGTGCCACGGCTGCAGGAGTCGCGTCGGTATTTTTGGTGACGGAATCCTTGGAACTCTCAGACACCGGCGTTGCCGCCGCGGCTGCGCCGTCTTGTGCGGGGGCCGGCGCCGTCACCGTGGCGGCGGTGCTGACCGGCGCGGCACTGCCGGGCTTGTCGCCAGTGGCGCTTGTCGGGTCGGCGAGAGCGGCAGAGGCAGAGAGCAGGAGGGCAACAGCGGTCGAGGCCAGTAACCGATCGGCACGGATCCCGGGCATTTACTTATTCTCCTTCGCGGCCGCGCGGGCCGGAAAACGCATACGCATTGGGATTGAAGCGCCCCCAATTGTGGCATAAGCCGCGCGAAGTGAGCCCGCGGCCGCGGCACATTACGTGAGCCGCTGAACTTTGTCCTGTGATCTGCGGGGATAGTTCACGCGAATTCTAAGGCTGTCGCTCTGCCGCAACGGCCTCGCCATTTCCTTCGCCCGCTCGTTATTTAGGCCCAGCGCTTCGAGCTTCCGGTACAGCGTCGAGCGCCCGATCTGCAGGCGCCGCGCCACTTCCGACATTTGTCCCCGATAATGGGTAATGGCGTATTTGATGAGGTCGGCTTCGACCTCTTCCAGCGGTCGTACTTCGCCTTCGGCATCGAGCACGGGCAGCGCATCTCCAGGTAACGGCGGTGGCAAAGCCGGCGATAAAACCGGCGCGGCCGGCGTCGGCCCAAGCGGAAACAGATGGGGGAACCGGCAACGGTACCGGCTCGAACTCCTCTGCCGGCGCCACCGGTGGCGCCTGGGAATCCGCCTCGGATGCCGCCGCGGCAGGCTTAGGCCGGCGGTGCCGAGCTGCGCCGCAATTTGCGGAAATTCGTCGAGTCCGATGGCGTCGGCATCGGCCAGCACCACGGCGCGGAATACGGCGTTTTCCAACTGCCGGATATTGCCGGGCCAATGATAGGCGCTCAGCACCCGCAATGCCTCCGGCGACACCATGCGGATGCGCTTGCCTTCCTCGGCGGCAAAGCGCGCCAGAAAATGCCGGGTCAGCGCCGGAATGTCGGCGGCGCGCTCGCGCAACGGCGGAACCGTGATCGGGAACACGTGCAGGCGATAAAACAGATCTTCACGAAAGCGTCCGGCTTTGACGTCGGCGATCAGATCGCGGTTGGTGGCGGAGACGAGCCGCACGTCGACCTTGACCGGCTTGCGCGCGCCGACCGGCTCGACTTCGCCTTCTTGGATGGCGCGAAGGAGTTTCACCTGCGCCGGTGCCGGCAATTCGCCGACCTCGTCGAGAAACAGCGTGCCGCCGGACGCCTCGACGAATTTGCCGACATGCCGCTCGGTGGCGCCGGTGAACGCGCCTTTCTCGTGACCGAACAGAATCGATTCGACGAGATTTTCCGGCATGGCGCCGCAATTTACCGCAATGAACGGCTTCGCCCGCCGCTCCGACGAGCCATGGATGGCGCAGCGCGATGAGTTCCTTGCCGACGCCGGATTCGCCCGCGATCAAGACCGGAATGGCCGAGGCCGCCGCTTTCTCCGCGATGCGGATGACAGCCGCCATGTTGGCGCTCTTGGTGATGATGTCGGCGAAGCCGAGCGTGCCGGCCTGGCTTTTCTTCATTCGCGCCAATTCGCCCTCGAGCGCGCTGGCATTGAGCGCGTTACGTAGGCTGACGGCAAGCCGCTCCGCGCCGACCGGCTTGACCACGAAATCGACGGCGCCGGCGCGCATCGCGGAGACCACATTGTCGATGCCGCCATGCGCGGTCTGCACGATCACCGGCACCTTGATCGAAGACTGGCGCAATTTGGCAAGCACGCCCATGCCGTCGAGATTCGGCATGACCAGATCGAGGATGACGCAATCAATCGCGCCGCCGTCCGGCCCGGCGAGCAGCGCAAGCGCCGCGTCGCCGGAATCGCGCGTGATCGTCTCGTATTCGAACTTGTGCAGCGCGGCTTCAAGAAGCCGGCACTGCACCGGATCGTCGTCGACAATAAGAATGGTCATGAATGCCCCGGCGGCGGGACCGCGTCACGCTGTCCCGTTTCGGGGCACTTTGGGCCACGAGGCTTAAGGGGGTGTTAAGTCGCGCACGTCTCCGCGCGCCCGTTCTCCGGGCGCAGCGCAGCACGGAGCGTCGCGCAGTGATGCGCTGCAGACCCGGGATCGTTAGAGACGCAGCTTAGGAGGATCCCGGATCAGCGATGCAAGACTTCGTGCTGCACCGCGCCCGGGAAACGTTTACCGCTCGCTGCGCAGCGTCAGCCCGGCGACGCCGAGGGCGAGATTGATGCCGACATTGCCTTCGACCGACAGCGGCTGCAGCGCGATCGAGCGGTGCGAGCCGCCGACCAGCGCGTTCGCCCCGACGCCGACGCCGAGCGAGGCGCTGCCGGAGCCGCCGATATAGGTGCCGGCGAGCGCGCCGTGGTGATAGCCGTTGACCGGCGCGAACACCGCCCAGGTCATGATACCGCCGCCCTTGACGCCGAGATCGAGGCCGAGCCGGTTGATATGGCCTTCGTAATTCTCCGACGGTCCGTTGTCGGGCGCGAAACTGCAGCGGATTCTCTGGTGCGAGCCGATGATCAATCCGAGGCTCGCCGACGATTTGCAGGTGAGCAGCCCGACCTTCGTGCCACCGGTTTGCTGCGCCAAAGCCGGCGTCGCCGCGAGCGCTACTGCTAAAAGGCCAAGGGCAAATTTCGTCATGGGGATTTCCTCGCTTGTCGGATGAATCTGTGTGGATTTGAGGCTTTCGGCCGTTGTTGGCGGGCTAAAAAGCATAGGCGGCACGGCCGGGCAAGCTTGGGGTGCCGTCGGCCGCCGGAGCCTTGATTCACAACGGGCGAAGACCTTCAATGCCGCCCTCATTGCGCGGCCCGAAAAAAATGTCCGCTCCCGATCCGAATAACGTCCTCGCCGCCCTCTGGCGCAGAGCCGGACACGACGAGGCGGCGCTCGGCCAAATCGAATTCACCGGCGCCGAGCCGGTGCTGCCGTCGTCGTTTGCGGTCGGCACCGCGGCGCGCCGCGACGATCGGCGCCGCGGCGCTTGCCGCGGCGGAGTTGTGGCGGTTGCGCAGCGGACCGCCGTCAGAACGTCCGCGTCGACATGCGCCATGCGGCAATCGCATTCCGCAGCGAGCGCTATCTGCGCGTCGACGGCAAACGGCCGAACGAATATCACGACGACCTCGCCGGACTGTACCGCTGCGGCGACGGGCGTTGGGCGCGACTGCACACCAATCTGCCGCATCATTGCCAGGGCCTGCTCACATTGCTCGGCGTGCCGCACGACAAGGCGGCGGTGCAGCGCGCGCTCGATCGCACGACCGCCGAAGAGCTTGAAGCGGCGGCCGCCGAAGCGGGCCTCGTCGTCACCGCCTGCCGCTCCTTCGCCGAATGGGACGCGCACCCGCAAGGCCAGGCGGTGTCGAAGCTGCCGGTTTTTTCGATCGAGAAAATCGGCGATGCGCCACCGAAAGAACTCGGTCCGGCGGAGCGGCCGCTCGCCGGCGTGAAAGTGCTCGATCTCACCCGCATCATCGCCGGCCCGGTGTGCGGCCGCACGCTGGCCGCGCACGGCGCCGACGTTTTGTTGGTCACCGCCAAGCATCTGCCTTCGATGCTGCCGTTGGTCATGGATACCGGACGGGGCAAATTGTCGGCCTCGATCGATCTGCGCGAGTCGGACGGCCGCGCCATCCTCGCCTCGCTCGTTGCCTGCGGCAGATGTGTTCGTGCAAGGGTACCGGCCCGGCGCCATCGCGGCGCACGGCTTTTCACCGCAGGACGCGGCCCGGCTTAAGCCCGGCATCGTCTACGCCTCGCTGTGCGCCTACGGGCATGAGGGCCCATGGGCCAATCGGCGCGGCTTCGATTCGCTGGTGCAGACCGCAAGCGGCTTCAACATCGCGGAAGCGCAAGCCTTCGGCGCGGCAAGACCGAAGGAGCTGCCGGCGCAGGCGCTCGATCATGCCACCGGCTATCTTCTGGCCTTTGCGGTGATGACGGCGCTTAAACGCCAGGCGGAAGAGGGCGGGTCGTGGCATGTGCGGGCTTCGCTGGCGCAGACCGGCTCTTGGCTGCGCCAGCTCGGCCGCATCGACGGCACCAACTGTCCCGATCCGAAACTCGACGATGTGCGCGACTGCCTTGAGGAAACGCCAAGCGGCTTCGGCCGCCTCACCGCGGTCCGCGATGCGGCGGCAATGTCGGAAACGCCGACCGGCTGGCTGCGGCCAAGCGTGCCGCTCGGCACGCATCCGCCGGCATGGCCGCAATAAGGTGACAAAGCTGACGCGGCGCGACGCTGCGGCCTTGCGGCCGCCTTGACGCTGCGCCACATCAACGGCGGTGAGGTCAGGTCAAATCATGCCAAAAGCCGCAAAAAAGAATGGTGCCCGTCGTCCGGCCGGGCGTGCGTCCGCTGCCGGACCCGCGCTCGGCAAATTGCCGGAGTGGAATCTCGGCGACCTTTACTCCGGCCTCGACGATCCGGCCATCAAGCGCGATCTCGATCGCATCGATGCGCAATGCGCGGACTTCGAGACTGCCTACAAGGGCAAGCTCTCAGGTCTCGCCGTCGCCGGCGGTGCCATGCTTGCCGAGGCGGTGCGGCGCTACGAAGCAATCGACGATCTGATGGGCCGGCTCGGCTCCTATGCCGGCCTCGTTCATGCCGGCAATACGCTCGATCCCGCCCGCACCAAATTCTACGGCGACATGCAGGAACGCATGACGGCGGCGTCCGTGCATCTGTTGTTCTTCACGCTCGAGCTCAATCGCATCGATGACGCAGTGCTGGACGCGGCCATGGCCGATCCGGCGCTCGGTCACTACCGGCCGTGGCTCGAAGACGTGCGCCGCTATAAGCCCTATCAGCTCGAAGATCGCGTCGAGCAATTGTTTCACGAAAAATCGGTCACCGCCTATTCCGCCTGGAACCGGCATTTCGATGCCAGCATCGCTACGCTGCGTTTCAAGGTTAAGGGCAAGCCGCTCGCGATCGAGCCGACGCTCAATTTGTTGCAGGATCGCGCCGGAGAAAAGCGCAAGGCGGCGGCGCAGGCCTTGGCGAAAACGTTCGGCGAGAATGCCGACAGTTTCGCGCTCATCACCAATACGCTCGCCAAGGACAAGGAAATCTCCGACCGTTGGCGCGGCTTCGCCGACATCGCCGACGCGCGCCATCTCGACAATCGCGTCGAGCGCGAAGTGGTCGATGCGCTGGTCGCCGCGGTGCGCGCCGCCTATCCGCGGCTGTCGCATCGTTATTATGCGCTCAAGGCCGGATGGTTCGGCAAGAAGCGCCTGCCGCATTGGGACCGCAACGCGCCGCTGCCGATGGTCGCCCAGCGCAGCGTGAGTTGGACCGAGGCGATGGACACCGTGCTCACCGCTTACGGCGCGTTCTCGCCGAAAATGGCGGCGATCGCCGAGCGCTTCTTCAAGGAGCGCTGGATCGACGCGCCGGTGCGGCCGGGCAAGGCGCCGGGCGCCTTCGCGCACCCCACCACGCCGTCGGCGCATCCTTATGTGCTGCTCAATTATCAGGGCAAGCCGCGCGACGTGATGACGCTCGCGCATGAGCTCGGTCACGGCGTGCATCAGGTGCTGGCGGCGCCGAACGGCGCGCTGATGGCGCCCACCCCGCTGACGCTCGCCGAGACCGCAAGCGTGTTCGGCGAGATGCTCACCTTCCGCAAGCTCCTCGCCAACATCCGCGACGGCAAAGAGCGCAAGGCGATGCTCGCCGCCAAAGTCGAGGACATGATCAACACGGTGGTGCGGCAGATCGCGTTTTATACGTTCGAGCGTGCCGTCCACACCGAGCGCAAGAACGGCGAGCTCACCGCCGCCCATATCGGCGAATTATGGCTCGACGTGCAGCGCGAGAGCCTCGGACCGGCGATCGAGCTGAAACCGGGTTACGAGACGTTCTGGTGCTACATCCCGCATTTCATCCACTCGCCGTTCTACGTCTACGCCTATGCCTTCGGCGACTGCCTGGTGAACTCGCTTTACGCCGTCTACGAAAAGGCCGACACCGGCTTTGCCGAGCGCTATCTCGCCATGCTGGCGGCCGGCGGCACCAAGCATCATTCCGAGCTGTTGGCCCCGTTCGGGCTGGACGCCCGCGATCCGACATTCTGGGACGGCGGGCTCGGCGTTATTGAGCGGCTGATTACGGAGCTGGAAACTCTGTAATAACAATTGGTTGATTGCGTTGAACGGGTGTTGAACGCGCGCTCGTTCTGTTATACAATTTGTATAACATTGGAGAAGGCCGATGAACGAGAAAATCCGTCCAGCATCCGCCGAAGGCTACGTGCTTCAGATCAAAAAGATCGGCAACTCGACGGGTCTCATCCTGCCGAAGGAATTGCTCGCGCGGTTGAAGCTTGCGGAAGGCGACAAGCTTCATGTCATCGAGCAGACGGAACGGGGCATCAAGTTAAGCCCTTACGATCCGAAACATGCCGAGGGCATGGAAATAGCGCGTCGGTCGTTTCGCAGATATGCCGATGCCTATCGAGCTCTGGCAAAATGAGGGAGCCGCGATGGCTCGACATCGATCTCGTCCTTGATTTTCACGCCGAGCAACTCGCTCTGTTCGGCGGTCCCGACGGTATCCGCGATCGCGGCCTGCTTGAATCGGCGCTGGCGCGACCGATCAACAAATTTTCTTATGGCGAAACCGATCTCAGCGTCCTCGCAGCCGCCTATGGGTTCGGCATAGCGAAGAATCATCCGTTCGTAGACGGCAACAAAAGGACCGCATTGGCGTCGATAATCGTATTTCTTGGACTAAACCGCATCGATCTAGACGCCATGCAAGCTGAAGCCGCGGCGATTGTCTTGGCGGTTGCGGCGGGAGAAGCCGCCGAGGACGTGCTCGCACGATGGATTGCCGCTCACAGGAAGCCTCTCGTGGCACCTGGCATTGCACCCTGAAATTCCTACCTTGCAATAGCGTATTGTTGATCATGGCTACTGACCGCGAAAAGAACCGCTTCTCCGCCCGCGCCGCACGCTATGCGCGTGTCGGCGCCAATGTCGGTGGCGTGGCGGCGCGCTATGCCGGGCGGCGCGTCCTCGGCGGCGCCGGCAATCGCGCCAGCGAAGCGGCCGCGCTCGGTTCGGCGCTCGGCCGGCTCAAAGGCCCGCTGATGAAGGTCGCCCAATTGATGGCGACCATTCCCGATCTCTTGCCGCCGGAATACGCCACCGAATTGCAGAAGCTGCAAAGCGAGGCGCCGCCGATGGGCTGGGCCTTCGTCAAGCGCCGCATGACGGCAGAGCTCGGTCTCGGCTGGGAAAAGAAGTTCGAAAAGTTCGAGCATCATCCGGCGGCCGCGGCTTCGCTCGGCCAGGTGCATCGTGCGCAGTCGCTCGACGGCGCGGCGCTTGCCTGCAAGCTGCAATATCCCGACATGCAGTCGGCCGTCGAAGCCGATCTGCGCCAGCTCGAATGGCTGTTGGCGATCCGCCGCCGCTTCGATACTGCGCTCGACACCTCGGAGATCGGCAAGGAAATCGGCGCGCGCGTGCGCGAGGAGCTCGACTACCGCCGCGAGGCCAAGCATGCGGCGCTGTACCGCGAAATGCTCGACGGCGTGGACAGCGTGCTGGTGCCGCGGGCCTGGCCGGAGCTCTCGACCGGGCGGCTCCTCACCCTCGACTGGCTCGACGGCACCAAGATGCTCGCCCACACCGACGATCCGCTCGCCGCGCGCAACCGGCTGGCGACCGCGATGTTCACCGCCTGGTGGTTTCCATTCAGCCGTTTCGGCGTCATTCACGGCGATCCGCATCTCGGCAATTACACGGTGTTCGCGCGCAACGGCGAGCCGGCCGGCATCAACCTGCTCGACTATGGCTGCATCCGCATCTTCGCGCCGAAATTCGTCGGCGGCGTGGTCGACCTCTATCACGGGCTGTTGCACGACAAGGACGATCTGATCGTCAACGCCTACGAGACCTGGGGCTTCCGCAATCTGTCGCGCGACGTCATCGCAACGCTCAACATCTGGGCGCGCTTCATCTATGCGCCGCTGTTGGACGACCGTGTGCGCACGGTGGCCGATGGGGTGGCGCCCGGCGAATACGGCCGCCGCGAGGCGTTCCGCGTCCACCAGGCGCTAAAACGGAAGGGCCCGGTCAAGGTGCCGCGCGAATTCGTCTTCATGGACCGGGCCGCGATCGGGCTCGGCGCGGTGTTCCTGCATCTGCGCGCGGAACTCAATTTCTACAAATTGTTCAACGAGGCGATCGAGAAATTCTCGCTCGACCGCGTCGGCAAGCGCCAAGCCGCGGCACTGAAGAGGGCAGGGCTCGAGTAAGCGTTTTCCCGGGCGCCGTGCTGCAGCACGATCATCCCATGACGAATTTCGGGCATGCCGGCGTGAGCGCGGTCACGAACGTCTCATGCTGTGCGCACAGCCCGGTGTCGCCGCGTACCGAGCCGTAGGCCGAACTGAGGATGTTGAGCCCGGGAATGGCACGCTCGAGCGCGTCCGGCGTGCCGGTAAAGAACCGGCACGCACCGCAGTTGCGACAACGGCCGTCCGGCGGACGGCCGTCGTCAGAGCGCGCTCCAATAGCTGCCAAAGACCCACACCGAGAGGATGTAGCCCAACACCACATTGATCGCGACGCCGATGCTGAAGGGCCAGAACGCCTTCCAGCCCACGGCATGAAGATCGCGAAACCGCGTCGTCAGCCCGATGCTGAGGAAGCAGAAAATGAAGGCCCAGGTGCGCAGCGAAATGAGCGGCGCCAGCACGTTGGGCCGCACCGTGCCGTTGAAGTCGGCGACGCTGAAGCTGCCGGTGAACGCGCTCATCAGGATGGAAGCGGCGAAGAAGCCGATGACGAATTTCGGAAAGCGCCACCAGATCTCGCGCGCGTCCGGTTTGCGTCCGCTTTCCCCTTTTTCCCACACCAGCGTCGCGATCGTCGCGAACACGACCGACCAGATGCCGATCCAGACATCGCGGCCGATCACTTTCATCAGCGTGAATGCTTTGATCGCCACGTCTTCGTTTCCAGCCATCTTGCCGTAAGTGGTGGCCGCCGCAAATCCGGCGGCATCGGCGAACTCCGACGTGCCGATCCACGCCCCCGCCACGCCGGGAAGCAAGCCCAGCCCGCGCGACACAAACGGCAATATCACGACCATCACCAGCGCCCAACCGACGACCAGCGTGACCGAGGTGTAGAGAGCCTCCTTTTTGGCGTTGACGGACGCGGCGATCGCCATCGAGGCCGAAACGCCGCAGACGGCGCCGCCCACCCCCATCACGGCGGCGAGACGCCGGTCGAGGCCGAAGACGCGCGTGCCGAGGAAATAGATGACCAGGCAGGTGATGACCGAAATAATCGTCGCCTGGACGATGGCAACCGGTCCGGCGGTCAGCACAAGCGTAATCGGGAACGTGGCGCCGAGCAGCACGATGCCGATCTTGATGAAATATTCGACGCGAAACGCGCTATCCATCCATTTCGGCAGTGGCGCCACGTTGGCGATGACGAGCCCGAGGACGAGCGCCACCAGCGGCGCCTCGAGATTGAATTGTGCCGCGTTCGCCCAGCCCGCGATCGCGAACATCACGAGTGAGAGCACGTACAGGACAACGAATGCCGGCACGAATTGCGCGAGGCTGATGCCCATGATTGCAGTGGTGGCCCCGAACAATACCAGCCAGAACAGGAACTGGTAGAGATAGAGCGAGCCATTCTGGGCGAAATGATTGGCAAGCTGGTCGAAGGAGCTCCATTTGAGCCCGCCCGGATTGATCGCCAGCGCTTTGAGAATGGCGCTGTCGCCCATCTCAAACAGCAGGATTGCAAACACCATCAGGGCAAGCCCGAGCCAGACGGCCCACCAATCCTCCTTCAGATAGAGTTCTCTCCAGCCGATATGCTTGGGTCGCGTTCCCTCGCTGCCTTTCATCCCAGGTCTGCCCGGCATTTGCCATTGTCGTCTCCCCCTCGTGCCCATTTTGATTCGTTCGATTTCTGTCCGATCTATTCTTCCATATGTGAGTTGTTTGCTCGACGCGCCGACGCATGGCGCGAAGCAGCGCCAGCCGCGCTTGCCGAGGCGGCTTTCTTGCCCTGCCGCCAGCTTCATTATTTGAAGATGACGGAACGATTGGCAACAGCTAATCGTCAGTGTGCGATGCAAAAGTTTGAATTGACGTGCGATCATGCCTTGCGCATAAGAATTTTGCACTGCGGCACGACGGTTTAGTTTTTGATTCTATCCCAAACGCGGTCTGGCCTGCGCGCGATCGTCTCTTCGCAATGGCTGGAGAGCATGGCTCAGCAGCAGCTGCACTCGAGTTCCCTCCGCCCAGACCAGCGCGTTCTTCATGAACCCCGGCGGTAGATCGTCCTCGGCCACTTCGGTGAGCGGCTTGAAAATCTTGAAGTGATGCCGGCCGGCTGGCGTCCAGAACACGACGTGGGTTTCGATCGGCGGGCAGCCGGGCACCGCGCAGGCGATCTCCGACACCATGACGGTGTCGTCGCCGCCGAGCGCGAAGCGTGTTCGCGTCCAGTCGCGTACGCGCTCGGGAGCCTTGCGGTCTGCGGGACTTTTCCTGGTGAAGCCAAGCATGCGGACCTATTCCGTCATGCCCGGGCTTGTCCCGGGCAACCACGTCTTTATACACCTCGAGAGACGAAGACGTGGATGGCCGGAACACGTCCGGCATGACAACAGAGAGAGGACGCCAAGGTGGCCGAAAAAGTATTGGCGGCGGTGCGCACCGGGCCGAGCAAGACCGAAATCCGCGATTATCCAATGCCGGATATCCCGGACGACGCGGCGCTGATGAAAATGGAGGTCGGCGGCATCTGCGGCACCGACGTCAAGCTTTACAAGCATCCGCCGTCCGCCGCGCCCGTCATCATGGGTCATGAGAATATCGGCGTCATCGCCAAAGCGGGGCGCGAATTCGTCCACCGCAAAGGTTTCAAAGAGGGCGACCTCGTCTTCGTCGAGCATTACGTCTCCTGCGGAAAATGCGAATGGTGCCATGCCGGGCAATACCGGCACTGCGAAAACACCAATTGGCGCACCAATCCCGACGCCATCCGTTACGGCTACACTTCTGCGGAAAAAGCGCCGCATCTGTGGGGCGGCTTCGCGCAATATGTCTATCTGCCGTGGAACGCCGTGCTCCACCATGTGCCCGAGGGCGTGTCGGCGGAGCTCGCCGGCCTGGTGACGCCGATGGCGAACGGGGTGGAGTGGTCGTTGTTCGACGGCGGCGTCGGCTATAATTCGACGGTGCTGATCCAAGGGCCCGGGCAGCAGGGCCTGTCCCAGACCGTGATCTGCAAGCAGGCCGGCGCTTCGCTGATCATCGTCACCGGCACGTCGAAGGACAGAGCGCGCCTAGACGTCGCGAAAAAACTCGGCGCCGACCACGTCATCGACGTGCAGAAGGAGGATCCGCTCGAGCGCATCATGGCGATCACCGGCGGCAAGGGCGTCGACGTGTCGCTCGATTGTACAGCCGGCGCCGGCACCATCCCGATGCTGCTCGGCATCGAGGCGCTCAAGCGCAAAGGCGGCGTTATCGTCGCGCAGGGCGAGATGGCGCAGTTTCCGAATTTCCCGCTGGAAAAGTTCACGGTGAAATTCATCACCATGAAGAGCGCGCGCGGCCACAGCTATAAGGCCTGCGAGCTCGCTTTGGCGCAACTTGCCTCGAAGCGCTTCCCGCTGGAGCTTGTCACCACCCACCGCTTCGGCCTCGACGAGGTCGACCTCGCCATTCGCTCGGTCGGCGGGGAAGGCGTGCCCGACGTCATCCATGCTTCGCTGATGCCGTGGCGGTGAGAGATCGTTCACCTCTCCCCGGTGGGGAGAGGTCGAAATCGCTGCCGAACCTCAACGACGTTACGTCGTTATAGTCTGTTATGTCGAAGCTCCTTGTCCGCAAATCGATTGCCGCATTGCAAAGGGAAGTGGCCGATCCCGAGGCGCAGGGGCTATCCCGCCATGACGGCGTGCCGCTCAAGCGCACCCTCACCGCCATTCACGTCGTCGCGCTTGGCATCGGCGCCATCATCGGCGCCGGCATTTTCGTGCTGACCGGCCACGCCGCTGCCGCCAATGCCGGACCGGCGATCACCTTGTCGTTCCTCCTGGGCGCGGTGGTCTGCGCCTGTGCCGGGCTGTGTTACGCCGAAATGGCGTCGACCGTTCCGGTCGCCGGCAGCGCCTATACCTATGCTTATGCGACGCTCGGCGAGCTCGTCGCCTGGATCATCGGCTGGGATCTCATCCTCGAATACGCGCTCGGCGTCAACCACGGTCGCGATCGGCTGGTCGGGCTATGTCGTCAGCTTTCCTGAAGGATTTGGGTGTCATTGTGCCGGCGGATTTCGCGTCGTCGCCGCTCGCCTACGACGCCGCCAAGCACGCCTGGCATACGACCGGCGCGGTGATCAATGCGCCGGCCATGGTGGTGAGTCGCCTTGCTGACCGGTTTGCTGGTCGTCGGCGTCCACGAATCGGCGCGCGTCAACAACGTCATGGTTGCGATCAAGCTCGTCATCATCGTGCTGTTCATTGCCGTCGCGGCGCCGCACGTCTCGACCGCGCATTGGGTGACCGCGCATAATCCCGCCGGCGATTTTATCCCGCCCAATCTTTCGCCCGGCGAGTTCGGCTGAAGCGGCGTGCTGCGCGGCGCCGCGGTGGTGTTTTTCGCCTATATCGGCTTCGACGCGGTGTCGACGGCGGCTCAGGAGACCAAAAATCCGCAGCGCGACATGCCGATCGGCATTCTTGGCTCGCTCGCGATCTGCACCGTTCTCTACATCACGGTCGGCTTCGTGCTCACCGGCATCGTCGCCTATGACAAGCTCAACGTCGCCGATCCCATCGCGGTGGGCATCGACGCCATCGGGCTGTCCTGGCTGTCGCCGGTCCTCAAGCTCGGCATCATCCTCGGCCTGACCTCGGTGATTCTGGTCGGGCTCCTGGGGCAGCCGCGCATCCTCTACACCATGGCGCATGACGGGCTGTTTCCGCGCGTCGCCGCCACGGTGCATCCGCGCTTTCGCACGCCCTATATCACCACGATATTCACCGGCAGCATCGTCACCGTGCTGGCCGGCCTGCTGCCGATCGGGCTGGTCGGCGAACTGGTTTCGATCGGCACGCTGTTCGCCTTCGCCATCGTCTGCCTCGGCGTGCTGGCGCTGCGCATCAAACAGCCGCATCTGGAGCGGCCGTTTCGCACGCCGGCGGTCTATATCGTGGCGCCGCTCGGCGCCGTTTCGGCGGTATTTCTGATGTGCGGCCTGCCGCTCGACACCTGGCTGCGGCTTGCCGCCTGGTTCGTCATCGGGATCGGCGTCTATTTCTGCTACGGCATCCGGCACAGCAAAGCGCAGCAAGCAAGCGTATCATAGCCGAATTTGGATCGTTGCAATCGAGGCTTCGCTCTCCTCGCAAGAGGATACCCTCGGTTACGCCGTGCGCTGCACCACTTGCCGGATACGGAGCGCCAGACGGCCTTTAAGCGTGGCGCGGAATTGGCCGTTGCCGTAGCGGCGGACCATGCCGCGCGCTTCCAGGCGGCGCGCCTGGTCGGGTGTAAGGCCATCGGGACGCAGTCCCGAGGCGACATCAACGAGGCTGTAAAGATCGCCGCGTTTGAGGTCGCGAGAAATCCAGTCGTCGGCATCAAACGTTGTCAACTTGACGATGACGAACAAAGCCACCAAGCCGCACATGAAAGCGCGTACGCTGTCCCCGACATAACACCACCCACCTACCAGGAGGATATTCTTGCATCAGAGATCAATCCACGCAATGCCGCAGTACAATTTTGCACACACCCGGCGCTTGCCAAACCGCGGGGTCGCCACGCAGGCACGAGAAGCTTGTTCGCGTTGCCCACGCGCGGCGCATTTTCTAAGCTTTCCTCCGCAATTTTGAGGGAAATCGCCATGACGAATGCTGCACTGCCGAAATCGCGCGAAGTCAAAATTCCGCGTTCATGACGGCACCGAGATCGCGGTGGCGCTCTATATGCCGCAGGGCGCCGGGCCTTTTCCCGTCGTCCTGGCGCCGTCGCCGTATCGCTACGACAACAATTCGCTGCCGGCCGGCCCGCAATTTCTATGGCGCGAAACCGGCCCGATCGAGCTCTATGTCGAGCGCGGTTATGTCTACGCCCATATGGATATTCGCGGTTGCGGCAAATCGGGCGGCGAATTCCGCCTGCTCGACCGCAATGAGCAGAAGGACCTTTACGACGTGATCGAATGGCTCGGCCGCCAAGAGTGGTCGAGCGGCAAGGTCGGCGGCATCGGCCAATCCTATTTCTGCATGTCGCAATGGTGGATGGCGATCCAGAAGCCGCCGTCGCTCGCCTGCATCTGCGCCTTCGACGGCTTGAACGATCTTTATCGCGCCGGCGTCTATCAAGGCGGCATGCTCGGCGATTTCTTCGGCTCCTATTGGTGGAATCAAAATCGCATCATCAACCGTCATCCGGCCAACGGCGAGTATTCGCGCGAGCAGCCCTACGATTTGAATTTGCGCATCCAGGAGCATCCGACCTACGACGAATTCTGGCGCGAACGCTGCGCCGCCGAGCGCCTGGATGAGATCGAAGTGCCGCTCTATTCGGTCGGCGTCTGGGGCAAGGTCGATCTGCACACCCGCGGCAATATCGACGGCTTCCGCCGCGCCAAGGGGCCGAAGAAGCTGAAGCTGATCGGACCGGTCAATGCCTTCGTCGCCAATCGCGAGTTCAACAGCCGCGCGTTACACGAAAAAATGCTGCTGCCGTTCTACGATCATTATCTCAAAGGACAAAACACCGACTACGTCGATCGACCCGCGGTCGAATATTTCGTGCGCGGCGCCGACGCGGTGCGCGGCTGCGAAACCTGGCCGCCGCCCGGCGTGCGCTATGTGACTTGGCATTTGAGCGGGCAAAAATCCGGCAGCGTCACCTCGCTCAACGACGGCTCGCTTAGCCGCGATAAAGCGAGCGGTGCGGACACGACGTCGTACGACTATCCCAATCCCGGCTGGACGATGGGAGTGGTCGGCTTCGGCCCCAACAACGCCCCCGATCCGGCGCGCCGCGTGCTCACATTCACCACCGCGCCGCTCGAACGCGATCTCGAGATTGCCGGGCCGATCAAGCTCACGCTCTATGCATCGTCGACCCGCAACGACATGGATTTCTTCGTCAAGTTGTCCGAGCAAATGCCGCAATCGGCCGAAGATCGCGGCAAGACGCTCAATCCGGCATCATACTGGATCACCAAAGGCTGGCTGCGCGCCTCGCATCGCACGCTCGATCCGCGCAAATCGACCGAGATGGAGCCCTATCACACCCACACCGATCCGCAGCCGCTCGAACCGGGAAAGATTTACCGCTTCGACATCAGCATCGAGCCGATGGCGCATCGCTTCAAGGCGGGCAATCGCATGCGGCTGGAAATCGTCAACGGCGACTTCGTCGTCACCGACGTGCTGTGGACGCATTATTACGTGCCGAGCAAAATCGGCGCCGACACGATTTATCACTCGGCGACGCATCCTTCCGCGCTCATTCTGCCGGTGATGGAAGGCGCTTGAACGGAGCGGTTCTTCGCCCGTGCTGAAATGCCGCCGTGGAGGCCGGGCCAGTCGGTGCTCATATGGTGACCGTGAAGCATGCTATGCTGCTTCACGGCCAAACTGATGGCGCGCCGCTGAGATAGCAAGACCCCTTTAAAAAAGGGGCAGGCGGTGGCGAGGGGTAGGAAACCTGAGATCCGGGGAGGAACGCCATGCCGGGAAGCACCGAGTCCAACGGCTCGAAGCCGATCAACTGGGGAGTGACCGCCACCGTCTTTTTCTGCGGCAGCGTCTTGCTGTGGGCCGACCGCACCAATTTCAGCGTCGCCGCCGCGGCCTGGGCGAAGGATTATGGTTGGAGTCCTTCCACCATCGGCATGATGCTGAGCGCGTTTTCGCTGGGCTATCTGATCTTGCAACCCGTCGGCGGCTGGATCGCGGACAGGTTCGGCCCGCGACGCACGCTGGCGGCTTCGATGGCCGGTTGGTCGCTGTGGGTGCTGCTGACGCCGGTTGCGCCGACGGTACTGTGGCTCACCGCGATCTGGCGCGTGCTACTGGGGGCTTTTGAAGGACCCTACATCCCGGCGAGCGTCGCCGCGGTGGCGCGCGCGATCCCTTCGATCACCAAGCGCGGCCGCTTCTCCGCCTTCGTGCAATCCGGCGCGCAGCTCGGCCCGGCCGCGGGCGTTTTCTTCGCCGGGATGATTTTGAGCGCCACCGGTTCGCCGACCTATATTTTCGTGATCTTCGGCCTGATCGGACTGGTTGGCGCCGCCGCCTGGTGGAGCTATGCGCGCAACTTCGCCGATCCCGTGCCGAAAGGCGCGCATGCCGAAACCGCCGAGGCCAAAACGCGGGCGGCGGAGCCGCGGGTGCCGAATGCCGCGTTGCTCACCACGCCGGCGTTGTGGCCGTTCTATATCGGCTACTTTGCGCTGCCCTACTGCCAATACCTGTTCCTGACGTGGCTGCCGCAATATCTCAGCCACTACCGGCACATCCCCCTGGTGCAGGCGAGTGCCTTGTCGGCGCTGCCGTTCGTGGTGGCGTTTCTGGGTGCGAATTTCGCCGGCTGGGCGATGGACTGGCTCGCTGCGGCGGGTTGGACCAAAGGCGGCTTCCACCGCAAATTGTTCGTTGGGCTGGGCGCGGCGATCTATGCGGTGTGCACCCTGATCGCGGCGACCACGGACTCCACTACGGTCGCGGTGATCATGATCATCGCCGCCAATGCCGGATTGTCGTTTTACGTGGTGCCGTTCTGGACGACTTGCACCGATATCGCGCCGAATCAGACCGGCACGCTCGGCGGCTTGATGAACTTTTTCGGCATCATCGGAGCGACGCTGTCGCCCTATGGGACCGGGGTCATCGCAGAGGCCACCGGCGCATTCGTGGCGCCGCTCGTCCTTGCCGTCTGCATCATGCTGACGGCCGCCACGACCATGATTCTGTTATTCCATTACCGGCCATTGAGCGAAATGGTGGCGGTGGCGCCGCGCGAGACGAAACTGGCTGCTTAGGCGCGCGTCCAGACGAGGACCAATATCGATCCTGCCGTTCGCCGCACTAGCCGGCGTCTTAGAGCGCGTTTTGCAGGATCGTAAAGATCATCGCGAGCTTGCTGCCGACGTCCTTGACGCCGGGAATGATGGCCACCGAAACGCCGGAGGTGATGAGCCCGTATTCGATTGCCGCCGCGCCGGATTCGTCTTTCAGGAAACGCCGCAATTGCTTCAACATTGGGTGCCTCGATCCAAGTAGTCGCTTGCTGATGCCGCCAACAAATAACAGAAGGGGCATGGTAAATGAATCGAGATCGCTGTTAACAATGAACCGGTAAACGGTGCGCGAAACGCCGATGGAATCGCAACTTTCCGGCTGTCGATCCGATTGACCGCAGCTTTTGATCGCATAACCTTAATTCGGGCGCCATAATTCGGAAGCTATGGCGACGGGCGCGCTGTGAGGGGAATTCATGAAACTGGGATTTTTCATCATGCCGGTTCATCCGCCGGCGCGAAATTACGCCGAGACGCTGCGCGAGGACCGCGACGCTTTCATCCTGGCCGACCGGTTCGACTACAGCGAGGGCTATTGCGGCGAGCATCTGACCGACCTCGCCGAAAATATTCCCAACAGCATGACGTTTTGCGCGTCGCTGGCCGGTCTTACCTCGACCATCAAGCTCGGGACCGCGGTCGCCAATTTACCGTTCAGCCATCCGCTCTTGGTGGCGACGCAGGCCGCGCTGGTGGACAATCTGCTGCAAGGGCGCTTTCTTCTCGGCATCGGCGCCGGGATTTTGCCTTCGGATGCCGAAGCCCTCGAGCTGCTGTCGGCCGATCGCGGCGCCATGTTCGCCGAGGCGATCGATCATGTACTGGCGCTATGGGCGGGCGAGCCGCCCTACGATCTTCGCGGCAAGTACTGGAACATATCGACTGTGAAAACGGTATGGCCCGAGATCGGCGTCGGCGGCATCGTCAAGCCTTATCAGAAACCCCATCCGCCGATACTCGGCACGTCGAGCGATCCGAACTCGAAGGGTCTGATCTCGCTCGGCCGGCGTGGCTGGTGGCCGATTTCGTCGCATTTTTTGCACGCCGAACATTTGCCGAACCAATGGACCAATTACGCGCAAGGTTACGTCGAAGGCGGCCATAAGCCGGACCGCGCCAATTGGCGGGTCGCACGCACCATTTTTGTCGCCGACGACGATGCGGTTGCGCGCGCCTATGGCGGCAACGATCCGCAAAGCCCTTATCGCTTTTATATGAATCAACTCACCGCGAAGCTCCGGAAAGGAAAGCGGCTCGGCGGCTTCAAAGGGCATCCGGATATGGCCGACGAGGAGGTCACGCTCGATTACATCTTCGACAATCTGGTCATCCGCGGCAGCGTCAACCGGGTCGTCGACGGCATCCTGGCGCTGCACGACAAGATCGGCGACTTCGGCACGCTGCTCTATTGCGGCATGGATTGGGCGGATCCGGTTCTGGCCAAGCGATCAATGGAACTGATGGCCGAAAAAGTCATGCCGGCGGTCAATGCCGCGCTCGGTAAACGAGCCGCGGCGGAATAGCGTCAGCGCCAACACGTTCTTATATACGGCTTCGCGTTACACTGGAGCCGTTCATGTCGCAGCCGCTCGTCGTTTCGATCCCGCATCGCCTTGGCAAGGAAGAGGCGGTGCGGCGTCTGCAGTCGGGCATAGGTAAAGTGCGCGCCAATTACGGCCACTTGCTCGCCGTGCAGGAGGAAGCCTGGACCGACAATCACCTGCAATTTCGCGTCAGTGCGCTCGGTCAGGCGGCGAGCGGTACGCTCGACGTTCTGGAAGACCGGGTCGATTTGCAGGTTTACCTGCCCTGGCTCTTGGCGCGGCTCGCCGGGGCCATCCAGCCGCTCCTCCGCAAGGAAGGCACGCTGCTGTTGGAAAAGAAGTGACGGCGGCTAAAGCTTCTCTGCCAAAAATCGCAACAGCCGCGGCGCCAGGAAGCCGCTGAAGCTGCCGGGCTCGTCGATCGGATCGTTCATCCAATAATGCGGCGCGCCGGGCACGATCACCGGCCGCACGAAAAAGCCGGCCTGCTTGAGCGCCAATTCGAACGGATCGGTCTGCGTCCGGCGGTCGACGAGCGCATCTTCGGTGCCGGTGACGAGCAGAACGCCGATGGCGTTGTTGGCGAAGGTCGCGTAGCTGATCGGCGACGCGTCGAAATAAAGCTGCCGGCTTTCCATCGGCGCCGCGCCCATGAATTTCTGGAAATTATTGTCGCGGCCGCCTTGGAGCTGATAATTCGTCCACATCGCGACCGCGTCGTAAATGCCATAAACGCCGACCAGCGCCTTCACGCCGGCGTCGACCGCGGCGAACGCATCTTGCGGGTAGCCGCCGGTGAATTTCTTGCCGGAAAGCGCCGCCAGTGCGGCCAGGTGCGCGCCGGCGGAGGCGCCGAGCAGCCCGATACGTGCCGGGTCGACGCCGAAGCTGCCCGCCTTGCCGCGCAAAAATTGCACGCCGGCAAGCACGTCCTGCACGGCTTCCGGAAACATCTTGGCCTTGGTCGCCAGCCGGTAGCTGATGGCGAAGGTCGCGATGCCGCGCGCGGCGAGATAAGGCCCCCAATATTGGAACGCGTTGCGCGCGCCCGCGACCCAGCCGCCGCCATGCACGGCAACCAGCGCCGGCGCCGCCTTTGCGGCCTTCGGCAAAAACAGATCGCCGGCAAGCTCGACGCCGTCGTGGCTGGCATAGGCGATGCCGTTGTGGATGGTGACGTTGTCGTCCGTCATTTTTTCGCCTCCTGCCTTGATCGCCGCGCAATGGCAAAATGTCCGCTTGCGTGGTAGAAGAATGGACCGAAGACGAAAAGTCCAGGGGAGGGCGTGTTGCAAGGTGCAGAGGGCGACGGCAGGATCGGTTGTCGTCGGCGGCGCGCGCATCGATCTGATCGAGCGCGGCTCCGGGCGGCCGCTGTTGTTCCTCCACGCCGAGAACGGCATCGAGCCGGCCGCCGCCGCTATCGACGCTCTTGCCCAGGCCGCCCATGTCATCGCGCCGACGCATCCCGGCTTCGGCCGCTCCGAGCTGCCGGCCGGCATGCGTACGGTCGACGACCTGTCCTATTTTTATCTCGATCTTCTGGATCAGCTCGACCTTCCGCGAGTCGACCGTGGTCGGCGTGTCGCTCGGCGCCTGGATCGCCGCGGAGATCGCGGTGAAATCCACCGCGCGCATGTCGCGTCTGGTCATGGCCAATGCGGTCGGCATCAAGGTCGGCGACCGCGAGACGCGCGACATCGTCGATATCTTCGCGCTGACCGACAAGGAATATCTCGAGCTCGCCTATGCCGACCCGGATGCGGGCCGGCGCGACTACAAGGCGTTGCCGGATGCCGAGGTGCTGGCCGCCGCGCGCGCCCGCGAAGCGACGGCGCGGTTTGCCTGGAATCCCTATTTTCACAATCCGCGGCTGAAAAGCCGGCTGCACCGCATCCGCATTCCGACTTTATTTTTGTGGGGCAGTCACGATCGCATGCTCAGCGAGGCTTACGGCCGCGCCTATTGCGCGATGATCCCCGGCGCCCGTTTCGAGCCGATCGACCGCGCCGGGCATTTTCCGGATCAGGAGCAGCCGAAGGTTTTCGCCGAGCACGTTCTGGCGTTCGCCGGGGACAAGTGACACAATTTAGCTGACAAGAGAGCGCTCATGAAAGTCTATCAGTTCAGCGAACAGGCCTATTACCCGACCTGGAACGATCATTCCGGTTCGCTGCGCGTCATTCTGCCGAACCGCAAATGCGATCCGCACGTCGCCGCCGATCTGTTTCACCGCTATTACGACGAATACCAGCTCTGCGACGAGCTCGGCCTCGACGTCATGCTCAACGAGCATCATCAGACCGCGACCTGCATGTCATCGTCGGTGGTGATCGGCCTTGCGGTTCTCTCGCGCATCACCAAGAAGGCGCGGCTGTTGGTGCTCGGCTATCCGATCGGGCATCGGCCCGATCCGCTGCGCGTCGCCGAGGAGCTCTCCACCATCGACGTGATCTCGCGCGGCCGGCTCGACATGGGCTTCATCAAGGGCATTCCCTACGAAATCCCGGCGTCCAACCGCAATCCGACCGAGCTGATGGATCGCTTCTGGGAGGCGCATGATTTCATCATCAAGGCGATGACGACGCACGACGGGACGTTCAACTGGGAGGGCGAGTTCTTCCATTATCGGCAGGTCAACGTCTGGCCGCGGGTGTGGCAGGAGCCGCATCCGCCGATCTGGTCGACCACCGGCTCACCGACCCAGGCGCGCGTTCTCGGCGAGCGCGGCTATGTCATGGCGACGCTCGGCACCGGCTTCGGCACGCGCAAGCTATACGATGCCTATCGCAAGGGCTATGTCGCGAAATTCGGCTAGGCGCCGGGCGCCGACCGCTTCGCCTATCTCGGTCTTGTCGCGGTCGCGCACGACAAAGAGGAGGCGCGCAAGCGCGGCGATCTGATCGCCGGCTATCTGCGCACCAGCGCCATCGTCCATGTGCCGTTCCGCAATCCGCCGGGCTACGTCTCGGTCGAGGACAATGCGCGCATGCTGCGCGGCGAAACGCCGCCGCGCGGCTTCACCAAGGACGGCCGCGCCATCAATATCCACGCCACCGGCGTCGACGATCTGATCGATGCCGGCATCCTGTTCTGCGGCACGCCCGACGAGGTCTACGAGCAGATCGTCGCGTTCTGCGAGCACTGCGGCGGCATGGGCAATCTCTTGATGATGGGCCAGGCCGGCTTCCTCACCCACGAGCAGACCGTCGACAATCTCACGCTGTTCTCCCGCGAAGTGCTGCCGCGGCTCGAAGGCCTATCAGCAGCCGGACGCCGAGGCGGCGGCCAAAGCCGTGGCGGCGTAAGACCAGACCGAGTCTTGATTGCGGGATGAAGCCGGTTCATCTAGTTCCTGGAGCCACGGCACCGGCTGCCTGGCCCGTGTCGCAATCTGCAAGCGGCGCAACGCTCGATCTTCGGTCGATCGCGGCTGTGAGGCAGCGGTCAATAGACGCATTGATCGGGTAAGTCGAGATCATGACCACGCGTATCACCATCCGCAAGCCGGACGACTGGCATCTGCATGTTCGCGACGGCGAAATGCTCAAGGCCGTGCTGCCCTATACGGCGAAGCACTTCGCCCGCGCCGATCCTGATGCCGAACCTCGTTCCGCCGGTGCGGACGACGGCGGAGTGCATCGCCTATCGCGAGCGGGTGATGGCGGCATTGCCGCCCGGTTCGAAATTCAAGCCGCTGATGACCTGCTATCTGACCGACGACACCGATCCGGACGACGTCGAGCGCGGCTTTCGCGACGGCGTCTTCACCGGCGTAAAGCTTTATCCGGCCAATGCCACGACCAACTCGGCCGCCGGCGTCACCGACTATGGCAAGGTCATGCGCGTCCTCGAGCGCATGGAAAAGATCGACATGCCGTTTCTCATGCACGGCGAGGATACCGATCCCGACGTCGATATTTTCGATCGCGAGAAGGCATTCATCGACCGGTATCTGTCGAAATGGCTCAAGCAATTTCCGAAGCTGCGGTTCATCCTCGAGCACCTGTCGTCGAAAGACGGCGTCGATTTCGTCAAAAGCGCCGCGCCGCAAGTCGGCGGCACCATCACGCCCTATCACATGATGCTGACGCGCAACGATTGGTTCGGCCACGGGCTCAAGCCCTATATGTATGTGATGCCGGTGATCAAAACCGCGCGCGACCGGACCGCCTTGCGCAAGGCCGCGACATCGGGCGCGGCCTGCTATTTCCTCGGCACCGATTCCGCGCCGCATCCCTACGCCCGCAAGGTCTCGACCAATGGCGTGCCCGGGATGTTCAACGCGCCGGTCGCGATCGAGACCTATGCCCAGGTGTTCGAGGAGGAAGGCGCGCTCGACAAGCTCGAAGCCTTTGCGTCGCTCAACGGACCCAAGCATTATCGCCTGCCGGTCGAACGAGGAGACGATCACGCTGGAGAAGGCGCCCTGGACCGCGCCGGCGGAGGTCAAGGTTGCAGGCCCCGACGAGCGCGCCCTTGTCTATCGCGGCGGCGAGACCATCCCTTGGAAGGTCGTGAATTGAAGATGGACGCGCGTACGGCGATCGCACCATAACGGCATGAGACAACGATGACAGGCTTCCCCGACAAAGCGGTGATCGCCGAACTGACGGCAAAGATGCTGCTCGAGGTCGACGCCGTCCGCTTCATGACCGACAAGCCTTTCATCTACACGTCCGGCTGGGCGAGCCCGGTCTATACCGACTGCCGCCGGCTGATCTCGTTTCCGCGCGTCCGCAACACGCTGATCGATTTCGGCGTGACCACGGTCATGCGCGACGTCGGCTTCGAGCAGTTCGATGCCGTCGCCGGCGGCGAGACGGCGGGAATTCCGTTTGCCGCCTGGATGGCCGACCGGCTGATGCTGCCGATGCAATATGTGCGCAAGAAGCCGAAAGGTTTCGGCCGCAACGCCCAGATCGAAGGCCACATCGAAGAGGGCGATCGCGTGCTCCTCGTCGAGGACATGACCACCGACGGCCGCAGCAAGGTCAATTTCTGCAAAGCGCTGCGCGACGCCGGCGCCACGGTCGACCACGTCTTCGTGTTCTTTTTCTACGACATTTTCCCCGAGGGCAAAAAAATCCTGAGCGACCTCGGCGTCACGCTGCACGCGCTCGCCACCTGGTGGGACGTCTTGGAGGTGGCCAAGAAAAGCGGCAAGTTCGAAAAAGCCAAGCTCAAGGAAGTGGAAAAATTCATGAAGGATCCCGCGGCCTGGTCGAAGGCGCATGGCGGCGCCGCGCAGGCGGCGGAGTAGCAGAAGGGGAAGAAATGCCAAACCAAGTTGCGGATGTCATCGTCGTCGGCGCCGGCAACGCGGCGTTCTGCGCGGCGCTGGCGGCGCAAGAGCAGGGCGCCACGGTCGTCATGTGCGAGGCCGCGCCGGAGGATGAATCCGGCGGCAACAGCCGTTTTACCGCGGGCTCGATCCGCGTCGTCTACAACGGCATCGACGACATCAAGACGCTGGTACCCGACCTGACGCCGGCGGAAATCGAGACCACCGATTTCGGCACCTACACCGCCGAGCAGTTTTACGACGATATGGCGCGGGTGACGCAAAACCGCGCCGATCCGGACCTCGTCGAGCTGCTCGTCACCAAAAGCTTCGGTTCGTTGAACTGGATGCGGCAAAAGGGCGTGCGGCTCATTCCGATCTACGGCCGGCAGGCTTTCAAGATCGACGGCAAGTTCAAGTTCTGGGGCGGACTGACGGTCGAGTCGGTCGGCGGCGGTCCGGGCCTGGTCAACCAGCTGACCGCGGCGGCGAAAAAGCGCGGCATCGACATCCGCTACTCGACGCGCGGTCTCGATCTTATGTTCGATGGCAGCCGCGTCGAGGGCGTGCGCGTGCGGCAGGATGGCGAGGTGCGCGAATTGCGCGCCAAATCAGTGGTGCTTGCCTGCGGCGGTTTCGAGGCCAATCCGGAATGGCGCACGCGTTATCTCGGGCCCGGCTGGGACCTCGCCAAAGTGCGCGGCAGCCGCTTCAACACCGGCGACGGCATCCGCATGGCGCTCGAGATCGGCGCGGCGCCGCGCGGCAATTGGTCGGGCTGTCATGCCGTGCAATGGGAGATGAACGCGCCGGAATTCGGCGATCTCGCCGTCGGCGATCAATTCCAGAAACACTCCTATCCGTTTTCGATTCTGATCAACGCCACCGGCAAACGCTTCGTCGACGAGGGAGCGGATTTCCGCAATTACACTTACGCCAAATACGGCCGCGTGGTGTTGGAGCAGCCGGGCCAATTCGCCTGGCAGGTGTTCGACCAGAAAACCAAGCACTTGCAGCGCGACGAATACCGCATCCGGCAAATCACCAAGGTGACCGCGAACACGATCGAAGAGTTCGCGCAGAAGCTCGAAGGCGTGAATGCGGCCGAGTTCCTCAAGACCATCAAGGAATATAACGCCGCGGTGAAGACCGACGTGGCGTTCAATCCGAACGTCAAGGACGGCCGCGGCACGACCGGACTTACCGTCAACAAGAGCAACTGGGCCAATACCATCGACGCGCCGCCGTTCGAAGGCTACGCGGTCACCTGCGGCGTTACCTTCACGTTCGGCGGATTGCGTATCAATACCGACGGCGAGGTGCTCAATACCGACTATCAGCCGGTCCGCGGCCTCTATGCGGCCGGCGAACTGGTCGGCGGCTTGTTCTACTTCAATTATCCGGGCGGCTCCGGCCTGATGTCGGGCACCGTGTTCGGCAAGATCGCCGGCACGTCCGCGGGCCGCGCCAAGAACTGACCGGCTTAGCCGTGGATGCGAAGGTAAAATGGATGCCAAAGTAAAGCGGTCGCTCAACGCGCTTTCGGCGACCGAAATAACGGGCGCCATTGCCGCGGGCAAGACGACCTGCGAGGCGGTGGTGCGCGATTGCGTGGCGCGGATCGCCGCGCGCGACGGCGCCGTCAAGGCCTGGGTGAATTTCGACCCGGACCTTGCGCTCGATCAGGCGCGCGCGCTCGATCGCGGACCGCGGCGCGGACCGCTGCATGGCATTCCCGTCGGCCTGAAAGATACGATCGACACTTTCGATATGCCGACCGAGATGGGATCGCCGATCTATCGCGGCAACCGGCCGCGCAGCGATGCGTCCTGTGTGGCGCTGTTGCGGCGTGCCGGCGCGATTATTCTCGGCAAGACCGCGACTTGCGAATTCGCCGGCTCGGCGCCGCCGCAAACCACGAACCCGCACAATGCCGCGCATACGCCGGGCGGCTCGTCGAGCGGTTCGGCCGCGGCCGTCGCCGATTTCATGGTGCCGGCGGCGCTCGGCACGCAGACCGGCGGCTCCGTGCTGCGGCCGTCCTCGTTCTGCGGCGTGTTCGGCTACAAGCCGACATACAATACGATCAATGAGGCCGGCGTCTGGCCGGCAGCCGCCTCGATCGACACCATCGGCTGGCTGACGCGTTCGATCGACGACTTTGCGCTGTTGACCGCGGTGTTGCGCATGGAGGAGCCGAAGCGGCTTTCGGCGATGAGCGCTGCGCCCCGCATCGGTCTATGGCGTACCGATCTATGGGATACCGCGCAACCGGAGACGAAGGCGGCAGTAGCCGATGCTGCTGCCAAGCTCGGCAAGCACGGTGCAACGGTGCGCGACGTCGATATGCCCGACGCCTTCAACGGGCTGCATGTCATCGCGCGCTCCACCATCGGTTTCTACGAGCGCGCCGCCTGCATGGCCTATTTCTGGGACCATCGTCGCGAAGAACTGTCGCCGCAAATGCGCCGCTATATCGAGAACGGCCACAAGATTCCGCGCAACGATTACGTCGCCGGCCTGCGGCGTCTGGACGAGTGCCGCGCCCGCCTTGCCGCGATATTCGACTCGTTCGACGTGCTGCTGGTACCGTGCGTGCCGGGCGAGGCGCCGAAAGGCCTCGACGCCACCGGCGATCCCTCGATGCAGGCGATCTGGACGGCTTTGCACACGCCGACCGTGACGCTGCCGACGCATCGCGGTCCCAACAATCTGCCGGTCGGCATTCAGCTCGTGGCGCAGCGCTACGACGACGATCGCTTGCTCGCCTGTGCGGGGTGGGTCTGGGACAAGATCGGCACGCCGGATCTGGTGGGTGTGGGCTGATCGCCGCATCATGCAAATGAGGCTTGCCGGCGCTGTTCAGGCTCAGCAAAACGTGGCTATCATCCTCGGCCGGTGTGAACGCGGCGAGGGAGCTCGATGAATTATTCGGTTACGATGCGAAGATTGGCCGGCGCATGTGCCGCGCTGCTCGCGCTGGTCGGTATCGCGGCTGCCGACGACCCTGCCGACTTCTACAAGGGCCGCGATGTCCTCATGATCATCGGCTACAGCGTCGGCGGCGGCTACGATGCCTATGCCCGCCTGTTGGGGCGCTATATCGGCAAGCATATTGCCGGCGCGCCATCGATCGTTCCTCAGCAAATGACCGGCGCCGGAAGCCTGCGCTCCGCCAACTACATTTATTCGGTGGCGGCCAAGGACGGCTCGGTGTTCGGTACGTTCTCGCGCAGCATCGGAATAGCGCCGCTGCTCGGCCAAGCCGATTTCGACAGCCGTAAATTCTCCTGGCTTGGCAGCGTTACCGACGACAACACGACCTGCGTCACCTGGAAAACCTCACCGATCAAGACCTGGGACGATTTCCTCCACAAGCCGTCCAAGTTCGGCGGTGAAGGTGCCGACGCCGATCCGGACATCTGGACGCTGCTGTATAAGAACGTGTTCGGCGCCAAGGTTCAGCTTGTCTCCGGCTATCCCGGCACCAACGACGTCACATTGGCGATGGAGCGCGGCGAGGTTGACGGCCTGTGCGGGCTATCGTGGAGCACGATCGAGACGCGCCATCAGGACTGGCTCAATGATCGCTCCGTCAACATCATCGTGCAGGCCGCGCTCAAGAAAGAGCCGCAGATGGCCGCGGTGCCGCTCGTCAGCGACCTCGTGACCAATCCAGAGCAGCTTCAGATCCTCAAGCTTTTGCTCACGAGCCAGGCCATGGCGCGGCCCTTTGCGGCGCCGCCCGGCATTCCCGAAGATCGCAAGAAGGCCTTGATCGCTGCATTCGATGCGACCATGTCGGATGCGGACTTCCTGGCGGAGGCAAAAAAGCTGAACTTCGAGGTGCACCCGGTGAGCGCGGCGACGATCGATGTGTTATTGGCGGATGTCTATGCCACGCCGAAAGACGTCATCGCCAAAGCCACCAAGGCGATTTCGAGTGCCAATCAGTGACTGAGGTCATCGGTGCGCGCATCCCCCGCCTGGAAGACCGGGCGCTCTTGACCGGCCTGGGTCGTTTCGTCGACGACATTGCCGCCTCCGGCGCGCTCACCGCCGCATTCGTGCGTAGCCCGCATCCGCATGCATCGATCCGCAGCGTCGATGCGGGCGCGGCGCGGGCGTTACCGGGCGTCGTCGCGGTTCTCACGCTGGACGATCTCACGCCGGTCCTCAAGCAGCGGCGGATGGTGCGCACGTCGAATTCCGGCACTAAGCTCGACCAAAGCTGGCCGTTCGCGCTGGCCGACGGTGAGGTTTCCTTCGTCGGCGAGCCGGTGGCGATCGTGATCGCGGAAGATCGCTATATCGCCGAGGACGCCGTGGCATTGGTCGAGGTCGACTACGACGTGCTTGCGGCGGCGACCGATTGCCGGGCCGAGCGGGCGCCGGCGGTACGGCGCGAACTCGCCTCGAACGCGGTCATCGCCTACACGGTCGCTTACGGCCACATCGATGCGGCCTTCGCCAAAGCAGCTCACGTGGTGCGCGACGATCTATGGATGCATCGCGGCGCCGGACATTCGATGGAAGGCCGCGGCCTTTTCGCGCAAATCTCCGATCGCGAGACGGTCGTCTGGGCCTCGACGCAGAAGGCGCACGATCTGCGCACCGCTTTCGCCGACTATGTCGACCTTGACGAAAGCCGGCTGCGGGTGGCGACGCCCGACGTCGGCGGCGGCTTCGGGCCGAAACTGTGCGTCTACCCCGAAGACGTGGCGGTGGTGGCGGCCGCGACCTTGCTGCGCCGCTCTGTCAAATGGATCGAGGACCGCCGCGAGCATTTCACCAATGCGGCGCAGGAGCGCGATCAATATTGGTCGGTCGAGTTGGCCGCCGATGCCGACGGCCGCGTGCTGGGCCTGCGCGGGCGTCTCGTTCACGACATCGGCGCCTATGCGCTCCAAGACGTCAATATCCCGTACAATTCCGCCACCACGCTCTCCGGACCTTACATCGTGCCGGCGCTGGCGATCGGTGTGGTCGCGGCCCACACCAACAAGGCGCCAGTCTCGTCGGTACGCGGCGCCGGCTATCCGCAGGCGGCGTTCGCCATGGAGCGCATGCTGGATCTGATGGCGCGCAAGCTCGATATCGACCGCGCGGAATTGCGCCGCCGCAATCTCATTCCGGCGGCAAAAATGCCGTATCTGAAGCCGCTCAAGGCGCGCTCCGGCGAGCAGGTGCAATATGACAGCGGCGATTATCCCGGCTGCCAAGCGGAAATTCTCGCCGCCGCCGGTTGGGACGATTTTCCGCGCCGCCAGGCCGAGGCCCGTGCGCACGGACGTTACATCGGAATCGGGCTGGCGCATGGCATCAAGGGCACCGGCCGCGGGCCGTTCGAGTTCGGCAATGTCCGCGTCTCGCCCACCGGACACATCACGGTGTCGACCGGCGCTGCGCCGATGGGTCAGGGGCTCGCCACCGCCTTGGCGCAGATTTGCGCCGAAGCCTTCGGCATCGAGGCGCAGGATGTCACCGTTATTGCCGGCGATACGGCGGCGGCGCCGCTCGGGCTCGGCGGTTTCGCCAGCCGGCAAACGGTGACGGCCGGCTCCTCGGTGAAGATCGCGGCGCAGGCGGTCGCGGCCAAGGCGCGCAAGCTCGCCAGTCACATGCTGGAGGCGGCGGAAGAGGACCTCGAGATCGTCGCCGGCGAAGTGCGCGTCGTCGGCGCGCCGCAACTGGCCGTGACGTTGGGCGAATTGGCGCGCGTGCTCAAAGGCGCGCCAGGTTACGGCTTTCCGCCGGGCATCGATCCCGGCCTCGAAGCGAGCGCGATGTTTCGCATCGACCAGCTCGCTTACACCAACGCGTGCCACGTCGTCGAAGTCGAAGTCGACATCGAGACCGGCGGCGTGCGCATCTTGCGTTATCTCGCCCTTCAGGACGCCGGCCGCCTGGTCAATCCGCAGATCGTCGAGGGCCAGGTCCACGGCGGCATCGCTCACGGCGTGGGCAATGCCGTGCTGGAATGGATGGGTTACGACGCCGCGGGGCAGCCGGTCACCACGACGTTTGCCGACTATATGATGGCGACAGCGACCGAATTGCCCAATTTCGAGACGCTGTATAAGGAATCGCCGTCACCGCATAATCCGCTGGGCGTCAAGGGCGTCGGCGAGGTCGGCGTCATTCCCGCCGCCGCCGCGGTGGTCTCGGCAATCGAGGATGCGCTGTCGCCCTACAAGGTACGCATTTCGCAGATGCCGGTCATGCCGCATGAGCTTGTTGAACTGATCGGCAAAGCTGCGACAGGATAATCCTGCCGGGGAAGAGGAGAGTCGAATGAAACGTATCAAAGCCACCGCACGGATGCTGCTGTGGGCGGCGCTGTTGCTGTTGCCGGTCGTCGCGGCGCGCGCCGAGACCTTTCCGTCGCGGCCCGTTCACCTGATCCTGCCCTTCAATCCCGGCGGCATCGTCGATTTCGCCGGACGGGTTCTGGCGCAGAAGCTCGGCGACGCGCTGGGACAAACGGTCGTCCCCGAAAACAAGCCTGGCGCCGGCGGTATCGTCGGTCTCGATTACGTCGCCCACTCCCCGCCCGACGGCTACAATATCGTGCTGATCGATCCGAGCGTCGTCATCAATCCGACGCTGCAGAAGTCCTTGCCCTTCGACCTTTTCAAGGATTTGACGACCGTTTCGATCATCAACTCCTCGCCGGAGGTCCTGGTCGTGGCGCCGCAGCTCGGGATCAAAAGCTATCCGGAGCTCGTCGCCTACGGCAAAGCCAATCCCGGCAAGCTCAATTACGCCTCCGCGGGCGTCGGCACGACGCCGCATCTCGCCGCCGCGATGTGGGCGCAACGGACCGGCATCACTGCGGTGCACGTGCCGTACAAAGGCGTCGGTCCGTCGTTCGTCGACTTGATGAGCAATAAAGTGCAGATGGAATTTTCCAGCATCGCCGGCGCGCTGCCGTTCACCTCGAAAGGCAGCGTCATCGCTCTCGCCACCACCGGCGAGAAACGCTCGCCGGTCTATCCCGATCTGCCAACCGTGTCGGAATTCCTGCCGGGATATTCGGTCGATCTGTGGCTCGGCGTCTACGCGCCGGCCGGAATGCCGCCCGACGTTCTTGCCAAGCTCAACAGCGGCATCGCCAAGGCGCTGCAGGACGACCAGCTCAAAACCGCCTTCGCCAAGTTCGGCCTGACACCGCGCGGCACCAGCCTCGACGAAGGCACCGCTTTCACCAAGTCGGAATACGAGAAGTGGAAAAAGGTCATCGCCGACGGCCACATCACGCTGGATTGAGCACGGCATGAACGCGGCTGACACGGAAAATCCTTGGCCGACCGAGTTGCGGCTGCACAAGGACCGACAAGACGCTCACCGTCGCCTTCGACGGCGGTGAGCGGTTCGATCTGGCGGCCGAATACTTGCGCGTGCGCAGCCCAAGCGCCGAGGTGCAGGGCCATTCGCCGAGCGAGCGGCGGACCGTTGCCGGCAAGCGGGATGTGCAAATTCTGGAGTTGCATCCGGTCGGCAATTACGCGGTGCGGATCGTGTTCGATGACATGCACTCCACCGGTATATTCAGCTGGGATTATCTGTTCGAGCTCGGCCGCAACCGCGAGGACTATTGGCAGACTTATCTCGACGAGCTTGCGGAGAAGAATCTGTCGCGTGTGCCGCAGTGACGCTGAAGGTAGGCGCTGATCGGTAGATTTGCTTACCCGGCATCGCGGCGACCGCGCCGATCGTTTGTCAACGATCGGTCAACTTACCTTGGGCATGATCGGAACAGTGTCGGGGTGGGGCGTAGATGGGGCGCCGTCCGGCATCAGAGCGGCCTCGGTTCCTCTCCCTCGGAATCGGGGCCGTTCGTTTTTTAGCAATTCGACACGTTGATGACGTCGGAGGCCGCGCGTGCGCCGACCGCCCGTGATTGCTGCCGAGCATGGCCAAAGCCGTGCATTAGATCGTATCGCGAAGAACTGTTGGTTCTTTGCCGAATGGTTGATGGAAGGTTTTCCTCGCCGCCTGGGAGTAGCGCCGACACCCGAACGGCTGCGGCTAAAAGCTGCCGTGTCCGCGCGGCGCTGGCGCCGGCCCGGTCTATTCGTCTAAGATCGATTGAGCGGCCGAAAGTGCCGCCGATGAGGGAGGAATCCAAATGAAGTTTCGTGGCTTCACTGCGTTAGCGTTGGCTGCAGGTCTGCTTGCTGGCGGCGTTGCCTATGCCCAACAGCAGCCGCCCGCGGGCGCGCCGGATCTCAATGCCATACCCCCGCAAATGCCCTTTAACCTGCCGTTCGGGACGCCGATCACCCTGGAGAAGGCTCAGGCTTTGGTTCAGGCGGCCATCTCCGAGGCGAACAAGCGCGGTTGGCCGGAAGACTTCGCGGTCGTCGATTGGGGCGGCAATCTGGTGGCCTTTGCGCGGATGGATGGCGCCCAGCTCGCTTCCATCGCCATCGCCGAGCATAAGGCGCGCACTGCGGCTCGATATCGCCGTCCGACGGTGGCGTTCGAGAACGGCGTGCAAAAGTTCGGCCTCAATTACCTTATGACGCTCGATGATGTCATCGCCTCGCGCGGCGGCATCCCCTTGGTCGAGGGCGGCAAGATCATCGGCGCGATCGGTTGCTCCGGCGGTACCGGCTCGCAGGACGAGGCGTTGTGCCAGGCCGCGGTCGCCGCTGTGATGAAGTAGACGGCGGAAGACACCCATCGCATCAGCCAGCCAAAGTCCGGTCGGCGCAAGGGCGGCGGTATCGCCGCCCTTGTTGCGTCATAGAATCGGCTATGAAGGAGAACCGTCGTATCCGATTGGAACAGGCCGGCAGGGGATGTCGAGCAGTCCAACACATCGCTGGGCGCGCTATTTGCTCGCGGTCTGCCTGGTTTTGGCGGCTCTGCGGTCTTGCCGCCGCTCAAACCAATCTGCCGCCGCCAGCGTCCGCTGATCCTGCGGGCGGCGAATCCTGCGGCGACGATGGACCAATATCGCCGTGCGCTCGATGCCTATGACAGCGCGCACACGATCTATGCCGCGGCATCGAATGCGTATTGGCACGAGATCGCCGCCAAGCGGCAATTGCGCAATGCCAAGCGCGCTCGCGGCGAACCGCTGTCGATCGACGATTATGTGCTGGCGCAGCCGCCGCTCTATACCGGGCCGCCGAAGCCGCGTAATCCGCTCAAGCCGGTGGTCCCCGTGCAGCCGGCCTATGTGCCCGTCGTCGCCGATTTTCTTTCGGCGGCGGCGCGCGAGTTCAAATTCGTTCCGCAAATGCCGCAGAGCGACGACCAGTTCAAACGCGCTTATGCGCGGGTGGCGCTGGCGGCGGGCCTGACGCCCGATCAGGTCGTGCGCATTTACAGCTTCGAAGCGACCGGCAACGGCAGCTATGACGTCGAGGCCGGCCGCGAATTCAACAAGCACGCCCGCGCCATCACCACCGCGCTTGGTTACAACCAGCTTTTGGCGACCAACACGGTCGAGATCGTGGCCGAGGACGGCAATCGTTTCCTCGCCGATCTGCAGGATAGAGCAGCGCCGGAGCCTGCCGAGCAGCGCTTCGCGTTGCTCAACAAAGTCGAAATTCTGCGGCGGATGATCGGCTTTGCCAGAAGCGTGCCGGATGCCTGGAGCCAGCACGAAATGCTGGCCAATACCGAGAAGGGTCTCGCCGTCCATGCGCTCAATCTCGACCTCGATGTCGGTCCCTTGCTGCAGACGCAAAAGCTTGTGGACTCCGTCATGTTCGCGCGCCGCAAGGGCGTTGCCCGGACTTTGACCGCGGCCGAGCTGGAAATGATGAACCTCACCGGCGACGGCAACGGCTTCGACATGGTGACGATGCCGCTGCCATGGCGCGACAAAGTGCCGACGGCGAATTTCTTTCAGCCGAGCGGCTATGCCGACAATCCCGTGGCACAGCGTAATAACGTCGTCGCCAAGCTGCTTGCGGCAACCAATGCGCGCATGGACGAAGAGAGCAGGAAGCCGGGCGCGCAGGAGCTGGCGGCGTTGCTGCGCTGAGGGCCGGTGACAATGGTGTCCGGGTATGGCGCCGTGTTAGGGAAGCATGATCCCTCGGGTCGAGCCCAAGGGCATGCTTTTCGGAAAACCGGCCGCCACCCTCGGATCGAGTCCGGGGGGGCAGGCATTTTCCGGATCATGTTTTAGGCCATTGCGATGCCACGGTGGGCCGTTACGATGCCGGCTGCAATGGCTCGCAAGTTCCTCTCCTGATCCCAGGCAGTCGTGAAGCGGCGTGACTTCATAACCTTGCTTTGCGGCGTGCTCCCGGGCTGGCGGGCGCTGTGGCCGGCCGCGGCGCGTGCGCAATATCAGCCGCAGTCGCCCTATTTTGCGCCGGCCTACCAGCCGCCGCAGACCCCGGCGCCGGCCGCGCCGCCGGCCGACAATTCGGTCGGACAAGTCTCAGCCGTACAGGGCAGCGCCACCGTCACCCGCGGCAACGCCGCCGCGGTCGCGGTGCAGGTCGCCGATGCGATTTTCAAGAACGACACGCTGCAAACCGGCGCCAACTCCTCGCTCGGCGTCACTTTCGACGACGAGACCACTTTCAGCCTTTCGGCCGACACGCGGATCGTGGTCAATGAATTCGTCTATCAGGACGGCGGCACTGGCAACGCCGCGACGTTCAATGTCGCGATCGGGACCGCTGCTTTTGTCGCAAGTCTCGTCGCCAAGACCGGCGACATGAAGATAACGACCGCGGACGCGGCGATCGGCATTCGCGGCACCACCGGCGTGATCGATGTACCGGCCGGAGGCGGCGCGGTGGCGCCGACCGTGAAGCTCTATCCCGATGCCGACGGCCATGTCGGGCAGATCGACGTATTCGATCGCCAGGGCAATCGGCTCGGCGCACTGACCCAAGGCGCAAGCGCATTGCAGCTCCGGCCCGGCGCCGGCGGACGGCTGACCGCCGTGCCCTATCGGATTCCGCAGGAGGAAGCGGCGCGCGACCGCGGCGTGTTGCAGCGCCTCAATGCGGTGCACACGCTGGGCCGGCGTATGATCGAGCAGCGCCGGCAGTTGCGCGGGCTCAATCGGCAGCGGCCGAACAATCAGCGCCAATCCGGCGGGCAGAATTTCCGCGGACCGCCCAGCGGCAGACCGCGCGGACAGCCGCGACGCACCCCGCGCGACAACGGTAACCGATAACGGCGCCGGCGGCAGCCGGCACGAGCAAAAACGAGGAACGCTCATGCGAGCTTATCAGATTCCCAAAGGCGGCGCCGGCATCGAGTCGGTGGTTCAGGTCGAACGTCCGGATCCCAAGCCCGGGCATCGCCAGGTGCTGGTCAAGATCAAGGCCTGCGCGCTCAATTTCCGCGATCTCGGCATCGTCCGCGGCACTTATCGCGTGCCGATCCGCGAAAACGTCATTCCGCTTTCGGACGGCGCCGGCGAAGTGGTCGAGGTCGGTCCCGGCGTGGTGCGCGTCAAGGTCGGCGATCGCGTCGCCGGCAATTTCTTTCAACGCTGGCCGGGCGGCGAGGCGCTGCCCGATGCGCATGCCAGCGCGCTCGGCGGCGGCATCGACGGCATGCTGGCGGAATATGCCGTGCTCGAAGAAGACGGGGTGGTGAAAATCCCGCCGCATTTGTCGCTGGAGGAGGGCGCGACGCTGCCCTGCGCCGGCGTCACCGCCTGGCACGCCATGATGGAGCACGCCAAGCTCAAGGCCGGGGATACCGTCTTGCTGCAAGGCACCGGCGGCGTGTCGATCTTCGGCCTGCAATTCGCCCATGCCATGGGCGTTCGCGCCGTCATCACCTCGTCGAGCGACGAGAAACTGGCACGCGCCAAAAAGCTCGGCGCCGCGTTCGGCATCAACTACAAGACCACGCCGGATTGGGACAAAGCGGCGACCGAATTCACCGGCGGCGTCGGCGTCGATCATGTCATCGAGGTCGGTGGCGCGGCGACGCTGACGCGTTCGTTTCATGCCATCCGGGTCGGCGGCAAGGTCTCGATGATCGGCGGCTTGAGCGGCGGCGCGACCGAGCTCAATCCCGGCCTGATCTTCTCGCGCCGCGCCAACGTGCAGGGCATATCGGTCGGCTCGACGCAGATGTTTCTGGCGATGAACCGCGCCATCGAAGTGAGCGCCATCAAGCCCGTGATCGACAAGGTGTTCGGCTTCGGCGATGCGCAGGCCGCCTACCAGCACATGGCCTCGGGCGCGCACTTCGGCAAAATCGTCATCAGCGTGGCGTGAGCGAGCGTCGCTGAGTGTGCGCTAGCCGGTCCGCTCCAATGCCTTGCGGTCCCATTGCGCCAAATCGGCAGCCGCGGCGTAGGTCTCTTGGAGAAATCCGAGCAGCAAAGCGTCCGGATCGGCGGCTTGCCGCACGGCGTCATACGGCAAAATGAACTGGCCGAGCGTTTTGTCGTAGAAGGCGCCGGGCGTTGTTAGCTCCGTGTCGCCGTATCCCGCCGGCTCCGGATAGGCGTAAACATAAAACGCTGCGCGGCCGTAACCGCCGTTGCCGGGCCAGAAGCCGCAGCTCGACACTTCGTGGGAGTAGGCTTCGGCCATGACCCAGCTTGCCACATTGGGCGTGACGCTCTGCGGCGGCGCCGCGGCGCGGCCGGAGAAGCGCGATACCGCCAGATCGAAGCTGCCCCAGAAGAAATGCACAGGGCTCGCTTTGCCGATGAAACGGCTGCGAAAAATCTTCATCACCCGGTCGGCTTGCACCAAGGCTTGCCAAAATTTCTGCGCGGAGAACGGGTCGTATTGCGCGTGCCTGCGGTCCCGATCGAACGGGATAGCGTTCTCGATTTCGCTCGGCATGGTCCAGATATGAACGTCGATGCCGAGGCCGCGCAGCGTCTCCATGAACGCGGCATAGAAATCGGCGACCGCCATCGGCGCGAGCGCAAAGCCTTCCGTGCGGCCGTCGCTGGTCGCGATGACTAGGCGGTGGCCGGAAAAATCGAACACGACATCAAAGGTGCCGTCGCGGAAGGCCATTGCCGGCGCGACAAGTCCGCGCGCGGTCACGAACAGCGTCGCGTTCCACCAATGATTGACGAGCGGCGTGAGCGCGATGCGCACCTTGCCGACGATCTGCGTCCATAGCTGCAGCGTATCGCAGGTATCGCTCCACGCCGAAAGCGGCAGGTCGGGCCAGCGTGAATTATCGCTCATGAGATCTATCGTTAGCTCGCGGCAGCCTTCGCTCTCTTCGCAAGCGAAGGCTGGTGGGCGCTGTAGGGATTGAACCTACGACCTCTCCCGTGTGAAGGATTCTCCTCACTAAGCAAGGTCAATGGGTTCTGGGGGATCGCGCCCTTTTCCACGGATTCTGCAAAGGCCAGAAAGCCATCGTTTAGCAATGAGACCAACTACTCGCGTTAATTAAAACCGCTATAGCTGAAGTTAGATCGAATAAATCGGGATCGACCTGCAACTGCTGTCCATTTGGTCCAACGCCTGCGCACGGCACCGATACCCTGGGAAAATTCTCATTAGCTAGGAATCCGCCTTGATCAGTAACCGGTGCTGCTGTCAAAGACAGGCCGCCGGGCGGATTGAGTGCAACCGCCGCTGAGTTTGTCCAACCTAATCCGCCTGTCACGGCGTAAAATATCGTCACGTAACAATCATATCCGCCGCTCGCATGCGGTGCGCGATAAATGGTGGTCGTCACTCCTGTCAATGTGCACAATACGCCTATGGGGCTGTTTACGGGCATGTCGTTGTATGTAAATGTCTTGGTGTCCCCGTCTTTTGATAACGTAGATTTCAAGGGCTTAAACGATTGGCCTAATTTACTTCTTAGTTGCGGCTGCTGCGTGTCCATCATTTCCCCCATTGATTGCACAGCCATTAATCTAGCGTGAAAAACGAACGAAAAAAAGCCAGGGTTAACCGCCATGGCCGTGGCCTCGTTTGGACCAGGCGGGTTTGTGTTGGTGTTGGCAAAAGATCAGCCTTGCTTGCCGCTTCCCGAACGACGGCTTGGGCGAACCGACTGGCGACTCAATTCCTCGTCACCGGTGGCTGTTGACCAAATCCTTATCATCAAGGCCGCCGATCTGCCGTACCGGCAGATCTTACGCTTCCTACTCCGGCATATGTTAAAGGCCAGCACCATCGCGGCATCGAAATGAAAGATGCTTGACGGAATAATCGTCAACGAGTTTACCCGATGCCGGGTCGGTAAGCCGCATATCGCAGCTCTGCCGCACCCCGAACTGGCTGACGATGGTCACAGTGAACGTCATTTGGTGAGTACCAGCGGTTTTGGTCAGCATCACCACGCGTGATTTGGTTGGCAGTTTTTGGCTAATTTATTGACAAGTCACCGTCGCATTTCTTGTCGGTTGGAACAAACGTCGTTTCGAATCCATTCTTTCACTTTGGAGTCTTAATCGGCGGGCCGTGTTGCAGATGCCTTGCGCGTTCGGTCCACCTCTTCGTTAATAATCTTGTTTAGCATCTGATTTCTATCCACATAGCCCCACTTCGCAAAAAGTTGGGCAAGACGGTCGATCATGGCTTCGCCGGACCGATAGGCGAATATTTTAGCTACGGTGCCGACAAGCGCACGAACGTCAAGAGAACATATTCCCCAGATTTTTCCCGGAAACCTGCTTCATGTTCCTGCGGCGTTCTGCGGCGAGGCGCGAATTGCCGCGCCAGACAGACCGCACAAAGTCTTTGATTTAAGGGGAAAGTGCTGGTGGGCGCTGTAGGGATTGAACCTACGACCTCTCCCGTGTGAAGGGAACGCTCTCCCGCTGAGCTAAGCGCCCGGTCCAGATGTCGGATTTAGTCGGCGGCCGTTCGAGGTGTCAAGGACGCGTCGTGGCCGGACTCGTTTCGGCCGTCCATGTCTTAACTGCATGACGTAAGTATCGAAAGAAGCCCTAATTCGTCGTCGACGCGACGCGCGACGCGGTGGATTGCAGCGCCCGAATGCGATCGGCGAGAGTGTTCCTTCCCTCTGTCGTCGTGTCGCCGTTCTCGGCCGTCGCGGCGTCGCGGTCGGCGGCCGTGTGCCCGACGTTTGCCGCTTCCACGAGCATGGATTCGATCGGCGATCCGGGGCCTTCCAGCACCGCTGTGAGCCGCGCCACTTCGGCGGCGACGTCGTTGATGCGCTCGCGAAGGAGCGCATTCTCGACGCGTTCGGCGGCCCAGGTCGATTCCGCGTCGCGCTTCATGCCGCCGACCTCGCGTTGCAGCTTGGCGCGCTCTTCGATCGCGGCGGCAAGCTGCGCCTCGAGCTGGGCGATATCGCCCCGGAAGCGCTCGACCGCCGAATTCGACCGGCTGCCGGAGGTCGCGAGCTCGCCGCGCAAATCGGCCTCGGTCTTGCGGGCGTCGTCGAGTTCGCTGCGCAGGCGCTCGAGCTGGTAATCGCGCTCGGCGAGCACGCGGCCTTGATCGGTGAGCCGCGCTTCAAGATCCTGGACGCGGCGATTGAGCACTTCGGCTTCGCTCTGATGAACGAACAGCTGCGCGCTCGAGCTCGGTGGTGCGCGTGTTAAGGTCGCCGAGCTTGGCGCGCGCCGCGGTCAATTCTTGGTCGCCGTTTCCGCTTCGCCGCGTTCGCGCTCGAGCCTGCGTTCGGTTTCCTCGACCGCGCGCTCGTAGTCGGCGACGCTCGACCTTCATGGCTTCGACCTGGGTGCGGAAGGCGGCGATTTCGGTGCGCTGGCTGTCGGCGATCAGCGAGCGCTCGCCCAATTCGCCAAGCAGTTTGGCAAGCTCCGCCTCCTTGTCCGAAAGCAGCCGCTCGGCTTCGCGCAGCGAGCTCGACTTGAGCTGAAATTCCTCTTCGGTGGCGCGCAACTGATCGCGCAAGCTCTTATCGCGCGCTTCCAGCGCGAAGATGGTCGCGGTCTTTTCGCCGAGCTCTTTTTTGAGCTGATTGATCGCGTCGGTCTTTTTGCCAAGCTCGGCAAGCTGCGTCGAGGTCTTGGTCTTCATTTTTTCGACGCTCATTTCCAGGCGTCGGGTCGACATCGCAAATTCGGCGCGGAGCTGATCCTTGTCGGCGCGGATTTCGGCGATCGACAACGGCGTCGCCGCCTCGAGCCGTTTCATCGTCAGACGGACGGCACGATTGTGAACGAGCGGAATGAAGAGCAGGCAGAGCAGGGCCGCAACCAGGAACCCAATGCCGAAATACATGACCGATTCGATCACGACGCCACGCCTCCAGCTATACCGCTGCCATTACACTGCCGCTATGACGCGACCATGCCATGGGGGTGCGTACAGCACCACAGTCACGAGCCGTTAACCTAAACCGACTCGATGCGCTGCGCCAATCGTTTCGGCAGCCGCGGCGGCGGTCGCAGCGAAATTCGGCGTCAAAATGGGCGCGGCGTCAAAACGGATTCCACGTCGGGCGCTGGGTGAATTTCAGGTAGCCGAGATTGGCGCCCAGCCGCAAACCCACCCCGGTGCGGATCGGCACCAGCACGATATTATTGGCGGTCAGCGCGGTCATGCCGAAGCCGCCGATGAAATAGGCCGAGCCGTTGATGCCGCCGAAGCGGTCGAAGATCGCTTGCGTCGACGGCAGGTTATAGACGAGCATCATGGTCCGCGCGCCGTCGGCGCCGGCGTCGAAGCCGATACTCGGCCCCTCCCAGAATACGCGTAAATCCCCGGCATTTTTCGTATAGAGCGTGCCGTCGCCATAGCGCAGCCCGCCGACGAAGGCGCCGCTGCCTTCCTCGCCGAGGACATAGCCGTTCGGCTCGCCCCACTGGCTGAAGGCCTTCTGCATCACCATGGCAAGGTCGCGCGAAACGCCGCCGAAAAAGTGATGCCCGGCCTGGATCAGTTCATCCGCCGAGAAATGGTCGGAATGCTCGCGGTGGCGGCGGCGGCGGCGGGGAGACGGCAGCCGGCGGCTGCTGCTGAGGCGGCATGGTTTGCGCCAATTTGCGCCATCGCCGGGCCGCCCGCCAGGACCGCGACACCCAAGATCGCGACACCGACGATAAGACCGGCGACCCGCAAGGTGAGAGTCATCGGTCAGCTCCCCGCTTAACCCCTTACTCACGCGATCGGACTTAAGTGGAACCGATGCGAATCAGCCCAGCTTTTGCCGAAACTATGACCACAGCACGGCGAAAACGAAAGCATTACTGCGCCGCCGGCCTCGGGGCGGTCGCCGCGTTCGCGGTCTATGGCGGCCTGGTCGTTACGTTGATCGTCGGTCCGCCAATGCCGCGGGCCGTCGCCGGCGAGCATGTCGTGGTGGATTGGCATACCGGGCTTGCCATCGACGGCTACGATCCGGTCGGCATTCTTCACCGAGGGCAAGCCCGTCGCCGGCAGCGACGATTACGAATTGCGCTATGGCGGCGTGGTGTGGCGCTTCGCCAATCTGGGCAACCGGGCGGCATTTGCGGCCAGCCCGGATGTCTACATGCCGCAATATGGCGGTTACGACCCGATCGGTATCGCGCGCGGGATTGCCGTTGCAGGCAATCCGAACGTTTGGCTGATCGTCGGCGAAAAATTATTTTTATTTTACAGTGACGACCGTCGCGAAAAATTCGCGGCCGATCCGAACCGCGTCACCGGCTCGGCGGACCGTCAATGGCCGGCCGTCTCGCGCAGCGCTTACGCCGTGATCGCCTGGCCGCAGGCGATAAAAGCCGGAATCAAGAGCCCGTCGGTTCCGTAACGGAGCGGCGATCCGTCCGGCGCCGTCACCTCGCCCCCGGCCGCTTTGAGAATGGCGTGCCCGGCTGCCACGTCCCAGTCCCGGGTCGGCGCCAGCCGCGGATAGAGGTCGGCCGAGCCTTCGGCCAAGCGGCAAAACTTTATCGAGGAGCCGGATTGCATCGGCTTGGCGCGAGGAAAGCGCTCGACATAGGCCTGGGTTTGCGCATCCAGGTGGGACCGGCTGACCATGATAATGGGCTCGTTTTGCGGTCGCGGCCGCACCCGGATGCGATGGGCGCTGGCGAGCGATAAACCTTCGATCCGCTCGGCGCCTTGGCCGACAATGCCTCGCCAAAGCTCGCCACTCGCCGGCGCGCAAATGATGCCGCAGAGCGGCATGCGGTCGGTCATGAGCGCGATATTGATCGTGAATTCGCTGCGGCCGGCGATGAATTCGCGCGTCCCGTCAAGCGGGTCGACGAGAAAATAGCTGCCCTGTTCGATCGCTCGCGGTTGCTGGCGCGAGGCGTGTTCCTCCGAGATGATCGGCACAGCCGGTGTGAGCCGCTCCAGGGCCTCGCAAATGACCGCTTCGGCCGCTTCGTCGGCTGCGGTCACCGGCGAGCCATCGGCCTTGCGGCGTACGTCGGGCGTAGCCGCCAAATCCAAGATCGTCTGTGCCGCGTCGGCAGCGATCTTCGTCAACTCGTCCATAAGGGCTGCGCAATTGACGGCGTTCAAACTAGGCACTGTGAGGTCCTCGGCGGCGGGCTTGCGGTCTAGCATGGCGCTTGGAGGAGGGCACGATTGCCGAATCGGCCGCGCTATGACACGGACGGGTCAATGCCATGCCGCGGAGACGCCCATGTCTTCATCTGTAACCGGTGCCTTACCCGTAGCCGGTGCTGCCCCCGTCACCGGTCCTGTTGCCATCGGTGCCCTCGACCTCGCGGCGCTGCTCTGTTCCCGCGTCTGCCATGACCTGATCAGCCCGGTCGGCGCCATCGTCAATGGGTTGGAGGTGCTGGACGAGGACAAGGACGAAGAAACCCGGGTCTTCGCGCTCGACCTGATCAAGAAAAGCGCCCGCCAGGCTTCCGCCAAGCTGCAATTCTGCCGCCTGGCCTTCGGGGCGGCCGGTTCGGCTGGGGCGCAGATCGAAACCGGGGATGCCGAGAAGGTGGCGCGCGGCCTGATTGAGGACGGAAAGACGACGATCGCGTGGAACCTGCCCCGGGAGCTGGTCGCCAAAAACCGGGTTAAGCTCTTGCTTAATATGGTGATAGTGGCCTGTGGCACGATCCCGCGCGGCGGCAATTTGACGGTCGAAGCGGCCGACGGGGGGTACCGGGTGACGGCGACCGGACTGAACGCCCGGCTGCCCGCCGCAACCGCGGAACTCCTTGCCGGCAGCCCGGCGCAGCCGGTCGATGCCCATGCCATCCAGCCGTTCTATACCGGGATTCTGGCGCGGGAATGCGGGCTGACGCGTATCGACCGCGGTCGAGGGTGAAGCCGTGGTCATAACGGCTCGCTGACGGCTTTTTTGCGGTTCTGGCGGCCCGTTCGGGCGTGTTACGCAACCGAAATTAAACCCTTTGGCAACAGACTGACGCCTGCCCGATCAGGCGTGCCGCGCCTGACGAGGACGGCGCGCGCGATGCGCGCCGGTTGATCGAATGCGCGTCCTGCGTGTTCCGGCACTGGCGACGAGGCGCCCGAAATGGACGAGTTGTTGCGTGACTTTCTGACCGAAACCGGCGAAAGCCTCGACCGCGTCGATGCCGAGCTTGTGCGTTTCGAGCAGGACCCCAACAACGGCGCCATCCTCGGCAATATTTTTCGTCTGGTTCACACCATCAAAGGCACCTGCGGCTTCCTCGGGCTGTCCCGGCTTGAAACACTGACTCACGCCGCGGAAAGCTTGATGGGGAAATTCCGCGACGGCATGCCGGTCACCGGCGAAGCCGTCAGCCTCATTCTCTCCACCATCGATCGCATCAAGAGCGATCCTCGACGAGCTCGAGACCAAGCAGCAGGAGCCGGCCGGCAACGACGCCGACCTGATCGGACGGCTTGCGCAAATGGCGCAGCAGGAGCCGGCCGCGCCGCCGCCCGTCCGAAAATAGCGCAAGCGAAAAAGCTGCGAGGACGGCTTCCGACACGCCACAAGACGCCGCTTCGGCCACGGACAACGACAAAGCCGCAACGACGCCGGCGAAAAACCGGCGTCCGAAGCCGGCGAGAGGCTCGCAAGCCATTCGATCCGCGTCAGCGTCGACACGCTCGATCGCCTGATGACCACCGTTTCCGAGCTGGTGCTGACCCGCAACCAGCTGCTTGAGATCGTCCGCCGCCACGAAGATTCGGACTTCAAGGTGCCGCTGCAGCGGCTCTCGAACGTCACCGCCGAGCTTCAGGAAGGCGTGATGAAGACCCGTATGCAGCCGATCGGCAATGCCTGGCAAAAACTGCCGCGCATTGTGCGCGACCTCTGCGCCGAGCTCGGCAAGGAGATCGAGCTCCAAATGCATGGCGCCGAAACCGAGCTCGACCGCCAGGTTCTCGAACTGGTGCGGGATCCGCTGACCCACCTGGTGCGCAACTGCGCCGATCACGGAATCGAAAGCCCGGCCGCGCGCGTCGCGGCCGGGGAAATCGCGCGGCGGCACGATCCGGCTTTCGGCCTGCCACCAGGGCGGACATATCATCATCGAGATCGCAGACGACGGCCGCGGCCTCGATACCGCGCGTATCAAGGCCAAGGCAGTCGAGAGCGGACTTGCGAGCGAAGCCGAGCTTGCCGGCAGGTCCGATGCGGAAATCTGCAATTTCATTTTTGCGCCCGGATTTTCCACCGCCGACCGGGTCACCAGCATTTCCGGCCGCGGCGTCGGCATGGACGTCGTGCGCAGCAATATCGAGCAGATCGGCGGCACGGTGGACTTGAAAACCGTTGCCGGCGCCGGCACGACCTTCACCATCAAAATTCCGCTGACGCTCGCCATCGTCTCGGCGCTGATCGTCGAGGCGGCGGGCGAGCGCTTTGCCATTCCGCAGGTTTCCGTGCTCGAACTGGTGCGCGCCGGCGGCGGCGGCGAGCATCGCATCGAGCGGATCAAGGACACGCCGGTTTTGCGGCTGCGCAACAGGCTGTTGCCGCTGCTCTACCTCAAGGAAGTGTTCCGGCTTGGCGACGCCGACCGCGAGAGCGGCTTCGTCGTCGTCATCCAGGTCGGCAGTCAGGTGTTCGGCGCCGTCGTCGATGGCGTGCTGCACACCGAGGAGATCGTGATCAAGCCGATGTCGTCGAAGCTGCGGCACCTCGCGGTATTTTCCGGCACCACCATCCTCGGCGACGGCTCGGTCATCATGATCGTCGATCCTAATGGCGTCGCGCAGGCGCTCGGCCGCGCCGCGCAAACGGCGCGCGCAGGCGGAGACGCCCGAACTGAAGCAGAGCGAGCAGAGCGCGGCCGACGAAAGGTCGCGCTGCTGGTGTTCCGCGCCGGCTCGCAGCGGCCGAAGGCCGTGCCGCTGTCTTTGGTGACGCGTCTTGAGGAGATCGATTGCCGCCGGATCGAAATCTCGGACGGCCGCCATCTCGTGCAATATCGCGGTCAACTGATGCCGCTGTTGCGCATCGACGCCGAGACCGGGCTGAAGAAGCGAGGGCGCGCAGCCGATCCTGGTTTTCTCCGATCATGGCCGATCGATCGGTCTCGTGGTCGACGAGATCGTCGACATCGTCGAGGATAAGCTCGACATCGAAGTGAGCGGCAATCGTCCCGGCGTCCTCGGCTATGCCGTGGTCAAGGGCGACACCACCGAGATCGTCGACGTCGGCCATTTCCTGCCGCAGGCCTTCGAGGACTGGTTCCGCCATCGCGACGCGCGCGAAGGCAGGGCCGGCGCGCAAGGTTCTGCTGGTCGACGACTTGCCGTTCTTCCGCGAAATGCTGGCGCCGTTGATCAAGGCGGCCGGCTATCAGGTGGTCGCGGCGGGCTCGGGCGCGGACGCGCTGGCGGCGCTCAAGTCCGGCAAGCGCGATCGATCTCGTCGTGACCGACATCGAAATGCCGGACATGGACGGCTTTGCGCTGGCGCAAGCGATGCGCGCACTGCCGGCAGCCGCCGGCATACCGATCATTGCGCTTGCCGCCATGGTTTCCGACGACGACGATCGAGCGCGGCCGCGCCGCGGGCTTTCACGATTTCGTCGCCAAGTTCGACCGGCCGGGACTGATCGCGGCGATCAAGGAACAAAGCGCCGACTTCACCGGGCGGCGTGACGGCGATGAAGACAACGCGCAACGAAACCGAATACGTCACCTTCACCACCGCCGGCCAGCTGTTCGGGCTGCCGATCGAGCGCGTGCAGGACGTATTCAAGCCGGCGCGCATGACGCGGGTGCCGCTTGCCGGTCCCGAGATTGCGGGCGTGCTCAATTTGCGCGGACGCATCGTTACGGCGATCCATCTCAGCAATCGCCTCGATCTGCCGTCGCGCGGCGAGGGCAAGCCGCCGATGGCGATCGGCATCGAAGTCGGCGGCGAATCCTTTGGCCTTCTGGTCGATGCGGTCGGCGAGGTGCTCAAGCTTGCGGATGGCGAGCGCGAGGCCAATCCCGATCAATCTCGACCGCAAACTCGCCCGCGTATCCGCCGGCGTATTCCGGCTCGATGGCCAGCTTCTCGTCGTGCTCGACGTCGATCGGGTACTGGATTTCGACGTCGAGGCGGCGGCGGCGTAAAGGTGGATGGCGACATGAATCGGTAACTGCAACGAGAGAACAGCGGCATCGACCGCTTATGCTAGAGCGAGGAGACTATGAAAACGTGTTTGATTGTTGACGACTCCAGCGTCATCCGCAAGGTGGCGCGGCGAATTCTCGAAGGTCTCGAATTCCAGATCATGGAGGCGGAGAACGGCGAAGAGGCGGTCGAATCGTGCCGCGAATCAGATGCCGGACGCGATCCTGCTCGATTGGAACATGCCGAAAATGGACGGTTATGATTTTCTTCGGGCGCTGCGGCGGCTGCCGAACGGCGACCGTCCCAAAGTGGTGTTCTGCACCACCGAAAACGACGTCGCCCACATCGCGCGCGCGCTGCACGCCGGCGCCAACGAATACATCATGAAGCCGTTCGACAAGGACATCGTCGAAGCCAAATTCCAGGAGGTCGGGTTGCTCTGAGACGATCATCGCCCGTTTTCTGAAAGTGCCGCGTAAATCCGAAAGTTCGCGTTCGATGAGTACCGTCCTCGCAGCCGCAAGCCCGGCGCTCCGGACCGAGAAGCCGATCCGCGTGATGGTCGTCGATGACGCGCTCGTCGTGCGTAGCCTGTTGGCGCGCTGGGTCGATGCCGAATCCGACATGCAGGTCGTCGCCTCGTTGCGCACCGGGCGCGAAGCGGTGGCGCAGATCGAGCAAAGCGAAGCCGACGTCGTCGTGCTTGACATCGACATGCCCGAGCTCGACGGCATTTCCGCGCTGCCGCTGCTGTTGCAGAAAAAGCGCGATCTCGTCGTCATCATGGTCTCGACGCTGACGCGCCGCAGCGCCGAAATAAGCCTGCGCGCGCTGGCGCTCGGCGCCGACGATTACATCCCGAAGCCGGAAACGGCGCGCGAAGCGACGACTTCGGTCTCGTTCCGCCGCGAATTGATCGAGAAAATCCGCACGCTTGGGCGGCAACAGGTTGTCGCTCGCGCGCCTACGCCCGCGGTCCGGCGCCGGGAGACAGCGCCACTCCCGCATCAAGCCGGCCCCGGCGCCGCGCCCGCGAAAAGGATGCGCACGAGACCGAGCCGTTCCACTTGCGGCCGTTGTCCGCCGTGCCGCCGCGGGTGCTTTTGATCGGCTCTTCGACCGGCGGACCGCAGGCACTTACCGCGCTTGATCGAGAAACTGCCGGCCGCGATCGACCGCGCGCCGGTGCTGATCGCCCAACACATGCCGCCGATGTTCACGACCGTGCTGGCCGAGCATCTGTCGCGTGCCGGCGGCCGCGGCGCCCACGAAGCCGAAGATGGCGAGCCGGTGCTGGCCGGCGGCATCTATGTGGCCCCGGCGGCCGCCATATGCGCGTCGTACGGGGCGACGACGGCATTCGCATTGCGCTGGGCGACGATCCGCCGATCAACTTCTGCAAGCCGGCGGTGGATGCGCTGTTCGCTTCGGCGGCGCCGGTCTGGGGCGCCGGCCAGCCTGGCGCTCGTTCTCACCGGCATGGGCGCCGACGGCACGCGCGGCGCCGCCGATATCGTGGCCGCCGGGGGCAGCATCATCGCCCAGGATGAAGCAACCAGCGTGGTGTGGGGCATGCCGCGCTCGGTTGCGCAAGCGGGCTTGTGCTCGGCCGTGCTGCCGCTCGATCAGATCGCGCCGAAGATCATCCGACTGTTCGCCGGAGCGCGCGCGTGACGCCGGTCGATTACGATTTCCTGCGCCAGTATCTCAAAGCGCGCTCGGGGCTCGTGTTGTCGGCCGACAAGCAGTATCTGGTCGAAAGCCGGCTGTTGCCGGTTGCCCGCAAAGCGGGGCTGCCAATCTCGGCGAACTGGTCATGGCGTTGCGAGCGGCCCAGGATGCGGTGCTGATGACTGCGGTCGTTGAGGCGATGACGACCAACGAATCGTTCTTCTTTCGCGACAAGCTGCCCTTCGAGCATTTCCGTCTGACCGATCATGCCGGCGCTATTGGCGGCACGAAAATCCTCGCGCAGCATTCGGATCTGGTGTGCCGCGGCAGCGACCGGGCAGGAGCCCTATTCGCTCGCCATGTGCCTCAAGGACATCGAGGCCGAGATCGCCGGCTGGCGTATCGAGTTGTTGGCGACCGATCTTTCGGGCGAGGTCTTGGAGAAGGCCCGCAGCGGGCTCTACACCCAGTTCGAAGTGCAGCGCGGCTTGCCGATCCAGCTTTGATCAAGCATTTCTCGCAAGTCGGCGAGCTGTGGCAGATCGCGCCCGAAATCCGCGCCATGGTCAGATACCGGCAGCTCAATCTGCTTGCCGATTTCAGCCAGCTCGGCACTTTCGACCTGATTTTCTGCCGCAACGTGCTGATCTATTTCGATCAGGAGACCAAGATCGACGTGCTCAATCGGCTGGCTCGCGTCACGGCTGGCGACGGCTATCTGGTCCTCGGCGCGGCGGAAACCGTCGTTGGCCTGACCGACCGTTTCAAAATGGTCGCCGACAAGCGTGGCCTTTACGTGCCCGAACGCCAATACGCCCATCCGCGGCCGGCGCATGGCGGCGGCTAGCGGCCGCGGCTCGTCGCCGTCAACGTTGGTCGATAACGCGTCGTCCATTCGCCCAAACAAAAACCCCGGCGGTTAAGCCGGGGTTTTGCAGTCTCAGACTTACCGTATTCGTTAGGACGGCGTCTTACGCCGGAATTTTGGCCTCGTCCTCGGTCGGCTCGCGCAGCACGTAGCCGCGGCCCCACACCGTTTCGATGTAATTTTTGCCGTTACTGGCATTGGCGAGCTTCTTGCGCAGCTTGCAGATGAAGACGTCGATGATCTTCAGCTCCGGCTCGTCCATGCCGCCATAGAGGTGATTGAGGAACATTTCCTTGGTCAGCGTGGTGCCCTTGCGCAGGCTCAGGAGCTCCAGCATCTGGTACTCCTTGCCGGTGAGGTGCACGCGCGCGCCGTTGACCTCGACGGTCTTGGTGTCGAGATTGACGCACAGGTCGCCGGTATTGATGACCGACTGGGCGTGGCCCTTGGAGCGGCGCACGATGGCGTGGATGCGGGCGACCAGCTCATCCTTGTGGAATGGCTTGGTCATATAGTCGTCGGCGCCGAAGCCGAGACCCCTGACCTTGTCTTCGATGCCGGCGAGCCCCGAGAGGATGAGGATCGGCGTCTTCACTTTGGAGACGCGAAGGCTGCGCAGCACTTCAAAACCCGACATATCCGGCAGATTGAGATCGAGCAGAATAATGTCGTAGTCGTAGATTTTGCCGAGATCGATGCCTTCTTCGCCGAGATCGGTCGTATAGACGTTGAAGCTCTCGGATTTGAGCATCAGCTCGATCGATTGCGCGGTGGCGCTATCGTCTTCAATCAGCAATACGCGCATGCAATGCCCCTTCTTAGCCGCGCGGGCCCAAGGTCGGCACGCCAATGGGGCGGCCGGGAAAACGCCTTGCACAACTGATTCGGGACACTAACGGCGCTATGGTTAACAAAACCTGATTCCGGTACGCAAGCATCGTGTAGGCAAATTCCGCCGAATCGCCTTAAGATGTTGCCCGGTAGTGATTTTTTAGCCACGCTGGCGTTCATGTCCTGGATTAAGTTCTGGCGCTAACCAATTCAAACGACTCAGCCCTCCGTCCTGGAGGTGAGCCTGCCGGTAACATTTCCTTGGCCCTAAGGACGACGCGCAATGATTAACGGCCCGGGTAAACAAGCCATTAAGAAGGTGGCCTCTCAGGTAACCATTCTTTTGCCGACGGGGCGGTACAGGCAGCCGAGGCGCCCCTGGCTGGCGCGTAGGGATCGGCCATGAAGGCGCTTGCCGAGCAGATCAACGAGCTCGACGGCATCGAGATCTACGGCCGGGTCGTCGGGGTGCGCGGGCTGATGGTCGAGGTGGCGGGGCCGCTGCATGCGATGTCGGTCGGCGCGCGCGTGGTCATCGAGACCGCCAAGAATATCCCCTGCGAGGTGGTCGGCTTCTCCGGCGCCAATGCGCTCTTGATGCCGTTCGCGCCGCTCGAAGGGGTGCGCCGCGGCTGTCGGGCGGTGGTGACCTCGGTTGCCGGAGCGGTGCGGCCCTCGGTCGGCTGGCTCGGCCGGGTGGTGAATGCGCTGGGCGAGCCCATCGACGGCAAAGGCGCGTTGCTGCTTGGACCGTCGCCCTATCCGTTCCGCAACACCCCGCCGCTTGCGCATGCGAGGCGCCGGGTTGGCTCCCCGCTCGATCTCGGCGTGCGAGCGCTCAACACTTTCATGACCTGCTGCCGGGGCCAGCGCATGGGCATTTTCTCGGGCTCCGGCGTCGGTAAATCGGTGCTGCTGTCGATGCTGGCGCGCAACGTTTTGGCCGACGTAACGGTCATTGGGCTCATCGGCGAACGCGGCCGGGAGGTGCAGGAGTTCCTACAGGATGACCTCGGCGAGGCCGGACTTGCCCGCTCGGTGGTCGTGGTCTCGACCTCCGATGAGCCTGCCTTGATGCGCCGGCAGGCCGGGCATGTGACGCTTGCGATCGCCGAATATTTTCGCGACGAAGGCAAGGACGTCCTGGTGCTGATGGACTCGGTCACCCGCTTCGCCATGGCGCAGCGGGAAATCGGTTTGTCCGCAGGCGAGCCGCCCACCGCCAAGGGCTACACGCCGACCGTGTTCACCGAACTGCCGCGACTGCTCGAACGGGCCGGGCCAGGCACCGAACAGGGCACGATCACCGGGATATTCACGGTGCTGGTCGATGGCGACGACTATAATGAGCCGATCGCGGACGCCGTGCGCGGCATTCTCGACGGCCACATCGTCATGGAGCGCGCCATTGCCGAACGCGGGCGCTATCCGGCCATCAACATTCTCAAATCGGTTTCGCGCACCATGCCCAAAGCGGCCGACCCGGCCTATCTGCCGGCCCTGACCCGCGCCAAGCAGGTCATGGCGACTTATGCGGATATGGAGGAACTCATACGGTTGGGAGCCTACCGGGCGGGGACCAGCCCCGAAGTCGACGAGGCCATCCGCCTGCACAAGCCGCTCGAGGACTTTTTGGCCCAAGGTAAGGAAGAAGCAACCAGCTTGGCCGAAGGTTACGCCCGTTTGGCGCAAATCGTGGCTGCGGCGGAAACCGAACGCTAACGTTATCCGTGCCACAATCCAGGCATCAGGACTGCCGGGTACCGGGTTCGCCGGTAACCAGGTCCCTTCGGAATGGCTTCGGGGGAGTAGTAGTCGATGAAGTCCCGAGAGACGCTCATTCGCCTGAAGAAGTTTCAGGTCGACGAGAAACGGCGCAAAGTCGCGCAAATCGAGGCCATGATCGCCGAATTCGAGCGCATGGCCGGCGATCTCGAACGCGAAATCCGCGCCGAGCAGGATCGCGCCGGCATTCACGATCCCGCACATTTCGCCTATCCGACCTATGCCAAGGCGGCCATCGCGCGGCGGGAAAACCTCAAGCGCTCCGCCGACGAGCTGCGCGTGCAGCTCGAAGATGCCAAAGGGGCGCTCGGCGAGGCTTTTGACGACCTCAAGAAGGTCGAGCTGCTCGACGAACGGGACCAGCTGCGCGAGCGTGAAGCCGAGAATGCCGCCGAGCAAATGGAGCTGGACGGCATCGCGCTGATGCGCGCCCGGGGCATCGCGCCAGCGTAAATTCTTAGGTTCGGCACGGACCCGATCCTTCCCCGCACGCGGCCGTCGTTCCCCGCGGGCTTCTGGGTGCTGTCCCCGGGCGCCCCGGAATGACGAAAAGACCCACCTTTCGCTCTCGACGAGAGCCACGCTCCGCGGCGATAATCGGCCCGGGCGGAGGCTGATCACAGTTTTGGCGCAGGCGTTATCGAGGCCCGGATCGGGCCAGAGGCAGTCATGTTGATGCAGACGGAGCTTGTCTGGCTGCTCGGCGCCGTGGCAAGGGGCGACGAGGCGGCGTTTGAGCGCCTCTATATCGAGACCCGCGCGAAACTCTACGGGGTGCTGCTGCGTATCTTGGGTAGACCGGCATTGGCCGACGAGGTCATGCAGGAAACCTATCTCAAGGTCTGGAAGATGGCCGACCGGTTCGATCCCACTCTGGCAAGCCCAATCACCTGGATGGTGGCGATCGCCCGCAATCGCGCCATCGACATCGTCCGCAAGCGCGGCGACGCGTCCATCGAGGATGAGCCGGAGGCGATGGAGGTGGCGTCCGAGGCGCCGGCGCCGCTGGCGCGGCGCGAGATGACGGAGGAGCTCAAGCAGCTTTTGTTCTGCCTCGGCAAGCTCGATCCGGAAAAGCAACGCATCGTGCTGCTGGCCTATTACAGCGGTTGGAGCCGCGATCAGCTCGCATTGAAGCTCGACATTCCGGTCAACACGATCAAGACTTGGCTTCGCCGCAGTCTCCTCGAAATTCGCGAGTGTATGGGACACTGAGTAACACTGAGTAACAAAGACCCTCGGAGTGGAAATGTACGACGACGATCGGGATGCCTTGGCCGCTGAATATGTCTTGGGCACGCTCTCCGCCGATGAGCGCGATCAGGCCGAAGCGCTGCTCCTGATCGATCCGGGCTTTGCCGAGATCGTGCGCGGATGGGAGCGCCGGCTCGGCGAACTTAACGTCATGGTCGAGGCCGTCGAGCCGCCGCCGGACATTTGGGAGCGGATCAAAACAGATATCGACGGCGCCGAGCGCCGCATTGCCGCCGAAGCCGCCGACGCCTTGGAAAACAACGCGCATGAAACCGAGGCGAGCGTGCTGCCGACGATCGAGGAACCCGCGCCTCAGACCGTACCGGAGTCGACGACGGAAGTGACGCCGGCCATGGCCGCCGAGCCGCCGGAGACGGCGTCCGATTTGCTGGCGCCATCCGAAGAGAGTTTGCATGCCGCGCCGCCGGAGGACGAGGACGACGGCGCCGCGGTTGCAGCGCTGGCATCGAGCTTGTTGCCGCCGGAATCGACGGCTGAGGCTGCGACGCCATCGGCACCGCAATCGGCGGCGCCGGCACCGGCAATCGAGCGCAGCGCGGACGTCATTTTCTTGGCGGGCCGCGTACAGCGCTGGCGCAGCTTCGCGGTCGGCATGAGCGCAATTGCAGCACTGCTTGCGGTCTATGTCGCGGTCGGCCAATTCGCGCCTGGCCTTCTGCCCGCCGGACGAGGCTCGCAAACTGCAGCGGTGTCGACGGCGGCGCCGCACGCGCGCCTTGTCGCCGTCTTGCAGCAGGAACCGACGTCGCCCGCCTTTCTGCTGACGGTCGATCCGCAAGATCGCTCCATGACGGTGCGTCGCCTGACGGCGAGCGCCGATCCCGGCCGTAGCTACCAACTGTGGCAGATCTCAAATAATAATCCGAAGCCGATGTCGCTCGGTCTCGTCGGCGCCGATGAATTCACCACCCGGCCGCTTCCGCAGGGTTCCAACATTTCCGCACTTTCCGCGGCGAGCTATGCAATTTCCCTCGAGCCGGCTGGCGGCTCGCCCACCGGAGCACCGACCGGCCCGGTTCTGTTTACAGGAAGAATGGTGGAATCGGTGCCAGCGGCGGCGCCGAAAAGCTGATGCTACCGGATCGTCGGAAAATGCCCGCTCAACGTCGTGGGCTGGCCGGCCTTGACCAGGGCCTGCGTGCCGAGATCGACGCCGCTGCCGAGATTGGCGAAGATGCCGACGACGGCGACGACAGTAGCGCACAGAAGGCCGAGCACGACGATCTTCAAGTGGGTGGCACGGTCGGCGCTATACATCGAATGATTCATGACATCCTCCCGTTTCTGCGCATTAGTCGCGGCAGCCGGGTTGAAGGTTCCGTCCAGTCCGACAGGTAAGCGGTAATCACGGCTACAAAATACGCCCTCACCGAACAGTGAAGACCCGTGATAAACGGTTGAGGCGATCCTTGGTTCCTGGCAGCGTGTTATTTTCGCCGTCAGAAGCCGCCTTAAACACATGACAAATCAGTAGTTTTTCAGAAAAGGTCATATCGTGAGCGAGATCACTTCCGAGCTTGCCCCGACCGGGGTCCTTCGTACCGGTATCAATATGAGTAACTTTCTCCTGGTCACCGGCAAAACGGCCGCGGGCGACCCGCAAGGCGTGGCGCCGGACATGGCGGCCGAGATCGCAAAGCGGCTGGGCGTTCCGGTCGCTTACGTGAAGTACGAGCGGCCGTCGCACTTGGCCGATGCCGCCGGCACCAATGTCTGGGATATCGGTCTGATCGGCGCGGAGCCGCAACGCGCGGAAAAGATCGCTTTCACCCCGGCCTATTGCGAGATCGAAGCGACTTATCTGGTGCCGGCCGGTTCGCCGATTTCCAGCAGCGCCGACGTCGACCGGCCCGGCGTGCGGATCACGGTCCGGCGCGGCGCCGCTTACTGTCTCTGGCTGGAGCGCAATATCAAAGCGGCCAAGCTCGTGCTGTCCGACACTGCCGACGGGCCGTTCGATCAATTCGTTGCCGAGAAGCTCGAGGCTTATGCCGCGTTGCGGCCGCAACTGTTGACCGATGCCGCCAAGCTGCCCGGCTCGAAAATTCTGCCGGGCAATTTCATGACAGTGCAGCAGGCGATCGGAACAGCGAAAAGCAATACCGCCGGGGCCGCGTTCCTACGCGACTTCGTCGCCGAGGCCAAAAGCTCGGGCTTGGTGGCGCGGCTCATCGAGAAGCACCAGGTCAAGGGCCTGTCGGTAGCTCCGTAGCGTCAAATACTTCCCACCGTCTTCAGCCGCACCCGCGGATGGATTTCGGACTGCGCCAGCACGGCGGTCTGGGCGCGAAAGCGCTCGACGATGCTGCGCACAAACGGCCGGATGCCGGGTGACGTCACGAGCACCGGCGCTTCGCCGTCTTTCGCGGCCTGCTCGAATTTCTCGCGAACCAGGTTGATGAACTCGGTAAGCTTGGACGGCTGCATCGCGAGATTACGGTCGTCGCCCTGGCCGACGATCAATTCGGCAAAGGCCTGCTCCCATTTGGCGGTCAGCGCGATGATCGGCAGCGTGCCGGTCGCGCTGATATGCTGGGCGCAAAGTTGCCGCGCCAGCCGGGCGCGGACATGCTCGGCGAGCATCGTGGCGTTGCGCGTCGACGGCAGACCGTCGGCGATGCCTTCGAGAATGGTCGACAGATCCCTGATCGAGACCCGCTCGGCAAGCAGGATCTGCAGGACGCGCTGAATGCCGGAAACGGTGATTTGCGCCGGGACGATGTCCTTGATCAGTTCGCTTTGCTCCTTGGGCAGCTCTTTGATCAGTTTCTGCACCTCGCCGTAGGACAGCAGCTCCGCCATATTGGCCTTGATCAGCTCGGTCAGATGGGTGGCGAGCACGGTGGCGGCGTCGACGACCGTATAGCCCTTCACCGAGGCTTCCTCTTTCAGCGACGCATCGATCCAGGTCGCGGGCAGCCCGAATGTCGGTTCGGTCGTGTGAGTGCCGGGCAGCGTCACCTGACTGCCCGACGGGTCCATGACCATGTACTGGCCGTGCCAGACCTTGCCGGTACCGGCTTCGACCTCTTTGATCTTGATGAGGTAACTGTTGGCGTCGAGTTGCACATTGTCGAGGATGCGCACAGCGGGCATGACGAAGCCCATTTCGCCCGCCAGCGACCGGCGCAGCGCCTTGATTTGCTCGGTCAGCCGGTCCGAGCCGTCGGGTGCATTGACCATGGGCAACAGCGCGTAACCGAGCTCGACCTTGAGATCGTCCATCTTGAGCGACGCGGCGATCGGCTCCTCGACCGGCGCCGCCTTGGCGGCTTCGGTCTTCTTGTTCTCGTCGCTGACCACCAGCTTGGCGCGGCGATCGATCATATACGCCATAGCCGCGGTGCCGCCGCCGAGCGCGAGGAACGGTATCATCGGGATACCGGGAAGGAGCGCCATCACCAGCATCACGGCGCCCGACATGCCGAGCGCCTTCGGATAGCTGGAGAACTGGCCGAGCAGGGCCTTGTCGGCTGCGCCGGCTACGCCCGCCTTGGAAACCAGCAGGCCGGCTGCGGTCGATACGATCAGCGCCGGGATCTGCGTCACCAAGCCGTCGCCGACGGTCAACAGCGTGTAATCTTGCGCCGCGTCGGTGAAGCTCAATGCCCTGTTGCACGATGCCGATGATCATGCCGCCGATGACGTTGATCATGACGACCAGGAGGCCGGCGATGGCGTCACCGCGGACGAATTTCGAGGCGCCGTCCATGGCGCCGTAAAAGCCGGATTCGTCTTCGAGATTCTTGCGCCGCCGCCGCGCCTCCTTCTCGTCGACCAAGCCGGCATTGAGGTCGGCGTCGATCGCCATCTGCTTGCCGGGCATGGCGTCGAGGTGGAAGCGGGCCGCCACTTCGGCGATACGGCCGGAACCTTTGGTGATGACCACGAAATTCACGATGACCAGGATCGTGAAGACGATGATGCCGATGACGAAATTGCCGCTCATCACGAAATTGCCGAACGCCTGGATGACGTGGCCGGCGGCGGCGGTGCCTTCGTGCCCGTGCGCAAGAATGAGCCGCGTCGACGCCAGATTGAGCGCAAGCCGCAGCATGGTGGAGATCAGCAGCACGGTCGGAAAGGCCGAGAATTCGAGCGGCGTATGAATAAACAGTGCCGTCATCAGGATCAGCACGGAGAAGGTGATCGATATGGCGAGCGAGAAATCGAGGAGGACGGGCGGCAGCGGCAAAATGAGGATGACGAGGATCGTCATCATGCCGACCGCGAGCGCAATGTCGCTGCGCCGAAGCATGCCGCCGAGATCGGCAAGCCGTCCCAGTGCCGTCTCTCCGTTGCGCGCCGTCGTCGTGTCGCTCATGTCGTCCGATCGGGCGCGTCTGCGTTCGCGCGGGTCAAAGCTATGCGCGGCGGCCGGTGGGCCACCGAGATGGAGAAGCGGAGCCGCGCTCGAGTCCAAGGCTGCCCCCGAGGAGCGTTAGGATGCGGTGGAAACTCTTGTACCTCCCAGGCAAAATGTGCCGGGTATATGGTTACTGAGCGGTTAACGAAGGCGAAGACCGTTCGCCGCTACAGGGCTAAAAGGCAGTCTCATGGAAGGAATTGCCGTGAATTATCGCTTGGTGTTGGCCGCCGCGTTTTCGATGCTCGCCGTTTCGGCAGCCTGCGCCGACGGCATCGAACCCGGATTATGGAAGATCACCAGCCAGGCCGAAACCAACGGCATGGCCGGTCTGCCCCATGAATCGTCGAAATGCCTGACTGCCGACCAGACCCACGATCTGGCTGTGACATTCTCGCCGATCGCGACCACGATCAATTCGGATTGCGCGCCGATGGAGCGGAGCCTCAATGGTCCGCTGCTCACGTGGCACCTGGTCTGCAAGGGCCAGCTCAACATGGATCTGAGCGGAGCATTCAACTTCGACGGCCCGCATCACTATAGCGGCACGGTGCACACCAAAGCGGAAATGGCGGGCATGCCGCCCATGGATTCCAAGACTACGCTGCAAGGGCAGTGGGTGTCGGCATGTCAGCAGTAAATGCGATGCGTTGTGCGCTCGCCGCGGCATTCGTCTTCGGCATGGGGATGCAGTTGGCGGCGGCGGAGACGCCGCGTCCCGCCGATTTCGTCGATGCCGCGACTGTGGTGCCCGGGCTCGTGGTCGAGATGCGTTACGCCGGCGCCCACAATTTCACCGGCCGGCCGGTCGACGGCTACGAGGCGCCGCATTGTCTCTTGACGCGAGAGGCCGCCGCCGCGCTGGCGCAGGTCGCGCGCGACGTCGCTACGCGCGGCCTCGTCGTCAAAGTGTTCGACTGCTATCGGCCGGTGCGCGCGGTGATGAATTTCGTGCGCTGGGCGCGCGACCTCAACGATCGGACGGCCAAGGCGGAGTTTTATCCCGATGTCGACAAGCGCACGCTGTTTCGCGACGGCTATATCGCCTCACATTCCGGCCATTCGCGCGGCTCGACCATGGATTTAACGCTGGCCAAGACCGGCGGCACCGAGCTCGATATGGGGACCCATTTCGACTTCTTCAGCCCGAAGTCATGGACCGCCGATCCGACGATCACGCCGGCGCAGCACGCCAATCGCATGCTGCTGGCAGCGGCGATGGGCCGGCGCGGCTTTCGCGGCTACGACAAAGAGTGGTGGCACTTCACGCTGCGCGGCGAGCCGTTCCCGACGACCTATTTCGACTTTCCGGTGCAGTAGGCGTCAGCGCCACGCGGTGATGGCAAGGTATGCGCCCAGCAGCAGCAGCCCGCCGAAAAAGCAACGGCGAAATGTCTGCGGCAGCAAACGCGTGCGCAGGATTTGACCGAGCCACATCCCGGCGCCAGCGGTTCCCAGTGCGACAAGGGTAGCGCCGGCGACCGCGACGTTGAGCGCGCCGGCGCGCGCAAGGTTCACGGTCAGCGCCAGCGTCGAGACCGTAAACGACAGGCCCAAGGCCTGGACCAGTTCTTCTTTTTCGAGGCCGATGGCCTGCAGATAAGGCACCGCTGGAAGAACGAAGACGCCCGTCGCTGCGGTAATGAGTCCGGTCAGAACACCGGCTACTGGGCCAAGCCATGACTCCCGTGCTCTCGCGACTGAAAAGCGAAGCGAGCCAAGTCCGGTCGCGGCATAGGCTACGAGCGCCAAGCCCAATAATCCGCTGCCGTAGCGGGCTTCGCTGCCGCTCATTAGGCCGGAGCCGGCCCAGGCACCCGACCAGGTCCCAAGGCAGACGCCGAGCATCATCGGCCACAGCCGGCGCGAGACGGTCTTCAGTGCGGGACCGCCAAGCATCTGCCAGACATTGGTGATAAACGAGGGCAGGACGAGAATGGCCGCCGCCTGTAAGGGCGTCATCGCCAGCGCCAATAGCCCCATCGAAATCGTCGGCAGACCGAGGCCGATAACGCCTTTGACCGTTCCGGCCAGCGCAAATACTACGGCAATAAAGATGAATTTCCCGTCCGGCATCGCGCCAGATTGCCGTCGGCCACCACCATTCGCAATTCGGAACTGCCGAAGCCTTCCTTCGGCGGGAACGGAGTGTGAAGGGCCGCTAAAGCCCCAGATAAAACTTCTTGATCAGATCGTTGTTGTTGAGCTCGTCCATCGAGCGCCCCTCGAATGCAATCTTGCCGTGGACGATGACATAGCCGCGGTCGGCGATGCGGATGGCTTGAGTGAAATTCTGCTCGGCCATCAACACCGTGAGCGAATAGCGCGCTTTCATTTCGGCGATGGCGTCGATGGTGCGGCTGACCAGGATCGGCGCCAGCCCAACCGAGGGCTCGTCGACCAGGAGGATCTTCGGCGCCAGCATCAGCGCGCGGCCGAGCGCCAGCATCTGCTGCTCGCCGCCCGACATGCTGCCGGCAAGCTGATGACGGCGCTCGGCGAGACGCGGAAACGTCTCGAAACAGACCGCAAGATTGCGATTGAGCTCGCGACGCGCTGCCGGCCGGTAGGCGCCGAGCAACAGATTTTCTTCCACCGTCAACTTGGGAAACAGCCGGCGCCCCTCCGGCACCAAGGCGATGCCCAGATCGACGATTTCCTCGGTGGTGCGGCCGATCAGATCGTGACGGACGCCGTCGATCTCGGCGACGATCGAGCCCGCGCTGGGCCGCACCATGCCCATGACGCATTTCATCAGCGTCGACTTGCCGTTGCCGTTGGTGCCGAGCAACACCACGGTTTCGCCGCCGGCGACCTTGAGCGACACATCGTCGATGACGCGCACGGCGCCATAGCTGGCGTCGATGCCGGCGATGGTGATGCTACTGGCCAAGATAGGCTCTCTCGACTTCCGGATCGCGCATGACGGCATCCGGCTCACCGTCGGCGATTTTCCGCCCGGAGACCAGAACGACGAGCCGGCGCGAAAAACTCATCACCGCGCGCATGATGTGCTCGATCAGGATGACGGTGACGCCCTGCTCGTTGAGGCGGACCAGCAGCGTTAAAATGTCCTCGACCTCGGAATGCGTCAGCCCGGCCATCGCTTCGTCGGCGATCAGGAGTTTCGGCTCCGCCGCCATGGCGCGGGCCAGTTCGAGCTTGCGCATTTCCACCTGCGTGAGATCGCGCGGCCGGTGCCGCGCCTTGGCTTCGAGGCCCACCTCGCGCAACAGCCCCATACAGCGCTGTTCGACTTCGTCGGCGGTGTGGAGGTGGCCCCGTGTCGATACCGTGTAAAGCAGCGGAATGCGGATATTATCGAACAGGCTTAAGCTCAAAAACGGCCGCGGCAGCTGAAAGCTGCGCGCGAGACCGAGACGGGTGCGTTGATGCGCCTCGAGCCCGTCGAGCTTGCGGCCGTCGAAGTGCACGGCGCCTTGCTCGTTCTTCAGGGTGCCGCAGATGCAGTTGACCAATGTCGACTTACCTGAGCCGTTCGGGCCGATCAGGCCGAGGCGGTCGCCGGCCGCGACCGACAGCGAGATATTCTCCAGCGCAACGAAGCCGCCGAAGCGCTTGCCGAGATTGTCGATGTAAAGCAGCGAGTCCGCCATGGCGCCGTTCATGGCACGGCCCCCGGCGCATCGGCATCGACTCGGCGGCGGCCGACGAAGTCTTCCTCGCGCCGCTGCAGATAAGTGTGGACCAGGCCGATAATTCCATTCGGCGCGATGATGACAAAACCGACCAGAAGACAGCCGACGATCAAGAGATTGACCGCCGAAGAAATCGTCACCGTGGCGACCTGCTGCAGCGTGCCGAGGAGAATGCTGCCGATCAGCGGACCGACCCAGCTCGTGGTGCCGCCGATCAGCGGCATGGCGATGGAATTGACGGCGTAATCCAGCGCGAAGGTCGAGTCCGGCTGCAGATAACCGATGTAATAGGGAAACGGCGCGCCGGCCATTCCCATCAGCGCGCCGGAAATCGTGGTGGCGATGAGCTTCAATCGCAGCGTCGGCACGCCGCAGGCTTCCGCCGCCAATTCGTCGTCGCGAATGGTGGCGAAGCCGTAGCCGAGCTTGGAACGTTCGATTATCCGCGCAACGACGATCGCCGCAATCGCCAGCAGCATCATCATCAAAAATAGATATCTGACGTAGCTGCCGATCAGCGGCATTTCTTCGGGACGGATGACGTAGGCGCCGCGCGACCCGCCGACATAGTCCCAGTTGACCACCAGCGTCTCCAGGACGACGGCAAGCGCTAGCGTCGCGATCGAGAAGAAGGCGCCGCGCAGCCGCAACGTCAGGTAGCCCATGCCAAAGCCGACGATGCCCGAGACCGCGCCGCCGACCAGCATCAGGACCGGAATCGGAACCCCAAGCTGAAATACGGCGTCGTCCCCGCTGGTGAACTTGTAAATGGCGACGGTCGAATAGGCGCCGAGCGCAAAGAAGGCGGCGGTGCCGAAATTCACGTAGCCGCAATAGCCGCCGAGGATGTTCCAGGCGGTCGACAAGACGACATATTGCAGGATGACGTAACCGGCGAAGAACACATAGTCATTGCCGGCGGCAAGGGAGAGCCCGAAAACAACCGCGCCGATGACGAGGCAGACAATGAGGAAGACGGGCGTGCGCACGGTCATCGCCCCATCAGGCCGGCCGGCCGCACCGCCAGCGTCAGCAGCAGGAAGCCGAACGACACGGCGGGCGCCCACGACGGGCCGTAGAACGTCGAGGTGAGGCTTTCGACGATGCCGACCAGCATGGCGGCGATCACCGCGCCCGGCATGCTGCCGAGGCCGCCGAGTACGCAAATCGCAAACACGCGGCCGATATATTGCCGGCCCACCGACGGCTCAACAGGCTGGATGATGATAAGCAACGCACCGGCCAGCGACGCGGTAGCGATGGAAATGCCAAAGGCGATCCGCTTGATGCGGATCGGATCGATCGCCATCAGTCGCAGCGCCAATTGGTCCTGCGCCACCGCCATGATGGCCCGGCCGATGAAAGTGCGCGTCAAAATGAGCTGCAGTATTCCGATCATGAGCAGCGACATCACGCACGGCACCAGCATGCGCAATGGCAGGTCGACGTCGCCGAAATGCCAGGTCGGGCCGATATAGGGCGCGTTGACGTAGCGGTAGTCGACGCCGAAATACAGCACCAGCGACACTTCGGTGATGAACAATAGGCCGAAGAAGAAAGCGAGCCCGCGCAACAATTCCTGGCCGCGCTTCTCGAATGACAAGTAATAGACTTGGTAGATGCCGGCGCCAAGCACGTAAAATAGCGGCGTGACGATGATCGCCGTAATAATCGGATCGAGTCCGAAAGTCGTGTTGACGATATAGGCGACGTAGGAGCCGAGGATGATGAAGGCGGGATGGGCGATATTGACGATGTCGAGAATGCCGAATGCCAGCGACACGCCCGACGTCACCGCCGCATAGAAGCCGCCGATCAGAATGCCGGATACGATGGCGTTGATGAGAAGATCGAACGAAAAAATCATTACTCAGCCACATTCGCCTTTGCGCACTCGGCGCGAAGGCTCCCCCCTTTGGCTAAACGGTCTTGGCGGCATCAGCCGCACATGCGGGTGATGCCATCATCGCGTCCGATTAGAGCCTCCCCCGGGCTCATGATAGTGGATGCCCCGCTTTCGCGGGGCATCGGCGGCTATTCGCTCGGACATTACGCCGCGGCGCGCACCTTGTCCGGAATGGCAAGCGGCTTGTTGGCGCTGTTGAGGAATTCGATGGTCATGAAGACCATGTCCTTGTCGCCGAGATTTTCGAGGTCGTGGACCTTGTATTGGCCGGGTCCGTAGGTCTCATGGCGGGTTTCGCCGGGCTGATAGGTATATTCGACGGTGGTGCCGTCATGGACGTGTTGGCGGCCTCGCCCGCCTGTTACCGCGGTCCAGAAATAATCGAGCACGTGACGGTGGAAACCGATGCGCTCGCCGGGGGCAAGCCGGATGATCCAGACCCGCACCCGCTCGGTTTCGGAGAGCAGCGTCGATCCGACGCAACCGTTGTTATGACGCTTTTCCTGCTCGAATTCCGCCGCAATGGCGGGCGGCCATGCCGACTTCTCGGCCCGGTCGGTCGACTTATCCATCATGGTCAGGGCCATGGTGTTCCTCCAACGTTGTGAGCGCAATATAGAAAACCTTTGCGGCTTGGGAAAGCTTTGGAAATATGCGTTTTTGGGCGAAATTCCGGGCCGCAAGCCGGGAGGAAACAGCGGATGTCCGGTAAACGCCGCGCGGTCATAATCGGCGGCTCGATGAGCGGCTTGTTGGCCGGCATCATGCTGGGTCGGCGTGGCTGGGACGTCGATATCTACGAGCGGGTCGAGAAGGAGCTGGCCGGTCGCGGCGCCGGCATCGTTGCCCAGGCCGAGTTGATTGCACGCCTGGACAAGCTCGCGCTCGACACCCGCAACCTCGGCGTTGCCATGACGACGCGCCGGATCCTGGACAAGGCCGGCCCGACGATACTGACGCTCGAATGCCCGCAGGTGCTGACCGCCTGGGAGCGCGTCTATCGGGTGCTGCGCGATGCCTTTCCGCAGCAGCGCTATCATCGCGCCAAGGGGCTGCAGGCATTCGAGCAAAGCACCGCGGGAGTGGTGGCGCATTTCAGCGACGGTAGCGCCGCCGAAGCCGAGCTGCTGGTCGGCGCCGACGGCCTGCGCTCGACTGTGCGCCAGCAATGTGCCCCCGCTGTCGTGCCGCTTTACGCCGGCTATGTCGCCTGGCGTGCGCTCCTTGCCGAGCGCGACATCCCCCGGCCCATCCACCGCGAGCTTTTTATGGACATGACGTTCTGCCTGCCGCCCGGCGAGCAGTGTCTCGGCTATCCGGTCGCCGGGCCGGACAACGATCTGCGCGAAGGCCAGCGCCGCTATAATGTTGTGTGGTACCGGCCGGCGGACGAGACGGCCGAGCTGCCGGCGCTCTTGACCGACAAGTCCGGCGTCACCCACTCGATCTCGATCCCACCGCCGCTTATTCGCCCCGAGCCCATCGCCGCCATGCGTGCCGCCGCGGAACGGCTATTGGCGCCGCAGTTCAAAGCCATCGTTCGCTTGATCGACGAGCCAATTCTGCAGCCGATCTATGACCTCGAAAGCGCGCGCCTTGCCTTCGGGCGGGTTGCAATCGTCGGCGATGCCGCCTTTGTGGCGCGGCCGCACGTCGCGGCCGGCGTCTCCAAGGCCGCCGACGATGCCGCGGCGCTCGCCGAAGCGCTCGACGCCGCCGATGTCGAGGAGGCCTTGCGCCGCTTCGAGGCCGCGCGCCTGGCGGAGAACCGAAAAATCATCGAACGGGCACGCCATCTCGGCGCCTATCTGCAGGCGAGCCAAACCGCGGAAGAACGCGCCCGCTCGGCGCGGCATGGCATTCCCGAGGCGGTGCTGGCCGAGACTGCCGTGCTCGATTTTTTGCACGCCTAATTTTCACGGATTAGAGCAGGCCGCGCGATCGCGCATAGATGAAGCGCCACACCGAATCGATCGTCGGCGGGTTCGATGTCTTGCGGAAAATCGCCACCGGCGGAACGATGAAGAGGCCAAGCGTGCAAGCCATGACGCCGAGCAATATCGGATAGCCGATCACGCCTTGGTACAGCCAAACGGTACAGCGAATATAGGTGACGCCGACGAACGCCAGAGCCGCCACCACATAGGTCAGGCCGAACAGCATGGTGCCGACCGAGTTGGGCGCCTGGCCAAGCCCCGATGGCGCCGTTGTGCTGCTTTGATGATCGGTCGGCGCGGTGCTTTTCTGTTCTATGGCCGGCAGTGGAGAGCGGAGCGCGTTGTTCGGCTTTTGCCGGGACGGCAGCGCGCTTTGCGCATTCGTTTCATGCGATTGTACGGCCTGTAAAATTTTCGACAGCGATCGTGCGGTATTCTCGGCCCGCCGTTCCGCGGGCGCGATCGCGCGGCGTCCGGACGTGCGCGCCACCGCCGCTTTGCCGTTCATGGGCGTTTGGTCGGATCGCGCCTCGGCCTCGATGCGGCCGATCGCGGCTTCGAGCGCCGCTTGTTCGTGCAAGACCACCCCGGTGTCTCGACCGCCGCAGCGCAATTGTTCGCCGACGATCGCTCGCGCCCGGGCATAAAGCTCGCGGCGCGCTTGCGCGTCGTTCTTCGCCAGGCCGGACACCGCGCGCGCCAGAACCGGGTAGTAATCAGCCATGGTAGGCTGCCCCCGCAACCACAACTTCTGGAACATTACGCCGCTTGGCTGGGGAAAGCCACGCCCTATAGGTAGCCTGTGCCCATCTCGGCCGCGAAAGCCGTCGGCGCGCCTTCCCAAACGATATGCGCATGCTCCAGCACGTAGACGCGATCGGCGTGCGGCAGCGCAAAGGTGACGTTCTGCTCGCCTAACAGGACGGTGATGGCGGTGGTTTGCCGGAGCCGCTCGAGCGCCTTGGAAATTTGCTCGAGAATGACCGGCGCCAACCCAAGGGTCGGTTCGTCGAGGATGAGCAATTTCGGCTTCATCATCAAGGCGCGGGCGATGGTCAGCATCTGCTGCTCGCCACCCGACAGCGTGCCGGCGGCCTGTTTCTGGCGTTCGCGAAGGATCGGGAACAGCTCGAACAGCCAGTCGATCTGCTCGGCGCTTTCCTTCGCCGGCAGGTGCTGGCCGCCGAGATCGAGATTCTCGCGCACCGTCATGTCGGTGAACAGGTCGCGCCCTTCCGAGCATTGCACGATGCCGCCACGCGCAATGGCCGCGGCAGTCAGAGGACGCAGCGAAGCGCCCTCGCGGCGGATGTCGCCGGAATAAGGCAACAGCCCGGAAATGGTATTGAACAAAGTGGTCTTGCCGGCGCCGTTGAGCCCCACCACCGAGACGAATTCGCGCTCGTGGACGTGGATCGACACGTTCTGCAAGGCCTGCGCCTTGCCGTATTGCACGCTGACATTGTCGACTTCGAGGAACGGCGTAGCGCGGTCCCGGAACGAGGATTCCGGGCGCGCCGCGGTCTCGATGCTGCCGCCGAGATAGACCCGGCGTACGGTCTCGTTGCGCATCACCTCGTCGGCGCTGCCTTCGGCAATGCGTTCGCCGACATACATCGCCAGCACGCGGTCGACCAAGCGCGCCACGCTCTTGACGTTGTGATCGACCAACAGCACGGCGCGGCCGTCGTCGCGCAATTCGCAGATCAGGTCGGAAAACGCCGCCGTCTCCGCTGAAGTAAGGCCGGCGAACGGCTCGTCGATCAGCAGCACCTGCGGATTGCGCGCGATCGCTTTGGCAATCTCGATCTTGCGCAAATCGGCGAACGGCAGCGTGCCCGGGCGGCGGTCGAGCACGCCGCTTAAGCCGACGCGCGCGGCGATGGCGCGCGCCCGTTCATCGGTCTGCGGATCGGCGAGCAGCCGCGTGAGTTTGTCCGGCAGCAGCGCCAGCGTGATGTTCTCCAGCACCGTCTGGCGCTGCAGCGGCCGCGAATGCTGGAATACGATGCCGACGCCCATGCGCGCGATCTTGTGCGACGGCCAGCCTGCGACATCGACGCCGTTGATGCGGATCGAACCGGCATCGGGGCGTTCGATGCCCATGATCAGCTTCATCACCGTCGACTTGCCCGAGCCGTTCGGTCCGATCAGGCCCAAAATCTCGCCAGCGCCGACGCGAAACTCCATGGTCTTGACGGCAACCAGGCCGCCGAACCGCTTGGTCAGGCCGCTGACTTCGAGTTGCGCGCGCTCCGCCATGCTCAATTCGGTTCCCCGCTCCGGGTGAGGAGGCCGAAAAAGCCGTTGGGGAAGAACAGCACGACGCCCAGCGCCAGCGTGAAGACGACGAAGTTCGACAGGTCTCCGAGCGGACGGAGTGCCTCGCTCATGGCGACAAGGAAAACCGCGCCGAGCACGGCGCCCAGGATGGTGCGGCGCCCGCCGAGCACCGCGGCGATGATGATCTGCACGCCAACCGTGATGTCGACCAGGCTGCTGGCGGAGGCCGAGCCGACGTAGAAAACCAGCAAAGCGCCGGCCAGCCCGGAGAAGAAGGCGCTGATGATGAAGGCGGCAAGCTTGTGCTTGGTGACATTAAAGCCGAGCGCTCCGGCTTGCACCGAATCCTGACCGCTGGCTTGGAGGATCAGACCCACCGGCGAGCGCGCCAGTCCGAACAGAATAACGCCGCTGACCGCCATGAACCACAGCGCGATCTCGTAATTCGTGGCGTCGCTGATGGAAATCACGTCGGGCACGGTCAGCCCGTTTTCGCCGCCGGTCAGATGGGCGTCGACCACGATGAAGTTCTGCAGCATGAGCACGGCGACAAGCGTCGTCAGCCCGAAATAGGGTCCGCGCACGCGCAGCGCCGGAAGTGCCAGCACCACCCCGCCGACCACGGCCGCAAGCGTGCCGGCGGCAACGCAGACCCAGATCGGCGGCTGATAAAGGCTGTCGAGAATGCCGGCGGTGTAAGCGCCGGTGCCGATCAGGAAAGTCGGTCCGAAATTGACTTCGCCGGCGAAGCCGAACAGCAGATCCCAGGCCATGGCGAAAACGCCGGAATAATAGGCCATGGTCAACAGCCCGAGGATGTAGGCGTTCAGCCACAGCGGCAGGAAGGCCGCGGCCACCACCACGCCAAGCGCGACCGACAGGATCTTGGCCGCGGACGCGCTCATTTACCGGCGCCCCAACAGGCCGCGCGGCCGCACATACATCACCGCGATTAAGAGGAGCAGCGCCGGAATGGTGCGGTAGGCCGGCGATATCAGATAGGCGGTGACGGTCTCCAGATAGCCGACCACGTAGGCCGCGATCAGCGCGCCGGATACGCTGCCCAGCCCGCCGAGCACGACGATCGAGAAGGCGCTCGCGGTCAACGGCCCGACGCTGTACGACGACACGCCGAGGAACATGCCGAGCAACACGCCGGCGATGCCGACCAGCAAGCCGTAGACCGCCCAGATCGTGATGTAGACCGATGACAGTTCGACACCGAGTAAAGTCACGCCGCGCGGGTTCATCGAGGCGGCGAGCACCGCCTTGCCGGCGCGCGTGCGGTTGACCAGAAGCCACAACAGCGCGATGACGAGCCAGCACACGATGGCGGTGAAGAATTCATTGGCCGGCGTGCGCACGCCGGCAAATGAAATGACGCCCTGTACGATCGGCGCCACCGTCTTGGCATTGTCGGTATAGAGATAGGCGATCAGCTGCTGGATCATAATGCCCCATATCAGCGTGGCCGTGAGGATGAATATCTCCTTTTCCTCCTCGCGAATTTTGCGGGTGCGCTGCAGCGGCCGAACGACGACGAAATAAGTGAGGAGCGAAATGGCAAGGCCGATTGCCACGCCGATGGCCGCGCCGACGTAGGGGCCGGCCTGCAGTTGATCGCCGGCGGCCCAGGCGGCGACGACCGCGGCCACCATCAAGGCGCCGTGCGAAAGGTTGAGCACGCCGGAAACGCCGAAAATCAGCGCAAAGCCGGTGGCGCCTAGGGCATAGAGCGAGCTGATGGCGAAGCCGTCGATTAGGATCTGCCAGAATACCGTCACCCAACAAGCCTCACTTAAAAACTCTCCCCCGCGTGCGGTTGCAGGCGGGGGAGAGGTTGTGGAGTCCTCGATAGAGCGTCCGTCAGTCGGCGGAGCCGACCTTGATGAATTTAGGGAACTTCAGCTTGCCGTTGGCGACGCTTGACGGCCACAGATTGACCTGCTTGCCGTCCTGCCATTGCAGCATGAGCCCGGGAATCGTTGTTCCCCCGATCTTGAGTGCATGCGGATTGGGCGAGTCTTTGCCCTTGAATTCGATGGTCCCGATCGTGCCGACATAGTGAGTTTTTTCCAGCGCATCGACCAGCTTGTCGGAATCGGTGCCGCCACGCTTGATCGCGTCGGCGATGTAGTAGACTTCGTCATAGGCGGTGTAGCCGCAATAGGACGGGTTGTTGCCGTAGCGCTTGTTGAAGGCGGCGACGAAGGGCAGCGTTTTCGGCGTCACCGCGACGCCGGGACCGGAGACGGCCTGGTACAGCACGCCTTCGGTGGCGCCATTGGTGTCGTTCCAGAAGCTCGAATTGGTCGCTTGCGAGGCAACGCCGATCATCGGGATCGGCACTTCCTGTTGCTTCCATTGCACCGTCGGCTGCACGCCGACATGCGATATGCCGGTGACGATCACGTCGGGCTTCTCGCCCTCGATCTTGTTGAAGATCGGCGTGAAGTCGGTCGTGTCCGGCGAGAAGCGGATGTGATCGACGACTTTAAGCCCGGCCTTCGGCAGGCAGTTGAGGTATTCGGCGTCGAGCGGCGTCGTCCAGGCGGCATCCTCGCTCATCACGACGGCCGACTTCATGTGAAGGTCCCCGACAAGAAGGTCTTTCGAGGCATCGCAGACCTGGTCGGCGAGGCTGGTCGAGGTCAGATAGCCGTGGAAGGTGTATTTGAGGTGGTCGTAGTCCTTGGCGATATTCTGGGTGATGACATCGGACGCCGCGCCGGGCGTCACCATCACGGTCTTGAGGCGGCCGGTCCACGGCTCGAGCGCCAGCACCACCTCGCTGATGTAGCTCGCGATCACCGCATTGACGTGATCTTCGTTGACCGCGCGTTGGAAGGCGCGGACGGCTTCGGGAGCCGTCGAATGATCGTCATAGGAGATGATCTGGATTTTGCGGCCGTTGACGCCGCCCGCGGCGTTGATTTCATCGGCGGCGAGTTGCGCCGCCTGCGGGATCGAGGACCCTGCGACCGCGGTCGTCTCGGCGATCACCCCAATCTTGATCGGCTCATTCGATTGCGCGTAGCCGGGCGTCGCCAGCGTGAGCGCAAAAGCGGCCGCGCCCGCCGACAGCAGCGCCGCCGTGCCGCGGCTTATGGTTTTGCTCATAGAACTACCTCCCTGAAACTGCAGCCATCTTTCGAGATGGCACGCTAAGGTCAGTCTATCGTATCGGGCTACCGCGGCAAGCCTTGGGGGCCCGTTTTGGCCGGCCTGACGTGCTTTGTCGCATGTCGGCGGGACGGCTATAGTCCGGCTGCATCAATTCTGGGCACCGGATCGGGCTGGGAGGAAAAGGCCAAATGAAAGCTGCGTATATCGAACAGTTCGGCGGACCGGATGTCTTGAAGTACGGCGATCTACCGGACCCGGCGGCGGGTCCAGGCGAGGTCGTGGTCGACGTTGTGGCGGCCAGCATCAACGCGGCGGACTGGAAATTTCGCGCCGGCCAATACGCGCGGCACGCCCAGGTCAAATTCCCGCAAATCCCGGGCCGCGATTTTTCCGGCGTGGTCGGCGCCACCGGCCATGGTGCCGACCTCACTATCGGCGATGCGGTTTTCGGCGTGCTCGATGCCGGCCGCGAAGGCACCTATTGCGAAAAACTCGCGATCAAGGCGTCACTGATCGCCAGGAAGCCGGATGGGCTGTCGCATGTGAACGCGGCCGCGCTGGCGCTCACCGGGCTGACCGCGGTCAATGCCGTCGAGGACACGCTCAAGCTCAAGCGCGGCGAAACGATTTTGATTCAGGGCGGGGCCGGCGGCGTCGCCGGGTTCGCCATTCAGTTCGCCAAGCATCTCGGCGCCCGCGTCATCACCACGACAAGCGCCGCCAACCGCGACTACGTGAAAGGGCTCGGCGCCGACCAAGTCATCGATTACAACAAAGACGATTTCACCAAGCTCGTGAGTAACTGTGACGCCGTGTTCGATACCGTCGGCGGCGAGGTCGCGGAAAAATCCTTTGCCGTGCTGAAGCCCGGCGGCCGGGCCGCCTTTATCGCCTCCGGCATGGAAGCGCCAAAGCCCAATCGGCCGGACGTCACCGCATTACGCCCGCCGGTGCCGCGCTCGCGCGCGGCCATGGAACGGGTCGGCCAACTCATCAGCACCGGCGCGGTGCGACCGCCTGAGATTAAGCTCTATCGCCTCGACCAAGCCGCCGAAGCGCATCGCCTGAGCGAGAGCCGCCACTTCCGCGGCAAGCTCGTTTTTCAGGTGCGGTAGGCAGGGGCTCCTAAACGCGCAGCCAATGTTGCTTTCGGATGGAGAGCGGACGTCGCAAATTGACGCCGCCATTTCCCTTAATGACCCACAGCGGACTCTGTGGGACTCCCGTGCAATCGATTGAATGCTGCCGCATCCTGACCTATGGAGAAGGCCACGAAACCCGCGAATGAAGTAGCACATGTGAGGCGTATCGTGGCTAGGCTGCCAAAGCTAATCATCCTCGCGACCGTTGCCGTAGTGAGTGTGCCACCATCGGCGCCGATTTTCGCCGAGGAGCCATCGGGCATTACACACACGCCTTTACTCAAAAGCGTTCTGTCCGGTACACCGGACCAAGAGGTGACTGTGTGGGACACGGTCTACGCGCCGGGAGCAATCAATCCGCGACACCTTCATCCCGCGGCCATTACATTCCATGTCGTATCCGGTACGGGAGTCTGGCAAGAGGACGGAAAGCCTCCTGTAACATTACGTGCCGGAGATAGCCTATTCGTTCCGGCGGGCACAATTCATTCTCATTGGAACCCTAGTAAAACGGAGTCCCTCCGCTTTATTGAGTTCATTGTGGCCGAAAAAGGTAAGGGTCGGTCAATTCGCCTCCCTGAGAATACCAGGCATTAGCCAATGACCATCGTCGCATTTGCTTCCGCCGCAACGGGTGAAGATATGCGAGCAATGACTGCTTTTGGCCCTAAGCGGACATTCAGCAACTGCCGTCTGCTTTCGAGGGTAGAGCAGCGCATTGACCAACCGCCCACCAACCTCGATTTACGAGTTCACGCGTGGTTACACGTGCTGGCCGCCGTTGATGTGGATCTCGGCGCCGTTCACGTATGACGATGTGTCGGTGCACAAGACATAGATGATCTTCGCCACTTCGTCCGGCGTGCCGAGCCGGTGCAGTGGGATATTCTCGACGATCTTGTCGGTTCCCGGCGACAGCATCGCGGTGTCGATCTCGCCCGGCGCGATGGCGTTGACGCGGATGCCGCGGGCGCCGAAATCGGCCGCCATTTCGCGGGTCAGCCCGGCGAGCGCCGCCTTCGAGGTGCTGTAGGCGGCGCCGGCAAAAGGATGCACCCGCGAGCCGGCGATCGAGGTGACGTTGACTACCGAGCCCTTGGCCGCTTGCAACTCGTCGAGCAGGCCGCGGGCCAGCATGATCGGCGCAAAGAAATTGACCTGAAAAACGTGATGCCAGTCCGCGCGCGAGGTTTCGATGGAGCCGAGCCGCTTGCCGCCATCGGCCTTGGGCGAGATCGCCGCGTTGTTGACCAGCGCATGCAGTTCGCCGTTGAGCCGCCGCTTGGTCTCGGCGATGGCGGCATCGGTATTTTGCGGATCGGCCAAGTCGACTTGAATGTGATCCTCCGGCCCCGCTTCCCAAGGACAGTTTTCGGGGAACGGGTGGCGCGAGCAGGTGATCACGCGCCAGCCGGCGGCGGAAAAGCGCTTTACCGTGGCGTGACCGATGCCGCGGCTTGCTCCGGTCAAGAGCAAAGTGCGGCGCGGCTGGTTGCTGGGTGGCATCGGGGTTCTTTCGTTCGCAATTATGGATAGAGCCGCGTCTTGGCCCATGGCGCCGCGATGCCGTCGCGCACGAAGACGACGCGGTCGTGCAGCCGGAATTGCCGCTCCTGCCAGAACTCGATCTCCGAGGGCACGACTCGATAGCCGACCCAGTACGGCGGTCGCGGCACGGTCCCGATCGCAAACTTCGCGGTAAAGCGGGCGATCGCCTTTTCGAAGGCGAGCCGGCTTTCCAGCGCCGCCGACTGCTTCGACGCCCAGGCGCCGATCCGGGCCATCCGCGAGCGGGTGGCGAAATAGGCATCGGCTTCTTCGTTCGATACCGCTTCGACGTCGCCGCGCAGCCGCACTTGGCGCTGCAACGACTTCCAGTAAAACGCCAACGCCGCTTTCGGCGCAGCGGCGAGTTCGTGGCCCTTGACGCTTTCGGCGTTCGAGTAAAAGACGAAGCCGCGCTCGTCGAAGCCTTTGAGCAGCACCATGCGGGCATTGGGCCGGCCGGCAGCATCGACCGTGGCGAGCGTCATGGCCTCCGGATTGACGGGTTCGGCGCGCTTGGCTTCGGCAAACCAGGCAGCGAACAGGCGCAATGGCTCGTCGGCGGCAGTGAAGTCACCGCCCGTTAACCATGCCGGGTGTTCTATGGACGCCGCGTCTGACATTCCTGGAGTACCTGGTGCTCGCGTGCGGCGATCGGACAAAGTGCCGCCAGGTTCAATATAATGGAACGGCGGACTTAAGCCTATGTCGGCAGCTGCGGCGCGCGGCAGGTGTTGCAGCCGTGCTCTGTGCTCTGGCCGTTTCGGGGTGCTCCTATCGGCTCGCCTCGATGGCCGCAACCGACGATCAGGCGGTCACCGGCTCGATCGCGCCGGCGGCGCAACCCAGTCAAAGCAGCCGGCCACCGGGCTCTGCGGCGACCGATCTTGCCTATGCGCGGGTGGCGGCTTCCGATGCTCTCGCCCACGCCGGCAAGGACGCCAGCGTGCCTTGGCAAAACCCCCTGACCGGCGCCGGCGGCAATATCATGCCGCTCGATATGTCCTCTAGCGAAGGCGGGCTGCCATGCCGCGACTTCCTGGCGAGCTACGTTCACGGTACGGCCCAGGATTGGCTGCGGGGTGCCGCTTGCCGCAGCGCCAGCGGCAGCTGGGTAGTGACGCGGCTCCAAGCCCTCAAACCGAGTTGAGGCGGGTTACCGTCGCTTGCAACGGCCACCGATTCGGTTGTTGCATTGCGTGGCGGACGTTTTATTCCCACATTGACGCGGATGGGCGGGCGGGGCCGGCCCCAAATTCAGCGGAGTTCGATGGGGATGCGTGATCCCTATGAAATATTGGGCATCGATCGAAAGGCGAGCGCGGGCGACATCAAAAGCGCTTACCGCAAGCTGGCCAAGAAACTGCATCCCGACGCCAACAAAAACGATCCCAAAGCGGCGACCCGCTTTGCCGAGCTCAACGCGGCGCACGAGCTTCTGGCCGACGAGCAAAAACGCAAGGCGTTCGACCGCGGCGAGATCGACGCCGAAGGCAAGCCGCGTTTCCAGGGCTTTGGCGGCGGCGCCAGACCTGGTGCCGGTCCGGGCGCGGGTTTCGGCCCCGATGTGAACTTCGAAAGCTTCAATTTCGGCCCGGAAGGGTTTACCCGAGCGAATCGACGGGGGCGCGGCGGCGGCTTCGGCGGCTTTGAGGATATTCTCAAGGAGGCGTTCGGGCGCGGCGGTCGCGGCGCCGAAGCGCAGTTCGAGTCCGAAGATTTCGGCGTCGGCGCCGACGTGCAGGCCGAAATGTCGGTGTCGCTGCCCGATGCGGCCAACGGCTCGACGCAACGTCTGCACCTGCCAAACGGCAAGAATGTCGACGTGAAGATTCCCGCCGGCATCCTCGACGGCCAGAATATCCGTCTGCGCGGCCAAGGCATGCCGGGACCGCACGGTGCCGGCGACCTCATCATCACCGTATCGATCGCGCCGCATCCGGTCTTCAAGCTGGAAGGCCTCGACGTGCGGCTCGATCTGCCGATCACGCTTTACGAGGCCGCGCTCGGAGCCAAGGTGCGCGTGCCCACGCTCGACAAACCGGTGGAGATCGCAATCCCGCCGTGGACCTCGAGCGGGCGGACCTTCCGGCTCAAGGGCAAGGGATTTCCGGCCAAAGCCGGCCGCGGCGACCTGCTCGCCACCGTGCGCATCATGCTGCCCGAGGGCGGCGATGCCGAGTTGGAGGCGCTGATGAAGCAGTGGCAGGCCGACAAGCCCTACGATCCGCGCAAGGGCATGTAATTCGCCTTAGCCGCCCTGTTGCGGCGTCGACGGGCGCCGATCGATTTGTTCATAGGCCGCTTGCGCGATCTCACGCAGCCTGTCGCGTTCCGCCGGCCCGGACAGCACATAAGCGAGATCGCCGTCGACCCAATAATAGGCTGCGTTCTGTTCGCCTTTGGTATAGCGCAGCGCCGTGTCGCGATCGCTGGTGCGGCCGCAATAAAGCGTGAAGCGCTCGCCGGCCGGGTTTTCATACATGAAGAACGCGGTCGGTCCGGTCGGTCCCGGCAACAACCGGCCGCCGACGAGCTTTAATCCGATCTTGTCGAGTTCGGGAGCGCGCAACGGCGAACCGACCCGCTTCGACAGCCACTGATCGAGATGCGGGCGCTGATCGCCCGGCACTTCGACGGGATGGCGGACTTCGACGACATAGAGCCGATAAGCGTCGAGCGCATCGGTGGTGAACCGGGCAAGATCGGTTGGACGCACCATTTCGACGCCTCGCACGGTCCAGCCGAGCGCGCCGCCGATCAGGAACGCCGCAAGCGTGGCGGCGACGGCCGCGGCCCAGGCGCCGTAGCGCCGGCGCGTCAGGCGGGTGACATTGAATCGCTGCGGCGGAGTTTCGTCGGCGAGGGCGCCGTAGCGGGCGCGGATCAACTCGGCTTGTTGGCGCCAAGCGCCGACCTTCGCCGCATCGTCGGGATGCGTGGCAAGCCAGGCTTCCACGACCATGCGGCGATCGGCCGGCAATTCGCCGTCGACATAAGCGTTGAGTTCGTCTTCGCCGACAATCGAGTCTCGATCAATCATAGTTCGTTCTCTCTCAGATCATTTTACCCGACGCAACGGCGGTCGTTCGCCGTCAAGATACGCCTTCATTTGACTGCGGGCGCGCGCAAGGCGCGACATCACGGTCCCGATCGGCACGCCCTGGATTTCGGCGACCTCGCGATAGGTGAGGCCCTCGAGGACGACGAGCAACAATGCGGAACGCTGATCCTCGGCGAGTTCGTCGAGCGCGCGGGCGATGTCGCGGCCGCCCGATTCCGGGCCCCCGGTCGCCGCATCGCTGTCCTTGATCGGCGACAGCACCGGTCGTCGCGACAGCGTGCGAAGCCTATTGCGGTTGAGGTTGGTCAAGATCGTGTAGAGCCAGGCGCGCGTATCTCCACCGTGAAACAAGTGCTCGGACCGCAGCGCCCGCACCAGGGTGTCCTGAACGATGTCCTCAGCCGTCTCGGCGTTGCGGGTCAAGGCACGCGCATATCGCCGCAGCGCCGGGATCGCCACCTTGATGTGTTCATGAAACTCGCTCAAGCACACACTCCTTAAGCGAAGTTAAGATCCGACGCGCGGACGCCGCAGCGGGTGCTGCGCCTGCAGTCAAAACACCGCCGGCGCCATCCTATTCCGAAGCCGTGCTTTTTTGGCGCCGCGCGAACGAGCGCCGATGCTTGATGGCCCCCTGACCCTATGCCATAGGAGGCGGGGGGCAAAAACGCCGTATGGGGTTCGGAAAGATGGCCGAAGGCTCGGGCCTCATGCGCGGCAAACGCGGGTTGGTGATGGGGGTCGCCAACAATCGCTCGCTGGCCTGGGGCATCGCCAAAGCGTGCCATGCCCATGGTGCCGAGGTCGCCTTCACCTATCAGGGCGAGTTGCTGAAGAAGCGCGTCGAGCCGCTGGCGCAGCAAGTCGGCGGCATCGTCGTCGGGCACTGCGATGTGACCGAACCGAAGACCATCGACGCGGTGTTCGCTGCCGTGCAGTCCGCCTGGGGCAGCATCGATTTTCTGGTCCACGCCATGGCCTATTCCGACAAGGACCAGCTCGACGGACGTTATGTCGACACCACCGAGGACAATTTCACCAAGACCATGCTGGTGAGCTGCTATTCGCTGACCGCGATTGCGCAGCGCGCCGAGAAGCTGATGCCGGACGGCGGCGCCATGCTGACGCTGACTTATTACGGCGCCGAGAAATGGATGCCGCATTATAACGTCATGGGCGTCGCCAAGGCGGCGCTAGAGGCCTCGGTGTGGTATCTCGCCGCCGATCTCGGGACGAAAAATATCCGCGTCAACGCCATCTCGTCGGGGCCGATCAAAACGCTGGCCGCCGCCGGCATCCGCGACCTGCGCTATATTTTCAGATGGAACGAGTATAACGCGCCGCTGCGGCGGAACGTGACGATCGAGGATGTCGGGGAGGCCGGCGCTTACCTACTCTCCGATATGTCGCGCGGCGTCACCGGCGAGGTGCACCATGTGGATGCCGGCTATCACATCGTCGGCATGAAGCATCCGGACGCGCCGGATATTGCCGTCGGCAAGGAGTGACCCTAGTGGTCCGATTTTAACATTCGCCCCCCGATCGGCGGGCCATCATGCGAATGGGATTTGACATTCGCTTCGCGAGCTTGCGGCTGGGTAGATCGCGAATGTCAAATCCGCTCCACTAGGGGGCCGAATAGAGCCATGCCGCTCCTCTATTACATCCGTCACGGCGAGACCGATTACAACGTCGAGGCCCGTCTGCAAGGCCGCCGCGACGTCGCGCTCAATGCGCGCGGCCGCGCGCAGGCCCAAGAATGCGGCGGATTGCTGCGCGATCTGTTCGCGCGGGATCGGCGCGAAGCGACCGACTTCGCCTATGTGGCGAGCCCGCTGCAGCGGGCGCGCAGCACCATGGAGCTGTTGCGCGCGACGCTGGGGCTCGATCCGCAGTCTTACGGTGTCGACGACCGGCTGATGGAAATCTCCTATGGCGAGTGGGAAGGCCTGACGCTGCCGGAGATCGATAGCCGCATGCCGGGCATGCTGGCGGAACGCGAGCGCGATAAATGGGATTTTGCGCCGCCCGGCGGCGAGAGCTATCGCTCGCTCGCGCATCGCATCGGCGAATGGTACGAAGGCTTGACACAAGACACCGTCGTCGCGGCGCACGGCGGCGGCGTGCGCGCGCTTATTGGGCTGTTCGGGCTGTCGTCGCGCGAAGACGCCACGCATGCGCAGATAGCGCAAGGCGTCGTCTATGTGTTCGCCGACGGCAAGATGGCGCGCTACGCTTGATCCAGATGCAAGAGGCTCGCCGCAAAACGAAAGCGGCCGAACGCTGTCCGGCCGCTTTGCAGGATCAAGATCCTGCGAAATCCGAAATCGGTAGCAGGGCCCCAATACGAGGCCACGCCCTCACGACTTGGTTTTCTTCTTCGCCTTCTTCTTCTTGGTAGCCATGATGATCACCTTGGTGTGTGTGATGAACCTACGGCAGGGTTGGTTCAGTCGCAGGTTAAATCTCGGTCCCCTGGGCCCTGGCCCCCTTACCGCGGCGGACCATGCCACAGCGAGGCCGGTTCGGCAATTGAAAAAGCGAAAATAACCTATATTTTTCCGTAGCTTAACGGACGTTCAGGTTTTCATGAAGAAGCGTTCAGGGACATGAATGCGGCATGAACGCTTGCGGCGAGGCTACGCGCTAGCTGCGCATTTTGCCGGCAGAAGTCGCGGCGCTGCGTTGCCGGCGCAAAAGCCGAGCACCGTTTTTGCTGCGGTTGCGAACAGTCGGCTGCGTATTTGACCCGCGGGAGGGCACGGGCTACCAAACCTTCGACCACTTCACGCTTACCTTTCATTCGCGATTTTCGGCGTTATCGGCGCGTCATGTCGTTCAATACGTTCGGTCATTTATTCAGAGTGACGACCTTCGGCGAAAGTCACGGGCCGGCTATCGGCTGTGTGGTGGACGGCTGTCCGCCGCGAATCCCATTGTCCGAGAGCGACATCCAGCCCTATCTCGACCGGCGCCGGCCCGGTCAGTCACGTTACACCACGCAGCGCCAAGAGCCCGATACGGTCAAAATCCTCTCCGGCGTCTTCGCCGACGACGCCGGCATGCAAGTGACCACCGGCACGCCGGTCGCGCTTCTCATAGATAATGTCGATCAGCGCTCGAAAGACTATTCCGACATCAAGGACAAATACCGTCCCGGTCACGCCGACTATACTTATGACGCGAAATACGGCGTGCGCGACTATCGCGGCGGCGGCCGCCAGTCGGCGCGCGAGACGGCGATGCGCGTTGCGGCGGGCGCCATCGCCCGCAAGGTCGTCCCCGGCCTCCAGGTGCGCGGCGCGCTGGTGCAGATGGGGCCGCATCGCGTCGAGCGTTCGCGCTGGGATTGGGCCGAGGTCGAGCGTAATCCGTTTTTCTGTCCCGATGCCAAGCTCGCCGCGACGCTCGGCGATTATCTCGACGGTTTGCGCAAGCGCGGCTCCTCGATCGGCGCTGTCATCGAGATTGTCGCCGAGGGCGTGCCGGCGGGCCTCGGTGCCCCGATTTATGGTAAGCTCGACGGCGATCTTGCCGCAGCGCTGATGAGCATCAATGCGGTCAAAGGCGTCGAGATCGGCGCCGGTTTTGCCGCTGCCGAGCTGACGGGCGAGCAAAACGGCGATGAGATGCGGATGGGCAACGACAACAGGCCGCTGTTTCTCTCCAATAATGCCGGCGGTATTCTCGGTGGCATTTCCACCGGCCAACCGTTGGTCGCGCGTTTTGCGGTCAAGCCAACCTCGTCGATCCTCATTCCGCGCCGCACCGTGGACCGCCACGGCCACGACGCCGAGATCTCGACCCCGGGCCGTCACGATCCTTGCGTCGGCATCCGCGCGGTGCCGATCGGCGAAGCCATGGTGGCATGCGTGATCGCGGATCATTATCTACGCCAGCGGGGGCAGGTCGGCGAAACACCGGCGTGGCCGTTTCCGCCGATATCGAAATGAACGAAAACCACCAACGCATTGAAACCGTCGTTGCCGCATTTGCGCGCGGCGAGATCGTTATCGTCGCCGATGACGACGATCGCGAGAACGAAGGCGATCTGTTCGTTGCGGCGAGCCTGTGCACGCCGGAGAAGATGGCGTTTATCATTCGCAATACGTCCGGGATCGTATGCGCGCCGCTGGCGCCCGAGGAGGCGCGGCGGCTGCATCTCGACCCGATGGTGGCGCTGAACGACGCGCCGCTCGGCACCGCGTTTACCGTCTCGGTCGATGTCCGCCATGGCCTGACCACCGGGATTTCCGCGGAAGAACGCAGCAACACCGTGCGCGCGCTCGCCAACGGCAATTCGGGAGCGTCCGATTTCGTCCGCCCCGGCCACGTGTTTCCGCTGGTGGCGAGGGAAGGCGGCGTGCTGATGCGTTCGGGGCATACCGAGGCCTGTGTCGATCTTTGCCGGCTCGCTAGTCTGCCGCCGGTCGGCGTGCTGGCCGAGCTGATGAACGACGACGGCACCGTAATGCGCGGACCCGAGCTTGCCGCTTTCGCGGAGCGCCACAAGCTCGCCCGCATCACCATTGCCGAGCTGATCGCCTATCGGCAGGCGCGCGACAAGCTGATCGAGCGGGTCGGCGAATTTCCGGTGCAGTCCGAGGTCGGCACGCTCACCGGCTATGCCTTCATCACGCCGTTTGACGCGGTGCACCACATGGCCTTCGTTTACGGTCGCGTCGGCGACGGCAATAAAGTGCTGACGCGGTTGCACCGGGCCGATATCATCGCCGACGTGTTCGGCGGCGCCAAAACGATTTATCAGGTGCTGGCCCGATTCAAAGCGGAGGGCAGGGGCGTTCTGATATTGCTGCGGGACGGCACCGCCGGCGTGCCGGTGATTTCGATCCCGAAATCTTCCGATACCGCGTCCGGCGAGGCGCGCACCCGGCAATGGCGCGAAATCGGTCTCGGCGCCCAAATCCTCAAGGATCTCGGAGTTTCGTCGATCAGGCTGATCACGTCGTCGCGGCCGATGACCTATGTGGGGCTGTCCGGCTTTGGCATCGAGATTATTGGAACCGAGCCGCTCGACAGTTGACGAGGCGTTATCGCTGCGCGCTTTTTGTCTCTATACTGGCCGCCAACGTGCCGGGGTTGCCGCGAAATAGAAAACAGCGGATCGGGGAGGGGAACTATGAGCGACATGGCCATTGTGCCGGCTAGCGGGCCGACGACCAGCCAGATCTACAAAGTCGCGCTTGCCAGCATCGTCGGCTCCGTCATCGAGCAGTATGACTTTCTGGTCACCGGCGTGATTGCGGCGACCGTCTGGGGCGGCATCTTTTTCAAGCTGCCGGGTCTTGCCGCGGTTGCCGCGGCGATCGGCGTCTATGGCCTCGGCATCATCATCCGACCGGTCGGCGCTTTCATCTTCGGCCACATCGCCGATACCTACGGCCGCAAGGACGCCATGGTCTATGCGCTGGTGCTGATGGGCGTCGCCACGCTTTTGATCGGGCTGACCCCGACTTACGACAGCATCGGCGTCGCCGCGCCGATCCTTCTGATCGTGTTCCGGCTGTGCCAGGGCATTAGCTTCGGCGCCGAATTCGGCACCGCCTCGACCTGGGTGGTCGAGCAGGCGGCACGCTCGAAATTCCGCGCCTTCTGGGGCGCCTGGGTCGGCTTTGCCATCCCGATCGGGCTCTTGCTCGGCTTCGGCTCGGTGATCCTGGTGAAATCGCTGATGACGCCGGAGGATTTCATCGCCTGGGGCTGGCGCATCTTCTTTATCATCGGTTTTCTGGTCGCGATCGTCGGCCTCGTCATCCGCACCCGCACCATGGACTTTTTCGTGTTCGAGCAGCACAAGGCGCAGATGGTGCTGAAGCATCCGGCGAGCCAGGTGTGGCGGGAAATGCCGTGGACCATTTTGCGCACTTCGCTGGTCAATGCCATGTTCGGCGGCGCGTTCTTTCTCTATTTCGTGTTCGGCACCGGCTACATGAAGGCGGTCGGCTACACCGGCAATCAGCCGGAATATATCGGGCTGATTGCCGCGGGCTTCATGCTCGTCTTCATGATCATCGGCTCGTTCCTCGCCGACTACATCAGCCGCCGCGCGATCCTGTTGACCGCGGCGATCGTCTTTCTGATATTCGCACTGCCGTATTTTTATCTGGTCAATACCGGCAGCGTTTGGCTCGCCATCGTCGCCGAGGTCATCGGCTTCGGTTTCGTGTTCGGCTTCGGTTACGGCGCCATCCCGACCTTCTATACGGAAAACTTCCCGACTCGCTATCGCGCCTCGGGCGCGAGCGCGGGTTATCAGATCGCCCAAGTCTACGGCGGCGGCCTGATCCCGATCGTCGCCGGGCAGATCTTACGTGTCTACGGCATCAAGGACGCCTATCTCTACATCGGGCTTCTGGTGATGTGCTACGCGGTGGCAGCCATCGTCGCCATCCTGCGCACGCCGGAGACCAAGGGCGTCAATCTCGAAAACTGACGGCGCTGCGATTAAGATTGTGTGGTGCACGATCCTCACCCCCCTGATTTCAATACGGCGTGGGGCTGGTGGCGATTTGAAACGGATCTTTGAAACGGATCAATGAAGGCGCGTTGGCTGGGGTGCGGGGTTGGCGTTCGCGCTGGCGCTGTTATCGTCGTGGCGTGCCCTCAGCGGCGTCTTCCGGCCCCGTGTGCGCGATAGGGCGCACTATTCCGCCTCGTAGTTCCCCCTCCAAACAGCTGACCAGTCGCGCGGCCAATTCGCGTTTTCCTGCGCGATATGTCTTGGCACCAAACTCCTTGATGAGTTTAGTCACGAGATATTCGCGGGCAGGCTCGCCATTTCGAGCCGCCTCGATAATCTGGCGCGCATAGGCTGCGATTACCTCAGCCGCCTTTTCGTCTTCTTCCGTCGAGCATTCACCGAACATAGAGGTACCTCTCCTGCGCCAGAGGCGGCGTTCAGCTTGGATTCAAGGATCTCGCGATCGTCCACATCCGGCCCTTACCGGTCGCCAAAGTGAAATCGTTGTCCCATCCGCGGTCGCCAGTTGGATACAGCCCAGTCAACGGGCAGTTCCGACTCCATCGGTCCTCCTCCCTGTGGAGTGACCTGGACCTAACGCCTTCCGAGCGGCAGTCACCCCCTCGCGCACGACCAGCCCCTGATCGAGCAGCCTGTGCAATCTGGCCTCCTCCATGGGCGCGGCGAAAAGATACCCTTGACCAATGGAGCAGCCCAGGGAGCGCATGATCGAGCGTTCAGCCTCCGTCTCAATCCCTTCTGCGACGACGCGAATATTCAGCGCTTCGCCGAGTTTGATGACGCTCTCCACGATGATGCGCTTGGCCGCGCTGTGGGCAACGTCGTGAACGAAGCTCCGATCGACTTTGATCTCGCTGAGCGGAAAGCTCTCCAGATAACGCAGATTGGAATAGCCCGTGCCGAAGTCATCGATGGAGATGCCGATTCCCAGGCGGTGCAGGTCCTCGAACGCGCGGCGAATAATCTCGGGCTCACCGACCATCAGGTTCTCGGTGAGTTCCAGCGTCAGCCATTCGGGGTGGCAGGCGGTCTCGGCGAGCACCTGTTGGACGAAGGCCACCATGTCGCGCTGCGTGAACTCGAGGACCGATACGTTAAAGGCGAAGCGGATCGGCGCGCTACGACCTCGATTGACCTGCGCCGCATGCGCGGCGAGCGTGCGCAGACCCCAGGCTCCGATTTCCAGGATGGCGCCGGTTTCTTCCGCGACACCGATGAATCGGCCGGGCGCTTGCAGGCCAAACACCCCGTGATTCCATCGCAGCAGAGCCTCCGCTCCGACCAATTTCTCGGAGTTAAGGTCGACCTGCGGCTGATAGTGAAACAGCAGCTCTTGGTTTGGAACGGCGCTTTGCAGCTCGTTCGCCAACCGAATGCGGTTGCGCGCGTCCCGCTCGTCCGCGGCCACGAAGGCATGCGGCGGGTGTGCGGCCGTCGTCTTCGATCGCTGCAGTGCCGCGCCGGCTTGCCGAATGAGTTGAAGCGGGTCCGCGCCGGTTGGCATCACCGCTAATCCGGCGGCGAACTGGACCGCCAATGACGCGCCGGGCAGCACGAAGCGCGGCTTCAGCAGCTCGAGGATATCGTCGACCCACCTTGCCGCGAGGCTGGAATCATCCAGTTCAAACGCGACGGCAAAGGTGTTGGCGCCGACGCGCGAGACGGCAGCCGCCGGTAACGTCGTCAAACGACCGGCGATCGAACGAAGCAGCGCGTCGCCTACATCATAGCCGAAGCCGCTGTTAACGTCGTGAAAACGGAGGATGTCGAGCTTGACCATCAGCAAAGACGATGTTGCCCGCGCCTCCATCGCCGCCAGCCGATCGAGCAGACCGTACCGATCGAGCAGGCCGGTCAGGCGATCGATGCCCGCCGCATGTGTTACATCGCGGATCAGCCCCATGAAATGCGTCAGCTGCGCGCCGCCGCCGTCCCGAATCGGCACCAGGCGCAACGCGTTGCGGAACATAGTGCCGTCCCGGCGATAGTTGCGCAGCGTCACCGAGCAAGCCCATCCTTCCGTTAAGGCGGTTCGCAGTTCGGCTATTTCGGGCTGCAAACGGTCACTGCCCTGGAGATAGCGGCAATTCTTCCCGATCGCCTCGACCGCAGCGTAGCCGGTGATCGACTCGAACGCTGGGTTCACGTGGACGATGGGCTGGCCATGCATGCGCATATCGGCGATCAGGACGCCATCGCTGCTATTCTCGAGCGCCAGTGCGGATGCGATCGGGGGAATGGTCGACGGGCTCGATCGCTCGCCTAGGAGAGGCCATCGCATCGGTTTTAACGCCTCGGCTCTTGGTGATGGATCAGCCGCAGAGCAGCGCTATCTGGCTTGCCGGCGAAACATCTGGTACTCACCACCATTTGCTTCTTGAGCCGCGGCGGGAGCAAGTCGCATGATATAACCTCGGGCGCGACAATGCCGCACCGCCGTCATCACCTCAAGCTCAGCGGCACGACAGTTCAGGACAAATCAGAGTCATCTCCGTCGTCTCTAATGTCATCGGAACCGGTAGATTGAAACCGAAGGCGATACTCCAGAGGCATAACCCCGATCCTGCGCAGGAACGCCCGTCTAAGCGTCGCTGTCGATCCGAAGCCTGCGGCATACGCAATCGTCTTGATCGGCGACATGCTGTCTTCCAGCAGACGCCGGGCGATATCTAGCCGGATCAACTCGACATAAGCAGCTGGACTCATGCCGAGCTCTGCATGGAACAGCCTAGACATGTGGCGTGGGCTGACCCCGGCCACTTCCGCAAGCGCCGCGAGAGTTAAGTCTGCGCGCGGATTTTCGACGATGTGAAGCCGAATCCTGTCAGCGGGACTGGCGGCCGCGGCTTGCGCGGTCAACGTCGCGCTGAACTGCGACTGTCCGCCGGGTCGCTTCAGAAAAACCACAAGCCGGCGTGCCACCCACAGCGCCAGGGCGCGACCATGATCCTCCTCGATCAGCGAAAAGGAGAGGTCGATGGCCGCAGCCACTCCAGCGGAGCTGAAAACCGGCCCATCACGAACGAAGATGCGGTCGGGTTCGACTTGGATATCGGGATATTCGGCGGCAAGGCGTTCGGCATACTGCCAGTGGGTGGTGACGTCGGCGCCCGGACAGCAGGCCTGCGTGGGCCAACAGGAAGGCACCCGTACAAATCGAGCCGTAGCGCCGGGACTGCATGGCCTGCTCCCGCAGCCAGCGCATGACGTCTTCGCTGGGACGCTCTGGCACTCCATAAGATCCAATGACGATCAGCGTGTCGGAAGGCTGGGTCGCTTCCCACATCCCCGCATCGGGGATGAACTTTACGCCCGAGGCGCTCTCCGCGGGGGTTCCGTGCTCGGTCACCAGCCGGACGCGATACGGCTGTCCAGTTTGCATCTTGCAGTTTGCCTCGAAAAGCGCATCGCGGACGCCAGCGATTTCAAGCAAATGCACTTTGCTGGGGGCGAAGATTGTGATGAGCACGGCTTGTCCTCCGCTCAGCGGTGGCCAAAATTAGCGCACGGCCAGTCGGCCGCATGTCGCAGGTGCGTCATTTTCGAGCGATCCAGCCAAGTTTTGCCTGCCCTTCCATGTCTGCTACGCTCCGAAAGCGGACAGCAGGCTTGCAGGGCGCGTCGCGATCTGCCGACGCTGTTTGATCCTGCTGAAGAACCGTTCGCTACGCAAGCTCGCCGCCAACTCACCACGGTCGCTTCAAGTTGAATCGACCGTGCTCTACTTGATTTTGATGGAGCCTGGTCCCTCGGGTCGAGCCCGAGGGCATGCTTTTTGGAAGACCGGTGTCCGGTTTTCCGGATCTTGCTCTAGCCTTCGTTCAGCTTGCAGCAATACGGCTGTGGCCCCGCGCTAATGAGTTTACGCCACTAGCTCGCCGGCTTCCGATTTGGAAAAAGCTGCGGCCGCAGCTTCGGGTGGCAGCCCATCATCTTCGGCGCATAGGCCGTCTCGGCGCCGAGCTCTTCGGCGGCGTGCCACGCCCAGCGCGGATCCCACATCGCGCCGCGCGCCAGGCAGACCATGTCGGCTTTGCCCGCTGCGACGATGTCTTCGGCTTGGCGGTAGCCGGCGATCAAGCCGACCGTCATGGTGGTCAGGCCGGTTTCCGCTTTCACCTTTTCGGAGAACGGCACCTGATAGCCCGGCGCCAGCGGAATTTTTTGCTTCGGATCGAGGCCGCCCGTCGAGACGTCCATATAATCGAGGCCACGCTGCTTCAGCTCTTTGGCGAGCTTCACCGTTTCCTCCGGCGTCCAGCCGCCGTCGACCCAGTCGGTGGCGGAAACGCGCATGCCGAGCGGCTTGTGCTCCGGCCACACCGCGCGCACCGCCTCGTACATTTCGATGGCAAAGCGCATCCGGTTTTGCGTCGAACCGCCATATTCGTCGGTGCGCTGGTTGGACAGCGGGGACAGGAACTGATGGGCGAGATAGCCGTGCGCGCCGTGAAGCTCGATGACGTCGTAGCCGATGCGGTCGACGCGCTTCGCCGCCGCGGCGAATTCGCCGAGACAGCGCTTGATGTCGTCCTTGGTCATGGCGTGCGGCATCGGCCAGCCGGTGTCGTAGGGAATGGCCGAGGGCGCTTCGGGCGTCCACGCGTCGGGGCCTTCAAGGATCGGCTTGCCGCCCGCCGCCGGCGGCGTGGTCGGGCCCTTGCGGCCGGCATGCGCCAGTTGCACGCCGAGCTTGGCGACGCCATACGTCCGGCAGAAATCGTGCACCCGCTTGAGCGCCGCCTCGTTCTCGTCCGACCACATGCCGGCGCATTTCGGCGTGATCCGCCCCTGCGGATTGACGTCGGTCATCTCGCACATCACGAGGCCGGCGCAGCCGAGCGACATATTGCCGAGGTGCATCAGATGCCAATCGTTCGCCGAGCCGTTGTCGGAATTGTACTGGCACATCGGCGAAACCACGACGCGGTTGGGCAGAGTAAGCCCGCGCAACGTGATAGGGGAAAACAGGACGCTAGCCATTTCCGCGGATCCTTTGGTGCTGAGACGTGAGGGAATGCGGCCCTGCAATATCACGAAATTCGCCGTGACTATACGCCCGTAAACCGGCCAGCCGATGCGATCTGCGCGGGCGCGACCGGATCAATCGGTCGCAAGGCCTGGCTATCCGCACCGCGCGAACCTGAGGTAAGCTGATCCCCGGGGAGCCAGGGGGACAGGACTTGTGGGTGCGCAGTTCTGGTTGATTTAAGCCTTTAACGGCATTTCCTACGGCGCGCTGTTATTCCTGTTAGGAAGCGGATTATCGCTGATATTCGGCGTCATGCGCATCGTCAACCTCTCGCATGGCGCCTATTTCCTCTGGGGCGGCTATATCGCGCTGTCGGTGATCTGGGCGACCGACTCGTGGGCGCTGTCGCTGCCGCTGGCGGCGCTCGCGGTCGCGGTGATCGGCCTCTTGATGGAGCGGGTGTTCCTGCGGCCGCTCGGCTTCGATCCGTTGCGGCAAGTGCTGCTGACGGTGGGTTTTGCCTATCTGTTTCAGCAGGCCGCGCTCGACATCTGGGGCGGCAACAACTTCGAGATCGATCCGCCGAGCGCGCTGGAGCACAGTGTCGCAATCGGTGGCGTCTATTTCCCGCTCTACCGCGTCTTCATGATTGCGACGGCGCTGCTGATCGGGATCGCGATCTGGCTGGCGATGGAGAAGACCCGTATGGGCGCGGCGGTGCGCGCCACCGTTGACGATGCACAGATGGCGCGCGGCGTCGGCATCGACACCAACCGCATCTCGATGTTCATCTTCGCCCTCGGCGCGTTTCTGGCGGCGCTCGGCGGTGTCATTGGCGGCGGCTTTCTCGGCATCTATCCCGGTCTCGATTTTGAAGTTCTTCCGCTCGCCTTCGCGGTTGTCATCATCGGCGGTATGGGCTCGCTCGGCGGCGCCGCTATCGGCGCGATGCTGGTCGGGCTCGCAGATAATTTCGGCAAGGCGCTGTTTCCGGAACTCTCTTATTTCACGTTGTATGCGCCGATGGTGCTGATTCTGGCGATCAAGCCGACCGGCTTGTTCGGTCGGGAGTGACACCGATGACCCAGAAAGCCAAAATCATCGGCGTTGCCGCGGTGCTTATCGTATTCGCTTACGTCGTTCCCCACACCACGTCGTTCGTCGTGTTGCTTGCGACGCGCGCGCTGGTGTTCGCGATCCTGGCGATGAGCGTCGATATTCTGCTCGGCTTTACCGGGCTCGCCTCGATGGGCCAGGCGGCTTATTTCGGCATCGGCGCTTACCTGACCGCGATTTTGGCGACCCGCTATCAGATCGGTCTCGGCTACGATTTTTGGCTGGTGGTGCTGCTGGGCATATTGCTCGGCGCGGCGGTCGCGGCGTTTTTCGGATTGTTCGCGGTGCGCGCCACCGGCGTTTATTTTCTGATGATCACGCTGGCGCTCGGCCAATGCGTCTGGGGGCTCGCCTATCGGTGGAATTCGCTCACCGGCGGCGACAACGGCATCAACGTCACCACGCGGCCGAATTTCGGCATCGATCTGACCGGCGAGCGGGCGTTTTTCTTCTTGGTCCTCGCCTTCTTCACCGTCACTTTGCTGCTGCTCTATGTTCTTGTCCGATCGCCGTTCGGCCGCAGCCTCGAAGGCATCCGCGAGCGTGAGCTGCGCATGCGGATTCTCGGCTACAATACCTGGCTGCATAAATACATCGCTTTTATCATTGCCGGCGGTGTCGCCGGCCTGGCGGGCGTGTTGTGGGCGCACACTAACGGCCTGGTCAGTCCCGACACGGTGGTGCTGACGACTTCGGTCGACGCGTTGTTGATGGTGGTGCTCGGCGGCGCCGGCACGCTGGTCGGCGGCGCTCTCGGCGCGGCGGTCGTGTTCGGTCTGCGGGAATATCTCAGCACTCTGGTGCCATGGTGGCAGTACGTGCTGGGCGGCGTTTACGTGCTGACGATCATCTATTTGCCGATGGGCTTGATGGGAATTCCGGCGCGGCTGCGGCAATCGCGCGCATTATCCGATTGGCGTGACAAGGGAGCGGACAACCTGGCACCGACGCCTTCGTAGTACGGCAGACGACAAAACAAGGGAGGAAGACATGACAAGCAAATTGCGCAAACGCATGGGGCCGCTGCTGTTGAGCGGTTGTCTCATGCTCGGCTTGGGTGCGGTAGCTCCGGCCCAGGCCGACGATCTGCGTATCGGCTTTCTGGCGCCGACGACCGGGTTCCTGTCGCAGACCGGCCAAGACATGGAGCACGGATTCGAACTGTATCTCAACGACCACGGCGGCATGCTCGGCGGCGCCAAGGTCGATTTCATTGTCGAGGACACGCAGGGCAAGCCCGACGTGGCGGTCACCAAGGCCAAGAAGCTTGTGCTGCAGGACCACGTCGACATGTTCGTCGGCGGCGTGCTCGCCTCGACCGGCTATGCGTTGGCGCCGGTGAGCACCGAAGAAAAGACGCTCTACATTTCATCCGTGGCCGCCGCCGACGATTTGACCCAGCGTCAGCTCGGCAAATATCCGTATTTCATCCGCACCACCTGGACGAGCTCGCTGCCCAATCATCCGCTCGGGCAATGGGCCTGCGATCAGGGCTATAAAAAAGTCGTGACCATCGCCGCCGACTACGCCTTCGGTTATGAATCGGTCGGCGGCTTCCAGAAGGCGTTCGAGGATTGCGGCGGCAAGGTCATTCAGAAAATCTGGCCGCCGCTCGGCAACAAGGATTTCGGTCCTTACATCCCGACGATCAAGAGCGACGCCGACGCCATCTACTCGCTGATGGTCGGGGCCGATGTCGCCGCAATTTCCCAAGCAGTTGCGCGAAGCCGGCGTCAAGCTGCCGATCATCGCCGGCGGCACCAGCTACGACGACTATAACCTGGCCTTCGACGGCGATGAGGTGATCGGCGACGTTTCGGCGTTGATGTACAGCGCGGCGCTGCAGACGCCGAAGAACGAGGCCTTCGTCAAGGAGTTCCGCGCCAAATACAACGAGGTTCCGGGCTACTACGCGGAAGCAAACTACACGACCGCGCAGATGATCGACGAAGCCATGGCAAAGAACGGCGGCAAGTTCCCGGGCGCGGAGAAATTCATCCAGACCATGCTCGGCCTGAAGATCGACGCGGCGCGCGGGCCGGTCGCGTTCGACGACATGCGCAATCCGATCGAGAACGTCTATATCCGCAAGGTCGAGAAGGTGGCGCTGTTCGGCGATGCCAAGCCGCAACTTTGGAACGTCGTGATCAAGACCTATCCGGACGTCAGTCAGTTCTGGACCTACGGGAAAGAGACGTTCCTCAAACAGCCGGTCTACAGCCGCGACTTTCCGCCCTGCAAATACTGTGAATAGGAATGCGACGCGCCGGGGTCGGTTGGCCCCGGCGTGCCTTTCACAGGGTGGCCGCGTGAAGCCGGATCCCGCGGACCAACGGCCAAACCGACGGCCGGCTGCCAGTGCTCGAGCTGAAAGGCCTGTCGAAGTCGTTCGGCGGGCTGCAGGCCGTGCGCGGCGTGTCGCTGACGATCATGCCCGGCGAGCGCAAAGCGATCATCGGTCCCAATGGCGCCGGCAAGACGACGCTGTTCAATCTCATCAGCGGCATTTTCCCGGCGACGTCCGGGCAAATCCTGCTGTTCGGCCGGGACGTGACCGGCTGGCCGAGTTACCGCCGCGCCACGCTCGGCATGGCGCGGACCTTCCAGGTCACCAGCCTGTTTCCGAAACTGACCGTGCTCGACAATGTGCTCTTGGCGATCAAGGGCCGGCGCGCGTCGAAATTCGTGATGTGGCGATTTTTAACGTCCTATCGCGAGGTCTACGACAAGGCTCACGATTTTCTGGAACGCGCCGCCTTCATCGATCGCAAAGACCTCGAGGTACGCAATCTTTCGCATGGCGAGCAGCGCCAGCTCGAAATCGTGCTGGGCCTGGCCGCCGATCCGGACATCCTGTTGCTCGACGAGCCGGCGGCCGGGTTTGTCGTCCGGCGAATCGGCGGAGATGGCGCGCTTTCTTCAGAAGCTCGATGCCAAGATTGCGATGCTGTTGATCGAGCACGACATGGACATCGTTTTCGACGTGGCCGACGAAATTTCGGTTCTGCATTTCGGCGAAGTCCTGGAGAGCGGCTCCGCCGCGCGCATCCGCTCCAGCGCCAAGGTGCAGGAAATCTATCTGGGAACCGGCTGACCGGGCGGCATTGCAATGGCGATCCTCGAGATTGCAGGACATCCATACTTATTACGGCGACGCCTATGTGCTGCAGGGCTTGTCGCTCAAGGTCGAGCAAGGCCAGATTCTCGGCCTGCTCGGGCGGAACGGCGTCGGCAAGACCACTCTGGTCAACTCCATCGTCGGTTTCGTGCCGCCGCGCCGCGGCAAGATTTATTTCAAGGGCGCCGATATCACGGCTAAGTCGTCGTTTGCCATCGTGCGCGGCGGCGTCGGACTGGTGCCGCAGGGTCGCCGCGTCTTTCCGACGCTAAGCGTCGAGGACAATCTTGTGGTCGCCGAACGCAGCGAGAGCCGGCACGGCTGGAGCCTGCAACGCGTTTATGCGCTGTTTCCCCGGCTGCGCGAGCGGCGTAACCAGCGCGCCAGGACACTGTCCGGAGGCGAACAGCAGATGCTGGCGATCGGCCGCGGCTTGATGACCAATCCGGACTGTCTGATCATGGACGAGCCGTCGGAAGGGCTCGCTCCGATCATCATTCCGGGTCTGTGGGAGGCGATCGCCAAGCTCAAGCAGGAAGGTCTATCCATCCTGTTGGTCGAGCAGAACGCGGCGCTGGCGCTCAAGCTCGTCGACTTCGTCCACGTGATGAGCAAGGGACGGTTGGTTTATTCGGCGCGGCCGGAAGAGCTATGGGCCAACGACGAGGTGAAGTCGCGATTTTTGGGGATCTAAGCGGGGGGTCTAAGGCCGCCAATTAAGCTGCACGACTTTGTTGCCGCTGGCTTGATTGTATTGGATTGCCTGGGATTTCATCGTGGTGATCGATTGGGCATTGCCCAAAGGGCATTGCACGGCATTGTGTTGCAACAGCGCGTGATCGAGGGCTTCGCCAAACTCCGCCTCGGTCGCTTCCATCAATTCATCGTCGGCAAACGGCGGCGACACATAGACGGTGTGCTGCGCAGGCGAGACGGCAAGGCAGTAGCGCCATTCGGCGGCAAGCGCGTCACGCGCAGGAAAGGCGCCGAAGAAGATGGCACCCACGGCGACCGCGCATCCCAGCAGTCTCACAAGTCGAGATCGCATCAGCGTCGTTCGAAAGCGAATCGATTGGTCAATCGTAGCGAAGACTTGACTCCGCCGCAAAGCCGTTCCCGAATAGGGCAGGGTAGGAACACACATGATCAAGAAATTCCACGTTCTTTATGTCGGCCAGATCGAACTCGACAATGTCGGCTTGAACGGCACGCCGGCCAACGACCGGCGCTATTCCGACGAGCGGCTGAGAGAGGCTTTCTTCACCGCCCGCGACGTCGCGCAACTCATGGACGAACTCGGCTTCGATACGCTGTGGACCGCCGAGCACCATTTCCAGCGCGAGGGCTATGAGGTCTTCCCGAACCTGATCCAGCTCGGGCTCTGGCTCGCCACCCAGACCAAGCGGCTGAAGTTCGGCTGCGCCTTCAACGTGCTGCCGATGTGGCATCCGATTCGCATGGCGGAGGACTACGCCATGGCCGACATCGTCACCGACGGCCGCGTCGTGCTCGGCGTCGGCCGCGGCTATCACAGCCGCGAGGTGGAGAGCTTCGGCGCGCCGCTACTGGACGCCGACAAGAACCGTGAATTCTTCGAAGAGCAGCTCCGCCTGCTGCTGACCTGCTTCAACGAGCAGAGCTTCCATTTCAAAGGCAAATATTACGAGGCGCCGCCGCCGGTCGACTATCGCGGCTACAAGCTTAAAGACATCACGCTGGTGCCGCGGCCGAAGCATTTGCCGGTCGAGATCTGGATGCCGGTGGCGAGCGGCAAGACCATCGACATGATGGCGCAATACGGCCTGAAAGCCATGGTGACGCTCAACGGCGAGAAAATCCTCGACGACGTCATCCGCGCCTATCATGCCGCCTGCCTCAAGCACGGCCGCAAGAAACAGTTGGGCGAAGACATGATCTGGGGCGCCGGCGTCTATCTCGCCGGCAGCCAAGCGGAAGCGATCAAGAAACTCGAGCCGGCCCACGACGAGCGTTTCAAGTGGTTCGCGCCGTTCGGTTTCGTGCGCTACGCCGACGAAGAGGGCCGCACCTGGGGCACGCCGGGCGCGCCGTCACGCACGCCGCTCCTGAAAGACGGCGTGGCGCAGAAAGCGTGGTTCTGCGGCCCGCCGGCCGAGGTGATCGACGGCATCAAGTCGATCGAGGCGAAATATCCGGGGCTCGAGCACTTCATGATCCACTGGGCGGAGGGTCTCGGACCCAAAGAGTTCAAGGAGCAGCTGCGCTGGTTCGCCAAGGACGTCATGCCGGCGTTTAAGTAGATGCGCGTTATTTTTCCAGCCGCGCGACGATTTCGACGTGCGCCGAATAGCGGAACTGATCGACCGGCGTGACGGCGGCAAGGCGGTAGCCGCCGTCGGCGAGAATGCGCGCATCGCGCGCAAATGTTCCTGGATTGCATGACACAGCGGCAATGACCGGAACGCGGCTACTCGCGAGTTCTCGTGCCTGGGCCTGCGCCCCTTGGCGCGGCGGGTCGAACACCGCCGCCTCGAAACGGTTGAGCTCCGCCGCGAGCAGGGGGTTCTTGAACAGGTCGCGCCGCTCCGTCGCGACCGGCTTTAATCCCGAGGCGGTCTCGGCTGCCCGCTTGAGCGCGGCCAGCGCCGCTTCATCCTCGTCGACCGCGACAACGCGCGCCTTTTCGCTGAGCCGCAGCGCGAACGGGCCGACGCCCGCGAACAGGTCCGCGACGCTTCTGGCGCCGGTGCAAATCTCAAGTGCGAGCCGCGCCAGCACCGCTTCGCCTTCGGCCGTTGCCTGCAGGAATGCGGCGGGCGGCAGAGCCACCGTTGCGGCCCCTATCCGCAGCGTCGGTGCGCGCGCTTGCGCGATGAGGTCGCCATGGCGCGTCAGGCGCGCCAGGTTTTGCTGAGCGGCGACGCGCGTCAGCGCTTCGGTCGTGCGCGCGGTCAGCGGACCTGAGCCGCGCACGTCGACGTCGAGGCCGGCATCGGTCGCGGTGACGCCAATATCGAGCGGCTTCGCGATGGCGCCGAGCCGCTCGGCGATGGCCCAGGCCGCGGTCGAGCGCGCCGTCGAGGCTTTTGGCCAGGATCGGACAGCGGTCGATCGGGACCACGTGGTGCGCGCGCGCCGCCGAAAAGCCGACTTCGAGCACGTCGTGGGTGCCGCGCCGGCCATGAAACACGGCGCGGCGGCGGCCGTCGCCATGCGCGTCGATCAGCTCGGCGACCGGCGCCTCGATGCCGGCTTGGCGCAGCGCCTCGACGACGAGGCCGCGTTTCCAGGCGCGGTACGGCGCGGTCGCCCAATGCTGCAAGGCGCAGCCGCCGCAGGTGCCGAAATGTGGGCAGATCGGCGCGATGCGCTCGGGGCTCGCTTGTTCGACATTGAGAAGGTGCCGTCGGTCGGGATGACCGGGCCACGACTCGACTTCGACGGTTTCGCCGGGCAGCGCGCAGGCAACGTAGATCGGGCCGTCGGGACCGTCGGCAATTCCGTCGCCGCGATGGCCGAGCGCCGTGACGGACAGGTGCTCAACCACGCTCGGCCTCGATAAAAAATTCCTGGTTGCCGTCGCCGCCGCGGATCGCCGACGGCACCACGCCGCCGATGCGCCAGCCAAGCGCGGCGAGAAATGCGGTAGCGTCGGCACAGACTGCGGCGTGAACGGCCTCGTCGCGCACGATGCCCTTCTTGCCGGCGCGGCGTCCGGCTTCGAATTGCGGCTTGATCAGCGCCACAATAGTTGCGCGGGCGTCAAGCAATCGGGCGACCGCCGGCAAGACGAGCTTCAGCGAGATGAAGCTCACGTCGATCGCACCGAAGTCGGGGGCTTGCGGCAAATGCGACGGATCGAGCTTGCGGATGTCGGTGCGTTCGAGGCTGACGACATCGGCGCGGCCGCGCAGCCGGGAGTGCAATTGATCGGCGCCGACATCGACCGCGTAAACGCGCTCGGCGCCGCGCTGCAACAGCGCATCGGTGAAGCCGCCGGTCGAAGCGCCGACGTCGATGCAGATGCGATTTTTCACATCGAGGGCAAAATGGTCGAGGGCTGCAGCAAGCTTGAGCCCGCCGCGCGAGACATAGGGGTGCTCCGGCTCGGCCGCGATGACGGCGGCGGAAGGGATTTCATCGGAGGCTCTGCGCAGCAGGACGCCGTCGGCGCTCACCCGGCCGGCCGCGATGGCCGCTTGCGCTCGCGCCCGGCTTTCGAAGAAGCCGCGCGCGACCAAGAGGCGGTCGGCTCGCTCTCGCGTGGTCATGAGGATAGATATACACCGTCATGCCCGGCCTTGTGCCGGGCATCCACGTCTTAGGGGCCATGAGGAAAGTCGTGGATGGCCGGGACAAGCTTGTACTCGGGCCGGCCAACAGGCCGGACCCGGGTGCCCGGCCATGACGTACTTCAGGCGAGCTTGACCACTTCGCCGCGCATGTTCTGGCCGAGCGCCTCGAAGGCTTTGGCGACGATGCCTTTGGCGTCGAGACCGGCCTTGGCGTACATGGCGTTCGGCAAGTCCTGATCGATGAAGAAGTCCGGCAGCACCATCGAGCGGACCTTCAGCCCGCGATCCAGCGCGCCGTGCTCGGCGAGCGCTTGCAGCACGAAAGAGCCAAAGCCGCCGATCGAGCCTTCCTCGACGGTGAGCAGCACTTCGTGCTCGCGGGCGAGCCGCAGCAAGAGATCGACGTCGAGCGGCTTGGCGAACCGCGCATCGGCGACCGTGGTCGGCAGCCCGTAGCCGGCCAGTTCGTCGGCGGCTTTGAGGCATTCGCCGAGCCGCGCGCCGTAGGAGAACAAGCGCGATCTTGGTGCCTTCGCGCAGGATGCGGCCTTTGCCGATCTCGAGCGGTTTGCCCTCTTCGGGCATCGGCACGCCGCGGCCCTCGCCGCGCGGATAGCGCAGCGCCGAGGGGCGATCGTCGATCGCGACGGCGGTCGCCACCATATGCACGAGATCGGCCTCGTCGGCAGCCGCCATCAGGACGAAACCGGGCAGGCAGCCGAGATAGGCGATATCGAAGGCGCCGGCATGGGTCGGTCCATCGGCGCCGACCAGACCGGCGCGATCCATGGCGAAACGCACCGGCAGCCGCTGGATGGCGACGTCGTGCACGACCTGGTCATAGGCGCGCTGCAGGAACGTCGAATAGATCGTCGCGAACGGCTTGAAGCCCTCGGTCGCCAGACCTGCGGCGAAGGTCACGCCATGCTGCTCGGCAATGCCGACGTCGAAGGTGCGGTTCGGGAAACTCTTTCTGGAACAGATCGATGCCGGTGCCCGACGGCATCGCCGCGGTGATGGCGACGATCTTGTCGTCCTTGCGCGCTTCCTTGATCAGGCTTTCGCCGTAGACTTTCTGATAGGCGGGCGCGGTCGGCTTCGATTTGACCTGCGCGCCGGTGGCGACGTCGAATTTGACGACGCCGTGATATTTGTCGGCGGATTTTTCCGCCGGCGCATAGCCTTTGCCCTTCTGCGTCACGACGTGAACCAGGATCGGTCCGTTCTTCATGTCGCGGACGTTTTCCAGCACCGGCAAGCAGATGGTCGATATTGTGGCCGTCGATCGGGCCGACATAGAAGAAGCCGAGCTCGTCGAACAGCGTGCCGCCGGTGACGAGGCCGCGGGCATATTCCTCCATCGCCATGGCGCGCTGCTCGAGCATTTTGCTCGGCATATGCTTGGCGATGCTGCGGATCAGCTTGCGCAGCCGATGGTAGCCGCGGCCGGACACCCGGCGGGCGAGATAGGCCGACAGCGCGCCGACCGGCGGCGCGATCGACATGTCGTTGTCGTTGAGCACCACGATCAGGCGCGAATTCATCGCGCCGGCATTGTTCATGGCCTCATAGGCCATGCCGGCCGACATCGCGCCGTCGCCGATGACGGCGATGACATTGTTCTGCTTGCCCTGCAGATCGCGGGCGACCGCCATGCCGAGGCCGGCGGAAATCGAGGTCGAGGAATGCGCGGCGCCGAACGGATCGTATTCGCTCTCGGCGCGCTTGGTGAAACCGGACAATCCGCCGCCCATGCGCAAGGTGCGGATGCGGTCGCGGCGATTGGTGAGGATCTTGTGCGGATAGGCCTGGTGGCCGACGTCCCAGATCAGCCGGTCGTTCGGGCGTGTCGAACACGTAATGCAGCGCGACCGTCAGTTCGATCACGCCGAGGCCGGCGCCGAGATGGCCGCCGGTGACAGCGACAGCGTCGATGGTCTCGCGGCGCAATTCGTCGGCGACCTGCCGCAACTGGCTGGGCTCGAGGCGCCTTAGGTCTTGCGGGGTCTTGATTTGGTCGAGCAATGGGGTCTTTGACGAAACCGTCACGCTACGCTCCTTTTTAGACCAATGCGTTGTTATCGGCGCAATGCCGATTATTGGGGCTCTGGGCCCGGTATGGTTCGTGCAGATTGAGTGCGTGCTTACACCATTCCGCGCCGGCTAACGCAATTTAAACAGGCCTGCTGCCAAAGAACGGCCAGGAGGGAACTCCTTGGCTTTCCAAGGCCTTATGCCTAGACTCCGGGACAATCCCTACAACCCCGTCCCATATACGTAACGCTCAACCTATGTCGCGTTCAAAGATTTACCAGGGTAGCGCGACCGAATTGGCGCAGTTTCTGCCTATGAAACAGGCGCAAGGACAAGCGAGTTAGGCAGCCGTGGCCCTCGAAATTTACCGCAAGAAACGCAAATTCGATGTCACCGCGGAGCCGCGCGGCCGCAAAGGCGGCCGCGGCGGCAACCGTTACGTGATCCAGAAGCACGATGCGACGCGTCTGCACTATGATCTGCGGCTGGAACTCGACGGCGTCATGAAAAGCTGGGCCGTCACCCGCGGGCCGAGCCTCGATCCGAACGACAAGCGGCTCGCCGTCCATGTCGAGGACCATCCGATCGAATACAACAGCTTCGAAGGCACGATACCCGAGGGCGAGTATGGCGGCGGCACCGTGATGATCTGGGACCGCGGCACGTGGTCCCCCGAGGGCGATCCGCATCGCGGCTACGCCAAAGGTCACCTCGATTTCGCGCTCGAGGGCGAAAAGCTGCGCGGCCGCTGGCACCTCGTGCGGATGCGGCCCCGCGCCGGGCGACAAGCACGAGAACTGGCTCTTGATCAAAGGCAAGGATGAAGAAGTCGCGGAGCGGACGCAAGGCCGACATTCTCGAAGAACAGCCGCTCTCCGCGGCGACCGGCCGCACCATGGACGAAATTGCCGCCGGCAAGGGCAAGAAGCGGGTCTGGCACAGCAACCGTCAATCCGCGTCCAAATCCGACCGCAAGGCTGAGCAATCGTCGGCCCGTTCGCCGACACAAACGCAGCGCGATTTCAAAGCCGAATTGCGCGCGGCGGCGACCTCGACGAAAAAGTCATCCCGATCGCACGGCGGCCGGAAGGTCGAGACAAAAGGCGCGACAAAGGAATCGGGGCGTGCTGCGCCATCGCGGGGCAGAGCAAAATCCGCCGTGGCTGCCGTTGCCCGCAAGCGCTCCGCCCCCTCGGCGCGCAGATCGAAAAGCGGCAGCCTGCCCGACTTCATTCCGCCCAGCCTCGCCACGTTGCGTGATGCCGCCCCGAGCGGCGCGCAATGGATTCACGAGATCAAGTTCGACGGCTATCGCATCGAGGCAAGGCTCGATAAGGGTCTCGATCGCGGCGAGGTCAAGCTGCTCACCCGCAAAGCGCTCGACTGGACCGCTCGTTTCGAGCGGATCGCGGACGCCGTCGCGGCGCTGCCCGCGCAGACGGCGCTCTTGGACGGCGAATTGGTCGTCGAGGACGAACACGGCGTTTCCAACTTCTCGTTGTTGCAAACCGATCTCAAGGAGGGCCGCGGCAACCGTTTCGTCTATTGGGTTTTCGATCTGCTTTATCTGGATGGCCGCGATTTGACCGCTGCGCCGCTCGTCGAGCGCAAGGCGGCGCTCCAGCGGCTGTTGAAGGGTCGAAGCCGCGATGGACCGATCCGCTATGCGGAGCATTTCGAGGGCAACGGTCCGGCGATCTTCAAAAGCGCCTGCGACATGCATCTCGAAGGCATCATCTCGAAGCTGCGCGATGCGCCCTATCGTCCCGGGCGGTCGGAGAATTTCGTCAAAACCAAATGCCACAACGCGCAGGAATTCATCGTCGCCGGCTTCTCGCCTTCGAATGCGGCGGCCAAAGCCGTCGGTGCGCTGACGGTGGCGTTCCACGAAGACGGCAAGCTCCGCTATGCCGGGCGGGTCGGCACCGGATTCACGCGCGCAACCGCGCGCGATCTGTGGCAGCGGCTCGAGCCGCTGCGGGTCGATCGGCCGCCGCTGACGCTGCCCGCGGACGAGCGGCGCAAGAACGTGATCTGGGTGAAGCCGGTCGTCGTCGTCGAGACGGAATATCGCGGCATCACCCATGACGGCCTGTTGCGGCAGGCCGCCTATAAGGGGTTGCGCGAAGATAAACCGGCGCGCGAGGTGGTGCGCGAGACGCCAGAGCCGGTGGCGGCGACGCGGCGTGAAGCGGTGCGGAAATCTCCGGCGCCCCGCTCGGGGCGAACAAGCTCGCCGTCACGCGCCGGCGGAAAAGACGCCAGCATTGCCGGCGTCCGGCTGACGCATCCGGATCGGGTCTACTGGCCCGATGTCGGCGTTACCAAAAAAGACCTCGCCGAATATTACGTCCGGGTGTGGGACGTCATGGCCCCGCACGTCGTCGACCGGCCGCTTGCGGTGGTGCGCGCGCCGGAGGGCGTTGGCGGCGAAACCTTTTTTCAAAAGCATATCGCGTCCACCATCAAGGAATCGCGGTTGCGGCATGTCGTCGATGCCAAGGAGCACGACGTCATCGCCGTTGAGAAGCTCGACGATCTCATCGCGCTGGTGCAGTCCGGCGCCTTGGAGATCCACACGCGCGGTTCGCGGCTCGACCGTCTGGAAATGTGCGATCGCATCGTGTTCGATCTTGACCCGGGCGAGGGCGTCACCTGGAAAGCGATCGTCGCCGGCGCGCAGGCGGTGCGCGAGCGGCTGAACGCGCTCAAGCTCGAAAGTTTCGTCAAGCTGTCCGGCGGCAAGGGTGTGCACGTCGTGCTGCCGATCGAGGGAGCCGATTGGGACACCACCAAGGCCTTCGCCTCGCGCATCGCCAATGCGATGGCGGCGGATTTGCCAAAACTTTATCTCGCGAAAATGACCAAGGCGCTGCGCCACGACAAAATCTTCATCGATTATTTTCGCAATTCACGCGAGGCCACGGCGGTGGCGCCTTACTCGACCCGCGCGCGTCCGGGCGCGCCGGTGTCGATGCCGGTGAGTTGGCAGGCACTGTCCCGGACGACCGGCGCCAATGCGTTCACCGTGCTCAATGCGGAGAAGCATTTGAAGGCCGACCCCTGGGCCGAGATGGGGAAGGTAAAACAGAAATTGCCCTCTCTTCCTCGTCAACGCCGGGCTTGACCCGGCTTCCCCTCATCCTGAGGCGCACGCCGAAGGCGTGCCTCGAAGGATGCGGCTCACGCGCTTGGTCCCTCGCCCTTCGAGGCTCGGCGCTTCGCGCCGAGCACCTCAGGGTGAGGGACCAACTCTCTCGCGCAATCTGACCAGCGACGGAACAAGCCCGGCAATGACGAAAGAAAATCATCCCGCCAGCCGAAACCGCTCCGCCTTCGGCTCGAAGCGCGAGCGGAAAATCTCGGCATCGAGCGGATCGGCGAAGCAATAGCGCACGAAGGCGGCGTAATCGTCCTCGACATACATGTCGAATTTTTCGACGTATGCGATGAGGAAATCCAAGATCTCGCTGTCGTCGGCGAGCTGCCGCCGCGGCAGCACGACCTGATAGGGGCATTCCGCATCGAGCTGGCGCAGCCACGCGCTTTTCTTGTCCGAATCCATGATCGCCTCTAGCTTGATCCGAACCGTTAAATGTTCCCTATTTGTTCCAAAGAGTCAAGGGGGTCTTTGGGGATCTAAATCGCGAACGCCCCTTGAATTGTGCAGTTATGAACAGCCTCCGTTGCTAGTATCCACATACCGCCGCTATTGTGCAGCGGCAAATGTCGATCAGCCAATTCATCCATAAAAAGTCTGACTTTGACGACCACACCATGAAGGTCATGGGCGAGGCGTTCGACGCCGCTTGTGCAGAGAGAAATGACCCATCTGAAATCGTCCGCGAATTAATCGCCCTTCGAATCATTGATGCGGCCAAGAAAGGCCAGCGCGATCCGAAGCTCTTAAAGGACGCTGCCTTGATTAAGTTCGAGCGCTAGGCCGCCTCGGATGGCGGGCCTCTTCCATGCGCGCCGGGGCTTTGCCCTGATTTCCTGATGGCTCCAATGGGGCGGGTGCGGTTTCTGCGGGCGGCCCTTGTAACCCCGCTCCCGGGCGGTCCGGGTATCGCTTTGGCCGGCATAACGACCGGTCTGCGGGGTGCGCCGCTGGACTGGGACAGCGCAGAGCGGGTAACGCCCGTGATCGCGCACGTCCCAGGAAACACGGCCTGGGCTGAGCCATGGCATTTATTTGCGTGGCGACAGCAGCGATCCGTGCGGCTCAACCGGCGTGCCGACCGGACTGGCGGCGCTGAACGGGCATACGGCTTACGCCCAATGCATGCAGAATCAATTTGCGTCGGGACAAGCGGAGCCGAAACCGCTCCGCCTTCGGCTCGAAGCGCGAGCGAAAATTCTCCGCGTCCAGCGGATCGGCAAAGCAGTAGCGCACGAAGGCGGTGATGAGGAAATCCAAAATCTCGCTGTCGTCGGCAAGCTGCCGCCGCGGCAGCACGACCTGATAGGGGCATTCCTCAAGGGGGGGTTGCCGCAGGCATTGTTGAAATCAGTCGCGAGCTAGTTGATCGAAGCGCAACGAAGATTCGAATTTTTGCGGCAATTCCGCGTACATCGTTGATAACTTCGCGCTATTATCACCGAGCTTTTTCATCGTTCTCGACCACGCAGGTTCATTGCGACCCGGGTTCTGCCACTTTTCTCCCAACGCCACGAGCAGTCTTTCAGCCGCGGCATCAATCTCTCCGATATAGTCGCGGATATCGGGGCCGAAGAAGAAGCGAGCTTCATCTAATTTTACGCGAAACTCTCTAATTCGAGCATTGTCGATTTTTTCAAAATCGCTCTGGTGCAGCACGTCCTCCATGAACGAGCGCGCCGAAATATAGATCTCGTATCGTCGTTCAAAGACATCGTGCTTAAGCTTATCCAGTGCGATGTCCCGTTGTGTTGCCGCAATCGCAACCTGCCGCCTATTGAAAAAGACCGTAACGATGACTGCGGCCGTTGCTGCGATGATCGTCGCAATAGGCCCCGCGAAGTCCTTTGCTAAATCGCAGATCATTGGGGAGGTGAAGATAATTTCGAATTCAAAATCTGATTTGCGCGTCTGGTTAGCACCTCCGCAAGCTCTAGGCACTGTGGAGGCGTCAATGAAAACTGAATCGATTTGCCACCGGTTTCGATATCGGCCTCACCTTCTGCATATTGAAGTTGCAGAAGCAACGCAATTTCTGCCACTGGCGCAGCTGTCCATCCCAGTACGGGGCGCAGAATAATCATGCCATTGGCGTCTTTCTCGAAACTCATTTAAGTTGCCTCCTCCAACGCATAAAGCATTTCGCCTCGCGCTTATGCGCGCTTTGTTACCTGACTTTGTGAGGTCTCCGATAAGCCCGTAGGGTGGGTGAAGCGAAGCGATACCCATCATCTTTCCCCGAAAGGCCCGGCATTTTCCGCCATATCGCTTACCCAGTCGAGCGGATAAATACCAAACTTGATCATGCGATGGAACGAAGGGCTAGAGCACTTGCGAAATCTATCACTAAACCTCGACGCACCAGGATGGGCATTGCGTCGCTCCACCCATCCTACGAGCTAAAGTCGTTCCGCCTAAGACGCCACCGATAGACGGGTCGAAAGACGCTTCATAAAGCCCCTTACCGCCCGAAAGATTTCTTCGGCCTCATCAGGGGCGTACTGTCTAATGATGTGCATAGTTGGATTTCGCCATGCAATTTTTATTGTCTGTAAGTCGCCAGATAAATCCCTGAAAAGTGCCTCATCAGCCTTCCACTGCGCGGTTTTATCTTTGTGTTTTTCGCCGATTTTATCGTTGATCTGTCTAATACAATTCCCAACTGGGCGCATACGGAATGTCAAGCAGAAGGGCTAATGCCTTAAGCCCAAGCTCCATGACACGCATTGAATGAAATACGGATGCGGTGCCCTGGCCAAAGGAAAGACATTTCCCTGCATCCTCAATGTCCGTTACTGCTAGCGGAAATTTATCGACAACTTCCTGATCGTAAATAATTTGCGCGGGCGCAAAGTATTTTATTCTGTTCTCATCTAACACATATAGATTCACTAGCGTAAGTTCATCGCGCAATCTCGTATCTATATCGCTAGTATGTTGGATTACCATTGCCTGAGTGCATTTTTTGCTGCTTAACGCATGCTCAAATCGTCGGACTGAGGCCGCAGTTAATCTGGCACCTAAAATATCAAGCTCGTCGGACAATGTTTTTAGGCTCGGCAAAACGTCCTTTGCGCCATTCTCAGAAAAGATGGAGTTGGTATCGAGTTTCAATTTTTCCGACGCAAACCTAGTCACAGCATGCAGTCGAGCTATGGACGACGTTATCCGATAAAAAAGGTAGGCATCGACCTTCCACATAATATCCCCAAGCTCCATAGCTCGCTGGGTCGCCAATGCTTCCTCCGCGCTACTCATGGTAGCACTGGGTATTTAGTAAAGTACAAGATCCCCAGCAGCCTTGGGGATGAGGGGCCTGAACGTCGTCTCTAATATAGCGCGTAGGGCGGATTAGCCGAAGGCGTAATCCGCCGTCTTCAATCAACGGAATGGCGGATTACGCTCCGCTAATCCGCCCTACGCTGCCGATTTCGGATATCACATGCCACTAAAGCCGACTTGGTTGGGCCGCCTCAGGACGAGGTTTCAGGCATCGTCCCATTCACGGAGACGTGATGTGACAATGGTCTCTGTTTCATTGACAAGCGCCGCGACCGCTATTACCTGCCCGATCAGCCTGCCAAGTCAGGGACGTCAACCGGTGACGCCGGCTGATGGGGCGGGTGCGGTTCCCGGGGCTGGGGTTCGTCGCCTCGTCCCGGGCGGCCTTGGGCATCGACCGGCCGGCCTAATGCCGGTCTGCCAGGTGCTGGCTGCACTGGCGCCGGGGAGGTCCTCCCGTTTGCACCCGGCAATTCCAGGAAGCGCGGCCCGGGGCCGAGTCGAAGGGTCACACCTTCGGCGCATGACCGCGGTGGGCGCCGTAAGGCGAGGGCGCCGCCGCTTTGGCTCCTGCACTGTGCGGGGGAGAAAAGCGATGGTGCTCGCCGACCTCGCAGCGGGCTTTAGTCCTTCTGCGGCGGGGGCGGATCCCGAGGGTGCGCCGAGCGGCGCCCGCCTCCCTTCTTTTTGAAGGGAGAAAGATTGGAAGGGCTTTCTTACCGTGGCGTGGACAGAACTCGGATGCGAAGGGGCATCGCGAGAACGGGGAAGGCATGCATCCGCCCCCGTGAAAGCGGGGGAGGGGGACCATGCGAAGCATGGTGGAGGGGGCGCGGGGCGTGACGATTCTCTTGCGATGCAAACGGAGCGACGAGTCAGACGCCCCTTCCACCATCCTGCTGCGCAGGATGGTCCCCCTTCCCCGCTGTCGCGGGGCAGGATGATTAAGCTATTCGCCGTCAAGCGGCTCGGTGCCGGTCGGCTTGCCCGAGGCATCGAGCGTGATTTTTTCCACGCGCGCCTCGGCCGCGCGCAACAACGCCTCGCAGCGCGCTTTGAGCGCCTCGCCGCGTTCGTAGATGGCGACCGATTCTTCCAGCGGCACCTTGCCGTCTTCGAGCCGCTTGACGATCAATTCGAGCTCTTCGATCGCCCGCTCGAACGGCATTTTTTCGATATCGCTGTTATTGCTCTGCGCCATCGTCCGCTCAATGTAGCCCGGATTACGCCTTGCGTAATCCGGGAGAGTGATGCTCCCGGATTGCGCGCCGCGCAATCGGGGCTTTCGAATTATCCCCGCATCAGCGCGCGGTCATCCCCGCATCAGCGCGGTGACATGCGCCGCCACCGAGTTGCCGAGCGCTTGGAGATCGTAGCCCCCCTCCAGCAGCGAAACGATGCGGCCGCCGGCATAGCGATCGGCCACGTCCATGAGCTTTTGCGTCGCCCAGGCGAAGTCGGCCTCTTCCAGATTGATATTGGCGAGCGGGTCGCGGTAGTGGGCGTCGAAGCCGGCCGAGATGACGACAAGCTCGGGTTGAAATTCGGTAAGCCGCGGCAAGAGCCGGCTCTCGAAGGCATCGCGGAATTTCTCGGCGCCGTCGCCGGGCCGCAGCGGTGCGTTGACGACGGTGTTGTAATCGCCGGTTTCGCCGATGGCACCGGTGCCGGGAAACAGCGGCATCTGGTGCGTCGAGCAATACATCACGGTTTTATCCGACCAGAAGATGTCTTGCGAGCCGTTGCCATGATGGACGTCGAAGTCGACGATCGCGGCGCGGGCGATGCCGTAACGCTTCTGGGCGTGGCGCGCGGCGATCGCGGCGTTGTCGAAGAAGCAGAAACCCATCGGCCGCGCCGCCTCGGCGTGGTGGCCGGGCGGCCGGGTGGCGACGAAAGCGTTGACGGCCTTTTTGGCGAACACTTCGTCGACGGCGTAGATCCCGCCGCCGGCGGCGCGCAAGGCCGCCTCGAAACTGCCCGGCGACATCGAGGTGTCGGCGTCGAGATGGATGATGCCTTCTTGCGGCGAGGCATCGCGCATGGCCTCGATGTAATCCATCGGATGACACAGCGCGATGGCCTCGAAGGGTGCCCGCGGGGCCTGCGCGCGCGCCAGCGTCTGAAATTTCTCCGCTTCAAGCGCCTGCTCGACGGCGCGCAAGCGGTCGGGCCGCTCCGGATGGCCGGCGGGGGTCAGATGCTCGAGACAGGCGGGATGACTGATGATCAGCGTGGACATTAGGGCAATGTAAGATGGCTCAAGCGGAAGCGAAACCGGGCATTTACGTGTCGCGCCCGGCAAGCGGGTCAGGGCAAAGCCAGCGCGGCGTCCCCGGTCAGCACGCTTGGAGCGCATTCCACCACGGTACGCTCGATGGCTCCGGCCTGGACCGCGCAATTTTCGGCGAAAAACCGCGCCACCGCGAGGCGGCCAGTCGCGTCGCCGCCAAGCCGCATCGCGGCAAGCGCCTCTTTGGCAAGCAGGCACCCGCCGGTCGCGATGCCGAACAGTCGCAGGTAAGGGCTGGCGCCGGCGAGCGCCGCGTCGGGCTCCTTGTCGAGCCGCGCGCTCAGCCAGGTCGTCGCCCGCGACAAGCTTTCGACCGCGTCGCCGAGCCGCACCGAGGTCCAGCCGAATGCCGGATCGTTGCTGGCGTCGAGCTCGCGCACGATGCCGCGCAGCTCGTCGCAATGCGCCGCGACTGTTGCGCCGCCGGCGAGCGGCAGTTTGCGGGTGACGAGGTCGATCGCCTGAATGCCGTTGGTGCCTTCGTAGATCGGCGCGATCCGGGCATCGCGGAAGAACTGCGCCGCGCCGGTTTCCTCGATATAGCCCATGCCGCCGTGGACCTGGACGCCGAGCGAGGCGACGTCGTTGCCGATATCGGTCGAGAACGCCTTGGCGACCGGAGTGAGCAGCGAGGCGCGCTGGTGGGCGGCCCCGCGCGCGGTTTCGTCTTGGCTGCGCTCGCTGCGGTCGATTGCGAGCGCGGTGTCATAGCAAATGGCGCGCGCGCCTTGCGTGAGCGCGCGCATCGTCATCAGCATGCGCCGTACGTCGGGATGCGCGATGATCGGCGCGGAATCGGACGATTTCATGCCGGCGCTGCGCCCTTGGCGCCGCTCGCGCGCATAAGCGAGCGCCTGCTGGGTCGCGGCTTCGGCGAGCCCCACGCCCTGCAAGCCGACGGCAAGCCGGGCGCGGTTCATCATGGTGAACATGCAGGCCATGCCGGCATTTTCTTCGCCGACCAAAAAGCCTGTGGCGCCGTCGCCGTCGCCGAGGATCATGGTGCAGGTCGGCGAGCCATGGATGCCGAGCTTGTGCTCGACCGAATGGGCGCGGATGTCGTTACGCGCGCCGAGCGAGCCGTCCGCTTTCAGCAAAAATTTCGGCACCAGAAACAGCGAAATGCCGCGCGTGCCGGGCGGCGCATCGGGCAAGCGCGCCAGCACGAAATGGATGATGTTGTCGGTGAAGTCGTGCTCGCCATAGGTGATGAAGATCTTCTGGCCCTTGAGGCGATAGCTGCCGTCGCCGGCGCGCTCGGCGCGGGTGCGCAAGGCGCCAACGTCGGAGCCGGCCTGCGGCTCGGTGAGCTGCATCGTGCCCATCCATTCGCCGGACACGAGCTTGTCCAGATAAGCGCGCTTGAGGGTGTCGCTGCCGTGGGCGTTGAGCGCGTCGATTGCCGCCATGGTCAGCATCGGACCGTTGGCGAAACCGACCGAGGCGGCGTGCCACATCTCGGTGCAGGCGGCATTGACGATCTGGGGCAGCGCCTGGCCGCCCCATTGCGCGGGCGCCGTCACCGCGTTCCAGCCGGCGAGCCGCCAATCGCGATAGGCTTCCTTCCAGCCCGGCGCGGTGGTGACGGCGCCGTCCTTGAATTGCGCACCGAAAGTGTCGCCGACCCGATTGAGCGGCGCGATGACTTCGCCGGCGAAGCGGCCGGCCTCGGCAATAATCGCCTCGACATCGTCGAGGCCGAGTTCGCCGAACAGGCCCGCTTCGATCGCCGCCGGCAGTCCCGTGGCGTATTTGAGCGCAAAGCCGATATCGGCAAGCGGCGCGCGATAGGTCATGGGCGTCCCCAATGTGAAACGCGGGTTTCCTCGTCGCGTCGGGCAACGACGACGCCCGGCGGCGGCAGGCTATCGTCGGGCACAAAGAAATCCGCCGCAAGCTCTTGCGTCGGGTCGACGCGGTAGGCATCGAAGGAGGTAACGCCGTGCTGCGCCAGAAAACTGTCGTCGATCAGGAATTGCCCGGTGAAACTTTTCGCCGGCTGGGCGAAAACGGCATAAGCCGCGTCCGCCATGATCTCGGGCTTGCGTCCGCGCCGCGCTATGTCCTCGCCGCCCAACAGGTTGCGAACCGCAGCGGTGGCGATCAGCGTGCGCGGCCACAGCGCGTTCACCGCGATACCTTGCGACCGCAATTCGCCCGAAAGCCCGAGCACGACCAGGCTCATGCCGAATTTGGCCATGCTGTAAGCGGTGTGCGGCGCGAACCATTTCTCCTTCATGTCGAGCGGCGGCGAGATCATCAGGATATGCGGATTGGCGGCCTTGGCCAGATAGGCAATCGCATATTTCGACACCATGAAGGTACCGCGCGCATTGATCTGGTGCATGAGATCGAAACGCTTCATGTCGGTGTCGGCCGTGCGCGTGAGCGCAATGGCGCTGGCATTGTTGACCACGATGTCGAGGCCGCCGAATTTTTGCGCCGTCCGCTCGAGCGCGTCGCGCACCATGGCTTCGTCGCGCACGTCGACGACGAGCGGCAGCGCCTTGCCGCCGGCGCGTTCGATCTCCTCGGCGGCGGTGTAGACGGTGCCGGCAAGCTTGGCATGCGGCGTGGCGGTTTTCGCCGCGATCGCGATATTGGCGCCGTCGCGCGCGGCGCGCAGCGCGATCGCAAGCCCGATGCCGCGCGAGGCGCCGGTGATGAACAGGGTCTTGCCGGAAAGCGACATGGCCGGGTTTTTCTATTTTTTGCGCGACAGGAACGCGGCAAACGCCGCGCGGGCCTCGTCCGACTGCAGACGCTCGTGAAACTGCAGGAGTTCGCTATCGATCTGGCGGTCGACGTCGTCAAGGGAGCCGCGCATCAGCGCCCGCGATACCGCCACGGCGCCCGCCGGCAGCGCGGCGATCTCGCGGGCGGCGTTCAGCGCCGCGTCTTCGACCGCCGTGGCCTCGACCACGGTGTTGACGATGCCCGCCTCCTTGGCTTCGGCGGCGGACAGCGGCCGGCCCATGACCAGCATCGAAAACGCGCGCGCGTAGCCCATGCGCAGCGGCGCCAACAGGCTCGATGCGGCTTCCGGGATCAACGCGAGCTTGAGGAACGGCGTGGTGAATGTCGCGTCGCGCGACGCGACGACATGATCGCAGTGGAACAGCATGGTCACGCCGATGCCGACGGCAAGGCCATTGACCGCGGCGACCAGGGGTTTTTCGTTGTGCGCGAGCGCCTTGAGAAAGGCCAGCGTGCCCGGCCGCAGCGCGCCGCTCTGCGCCGATTCGAGGAATTCGCCGATATCGGCGCCGGCACAAAATGCGCCCGGCGCACCGGCGACGATGATGCAGCGGATCGCATCATTGTCTTGCGCCTCGCCGAGCGCGCCGGTCATCGCGGCATACATCGGCTGCGTCAGCGCGTTCTTCTTTTCCGGCCGGTTCATCCGGATGGTGCGGATGCCGGCATGGTCGCGCACTTCGATGGACTCGGGCATTGGTCACTTTCTATTTACCAGGCAGGCAGCCGCCGGCAACGCTATCAGACATTATTATGCAGCGCAGGAGCGCTATGGAGGGCGCGACCGATTATAAAGCGCGGCCCGGACGCCGACAGCGGGGGATCATTGATCCGAAGGGGTCACGCCGTTATGGTCCGCCGGGCCCTGGACGAATCCCGCGGCCAATCCCGGATTGGGGCGTAGCCAAGTGGTAAGGCAGCGGATTTTGATTCCGCCATTCGGAGGTTCGAATCCTCCCGCCCCAGCCAGCCAGTCCCGTCTCCCCGGGCCGTTTCCGTTTTTCCGAAAAGTCTCCGATACTTCCGCGCGTTAGTGAGCTGTCAGCGCGTCTCCGGACTGTATCTCCCGCCCTTCCAGCGCTAAAATTCGCGAATTCTAGCGGTGAGTCTCCGATCGCGATTTTTCAATATCCGAATTTTTTTCACAGAGACCGGGTTCGAACGTGCGGAGACTGGTTCGCGTGTCCGTTATCGGGTGCGAAGCGATCTTGAAGCGATTATATGACCTCCGCTTATGGCCCGCCAGACGTTCCCATTGGCTTCGGGCGCGATAACTAACAAGGCGGGGGCGGCGGATCCACGAGCTTGGGATCAATTGCCTTGAGTCCGTCAGGCCATGTTAGCTTGGTGAAGTCGATTTTACCGTCTGTGGTCTTTTCACTCTGCCCCCAGCGGCTCAGGCTGCAGAAATCCGAGTAATAGACTTTGTCGAGTGCTATAGGCCTGTTATTTGTATCCCACTGTTCTTTGGTCGCGCTTTCGCTCAGACTGAGTTTATCCGCGGCATATTTGGCGACAGCCGTGAAATCTTTTTCAGCAACGTCTCGGCCCTTTATCGTCGCTCGCAACCAACGTGTGGCAATGTCGTTGCCTTGTGGCGTTGCCAGCCATTCTGGCCTTGCTCCAGCGACCAAATAACCTTGGATATATCCGGTCGCATCGGTGAGGTAGCGAGCCTTATCAGGACAAATTTCGAGGGTTCGGGAGCCTACAGGTTGCCAGATGAAGAATGCAGCAATGTCGCCGCCGCATAGGGCGGCTGGCAACACCTGGGTATCGAGGTTCTTTATCGTGACAGACTTCGGGTCGACATGGTTTTTCATCAGGTATTCAGAAATGAACCACGAGCCGGTCGAGCCGACCCGTGTAGCAATCGTCTTTCCGGCAAGATCTTGCGGGGTCTTGATGTCCTTGCCGGCAACGGCGACATAACCCTTGGCGTCCCGTTCGATCGCGGCAATAGTGCGATAGTCCCCCTTAACACGGAAGAAATACTGCACACTCGGCAAGTCCCCTGTCATTACGATATCGCCTTGTCCGGTCTGGAACGCCTGGAAGGCCGTGGTTCCAGAGGGAAATAAGCGGTACGTTACGTCGAGGCCCTCATCTTTGTAAAAGCCCCTTTCTAATGCCATCCATATCGAGTCATTATTTACTGAAGGCTGACCGAACAACGTCATTTTCCGTAACGGCTGCTGAGCTCGGGCGGGTGCCGAGCCGAGTAGCAACGCGCTAGCTGCTGCGACTGTAAAAATCTTTATGAAGTTACGCATCGAAGCCCTCCCCTTTGTGTCAAGTTTGCGCGACGACTGACATGTAACGTGCCAGCACTCTATCGACGAGCAGACGAAAAATTCTATCTACAACAAAGCCAAGCACGCAGATAGTGAGCAAAGCAACGAAGATACGGTCGGTCTGCAGCAACATGGACGACTTCTGTAGAAGATAGCCAATTCCGGAATCGGCGGCGAGAATTTCTGCAGGAATTATACTCATAAACGAAGAAGCCATCGCAACCCGCATACCTGTTACGATGTAAGGAACAGTAGAGGGCACCACGACGAGCATAAAGATTTGCAGGTGGTTAGCTCCGAGACATTCCGCGGCGCGCTGGCGTGCAATCGGAGCCCGCCATACGCCTGCCGTTGTATTGATGAGAACAATGAAAAACGTCCCCCAGAAAATGAGGAAGTACTTTGATAATTCGCCGATGCCAAACCAAATCACTGCGATCGGTATCATCGCTGTCGGCGATAAGTAACGCAACAGTTCGATGATTGGATCAAGCAGGTCGTGGAGCAGACGAATACGACCAAGCAGGACGCCCATGACTATGCCCGCAAGTGAGCCAGTAACGAATCCGACCATAACTCGGCTCATACTGATTGCGACGTCGGTCAGGATTTCTCCGCTCGCCAACATTGGTATTGCCGTGCGAAAAACCTGAAGCGGCGACGGTATCAGGAATGGATTGAACAATACCGTCGAAAGAAATTGCCAAGTGCAAAACGCCACTATTAACGAGGCAATCGAAAGCAGTACCGGCCGCCAGTTTGCTAACAGTGTGGAAAGTCGCAATCTGCGCGCAGGCAAGTCGGTCGGCGCATCCATGATGCGGCTTTCGCGGAGGTCTACCACGATAAATGGACCTCAATAATTCGGTCTCTGTTCAACGCGTGGCCTCCAGCAGATTGTTTTGTAACTCGTCCGGTCCTGCTAGCAGCTCCTCTACTTCTTTAAATAGATGTGCAACTTTAGGCTCGGTAAGATCGCGGGGACGAGGTAAATCTACATCAATAATCCGCGCAATGGTCGCGCGTGGACCAACCGACATAACCGCAATGCGATCGGCGAGTATGATCGCCTCGGTGATGTCGTGGGTGACGAATACAATGGTCTTCCCAATACGTTGCCAGATGTCGAGCAATACGCTGTGCATGCGTCGGCGGGTAAGAGCATCAAGCGCGCCAAATGGCTCGTCCATGAGCAATACTTGAGGTCCAACAGCCAGGCCTCGTGCTATCTGCAGGCGTTGCCGCATCCCCCCCGAAAGCTCAGCAGGAAATTTCGTCCGGTGATTATCGAGACCAACCATGCTCAGATACTTGTCGATAATCATCGGCCATTCCGCTTTGGGAATCTTGCGTACGCGTAAGGCGAAGCGCACGTTCTCTTCTGCGCTCAGCCACGGAAGCAATGCCGAACCGGCGTCCTGAAAAAACATCATCCTGTCGCGGTGTGCGCCGATAATGGGTTGGTCACCAAACGTTGCCGTGCCGGCAGTCACCGGCTCGAATCCGGCAATAATGTTTAGCAAAGTCGATTTGCCGCAGCCGGATGGCCCAAGCAGGCAGACGAATTCGCCATCATCGACTGTTAGAGATACGCCGTCGAGGGCAACATACGTGCCCCGCGTCAATTCAAACGTCTTCCGAATATTATTGACGCGTAGCAAACTTGCCTCCGAACCGGCGCAAGCGCTTCGAACACGCGCAACGTTAGGTGTCAGCGGTCGTGCTGTCAAACCAACTCGCTTCGGACGATCTGTCGCAGACCGCTGCGATCGTGCGTTGCCAAGCCTCCGCATCTGGTATTAGGTCTTGGCGCGTCGAAAAGCCTGATACCATTTTTGCGTTTAGTCGGGAGGGGTGTGCATGTCCGACGTCAAACCGATAGCGCCCGTGCGAATTGGGCAAACGGAATTTACGTATGCTCAGGGCGTCCGAGCCGGATCGTGGCTGTTCTTTACCGGACACGAGGCGACCGACTTCGAGAACGGCATAGCCGCGGATGTTGCTGGTGTTTCAGGGCTGCCACTAGGAGGCGCACCTCGCTATCTGCGCGAAGGAAAATTCATTTTCGACCGTCTGGCGAAATTGATCTTGGCTGAAGGTGGCGACTTGCGTCACATCGTCCGTGTGGACCAGTACTATCCGCGCGCCGAATGCGTAAATCCGTATCAACGAGCGCGTAAGTCATTGCTCAAGGAGTATGTTCCGCCGAGCACTTCCGTTTTGATGGACGAGCTACTCGTGCAAGGCGCGAACATGAATGTTTCGCTGCTTGCGGTTTTGCCGGGACAGGGTAGGGAGCCAAAGCCAGCTCGTCCCGAAGGCGTACCGGTGCCGCAGCATTCTGGGTTTATCCCTTCATTGGTGTGCGGTGACTACGTTTTTGTTGCCGGCCAGATGCCGAACAATGAAGCAATGACGGCTCTTGATCCGCAGGCTTATCGCGCGCCTAACGCCGTTTGGAACGGCACCGACATTAGGCTGCAAACCGAATTTCTCATTGCGCGGCTACGATCGGCCCTCGAGGCGGGTGGGAGCTCGCTGAAGAATGCGATAAAGGCGCAGGTGTATCTCACCAATTTAAATGACCTTCCCGAGTTCATGGACGTGTGGAACAGTCATTTTGCCGAGACCCCATGCGCATTGACCGTCCTCAAAACGAAGGGACTCGGCCTGCTAAAGTCAATAATTGAAATCAATATCTTTGGAGTGCGCGACGCTGGTAAGGTCAAAAAGCAAGTCATTGAACATGGATCATCCAGTGCGATGCGGCTCGGGCCGGCAGCAGTAGTTGCGGGCGATCTCGTTTGCCTGTCGGCTCTCTATGCGGCTGACAGCAATGGTGTCATTCCGAGTGTCAGGAATTCGTCGGGTCTGATCTATCTTGGCGTTCCAGCGCAACTTCAAATGCGCGCGGTTCTGAAAGCCGCCGACGAAATCTGCCATATTGCCGGTACCTCTTTGGAAAACGTGGTTCGGGCGCACCATTTCGTGGGCGACCTCAACATTGTTTATCCCGCATTGCGGGTTTGGCAGGAGAGAATCGGCGCAGCTCCTATCCCATTTGGAGCGGTACGGACGTCACTACCAATTCCTGGGTGCGACCTCATTGTGGATTTGTGGGCCTACCGCGCGGGTTCGTAAACCGAGGGTCATGGCCGTAGGGTGTGGTGGCTACGCTGTTGGGCAATTCGAGGACGTCTGCCTCGAGCGGCGTCGGCGCGCGTTTCATTTCCGGAGGGCCCCAGCCGATCCGAATTGGGTATCCGCCGGCTCTCAAAATGCTGGACATTTCCCCAAGCGTGCGAGCCAGATAGTTGGCTAATGGCATAGTGAGTTGGGCTCTCGGCCTGCGATCCATTACATCGATCGCTGACATCAGCAGGATCGTTGAATCGGCGGCTTGCCTAAACGCCGCAATGTCGTCCGGCTTCGAGGTTTTCTCGCGGTCCGCCAAGCCAAGGAGTTTTTGAATTTCGGCCGTTCTTGCCCGCAGATGCTCTCTGAACCTTGACCGGATGCTTTCGTCCGGCGTCTTGAGCATTGCGGCGGAGAGTTCGAGGCCACGCGCGATCCCCTGTTCGGCGAGACGTCGCGGCGGCGGTGCAAGCAACAAGTTCACGATCATCGAAATGCCGGCCGGGATGCCGACGAACAGCCAGGCATAAAGCAGGCTGCGCGTGGCCAGTTCGCCGACTGCCAATGGCGTTGTCCCGAGCAGGTCGAGCGCGTAGCCGACGATGAGAGCAATTGTGCCGCCGAGCGGACTTAATTTGCTGGCCGATGCGACAAAGAGAATGGCGATGGAGATCGCGCTCATGCTGATGACGCGCCACATCGGATCATTGATCACGACCATGACGACGAAATTAGTGGTCAATTTTATACAGACTTATCCTCAGTATAAATTGCACGATTAAAAGTTGGGCAATCTCTGGAATGCCCCAACCGGCACGCTACCGATGTGGTTCTTCGCAGGCAGCGACCTATGGCCAACTCGAAGAGGGTCCAAATGGGGACGGCAGCAGTCCAAGGCAAGTTGTGGGGGACAAATCCGCGCAACTGGGCGGATTATCAAGAGGCGTTCTTTACTCCGATTTACAACGCGATCCTCGATCGCAGTGGCATTACTGCTGGGTCTGCCGGGATGCATGTTCTCGACGTGGGTTGCGGCGCCGGACTCTTTTGTGCGCTGGCGGCAAAACGCGGAGCAACAGTGTCGGGACTTGATGCCGCCGAGGGCTTGCTGGACGTGGCGCGGAAGCGCACACCGTCCGGTGACTTCCGCCAAGGCGAGATGGAAGAACTGCCATTTGCAGACGGCATGTTCGATGTCGTGACCGGTTTTAATTCGTTTCAATATGCTGCCGATCCGGTCAATGCGCTTAGGCAGGCAAGGCGCGTAAGCAAGCCTTCAGCAAAGGTCGCTATGGCGGTGTGGGGCTTGGCCAAAGACTGTCAGTCCGCGGCAGTGGTCAAAGCCATGGGTACTTTGCTGCCGCCGCCTCCGCCTGGAGCGTCTGGTCCATTTGCGTTGTCGGAGCCTGGCGTACTGGAGGACATGTTGTCGAAGGCCGGATTGAAAGCTGGAAAGCCCGAGGACGTCGACACTCCGTTCGACTTTACGACCGAGGACGAAGCTTGCCGTGGCTTTGCGTCCTCGGGACCCGGCGTGCGCGCTGCCGATCTTGCGGGCGAGGAAAAACTGCGGGCAGCACTCCTGTCAGCCATCGCTCCGTTCAAGACGATGTCCGGACAGGTGCATATGGATAACAAATTCCGCTTCGTTGTCGCAGAATCATAGTGAGGTTTAACAGCCGTTAGATCTCATTCCGCGATGAACCTCTAGAGCGGATATCATGTCGGCTCAGGGTCAGATTCTACCGAAATTCGACGTCCGAGTTGGGTCCGCTTAGCCCTCGATAACGATCAAATAGCGGACGTCCCATCACTTCGCCTTCGGGCCATTAAGAGACCAAATGCGTAGTAGCAAATCGTGTCGCTTATGCCCCGGCCTTCAAGGCCATGCGCGCGGTTGACGTATCCTATCTTTTCGCCGTGTCGCCATCGAAGTCATTCACGCCGAGAATAATTTCGAGGGCGCGACCGCGGCCGATCAGATGTGGAAGGCTCAGGTCTTGGCCGCAACGAAGTCCGTAGACGCGCTAAGCACGCTCCACTTGCGATCGGCCGCGGCCTTCCGAGCGTCGGCCGCCTGGACGATTTCGAATGCATCGCTGCCGAGCAGCAGGCGTATGGGCGGATCGTCCATTCTGACGACCTTGAGGATCACTTGGGCCGCCCTGGCCGGATCGCCGGGTTGTTTGCCGTTGTAGTCGCGCTGGAACCGTGCCGCTTGGCCGGCGGTGGCGTCGTACTCCGGGCGAATTTTGTGGATCGTCTGGGACGAGCCGGCAAAGTCGGTCCTAAAACCGCCCGGCTCAAAAATGGTCACCTTGACGCCGAGCGGCGCTAACTCGGTGGCCATTACCTCCGAGAAGCCCTCGACCCCGAACTTCGCGGCTGAATAGGGCGCTCGGCCGGTTGAGCCGATCCGTCCTCCGACTGACGAGAAATTGAGGATGTGGCCCGAGCCCTGGACGCGCATGATCGGGATGGCAGCCTTCGACAGATAAATCGGGCCAAACAGGTTGGTGTCGATCTGCGCGCGGAAGTCCTCGATGCTTGTATCTTCGATCGGACCGAGGTTCCCGTAGCCTGCTACGTTCGCCACCACATCTAATCGGCCGAACCGTTCGAGCGCGGCGTTCACGGCAGCTTCCGCCGCGAGATAGTTGGTCACATCGAGCGGCCATAGGATCACCTGGGCCGGGTATCGATCGGCCAGATCCTCGATGCCGCTGGTGTTTCGCGCCGTGGCGACGAGATTGTCGCCCGCGTTAAGCACCGCATCGGCGAGTGCGTGGCCGAGGCCTCGTGAACTCCCTGTAATGAGCCAGGTCTTGACCATTGGAATGTCCTATTTCTCGACCGGTTGATCGCCTCGAATGTTGCGGGCCGCTTAAGGGCCGGCATGCCGAAATAGGCCGGCCAATCCCTCATTGGGTCACGACCCGATTGGCGATCTCCGCACTAGTCATCTCGTCCCTCAACTTCAGACGTATTGCTGCCTCGCAGCTAACGACGTTCACGACCGGACATCAGTTTATTCGATGAACCCCCTGCTGCGCAGTGTGAAATGTCAGGCCGCTGCATCCACGGCCGACGGGCGCGCCTTCACGATCTCGGCGTGCTTGGCAGCGATTTCGCTTTTGATGCGAGCTCCCGATTCCGCCATCGTTCTGATTTGATCCGCTTTAAGCAGATTAGCGACGGCGCCTCCAAAACTTGGACGGGCTTCAGCGCTTTGCCACCAGGCCGCGACCAATGGCCGGTCTTTGATCCAGACGTTCAGAAGGGTCAAGTAGTCGAGTCGCGCCGCAAACGGCATCACGTTGATATCAGCAAGGCTGAAATTCGGGCCGACTAGCCACGGTCTGCCGTCGGAAAGGCACTCCTCCATCTCGCCGAACATCTTTTCGAAAGCGAAGACCCCCTGCTCAACAAAGGGTGACTGGCATCCAAGTTCGTAGGTTGAGATCATGCGAGCGCGGCGCCCCGGGTCGCCGATATTGCGATAGCGGCCGTCGCGTTGTTCCTGGGTCATCGCCTTCATTTTATCGCGAAACATCGCGGAAAAGCTTATTTCTCGGGTCGCCTCGAACACGCCTTCGTCGATGTGCTTGCTCCACCGCCGCATCTGCGCGCGTTCGTAAGCGGAAGCAGGAACCAGGGATGGCTGCGGAAATGTCTGGTCGAGGTACTCGCAAATGAGCGTCGACTCCACGATCGCCCGACCCTCGTGGACCAGGGTAGGCACGACGCCTTTGGGATTGAGCTTAAGGTATTCGGGCCGGTACTGTTCGTTGTTGAACAGATCGATATATTCCGACTCCCAAGGCAATCCCTTCTCGATCAGGGTCAGAAACACCTTCTGCGTGCAAATCGAATTGTGCGCGGTGAACAGTTTCAGCATCGGACGCTTCTCCTGCAGGATCACGAATGTTGGCCTGTTGTCTTGGCAACCGACAGGTCTCAACCTCGCGGCCGTCAGGCCGCTTTGAGCAAATTCTGTACTTTCGGCCAGGGATCAGGCGACGAGGTTGCGGAACGGCGCCCAGTCGGCTTCCAGCATGCGATCGAAGATCGCCGCCTTGACCGAGGCCCGTTCACGCACGCGCGCCCACCAGTCAGCCACGGCCGGTTCGCGCTGCCACATCGCGCCAAGCTTCAGAAGTTCAAGGCGCAGGATGTAGGGGATCACCGCGCAGTCGGCATTGGTGAAGGCGTCGCCGGCGAGGTAGGGGCCACGCCTGAGGTCTTCGGCCATCCACGAGATCATCTTCTGGTGCTGGCTGAGCGCATCGATCACGAACTCCGAATCCAGCCCGTGCTCGATGACGCTGCGCTTATATTCGGCGCGCCGCTTGAGCGGCGCCTTGTTGATCTCGGCGAGCCATTGCTCGCGCGACATTTTGAGAAACCGGGGACGGAACGCCGTGGCGAAAGTCATGATCGTACATGCGTTGTGCATGTATTCGTCGATCAGCTTGTTGTAGAGCCGAACGCGATGGCGCGCGGCCGGCGTCTTCGGCATCAGCGGCGGATCGGGAAAGGCTTCGTCGATGTAGTAGAGGATCAGCGACGATTCGATGATGACATTGCCGTCATGCACCAGCGTCGGCACCACGCCGTTCGGATTGAGTTTCATATAGGCGGGATCGTTCTGGTCGCCTTGCAGCGTGAGCAGATGCTCCTTGACCGGCTGGCCTTTTTCCGCGAGCGCGATCCGCACCTTCTGGGCGCACACCGAATTGATGTTGTGATAGAGCTCCAGCACGTCTTCCTCCGTGAATGTTCTTCTGTCGTTTCGGGTTTATGCAGCCAGCCTGGCGCGGTCGTGCGGCTGGCCAAAGTCCACTGGCGTCCCTTTGGGGATGATCTGGGTCGGGTTCACCTTGGCGATCGAATAGTAATTGATGACGTAATAGCGCGGCTTCACCGTGTCGGCGACGCCGGGCACCTGATAGAGCTCGCGCATGTAGTTCGACAGGTTAGGGTAGTCGGCGATACGTTGCCTGTTGCATTTGAACAGCGAGAAGTAAGCGACGTCGAAGCGCACCAGCGTCGGAAACAGACGCCAATCGGCTTCGGTGATCTGGTCGCCGACCAGATATCGCTGCCGCGACAGCCTCGCTTCCAGCCAGTCGAGCGTCGCAAACAGCCCGTCATAGGCCTCCTCATAGGCGGATTGCGATTTGGCGAAGCCGGCCCGGTAAACGCCGTTGTTGACGTTGTGGTAGACGCGTTCGTTGACGGCGTCGATCTCGGCGCGCAAGGCTGCCGGATAGAGATCGGTGCGGTCGCCGGTGATCGCGTTGAACTCGCTGTTGAACATCCGGATGATTTCGGATGACTCGTTGTTGACGATGCGCTTTGTCTTCTTGTCCCACAGCGTCGGCACCGTGACCTTGCCGGTATAGGCCGGGTTGCTCGCGACATAGGCCTCATACAGATAGTGGAAGCCGTTGACCTCGTCGGGAATGCAGTCGGGGTAGCGGGCGTCGCGCTCGAAAGTCCAGCCGTTCTGCTTGAGGCCCGGAATCGCGTAGGCGACGGAAATCACTCCTTCGAGCTTCTTGATCGCGCGATAGATCAGCGTGCGATGCGCCCACGGGCAGCCGTGCGCGACATAGAGATGATATCGCCCCGGTTCCGCCTTGAAGCCCGACGAGCCGTCCGCGGTGATGCGATCGCGGAACACGCTGTCGGCGCGGTTGAACTGGCCCGACCGGCCGGTTTCTGCGGCAATTCGCCGTCGTGCCATTTGCCATCGATCAGAACACCCATGACGCTCCTTCCATGCTGCGGTTTCTCTCACGCGCCGCATCTTGATTTTGTATCAATCGATATATAACGTCAACCTGTTTCATTATGCAGCCCGGACTGGAGCGATGCCGCGACCGAGGGAATTCGACGAGACGTGCCGCGCTGGAAGCGGCGATGGAGTGCTTCTGGCGGCGCGGCTATGAGGCGACGTCGCTGCGCGACCTGACGGCGTCGATGGGCTTGACGGCGCCAAGCCTCTACAATGCTTTCGGCGGCAAGCAGGAACTGTTCTCGCGCGCCTTGGAACGTTATCTCGATCGCACGACCCGCGACCGACTGCGCCGGCTGGAACAGTCGCTGGCTCCCAAAGCCGCGCTGCACCGTTTCTTCGCCGAGATCATCGAGCACTCGATCAGCGATCGCCAGCGCAAGGGCTGTTTTCTGGTGAATTCGGCGCTCGAAATCGCGCCGCATGACGCCGAATGTCGTGCCGTAATCACCGAGCAATTCAACGACATCGAGGCGTTTTTCAGACGGTGCATCCTGAAGGCTCAGGCCGACGAGACGGTCTCGTCTGACGTTGACGCCGGCGATATAGCGCGGCTGTTGCTCGGCGTATTGCTCGGCGTCCGCGTATTGGCGCGCACCAAACCGGAACGCGCGGTGATGGAAGGCGTCGTGCGGCCGGCGCTCGCGATGCTCAAGCCGCCGCGCAAAGGAAAGGCAAAACGATGATCGATCTCTACTATTGGACCACGCCGAACGGCCACAAGATCACGATCTTCCTTGAGGAGACCGGGCTTCCGTATCGGATCGTGCCCGTCAATATCAGCAAGGGTGAGCAATTTCGGCCGGAATTTCTGGCGATTTCCCCGAACAATCGCATGCCGGCGATCGTCGATCACAGCCCAAAGGATGGGGGCGATCCGCTTTCGGTCTTCGAGTCCGGCGCCATCCTCGTCTATCTCGCCGACAAGACCGGCCAATATCTGCCGAACGGCCTGCGCGACCGCATCGTAGTCATGGAATGGCTGTTCTGGCAGATGGCCGGGCTCGGACCGATGGCGGGCCAAAACCATCATTTCTCGCAATATGCGCCGGAAAAGATTCCTTACGCGATCGAGCGCTACGTCAAAGAGACAAATCGCCTCTATGGCGTGCTCAATAAACGTCTTGCGGATCGCCAATTCGTCGCCGACCGCTATTCGATCGCCGATATGGCCATCTATCCGTGGGTCGTGCCTTACGAGCGGCAAGGCCAAAAGCTCGAAGACTTCCCGCATCTGAAGCGCTGGTTCGAAGCGATGCGCGATCGCGCTGCCGTCAAACGGGCCTATGCCATGGCTCAAGAGATTAACACCGCGCCGACGGTCAGCGAAGAATCGAAAAAAGTTCTTTTTGGCCAAACCGCCGCGGTTCTGGCCCGATGAGTGGGGTAACGGCCGCATGACGCTTCGTCTCTACGATCTCGCCGGCGCCGATCCGGATCGTCGTTTCAGTCCCTATTGCTGGCGTATCCGGCTTGCTCTGGCGCACAAGAGGACTTCCGGTCGAGACCATCCCGTGGCGCTTTACCGAAAAGGCGGAGATCGCGCCATCAGGCAGCAAGACGGTTCCAGTCCTCGTCGACGGCGATCGCTGGATCGCCAATTCCTGGACCATCGCGAATTATCTGGAAGACACATACCCGAACTCGCCGTCTCTGTTCGGCGGCGCCGCGGCGCAGCGCTTGACGCGCCATTATTCGAGCCTCGCTGACGCTCTGGTCACCGCGATCTTTCCCTTTATCGCACTCGATATTCTGCAGCGCGTTGCCGACAAGGACCGCGATTATTTTCGCGCCAGTCGCGAACAGCGCGTCGGCAAGACGCTGGAGGCTTTCGTCGCCGACCGCGACACCAGGCTTGCCGGGTTTCGCGCAAGCCTCGCGCCGCTGCGCGCGACACTGAAGACGCAGGCTTTCTTCGGCGGGGATGAGCCACTCTATGCCGATTACGCCCTATTCGGCCAATTCCAATGGGCGCGCTGCATCAGCCCGTTCGCGCTGCTCGAGGAGACCGACCCGGTCAAGCTGTGGCGCGATCGTTTGCTCGACCGCTTCGACGGCCTGGCGCGCAAGGCCGTAGCTTACGACGTCTGATGCCGAATCCCTTCATGCCAACAAAAACGAGGTCATCATGTCCCTGAAACAAGAGCTCGCCGAATATCGCGCCGGGTGGTTCAAGCGCGTTCCTGCGGAACGGCAGGCGATCATGGAGCGGCACATTGCGCAGCTTCGGAGCGGACTGGCAAAGACAGCCCTCAAGGTCGGCGATCACGCGCCGTCGATCGTGCTTCGCAACGCCAAGGGCGAAACCGTCGACGTCAGCGCGCTCTTGAAGAAAGGACCGGTTATCGTCGCCTTCTACCGCGGCGGCTGGTGTCCGTTCTGCAACCTCGAACTGCGGGCGTTCCAGCGCCTTCTTCCCGACATCGAGGCGTCGGGTGCGTCGCTGGTCGCGATCAGCCCTGAGAAGCCTGATGATTCCCTGTCGACCGCCGAGAAAAACGCGCTCACCTTCGAGGTGCTCAGTGATGTCGGCCAGAAGGTGGGGCGCGCGTTCCGGTTGGTCTACGACTTCAGCGACGAGTTGAAATCCGCCTACAATGGGTTTGACCTAGATATTCCGGCCAAGAATGGTACGGCCGGCGAATGGGCTCTGCCGATCTCGGCGACTTACATCATCGGCCGCGACGGCGTCATCGTCTATGCCTATACGGATGCGGATTATCGCGACCGCGCCGATCCGAGCGACATCCTCGCGGCCCTGAAACAGAACGCAGCCGCGGCGTGAGCTGATGGTTTGCATTTCCCGTAAATTTGCGGCGCCAAAGACGTTTAACTCGACCGAAGCGTCACTACCTGCTGTGGCAGCGATGCTGAAAACAACACAGTACAGACACAAAGAAGCACTACGTCTTTGTACTTCCCCGGTGAGGTTCCATGCCTATTGGGTCTGAGGATGAACAACATGGCGCCGAGGTAGGCTTCAAGGGAAATGAAGCGTCGGGAAGATGAAATAACCGATGACTGATGCCGGACAGGATTCTGTCAAAGCAGGAGAAGGAAATGTCGAAATATGCACTTTATGTTCCGCTGGAAGCAAAACCGGGTAAGGAGAAGGAGGTAGCCGCATTCTTACGTTCCGCCATACCCTTGGTAAACGCTGAGGTCGGCACGATTTCTTGGTTCGCTATTCAAGAGGGGCCGTCTAGATTTGCAATTTTTGATACGTTCGACGACGACGCTGGGCGCAATGCGCATCTGAATGGCAAAGTGGCGGCGGCCTTGATGGAAAAAGCCAAAACGGGCGACCTGTTCGCCAAAGCGCCGGAAATTCACAGGATTGACGTTCTCGCCGACAAGCTTCCGCACTAATAAGGCATTCGATATGGTCCCAAGCTTTGGGAAATTAAGGCCGCCTTCGCTGGCGGCCTCTTTCATTTCAGACCGAACGAATATGTCGCAGAGCAAGGAGGATACTCGCATGCGCCACGCGGGCGCGACCGTCGCCTGCGCCTGATGCGCGAAGTCGTAGCTGTCTTGATCCGACTGCAGCGCAAAACCCTCGCCCGGCCGGCCGGTGCTCGGGATATACTTCTCGCCCCCTTCTGTCGCGTGACGAATGCGCTCCAGCAAGGCCAGTTGCTGAAGGCCTGCGAAGGTTTCAGGGCCGGAGATCATGCGGATGATCTGATTGACATCCATCGCACCTGCCTGGCTGACCACTGCGTTTACGCGGGAGTCGTGGGCGGCGACCTGTATAACGTGCCCGCCGCTGAAGCTGCTGCCCCACACCCTCAAACGGGCCTCGGAACACGAACAGATGGGGTTACAAGCCCACTCCGCGAGGCATGCTCTACTTGCCGATCTGCTGGAGCGCGGTCATCCAGTTCTCAACATGATAAGCGGACGCCAGCTTGCCGTTCTTCACCGTGAACAGATCAATCGCCATTGTCTTAAAGCTTTTGCCAGTAGGCTTCGCGCCGTAGAACTCGCCCTTGGGTGTCCCGGTCGCTTCGCCACGTACCACGATTTGGTTACCAAGCGTTTGAATGTCCTTAATTGTCCAGTGCAGATCGGGAACAGCCGAACCAATGTTCTTAAATACCTCGGTCAACTGATCGCGCGTCAGCCAGTCCTCATTCGTATGATACGATCGATAATCAGGATTGGTTGCCTTGGCCAACAAGGCGAGCACATCTTTTTTTGAAGGTTGATTTAGCGCGTCATATAGCGGCGAGACGATCCTCCGCGCTTCCTCTACGCCCAGGGAAGAGTCAGTGCCGGCGGGAGCGGATTGAGGATCTGGTTTGGGAAACGACGTGCCGAACATCGGCAAGCCGCTTTTTGATTGTTCCTTAGTGGCCTCGTCCTGAAGGACGTCCCAGTGCTCGGCGAGCTTGCCGTCTTCCATGCGGACAATGTCAGCGGCAACCCAGGCGGCCTGACGTCCATTACCGGAGAACCGACCATGCGTAATCACGAAGTCCCCTTCGGCGAGGATGATATGGTTTTCGTATTTCGAAGTGTCTGGCAGCGTACGGACGAGGTTGAATAGACCGTCGCGGCCGGGCGCAATATGCGCGCTGTGTTGGATGTAGCGGTCCGACCAATAGCGTTTGGCGGCTTCGTAGTCGCGCTTGTTGAAGAGCGTGTCGAAGGCTTCCAGAACGAGAGCTTTATTCTGCTTCGGAGTGGTCTTTGACATGGAAAGTCTCCTGTAGCTTTCGGGTTAGGCCGCGACCGGCGACGGGCACCGCTCGTGGCGGCTCGCGACCGCCACGAGCGACAAGGCCACGGTTACACAGCTCGCACCGACCCAACCAAGCGCCAAAGGCGAGGCGTGGACCACGGTCAGCGAGCCGAGAGCCGCACCTGATGAAAAGCCGAAGAACTGGAACGATGCATTCAGCGAAAGTGCGACCGGCGCCACCTTCACACCGGCGATGCTGATGAGCCGCGCCTGCTGGGCCGGGAAGAACGCCCATGCCGATACGCCCCACAGGACGACCGCGAGCAGGATCGGCGCTTGTGCTGCTGCCGGCGGCAAGAAGACGGCGCTTGTCGACAGGCTCAGGAAAGCAAGTGCTAACACCGACAAGCTCGTGACAATGACCGGCAGATGTCCGAAGCGGTCGGTCAGGCGCCCGCCGAGCCTCAGACCGATCACGGCCGCGACGCCCCACGTGAACAGCACGGCGCTGACGGACGAGCCCGTCAGTCCCGCGGCGCGCGCGAGGAACGACGCGAGGTAGGTGTAGATGGTGAAGGCGCCGGTCGCCCACATCATGGTGCTGAGCAGGGCCAGAAGAACTGCGGGCTGACGCGCAACGTCGAGGCGCTGGCGGAGGCTCGCGACGGGCAGACGCTCGGCGATGTTGCGGGGAAGTCCGCTCAACAACCCGGCGGTCGCGATCAATGCCAGTACACCGACGGCCGCGAAATTCACCCGCCACCCGAAGTAATCGCCGATGAGCGCGCCGAGCGGCACGCCTAGCGCGACCGCGATGCTGGTGCCGCCGGTGACGATCGATAAGGCCGTGCCACGATGCGACGCCTCAACGAGGGCGCTCGCCAGGGCATTGGCGTTTGGGACATAGAGACCGGCGGCGACGGCGAGCAGGATGCGTGCCGCCAATAGGCCGGAATAACTGTGCGCCGACAATGCCACGAAATTCGCCGCCGCGAACACCAGCATGGAGGCTATCAACAGCCGCCTCCGGTCGATGTCGCCCGTGAGCGCCGTGAGGACCGGCGAACTGAGCGCATAGGTGAGTGCAAACACCGTCACCAATTGTCCCGCGCTGGCGAGGCTCACCGACAAGTCGCGGGCCAGATCGGGCAGTAGCGGCGCGATCATGAAGCCTTCGGTGCCAATGGCAAATGTGCCCAACGCCAGCCAGTACAGCCGTGCCATTGAGCGGGGCGTCGTTGTCGTCGTCATAGCGTGTCTCCTGAGTGTAAGATGGTCGGTCATCTTGCATTTGGCCAAAAGATTGGGTGCTTCTCTAGCCGTCGGTTTGAACTCAGATGAGGATATGGGCGAAGGCGATAGTCATGAAGCGGTCGAAGGCACGTCCGCTTTTCTCGACACGGGCCCGCAACAGCGCGCCCTCATAGGCGTCGAGAAGAAACGCGGCTAGGTCAGCGGCGGGTGTCTTGGTCGAGATTGAGCCGTCGGCCTGGGCCTCGGCGATGACCGTGGCGATGTCTGTTGACCACGAGAGATAAAGATCGGCCAGGCGTTCGCGGATCAGCTGACTCTGATCAGCTAGCTCCGCGCTGAAATTCCCCAAGAGGCACCCGCGTCCAAAGCGCATGCCGGTATAGGCCTCGTTCAGCTGCTCGAAATGAACTCGCAACCGCCGCAACGCCGGGAGGGATGTATCTCTGAGCGCGGCGCGGCGTGGGTTGTCGCGGCCATAGCGATCCACGACCTCTGCGCCGAGCGCCTCCTTACTCTCGAAGTGATTATAAAAGGAGCCCTTCGGCACACCGGCGGCGTCAGTGATGTCCTGGACGCCGGAGCCGTTAAAGCCCTTTTCAATCAGGATCTTGAGCCCGGCATCGACGATTTTCTCACGTACATTGGTTCTCGCCATACCTGATTTAATATGACCGGTCGTCTTATTTGTCAAGTACCACAGGCTGTAACCGGCGGCTGCCCTGCAATCACCATCGGCGTTGATTGCATCCAATCCTGTCAGCCATTCGCTTGGCTCGAATGGACTGATCGAGATTGATTGCTCGATTGAGATACCCAGCACGACCAAGCCTTTTTGCGCTCGCGCATCTGTAATGATTTTCCATAGGGCGAGAGAAGGTCCGCACTGCGCTGACGTGCTATCGGCGCATGCACCGAGCATGGCATGATCGCCGATAAGCTCCTGGCTCACTTCGTGTTAGCTATTGACGAGGGGAGCTTGGTCCACCTGAACGGTATCACACCAAAGGGATCGCTAGGTGGCGCACGATCGCCATTTCCAGTTATGCGATCCGGCTGGGATTTGACCTGCTAACGCACGGACAGGCAGGCAATATTATATAGAGCATGAAAGCCGCCCAGCCCGTAGTCCTTGCGAGTACGCTCATGGGGCAACCTAGCGCATGGGAGCAACATCCGTTTGGTGTATCCGCATCCCTTACCGCCAAAGATTTGGAAGGTTCATATCTTGAATTACCTATGGAAGCCGATTGTATTATGATCGAAATATCATAAATGCTGCGGCAGAACGTGACGAAACACGGATGAGGCGGTGATGGCGACTGTGATGGCGGCGCAGTCCATCGTCGGCGGACGGGCTCACGAAATGTTGGGGCTGTCCGGCGGGCCTACTCCAGTTACCAAGACAATAAAAAAGAATCCGCTAGAGGCGACGCGATGCAAACTCGACGTCCCCTTCAATGCGCTGACAAAACCGGTGCCTCGCGAAGACTGCTATATGGTCGTCGTACAGATAGCAGGAAAGGCCTCCCGTGAGCTTTGGTTGGACGATAAGCCGATAAGGACCGAACCCCTCTATGCAGGCGGCGTAGTGTTTCATGATCTTCGCCAAAGCCCGCTAATTTATATGAATGATCCCATCGACTCTGTGCACTATTACTTATCGCGAAAGTTGCTTGATGCGATTGCCGACGATGCGGACGCGCCAAGAATCTCCGATCTGAAGTTCACTCCGGGCGTGGGCCTCATGGATCACGTTGTGGCGCAACTCACGCACCTGCTTCTGCCAGCGTTTGAAAAATCTAACGAAATCTCCCGGCTGTTCGCTGATCACATTAGCCTTGCTCTCGGCGCGCATGTCGCCCAGATCTACGGAGGCATGAGAGCCGCGGTCGTCCGTCGGCGGGGTAGCCTCGCCGCGTGGCAGGAAAGGCGGGCTAAGGAGCTCTTAAGCGCAAATCTGCAGGGAGAAATTTCAACTGCAGATGTGGCGAAGGAATGCTCGCTATCAGTCGGTCACTTCGCTCGAGCGTTTCGGCAAACGACTGGTCTATCGCCTCATCAATGGCTGCTTAGGCGTCGCGTTGACGAGGCAAATGGATTGTTGCGCGACTCCAAAGTTTCTCTTGCCGAGATCGCACGCATGTGTGGTTTTGCCGATCAAAGCCATTTCACGAGAGTTTATACGCGGCTGTGTGGTATTAGCCCGGGTGCTTGGCGGCGACAGCAGGAAATGGCCGCCAAAAATTAAAAGTTCGCAAGCCAGGCCTAAGTTCGGCGAGTTTGCTCGAATCAAATAGGCAAAACATGCTCGTTTTGTACAAGAAACGCGCGCACCACACGGCTTAACTAACCATGACGATCCCGCGACTGCAGGTACGGCACCGAAGCTGTTTCGATGGAGAGAAAGATGCCTGATAATTCATCAGAATATAACAAGACGCTCGTTCTCGAAGCGTTCGACACCTTGTTTAACAAGCGCGATTACGCCTCAGCGTGCGCTTCTGGTCGGAACTTTGCATTCGGCACGCGCCCATATTCTGCCGGGCCACGATGGTCTGTTCAACCTTGTTCGAGAATTTCCAGGCACACTTCGTTACGAAAATCCACCTGACTTCTCGCTGATCGCGGGATACATCTGCGCCAAGGCGTATGGCAACAACAGGCAATCAATAGGTTATCATAGGCTGGCCAATTTTATTTTGAGAGGTGATGATGACAATCGCGCTCGAAATCAATGGCGCCGAGCACACGGTGGATGTTGATCCGGACATGCCGCTGCTTTGGGTGCTGCGTGACGTGCTGGGTATGACTGGCACCAAATACGGCTGCGGTATCGCTCAATGCGGCGCCTGCACCGTGCAGCTCGATGGCAAGCCGGTGCGCTCCTGCCTGCTGCCGTCGGCACGATTGGCGACCGCGCAATCACCACGATCGAAGCCATTGGCGCGACAGAGTCCGGCGCCAAGGTGCAGAAAGTCTGGCTCGACCTCGAAGTGATCCAGTGCGGCTACTGCCAGTCGGGCCAGATCATGTCGGCGGCAGCGCTGCTTGCCGGCAATGGCAATCCTACCGATGCCGACATCGATGCGGCCATGGCGGGAAATATCTGCCGGTGCGGTACATACGTTCGCATCCGCGATGCGATCAAACGCGCGGCCGGCAGAGTCATAGGGGGGTGCGATGCGAAACGGCCATGCCCTTTGCAAAGCATTCCCTTCTCGCAAAGTCTTTCGCGCCGCGGTGTTCTCCAGGTGGGTGTTGCCGGCGGGTTGGTGCTTGCCCTGCATTTGCCAGTGCGGGCGGCTAACGAACCAGAGCAGGCGCCTGACAGCACGGTGGGCCAGTTTGCACCCAACGCCTTCATCCGCATCGATCATGCCGGCAAGACGACCCTCGTAATGCCACAGGTCGAGATGGGCCAGGGCGTTTATACCGCTGTGGCGATGATTCTCGCCGAAGAGCTCGACGCAGATTTTTCCCAGGTCGTGCTGGAGCATGCGCCGCCCAACGATAAGCTCTATGGCAACCCGATTTTTGGTATTCAGGTCACCGGCAATTCAAATTCCATCCGCGCGTTCTGGAAGCCGTTGCGCGTCGCTGGGGCGGCAGCGCGCACGATGCTCGTGCAGGCCGCGGCGGCACAGTGGAAAGTCGATCCGGCGAGCTGTTCGGCGGCTGGCGGCAAGGTATCGCACGCGGAAAGCGGCCGCATTGCGGCTTATGGCGACCTCGTCGATGCGGCGAGCGCGCTTCCCGCGCCAAAAGACCCGCAACTGAAGGACCCGAAGGACTTCACGCTGATCGGCAAGCCGCTCAAGCGCCTCGACACGCCCAACAAGACCGACGGCAAGGTCATCTACGCGATCGATGCGATGCTGCCCGGCATGACGTTTGCGACATTGGCGCAAAGCCCGGTGTTTGGCGGCAAGGTCGCACATGTTGATGACACGCGCTGCCAAAAAGATTCCGGGAGTCCGGCAAGTCGTCGTGCTTGACGATCTGGTAGCGGTCGTCGGCGATCATTTCTGGGCCGCCAAGACCGGCCTCGATGCCCTGGCCATCACTTGGGACGAGGGCGCCAATGCCAAACTCAATTCGAACGATATCTGGGACGATCTGCGCGCTGCCAGTCAGAAGGACGGTGTCGTCGCCAAGTCCGTCGGTAACGTCGACAAAGGCCTGACTGAAGGCGAAACCATCGACGCCGACTATGAGCTTCCGTTCCTCGCCCATGCGACGATGGAGCCGCAGAATTGCACCGTCGCACTCACGCCCGGCGCTTGTGAAATATGGACCGGCACGCAAGTGATAACGCGCGCGCAAGCCGCCGCAGCGGAAGCCGCCGGCGTTCCGGTCGACAAGGTGACCGTGCACAACCATTACATTGGCGGTGGCTTCGGCCGTCGGCTCGAAGCAGACATGGTGACGAGCCGCAGTGCGCATCGCCAAACAGGCCGATGGGCCCGTGAAGGTGATATGGACCCGCGAAGAAGACATGCAGCACGACGTCTATCGGCCCGTCTATCGCGACGTCATTTCCGCAAGCGTTAAGGACGGTAAAATCATCGCCTGGAAATACAAGGTCTCTGGTGCGTCGATCATGGCGCGCTGGGCGCCGTCCATATTCGTCAACGGCATCGACATCGATGCGGTCGATAGCGCCGTGGACATGCCCTATGATATTCCAAACCGGCAGGTGCAATATGTGCGCGCGGAGCCGCCCGCTGTGCCCACCGGCTTCTGGCGCGGCGTTGGACCGAACAACAACGTCTTTGCCACCGAGTGCTTCATGGACGAACTGGCGCACAAGGTCGGCAAGGACCCTATCGACTTTCGCCGCAGCATGCTCGGCACTAATCCGCGGCTCAAGGCGGCGCTCGATCTGGTGGCGGAGAAATCGGGTTGGGGCAAGCCGTTGCCGGCGCGCACCGGCCGAGGCGTGAGCGTTCAGCCATCGTTCGGCAGCTTTATTGCCACCGTCGTTGAAGCCGAGGTCGACGATCACGGCGAGGTTCATCTGCGCCGTGTCACACGGCAGTCGATACCGGCATCGCGGTCAATCCCGATACGATCATGGCGCAATTGCAGGGCGGTTTGATCTTCGGGCTCACCGCCGCCCTGTATGGCGAAGTCACCATCGCGAACGGGCGTGTCCGGCAATCGAATTTCAACGACTACCGCATGCTGCGTATCGACCAAGTGCCGAAGATTGACGTGCACGTAATCAAGAGCGGCGAAGACCCCGGCGGCATTGGAGAGACCGGTACGACGGCAGGACCGCCGGCTTTACGCAATGCGATCTATGCAGCAACCGGCATTGCTCTCCGTCGGCTGCCCATCGACCGCGCCGCGCTTGCGGTCAAGAAGGTGTAGCCGTCATGCGCAGGCGCCGCATCGTTTTTATTATTATCGCCCTCGTTGTCATCACGCTGGCCGGTTTTGGGTGGAAGCAGTTCAATCCGGGACCAATGGAGTTTGCCGGCGGATCGACTATCGCGCTAACCGATTACCACGCCCCAAATCCGACAGGAGTGCCCACGGACTTGGCCAATGCGGACATTATCAAGCGTGGCGAATATCTGGCGCGCGCCGCCGACTGTCTGGTCTGCCACACCGCTCCCGGCGGCAAAGATTATGCCGGTGGCCTTGAATTTCCGTTGCCGTTCGGCGCGCTCTATTCGCCGAATATCACAGCTGACAAGGAAACCGGCATTGGAAATTATAGCGATCGGGATTTCTTGAACGCCGTCCAAAAGGGAATTCTGCCGAACGGGACTAATCTTTACCCGGCTATGCCATTCCCTTCCTACACGTACATGACCGACGCCGATGCGTTGGCTATCAAGGCCTATCTGTTCAGTCTTCCGGCCGTGCATTCCGCGAATCGCCCCGATGCTCTGAGCTTTCCCTATAACCAGCGGTGGGCGATGAGTTTCTGGTCGTGGGCGTTCAACGCCGACCAGCGCTTCGCACCGAATCGCGGCGCAAACCGCAGAGTGGAACCGCGGTGCCTACATTGCCGAGGCCTTGGCCCATTGCGGCGAATGCCATACGCCTCGTAACTTTGCTTTCGCGTTGAACAATCGCGAGAAATTTGCCGGGGCCGTTACCGCGGGCTGGACTGCCTACAATATTACTTCCGACAAGGGCACCGGCATCGGCGCGTGGAGCGATCAGCAGGTATTTGACTATTTGTCCGCTGGCCACGCAACCAATCACGGGACGGCGGCGGGGCCGATGGGCGAGGCGGTGGACCATAGCTTCAGCCAGATGGAGCCCGTCCGACATCCATGCGCTCGTTGCTTATCTGCGCAGTATTCCACCTCTCACATCGGCTGATCAGTCGGCGACGCTTGCCGCGCCGGCGCCAGCGTCGCCCACGATTGGAGGGGGGACGGCTGATGTCGTCGGCAAACGTGTTTTTGAAGAGGCTTGCGCCAGTTGTCACAACTGGACGGGGGTAAGTCTAATCTCACAATATGCCACGATCAGCGGCTCGCGTGCGGTTAATGATCCGAGGGCGACGAATGTCGCTCAGATCGTGATCTCAGGGACGACGCGGCATGCGCCTACTGGCATCATCTCCATGCCAGCTTTCGGGAGTAGCTATTCCAACGTCGAAATTGCAGCCGTGACCAATTACGTTACGGCGCGTTTTGGTACTCAACAGTCACGGGTCACGGCGGAGGATGTAGCGCAACTGAGGAATCAAACGTCGCGTTGACGACTTGCTAAACAGCAAAAGCAAGGCAAATTCACGCTTTAGCTTCGAATGCCAACCTATCTATTCCCGGTCTGTATCAAGCCTCCGCGGGAGTTCAATATGATTTCTCGCCTGATCCACAAGACTGTGACTTCGCTTGGCCTACTCATACCCACAGTATTTTGCTGCGGTGCCAGTCTGGCGCAGAACACACCGCCACCCTCGGTCTCGGTACAGCCGGTCGTAAGCCGGCAAGTGACAGAGACCGGCGATTTTGTCGGCCGCGTTGCCGCTGTAAACAAGGTCGATGTCGTAGCGCGGGTGACCGGCTTTATCGGCAACGCAATTTCACCGAAGGGCAGATGGTCAAGACCGGCGATCTGCTCTTTCGCATCGAGCCGGACACCTACAAGGCTGCAGTCGATCAGCAGGCGGCCAATCTTGCCAAGGCCAAGGCAACCGAGGTCAACGCGAATTTGCAGTTGCAGCGCGCCCAGGCGCTGGTGAAAAACCAGAATGTGCCGCAGGCCACCGTCGATGAGTTGGCTGCCGCCGAGCAATCGGCGCAGGCCGACATTTTGCAGGCGCAGGCGCTTCTGGAACAAGCCAAGATCAATCTCAGCTACACCGAAATCGTCTCACCCATCGACGGTCGCATCGGAATTGCCAACTACACCGTCGGTAACCTGGTCGGCCCGTCAACTGGAATACTCGCTACCATCGTCAGCCAGGATCCCATCTATGTGACGTTTCAGGCGAGCGAGGCCGACGTAGTCGAATATCGACGTCGGGTGGCGGCGTCCGCCGACAAAGACCCGCATGTGGTAGTTCACATCAGGCTGCCTGACGGCAGCATTTATTCCCGTCCCGGGCTGACCAATTTCCTCGACGTACGGGTTCAAGCCGATACTGATACCGTTACCGCGCGCGCATTACTGCCGAACCCCGACGGCGAGCTCATCCCCGGGGGCGTCGTCGGCGTTATCGTCGAGCGCGGTAAGCCCCGCTATGCGTTGCTCGTGCCCCAGGCCGCGGTTCTGCTCGATCAAGCCGGCCATTACGTGCTGGTCGTCGACGACGCAAAGAAGGTCGAGCAGCGGCGCATCACGACCGGCACCGACCACGGCAAAGATATCGAAGTCGAGAACGGACTCAAGGAGGGTGAGCTGATCATCACTGACGGCATTCAGAAGGTGCACCCGGGCCAAGTGGTGGCGGCGAACGCTGTGCCGGAGAACTGAGCGAAACCCGCAAAGCGAACATTCAGCGCAATGTTTTCCAATATTTTCATCGATCGGCCGCGCTTTGCCATCGTCATTGCCATCGTCATCACGCTGGCCGGCCTCATTGCCATATCGGCGATTCCGATTGCGCAATTTCCCGACATCGTGCCGCCGCAGGTCACGCTCACCGCAAATTATCCAGGCGCCGACTCCGAAGTGGTCGAGACGACTGTCGCGCAGCCGATCGAAGAGCAGATCAACGGCGTCGATAATGCGCTCTATTATCAGTCCGCGAGCGGTTCCGACGGCAGCTATACCCTTAACGTCACTTTTGCGCTCGGCACCGATCCCGACATCGATACCGTCAATGTGCAAAATCGCGCTAGCCTGGCCATTCCACAATTGCCAGACGAGGTGCAGCGCTCGGGCTTGAGCGTCCGTAAGAAATCGGCGGCGCTGCTGCAGGTGATCAATCTTTATTCGCCGAAGAACACCTATGACGCCGTCTATCTGAGCAATTATGCGGTCATCAACGTCATTGACCCGCTGTCGCGTATCAAGGGCGTCGGTCAGGTAGTGCTATTCGGTCCGCTGAATTATTCGCTGCGAATCTGGCTCGATCCGCAACGACTGACCGAACTTAATCTGACGCCCAACGACGTCATTGCCGCGGTGCAGAGCCAGAACGTCCAGGCCGCGTTGGGCCGCATCGGCGCCGCTCCCGCGTCGCCCGACCAGCAGTTCCAGATCAACATCAAGACCACGGGACGGCTGACGCGGCCGGAGGAATTCGCCAATATCGTTCTGCGTTCCAATCCCGACGGCTCGATTGTGCGGGTCAGCGACGTCGCCCGCGTCGAGATGGGCGCACAATCGGAAGATCGCTACAGCCGCTTCAACGGCGCGCCGGCGGCCGCGATTGGCATCTACCAGTCTCCGGGCTCGAACGCCGTCGACGTCGCCAAACAAGTGCGCGACACCATGACGACGCTCGCGGCGCGCTTTCCTTCCGATCTTACCTATACGGTCTTCTTCGACACGACAGTGTTCGTGAATGCGACCATTGTCGAGGTCGTTCGGACGCTGGTGATTGCAATTATTCTCGTCGCTATCGTCGTGTTTTTGTTCCTGGGTAAATTCCGCACCACGCTGATCCCGTTGATCGCGGTGCCGGTATCGATCATCGGCACTTTCGCGGTCATGCTGATGATCGGCTACTCGGCCAATACAGTGTCGTTGTTGGCGCTGGTTCTCGCCATAGGCATCGTGGTCGACGACGCCATCGTCGTCGTCGAGAATATCGAGCGCGTGATCGAGGCAGAGCCCGAACTATCGGTTCCCGACGCCTGCAAAAAGGCGATGGCGGAAATCACCGGTCCGATCCTGGCCATAACCCTCGTACTGCTATCGGTATTCGTGCCGGTTGCCTTTACGCCCGGTATCAGCGGCCAGTTGTTCCGGCAATTCGCCGTTGCGGTCTCGATCTCGATGCTGATTTCGGCGCTCAATGCGCTGACCTTGAGCCCGGCGCTGTGCTCGGTGCTGCTCAAGCGTGGCCAGCACACCTCTGGTGTGATGCGCTATGTGCTCGGTGGCATCGACAAGGCACGCGATGGCTATGTCGCCGTCGTGCGCCGGCTGGCGCGTGTGGCTATAATTGGCGTCCTTGTTGCCGTCGGCGCGCTGGCGATGGCGATCTTTGTCTTCAACAGGACACCGCAGAGTTTCCTGCCCGACGAAGACCAAGGCGCCATTTTCGCCGCCCTGCGACTGCCGGAAGGCGCTTCGGTTCAGCGCACCGAAGGCGTAGTCAAGCAGGTCGAAAATATCGTTCAGAAAACACCAGGGGTTCAAGGCGTATTATCGGTGGTCGGTCTTAATTTCATCGATTATGTCGCGGCTTCCAACCAGGCGTTCTTTGTCATCCGGCTCAAACCCTACGAACAGCGCACCGACCCGGCGGAGGGCGCTGGCGCCATTATCGCCAAGCTCCGGCCGCAGATGGCGGCGATCCAGGGGGCCATCGCGTTCCCGTTCAACCTGCCGCCGATCCTCGGTCTCGGCAATACAGGCGGATTCCAGTATGCGCTTGAAGCGCTGCAGGGCCAGTCACCGACCGACGTTGCCGCAGTGATGAACGCGCTGACGGTCGCCGCCAATCAGCAGCACGAGCTTGCCGGCGTGTTCTCGACTTATGCCGCCAATACTCCGCAGTTCTACCTCGATATCGATCGTGATAAGGCGCAGGTGCTCGGCGTCAAGATCAACGACATTTTCAACGCATTGCAATCGACGCTCGGCAGCTACTACGTCAATGACTTCAACGTCTTTGGCCGTACTTGGCAAGTCAACATTCAGGCCGATAAGCAGTTTCGAGATCAGGTCAGTGATATCGACTCGATCTATGTCCGCAACGCCAAGGGCAACATGGTGCCGATGCGAGCGCTCGCCGTTGCCAAGCTGGTGCAAGGGCCGCAGACCGTGGTGCGCTATAACGGCTATCGTGCCGCTGTGATCAACGGCGCGGCGAAACCGCCGGCGAGTTCGGGCGACGCGCTTGCCGCCATGGAGCGGATTTCCGCAACGACGCTGCCATCCGGCTTCAGCTACGAATGGACCGGAACGGCGTTCCAGGAAAAGACGGCGAGCGGACACACGGCAAGCATTCTCGGCTTTGCCCTGTTGTTCGCCTACCTGTTCTTGGTGGCGCTTTACGAAAGCTGGAATATCCCGATACCGGCTTTGCTGTCTGTGAGCGTCGGCATCCTAGGTGCGGTGGCGGCGGTCGCGATCGCCGGACTGAGCTTCGACGTCTATGCGCAGATCGGGCTTGTCGTCCTGATCGCGCTTGCCGCCAAGAACGGCATTCTGATCGTCGCTTTTGCGGTGGAACAGCGGGCGCTTGGCAAAGACGTTATGTCGGCGGCCATCGAGGCGGCAACTTTGCGCTTCCGTCCGGTGATGATGACCAGCTTTGCTTTCATCTTTGGTCTGGTGCCGCTGGTCATCGCCACCGGCGCTGGCGCCGCGACGAGGCATGCCGTCGGCACGCCAGTGTTCGGCGGCATGATTGCCGCCGCGGTCTTTGGAATCTTCCTTGTCCCACTTTTGTTTATCACGGCCGAGAATTTGCGGCAGTGGCGGAAGAGATAATCGGGAAACGGGTGGATCGCAGAACGGCGATAACGCAGTCGACGGAGACAACATCATGTCGGATGAAATAGTGAAAGCCAAGATTCGGCGAGCGCTTTTATCCGGACCTGACAGCGTCACGGGAGAGGCCACGGTCGCGGAAATGGATGCTCAAGGGAAGATGACGGTGCTGCGCCCGGGCTCGAACCGGTGGATTTGTGTTCCAGGCAACGAGAACATTATCGGGCAGGCTGATATGTGCGCGGACCCAATGGGGATGCGATGGATGATGGACATCATGGCGAAGAAGCCGAAACCGTCGAACACCGAGCCCGGATTGATCTATATGCTCAATGGGGCTTTGCAGCGCAGCTATACCGATCCATTTGACCGGACGAGTTCCGCCCATCCCCATTGGGCCGCACTGGATGATTATCTGGCCGTTTTACGCGCGACTTTCCGGCTTACCAACGGTCATGCGCGACGCTGGAACGTTAGTGATGTTTGACGGCACGCCGTACGCCCATCTGCATATTTGCGGTTCGCCGTGGGACGGGAATGAGTACCATTCTGGCGACAGAGCTGTTTGGACAATGACTTATGCTCGGTCGTGACGACGCCAAGATCGTCGACTGTGAAACGAGCAACGCGGCCACCTCTGTTCGCGATGTTACTTGGCTTCTGCGATCTGGCCCACCAGCTTGGCCCAATCCATGTCGATTGCTCTATAGACCATGCCGGCCTCGGGCCGTGCGTTGTCTTTGAGAACCTCAATCATGAGAGTCGCGTAGTCCGAAAGGATAACGCCAGCTTGCATCATCCGTAGCAGGCCCACTCGATGCTTGGTCTCACTGAACGTGCCGCACGCATCTACGGCGACGTATGCGTCGAGACCCCTGCCAACGGCGGTCATGGCAGGAAACGCGGCGCACACCTCCAGCGAAGGACCCGCAAAAATCAGCTTCTTGCGACCGGTCGCTTCGATAGCGCGCGCGACCCGCGGATCATCGAAGGCGTTGACCGTGGAACGGTCGATAATTGGGACGCCGGGTAAAGCTTCAACCAGTTCGGGAAATGTCGGTCCCCACATGCTGTCCTTGGCCGTCGTGGTCACGATGATCGGGAGTTTCAGTGCCTTTGCGGCCTTCGCAAGTCCGACGACGTTATGCTTCAAGGCCTGCATCACCGGTTTCAAGGCCTGCATCACCGGTCGCTCGCATAAGCGTAAGACAGTATTCCTGGTCGATGAGATTTTCCGAGTGCTCGAACGGTAGGTAGAAAAATGAACGCGCTGGCATTTCACACTGCTGATCGAATCCCCTGGCAATAGCGCGCGTAACGACAGCCCGCGCAAGTAAATCAGTCGAGTAGGCGCGCGCCCTTCCGCGAAACATGTTGCGTGGAAACTGATCCAGGAGGATGACAAGCGCGAGAGCGCAGCCGCAGATGCTTTCCCAACTGCTGAGGCATCCTGTCGCCGCGTCATTGTAGATCCCTTCAAACCGGGCTCGGATTTCCGCGTCAAACGTCTCATCCGCTGTAAACCAACGCTCGGTGCCTGCCGCTAGCCAGAACGACAGTACGTCGCGAGATCGTGTATTCGCTGATGCTTTGCCTTCGCTCATCCGAGCTCGAACGGGCGTTGCATCAATGCACGAGTGGTATTCGCATTGACGACTTTACGGGCGCAATCGATAAAGCGTTCTGCCAGCGGCGTGAGCGTGCGATCTTTCACGGTGATGAAGCCGATTGGTGCGGGCGACGACGAGACCTTTATTGGCAATGCCTTGATGCCCGTTCGCTGGCCGCCAAAGCGCGTGGGAGAGGCGGGGATGAGTGCAAGCGATCTCCCGGTTTCGATCAAACGCATGTGAAGGTGCAGCGAGACCGTCAACACCTTGGCGGACGGCACTTCGAGGGCATTTCGGCGGAAGACCTCGTCATGCAAGTCGATTCCTGGGCGATGCGTAGACGAAAGTCTGAAAATGGTGTGGACGAGCCGGCTACAACGTCTATTGGGTCGACCTCCGCTCGTGCCCTTAGCGCAGACACACGGATAGCAGGGCAGGGCGGTCTAAATTCCCCGCTCCGATGCTTTCCTTCCCTGTTGTCACTCGGAAATTCCCTGTTCTGGTACGCAGGGAATTGGAGGGCACAAAAACCTCAGGCAATACTACGGGTTATAGACCGCGTTCCCAATAGAACCGGCGTGACGCAGCAGATAATCTGCAGTTATTTGCGCAAACCGGCCTCTTGGCTGGTGAGGCTCGCTTACGCGGTCCCGCAGCCAAGTCTAAGCGTCTCGGTGTAGTAATAAAATTTGGACTGGCCAAAAGTTACACCTGTGCAAACCCACCATTACAACACCCATCTGAGGTACAAAATACATAGTACGGAGAGTGCTCCGCCCCTCTGTCTACATCCGGCACAACGGTATCTTCCCGCGCGCTCTTGTCACTATGCAAAGAGCGGACGGAATGAGCCTGATCGACGGCTCGCATTACGTATGCGGATCAGGATATAGCCCTGCTTTCCGCTGACGCCGGCATCAATGACCATTGTCTCCCTTTGGACGTTGGGCCCGGAGGAGGCTGGATCTGGGGGGTGTTCGGCTCGGCTCGCGTGTTGCTTCATAGGAGCCGCGACATGACGCGTGATGACAGCTCCGGTGTCTCCCCTGTATGCTATCTCGATGCCGGGACGTAATTCTCAGAGGTAAAGTCATGAAGTCTCATACGTTTCGGCGTACGCTGATGTCGCGCCGCCGCTTTCTCAAAAATTCCGTGCTGGTTGCGGGAGCGCTCGAGTTGCCACTCGCGCCGTTCCGGGCGGGTGCCGCGGCTCCGCTCAAGCAGGTCAGAATGACGCTCGATTGGCTTTTTCAGGGCCTCAACTCAGGTTTCGTCGTAGCGCAGGAGAAGGGGTTTTATCGCGATGCCGGGCTCGATGTCGCCATCACCGCCGGAAAGGGCTCGGCCAGTACGGCGCAACTGGTCGCGAGCAAGGCGACCCAAATCGGTTTCTCGGACGGCTTTGTCGTCGGCAACGGTGTTGCCAAGGGTATGCAAATCAAAACCGTCGGCAGCATTTACCGCAGCACCCCCTCCGCCATCATGGTGCTCGCCGATTCCACGATCAAGACGCCTAAAGATCTTGAAGGCAAAACTGTCGCGATGACAGCGGGCAGTGCGCAATTCCTGCAGTGGCCCGCCTTTGCCAAGGGCGCTGGCTTCGACGCCTCTAAAGTGCAGATGGTCAACATCGATCCGGCCGGCGTCGGACCGGCACTCGTCAGCGGCAGGGTCGATGCGATCGGAGGCTACGTCCCGAGCTATGTGCCGGGCATCGAACTCCGCGGCAATAAGCAGGTACGCATATTCTGGTTCGCCGATTACGGCGTCACCATCGTCAGCAACGGCATCATCGTACATCAAGATCTTCTCAACAGCGATCCCGACCTGATTTGTGCGTTCGTTCCGCCGACGATCAAAGGTTTTCTCTACGGGCGGCAGCATATGGACGAGATGGTTGCCGCCGTGAAGAAGTACCAGGAGACCGCTGACCCAACGATCACCAAGCGCGAGTTCGAGCTTTCGTGGAAGACCTGGGTGACGCCCAACACCAAGGGCAAGCCGCTCGGCTGGGGTGCCGACGCCGATTGGGCTTCGACCATCGCCGTGCTCAAGCAATACGGCGGCGTGACCGCTCCGCTTGCGACCAGCCAACTCTACACCAACGAATTCGTCCCTACCGGCGCCGCGTACGTGCCGCCGCAACAAGCTTAAGCGGCCGCTTTAGCGTGAATAAAATCGACGATCAGGTGTATTTGCGCATCGAGCATCTATCCAAGGGTTACGCAACGCGCGACGGCGAAGTGCGCGCGCTCAGCGAGATCTCGTTCACACAGCGTCGCGGCGAGTTTATCTCACACGTCGGCCCGAGCGGCTGCGGCAAGAGCACGCTGTTGATGATCGCCGCCGGCCTGCTGCCGCCGACGAGCGGCGCAGTGCGGGTCGATGGTCGCACCGTCGACCGGCCGCGCACCGACATCGGCATCGTTTTTCAGAGTCCGGTCCTGCTCGACTGGCGCACCGCGCTCGGCAACATCATGCTGCAGGCGGAAGCGCGCCAGATGAACCGCAAAGAGGCAGAGACGCGCGCGCGCGAACTTCTGGCGACGGTCGGTCTGGGCGGCTTCGAGAAAAGATACCCTCATGAGCTGTCGGGCGGCATGCGCCAGCGCGTCTCGATCTGCCGCGCGCTCATCCATAACCCCGATCATCTGCTCATGGACGAGCCCTTCGGCGCGCTCGACGCCTTGACCCGCGACCAGCTGGTCCTCGATCTGCAGGCGCTGGTGAACGAGCGGCACATGACTGTGCTGTTCATCACTCACAGCATCGCCGAGGCGGTCTTTCTCTCCGATCGCGTCATCGTCATGACGCCACGACCGGGCTGCATTGATCGTATCATCGATATCAAGCTGCCGCGGCCGAGGACGCTGGCGATGCGCGAGACGCCGGAATTCGCAGAGTACAGCCGGCAGATTTTAGAACTGTTCCTGGCGCGCGGCGTGTTGCGGGAGCATTGAGCCGGCCCTGACGCGGAGTATGACAATGACCGAAAGTTTGGATTCACCAGGATTTGCGACGCCGCAAGTCTCGGCGGGCGCTGGGAACCTCGATGCCGGCGTCCAGCAGCGCAGCCGCGACCGCGCACGGCGGGAGCGGATCGGAGCGTTTATCTATCCTATCGGGATGATGGTGGTCCTGATAGCCGTCTGGGAAGCTGCTGCGCGTTTGTTTTCGATTCCGCCCTACTTGTTGCCGGCGCCCAGCCAAATCGTGCTGTCGATGGATTCAAACTCCGTCATACTGATCAAGGACAGTGTGGTGACTACATTTGAAATTCTTCTCGGCTTCGCGCTGAGCGTCGCTGTCGGCGTGCCGCTGGCGCTCGCCATTTACTTGTGGCGGCCTTTTGCGCGCGGCGTCTATCCGCTGCTGGTTTCCTCGCAGGCAGTGCCGAAAGTGGCGGTGGCGCCTTTGTTCCTCGTGTGGTTCGGATTTGGGCTTCTGCCCAAAGTGCTGATCGCGTTCCTCATCGCCTTCTTCCCGGTCGTCATCAACACCGCAATGGGCCTGGCGTCGCTGGAGCGCGAGAAAATCTACCTCGCCCAATCGATGGGCCTCGGATCGGTTGCGACTTTTTTCAAGATTCAATTGCCAAATGCGCTGCCGTCGATCTTCGCCGGTTTGAAAATCTCCATCACATTTGCAGTGGTCGGCGCAGTCGTCGGCGAGTTCGTTGGCGGCCAGGGCGGGCTCGGCTATCTCTTGCTAATTGCCAATGGAAACATGGACACGGCGCTGCTGTTTGCCGGTATCGTGGCGCTCACGCTGTTGGGCATCGTGCTGTTTGCGTTGGTCGGCCTTCTAGAAAGGCTTGTGCTGCCGCCTCACGCCGTCGAGCACGCTTCGTTCACGCGCGAGACAATGTGAGCGCGAAACAGCGACCGGAGCAGTGGCCAGTGTCGGACCAACGCCCGGACAATCGTTGGGATTGGCGACAACATTAAGGAGTTCCTCGATACCATAGCGGCCGACCGACGTCACAATCCAAAACTCGGCTAGGACGTCAACTCTCGAGCGGGGGACAGCGCGTCGGGGTTCAAGTACCATGCCGTTTAGTGTAAATCTTGACAGATACTGCTCTGAAACGTGTTCGATGTGATGCAGACTCACACAATCGGCAAACGAGTGCCGCGTCTCGAGGATGGACCGCTCCTTCAAGGTCGCGGCCGTTTCGTCGACGATCTCAAATTTCCGGGCACACTTGAGGCGGCTTTCGTGCGCAGTCCGCACGCGCACGCCGCAATTCGCCGTATCGACACCAGCGCGGCGCGCCGGTTGTCGGGCATACACGCCGTGTTCACGTTTGCCGACATTGCGCCGATGCTGACGCAGGAGAGGCTGCCACTTCAGTTCCGCACCGAGCAATTGTCACCGGACGTTACCCCCATAGTTCTTGCCAAGGACGAAGTCGCTTTCGTCGGCGAGGCTGTCGCCGTCGTGATCGCGCAATCGCGTGCCGTCGCGGAAGATGCAGCCGCTCTGGTCGACGTCGATTACGAGGTGCTGCCGGCGATATCCGATTGTCAAGCGGCGCTGCGTGCGGGCGCCGCGCTCGCGCATCGCGGCAAGGCTAGCAATCTCCTTATCGAATTTCGCCAGTCCTACGGCGACATCGCCGCGGCATTTGCGCGCGCACCTTACCGCGCGCGGGTCAATCTCAAGCAGCACCGCGGCGGCGCCCACTCCATCGAAGGTCGGGGCGCTCTTGCCGTGTATGACGTCAACGAGGATCGGCTGACACTGTGGTCGTCGACGCAGCTTGCGCACGAGGTGCGAGCTTTCCTGATGCAATTGTTGCGGCGCGATGAGAACCAAATTCGCGTCGTGGCGCCCGACGTCGGTGGGGGCTTCGGCGCAAAGTTCGTCATGTATCCAGAGGAAGTCGTCATTTCGGCCGCCTCCTTGCGTCTGCAATGCCCAATCAAATGGATCGAAGACCGGCGCGAGCACTTTTTGGCGGCAGTGCAGGAGCGCGACCAGTACTGGAACCTCGAAGTCGCGTTCGATGGCGGCGGACGCGTACTCGGCCTGCGCGGCGAGCTGACACACGATCAGGGGGCCTACACGCCGCAGGGCCTCAACCTACCTTATAACGCCTCGGCAGGCGTACCGGGCCCCTATGTCGTGCCCGCTTTCGATCTGCGCGTGCTGGTGGTTGAGACCAATAAAGTCGCAACCATGCCCGTGCGCGGCGCCGGCTATCCGGAAGCCGCATTCGCCATGGAGCGCGTACTCGACCGGATCGCGCGCCAGCTTGGCCTCGATCGGGCGGAGGTGCGCAGGCGCAATCTCGTGCCGGCGGACAAGATGCCGTATGTTACGCCGCTCAAGACGCGCGCCGGTTCACCGGTCACGCTCGATAGTGGCGATTTCCCGCGCTGCCTCGACATGGCGCTCGATGTGATCGATTACGCTGGGTTTGCCGAACGGCAGCGCGCGGCGCGAGAACAAGGCCGCTATCTCGGGATCGGCATTGGAAACGGAGTGAAGGGAACCGGTCGCGGGCCGTTCGAGTCCGGCATCGTCCGAATCGGCCGCTCGGGCCGTATATCGGTCTATACCGGCGCCATGCCGATGGGGCAGGGCATCAAAACCGCACTCGCCCAAATCTGCGCCGAGCAATTCGCCGTTGCTGCCGATACTATCACCGTGATTGCCGGTGACACTGCGGTCATTCCGCACGGACAAGGAGGCTTCGCTAGCCGGCAGACCGTCACTGCCGGATCGGCTGTGCACCTCGCGGCGCTCACTGTGCGCGAGAAGGTGCTCAGTGTTGCCGCACATCTCTTGGAGACGGGTGTCGAGGACCTCGAGTTGCGGGGTGGCCGCGTCGAGGTCGCCGGCGCTCCCGGCAGCGGCCTCACGCTCCGCGAGGTGGCCGAAGCGGTCTCCGGCGTACCTGGCTACGCTATGCCAGGAAAATTCGAGCCCGGGCTCGAGAGTCTCCAAAACTTCCTTCCGAGCGCGCTTACCTACGGAATGGGTTGCCACGCGGTAGAGGTCGAAGTCGACGTGGAAACCGGCGGCGTTCGCATCCTGCGTTACGTTGTAATCAATGACAGCGGCCGTCTGATCAACCCCATGATCGTTGAAGGCCAGCTGGTCGGTGGCACCGTGCACGGCATCGGCAATTCGCTTTTTGAATGGATGGGTTACGACGAGGGCGCCCAGCCGCTGACCACCTCATTTGCCGATTATCTGATGCCCACCGCGACGGAAGTGCCGAAAATCGAGGTCCACTTTGTCGAATGCCCTTCGCCGCTCAATCCGCTGGGCGTTAAAGGCGTCGGTGAATCCGGTTGCGTACCTGCCGCCGGCGCGATCATTGCTGCGGTCGAGGATGCGCTCACTCCTTTCGGCGTGACGATCACGGAATATCCGGTTACGCCGCCCAAGCTGTATGCGTTGATCGCCGCGGCGCGTTCGTAAACTCAGAATCGCTCGCGTTCAAGCGTTTGCCGGCGCGACGGGTGGTTGAGAAGGCGTTACGGCCGCCGACGAGCGAATGATCCAGGGCTTCGTAGCGCCACGGGAACGCACGATCAGGCAGCGTTTGCCGAACACAGATTCAATATCGTCGCGGAGATTTTCCCCGTTAGTAGGCCCCATCGCGCGCCGCGCAATCCTTGGACAGATTCTCGATGCGCAAATACACGTGATCGCTATCGGCAGACGTACTCACGATGATCGGGCCGTCTAAGCCTCTTGCGGCGGAACAAAATCCGCGCCGGTCGGTACGAACTCGTTGGTGTAGAGTTCGCTCGCGACGAGGGGGCTGCCGATGCCGCCGTATTGCTTGAGCACTTTGACGGTCTCGACCCAATCAACATCGGAAGCCCAGCCGAGAGCCTTTCCCTTGGTGTTGGGCGTCACCCACGTCTTCCACGAAAGCTCCATCTCGCGACGAGTGATCACCGGGTCGACAGTCTCCAGATATTTCTTGACGCTCGCGACTGCCTCGTCCGGATTCTTCCGTCCATAAAGAAATCCCTTGATCGTGGGCGTGACAAAGGCGCGCACCAGCTCGGGGTCACTCTCAAGAAGATCGTTATGAACGATAATCCCGTTGCTCACCACGGTCACACCGTAATCGGCATACCAGAAGATGCGCGTTTCCTTCTTGCCGCGGATTTCAATCGACGGCACATAGCCCTGGGCGAAGCCGGCGATGGCCGGAACCTTGTTGTTGATCAGGGCTGCTCCGACGCCGGTCGGATCGATATTCACGACATCGATCTTGGAGCCGTCGATCCCCGCCCCCTTCACGAAGGCAGGCCATTGCTGGAATTGTGCGCTGCCGGCCGTGATCGCGATGCTCTTACCTTCCAGATCCTTCGGTGTGCTGATGCCAGAAATCGGCGAGCACCACGACGGCGGCGGGATTGCGCCGATAAATGCTGCCGACTGTCTTTAAGCCCATGCCCCTTGAGACACCGTTGCCGACAACGTAGCCGTCGGCAAATCCAAACTGGGCCGCTTTGCTGGCGACCAACTGGGCAGTGCTGACGGAGCCTTTCCCGGGAGTGATGGCGACATCGAGTCCGGCCTCACGATAAAAACCTTTGTCCTGAGCCAGCATGAAGCCCACGTTGGGGCCCTGAAAGACCCAATCGAGCGTCATGTTCACCTGTTTGAGAGGGCCGGCAGCTCGTGCCAAACGCGGCATTACCGGGGCCGCGAAGGCTCCTGCCGCCAACGCGGTTTCCTTGAGGAAACGCCGTCGCGATACCGTCGCGGGCCTTGTGCGATTGCTCATGACATCGATCCCAATATCGCCCGCTCCAGGCGTCGGGACAAAGCATACAGGCAAGCCATCAGAACTGCCAAGCCGTTCGCGCCGCTCAATGTTGCCGGCGCTGGCCGGCGCTTCGGTAATCAATCGATGTGAACGCCGGACGCCTTGATGACGTCGCGCCACTTCAGGCGCTCCGAGGCGATGAAGGCTGCGAACCGATCCGGGTCCATCGGCGCGGGCTCGCCGCCGACGTTGGTGAGAGCCGCAACGACATCGGGCTGTTCGAACACCTTTTTCACCTCGGCGGCGATCCTGTCGACGATCGGTTGCGGCGTGCCGGCCGGAGCGAACAGCCCCTGCCATCCCTCGACTGAAAACCCCGTCAGAGTCTCGCCGATCGTTGGCAAATCGGGGGCACTGGCGAGACGCTTGGTGCTGGTCGCTGCCAACGCGCGCACCACCCCGGCCTGAGCCTGCGGCCACAACGTCGTCATGCTGTCGATGGCAAGATCGACACTGCCGTTCATCATGCTCGTCACCTCATCCGTCGTACTGCGGAATGGCACATGCGTCATGTGCGTGCCGGTCGCAAGCTCGAACATCACTACCGAAAGATGCGAGGATGTGCCGATGCCCGAAGAGCCGTAATTGAGTTTGCCGTCGTTCGCCTTGAGATAGGCGATCAATTCCGGCACGGTTTTCACCGGCATTTTCGGCGTGACTACGAGCAAATTCGGCAGGCGGATGAGAAGCGAAATGGGCTGGAAGTCTTCCTCCGGATCATAGGGTAGCTTGCCGTAGATGAAACCGTTGAGGACGTTGCTGCTGAGCGTTCCGAGCAAAAGCGTTAGGCCGTCTTTCGGCGCTTTCGCCACGTATGACGCGCCGATGCTGCCGCCCGCACCGGAGCGGTTCTCCACCACAAACGGCATGCCGAAATCGGCCTGCATGCGCTGTTGCAAGATGCGCGCAAGCAAGTCTGCCGAACCGCCGGCTTGGAACGGCACGACGATTGTCACCGGCCGCTGCGGCCAAGCAGGTGAGGAGGATTCTTGGGCCGATGTAGAAACTACCGTCGCAACCATCAAGGCGACGACTGCTGCGGAAATAAAGCGCATCGGACCTTCTCGAAAGCTAACAGTCGTGCGTGTCGAGAGCCCTCAGACTGCCTTGAGGTGCGCGTCCTTGCGCTTGAAGAGGTCCTCGTCGGCATAGCCCATGGTCTCCGGTTTTCCGCGTCCCAGCATGACCTGGAAATAAACCGGCCCGAGCGAATCGTTCTGATAGCCGTGGATCACGCCGGCGGGACAGGAGACGCACTCCCAAGGTCCGAGTCGCGTAGTTAGGCGTTTGCCGCTTTCGTCTTCCACGAACACATCGAGATAGCCTTGCAGCACGAAAAAGCACTCCTCGACTTCGTGGGTGTGCGCAGCGTTGCCCTGGCCCGGCTCGACATACATAATCGATAGCGTGAAATTGCCGGCCGGGATCACATTCGTATCGCCATGCTTGCCGGAGCCGCCGGCCCCGATGAAGCGATGCTGCGCGCGCTTGTAGCCTTCGATCTTGGCGTCCTCGAACGCGGCCCAATCGGGCTTCTTCTCTTTGAAGCGCCCGACATATTTTTTCATGATCTCTTCGATCGGAACGCCCTCGAGGTCTTTCGGTCGCGGGTGGCGGGCAACGCTCATAGCCTGCTCCTGTTCGTTCTGGGCTAATCTATTCTTGTTGTGCCCGTTCGTCCATGACGCGGCCGTCCTGGACCAATTGCCAAACGCGCGACGGCGACAGCGGCAGATCGCGCGGCTCGATGCGCAACGAACTCAACGCATCGGCAACCGCGTTCGCCATCAGGCCGCCGACCGAGATGATGCCTCCTTCGCCGGCGCCCTTGGCGCCGAGCGGATTGATCGGGGAGGGATGCGATTCCATAACAAAGCCGCGAATTCTCGGAAAATCACTCGCGGTCGGCACGAGGTAGTCGGCGAGCGAGCCGACAAGAAGCTGGGCATTGTCGTCGTAAGCCAGATGCTCCAAAAATGCGCCGCCGAGGCCTTGCACCACAGCGCCAACGAGCTGACCCTTGAGCGTTAGCGGGTTGATCATGCGTCCGCAATTCTCCACTGCCACATAATCGATGAGCTGCACGTGGCCGGTCTTGGGATCGACCGATACGTGAGCGGCGTGCGCGCCATAAGCCCAGGTGTGCTTCTTGTTGAGGAAGGCGCCTTCGACCGAAATCGGCTCGGATGCAAGCTCCGCCCATGACACCGATTTGCCGTCGGGGCCGAGCGCGCGTCCGTCGGCGAGAACAACTTCGGCGGCTCCGCAATTGAGCCGCCGCGCCGCTTCCGCGCACATCATCTGACGCAGTTTTGTTGCGGCATCGAGGACGGCGGAGCCGCCCATGACGATCGAACGCGAGTGATAGGAGCCATAGCCGTCGCTGACATAGGCTGTCGAACCGTGGAACACGCCATTGATGCGGTCCATCGGCATTTCCATGGCGTCGGCAGCAATCTGTGCGAACGCCGTTTCGAGTCCCTGCCCAACGCCCGACGAGCCCATATAAACAGTGAGCGTGCCGTCGGATTCGAGCACCAGCCGCGCACTCTCTTTCGGCCCGGCGGCGCCACCCTCGATGAAGCAACAGATTGCGAGCCCCTGGTAGCGGCCCCCGACAAGCTTGCCCTTGAGTTTTTCTTTCTCGGCCCAGCCGATCTCGGCGAGACAGCGGTCGAGCGTAACTTGATAGTCGCCGCTATCGAGCTCGTCCCTGCTTTCGAACGGCGTGATAGTGGCGACCGTGTACGGCATCTCGGCTTCGCGGACCAGATTGCGCCGGCGTAATTCCACCTGGTCGATGCCGAGATCGTGCGCCACCATGTCGAACAATCGTTCGCGGAAGAAGTCGGTCTCGAAGCGCCCCGGGCCGCGATAGGTGCCGACCGGCGTCTTGTTCGTCAGCAGGAGCGAAACGTCAATATCGATGTTGGGAATGCGATAAGGCCCGGACATGAACTGCGCGATGTTGCGCGCACCGACGGCGCCGTTGGTGCGCATATAGGCGCCCATGTCGACAAAGGCATGCCCGCGCAAGCCGAGGATCGTGCCGTCCCGTTCGCAGGCGATCTCAACGTCGCATGCCGCCTCGCGCGCGTGGTTCATCGTCATAAGATTTTCGCGGCGGTCCTCGATCCACTTTACCGGCCGCCCGCAATGACGCGCGGCGAAGGGAATAAGAAAATCCTCAGGATAAAACTCGCCGCGTGCGCCAAAGCTGCCGCCGACATCGTACTCGACCATGTCTATGGCGTCTTCGGGAAGGCCCAGCTGCTTGGCGATGATGCGGCGATTGAAGAACAGCACTTTGGCGGCGCCCGAGACGGTGAGCCTGCCGCGCGCCGCGTCCCATTCGCAGAGAAGCCCCCGTGGCTCCATGGTCAAGGCGGTGTGCCGCTGGGTGCTGAAATTCTCGCGCCGGGAATAGGGGGGATGCTTGAATGCCGCCTCGATGTCACCGAGCACGGCGCGGAATTTCATTGCAACATTGCTGCCGCTATCCTCGAACAGAAGCGTCTCGTTTTTCGCCGCGACCGAATGATTTGCGACCGCTGGCAGCGGATCGATATCGACATCGACCGCGCCCAGGGCATCCTCGGCGACAGCGGCGCTGTCGGCAAGCACCATCGCCAGCGCCTCGCCGACATAGCGAACCTTGTCCCGCGCCATGACCGGCTGGCCGAATACCTCGAATTCTGGCATTGGCTGCAGCCGCATTGGCACGCGCGGTGTCGGCTCACCCAAATCGGCCGCCGTGATGACGCCATGCACGCCCGGCATTTTTCTCGCGCGCGCGATATCGATGGAACGAATGCGGCCGTGGCCGACGGTACTGCGCAGGATCGCGGCATGAAGCATGTCCTTGCGCGCGAGATCGCCGACATATTGGCCGCGCCCGCGGACCAGGCGGAAATCCTCCAGTCGCTCGATCGGCTGACCGATAAACGAATTGATCTTCCTCATGCGCCCTTCTCGTCGCGCTTATACGCTGAGCGCGCGTCGAGCACTGCTTCGACGATAGAGATGTAGCCGGTGCAGCGGCACAGATTGCCTGAGAGAACCTCACGCACCCGATCGGCGTCGCAATCGGGTTCTTCGCTGAGCAGCGCATGCGCCGTCGTGATCATGCCCGGCGTGCAGAAGCCGCATTGCAGCGCGTGATGCTTTCGAAACGACGCCTGCAGCGGTGTAAGGCCGTCATCGAGCGATAGACCCTCGACCGTGACCACTTCCGCGTCCTCGGCCTGCACCGCGAGCATCAGGCACGAACGCACTGCGGCGCCGTCAACCAGAACCGTGCAGGCGCCGCAGATGCCGTGCTCGCAGCCGATATGGGTCCCGGTAAGCTGCAGATGATGGCGCAGGCAATCCGCGAGCGTAAGCCGCGGCTCCACTTCGACCGTGACCACCTTGCCGTTAACCTCGAATTTTACGGGCATGGGAACCGATCCTAGGCAGCGGCGTCTTTGAGCGCGCGCTCGACCATGACTTCGACCAGCGCCTTACGGTAGGCGCCGCTGGCATGAATGTCGTCCGGCGGGTCGACGGCAGCGGAGGCCGCCGCTTCGGCCTTCGCGACCGTCGCCTCATCGATCGCGGCACCATCGAGAACCCGTTCGACCGCATTGAGGCGCAGCGGCCGGTCGGCGACACCGATAACGCCGACATGAGCGTTGTGCGCTTTGCCATTGTCTTCGTCATAGAAAAGAGCCGCCGCCGCCATGGCGAAGTCGCCGCGCCGCCTGGCAAATTCCTGGAAACGAAAACGGCGTCCAGGTGGCCAAGCGGGTAGACGAATAGCCGTGATGATTTCGTCTGGTTCGAGCGCCGTGATCAAAGGACCACGGAAAAAATTGGCAGCGGCGATGACGCGTTGCCCCGCTTTGCCGACAACGTCGATCTTCGCCGCGCAGGTCACGACAATTCCCGGCAGTTCGGCCGCGGGATCGGCATGCGCAACACTACCGCCGACGGTGCCGCGGTTGCGAATTTGATAATGCGCGACGTGCCGGACGGCGGCCACCAACAGGGGATGGGCCGTACGCAGCCGCGCATCGTCGAGAATTTCGCGCCAGCGCACCATGGCGCCGAGCGTGACGCCGGCATCCGTAATCCGGATTTGCCGGAGCTCCGATAGCTTGCGCAGATCGACGAGCAGGGAGGGCGAGGCGACGCGGAAAGCGAGCATCGGCACCAACTTCGGCCGCCGGCGAGTGGCTTCGCCTCCCCGTCGTGAGCGGCCAGAAGGGCGACCGCTTCGGAAAGGGTGGTGGGACAAGCGTATTCGAAGGGCGGCAATTTCATAACCGGCACGCTTTCTTCGAACCGCCGTAGCAGACGCGTTTTCTTTTATTTTCCTAGCATCGGCTCGATCGCTCGGTCAACCTATGAAGCTCTCGAATGCCCTGCGTAGCGTGCGTGGCTGCAGCAACTTGGAGAGCGAGATGGCATTCAAGTAAGCCTGGCCGCGGGCGACGACTATCGCACACGCGCCATTTTCGATGGCCGCGTGCGGATCGAGGGATGCGA
>CAWEAH010000018.1:0-93368 GCA_963807125.1 uncultured Alphaproteobacteria bacterium
AAACCGCCCCAAACGCCGCGGCCTATCCGTCGGGCAAACGCTTGTCGGGTAAGAGGTTTGATTCTTACGCGCTGATCCGGCCACGGGAGTGGCAAAAGTCGCTTCACGGTGGAAAACTACCCTTCCGCCAGGCGCGATTTTCGGTTTCTGCTCAAGCGGGACCATTTCGGGTACTGGGCCCAAATCGGGCCTGAAGCCTCCGGCTTGTTCCACGTGGAACATGGACCACATCGAGAATCCCCGCGCCTACTGACCCATAGTTCTGCCTCACTGTTCCACCTGAAACAAGGTCAGGTAGAAAGCTCACAATCCGAGCAGACACCCCGAAATCAGCGTGGCCACCTCCGGAATTTCGGCGTAGGAGGATCGCACGGACCCCAACCGGCAGGTCTTGATCAGGGCGGCGCTTTCGGCCGCGCGCCAAAAACGCCCGGAGTTGGCCGGGGCTCTAGCCCCAGGCGACGCGCGAGGTTCCAGGTTCACGCCAGCCACGACAGCCGAGGTCCCCTTCAAGTCAGGTGCCTTGTTCCAAGTGGAACACTCTGCACCGCCGTGAATCCTCTTCCACTGCATTCATCCCCGACCTCACCAGATGTTCCACGTGGAACAACGTTTGACACAAAACCCATAACCGAGGCCAAAGCCTCGACTTGCCCCGACAAGCCCCACCCATCCAGAGGCAAACCGTTAGTCACTTGCCTGCATCCGTTCCGAAGAGTTAAAAAACCTTGGTGCCGCTGCCCGCGCGAAGGCCTAACAATCAGCAAGCAATAAGGCAGCCACCACCCATCCCAGGCACTAAAGAGAGCACAAAAATGGCTTCCCCAAACCCCTCCCGCATCTTTTCCCTCAAGCGCAGACAAACCATACAAGGCGCATTTGCTCTCGCTGCTTCCTCTCTTCTGCCAGGCTGCGGCGCTTCATCTGCGTCTTCTTCCACTGGATCACCGGGCGGCGGCTCCTCGAATACCAACCCCCAACCCACCCCTTCCGGCTCCATCACCTCCGCCTCGCTTTCCGTCACCGCAACCTCTGCTGGCTCAATCCCCTCGGCCTTCGCCGGGCTTTCCTACGAAAAAAGCACCCTCTACGAAAATCCGTACCTGTTCTCCGGTACAAACGCTAATCTCATTGCTTTGTTTAAGTTAATTGGCCAAAGCATCCTGCGTATCGGCGGCAATTCTGTAGACCGCAACGTCTGGACCTCCACCGGAACCGGCCAAACCGAAGGCCAAATCGCTCCTAAGGATGTCGACGCCTTGGCCGCTTTCGTCAAAGCCGCCGGCTGGCAATGTCTTTATGGCATCAATCTCGGCGGCGCTGGCCCGACCCCTTACACCAGCGGTTCTATCGTGGCGGCCACCACCCCTACGCTCGCCGCCGAGGAAATCGCCTATGTCTACCAAGCATTCGGCTCATCGCTTCTCGGTTTCGAGATCGGCAACGAATGCGATCTCTATGGAAGTTCCTATTTCAGCGGTGCCACCTGGAATCTCGCGACCTATGAAGCCCTTTGGACCCAGTTCCGCACTGCGATTGTTGCCCAAACCCCTGCCGTCGCGTCTCTCTGCACCGGCCCGGCCGACGCTGGCAGCGAATCCTCCTGGACCGTTCCCTTCGGCCAGTACGCGACAAAGAGCAATATCTCGCTCCTCACGCAGCACTACTATCGCGGCCGACCGCAAGCACACCATGGAACTCCTTAAACTCGTCGGGCTCGAAGGCTTCGAGCACTATTATCCGCGCCAGCTTTCCGGCGGCATGCGTCAGCGCGTCAATCTCGCGCGCGCGCTCGCCATCGATCCCCAAATCTTGCTGATGGATGAGCCGTTTGCGGCGCTCGATGCCCAGACGCGCGAGATCATGCAAGCCGAATTACTGCGCATCTGGGAACGCGGCCACAAAACCGTGCTGTTCGTCACCCATCAGATCGACGAGGCGGTCTTCCTCTCCGACCGCGTGCTGGTATTTGCGCGCCGGCCGGGCCGGTTGCAGGAGGAAGTCAAGATCACACTGCCGCGCCCACGCGCCCTGGAAATCAAGCGGACCGCCGAATTCGTCGGCCTCGTCGATCGCATTTGGCGGATGATTGAGGATGACGTGCGCGCCGCGGCCCTCAGCGAGAATGCGTGAGCACAAAGGCCCCCGGCCTCAACGGGCCGCCAACGTTGCTCGGTCGCGCCAACGAGGTGAGCCACATTCTAGCCCGCCGGGTTAACCGTGTCCGGCGTTGCGCGACACGATCGAAAGCTCAGGACGTCAGGCGACCTGTTCCTCGGCGAAGGACGGCGCGCCGCCGACCGAACGCCAATTCACGGTTTTCGGCAGGAGCTGCTCGTAGGACCGGATCGTGGCGTGCGGGATATGCGGCTCGGTGCGACCGATGACCGGGCCGCCTTGTTGCATGGCGCGCGCCGCATCGACCATCAGCCGGCGGAATTCGACGATGGCGATGTCGCTTGCGCCGAGGCGTTCTTTGCCGCGGTCGGCGATCGGCCCCACAGCCCTCACTCCGGTATCGGTGATAAAACACCCGTCAGCAGACTCGGCCTAACCAGAAATAACGTCCTGAGACTCCAAAGCTAGAGCGCATTGCCCAATTTCTCCGCATAGCGCTGAAGAACCGAAACAAAGTTTCGTGTCATCCGCGCTGCTGAAACGCGCGCCGACGAAGCGCTCGCACTCATTGCACCGACTAGACTGCCCCGCGAGTTGAAAACGGGCACGGCAATCGACCGCAGCCCGAGTTCCAGTTCTTCGTCGATGACCGCATAACCTTGCTTTCGGGCAGTCCGAATGGCGTCAAGGATGGCCCCCTTTTTTACGAGGGTACGCCTTGTTCGTGCTGCGAGGGTCGTGCGATCCAAGTAGTTGCGAACCTTCTGCTCATCCCAGCCGCCGAGGAGGACCCGTCCGGTCGCCGTACAATATGCCGGCGCCCGCACGCCAATCAAAATACCAGACGAAATAAGACGGTCTGCTTCAGCCCGCGCAATAAACAATGCCGTGTCCCCGTCGATAATTGCTAACGATACCGTTTCCGCTAATGCGTCTCTCGCAGCCGCCAGGATGGGCTGCGCTATTTGCGGCAATGTCCTGCATTCTGAATAGGCGCTACTGAGCGACAATATTCGGGGCTGCGGCCTGAAGAATTTGCCATCGTATTCGACGTAACCGAGCTCCGTTAGCGTCAGGAGGCATCGTCGAGCGGATGCTCGCGTTGCACCGGACGCACGCGCGGCGTCGGCCACCGTAAGGCACCCCTTGTTTCCGGCGAAGGCTTCGAGAATGGCCAACCCTTTTGCCAGACCGGCCATTCCCTCCGGCATTCGCGTCGGACTTTTGACGTTCGCTCGCTGCTCGTTCGTCATGTTGACTCCGACCTGATTTAGGGTGATCGTATATTGCACTGTTGTTCGCTATTCGAACACGCTCTTCGGCCCTCTGCAACTGCGAAAGCATCGCGCACGTCAGTCGCGCCCCGCGCCAATCAGGATAGCCATGCTGGATCGATCGAATGTTGAGGGTGCGGCTCGAAGAGATTGGCCAGCGGAAGGTGTAACGCGCGTTCCATACTGGATTTTCCAGGATCGCGATGTTTATGCCGCCGAGCAGTCGAATATCTTTCAAGGACCGTGCTGGAACTATTTGTGCCTTGCAGTCGAAGTGTCAAAAGTCGGCGACTTCGTAACCACGTTTGTCGGCGATGTGCCCGTAATCGTGGCACGCGATTCTGACGATGAACTGTACGCGTTTGAGAACCGCTGCGCGCATCGCGGCGCTTTGATTTCGCTGGAGCAGCGGGGGAACACGAAGGATTTTAGCTGCGTCTATCACGCTTGGACCTACGACCGGCAGGGCAACCTGACCGGTGTTGCTTTCAAGGATGGCGTCAAGGGTAAGGGCGGCATGCCGCCGTCGTTTTGCACGGCAGAGCATGGCCCGCGAAAAATGCGAGTCGTTGAAGTATTTGGTATCGTCTTTGGAAGTCTTTCCGACAACGTCCTACCCCTTGAGGAGTATCTCGGAGAAGCGATTTATACCCGCATTGGACGGGTCCTTGCGAAGCGGACACCCGTCGTTCTCGGAAAATTCACACAGATACTTCCAAATAATTGGAAGCTTTACATCGAGAACGTCAAGGATTCGTACCACGCCAGCATCCTCCATCTGTTTTTTACCACGTTCGAACTGAACCGCCTCTCCCAGACCGGCGGCATTATCGTCGATGCGTCGGGCGGTCATCACGTCAGCTTCTCAGCAATCGATCGCGCCGCTGAAAAGGACACGGAATACGCCAAGCAAAATATTCGATCGGAGAGCGAATATCGATTGGCCGATCCCTCACTCCTGCAGGGGTTCAAGGAGTTTCAAGACGATATCACGTTGCAAATTCTTTCGGTCTTTCCAACCTTCGTGTTGCAGCAAATCCAGAACTCTATTGCGATTCGGCAAGTCCTGCCGCGCGGAACCCGCCGTACCGAATTGAATTGGACTTTAATTGGCTTTGCCGAAGACACGCCGGAGCAACGTTTGGTCCGGCTCAAGCAAGCGAACCTCGTGGGACCGGCCGGCTATATTTCAATGGAAGATGGATGCGTCGGCGGGTTCGTGCAGCGCGGCATTGCAGGTGCCGGGGACGAGCGCGCGGTGCTGGAAATGGGGGGAAGCGGCACCGAAAGCAGCGAGACCAGAGTAACCGAGGCATCTGTGCGCGGCTTCTGGAAGGCGTATCGCGCGAATATGGGACTGTGACGCATTCATGGAAACGGCGCAGAATACATATAGCATTCTCAATCAACTGCTCTCGGCCTACGCACGCTGCATCGACAATGGCGACCTAACCGCATGGCCAGGGTTTTTTGAGGAGAAATGCATATACAAGATCACCTCGGCCGAAAATTACGAACGCGGGCTTGAGGCGGGGATTGTATTCGCTAATTCGCGGGGAATGCTCAACGACCGCATAACGTCTTTGCGTGAAGCGAATATCCACGAGCGCCACACCTATCGGCATTTTTTGGGTCAACCATGGATCTCGTCGCAGAGCGGAAGCGAGGTCAGTTGCGAAACGTCCTTCTTCGTGATGCGGATTATGCGTGACGGCGTGACAGACGTTTACGCTACAGGCCGCTACCTCGATAAATTCACGCTTGATGGAAATTCCGCCAAGATATCGGAGCGCATTGTTGTCTGTGACAGCTCGCGTTTCGATACATTGCTGGCGCTTCCGCTATGACAGGCGCCAGACAGAAGACGATCGCGCTGGCGATTGGTGATCCGAACGGCATCGGTCCCGAGATTGCGGTTAAGGCGGCTGCGATGCTCGCAGCCGAACCGGGGCCGCGCGTCATCTTGGTCGGCGACGCCCATGTGATCGATTTTTACCGCGTCTGTGCGGCGCCCGAACTTTCGTTGCGGGAGATCGGTAGTTCTCGAGCGACGGCGGACTGCGAGATTCGGATACAGCCGGTCGAGGCCTTGCTTCCAGCGCAGTTTGAACCCGGGAAAGTGGCTGCGGCCGCGGGCAACGCGACTGTGGCCTATGTTGATGCCGCACTGAGATTGGTTCGGTCGGGTTTTGCCGATGCCGTTGTTGGCTGCCCGCACAACGAGATGGCGGTAAATGCAGCGGGATTTTCTTTTTCTGGCTACCCCGGACTTTTGGCGCAGCTAACCGGCGTACCAGAAGACCGCGTGTTCATGATGCTAATAGGCGGCGGCTTGAGGATCATCCATGCGACGTTGCACGAACGATTACAAACCGCGATTGCTCGATTGACCCCGGAGTTGGTCGAAGCCGCTGGCAGAGCGTGTGCACAGGCTCTTATCGCGCTTGGCATTACAGTTCCCAAGATGGGCGTTTTTGGGATCAACCCCCATGCCGGTGAAAACGGTCTGTTCGGCGACGACGACGAAAGAATAACGCGGCCTGCCGTTGGCCGTCTGCAAGCGGCTGGCATACATGTGGAGGGGCCAATCGGCGCAGACCTGATGCTTGGGCGTCGGGACCTGGACGGATTTGTCGCGCATTACCACGACCAAGGACACATTCCCATCAAGCTGTTGGCGGGCCGCAACGCCACGGCGCTATCGGTAGGAGCGGGAATACTGTTTGCGAGCGTTGGTCACGGCAGTGCGTTCGATATTGCCGGTAAGGGCCGAGCCGATCCAGAAGCGGTCTTGCGCACTTTACGCCTTGTGGCCGGCGTGGATTCGGCCGAACGCATTACAGCGGAATTCGCGGCATGAGCTACCGAATCCGCGTATCAGAAACGGATATCGCCTTTCCCTGCGCGTCGGATGAAACGGTTCTCGATGCGGCGGAGCGAGCTGGATTTGCCATTCCGTATTCGTGCCGTAAGGGTGTTTGCAATACCTGCGAAGGTCAACTCGTCATCGGCGAGCTGACGCTTCCGGGCAAAGGTCTGGTGCAGGGGAATTCCGACGCAATTCTCATGTGCCGCGCCCAGCCCCGCAGCGATCTGGAAATTCTGCCAAAGCGAATTGAGCGGCGCGAGCCCCCCGTTCGGAAAATAGTGCGCGCTACCCTGTTCCGCTTGGCACGACCTGCTCCGGGCGTTTCGATCCTTACTTTTCGCTTTTCGATCGGTCTCCGCGCTAAGTTCAAGGCGGGACAATACTTGCAAATCCTTCTCTCCGATGGGGATCGTCGAAACTTCTCGATCGCCAACGCGCCTCAAGGAAACGATGGCGTTGAACTTCATATTCGGCATATTCCGGGCGGACGTTTCTCCGAACAAGTACTCTCGAACGTCAAGATGGGCGACAAATTCGATATGGAACTGCCCTATGGTGACTTCTTCGTTCGGCAAGACTCGCGAACCAAGATTATCCTGCTCGCAACCGGAACCGGATTTGCGCCAATCAAATCGATTGTCGAGGATGCGCTCAAGCGGGGTGAGGAACGCCAAATGCGGTTGTATTGGGGAGCACGGAGGCGGGAGGATCTTTACCTCTTGGATTTGCCCCAAAAATGGGTCGACCAAGCGTCTTGGTTCTCCTTCATCCCCGTTCTCTCCGAACCTGACGGCGAATGGCAGGGCCGCACGGGACATGTCCATCAGGCGGCCATGGCTGACTACAGCGATCTGTCCGACATCCAGGTCTATGCGTGTGGCAGCCCGCTCATGATCGCCGCCGCACAAGACGGATTCATCCGGTATCGAGGCTTGCCGAAACAGCATTTTTATTCCGACGCGTTTGTGCAGTCCGGAGAGTCCGAGCGTAGGAAGCAAGTCGTCGAGGCAAAGCAGCAGGTCAGCAAATGAACACAAAAATCAGCAATCAAGAGAGCCGGAAATTCAACGCGGTCCCGGCTTCCGGGCGCACCACGTCACGCTTGATATTTCAGGCTTTGGTGTGCCTGATTGGATGTCTCGTCGCTGAGATTATTTTCTCGCAACCAACGATTTCAGCTGAAGCGGTAGAAAAATACCCCAGCGGCGTGGTTCGAATTGTAGTTCCGTTTCCGGCCGGCGGCACGGCAGACAATCTCCCGAGAATCGTTGCTGACAAGCTTCGAGAAAAATGGGGTCAACCCGTCGTGATCGATAATCGATCCGGTGCGGGTGGCAATATCGGCGCGGAGCTCGTCGCCAATTCCAAGCCGGACGGATACACGTTATTGGCAAGCCCCCCGGGACCCATCGCGATTAATGGGGCGCTCTACAAGCAGCTCGCCTTCAATCCATCCGACCTGGAGCCCGTCACCGTGCTCGGCTCGGTCCCGAACGTCCTTGCGGTAAGACCGAACTTTCCGGTCAAAACGGCGCACGATTTCGTTCAGTACGTGAAGGCAAATCCCGGAAAGGTGACATACGCATCTCAAGGCGTCGGCTCGACCTCGCATCTCGCCGGGGTGCTTTTTGAAAAACTGACCAATTCAACAATGATACACGTTCCTTACCATGGCTCTGCCCCTGCGCTCCAGGATCTCATGGCGGACCAGGTTGATGTATTATTCGACAATTTAGCATCCACGTTCCCTCTGAACGAAGCTCACAAATTGCGGATTTTGGCCGTTGGAAGTCTCAAGCGAGTTTCTGCGCTGCCTGACGTACCGACTGTTCAAGAAGCTGGAGTGCCCGGTTTCGAATCTTCCACGTGGTTTGCTGTGATGGCGGCACCAAACACTTCCGCTGCACTTGTTGAACGCATCAATAAGGCGATAACTGAAATACTCGCGGAACCGGACGTAAAAGCGAGGTTTGCGGCGATCAGCGTTCAGCCCGTCGGTGGAACGGTCGCACAAACGACAAAATTCATCACCGCAGAACGTCTGCGCTGGGGAAGCATTATTCATGCTGCAAACATCCACGCAGATTGACTGTGCCAGCGATGTCAAAAGTCAGGCGATGCTTATGATGATTTGCCGTCGCGCTTGGTCTACGCCGTGAAATAGTGTGGCTAATCGCCAAGCGCTGAGGACAATCGCATGACCGTAGGCGATCGCAGCACTGTCACGGCGTCGTCGACCCCATGCCGATGCTGCACGCAAATCGAGACCATGACGATCGCCCGCAATGCCGTGGGCTACCTACCGATAGCCTCCACGGCACAGGCTCGCCGCAGGCCCCCAGCGCATCCAGATTGCGCGACGCGACCGAAAGCTCAAGACGTCAGGCGACCTGTTCCTCGGCGAAGGACGGCGCGCCGCCGACCGAACGCCAATTCACGGTTTTCGGCAGGAGCTGCTCGTAGGACCGGATCGTGGCGTGCGGGATATGCGGCTCGGTGCGACCGATGACCGGGCCGCCTTGTTGCATGGCGCGCGCCGCATCGACCATCAGCCGGCGGAATTCGACGATGGCGATGTCGCTTGCGCCGAGGCGTTCTTTGCTGCGGTCGGCGATCGGCCCCATGGTCTCCCACATCGCGATGTCCTGGGTGGGGATGCCGCGGATGCCGGTGAAATCGCCAAGCTTCATTGCGGCGCGGTCCTGGCGATAGTTGTTGGCGCGCGTGCTGAGATTGCGGAAATTCTTGTCGAAGTCGATACCGGGCTGCGCGCAGTTGAACTTGCGCCAGGCCTCCTGGTCGATGCCCTTGGTCTCGTGCCAAGCGAGGAAGTAGAAAACCGTGTGGGTGTCGTCCGCCGGGACGATGACGCTCGTGACGTTGTAGGCGTTGTTCGGCGGGATCAGGCAGACGAACGGCGCGATGTAGACGGTCTTGCGCACATAATCGTGGGTCGCCGAGTTCATGATCGGCCGCCGCAGCGCGGCATAGTGAAAGCCAAAGCTGGTGCGCTCGACCTGCAGGCGCGGTGCTTTGTCGGTCGAGGGCCGCAGCCAGTGGGTATCCACCGCCTTGGCGCTGTCGACCTTGGCGGGGCGCATCTCGGAGGAATGCAGGCTCGACGAATGGGCGGAATCGATCTGGCCTTCGACCACCTGAGCCCAGTTGCAGTCGACATGGACCTTGACGATGCTGACTTTGGTGTCCGGCGTGGGCGCGAAGGCCGGCGGCTCGAACTCCGGCATGGTCTCGGCCGGGCCCATATAGGTCCACACGAAGCCGCCGGCCTCGCGTGCCGGGTAGGCCTTCATCTTAACTTTCTGGACCAAACCGCTCTCCGGCGGCTCGGAGGCCATTTCGAGGACGTTGCCCTCGACGTCCATCTTCCAGCCGTGGAACAGGCAGCGGAGGCCGCATTCCTCGTTGCGCCCGAGCACCAGCGACGCGCGACGGTGCGGACAATGCTCGTCGAGGACGCCGAGCCGGCCGTCGCTGTCGCGAAACACCACCAGGTCCTCGCCCAGGAGGCGGGCCCGGACCGGGGTGCTGTCGGGCTCCGAAACTTCTTCCGACAGGCAGGCCGGAATCCAGTGCCGGCGCATGATCTGGCCCATCGGGGCGTCGCCTTCGACGCGGCAGAGCAACTCGTTTTCTTCGTGGGTGAGCATGGCTTTCCTCCGTAACAGCGTCGGCCGAACCTCTTAGCTATCCAACCAAAGGCTCAAGGCTCTCGGGCAAAAGACTTAGCCCTCTAACTATTTTTAGACTACTATGAGATTGTGCTATTGTCGAGCGCTTCACCGCTCCGTTCTGCGCTGTGGATGCGCCCGTTGTGCGCTGCCCACGCGGAGTTCCGAGCCGGGGCGCCCGCACCAGGGAGAAGGCTTTGGTTGATCGGATGCCGGAGAACGCCGTGGCGCTGCGCATCGCCGCCAAGCGGGACATTGCGCGCGGCATTTGCCTGTTCGAGCTGCGCCCGCCGGACGGCGCGACCCTGCCGCCCTTCAGCGCTGGCGCCCATGTGACGCTGCAGACGCCGAACGGCTTCATCCGCAAATACTCGCTGTGCAACGATCCGGCTGAGCGCGACCGCTACGCCATCGCGGTCAAGCGCGAAACGCCGGGCCGCGGCGGCTCGGCCGACCTTATCGACGCGACCAAGGTCGACGACAAGCTCCCGGTGGCGCCGCCGGTCAACGATTTCGAGCTGCCCCAGCGCGCCAGCGACCTTCTGTTCATCGCCGGCGGCATCGGCATCACCCCGATCATGTCGATGATCCGCCAGTTGCGCGCCGAGCCGGAGAAGCGCTTCCGCCTTTATTATTGTACGCGCTCGGCGGCGGAGACCGCTTTCCTGGAAGAACTCGGCGCGCCTGAATTCAAGGGAAAAGTGAAAATTCACCATGACGATGGAGATCCGCCCGCCTCCTCGACCTCTGGCCGATCGTCGAGCAGCGCAAGAACCGCGAGCATCTGTATTGCTGCGGCCCGCGCCCGCTGATGGACAATGTGCGAGAGCTGACCGGCCACTGGTCCTCGGCCGCCGTGCATTTCGAGGCGTTCGCCGAGCCCGAAAAAGTCCAGGCCAACGACAAGCCGTTCGCCGTCAGGCTGGCGCGCTCGGGAGCCGAATTCGAGGTGCCGGTCGGCACCACAATCCTCGACGCGATGCGGGCCCATGGCTTCGACGCCCCGAGTTCGTGCGAGAGCGGCACCTGCGGCACCTGCCGGACCAAGCTGCTCGATGGCGTCGCCGACCACCGCGACCTGGTGCTGGCGCCGCACGAGCGCGCCGACCAGATCATGCTGTGCGTGTCGCGGGCGCAAAGCCCGCTGCTGGTGATCGACCGCTGATGGGCGCGGCGCCGGATCGACCGCTCCGCCTCGGCATCGCCGGGCTCGGCCGGGCCTTCACCATCATGCTGCCGACCTTCACGGGCGATCCGCGGATCGTCATGGTGGCGGCGGCCGACCCGCGGGAAGAGGCGCGGCAGCGCTTCGCCACCGACTTCAAGGCACGGGTCTATCCGACCGTGGAGGCGCTCTGCGTCGATCCGGAGATCGACGTCATCTATGTGGCGACGCCGCACCAGCTCCATGCCGCGCATGTCTGCCTGGCGGCAGCCGCCGGCAAGCACATCCTAGTCGAGAAGCCGCTCGCCATCACGATCGACGAATGCAGCGCGATGATCGAGGCGGCGGCCGCCGCCAAGGTCCACCTGATCGTCGGCCACAGCCACAGTTTCGATGCACCCTACCGCGAGACCCGCGCGCTGGTCGCGTCGGGCACGTTCGGGCGGCTCGGCATGATCAATGTGCTGAATTTTACCAACTTCATGTATCGGCCGCGCCGGCCGGAGGAACTCGTCACCGCGCAGGGCGGCGGCGTCCTGTTCAGCCAGGGCGCGCATCAGATCGACATCGTGCGCCTGATCGGCGGCGGGCGCGTGCGCTCCGTGCGCGCCTTCACGGGCGTCTGGGACCGGACCAGGGCGGCCGAAGGCGCCTATGCAGCCATGCTGGAATTCCAGGACGGCGCCTTTGCCACGGCCGTCTACAATGGCTACGAACATTTCGATTCGGACGAATTCTGTGGATGGATCGGCGAGATGGGTCTGCCCAAGGATGCCACCCGCTACGGCAGCGCCCGCAAGGCGCTGGTGGGCATCGATCCCGCCCGGGAGGCGGCGCTCAAGGCCGCGCGCAATTACGGCGGCGCGCAGTATCAGCCCGGCACCGCCGAGCCCGGTCGGCTGCACCAGCAGTTCGGCGTTGTTCTCGTCTCCTGCGAGCGCGCCGACCTGCGACCGACCGCGGAGGGTGTGATGGTCTACGGCGACGCCGAGCGCAGCCTCCATAAAGTGCCGGTGCCTCCGGTGCCGCGCGCCGAGGTCGTCGACGAACTCTATGACGCCGTCGTGCACGCGCGGCCGCCGCTCCACAGCGGCCAATGGGCGCTGGCGACGCTCGAGGTTTGCCTTGCTGTGCTGCGATCGGCCGAACAGCGAACTGAGATCGCGCTTGCGCATCAGATCGGAATCCCAGGATGAAGACCCCGGCCAAAGCCGCCCGCCGCTCGGACCCGAACAACACCGAGCCGACGCAGGCGATCCTGCGCCATTGGCGCGAGGCGGTGCCGAACGACCGCTTGGCGCATCTGGTCAAGGACGCCACGCGGGCGCTGTTGCGCGCGCTGCAGATGCGGCTTGCCGCGCACGGCGTTCCGCTCGGGCATTGGACCTTTCTGCGCATCCTCTGGGACAAGGACGGCATCACCCAGCGCGAGCTCAGCGAGCAGGCCGGCGTAATGGACCCGACGACGTTCTCGGCCCTGCAGGCGATGGAGCGGCTCGGCTATGTGACGCGGCGCAAGCTGCCAGGCAACAAGAAGAAGGTTTACGTCTTTCTCACTCCGCGCGGCCGGCTGTTGCGGCCGAAACTGGTGCCGTTCGCCGAGCAGGTCAACGCCATTGCGGTGCGCGGCGTGAAGCCGGAGGATGTCGTGACGACGCGCCAGACGCTCCTCGCAATCATCGAGAACCTCGCGGCCGACGAGGCCCTGCAAATCGGCCGCATGCCCTCGACCCGGGAGCTGGCGCGTCTCGTCGCCGAAGGCGGCCGCAGCGTCCGGATCGGCGGCCGCAAGCGGCGCGCCGGCGAAAGCGCCCGTTCGGCGGCGGGCTGAGAGCCGGCGGCCGCCGTTTCAGTCGGCCATCAGCTCGCGGAGTTTCGCCGTATAGTGGCCGTCGCGCGACAGCCCGCTGTCGGCCATGTCGGCGCCGACGCCCAGATAGCGCTCGGCGATGTCGCTGGAGCGCAACAGCTCGCGGCTGTCGCCGGACAGCGTGACGCAGCCGTTCTCGATCACGTAGCCGCGGTCGGCGATCGCGAGGCTGAGCCGCGCATTCTGCTCGGACAACAGGATCGCCGTGCCGTCGTCGCGCAGCCCCGCGATGAGCTGGAAGATCTGCGAGACCAGCATCGGCGACAAACCGAGCGACGGCTCGTCGAGCACCAAAAGCTTCGGACTGGCCATCAGGCCGCGCGCGATCGCGAGCATCTGATGCTGGCCGCCGGAGAAATTCGCCACCACTTCATTGAAGCGCGCGGCCAGCACCGGGAAGCGCGCGCAGACCTCGCGCATCCGCTGGGCGATGTCGCCGCCGGCGCGCTTGCGGTGGTAGAAGCCGGCAAGCTCGAGATTCTCCGCCACCGTCAGGCCGCGCGAAGGTCTGGCGGCCCTCCGGCACGTGGGCGATGCCCAGCATGACGCGGGCGCGCGCCGAGAGTGTTTCGATGCGCTGGCCCTCGAACAGGATCTCGCCGCGCTGGGTCCGCAGCAGGCCCGGAGATCGTCTTCACCAGCGTCGACTTGCCGGCGCCGTTGGCGCCGACCAGCGTCACGATCTCGCCGGCCCGGACCACCAGGTCGATGTCGCGAACGACGGCGGTGCCGCCGTAGCCGTTGGTGAGGCCGCGGAGCTCAAGCATCAGGCGCGACTCCTCTTCCTGACCCACATAGGCTTCGATCACGCGTGGGTTCTGCCGGATCTCCTGCGGCGTGCCCGACGCCGACGAGGACGCCGGCGTCGAGAACGATCACCTGGTCGGCGACGCCCATGACCAGCGACATGTTGTGCTCGACCACCATCACGGTGATGCCGTTGTTGCGGATCGCCCGCAGCAACGAGGCGAGGTCGGCGGTTTCGCTGTCGTTGAGGCCGGCGGCCGGCTCGTCGAGCAGCAGCATCCGCGGCCGCGCCATCAAGGCACGGACGACGTCGAGGAGCTTCTGCGGCGCCCATCGGCAGGTCGGTCGCGGCCTCGTTGCGGAAGCGCGATAGTCCGATCATGTCGAGGAAGTCGGCGGCCTTGGCCTTGAGCTCTTGCTCCTCGCGGCGCGACGACGGCAGCCACAGCATCTGCTGATCGGCCCGCGGCGGACACGGTTGTGGCCGCCGACCAGGACGTTTTCGGTGACCGTCATGCCGGGAAACACCCGCGCGGTCTGGAAGGTGCGGATCAAGCCCCAGTCGCGGCGATCTGGCGCGAGCGACAGACCGGCGAGCGGCGCGCCGTAGAACCAGATCTCCCCGGCGCTCGACGGGAACAGGTTGGTGATCAGGTTGAACAGCGTGGTCTTGCCGGCGCCGTTCGGCCCGATCAGCGCGGTGACGGAGCCGTTCGGGACCTCGAGCGAGACATCGGAGACGGCGCTGAGGCCGCCGAAACTGCTTGCGACATTCCCGCGACCTTGAGCGCCGGCGTCGTCATCGGCAGTTCGTCCTCGGACAGGACGCGCGCCGGGTGGCGCCTCGCCGCTGCGGCGGCCGCGCCGCGACAGCCAGCCGACGAAGGCGCCATAGATGCCGGCCGGCAAATATTGGAACGCGAGGACCAGCAGCGCGCCCTCGGCAAGCCGCTTATAGAGCGCGAACGACTGGAACACCTCGGGCAGCAGCGTCAGCAGCGTGACGCCGATCAGCGACCCGACCAGCGTACCCTCGCCGCCGATCACCAGCATGGTGATCATCTCCAGCGAGCGCGAGGTGTTGACCATCTCGGGCGCCAGATAGTGGAAGTAGAAGGCGTAGAGGCTGCCGGACAGCGATGCCAGCGCGGCGCTGATCGCAAAGGCCGCGACTTTGTAGCGCGGCGACGTCGATGTTGAGCGCGGCCGCCGCGGTCTGGTCGGTGCGGATCGCCTTGAGCGCCCGGCCGAAGCTCGAGCGCAGCCCGCCGAGGAGCGACGAGGACGAGCACGACCATAGCGTCAGGACCAGGTAGTACATCGCCAGCGGGCTGGCGAAAGACCACCGGGCCGATCGAAACGACGGAATGCCGACGAGGCCGGACGGTCCGCCGGTGAGGTCCATCATGCCGGTGGCGAGCGAGTCGACAAGAAGCCCGAAGGCGAGCGTCGCCAGCGCCAGGTAGACGCCGCGCAGCCGCATGCGTGGTGAGCGACAGCATGAAGCGCGCAGGCGAGCGAAAGAACGATGCCGGCCGCGGTGCCGGCTAGCGGCGACCAGCCGTACTTCACCGCGAGGATCGCGGCCGTATAGCCGCCGATCGCCATGAAACCGGCCTGTCCCAGGCTGACCTGCCCGGCATAGCCCATCAGAATGTCGAGCCCGAGCACGCCGATGAACAGGATGCCGGTGATGACGAGCGAACTGAGAAGGCCGCTGGTCGGCGAGATCAACGCCGGCAGCACCACCAGCGCCGCCACCCCGAGCGCGAACATCACGACGGCGTCGCGGCCTTTGTAGCGGATCAGGTCGAGATGGATATGCTGCTCGTCGCGCACATCCTGCCGGCGGGCGACGCCGGTCGCGAACAGGCCGCTTGGCCGCCACAGCAGGATCAGCAAAAGGAGCAGCACCGCAACCGCGTTGCTGAACAGCGACGATACGTAGCCCGCGGCCAACTGCTCGGTGACGCCGAGCACCAAGCCGCCGACCACGGCGCCGATGAACGAGCCCATGCCGCCGATGGCGACGGCGATGAAGCCGAAGATCGTGAAGAACTGCCCGGAATCGAATTGCAGCGAGGTGATCGGCGCGACCACGATGCCGCCGATGCCGCCGATCATCGCCGCGAGCGTAAAGCTGAGCAGCGTCATCCGCGACACGTCGATGCCCATCAGCCGCGCGGCGAGCGGATTTTCCGCACAGGCACGAAGCTGCTTGCCGAGCATCGTGCGCGACAGCAGGAACCACAGCGCGACGATGACGACGAGCGCGGTGCCGGCGATCCAGAACGCCTGCGGCGAGACCCCGACGCCGAAAATGTTGAGCGGCGCCTCGCCGGAAAATGACGGCAGGTCGTAGGGCTCGCTGCCCCACAGCACCAGCACGCCGCCCTCGACCAGCGTCAGAACGCCGGCCGTCAGCATCAGCATGCTGCTGTTCGGCAGGCGCGACAGCGCCGGCACGAACGTGGCGGCGCCGAGAGCGGCACCGAACAGCGTCGTTGCGGCGACGCCGCCCAGCGCCGCCAGCGGCACCGGCCATCCGAGCGTCTGTTCGAGCGTATAGGTCGTCAGCGCACCGACGACGCAGAAGGCGCCCTGGGACAGGTTGATCACGCCGGTGACACGGTAAACCAGCGCGAAACCGAGCGCGATCATGGCAAACACGCTGCCCTGAAGCAGCCCGCCGACGATGATCGGGGCCACCGGCCTGCCTTTCCGTGCGCGACGCTTAGCCGGCCAACCGGACGGCGTCCGGCTCATCTCCTTCGAAGATGCGAATGAGATCCGGCGCGATCGGCGAATAGGCGGCATGCGTGCGCATCAGCCAACTGGCGAAGCCGTCGCTGTTGTGATGCTTCTTGCGCTCGTTCGGCAGGTCGATGCACTGGTTGCGGGCCGGGTCGCGGATCAGCGCCATCGGCTCCTGGCCCTGCTGGACCTTGCTGATTTCGCGCCGCAGCATGCGGCGGAAATAAGCGACACCCTGGTCTGACGCGCCGAGATGCTCCTTGGTCCGGTCCGCGATCGGCCCTTGGGTGATCCAGGCCATCATGTCCTGGCCGTCGATATTGTCGACGATGAACTCGCCGCGCTCATCCTGCCAGGGCACGTTATAGGTATGGACTTTGTCGAGCAGATGCTGCGGCACCCGCACGCCCTTCGGTGGCATATAGGCCGTGTACCACATATGCATCGTGTGGGTGTCGTCGACCGGCACGCGGATCTGGAAGGCGTAGTAGCGCGAGCTCTCATCGCCGTTGCCGACCGACAGCATGTTCGGAAACACCACCGGATGGCCGACCCGCCAGTCGTCCGAATCCTCCGAATGACCGGCCAGCAGGCGGTGTTTGGTCATGCCGTATTCGAATTCCTTGAAGTCGATCTTCTCGTGGCGGGCGCTGATCGCGACCTTGGCGCCTTCCTTCTCCTTGACGAATTCGTAGTGATGGCCGTGCAGCCATTCGGTGTGGATGGGATCGAGCGAATTCTCCATGGCCTGAAGCCAGTTGATCGGGATCAACGCGCGGCCGAGCATGCGGATCGAGCCTTCGGCGACAAAGCCGTCCCATCGCGGCAGCAGCGGACGCGGCTCCGGTCCCAGATAGGCGAACAGCATGCCGTTGAGTTCCTCGACCGGATAGGCCACGGTCTTGGCATTCTGTCGCAGGCGCAGACTGTCGCGCTCGTTGGGTTGGCTCAGGCATTCGCCGGAGCCGCCGAATTCCCAGCCGTGATACGGGCAGCGGATGCCGTCCTCGGTCGGGATGCCGTAAGCGAGCGAGGCGCCGCGATGCGGGCAGCTCTCGGCGATGAGACCGAGTCGGTCCTGACGGTCGCGATACAGCACCAGGTTCTCGCCGAGAAGGCGGACGCGCATCGTCCAGCGGCCTTCCAGTTCCGAGGTCGCCGCGATCGGCTGCCAATAGCGCCGCATCAGATTGCCGGCAGGCGTGCCCGGGCCGATGCGGGTGATCTCGTCGTTCTGTTCGGCTGTCAGCATGGTTTCCTCCTCGACGGCGTGGCGCCTGCGGCAAATGTGCTGCAAGGTCGCGGCGACTGCACGCGGGTTCGCGGCAATCATTGTGCGACCGGTTATTTTATGTTAGGCGGCTAACATCATCCTTTGAATTTGTCAAAGGCCAGTAAGGGTTATCGGGCGCGGATAAGGTGCGGTACAGCGCCTTCGGCGGGATGGAAACGGAACGAGCCGCATGAGTGCACCGGCGCCGGTCAGGCTCGGAATAGTCGGCGTGGGCGCCGCGGGGCGCGCGTTCCTGCCCGCGATCAACAAACATCCGGGTTTCACGCTTGTCGCCATCGCGGATGCGGTGCCCGAAGTGCGCGACTCCGTCGCCGCCGAAGTCGCGGTGCCGTCGTTTCCAGATCTCGCTTCCATGATCGCGGGCGCCGCGCTCGATGCCGTCTACATCGCGACACCGACCGACCTCCACAGCGCCCATGTGGAAGAGGCGTTCGCGGCCGGCAAGCACGTGCTGTGCGAGAAGCCGATGGCGGTAGAGCTTGCGGCCGCGGCCGCGATGGTCGAGGCCGCCGAGCGCGCTGGACTGATTTTCGTCGTCGGCCATGCCCACGGCTTCGACCTGCCGATCGTGCGCATGCGCGAGATCATCGCCAGCGGCCGGCTCGGCCGCGTCCGCATGATCCACACCTGGAATTACACCGACTGGGTCTATCGACCACGCCGCCCCGACGAACTCGAAGTCGCAAAGGGCGGTGGCGTGACCTTCCGCCAGGGCTCGCATCAGATCGACATTGTCCGCCTGCTCGGCGGCGGGCAAGCGACGAGCGTCCGCGCGGTCACCTTCGATTGGGATCCGGCGCGGCGCGCGATTGGCGCACACACGATCTTCCTGCAATTCGCCGACGGCACCGCCGCGACCGCTGTCTACAACGGCTACGGCTATTTCTCGACCATCGAGCTGTGCGCCGACGTCACCGAATGGGGCTTCACCGAAACCATCGCCGAGCGGCGGCCGGTCGCGCGCGCCGTCGCCGGCCGCAGCTCAGCCGACGAACTCGAGGCCAAGCGCAAGCGCGCCAAGGGTGCGATCCCGGCCAGCGCCCCGTTCCAGCCGACGTTCGGGCTGACCCTCGTGAGCTGCGAGCGCGGCGACATCCGCCAGTCGCCAAAAGGCCTCTACGTCTATTCCGCCGCCGGCCGCGAGGAGATCGTGCTGCCGACCGAGGCGAGCCCGCGCGATCTGGTGCTCGACGAATTTCACGACGCGCTGACCGGGCGGCGCCGCCCGGTCCACGACGGCCGCTGGGGCCTCGCCAATCTGGAAGTCTGCGTCGCAGCCATCGATTCAGCCGCAACAGGACATGAGGTGATGTTGAGACATCAAGTCGCTACGCCGTACTGACAGGCTCCGCGAAGGAGCTGATAGACTCCAAACCGACCGAAGGGAAAAACGCCATGCGTAAACGATCTTATCGAAAGACCTCGTCGCTTTGCCTCGCTTCCGTGCTCGCCCTTGGGCTGCAAGGCGCCATGCCGGCACAGGCCTACGACATCAATGTTATCCTGCCCCTGACCGGCGGCGCGTCGTTCCTCGGCAAGCAGGAACAAAAGGCGATGCAGCTCGCCGAGCCGATCATCAACAAAGCCGGCGGCATCCAGGGCGAGCCGGTCCATTTCGTGTTCTACGACGACACCAGTAGCCCGCAGACCGGCGTGCAGCTCACCAACAATGTCGTCGCCTCGAAGCCGGCGGTCCTGCTCGGGTCGTCGCTGGTCGGTATCTGCAACGCGATGGCGCCGCTGATGCAGAACGGCCCGACCATGTACTGCTTTTCGCCCGGCATCCATCCGGCCGACAAGAGCTACGTGTTCACCTCGAGCGTCTCGACGCTCGACCTCGCAGCGGCGACCATCAAATACTTCCGGCTTAAGGGCTGGACCAAGATCGCCTTCATGACCAGCGCCGACGCCACCGGCCAGGATGCCGAACGCGGCCTCAATGAAGTCGTCAGCCGTCCGGAGAACAAAGACATCACGGTCGTCGAACGGGCGCACTTCAACATTACGGATGTGAGCGTCGCGGCGCAGATCGAGCACATCAAGGCGGCGGGACCGCAGGCGCTGATCGCCTGGAGCACGGGCTCGCCGATCGCGACCGTGTTCAAGGGCATCATCCAGGCCGGCCTCGATATCCCGATCGCCACCACCGACGGCAACATGACCTACGCGCAGATGACGCAATACGCGTCGTTCCTGCCGAAGCAGCTCTACATCGCCGCGCCCGAATGGGTCGAGCATGCGGGGGTGATCACGCTCGATCCGGGTGTGGAAGCGGCGCAAAAGCGCTTCTTCGATGCCTTCAAGTCCGCCAACGAGAAGCCGGACATCGCCGCGACCCTGGCCTGGGACCCGACGATGATCACGATCGACGCCCTGAATCATCTCGGCACCAAGGCCACCGCGCAGCAAGTCCGCGACTACATCGCCAACCTCAAAGGCTATGCGGGGGTCGACGGCCTCTACGATTTCCAGAAAGACCCGCAGCGCGGCCTCAACGTGCAGGGCGCCGTGATGACCTTGTGGAATCCGTCGAAGCAGACCTGGGAGCTCGTCAGTAAGCCCACCGGTACGCTGCTCGACCACTGACCGGCAAAGCCCCTGCTGGCTTTCGCTTCACCACGAGCGGAATGGCGGGCCCCACCGGGCCCGCCTTTTTTTATCGGTTCATCGATGACGGACGCGCGGCGCGCCACTATTCGGCCGCCACGACCGTCTGGCTCGCCTGCTCCTCGTCATAGAGCCGCTTGATGATGCGGCGCGCCTGGATCGCGCCAGCATCGGCCGCAATATCGATCTGCGACGGATTCGGCATCATGTTGAGGATGCGCTGCTGATTGGAGAAGACGTCGACGTCTTCCAGGAACGCGGTTTGGATCTGTTCGAAGATCTTGTTGGTGGTCTCCGCATTCTTGACGTCGAAGTCGTGGGCCTGACCCCAGAAATAATGCGAGGTGGTCTCGGTCTCCGGCGTGATCGCGTTGAGATTGCGCATGTTGATGCCGTTGACGCGGTTGCCCTCAGGCGCGCCGGTGCCGGTCGGGGTGGCGCCGACATCGAGGCGCAGGAAGGCCGGCGGCACGAAGTCGATGATCTGCCAGCGGTCGACCTTGCCGGTGAAGCCGCCCACCTTCTTGAAGGTCGGCGGCGGGTCCTGCCCGATGATCCAGCGGGTGACTACAACATTGTCGGTGGCCGGCCGCGTGACCTTGACCTGCGCGTGCTCGGCCAGCGCCAGATTGCCGATCGTCGTTTCATGCACGAAGGCCAGATGGGTGAGGTCGAGCAGATTGTCGACGACCAATTGCCAGTTCGCCTCGACATGCAGATAGGAGCTCTTGGCGCCCCAGTTTGGATCGTCGAGCCAATGGAAATCGGTGATCCGCGCCGGATCGGCGAGCGCCGGATCGCCCATCCAGACCCACAGCCAGTGATAGCGCTCGACCACCGGATAGGTCTTCACCCTGGCGTTTTGCGGAATATGGTCCTGGCCGGGAATGCGGACGCAGCGGCCGTCGGCGCCAAAGCGCAAGCCGTGATAGCGGCACTGCAGCTCGTCGCCCACGAGCTTGCCCATCGAAAGCGGAAGATGGCGATGTGGGCAGCGATCTTCGAACGCAACCGGAGTGCCGTTCTCCTCGCGGAAGAACACGATCGGCTCGCCGAGGATCATGCGGCTGAGCGGCTCGCGTCCGACTTCGCTGTCGGCCGCGGCAACGTACCAGTAATTACGCAGGAACATGGCCGTCCTCCCTCGTGTTCGCACAGGCGGCGCGCGCGCAGCCGTAATTGCTCGGAATATACTGCAACAGATCAAGCGACACGAGACGTCCGGGTGCAGTTCCGCTCCGCGCCGCGTGCGGAACACCGTCCGCGCGCGGCCCACTTTCAGCTAGGCGCGGGGCCCGTTTTGCGCGAAAATGCTGCGATCAGCTCAGCGAGTATCAAAAGGACTTCGAAAGAGACTTCAAAAACACTTTCAAGACTTCAGGACCCCAAGGGACTCCCAAGGACTCGGATGTCGACTGCTCTGCGTATCGCCCATGGCACATTCGGCCGCGTCGCGCTTCTCGACATGGACCGATCTCTGGTGCGCCATGCGCACCCGCACTGCCATGTGTTGATCAAAGTCGACGGCGAGGACACCCAATTCGCGGTCGGCAACGGCATGGTGCAGTTGACCGACGAGCAGGCGGTTCTCATCAACGCCTGGGAGCCCCATGCCTATGTGCATGACCGGAAGCGGCCGCGCACCATCATCCTAGCGCTCTATATAGAGCCGGAGTGGCTGAAGGCCTTCCGGCCGAACTGGGCCGCCAGCAGCGCGCCCGGCTTCTTCGAGCAGCGCGCCGGCGCCGTGTCGCCCCGCATCCGCCGGCTCGCGCTCGACCTCGCCTCGCTGATGCTCGCCGATCCCGGCGACACCACGGCGCTGGAACGGATGCTGTCCGACCTGATGATCTCCGTCATCGAGCGGTTCACCCCGTGGCGGACGCTGACGCGGCTGATTGACCTCGATCGCGACAGCGCACGGTTCGACTGGCGCATCCGCCGCGCCGTCGATCTGATCCGCCTCACCCCGCAGATGACCCACGATGCGACGTCACTCGCCAAGGAATCCGGCCTGTCCCGGGCGCACTTCTATCGCCTGTTCGAGCGCTCGACGCGCATGACGCCTCATGTCTACCTCAACCTCCTGCGCATGGAGCTGGCGGTCAAAACCGTCGTGCACTCCGACATCACTTTGTCCGCGGTCGGCGAGACCCTGGGCTTCAGCGCGCCCGGGCATTTCACGCGGTTCTTCCGCGACCATGCCGGCGTCAATCCCAGCGAGTTCCGTCAGGTCGCCCGCATGGGGGCGGCGCTGCGGGCTTGAAATGAGACGCTTCGGTAAATCCTGAGACGGGGCGGTATCGCCCAGCCCGGCTTTGTATGCGAGCCGTTCCCCTCGAATGTGCCCTCAAGAGCGCATTGGAGGAACTGTTCGGCAATGTCTGCGGAAAGCACCCGGTGGTGCGGTCAATCGGTCGAGCGCATTGAAGATGCGGCGCTCTTGACCGGCCGCGGACGATTCATCGACGATCTCGGCGAGAAACCCGGCACGCTCCACGCCGCGATGCTGCGCTCGCCGCATGCCCATGCTCGCATCGTGCGGATCGATCTCGCGCGCGCCCGAGCCGCCCCAGGCGTGGTCGCCGTCGTCGGCGGCGCCGACGTTGCCAAGCTCTCGGCGAGCCTCGTGGTCGGGGTGAAGGCGCCGATCGAATGCTGGCCGATCGCGCTCGACCGGGTGCGCTATGTGGGCGAACCCGTCGCCGTCGTGGCGGCCGCCGACCGCTATCTGGCGGAAGACGCGCTCGACCTGATCGACGTCGAGTACGAGGCGCTGCCGGCCGTGGTCGACCCGGTCGCGGCGCTCGATCCGGCGGCGCCGGTGCTGCATGACGGCTTGCGCGGCAATCTCGCGAGCGAGCGCTCGTTCCGCTACGGCGATCCCGAGCAGGCCTTCGCAGAGGCCGCCCACCGCATCGCCGTCACGGTTCATTATCCGCGCAATTCCTGCACGCCGATCGAAACCTACGGGGTCGTGGCCGAATACGATCCCGGACAGGATGCCTACGAGGTCGCTGGCGAATTTCATGGGCCCGTTCAGCCTGCAGGCCGTGATGGCGCGGGCGCTGAAGGTTCCGGGCAACCGCTTCCGGCTGCGCACCCCGCCGGATTCCGGCGGCAGCTTCGGCATCAAGCAAGGCGTCTTCCCCTACATCGTCCTGATGAGCGTACTGTCGCGCGCCTGCGGCGGCCGGCCGGTGAAATGGATCGAGGACCGGCTCGAGCACCTCGCCGCGTCGGTGTCCGCCACCAACCGGGTGACGACGCTCGAAGCCGCGGTCGATGCCGACGGTCGCGTGCAGGCGCTGGCCTGGGACCAGATCGAGGATGTGCGGCGCGCATATCCGCGCGCCCGAGCCGGCCACGCTCTACCGCATGCACGGCAATCTCACGGGCGCTTACGACATCCGCCATGTCCGGGTCCGCAACCGCGTCGTGCTCACCAACAAGATGCCGACCGGGCTCAACCGCGGCTTCGGCGGTCCGCAGGTCTATTACCCGCTGGAACGGCTGATGCAGCGCATCGCCGTCGACGCTCGGCCTCGATCCGCTCGAGGTGATCCGCCGCAATCTGGTGCCGTCCGGCGCCTTCCCCTACCGCACCGCGACCGGCGGCGCTGCTGGATTCCGGCGATTACGTCGCGGCCTTCGAGCAGGCCGCTTGGCGGACGGCGGCTTCGCGGAGCTGCGCGCGCGGCAGGCGCGCCGCGCGCCGAGGGCCGGCTCTACGGCATCGGCTTCGCCGCCGTGGTCGAGCCGAGCGTCTCCAACATGGGCTACATCACCACCGTGCTGACGCCGGAGGAACGGCGCAAGGCCGGGCCGAAGAACGGCGCGCAGTCGACAGCGACCGTCGCGCTCGATCCGCTCGGCGGCGTGTCCGGTGCATGTCGCCTCGGTGCCGCAGGGCCAGGGCCACCGCACCGTCCTGGCGCAGATCGTCGCCGACGTCGTTCGGGCTAAAGCCGTCCGACATCCGCGTCGTCACCGAGCTGGATACCGCGCGCGACGCCTGGTCGATCGCGTCCGGCAACTATTCGAGCCGGTTCGCCGCGGCGATCGGCGGCGCCGCGCATCTCGCGGCGGACAAGATCACGGCCAAGCTCGCGCGCATCGCGGCGGCGCAGCTCAACGTCGCCGCCGGAGGACATCGAGTTCGCTAACGGCCGCATCCAGGCGCGCGGCAATCCCGACAACGCGATCTGCGTTCTCGCGGCTCGCCGCCACCAGCCACTGGGCGCCCGGCCTGGTCCCGGAGGACGAATCGGGCGCTCCGCGAGACGGTGTTCTGGTCGCCGCCGGAGCTGACCGCCGCCGACCGAGGCGGACGAGGTCAATTCCTCGCTCTGCCATGGCTTCATCTTCGATTTCTGCGGCGTCGAGATCGACCGTGTCACCGGCGCGGTGCGGATCGACAAATACGTCACCATGCACGACTGCGGCCGCATCCTGCATCCCGGCATGGTGGCCGGGCAGGTCACCGGCGGCTTCGCCCATGCGCTCGGGCGCGGCGCTCTACGAGGAATACGCCTACGCGCCGGACGGCAGCTTCCTCGTCCGGCACTTTCGCCGACTATCTGGTGCCGACCGCGATGGAGGTGCCGGAGCCGGTGATCCTGCACTTCGAGACGCCCTCGCCGTTCACCCCGCTCGGCAGCCAAGGGCGTCGGCGAGGGCAATTGCATGTCCACGCCGGTGTGCATCGCCAATGCGGTCGCCGATGCGCTCGGTGTCGCGACGCTCGACCTGCCGCTGACCCCCGCCCGCATCGCCGCCCTGGCTGCACGGCGCCGGAGAGCGCGGCGCCGGAAGCCGGACGCAAACCGCGGCCGCGCCGGCGAACGGCCGCGCCCTGCACGGCAGCGGCGAGGCCGTCGTGCGCGCCGGCCCGACGCGGTGTGGCGCATGCTGCTCGATCCCGACACGCTCGGCTATCATTCCCGGCTGCCACGCCGTGGCGAAACTGTCGGACACGCATTTCCGCGCCGACGTGACGCTCGGCGTCGGCCCGGTGACCGGCCGCTACAGGGCCGACATCTGGCTGTCGCGATCTCGATCCGCCGCACGCGGTGACGCTGACCGGCATCGTCGACGGCGCGCTCGGCTACGGCCGCGGCAGCGGGCCATGTGAGCTGGCGGCGAGCGGCCGACGGCGGCACGCGCGTCACCTACGACTACGAGGCCGCGATCGGCGGCAAGGTCGCCTCGATCGGCGGCCGGCTGCTCGACGGCGCGGCCAAGATGGTGATCCGGCAATTCTTCGCGGCGCTGGCCCGCCAGGCCGGCGGCGGCGCCAAGCCGCGGCCTGTTCGGCCGCCTGTTCGGGAGGCGCGGATGAAGCCCGCGCGGTTCGATTACCTCCGCGCGGCGATCTCGGCGAGGCCATGCGGCGCTGCCGAGCACGGCAACGAGGCGCGCGTCCTCGCCGGCGGGCAGACCTGCTGCCGATGCTGAAGATGCGCCTCGCGCGGCCGCAGGTGCTGGTCGACATCATGCATCTGCGGAACTGCGCAGCAGCATCGAGACCGCGACCGACATCCGCATCGGCGCCGCCGTGCGCCAGGCCGAGCTGAGCGCCGGCCGGAGCTCGCCGACAGCGTCACCTCTGCTGGCCGCGGCGCTGCCGTGGGTCGGCCACGCGCAGACCCGCAGCCGCGGCACGGTGTGCGGCTCGGTCGCGCATGCCGACCCGAGCGCGGAAATTCCGCTGGTGCTGCTCGCGCTCGGGGGACGGTCGCGCTGCGCTCGCGCGGCGGCGCCGCCGCGTGCCGGCGGCGGAGTTCTTCACCGGCATGATGGCGACCGACGCGCCGACGACGAATTGATCGACGCCGTGATCATCCCGAAGCGGCGCCCCGGCCACGGCTACGCGTTCCGCGAGTTCGGCCGCCGCCACGGCGATTTCGCCATCGTCGCCTGCGCCGCGGTGTCATGCGCCGGACCGCATCCGCTCGCCGTCGGCGGCGTCGCCGACCGGCCGGTGGCGCAGCGACTTTCCGCGCTCGAGGGCAGCGCGCTTGCCGACGCGCTCGACGCGTTCGCCTGGGACCTGGACGCGCGCGACGACATGCACGCCACGGCCCGCTATCGCCGCGACGCTGGTGCGCGCAATGGGCCGCGCCGCCATCGAGGAGGCGCGCCGATGCCGCGCCTGAGCGCCGAGCGCCGCCACATCGCGTGACGGTTCGCCCTCAACGGCCGGACCGTGGCCGGCGAGGCCGAACCGCGCATGCTGCTGACCGATTTTCTGCGCCACGAGCTCGGCGCCACCGGCACTCATGTCGGCTGCGAGCACGGCGTCTGCGGCGCCTGCACCATCCAGATCGACGGCGCGCCGCGCGCGCCTGCCTCACGCTCGCGGTGCAGGCGGACGGCGCAGACATGCGCACGGTCGAGGCCTTGGCGCCGGCGCCGGGCCGGCTCTGTGTCCTGCAGGAGGCGTTCCGGCGCCACCACGCCTTGCAATGCGGTTTCTGCACCGCCGGCATCCTGATGTCGCTCGACGTCTATCTGCGCGAGCGGGCCGATCCGACCGAAGCGGGAGATGCGCGAAATGCTCGCCGGTCACCTGTGCCGGTGCACCGGCTACGTGCCGATCGTCGCGGCCGCGCTCGACGCCGCGAAACGCCTGCGTGAGGACGCGCCCATGCTTGACCTCGGCAACAGCTTCCTCGCCAGCGTCGAACGCGACCCGCATGCGCTCGCGATCGTCGATGGGCCGGTGCGGCTGACCTATGCGGCATGGTATCGCCGCATCTCGGCGGTCGGTAGGCGGGTTTCGACGCGCTCGGGCTCGCCGCCCGGCGATCACCTGGTCACCGTGCTGCAGAACCGCTGGGAGGCCGCCACCATCCATTGGGCCTGCCAGTTCAGCCGGCATCATCTTCACCCCGATCAACTGGCGCGCGAAGCCGACGAGATCGACTTCTGCGTCGAAGAGGCGGGCGCCAAGGCGGTCGTGTTCGAAGAGGCTTCGGCTGCGGAGCTGCGCCGCTCCGCCGCCGCCAAGACGCGCCGGCGCATCACGCTCGACTCCCGCGAGGGCGACGAAATTGCTTTCAAGGCCATGATCGATGCCGATGCCGCCCCCGCCGTACCGCGCGCCGACGCGCAGGCCTGGTCGGTGATGCTCTATACCTCCGGCACGACCGCGACGCCGAAGGGCGTGCCGCGCCGGCAGGCCGCCGAACGCGCCTCCGCGGTCGCCCATGTGGCGCAGAACCAATACGCCTATGGCGAGCGGACGCTCGGCGTCATGCCGCTCTACCACACCATGGGGGTGCGCTCGCTGCTGGCGATGTCGCTCATCGGCGGCGCCTTCGTGTGCCTGCCACGCTTCGACGTCGGCAAGGCGCTCGAACTGATCGCCGCCCACAGGATCACCAATCTCTATCTGGTGCCGACGCTCTATCACGATCTCATCCATCACGAGGCCTTCGACAAGACCGACGTGCGCTTAGTGCGCAAGCTCGGCTTCGCCGGCGCGCCCATGACCGACGGCTTGCTGAAGGAGCTCACCCAAGCGTTCGCTCCCGACCTGTTCGTCAACCACTACGGCTCGTCGGAAATCTACACCTTCACGATCAACCAAAAGGCGCCGGAGAAGCCGGGCTCGGCCGGGCGTGCCGGCATCAACCAGCGCATCCGCGTCGTGAAACTGAACGCTGCGACGCCTGACGAGCACGCCGCCGTCGGCGAGGAAGGCGAGATCATCGCGCTCTTGTCGAGCGACGAGGCGTTCGAAGGCTATTGGCGCCGCCCCGAGGCTACCGCGCAGGCGTTACGCGACGGCTGGTACTTCACCGGCGACACCGGCTACTTCGATCAGGACGGCGATCTCTTCGTCACCGGCCGCGTCGACGACATGATCATCACCGGCGGCGAGAACGTCTCGCCGGTCGAGATCGAAAGCTGCCTGTCGCTGCATCCCGCCGTCTCCGAGGTCGCCGTGGTCGGCATCCCGGACGAGCGCTGGGGCAAGATCGTCGCCGCCTTCATCAAGCGGCGCGGCCGGATTGATCCGGAGGAGTTCGACCGGTTCTGCCGCGCCTCGGGGCTCGCCAATTTCAAGCGGCCGCGGCGCTACGTCTTCGTCGACGCCATTCCCAAATCGCCGGTCGGCAAACTCCTGCGCCGCAAGCTCGTGGCCGGTGAGTTTCAATCTGAAAGCCAAACGAGAGGATCGGCAGTATGAAAGCTACATTCCAGGACCCGCGGCTCGGCACGCTCAATGGCTTCGAGGTCGAGATCGACGAGTTCCGGCAGCGGGCCGACATCATCCTCAACCGGCCGCCGTTGAACGTGATCGAAATGGCGCAGCGCGACCAGCTTCGCCTCGTGTTCGAGACGCTCGACGAGGACGAGCGCGTGCGCGTGATCGTCTTGCGCGCCGTCGGCCAGCACTTCTCGAGCGGCGGCAACATCAAGGGCTTCCTGGAGGCCTCGCCGGAGCACGTATCGCGGCTCGCCTGGAACATCGCGGCGCCGGCGCGGTGCAGCAAGCCGGTGATCGCGGCGGCCCGCGGCTACTGCTTCGGCGTCGGCTTCGAGGTTTCGCTCGCCTGCGATTTCCGTCTCGTCTCCGAGACCTGCTTCTACGCGCTGCCGGAGCAGAAGCTCGGACAGATCCCAGGCTCCGGCGGCTCGGCGCGGCTGCAGAAGATCATCGGCATCACCCGCACCAAGGACATCGTGATGCGCTCGAAGCGCATCCCGGCGCGCCAGGCCTACGAATGGGGCATCGCCACGGAAGTGGTGCCGGACGGCGAGCTGGAGAGCGCCACCGACGCGCTGGTCGCCGAACTGGTCGGCTTCTCACCGCTGGCGCAACGCACCGCCAAGAAGCTCCTCAACGACACCGAGGATGCGTCGCTGTCGGTCGCCATCGAGCTCGAAGGCCATTGCTACAGCCGGCTGCGGTCCTCGGACGATTTCCGCGAGGGCGTGACCGCGTTCCACGCCAAGCGCGCCCCGAACTTCCGCGGCAGCTAACGAAGCAGGATCGGTCATGCCGGACAGAACCCGCCCCAATGCCCCGACGCCGATGCCGGTGACGACCTTGCGCGGCTGGCTCGACAATCTCGCCGCGCACGACCGGCTTGCCGTGGCGCGCCCGGGCGTCGAGCTACGCCACGAACTGGCGGCGATCTCGAAGCGGCTCGACGGGCACAAGGCGACGTTCTTTCCTTCCCCCGGCGGCCACGCCATCCCGGTGGTCTCCGGCCTCCTCGGCGACCGCTCGTGGATCGCCGACGCCATGGGGGTGGCGCCGGACGCGGTGCTGGCGCGCTTCAGCGAGGCGGCGGCGAACCCGCTGCCCTGCCGCGAAGTGACGAGCGGCCCGGCCCAGGAGGTGGTGCATCCGGAGGTCGACCTCACGCGGCTCCTGCCGATCCCGACCCACAACGCGCTCGACAGCGGGCCCTATATCAGTGCCGGCCTCCTGATCGCGCGCAATCCGCAGACCGGCGTGCAGAACGTCTCGATCCACCGCTGTCAGGTCAACGGTCCGGACGAACTCGGCATCCTGCTGCTGCCTCGGCACACGCTCGCCTTCTATGCGGCGGCCGAGCAATCCGGCGAGCCGCTCGAAATCGCCATCGTGATCGGCTGCGATCCGCTGACCTCGCTCGCCTCGCAGGCGATCGCGCCGCTCGATTTCGACGAGCTCACGATCGCCGGGGCGCTGCATGGCGAGCCGCTCGAAGTAGTGAAATGCCTCACCAATAACGTCCGCGTGCCGGCCGCGGCAGAGATCGTGCTGGAAGGCCGCATCCTGCCGCACCGGCGCGCCCCTGAGGGGCCGTTCGGCGAGTTTCCGCAGTATTACGGCGAGCGCGCCGAACGCCACGTCGCCAAGATCGACCGCATCACCCATCGGAGCGATGCGATCTTCCACACCATCGTGGGCGGCGCCAACGAGCATCTGATCCTCGGGGCCATCCCGCGCGAGGCGACGTTGCTTGGGCATCTGCGGCGCAGTTTCCCGAACGTCCTCGATGTCCATCTCTCGATGGGCGGGGTCGGCCGCTACATCCTCTACGTCAAGCTCAAGAAGCGCCAGGAAGGCGAAGCGAAGAACGTCATCATGGGCGCCTTCGCGGGTCATTACGACCTCAAGCACGTCGTCGTGGTCGATGCGGACGTCGACATCCATAACGCCCGCGAAGTCGAATGGGCGGTGGTGACCCGCGCTCAGGCCGACCGGGACTTCCTCATCATCGCCGGCGCCCAGGGCTCGCGGCTCGATCCCTCGTCGCACGACGGTGTCAGCGCCAAGCTCGGCATCGACGCCACGGTGCCGCTATCGGCGCCGGCGGGAAAATTCACGCGTATCCACGTTCCCGGTGAGGAGTCGATCGACCTCGCCGCGGTCTTGAACCAGGCGGCGGGCGGCGACTGGCGCGGCGCCCGGCGACCGATCGACCCATAGGCATCCGGACGACCAACCAAATAACCAAACCACTGGGAGGGCTGACATGACAACGACGACGCTCGCACAAGACGAAAACTGGCCGGTCGGCAGGAAGCAGATGGTGACAGCCATCGCGGCTTCGTCGCTGGGATGGGCCCTCGATCTTTTCGACCTATTCATCTTGCTCTATGTGGCGCCGATCATCGGCAAATTGTTCTTCCCGTCGGCGTTTCCGACGCTGTCGCTCGCGGCGGTCTATGCCTCGTTCGCGGTAACGCTCCTGATGCGGCCGTTCGGCTCGGCGCTGTTCGGCTCCTATGCGGATCGCTACGGCCGACGCGGCGCCATGATCGTTGCGGTCATCGGCGTCGGCATCTCGACGGCGCTGTTCGGCGCGCTGCCGACCATCGAACAGATCGGCCTCGCCGCGCCGATCCTGTTTCTGGTCCTGCGGCTCATCCAGGGCCTCTTCGTTGGCGGCGTGGTCGCCTCGACCCATACGATCGGGACCGAGTCGGTGCCGCCCTATTGGCGCGGCGCGATGTCGGGGCTGATCGGCGGCGGCGGCGCCGGCATCGGCGCGCTGCTCGCCTCGATCGTCTATTACATCACCTCGGAGGTGTTCCCAGGCGATCTCTATGGCATTTGGGGCTGGCGCTGCATGTTCTTCTCCGGGATCATCAGCTCGGTCCTGGGCTTCTTCATCTTCAATAGCCTGGAGGAATCGCCGGTTTGGGCGCAGCTCAAAGCCAGCCGCGGCGAGGTTCTCAAGGCTCCAGTCCGCGCTCTCTTCTCGCGCGAATATCTGCCGATCCTGCTCGTCAACCTGATGATGACGATCGGCGGCGGCGCCGGCTATTACCTGACTTCGGGCTACCTGCCGGCCTTCCTCAAAGTGGTCAGCAAGATCCCGAACGACACCGCATCGCTGATCCTGATCGCCGGCAGCTTCATCGCCATCGTGGCGTCGATCATGGCCGGCCATCTGAGCACGCTGTGGGGCCGCAGGCCCACCCTGATCGTCCTCGCGGTGATCCGGATCGTGCTGTTGCCGCTGTGCTACGTCGAGATGGGCAACACCCAGAACATCGGCACGCTGGCGTTCTGGGGCCTGCTGCTGACCTTCTTCGGCAATGCCGGCTACGCGCCGCTCCTGATCTTCCTCAACGAGCGGTTCCCGACGGCGATGCGCTCGACCGGCACCGGGCTTTCGTGGAATATCGGCTTCGCGATCGGCGGCATGATGCCGGCCTTCGTGTCGCTGTTCTCGGCCGCCCCGGCGGATCTGCCGAACATGCTGGCGATCTTCGTGTTCGCGATCTCGGTAGTGTTCCTCGTGGGCGCGCTGATCATCCCGGAAACCCGAGGCAACTTAAAATAACGCGAGGACATCATGGCGCGATTGGACGGACGGGCGATCATCGTCACCGGAGCGGCGCAGGGCATCGGGGCGGCCTACGCCTCGGCCTTGGCCGCGGAAGGCGCGCGGCTCGCGCTCTGCGACCTGCAGTCGCCCGACGCCACGGTCGCGGCGGTCAAGAAGGCCGGAGGCGAAGCGTTCGGCATGGCCTGCGACGTGACCGATGCGGCCGCCGTCGGGCGGCTGGCGGCGGCCACTGAGAAGGCTTACGGCGGCATCCAGGGCCTCGTGAACAACGCGGCGCTGTTCGGCACGCTCGCTTTGCAGCGGATCGAGCAGATCGAGTCCGCGGAGTTCGATCGGGTGATGACCGTGAACGTCCGCGGCTCGTTCGAATGCGTCAAGGCGGTGCTGCCGGCGATGCGCCGGCAGCGCTACGGCAAGATCGTCAACATCGCATCGGGCACTGTCTTCAAGGGCACCCCGATGCTGCTGCATTACGTGACGTCGAAGGGCGCCATCATCGCATTCACGCGCAGCATCGCGCGCGAATGCGGCGACGACGGCATCCGCTGCAACTGTCTCGCTCCCGGGTTGACGATGTCCGAGAGCGTGCGCGGCAATCCGGCCTGGGCGGAGGCGATCGTCAAGGCCAATGTCGCCAGCCGCTGTATCAAACGCGAGGCGGAGCCCGAGGACTTGCTCGGCTCGCTCGTGTTCCTGATGGCGGGCGAAAGCGACTTCATGACCGGCCAGACCATTGTGGTGGATGGCGGCTCGGTGACCCACTGAGGTGACGAGGCAGGGAGGATACGACGATGGCGATGGAGGCTACCCACGAGGCCCGCGCGCGGCAGCGCCTAGCGGCTTTCCGGCGTAAATTCGTCAACGACACGCCGGCCTGGTACCGGGGCGAATATCACCTCGGCTTCACGCTGCTGTTCACGGTCGGCACGCTCGTCTACGCGTGGCTGCACATCCACGATGCGAGCGTCTGGGAATGGCTGCTGATCGTGCCGTTCGCGCTGTTCGGCAACTGGGCCGAGTGGGCCGGCCACCGCTACGTCCTGCATCGTCCGGTGCCCGGACTGAAGATGGTCTACAAGCGCCATTGCAGCGTCCACCATCAGTTCTTCACCGACCAGGACCTGACCTACCGGGGCCATAAGGAATGGCGGGCGCTGCTGTTTCCGCCGTTCGCGCCGATCGCCTTCATCCTGGTGGCGATCCCGCCGGCGCTCATGATCGGCTGGCTGGTCTCCGCCAATGCCGGCTACATCGTGATCTTGACGATGGCGGCCTATTACCTGATGTACGAAGGCCTGCACACGCTGTCGCATTTGGACGACGAGCGTCACCCCTATCTCAAGCACGTGCCGCTCGTGAACACCGTGCGCCGCATGCACGTGGTCCATCATATGCTCGGTTTCATGCAGACCCGGAATTTCAACCTGACTTTCCCGATCTGCGATGCGCTGTTCGGCACCAGCGATCTGGATCGCGGCGTCATCGGCACGCTGTTCAACGGCACCAGCGAGCGCCACGTGAAAACCGACCTCGTGGCCCAGCCGGAGGAAACGGTGCCGTTCGTGCCGGCCATGGAAGACCCGGCGCGGGTCTGATCGGCGCGCACTCCGGCACACGGCTCAGCGCGCGTCGATTGCCGCCGATCGGTCGTGCCGCCGGGCTCCCCGTCGCACGGAACCGGGGCCAATCGGAAGGCCAATCAGCATGGCCTCCATTTGCCCCAAGACGGCACTAAACCCTAAATCACCGAAAGACCGCCATCTACCATCAGTGTTGCACCCGTGATAAACGAGGCTTCCTCGCTTGCTAGCCAAAGGATCGGCCACGCGATTTCCTCCGGCGTCGCCCACCGACCAAGCAACGAAGTCGTCTGCCGCTCGGTTTTCAATTGTTCGACGCTTTTTCCGGCCGCGCGCGCACGTTTCATATGGAACCCCGTCAGCGTAGAACCGGGACAGACCGCGTTGACACGCACGCCGTAGGCAGCCTCCTCGCATGCCAGAGTTCGTGTCATGGCAAGCATGCCGGCCTTGGTTGCATCATAAAGGCCCATGCCTTTGCGGCCCGTAACTGCGTAAGCCGACGACACATTGACGATGCCGGAGCGATCTGTTTTGCGCAGGATCGGCAGTGCAGCACGGCAATAGTTTGCAGCGCCTATCAGATTGACGGCGACTATCGCCTGCCATTCGGTGGGCGCGGCGTCCGCGACCGCCGAATAATTGCGCATCGACGCATTGTTCACCAGAATATCGAGGCGAGAAAATTTCCGCAGGGTTTCCTCCACCGCCCGCGTTGCCTTATCGGCATCGCTTACATCGGCGAGGAAAGTCGAGACTTGCGCGCCGGGGACGCGGTCGAGAATGTCTTTTTGCGAATCGGCCAGACCCTCCGGGTTGGAGTCGACAAGCATCACCTTGCCACCCTCGGCGCAGAAAATCCGAGCGGCCGCGGCACCAATGCCCGAGCCGCCGCCCGTGATCAAAGCCACCTTGCCGGCGATCCTATCCATCCCGCGTGACCTATCTTCGGTTGGCCCGGCGCGCAGAAGCAAGCGCGATCCGCCACCGTTCAGATCGAGTAAACCGGCTGTTTCAGGCTGTCGGCCAAATGCGTCGCGGCCCAATCCCGCGGATCGACGGCGCGGTCGAGCAGCACACCGGCAGCGCGCACCCGTTGCTGGCTAGCGTCCAGCGCGGGAGGTTCGGCGCCGTTTTCCAGGGCCATTGCCGCGTCGTACAACGCTCGCCGCGCCATGCTGATGGCGCGATCGGTCGGCAGCAGCTTTTCATTTTCAAGATCTTGTATCGGTCCCATGCTTTCTTGCAGCGAAGCATCCTGTGCGGCGAAGCCAAACACCCCGCTATAGGCGCGTTTGTCCTTTTGGGCCCGGCGATCCATGAGGTAATCGTTATCCTTGTTCGCGACCGGACGAAATGTGCCGGGCTCATAGGGACAATGGATCCCCTTGCCCTCTTCCATGTTGCGCCGTTCCTCCACCGAAAGCGGCTTGGCCGGGTGAAAATTGATGCTCCAGGCCCAGCAATTGTGATCGTCAATCGGCACCCAGACGTGACCGCCGAGGGCATGGTCGCCAAACGGCGGGATCAAGGTAAACCAGGGAAACAGCCATTGCGTCACCCGCCAGTAATAGGAATCCGGCTCGCCATTGCGGCGGCCGAACAAAGTCAGGCCGCAGGGGTTCTTCTCGATCTCGAAAATCACATTGCCGTCGGCCTTGATGTAGTCGTTGGCCTTGGTATCCCGGTGCATCGGATCGTCGTCAACCTCGAAGCGGTGCACGTAGGTGACATGGCTGGTGTCGATGCCGCCCTCCATCGCCTGCAAATAGTTGCATTCCTGCAGACGTTTCGAAACGAACACATGACTTTCCGGAAGGTTGCACCATTCAACCGCGGGCGCCGCCGGCTGCTTCTCCTTCGGTCCCATATAGGCCCAGACGATGCCGGCGCGCTCGATGCAGGGATAACCCTTGATCCGCATCGCGGCGCAGACCTTTGGCGCCGAGGGCACATCGACGCAGCTGCCGTCGCGCGCGAATTTCAGGCCGTGGTAGGAGCAGCGGATGCCGTTCTCCTCGTTGCGGCCGAAATAGAGCGACGCGCCGCGATGAGAGCAGAATTCACTGATCAAGCCAACTTCGCCATCGCTGGCGCGGAAGGCGAGAAGCTTCTCGCCGAGAATTTGGACCCGCAGTTGCGGCCCGTCAGGCTCGGCTATCTCGCGGGACAATAGAATCGGCACCCAATAGCGCCGCAACAGATTGCCCATGCGGGTGCCGGGGCCGGTTTGCACCAGTGTTTCCGCTATTTCCTTTTTCATCACCTGGATCCTTCTCGGCTGCCTTGCTGCCGAGGGCAGCGTCACAGTTTCGGTTTGAAGTCGATGGCTTTGGCGGTGGCGGCAATCTTGGCGCGTTGCGCCGCGATCGCGTCGGCAAATTCTTTCGGTCCGCCGTAATTCACGACCTGACCGGTCGCCTTCAGTCGCTCGGCGATGGCGGGATCCGCAGACACGACCTTTATGTCGGCCGAAATTTTCTCTTTGATCTCGCCCGCAAGGGCCTTAATGCCAAAAAGCCCGATGAGGCCTTCGACCTCAAGTGAGGGGTAGCCCGCCTCTCGGGCAGTCGGGACATCCGGCGCGAAGGGCGCTCGCGTCGCGTTGTTCACCACGATCAATCGAACCCGGCCGCCTTCGACCTGCGACCGCAACATCGCATAGGACAGCATCGCGATGTCGATTCGGCCTTCGCCAAGGTCGAGGGCGGCCGAGTTTATGTCGCGATAGGGGACCTGGGTGATGTTTAGTCCTTCGCCCGCTTCATAGCCCCAGAATGTGAATTCAGTGACCCCTTGCACCATTGCGCAGTTGTATTTGCCTGGCGCTTGCTTGGCTGCCTCGGTGAAATCCCTGATGGTCGCGAAGGTGGAGTCCGCCTTTACGCCGACCGCGAGGATAGTGTTGGAAACGCGCGCGATCGGAACGATGGCGGCCGGATCGTATGAAAGCTTGGTGTACATGAACGGATGCACCGTGAAATTACCCGCCGGCGCAAATAGGAAGGTATGATCGTCACTGGCATTCAGAAATGCCGTGATTGCGACAATGCTGTCGCCACCGGGGCGGTTCTCGACGACGATCGGCTGTCCCCACAGCGCCTGCAATCTCTCGGCAAAGACCCGCGCGCCGATATCCGCGCCTGCGCCCGGTCCGAAAGGGACAATGAATTTCACCGGCCGTTGCGGCCATGCTGCCGCGCGCCCCGCGCGTGGCGCGGTCACGAGGACTGCACCAATCAAGCCAGATGACAAAAACGCCCGACGGGTCTTGATCACGGCGCATCCTCCAGTAATAATGTCTACTAGGTGGACATGAAATTGTTGCGTATAGTTGAGGCTATTGTTCAAATCTCGTCAAGTGGGATGAATCATATGTCCATGGAGTGGACATAACGGCCACTGAGGAATGCGATGCCAAGCGCTTCTCCGAAAAGCAAAAATGTTCGAGCCGTGGAACGCGCAATCGACATTCTCGAATGCTTCTTGCCGGAAAAGCCGTGGATGAGCGTGCTCGAGATTCAGCGGAAAGTGCCTCTCAGCCGCCCCACACTCTACCGCCTGCTGCAGACCCTCATCGCCAAAGGCCTCGTGCGAGTGGAAGGCGATCCGCAGCGATTCGCGCTTGATTTTGGTATCGGGCGGCTTGCCCACAGTTGGATCGCTGGGATCGACGTGATTGCGCTGGCGCGGCCCATTTTGGAGAAGTTACGGACCGCAACGGGGGAAACCACGGCATTCTTCTTGCGACGCGGCGACCTGAGACAATGCGTAGCCGAACTGCCCAGCCCGCATGTGCTTGCCATATCGCGCGGGCTCGGCTTGACCGATAAACTATGGCGCGGCGCCAGCGGCAAGGCGATCTTGGCCTTTCTGGATTATGATGAAATCGCCGAGGTTATCCGCAAACTCCCAAAGACCGTCAATAAGGCGACGCTCGCAGTAGATTTGTCGCGCGCGCGCAGAGATGGATATTTTGTCAGCCGTGGTGAGGTTTTTGTTGGTGCGATTGCGATTGCGGCACCGTATTTCGATAACACCGGCGGCGTGGCCGGTTCAGTCGGCGTCTTTGGCCCCGACGCGCGGCTCGACGAGCGCTGGCTTGCGAAGGCCATATCCTCCGTTGTGAAATCCGCGGCCGACCTGTCAGCTGCTTCGGGACATGTAGTGTTGGCGCACAATATCTAGGTAATCTTTCTACCGCGCGGACTTCTGTGGTGAAGCTCATTCGCGAAATTGCGGCGCAGACCTTGCGCTTGGCGGCGGCGTAGGAACCGAGCTTGTCTCGGCCCCTCATCCGCAACAAATTGTCGGTCTGCGATAAGTGGTTTGGTTACCCTGCCTTCGGGAAGGCCACGCCGACCATGCAGTCGCGGGTAACGATGGCGGCGAGCTTTTCTTGCGACCAGCCCTCAGTGCCGGCGGGGCGTTCGGGCAGCACGAGGTAACGCATATCGGCGTTCGAATCGTGGGTGCGCAGCGTCACTGAGTCGGGCAGCTCCGTGCCAAATTCCTTGAGTACAGCACGTGGTTCCGCCACGACGCGCGAGCGATAGTTGCGGCTCTTGTACCAGTCGGGCGGCAGACCGAGAACCGTGCGGGGATAGCAGGAGCACAGGGTGCACACGATGATGTTGTGCACATCCTTGCTGTTCTCGACGACGATCAGTTCGGCGTCTCCCATCGGGATGCCCATCTCGGCAACTGCGGACGTGCCGTTGGCCAGGAGGCGCTGCTTGAACTCCGGCTCGGTCCAGGCCCTCGCCACCACCTTGGCGCCGAGCGCAGGCGTGCGCGTGTCCATGAACTCGAGCGTCTTGCGGATGTCCTCGCCAGTGATCACGCCCTTCTCGAGCAAGAGTTCTTTGATCGCGTGGACCATGATCTCGTACTCACTCGCGCCCTCGCTCACCTCGATCGGATCGTGCGGATGATTGTGGCCGTGATGATGATGGTCGTGATCGTGGTGATGATGATCGTGAGCCTGTGGATCGGTGGTCGCCATTTTGGTCTCCTCAGGCCTTTTCCAGCCAATGCTCGTAGATTTCCAGTTCGAGCACGTCCTTGGCGTTGCCTTTGTAGTCGGGCCAGATGTCGGTCTGGCGGATGCACACCCGGTAGAGCGGACGCTTGGGCAGCCCGTCAAACCCGTAGGCCAGTTCCTCCGGATTCGGAAAGGCGCCGCAGATGCGCTCGATCGTGCCAACGCGGCCGCGCGCATAGGTCGGCACGCGCCGGTGGCCGGGAGGATTGACGCTAGCGATGCGTACTTTATCGCCCGGAGCAAATTTCGCGTTGCCGACCTCCCTCATGCGGTCCTCTTCAGCCTGTCCTTGATCTCGGCAGCGCGCGCCTCGACGTCGGCACGGGTCAGCACGCCCTTTTCCTCCATGAGGTTGACGAAGCCTTCGGTCCACACCTCGAAATAGGTCAGCGCGTTGTAGAAATCGGGCTCCAGATCCTCGCGCGCACGGCGAAATTCGTCGACGCAATTGATTTTTGCTTTCGCGGGCCCCACGGTCGCCACCAGCGCAGTGAGCAGACGCTCCCACGGCTCGGGCTCATGACCGCGTGGGCCGATCGGGCCGGCGGGAAGGCCGCCCACGTCGTTTGGTCGTCTCATAGTTTCGTCCCAAGCCGTGCGGATACGTCGACGGCGCGGCATTCAATCTCCTCGGCGGTCATGAGCCCCTTCTCCACCACCAGCGTCGAGATGCCGACCGCCCATTTATCGAAATAACCGAGCCGCCGGTAATCCTGGGGCTCCATGTCCTCGATGGCGCGGCGCATCTCGTCAGTTTTTGCCAAATGGCAGTGGTCGCGCAAGAGGTACATCAGCGCAGTTACGAGTTTCTGCCATGGCTTGGCTTCATGCGCGGAGCGGTCGATCGAACCGGCCGGCTGGCCGCCGAGATCATGCGGACGGGCACGGGAAATATCAGGACGGGCGGTCATTTGGACAAGCTCTTGCGGATCGCATCCATGCGCGCAGCCACATCGTCCGGGCGCAGCGCGCCCTTTTCGTACATGAGGTTCGCCAGTGCCTGCGCCGTGCGCTCGAAATACCCAAGGCGGTTGTAGTCGTCGCCCAACTCCTCGATTGCGCGGCGCAACTCATGCACTGTGCGCAATCGGCGCTGCGACAGCACAGCGCTAAGCGCGACCACGAGCTTTTCCCAGTCTGCCGGCTTATGATGACGCCGGTCGATCGGTCCGCCCGGCAGTCCGCCGATGTCGTTGACCCCGGCATTGGAAAAACGCGCCTTGGGATGCGCGCGGTCCTTGTCGCCCGCCAGCGTGACGGCGAGCTGCGCCATGCGCACTCGTAGGTCGCCTTCGTTGACCAGGCCCTTCGCGACCAGGACATTGACCGCCGTCTGCGTCAGGCGCTCGAAAGAGGATAGGCCACAATAGGAGTTGCCCAGCGTTTTGTCGGCGCGCTGCAACTCGTCCACGGTAATGACCTGTTGCATGCCGCCAAGGATATCAACCAGTGCGACCGACAGCTTCTCCCACGGTAGCGCATCCTCGGGCGGACGCGGGATGATGTCGACAGGGTGGGCGGCGGTCATGCGTAAGATCATATTATCGATTTTGACATATCCGCAAGCGGTGCGACGCTTCAGGAACATTCAACCGCGACGAGGCCATGAACATGGGCGGATTGGCGCCTTCAATCGCGCCGCCGTGGCCACCACTTCGTCATGCGCGCCTGTGCTCAACTATCGCCTGTGCGGACGCGAGCATCCTTCACCATCGGTGCTTGGCCGGATTGGTCGGCCCTCAAGGCCGCACGCGAGCGCCTCGCAGGTGAAGATGTAACGGCTGGCACAGTCGGTGATCGCCAGCGGGTAGCAATAGCGCCGGTCGGCGAGCATTGGGTTGTCCGGGATGCGAGAGCGGCGTTCCTTGCCGAAGGCGCGGCACAGCACCGCCATCTTCTCCCCGTCCAGCTGAGCGATGAACTTCAGCCGTTCTTCCATGTGGCTACACTCCCGCCAGGGCATTTTTGCTCTCCCGCAAAAAGCCCAATTGTGTAACCCATGTGCCCGGAATGAACTATCACCCGTCCCTCGGGAAGCGCACAAGGCCGCTAGCGGCCGCCTCGGCAATTCATCGGCTTAAGTTCAATCTGATTGCTCACAGCCAAAAGGCCTCCTTTATCGCAGGCTTGCTAGGTGGGTTTCTACAAACGCGATCAACTCGCCAGCGCTTTAATCTGCTCGGCAACCGTCCGGCCGACCAATTCGGCATAATTGGCGATCGGCTCGGGTCGGCCGATGAGATAGCCTTGGATTTCTTGACAGGACTCGCGCACCAGGAAATCCAGCTGGCCCTGGGTTTCGACGCCCTCGGCAGTAATTGGAAGGTCGAGCCCGCGACCGAGACCGATTACGGCACGGATGATGGCTGCCGATTGCTGATTCCGCTCCAGGTTCGAGATGAATGCCCGATCGATCTTGATCTTGTCGAATGGGAAGGCCTGTAAATACGACAGCGACGAATACCCGGTGCCGAAGTCGTCCATGGCGATTCGCACGCCCAGCGTCTTCAGTCTGCGCAGAATCGAAATGGCGCGCGAGAAGTCGCTGATCAGCACGCCTTCGGTGATTTCGAGCTCCAGGCGCGATGGCTTGAGACCGGTTTCCAGGAGCACGGAGTGGACGAGCGCGGCGAGATCGCCGTGCTGGAATTGCACCGGTGACAGATTGATGGCGATCTGCAGCGGCTTTGGCCAGGACGCCGCTTCACGGCAGGCCTGCCGCAAGATCCATTCGCCGAGCGAGATGATGAGACCACTCTCCTCGGCGAGCGGAATAAAAGTGCCTGGAGCTACTAGGCCGCGGCTCGGATGATGCCAGCGCACCAGCGCCTCGAAGCCGGTGATTTCGCCGCTGACCCGCGCTTGCGGCTGGTAATACAATTCCATTTCGTTGCACGCGAGCGCCGACCGCATGTCATGCTGAAGCGCCCGCTTTTCCCGCAGCCGCCTGTCCATGTCGGGCTCGAAGAAACGGATCGATCCGCGCGCTTCCCCTTTGGCGCGATAAAGCGCGGCATCGGCGTTGGCGACCAGAGTGCCGGCATCGGGGCCGTCGTTCGGGTAAATGCTGATTCCGATCGTCAGCCCGGCTCGCAGCGACTGGCCTTGGATTTCAATGTCGCTGGCCATTGCCGCGTATAGGCGCTCCGCGAGCGCCTCGGCGCCGGCCGGTTGTGGGCCTGCGGTGGAAATGACCGTGAACTCGTCGCCGCCGAGACGCGCCAAGAACGCTCCTTCACAGGCCTGCTGCAGACGGCGGGAGACTTGACGCAGCATCTCATCTCCGACCGCATGACCGAACACATCATTGATCTCTTTGAACCGGTCGAGATCGATGCAAAGAACGGAGAATCTCTCGTTCGCGGACGCCGTTTTTTCAAGCATTGCCGCCAGGTATTCATTAAACGCCGTACGGTTTGGCAGATCGGTGAGCAAATCGTGGTGCGCCATATGCGCGATTCTCGCTTCGGCGCGCTTGCGCTCAGTCACGTTGTCGATGACGGTAATCATATATTGCGGCTTGCCGTCCTCGTCCTTCACCGCAAGCCGCGTCGTTGTGACGATACGGGTTCCCTGGTTCGGCGTGATGATCGTGTGCTCGTTGGAGTAGTGATCCTGCCCGGATTTCAGCAGTTCGAGATCCTGGGTAGCGATGAGATCGGCGGTATCCTTCGGAAAAATATCGGCGGCGGTTTTGCCGATCATTCTCGCACGCGGAAGGTCAAACTGTTTTTCGCCAGCCCGGTTGACCAGCAGGTAGCGGAAGCTCGGCAGCTCCTTGACGACGATGTTGGAAGGCACATTGTCGATGATCGTGTCGAGGAATGTTCGGGTGCGGCGGATTTCGTTTTCGGCGCGATTGCGCTCGGTGAGATCGACAATGGCGCAAATCCCCGCCTCACGTCCCTCGTAGGGCAGCGCACGGGCGAAAATGGCGGCCTCGATTTGCGTCCCGTCGGCCCTGATGTGCCTGGATTCCATCTGGGAGCGGTAATCCGTCGTTTTGGCCGCTTCACGCACCCGCTCGCGATCCTCGGCGGGTCTGATATCGAGGATGGTCATCCCCAGGAACTGTTCGCGGCTGTAGCCGTAGTGCGCGACGGCGGCGTCGTTGACAGCCAGGAATCGCAAGGTGCTTTTCTCGTAGACCCACATCGGAACCGGGTTGCTTTCGAACAGCAGGCGGAACGAGGCCTCGCGTTGCTTTAGTTCGGTGATGTCCTCGTGGGTGGAGACCCATCCGCCGGTCGGTCTCGCCTGATTGGCTACGGAGATCTTGCGACCGTCGGGCAACTCGAAGATGTGCCTGAACGGCACGCCGTCCAGGGCGGCGCCGTTGGCCCGGCGCGCGTATTCGTCCGGGTCTTCCCCCAGCGTTCCGGCCTCGATCCGCTGCTGCAGGATTTCGCGCAGCGTGAACCCGACCCGCAGCTTGCCTTGTATGGCATACATTTCGGCGAAGCGATCGTTCCAGAATACAAGCCGACCCTCGGCATCGAACATGCACAGACCCTGGGCCATGATGCCGAGGGCGTCGTTGTGGAGCATATTTTGTTCGCTGATCATTTCCTGATGGGAGCGATCCGCGAAAGCGCCGGCAAAGCAAAACAGCAACATCGTAATCGCCGCTCCGGCTGTGCCGAAGGCGAGGGACAGATGCGAGACCGAGAACGCGGCAATCGTCCGCGTCGGATCGGAAACGATCGTGACCGCTGCCATGGCCACGACCTGATGCGTAACAACTCCCAGCGCCAGCAATGTCGTCGCCGCGAACAATCCGCGGCGATCGGCGCGCAGCACCGCTATCGTCAGGGCCGCGATTGCGAAAAACAGCGATAGCGCCACGGATGCCGTGACCAATCCGACAGACAACGTGACGTGGCCGGGCAGTTCAAGCGCCCACAGACCGAGATAGTGCATGGCCACGACGCCGGCGCCGAGAATCGCACCGCCAACCGGCACGCGCCAGAACGTAGTCCCCTTTGCCGCGACCCAAAGGCCGGCCGTCATCACGCCGATGGCGGCGATCAGCGCGAACGCAATGAGGGCCGGGTGATATCGGAGCGGGAAATCCGGGATGTAGGCCAGAACGACGATCAGATCCGTCGCCCACACCGCAATACCAGTCGCAGCACCGCCAATGAGGAGCCATGCCGTGGCGCTGGCGCTTGGCGAGGTCCGCGCTAGGCGAAACAGACCTGCGGCCCCAAGGCTCCCGAGCCAACCGACTACAACTGCCAACCCCAGCAGCGCATAAAAATGGTCACCCGTCAGTAGGGCTCCAATTGTCGTCATGATCCCGCTCATCGTTGGCGTGAACGTAGGTGCGGGTCATCTATGTTTCGCTTAATAAACTAAATCTTGTTTTAGCTACTTGCTGTTTCTCGCGTCGTCAGTTGGACGCGCTGCAAATCTACTGAGCGTATTTTTACGCATTAATTCAAACAGGATCAAATGATTCAATAGCTGGAGGTAAAGCTGGGAAGTTCTAACCGCCCCGCCACGATGCGTCCATGCCAATTGAATTCAACGCGGAGTGTCGAACTCCGCCGTTGGTTCTGCTCGTCACGAATTCGGTCGGCGTCAGCTTTCAATCGGCGCGGCGGAGCGCTCGGGCGCGCGTTCTTCCTCCCGATCACGTGCCGTCCGCGTGAACATTATTTTGACGAGTGAAGTCCGGCCCAGCGCAGTCACATTGACGACGCGTTCAGCGCGCTCGGGCCACCGCGCAGTCCAGCGGGCTGTTGTCGGACATGAAGGGGGGACAGCGATTTTAGCCGGCCCTTGCCGATTTCCCAGTCCGGGCAACGTTCTTTGCGCTCGGCTGCCGCGCGCTTTAGCTCCCAGAAGCCTGCCCGCCTACCGTCGTGTTCTGCGCGTCCGTAGCGAGACACAGTGCGATCTGTACAGTGCCCGGCAGCGGCTGCAACACGCTCTCTCTGGCGCAATCAGTCATCACACTATCTGTAATTGTACACTATCTGTAATTGTCATTCGGCGTGCAATTTTGGCTCTGACTCACTTTTGATGCAGTTTTGGATTCGCGTGGCGTTCCCAGTGGAGGAAAATCAACGCCATGCAGCAAACGCTTCGCCGCGCCAGTTTGGTGCCGGTCGGGTTTGTTGTGGAAAGTGCGTTTTGTGAGGCTGATAAAGCTGTTTTCACCGGCAAACCTGACTTTTTCGACAGCATAAACTCGACATTCGCGCCACAGCTGGCCACCTTGTAGCGAAAGTGGTAGTGACAGGTTGGTTCATGCATATGGTGTAATGCTTCGTATCGACGGCGTGACGATGTGGCGGTTGGTACAGCCGCAATTCTAAAATCGGCAAGCACCTAAGGCGGCGCGCCTTAGGGTCGCACATCAAGCGGCTGCCAAGCATTTTACCGCGAGCTGGCCATGAGCACTGCCATGAACACCGCCCTGAGAAGGACCGGCGTGAACGTTCTCGGCGACATGCCGTGGGGCTCGCACGTCTGCATGTTTTACGAGGCGAAAGAAGATTTGCTCGATACCGTGGCGCCCTATTTCAAGGCCGGCTTGGAAAGCAACGAATTCTGCCTGTGGGCTCCGGCCGACCTGCTCACGGTGGAGGAAGCACGTCTCGGGCTACGCCGACGCATCCCTGATTTCGATCGACGTTTGGCAGCCGGCAACATGGAAATCGTTCCGGCGCGCGAGTGGTATCTCGACGGCGGCCGGTTCGATTTCGACAGGATCAACGCCGCATGGGACCGGAAACTGCGGGATGCGCTGGCCAGCGGTCATGAGGGGATGCGCGCGAGCGGCGACGCGTTCTGGCTGCATAGCGAGCATTGGGAAGAGTTCTGCGACTACGAGCGCCAGCTCAACACGATGCTCAAGGGTCACCCGATGACGGTGTTGTGCACCTACCTGATGGCCGCAAGCGGCGCCATGGAGGTGCTCGAAGTGGCGCGGATCCATCAGCTCGCGGTGGCGCGGCGCAAAGGCGATTGGGAAGTGGTCGAGCCGGTGCCGGCCTCCGCACCGCAGGCGCTGACGCAGCGCGAGCGCGAAGCGCTGTGGTGGGCGGCGCAGGGCAAGTCCGCCTGGGAGATCGGTGAAATTCTTCATATTTCCAAGCGGACGGTCGACCAGCACACGCAAAACGCCACTCGCAAGCTCGGCGCCGTCAACCGGACGCAGGCCGTCGCCACGGCCCTCCGTGAAAGGCTGATCGGCAAGAGCCCACCTCCGGGCAAATTGGCAGCGAGTGCTAATGCCGAATCTGTTTTAGACGTGCATCGGAAAACGTGAATATGTGCGTCTTGCCGCAGTAGCGGCATTGCAGCAGCAGTTTGGCCGATTTCTCATACTCCAGATCATCTTTCGTGTAGACGGCACCCGACCCTTGGCTTTCGAGTGCATGTCTATCATCACGGCCCTAGCCACGGCCGCGCGTCGAAAAAAAAGATGGCTCAATAGCCGGTTCGCATGATCCATTGCTTGTCGGCTGCGTGGGCAGGGGAAGCTGTTGCAAGGCGTTATAATATGTCCTCAGCCAGTCGCCGCATCCGCCGCTGTGATAGCTTGAGTTTCACCATTTTGACGCGCGCGCGAGACTGCGCTGCCAGAGCCGCGCCCCGGATTCCGACCGCGGCGCCGCCGATTTTCTTTTTACTTGATCGACGGCGGCGGTCACCGCGCCTTCCAAACTTTATGACGAGGGTTCGATTCCCTTCACCCGCTCCAGTCCGCCCCCGTGGTTTAACCGGAGGCTGATCGGCCGACTTGATTTGCAGCCCGGGTATCGGGCCACCTTGCTTTGCCCCTCGCCAAAAGGCATGTGAACGGCGCGGACGCTTAGGAGTGTAGCTCAACTGGCTAGAGCACCGGTCTCCAAAACCGGGGGTTGGGGGTTCGAGTCCCTCCACTCCTGCCAGGCCCGAGGTTCGGCAATCAGGGGTCAGCTATCGGAAATCGCCTCGCTTTTGATCCCTGATGCCTGATTTTCCGATCCCTGGTCGCTTGACGGTCCGCCGGTCCAGCAGTAGATAAGCCCCATCGTCAGCGGCCCGGTAACGGACTTCCGCGACGAGCATATTCCCCAAAAAGGCACCGCCGTGTCGGTCTCGTCCTTATAAAGTCGGGCGGGGGATAATTATTGGATTTGAGTGCACAATGGCGAAGGTCAGCCCGTTCAAGTTCCTGCAGGAAGTGCGGGCCGAAGCGCAGAAGGTCACTTGGCCGACGCGCAAGGAGACCACCGTGACGACGATCATGGTTTTCGTCATGGTCGTCATCGCTTCGATTTTCTTTCTGGTCGCGGATCAGGTGATGCGCATCGCAGTGAGTTACCTGCTCGGCATCAACAGTGGATAGCCCATTATCGAACCGATCACGACCCAATTCATGACCTGGAATTTATGAACATGACGAGCCGATGGTACGCCGTCCACGCCTATTCGAATTTCGAGAATAAGGTTGCGGAATCAATTCGCGAACAGGCCAAGCAGCGCGGGCTTTCCAGCCTGTTCGAAGAGATCCTGGTTCCTAAGGAAAAAGTCGTCGAAGTACGGCGTGGACGCAAAGTCGACACTGAGCGCAAATTCTTTCCCGGCTATGTCTTGGTGAAGATGCAGCTCACCGACGATGCGTATCACCTGATCAAGAACACACCCAAGGTGACCGGCTTTCTGGGATCCGACAACAAGCCGATGCCGCTTTCCGATGCCGAGGCGGATCGCATCATCCATCAGGTTCAGGAAGGCATCGAACGGCCGAAGCCGTCGGTTTCGTTCGAGGTCGGCGAGCAGGTTCGCGTTTCGGACGGTCCGTTTGCCTCGTTCAACGGCACGGTGGAGGAGGTCGACGAAGGCCGCTCGCGCCTCAAGGTCGCGGTCTCGATCTTCGGCCGCGCCACGCCGGTCGAGCTGGAGTTCGGACAGGTGGAGAAGCTATAGGTTTTGCCTTTTCCCGCGTGCGGGATGAGGGGAAGCAGGCGTGGGAGGTGAGGCGGTCGCCAGCCGTCGAGATCCGTACCACTAAAAGGAGTAAGGAATGGCGAAGAAAATCACCGGCTACGTAAAGCTGCAGGTACCAGCGGGGGCGGCCAATCCGTCGCCGCCAATCGGTCCTGCCTTGGGCCAGCGCGGCCTTAACATCATGGAGTTCTGCAAGGCGTTCAACGCCCAGACCCAGAAGTTGGAGAAGGGCGCGCCAATCCCCGTCACTATCACCGTTTACGCTGACCGCTCGTTCACCTTCGAAATGCGCCAGCCGCCGGTGTCGCACTTCCTTAAGAAGGCGGCCAAGCTCGAAAGCGGCTCGAAGACGCCGGGCCGCGACATCGCGGGCGCCGTGACTAAGTCGCAGGTGCGTGCGATCGCCGAGCAAAAGATGAAAGATCTCAATTGCGATACGATCGACGCCGCCATGCGGATGATCGAGGGCTCCGCGCGCTCGATGGGCTATGAGGTGAAAGAATGAGCACGCTTGGAAAACGGACTCGCACGGCTCGCGAAGGCGTCGACCGCGAGAAGCTCTATCCGCTTGCCGAAGCGGTCAAGATGATCAAGGAGCGCGCCAAGGCCAAATTCGACGAGACCGTCGAGGTGGCCATGAATCTCGGCATCGATCCGCGCCATGCGGACCAGACGGTGCGTGGCGTCGTCAATCTGCCGAACGGCTCCGGGCGCGCGGTGCGCGTTGCGGTGTTCGCGCGCGGCGCCAAGGCCGATGAGGCCAAGGCCGCCGGCGCCGATGTGGTCGGTGCCGAGGATCTGGTCGAGAAAGTGCAGGGCGGCACCATCGATTTCGATCGGGTCGTCGCCACGCCCGACCTGATGCCGCTGGTCGGCCGTCTCGGCAAGGTGTTGGGTCCGCGCGGCCTTATGCCTAATCCGAAGGTGGGCACCGTCACCATGGACGTCACCAATGCGGTCAAGGGCGCCAAAGGCGGCTCGGTCGAATTCCGCGCCGAAAAGGCCGGAATTGTTCAGGCCGGCGTCGGCAAGGCCTCATTTCCTGCCGATAAGCTGATCGAGAACATCATGGCCTTTGCCGACGCGGTGCAGAAATCGCGGCCGCCGGGCGCCAAGGGGCATTTCATCAATCGGGTGGCGATCTCCTCGACCATGGGTCCTGGCGTGAAGGTCGAGCCGGCAAGCCTGTTCCCGGCGGCGCAGCAGTCGCACTGAATAGGGCTTGCTGCGGTTTTCCGGCTTGGCAAAGCCGATCGAACCCGCTAAGTAGGGCTTCAAGGGCGTGCCGGCCCGGTTTGTCGGCGCGCCTTTGTGCGCTTTTCAAAATCCAATCGAACTATTCTACCTTTTAGGGCTGATCCTGTTCGGATTTTCTAAGAGGCTGAGTAGTTTGGCGGAATTGATAAGCGCATCCTGTCCGAGACTGCGGGCGCCGGAAATGGATTTGTCCATTACGGCTTAATCCGCCCTCCGCAAGAGGGCGCGCCAGCATAGACGGGTGAAGGACGAAGGCTGGACTTCGTAAGGAGGTCCATTGCCCTTTGGTTCTGACCTCGATGGCCCGGCGTGGCGAAAGCTGTACCGGGGGGCAGGCTAACAATGTCGTCCTGCCCGAAGACCGTCGATAACCTCGATAGGGTTGGCGCGGGACGGCGGGTAGTAACCCGGCGGCCTCCACCAAGTGGACCGCCAACCGGAGAGAGCTCTTGGATCGCGCGGCAAAAAGCGAAATGGTCGCGTCTCTTGGCGAGGTCTTCAAGGCCACCAAGGTCGTCGTCGTCGCTCACTATTCCGGTCTCACGGTCGCTCAAATGCAAACTCTGCGTCGGCAGATGAAGCAGGCGGGCGCAAGCGTGAAGGTCGCAAAAAACCGTCTCGCCAAGATCGCTCTCGAAGGCTCTGACGTCGCTTCTATCGCGCCGTTGCTCAAGGGTCCGGCCCTGATCGCCTATTCGGTTGATCCGGTGGCGGCGCCCAAGGTTGCGGTCGATTTCGCCAAGACGAACGAGCGTTTCGTCATTCTTGGCGGGGCGATGGGCAAGACCTCGCTCGACCCGAATGGGGTCAAGGCGCTCGCGTCCCTGCCGTCACTGGACGAACTGCGGGCCACGCTCGTCGGTCTGATCCAAGCGCCGGCAACTAAGATCGCACAGGTGATCAATGCTCCTGCGGCCCAGTTGGCCCGCGTGGTGCAGGCCTATGCCACCAAAGGCGGCGAAGGCGGCGGTGAGAGCGCGGCGGCTTAAGCACATCAATAGGTTAGAACCGAAGGACAAATCTCATGGCTGATCTGCAAAAATACGTCGACGATCTCTCCACCCTCACCATTCTAGAGGCTGCGGAACTCGTCAAAATGCTCGAAGAGAAGTGGGGCGTCTCGGCGGCTGCGGCGGTTGCTGTAGCGGCGGGGCCGGCAGCCGCGGCTGCTCCGGCGGCTGAAGAAAAGACCGAATTCACGGTCGTTCTGGCCGCTGCCGGCGAGAAGAAGATCGAGGTCATCAAGGAAGTCCGGGCCATCACCGGCCTCGGCCTCAAGGAGGCCAAGGACCTGGTCGAGGGCGCGCCGAAGAGCGTCAAGGAAGGCGTTAACAAGGACGAGGCCGCCAAGATCAAGGCGACCCTCGAAAAAGTCGGCGCAAAGGTTGAGCTTAAGTAAGTCGTGCTTATTTAAGCGAAATCCCCGGGCGAGCGGAGCAATAATCCGGGGATTCCGAGAGGTCACGTATAGCGTCGGGGGGTGATTCGGGAGTTTCTTCCTGAAGCACCCCCGAAAGGTTGGGCGGGATGACGCCTGTCCCGACGGTCGCGATGGATTGCGGCCTTCTGGAGAGTCGTCTTGATCGCCTCGGTGCCCTGAAATGCAGGCGGTTCCGCCTTGCAGTCGGGGATCATGGCGTTGGTCGGCGGCAGCATGCCGGCGGTCGAGGCCCGATGGTTCGATTGAGCGAGAGGACATGATGGCGCAGACGTTTATCGGTCGGAAGCGCGTAAGAAAATTTTTCGGAAAAATCGAGGAAGTCGCGGAGATGCCGAACCTCATTGAGGTTCAGAAGGCGTCCTACGACCAATTCCTGCTGGTGGTGGAACCGCAGGGCGGCCGGCCCAATGAGGGCCTGCAAGCCGTCTTCAAGTCGGTATTCCCGATTTCCGACTTTTCCAATACGTCGCAGCTTGAATTCGTGAAATATGAATTCGAGCCGCCGAAATACGATGTCGACGAGTGCCGCCAGCGCGGCATGACCTACGCCGCGCCGCTCAAGGTGACGCTGCGGCTGATCGTGTTCGATATCGACGAGGAAACCGGCGCGCGTTCGGTCAAGGACATCAAGGAGCAGGATGTCTACATGGGCGACATTCCGCTCATGACCAATAACGGCACCTTCATCGTCAACGGCACCGAGCGCGTGATCGTCTCCCAGATGCATCGCTCGCCCGGCGTGTTCTTCGATCACGACAAGGGCAAGACCCACTCCTCCGGCAAGCTGTTGTTTGCCGCCCGCATCATCCCGTATCGCGGTTCCTGGCTCGATATCGAATTCGATGCCAAGGATATCGTCTATGCTCGCATCGATCGGCGGCGGAAAATCCCCGTCACGTCGCTGCTCTACGCGCTCGGCATGACCGGCGAGGAAATCCTCAACACCTTCTACAAGCAGGTACCCTACAAGCGCACCAAGGATGGCTGGCGCGTGCCGTTCGACGCCGGCAGGCTCCGCGGCTACAAGGCGATCAATGACCTGGTCGACGCCGATACCGGCAAGGTCGTGCTCGAAGCCGGCAAGAAGCTCACCGTACGTCAGGCAAGACAGCTCGCCGAGAAGGGCCTGAAAGCGCTGCGGATCTCGGACGAAGAGCTGGTCGGACAATATATCGCCGAAGATCTCGTCAATCCCAAAACCGGCGAGATTTATGCCGAGGCCGGCGAGGAGATCACGGAAAAGAATCTCAAGCTTCTCATCGAGGAGGGCTACAAGGAACTGCCGCTTCTCAACATCGATCACGTCAATGTCGGCGCTTACATCCGCAATACGTTGGCGATCGACAAGAACATGACGCGCGAGGACGCACTGTTCGATATCTATCGTGTCATGCGACCGGGTGAGCCGCCCACGATCGACACCGCGCAGACGATGTTCCAGTCCCTGTTTTTCGATTCGGAGCGTTACGACCTGTCTGCGGTCGGTCGCGTCAAAATGAATATGCGGCTCGACCTTGATGCGCCCGACACCATGCGCATTTTGCGCAAGGAAGACGTCATCTCGGTGATCCGTACGCTGGTCGATCTTCGCGACGGCAAGGGCGAGATCGACGACATCGATCATCTCGGCAATCGCCGCGTACGCTCGGTCGGCGAACTGATGGAAAATCAGTATCGCATCGGGCTATTGCGCATGGAGCGCGCGATCAAGGAGCGGATGTCATCGGTCGATATCGACACGGTGATGCCGCAGGACTTGATCAACGCCAAGCCGGCGGCCGCCGCGGTGCGCGAATTCTTCGGCTCCTCGCAGCTGTCGCAATTCATGGATCAGACCAATCCGTTGTCGGAGATCACGCACAAGCGGCGCCTGTCGGCGCTTGGGCCGGGCGGGCTCACGCGCGAGCGTGCGGGCTTCGAAGTGCGCGACGTGCATCCGACGCATTACGGCCGCATCTGCCCGATCGAGACGCCGGAAGGGCCGAATATCGGCCTCATCAATTCTCTGGCGACCTATGCCCGGGTCAATAAATACGGCTTCGTCGAGACGCCCTATCGCAAGGTCAAGGACGGCCGCGTCAGCGACGAGGTGATTTATCTGTCGGCGATGGAAGAAGGCCGCTACACGGTCGCTCAGGCCAACTCCGTCATCGACGCTAAGGGCCGCTTCACCGACGATCTGGTCGTGGTGCGCCATGCCGGCGACGTTCAGCTCATTCCGCCCGACAAGGTGGATTTCATGGACGTGTCGCCGAAACAGCTGGTTTCGGTCGCCGCAGCGCTCATTCCATTCCTCGAGAACGACGACGCCAACCGCGCGCTGATGGGCTCCAACATGCAGCGCCAAGCGGTGCCGCTGGTGCAGGCCGAAGCGCCGTTCGTCGGCACTGGAATGGAAGGCGTGGTTGCCCGCGATTCCGGCGCGGCAATCGCTGCGCGGCGGACCGGCAGCGTCGATCAGGTCGACGCCACCCGCATCGTCATCCGCGCCACCGATGAGCAGGATCCGACCAAGCCGGGCGTCGACATCTATCGGCTCATGAAGTTCCAGCGCTCGAACCAGAACACCTGCATCAACCAGCGGCCGCTGGTAAAGGTGGGGGATTCCGTCAAGAAGGGCGACATCATTGCTGACGGTCCGTCGACCGATCTCGGCGAGCTTGCGCTCGGGCGTAACGTGCTGGTCGCGTTCATGCCGTGGAATGGCTACAACTTCGAGGACTCGATCCTCTTGTCCGAGCGCATCGTCAAGGACGACGTCTTCACTTCGATCCATATCGAGGAATTCGAGGTGATGGCGCGCGACACCAAGCTCGGGCCCGAAGAAATCACGCGTGACATTCCGAACGTTTCGGAAGAGACGCTGAAGAACCTCGACGAAGCCGGTATCGTCTATATCGGTGCGGAAGTGCGTGCCGGCGACATCCTGGTCGGCAAGATCACGCCGAAGGGCGAAAGCCCGATGACGCCGGAAGAGAAGCTCTTGCGCGCCATCTTCGGCGAGAAGGCCTCCGATGTGCGCGACACCAGCTTGCGGGTGCCGCCCGGCGTGCAGGGCACCGTGGTCGAAGTGCGCGTCTTTAACCGCCACGGTGTCGACAAGGATGAGCGTGCGCTCGCCATCGAACGCGAGGAAATCGAACGGCTCGCCAAAGACCGCGACGACGAGCAGGCAATTCTCGATCGCAACGTCTATGGCCGGCTCGCCGAGTTGCTGGAAGGCCGCCAAGGCATTGCTGGCCCGAAGGGATTCAAGAAGGACACCAAGATCACTCGCGCGGTGCTTGAGGAGTATCCGCGGGCGCAATGGTGGATGTTCGCTTCGCCGAACGACAAGATCATGGCGGAGATTGAAGCCATTCGGAAGCAGTATGACGAGTCGAAGAAGCGTCTGGAACAGCGTTTCCTCGACAAGGTGGAAAAGCTGCAGCGTGGTGACGAATTGCCGCCCGGCGTCATGAAGATGGTCAAAGTCTTCGTCGCCGTGAAACGCAAGATTCAGCCCGGCGACAAGATGGCCGGCCGCCACGGCAACAAGGGCGTGGTGTCGAAGATTGTGCCGCTCGAGGATATGCCATTCCTCGCCGACGGCACTTCGGTCGACATCGTGCTCAATCCTCTCGGTGTCCCCAGCCGTATGAACGTCGGTCAGATTCTGGAGACCCATCTCGGTTGGGCTTGCGCCGGCCTCGGCCTGAAGATCGGCGCTGCCGTCGATTTGTATAACGGCAAGAAGGACTCCAAGCCGCTTAAGGAACTGCTCAAGAAGGTCTACGGCGAGGAAGAGACCATCAAGTCGTTGGACGACAAAGGCCTCATGGAGCTCGGCAGCAATCTGCGCCACGGCGTGCCGATCGCGACGCCGGTGTTCGACGGCGCGAAGGAAGCGGATATCGAGCACATGCTCGATCTCGCCGGGCTCGATCACTCCGGACAGGTATCGCTTTACGACGGGCGGACCGGCGACACGTTCGATCGCAAGGTGACGGTCGGCTACATTTATATGCTGAAGCTGCATCACTTGGTCGACGACAAGATCCACGCCCGCTCGATCGGTCCGTACAGTCTCGTCACCCAGCAGCCTCTGGGCGGCAAGGCTCAATTCGGCGGCCAGCGCTTCGGCGAAATGGAAGTGTGGGCGCTCGAGGCCTACGGCGCCGCCTATACGTTGCAGGAAATGCTGACGGTGAAGTCCGACGACGTCGCCGGACGCACCAAAGTCTATGAGTCGATCGTGCGCGGCGACGACGCGTTCGAATCCGGTATTCCGGAATCGTTCAACGTCCTCGTCAAGGAGATGCGCTCGCTCGGGCTCAATGTCGAACTGCACAATTCGAAGCAGCAGCGCGGCGACGGCGGTGCCATGTCCGAGGCGGCCGAATAACGCGTCCTGCAATGCGCGGGGCCGGCGTCCCCGCGCATTGCACGCGCGGACACTGATTTAGCGGCCGACCTTGTCGGCAAGCGGAGAGCACGATGAACCAAGAGATTATGAATCTTTTCAGCCCGCAGGTGCCGGCTCAGGTCTTCGACCAGATCCGGATTTCGATCGCGAGCCCGGATAAGATTCTGTCGTGGTCGTATGGCGAGATAAAAAAGCCCGAGACGATCAATTACCGGACCTTCAAGCCCGAGCGCGACGGCCTGTTCTGCGCGCGCATCTTCGGCCCGATCAAGGACTACGAGTGCTTGTGCGGCAAGTACAAGCGCATGAAGTACAAGGGCATCATCTGCGAGAAGTGCTCGGTCGAAGTGACGCTGTCCCGCGTGCGGCGTGAGCGCATGGGCCATATCGAGCTGGCGGCGCCGGTGGCGCATATCTGGTTCTTGAAGTCGCTGCCGAGCCGGATCGGTCTCTTGCTCGACATGACGCTCAAGGATCTCGAGCGCATTCTTTATTTCGAGTATTACGTCGTGCTCGAGCCCGGTCTGACCCCGCTTAAGGATCGTCAGCTTCTGAGCGAGGACGAATACGTCAAGGCGCAGGATGAATTCGGCGCGGACAGCTTCACCGCCATGATCGGCGCTGAGGCGATCCGCGAGATGCTCAAGGCACTCGATCTGGATAAGATGGCGGCCGACCTGCGCAAAGAGATCGCCGAGTCGACCTCCGAGCTCAAGCCGAAAAAACTTGCCAAGCGTTTGAAGCTGATTGAGGCGTTCGTCCAGTCCAAAAATAAGCCGGAGTGGATGATCCTCACCCATGTGCCGGTGATTCCGCCCGATTTGCGGCCACTGGTGCCGCTCGACGGCGGGCGTTTTGCCACGTCCGATCTCAACGATCTGTATCGCCGCGTCATCAACCGCAACAACCGCTTGAAGCGGCTGATCGAACTGCGCGCGCCCGACATCATCATCCGTAACGAGAAGCGGATGCTGCAGGAGGCGGTCGATGCGCTGTTCGACAACGGCCGCCGCGGCCGCGTCATCACCGGCGCCAATAAGCGTCCGCTGAAGTCGCTCGCCGACATGCTCAAGGGCAAGCAGGGTCGGTTCCGCCAGAACCTGCTCGGCAAGCGCGTCGACTATTCCGGGCGCTCGGTGATCGTGGTCGGCCCCGAGCTCAAGCTGCATCAGTGCGGGCTGCCGAAGAAGATGGCGCTCGAATTGTTCAAGCCGTTCATCTATTCGCGGCTCGACGCCAAGGGTCTGTCCACGACCGTCAAGCAGGCAAAAAAGCTCGTCGAGAAGGAGAAGCCCGAGGTTTGGGATATCCTTGACGAGGTCATTCGCGAGCATCCGGTGTTGCTCAATCGCGCGCCGACGCTGCACCGCCTCGGCATTCAGGCGTTCGAGCCGGTGCTGATCGAAGGCAAGGCGATCCAGCTCCACCCGCTGGTCTGCGCGGCGTTCAACGCCGACTTCGACGGCGACCAGATGGCGGTTCACGTGCCGCTGTCGCTCGAGGCGCAGCTCGAAGCCCGCGTCTTGATGATGTCGACCAACAACATTCTGCATCCGGCTAACGGTCAGCCGATCATCGTGCCGTCGCAGGATATCGTGCTGGGTCTATACTATCTTTCCATCATCCGCGATGCCGTCGAGGGCGAAAGGCCGAAGCTGTTCGGCGATCTGGCCGAGATCGAGCTCGCGCTGCATGAGAAAGTGATCAGTCTGCACTCGCGGATCAAATACCGGTGGGAAGGCCTCGACGAGGACAGCAATCCGGTGACGCGCTGGTACGACACCACGCCCGGCCGCGTCATTCTCGGCTCGGTATTGCCGAAGCTTGCCAAGACGCCGTTCGATCTCGTCAACAAGCTGATGACGAAGCGCGAAATCTCGGGGATGATCGATACGGTCTATCGCCACTGCGGTCAGAAGGAGACAGTCATCTTCTGCGACCGCGTCATGGCGCTTGGCTTCCATCACGCGTTCAAAGCCGGCATTTCGTTCGGCAAGGACGACATGGTGGTGCCGCATTCCAAGAAGGCGACCGTCGAGAAGACGCGCGATCTCGTCAAGGAGTTCGAGCAGCAATACAATGACGGCCTGATCACGCAGGGCGAGAAGTACAACAAGGTGGTCGACGCCTGGTCGAAGTGCACCGAGACCATCGCCGATGCGATGATGAAAGAAATCTCGACCGCGCGGCCCGCCGCCGACAAGGGTCAGGAGGCGCAGGTCAATTCGATCTACATGATGGCACATTCCGGCGCGCGCGGCTCGCCGGCGCAGATGCGGCAGCTCGCCGGCATGCGCGGCCTGATGGCCAAGCCGTCCGGCGAGATCATCGAGAGCCCGATCATCTCCAACTTCAAGGAAGGGCTCTCGGTGCTGGAGTACTTCAACTCCACGCACGGCGCGCGCAAGGGCCTCGCCGACACCGCGCTCAAGACGGCGAACTCCGGCTATCTGACGCGTCGCCTCGTCGACGTGGCGCAGGATTGCATCATCACCGATGTCGACTGCGGCACGACGCGCGGCATCAAGGTGCGCGCCATTATCGATGCCGGCACGGTGGTTGCCTCGCTCGCCAGCCGCATTCTCGGCCGCACCACGGCTGAGGATGTGCGCGACCCGAACAGCAATGAACTGCTGGTGCCGAACGCCACGCTGCTCGAAGAGCAGCACGTGGAAAAGCTGGTCAATGCCGGTGTCCAGGAGATCAAGATCCGTTCGGTCCTTACCTGCGAGACCACCAACGGCTGCTGCGCCATGTGTTACGGGCGCGATCTTGCCCGCGGCACGCCGGTCAATATGGGCGAGGCGGTGGGTGTCATTGCCGCGCAATCGATCGGCGAACCGGGTACGCAGCTCACCATGCGCACCTTCCATATCGGCGGTGCGGCGCAAATCTCCGAGCAGTCCTTCGTCGAGTCGAACTTCGAGGGCACCGTCAAGATCAAGAATCTTAACGTCGCCCGCAATTCGGACGGCGACATGATCGTGATGGCGCGTAATCTGATCGTCGCCGTGCTCGATCCGGACGGCACCGAACGCGCTGTGCACCGTCTTCAGTACGGCGCGCGGCTGAAGGTGTCGGACGGCGAGCACATCAAGCGCGGCCAGCGGATCGCCGAATGGGATCCGTATACGCGCCCCATCCTCACTGAGGTCGAAGGCGTGATCGGCTTTGAAGATCTCGTCGAAGGCCAGTCGCTGACTGAAACCCTCGACGAATCGACCGGCATCGCCAAACGCGTTGTCATCGATTGGCGCTCGGGGTCGGCTCGCGGCCAACAGGACTTGCGCCCGGCGTTGGTGATCAAAGACAAGGACGGCAAGATCCTGAAACTCGCCCGCGGCGGGGAGGCGCGTTACCTCCTGGCGGTGGACGCGATTATTTCGGTCGATCCCGGTGGCCATGTGGGAGCGGGCGACGTCATCGCGCGTATCCCGACGGAGAGCGCCAAGACGCGCGACATCACCGGCGGTCTGCCGCGTGTTGCCGAACTGTTCGAGGCGCGGCGGCCGAAGGAATCCGCGGTCATCGCGGAAATCTCCGGCACCGTGCGCTTCGGCCGCGATTACAAGAACAAGCGGCGCATCACGATCGAGCCGTCGAACAAGGATGAAGAGGCCAGGGAATATCTCGTTCCCAAGGGCAAGCACATCCACTTGCAGGACGGCGACGTCATCGAGAAGGGCGACTTCATCGTCGAAGGCAACCCGGCGCCGCATGACATCCTGGCGATCAAAGGCGTCGAGGAGCTTGCCGGCTACCTCGTCAACGAGATCCAGGACGTCTACCGGCTGCAAGGCGTCGCGATCAACGATAAGCACATCGAAGTGATCGTGCGGCAGATGCTGCAGAAGGTCGAGATCGACGATTCCGGCGAGACCGACCTGATCCAGGGCGAGCAAGTCGACAAGATCGAGTTCGACGAGGTCAATGCCCGTTTCGCGGCCGAAGGCAAGAAGCCGGCGACCGCGCATCCGGTACTGCTCGGCATCACCAAGGCATCGCTGCAGACGCGTTCGTTCATCTCGGCTGCCTCGTTCCAGGAGACGACGCGCGTGCTGACCGAGGCTGCGGTCAACGGCAAGGCCGATACGCTCGACGGACTGAAGGAGAATGTCATCGTTGGCCGTCTGATCCCAGCCGGGACGGGCGCGATGATGAACAAGATCCGCGAGGTGGCGACCAAGCGCGATGCGCTCATTCTCGCCGAGCGCGAGAAGGAGGCTGCGGTCAAAGCGGAAGCCGCCGCCGAGCCTGCGGCGTTGCCCGCGGCGGAGTAGGCTCGTTACGCTCCGTAACAAAATCAAGGGGCCGCCCGGTGGGCGGCCCTTTTCATTATATTCGGGCCGCTTGAGGCGGCCGTGGCAGGGCCTCGAAGTTTCCGGCCGTCGTTCGAGGGTCGCTATCGCGACAGGGATTTTGCGATGTCTACGCCTCTAAAAATCCTTTCCGGTGGCGCCATGCGCCCGCTCATGGCCGAACTCGTGCCGCCGTTCGAGCGAGCCAGTGGCGCGATGGTCGAGATCGAATTCCGCCTGACCTCGGTGTTGCGCAAGGAGATCGCGAAGGGGCTCGCCTTCGACATTGCAATATTGCCGCGCCCGGAACTCGACGAATTGGTGGAGATCGCCAAGATCGCGCCCGGAAGCGCCGTCGATGTGGCACGTTCGGCCGTCGGCCTGGCCGTGCGTGCCGGCGCGGCCAAGCCCGATATCGGTACGGTCGCAAGCTTCAAGCGCGCGCTCCGGGATGCGAGGTCAATCGCCTATAGCGACGGGCCAAGCGGGGCCTATATCGGGGCGCTCCTGCAAAGGCTCGGCCGCGCCGAGGAAATGAAGCCTAAGACCAAACTAACCGGTAGGCCGGTGGCTGAGCTTCTTGCCGAAGGGGAGGCAGAGGTCGGCATGCAGCAGATCGTCGCCATCCTGCCGGTCAAGGGGGTGGAGCTCGTCGGCCCGCTGCCGAGCGAGCTGCAGAATGTCATTGTCTATGCGGCGGGCATTTCAGCGGCCGCCCAAAAACCCGGCACGGCGAGGAGCTTCATCGAATTCCTGCGCAGCCCACAGGCGGCCCCTTTTATCCGCGCCAAAGGCCTCGAGCCGGGCTGATCGGCGCCGGGGCGACGGCGCGGTTATGCTTGCGCCATCGCGCTTTTGTACCCATATCGGCTTGACTTGGACGGGCGGCACCGATACATACCGCCCACTTTTCGGCAGGCGGTGAGCTTCGCCAGTCGGAACGGCCTGCCGGATCTCCATATAAGCTATTGTCAAGATTAGCTTTTATTGGCTCGGGCGCGGCGTGACGCCTCGACGAAGGAAGCTCAGACGCTGCCGCTGACTTCGATAAAGTCAGTTAACTGATGGCATGACCGCGCTTGCTGCGGCGGTCCTCTGCGAACACCAAGCGCCCTTCCGCGAGCTTGAAAGCGGATGGCGCGATTTGGTTTTGCGCGAACGGATTCGCGCAAAGCGAATGGGAATGACGAGGAGCAAGGCCAGGAATGCCGACGATCAACCAACTCATTCGCAAGCCGCGGGTAACGCAGCACGCGAAAAAGAAGGTGCCGGCGTTGCAGCAGAGCCCGCAAAAGCGCGGCGTCTGCACCCGCGTCTACACGACGACGCCGAAGAAGCCGAATTCGGCGCTCCGCAAGGTCGCCAAGGTGCGCCTGACCAACGGCTTCGAGGTGATCGGCTACATTCCCGGCGAGGGTCATAACCTGCAGGAGCATTCGGTGGTGATGATCCGCGGCGGCCGCGTCAAAGACTTGCCTGGCGTGCGCTATCACATCCTCCGCGGTGTGCTCGACACGCAAGGCGTGAAAAACCGCAAGCAGCGGCGGTCGAAATACGGAGCGAAGAGGCCGAAGTGATCGGCCTCTTTGTATTCAGAGAGAACCTAGGACGAAGGAAGTAACGAGATGTCCCGCCGCCATAGGGCAGACAAGCGCGAGATCCTGCCGGACCCGAAATTCGGGAACGTCGTGGTCACGAAGTTCATGAACTCGGTGATGCATGCCGGCAAAAAGTCGGTCGCCGAGAACATTGTCTATGGCGCGTTCGATATCATCGAGGGCAAGACCAGGGCGAGTCCGGTCACCGTGTTCCAGCAGGCGCTCGACAATGTCATGCCGTCGATTGAAGTACGGTCGCGACGCGTCGGCGGCGCCACCTATCAGGTGCCGGTGGAGGTGCGCACGTCGCGGCGCCAGGCGCTCGGGCTGCGCTGGATCATCTCCGCCGCTCGCGAACGCAATGAGAAAACGATGACCGAGCGGCTCTCGGCGGAGCTGCTCGATGCGTCGAATAACAGGGGGAACGCCGTAAAGAAGCGCGAAGACACGCATCGGATGGCGGAAGCCAACCGTGCATTCTCGCACTATCGCTGGTAACGGCCAAAGACAGCGAAGGAATTTTCCCCCATGCCCCGCAGCCATCCCATCGAGGACTACCGCAACTTCGGCATCATGGCCCACATCGATGCCGGCAAGACGACTACGACCGAGCGCGTCCTCTACTACACCGGCAAGAGCCATAAGATCGGCGAGGTGCACGACGGCGCCGCGACGATGGATTTCATGGAGCAGGAGCAGGAGCGCGGCATCACCATTACTTCGGCCGCGACCACCGCGATCTGGAACGGCAAGCGCCTCAACATCATCGACACGCCCGGCCACGTCGATTTCACCATCGAGGTGGAGCGCAGCCTGCGCGTGCTCGACGGCGCGGTATGCGTGCTCGATTCCAACCAAGGCGTCGAGCCGCAGACCGAAACCGTTTGGCGCCAGGGCGACCGCTACAACGTTCCCCGCATCGTTTTTTGCAACAAGATGGACAAGATCGGGGCTGACTTCTTTCAGTGCCTCAAGGACATCGTCGACCGCCTCGGCGCCAAGCCGGTGGCGATCCAATTGCCGATCGGGGCGGAAAACCAGTTCAAAGGCATCATCGATCTGGTCCGCATGGTCGGGGTGGTGTGGGACGAAGAAACGCTCGGCGCCAAATATCACGACGTCGAAATCCCTGCCGATCTGCTCGATCAGGCCAAGGAATACCGCGAGAAGCTGATCGAGGCCGCCGTCGAGCTCGACGACGATGTCATGGCCGCCTATCTCGATGGCAAAGAGCCCGACGTCGATACGTTAAAGCGCCTTGTTCGCAAGGCGACCATTTCCAGCGCGTTCTTTCCGGTGCTGTGCGGTTCGGCGTTCAAGAACAAAGGCGTGCAGCCGCTTCTTGACGCTGTCGTCGATTATCTGCCGTCGCCGATCGATGTGCCGCCGGTGAAAGGCGTCGATCTCAAGGGCAACGAAGTTGAGCGTAAGGCGTCGGATAGCGAGCCGATGGCGCTCCTTGCCTTCAAGATCATGGACGATCCGTTCGTCGGCACTATCACGTTCTGCCGCATCTATTCCGGCACGCTCGAGAGTTCGACCGGGGTGATGAACTCGACCAAAGACCGCAAGGAGCGCGTCGGTCGCATGCTGCTGATGCATGCCAACAATCGCGAGGACATCAAGGAGGCTTTCGCCGGCGACATCGTCGCGCTGGCTGGCCTGAAAGAGGTGCGCACCGGCGACACGCTGTGCGATCCCCAGCACCCGGTGATCCTCGAGAAGATGGAATTTCCCGAGCCGGTCATCGAGATCGCGATCGAGCCGAAATCGAAAGCCGATCAGGAGAAACTCGGCGTCGCTCTCGCCAAGCTCGTCGCCGAGGACCCGTCCTTCCGCGTCTCCACGGACCAGGAGTCCGGCCAGACCATCATCAAGGGCATGGGCGAGCTGCACCTCGACATCAAAGTCGATATTCTTAAGCGCACCTATAAGGTCGACGCCAATATCGGCGCGCCGCAGGTCGCCTATCGCGAAAAGATCACCCGGCAGGCCACTGTCGACTATACGCACAAGAAGCAGACCGGCGGCCATGGGCAGTTTGCCCGCATCAAGATCGTTGCCGGACCGAGCGAACCGGGCGCCGGTTTCGTATTCGAGAACGAGATCGTCGGCGGCTCGGTGCCGCGCGAGTTCTTTCCCGCCGTCGAAAAGGGACTGGAAGGCTCGTTGGGCTCCGGCGTGCTCGCCGGCTTCCCGGTGGTCGATATCAAGGTGCAACTGATCGACGGCGCTTCGCACGACGTAGATTCCTCGGCGATGGCATTTGAAATCTGCGCCCGCGCCGCCATGCGTGAGGCCCTGCAAAAGGGCGGCCCTGTACTGCTCGAGCCGATCATGAAGGTCGAGGTGGTGACGCCGGAAGACTATACCGGTTCGGTCATCGGCGACCTCAACTCGCGGCGCGGCCAGATACAGGGCCAGGACATGCGCGGCAACGCCAACGTCATCAATGCGATGGTGCCGCTCGCCAATATGTTCTCTTACGTCAACAATCTGCGCTCCATGTCCCAGGGGCGCGCCACGTTCACGATGCAGTTCGACCACTACGCAGAAGTGCCGAAAGCCATCGCCGAAGAGGTTCAGGCGAAGTTCGCCTGACATAAAGTCACAAGGATTTAGAGAGAGCCGAACGGAGAGTCCCGATGGCCAAGGAAAAATTCCAACGCACCAAGCCGCATTGCAATATCGGCACGATTGGTCACGTCGATCACGGCAAGACGTCGTTGACGGCGGCAATCACCAAGGTATTGGCGGAAACCGGCGGCGCGACTTACACCGCTTACGACCAGATCGACAAGGCGCCGGAAGAGAAGGCGCGTGGCATCACGATTGCGACCGCGCATGTCGAGTACGAGACCGAGAAGCGCCACTATGCGCATGTCGACTGCCCGGGCCACGCCGACTACGTCAAGAACATGATCACCGGCGCGGCGCAAATGGACGGCGCGATCCTGGTGGTGAGCGCGGCTGACGGCCCGATGCCGCAGACCCGCGAGCATATTTTGCTCGCCCGCCAGGTCGGCGTGCCCGCGCTGGTCGTGTTCCTCAACAAGGTCGACATGGTCGACGATCCGGAGCTTCTCGAGCTGGTCGAGCTCGAGGTTCGCGAGCTCCTTTCAAAGTACAATTTCCCCGGCGACAAGATTCCGATCATCAAGGGCTCGGCGCTGATGGCGCTCGAGGGCAAAGATCCGAAGCTCGGCCATGATGCAATTCTGGAGCTGATGAAGGCGGTCGACGCCAACATTCCGCAGCCGGAGCGTCCGAAGGATCAGCCGTTCCTGATGCCGGTCGAAGACGTGTTCTCGATCTCGGGCCGCGGCACCGTCTGCACCGGTCGTATCGAGCGCGGCGTCATCAAGGTCGGCGAGGAAGTGGAGATCGTCGGCATCAAGCCGACCACCAAGACCGTCGTGACCGGCGTCGAGATGTTCCGCAAGCTGCTCGATCAGGGCGAGGCCGGCGACAACGTCGGCTGTCTGTTGCGCGGCACCAAGCGCGAAGAGGTCGAGCGCGGTCAGGTTCTGTGCAAGCCGGGTTCGGTGAAGCCGCATACCAAGTTCAAGGCCGAAGCCTACATCCTCACCAAGGAGGAAGGCGGACGCCACACGCCGTTCTTCACCAATTACCGGCCGCAGTTCTATTTCCGCACCACCGACGTGACCGGCGTGGTCACGCTGCCGGAAGGCACCGAGATGGTCATGCCGGGCGACAATATCGCCATGGAAGTGACGCTGATCGTGCCGATCGCCATGGAAGAGAAGCTGCGTTTTGCCATTCGCGAAGGCGGCCGCACCGTCGGCGCCGGCGTGGTGGCGAGCATCATCGAGTAGGAGACACCGCTGTCGTCCCCCGCGCAGGCGGGGGACCCAGTAACCGCAAGATGCGCGGTTTGATCCGAGGCCCGAGCGATTACTGGATCGTCCTTTTGCGCGGACGATGACAGACAGAGAGAGACGATCATGAACGGTCAAAATATAAGAATCCGGCTCAAGGCGTTCGATCATCGTATCCTCGATGCCTCGACGCGCGAGATCGTCAACACGGCCAAGCGCACCGGTGCGCAAGTCCGCGGCCCGATTCCGTTGCCGACCAAGATCGAAAAATTCACGGTCAACCGCTCGCCGCATGTCGACAAGAAAAGCCGCGAGCAATTCGAAATGCGCACCCACAAGCGTCTGCTCGACATCGTCGATCCGACGCCGCAGACAGTCGATGCGTTGATGAAGCTCGATCTCGCCGCCGGCGTCGACGTCGAGATCAAGCTGTAAGGCCTGGAGATAGAGACAATGCGTTCCGGGGTGCTTGCGCAAAAAGTCGGTATGACGCGGCTGTTCACCGAAAGCGGCGAACATGTGCCGGTCACCGTGCTGCGGCTGGCCAATTGCCAGGTCGTCGGCCACCGCACCAATGAGAAGAACGGTTATGTCGCGCTGCAGCTTGGCGCCGGTGCGCGCAAGGTGCAGTCGACCACCAAGGCCGATCGCGGCCATTTCGCCGTCGCCAAAGTCGAGCCCAAGCGCAAACTCGCGGAATTCCGCGTCGATGCCGATGCGCTCATTCCGGTCGGCGCCGAGATCACCGCGGATCATTTCGTCGTCGGTCAATATGTCGACGTCACCGGCACTTCGACCGGCAAGGGCTGGGCCGGCGCCATGAAGCGTTGGAATTTCGCCGGCCTGCGGGCTTCGCACGGTGTGTCGATCTCGCATCGTTCGATCGGCGGCACCGGCGGCCGCCAGGACCCCGGCAGGACCTTCAAGAACAAGAAGATGTCGGGTCATCTGGGCGTCGATCGAGTAACGACGCTCAACCTCAAAGTTCGCCAGACCGATGTCGAGCGCGGCCTCATCCTGGTCGAGGGTGCCGTGCCCGGCGTCAAAGGCGGCTGGATTACGGTTCGCGACGCGGTGAAAAAACAGCTGCCGGCCGACGTGCCGAAGCCCGGCAAGTTCAAGCTCAGCGAAGCTGAATCGGGCGCGCCAGCCGCTCCGGCGGCCGAAGAAAAGAAGGGCGAGTGACATGGAACTCGACGTCACCACGCTCGAAGGCAAGAAAGCCGGATCGGTCACGCTGTCTGACGCTATTTTCGGTCTCGATCCGCGCGCCGATCTCATCCACCGTTGTGTCGTCTGGCAATTGGCCAAGCGCCAGCGCGGCACGCATGAAGTGAAGAACCGCGCCGATATCCTGCGCACCGGAAAGAAGATGTACCGGCAAAAGGGCACCGGCTCGGCGCGTCACGGCTCGGCGCGCGTTAACCTGTTCCGCGGCGGCGGCCGCTCGTTCGGCCCGCACACCCGCAGCCACGCCATCGGCCTGCCGAAGAAGGTGCGGGCGCTCGCGCTCAGGCACGCGCTGTCGGCCAAGGCCAAGGACGGCGGCATCCTCGTCATCGACGCGCTGTCGGTGAAGGAAGCCAAAACCAAGACGCTGCGGAACCACTTCGACAAGCTCGGCCTCTCGAACGCGTTGTTCATCGACGGCGCCGAACTGGCGGTCGAGGTGCGCACTGCAGCGCGCAACATTCCGAATATCGACGTGCTGCCGGTCGCCGGCATCAATGTCTACGACATCATGCGGCGGCGTAAGCTGGTGCTGACCCGCGCCGCCGTCGACGCCTTGGAGGCGCGATTCAAATGAGCACGACCGATCCGCGCCATTACGACATTATCGTCGCGCCGCTCATCACCGAGAAGGCGACCAACGCGTCCGAGTTCAACAAGGTCGTGTTCAAAGTAGCCATGAACGCCACCAAGCCGCAGATCAAGGAAGCCGTCGAGCGGTTGTTTGACGTTAAGGTCAAGAGCGTCAATACGCTGCGCCGTCGCGGCAAGTGGAAGGTCTTCAAAGGCCGCGTCGGCCGTACCTCGGACACCAAGCGCGCGATCGTGACCCTCGAAGAGGGCCAAAAGATCGACGTCACGACCGGGCTATGAGGAGCGCGCGATGGCACTGAAGAGCTATAATCCGGTTACTGCGGGCCAGCGGCAGCTCGTGCTGGTCGACCGCGCCGGGCTGCATGCCGGCAAGCCTGTCAAGGCGCTCACCGAAGGTAAGAGCTCGACCGGTGGCCGCAACAATAACGGCCATATCACCTCGCGTTATCGCGGCGGCGGGCACAAGAGGTCGTACCGCACGATCGATTTCAAGCGCCGCAAGTTCGACGTGCCGGCGAAGGTGGAGCGGCTCGAGTACGATCCGAACCGCACCGCCTTTATTGCGCTGGTCAAATATGACGACGGCGAGCGTGCCTATATTTTGGCGCCGCAACGGCTCGCGGTCGGCGACAGCATCGTCTCCGGCGAGCATGTCGACGTGAAGCCCGGCAATGCCATGCCGCTCGCCAATATTCCGGTTGGCACCATCGTGCATAATATCGAGCTGAAGATCGGCAAGGGCGGTCAAATCGCGCGCTCGGCCGGCACTTATGCCCAGATCGTCGGCCGTGACGGCGAATATGTGATCGTGCGGCTCAATTCCACCGAACAGCGACTGGTGCATGGACGGTGCCTGGCGACCGTCGGCGCGGTATCGAACCCGGACAATATGAATATCTCGATCGGCAAGGCCGGACGGAACCGATGGTTGGGCTGGCGCGGCCATGTGCGCGGCGAAACCATGAACCCGGTCGACCATCCGCTCGGCGGGCGGACACGCGGCGGCCGGCATCCGGTGACGCCGTGGGGCAAACCCACCAGAGGTATGAAGACGCGCAAGAACAAGTCGACGACCAAGTTCATTATGATGAGCCGCCACGCGCGCAAGAAGCAGAAGTAGGAGCGATTATGACGCGTTCGGTCTGGAAGGGTCCGTTTGTCGACGGTTATCTGCTGAAGAAGGCGGATGCCGCGCGCTCGTCCGGACGTCACGAGATGATCCGCATCTGGTCGCGGCGTTCGACCATTCTACCGCAATTCGTCGGTCTGACGTTCGGCGTCTACAACGGCCAGAAGCACGTCCCGGTGATCGTCACCGAGGAAATGGTCGGGCACAAATTCGGCGAGTTCGCGCCGACCCGTTCGTTCTACGGCCATTCGTCGGATCGCAAGGCCAAGCGCTCTGGCGGCGATGGCGGCGGTGCCGCCGCATCGGCCCCGGCCGCAGCGCCGGCTGGCGGCGCGTCGTGAGGTTGGGAGCGTATCGATGAGCAAGAAAAAGCGCGACCGCGCGCTCGCCGACAACGAGGCGAAAGCCGTCGCCCGGATGCTGCGCATCAGCCCGCAGAAGCTGAACCTTTTGGCGCAACTGATCCGCGGCAAGAAGGTCGCGACAGCGCTTGCCGACCTCGAATTCTCGCGCAAGCGCATTGCCCGCGATGTGCGCAAGTGCCTGGAATCGGCGATCGCCAATGCGGAAAACAACCACGACCTCGACGTCGACGATCTGGTCGTCGCCGAGGCCCATGTCGGCAAGGCCATTGTGCTCAAGCGGCACTCGCCGCGCGCCCGCGGCCGCATCGGCGCGATTTTCAAGCCATTCGCCCACCTCACTATCGTCGTGCGCGAAGTCGAAGCGCAGCAGGCGTAACCGGAGCAGCGAGGAAATATCATGGGTCAAAAAGTCAATCCCCTCGGGCTTCGTCTCGGCATCAACCGCACCTGGGATTCGCGCTGGTATGCCGGCAAAACGAGCTACGGCGAGCTGTTGCACGAGGATATGGCAATCCGCAAAGCGCTGATGGGTGAGCTCAAGCAGGCGGCGGTATCCAAGATCGTGATCGAGCGGCCGCACAAAAAATGCCGAGTCACCATCCATTCGGCCCGTCCCGGCGTCGTCATCGGCAAGAAAGGCGCCGATATCGAGAAGTTGCGCCGGAAGGTCGCGGCGCTTACCGACAGCGACGTCGTGATCAACATCGTGGAAATTCGCAAGCCCGAGCTCGACGCGCAGCTCGTCGCAGAGTTGATCGCCCAGCAGCTTGAGCGGCGCGTCGCTTTCCGGCGCGCGATGAAGCGTGCCGTGCAATCGGCGATGCGGCTCGGCGCCGGCGGCATTCGCATCAATTGCTCGGGCCGGCTCGGCGGCGCCGAAATCGCGCGCATGGAGTGGTATCGCGAGGGCCGCGTGCCGCTGCATACGCTGCGCGCCGACGTCGATTACGGCGTCGCGACCGCATTCACCACCTACGGCACCTGCGGCGTGAAGGTCTGGATCTTCAAGGGCGAGATCATGGAGCACGATCCGATGGCGCAGGACAAAAAGATGGCCGAAGGCGATGCCGGCCGGCCGCGGCGCGACGCGGCGTGAGCAAGGCAACGGGAATAAAGGCGTAAGTCATGCTGCAACCGATGCGGACGAAATTTCGCAAGGCGCACAAAGGCCGCATTCACGGCGTGGCCTCCAGTGCGATTGGCCTTGCATTCGGCCAGTTTGGCCTCAAAGCGCTCGAGCCCGAACGGGTCACGGCGCGCCAGATCGAAGCGGCGCGCCGGGCGCTGACGCGCCACATGAAGCGCTCGGGCCGCGTCTGGATTCGGTTATTCCCCGACGTTCCGGTATCGAAGAAGCCGCTCGAAGTACGCATGGGCTCGGGCAAGGGGGCGCCGGAATTGTGGGTTGCCCGCGTCAAGCCCGGTCGGATTCTTTTCGAGATCGACGGCGTGCCGATCGACGTCGCCAAAGAGGCGCTGGCTTTGGCCGCCGCCAAATTGCCGATCAAGACCCGCTTCGTCGAACGGATCAGCGAGTAGCGGTGCCATGAAAGCTATGGATATCAGGGCGATGACGATCGATCAGATCGACGATGAAGTCCTCAAGCTCAAGAAGGAGCGCTTCAATCTGCGCTTCCAGCGCGCCAGCGGACAGCTGGAAAACACCGCGCGCGTGCGCGAGGTGCGGCGCGATATTGCCCGATTGAAGACCGTCGCGCGCGGCAAGCGCGCCCCGGCCAAGAGTTAAAGAGGACCGATATGCCGAAGCGAACGCTCCAAGGCGTGGTGGTGAGCGACAAACAGGCGAAAACGCTGGTGGTGCGGGTCGAGCGCCGCTTTACCCACCCGCTGTTCAAAAAGACGGTTCGCCGCTCGAAGAAATATTACGCGCACGACGAGAACAACGAGTTCAAGGTCGGCGACATGGTGTGGATCGAAGAGCACCGTCCCATTTCCAAGCTGAAGCGCTGGGCAGTGGTGCGGGGCGAGAAGAAGAAGGCGTCGTAAGTCGTGATACGACCGGAATGGAAAGAGTGGGGTAACCCATGATCCAGATGCAGACCAATCTCGACGTGGCGGATAATTCCGGCGCGCGCCGCGTCATGTGCATCAAGGTGCTGGGCGGCTCCAAGCGCAAATACGCCACCATCGGCGATGTGATCGTCGTCTCGGTGAAGGAAGCGATCCCGCGCGGCCGCGTCAAAAAAGGCGACGTGATGAAGGCGGTCATCGTGCGCATCTCCAAGGACATCAAGCGCGCCGACGGTTCGGTCATCCGTTTCGACCGCAACGCGGCGGTGTTGATCAATCCGCAAATGGAGCCGGTCGGCACCCGTATCTTCGGTCCGGTGCCGCGCGAGCTGCGGGCGAAGAACCACATGAAAATCATCTCGCTAGCGCCCGAGGTGTTGTGATGGCGGCCAAGATCAAAAAGGGCGACAACGTCGTCGTCATCGCCGGCCGCGACAAGGGTCGCACTGGCGAGGTCATCGAAATGCGCCGCGACGAGAATCGCGTGCTGGTGCGCGGCATCAATATCGTTAAGCGGCACCAGCGGCAGAGCGCCTCGCAGGAGGGCGGCATCATTTCCAAGGAAGCGTCGATCCACCTGTCGAACGTGGCGCTTGCCGATCCCAAGGACGGCAAGCCGACCCGCGTGGGGTTCAAGGTGGTCGGCAAAGGCGACGATCGTAAGAAAGTGCGCGTCGCCAAGCGTTCGGGAGTTGAGATCGATGGCTGATACGGACGAGAAACAGGCAAAGAGGTCCGACAAGACCCAGCGGCCGCCGACACCAGAGCAGGCCGCCAGGGCGGAGAAGGACGATAAGAAAGCGGCCAAGCAGGCGCGTGCCGACAAGGCTGCTGCCGAGGGCAAGGCCGGCGGCAAGCCCGCGGCTCCGCGCGAACCGGAAGAGCGCGTACCGGCGCGCCTGAAGGTTCAGTTCGAGGAGGCGATCCGCAGCAAGATCGCCGAGCAGTTCGGCTATAAGAACCGTTTCGAGGTGCCGACGCTCGATAAGATCGTCATCAACATGGGCATCGGCGAAGGCGTCGCCGACAAAAAGAAGGTCGATAGCGCGGCTTCCGATCTCGCTTTGATCTCGGGACAAAAGCCGGTGGTGACTAAAGCGCGCAAGTCCATCGCGACCTATAAGCTTCGCGCCGGGCAGGCGATCGGCTGCAAGGTGACCCTGCGCAAGTCCCGCATGTACGAGTTCCTCGACCGGCTCATCAATATCGCACTGCCCCGGGTCCGCGACTTCCGCGGCCTCAATCCGAAGAGCTTCGACGGCCGCGGCAATTATTCGCTGGGCATCAAGGAGCACATCGTGTTCCCGGAGATCGACTACGACAAGACCACCGACGTCTGGGGCATGGACATCACCGTATGCACCACCGCGCGCAACGATGACGAGGCGCGCGCGCTGTTGACGGCATTCAATTTTCCGTTCCGGCAGTGAGTTTGAAGTCTCAAACGCGGGACGGCTTGGAGAACGAGATGGCGAAGAAGAGTTCGATTGAGAAGAACAACCGGCGTCGCCGGATGACGAAGAAGTATTCGGGGCGGCGGGCGCGCCTCAAAGCAATCGCCCAGGACAAGTCGAAGCCGGTGGAGGAGCGTTTCGCCGCCACGCTGAAGCTCGCCGAGATGCCGCGCAATTCATCGGCTACGCGCATTCGCAACCGCTGCGAATTGACCGGTCGGCCGCGCGGCTTCTACCGCAAGCATAAACTGTCGCGCATCGCGTTGCGGGATCTTGGCTCCAAGGGGCTGATCCCGGGCCTGGTGAAGTCGAGCTGGTAGGGAGGATCGCACCATGTCCATGAACGATCCGCTCGGCGACCTATTGTCGCGCATTCGCAATGCTCAGATGCGCAACAAGTCGAAAGTGAGCTCGCCGAATTCGCGACTGCGCGAAAGCGTGCTCGAAGTGCTCAAGACCGAAGGCTATATCCGCGGTTATGCCGTGGTCGAAAAGGACGGCCGCTCGGAGATCGAGGTCGAGCTCAAATATTTCGACGGCGAGCCGGTGATTCGTGAAATCGAACGGGTGTCGAAGCCCGGCCGCCGTGTCTATACGTCGGTCAAGAACATGCCCCGCATCAACAATGGGTTGGGCGTGACGATCGTTTCGACGCCGAAAGGCGTGATGGCCGATCACGACGCTCGCGACGCCAATGTCGGCGGCGAAATCCTCTGTAAGGTGTTCTGATGTCACGCATCGGCAAAAGGGCCGTCGCGGTGCCTTCGGGCGTCACCGCCAACGTCGAAGGCCAGACCGTGAAGGTCAAGGGGCCGAAGGGCGCGCTGTCGGTGGCGCTGCACGACGACGTCGAAGTCAAGCTTGACGGCGGCCAGATCAAGATTACGCCGCGCGCCGAGACCAAACGCGCGCGCTCGCAGTGGGGTACCTCGCGCACGCTCGTCGCCAATCTCATTGCCGGCGTCACCAAGGGCTTCGAGCAGCGCCTGGAGATCAACGGCGTCGGCTATCGCGCGGCGGTCCAGGGCAAGAATCTGCAGATTGCGCTCGGCTACAGCCACGACATCGTCTATCCGATCCCGGAGGGCATCACGATCGCCACTCCGCGCCCGGTCGAAATCATCATCAGCGGCAGCGACCGTCAGAAGGTTGGACAGGTCGCCGCCGAGATCCGCGAATACCGGCCGCCTGAGCCCTATAAAGGCAAGGGCATCAAATACGCCGATGAACGCATCTTCCGCAAGGAAGGCAAGAAGAAGTAAGGCAGGCGTGCGATGACCAAACTCAGCGATAGGATCGTGCGGCGTCAGGGCCGTGTGCGCGGCGCCTTACGGCGCGCCGCCGGCGAGCGTAAGCGCCTGACCGTGTACCGCTCGTCCAAGCACATCTACGCGCAGGTGATCGACGACGATGCCGGCGTCACGCTCGCCTCGGCGTCCTCGATCGAGAAAACCGCGCGCGACGGCTTGAAGACCGGCGCCAATGTCGACGCGGCGAAGGCGGTGGGCAAGCTCATCGCCGAGCGTGCTCAACAGAAGGGCGTCAAAGATGTCGTGTTCGATCGCGGCGGCTATCTCTATCACGGCAGGGTCAAGGCCCTGGCTGAGGCCGCCCGCGAGGGCGGATTGAAATTCTAGCAACGGCAAACGAGCGACAGCGATAAAGGCACATAGCTATGGCACGTGAACCCCGCGAGCGAAGAAACGACGAGCGCGACAGCGAGTTCGTCGACAAGCTCGTGCATATCAACCGCGTCGCCAAGGTGGTGAAGGGCGGCCGCCGCTTCGGCTTTGCCGCGCTGGTTGTCGTCGGCGATCAGAAGGGCCGGGTCGGCTTCGGCCATGGCAAGGCACGCGAAGTTCCGGAGGCGATCCGCAAGGCGACCGATGCGGCAAAGCGGGCGTTGACGCGTGTGCCGTTGCGCGAGGGCCGCACGCTGCACCACGACGTTTCGGGCCGGCATGGCGCCGGCAAAGTCTATCTGCGCGCCGCTCCTCCCGGCACCGGCATCATCGCCGGCGGTCCGATGCGCGCGGTATTCGAAACGCTGGGCATGCAGGACGTCGTGGCGAAATCGATCGGCACGTCCAATCCCTATAACGTCGTGCGCGCGACCTTCGATGCGCTCAAGCGTCAGGACTCGCCGCGATCGGTTGCCGCCCGCCGTAATGTCAAAGTTTCTGCGCTGCAGGCGCGCCGTCGCGACGTCGATGCCGAAGCCACGGCCGAGTAACCACGGAGCGGGTGATGAACGCCGAAAAAAACGCAGGCAAAACCGTCAAGGTCCGGCAGATTGCTAGTCCGATGCGGCGGACGCACACTCAGCGTGAGACCTTGGTCGGCCTGAAGCTCAACAAGATCGGTCGCGTCGCCGAACTGGCCGATACGCCGCAGACCCGAGGCATGATCAAAAAGGTCGCTCATCTCATCGAAGTGGTGGAGAAGTAGCCGATGCAGCTGCATGAACTCGCCGGCCGTCCCGGCGCCCGCAAGACGCGCAAGCGCATCGGTCGCGGCATCGGCTCCGGCACAGGCAAGACCGGCGGCCGCGGCGGCAAGGGCCAGACCGCGCGTTCCGGCGTGCGCATCAAGGGCTTTGAGGGCGGCCAGATGCCGCTGCATCGCCGCCTGCCCAAGCGCGGCTTTAGAAACACGAAATTCGCCAAGAAGTTCAACGAGGTAAATCTCGGACGCATTCAGGCAGCGATCGATACCGGCACGCTGGATGCCGCCGCAAAGGTCGACGCTGCAGCCCTGGTCAAGGCGGGACTGCTGCGCCGGGCCAAGGACGGCGTGCGGCTCCTCGGCGGCGGCGAAATCAAGGCGAAAATCACCCTTGCCGTGTACGGCGCTTCGAAATCGGCCGTCGCCGCTGTGGAGAAGGCCGGCGGGACCGTTGAGATCCTGGCGCCTAAGGCGGAGGCGAGCGAGCAGGCGGCCTGATGCCTATATAGGCCGGTGCCTTATATAGGCCGGGACGGATACGGAGCACCTGATGGTCTCTGCGGCAGAACAACTGGCAGCCAATCTCAACTTCTCGGCGCTGGCCAAGGCCGATGAGCTGAAGAAGCGTATCTGGTTTACGCTCGGCGCCCTGTTGGTTTACCGGCTGGGCACGTACATCCCGCTGCCCGGTATCGACCCCAACGCCTGGGATCAGATTTTTCAATCCCAGCAGGGCGGCATTCTCGGCATGTTCAACATGTTCGCCGGCGGCGGCATTCACCGCATGGCGATCTTTGCTTTGAACATCATGCCTTACATTTCGGCTTCGATCATCATTCAATTGATGACGACCGTTTCGCCCACCCTCGAGCAGCTCAAGAAGGAAGGCGAGGCGGGGCGCAAGATGATCAACCAGTACACCCGGTATCTGACGGTGGTACTGGCGGCATTCCAAGCCTACGGCATTTCGGTCGGGCTCGAGGGCGCCGCCCATGTGGTGAGCGACCCCGGCCTGTTCTTCCGCATCTCGACGGTGATCACGCTCACCGGCGGCACCATCTTCCTGATGTGGGTCGGCGAGCAGATCACCCAGCGCGGCATCGGCAACGGTACCTCGCTGATCATCATGTCGGGCATCGTCGCGCAATTGCCGTCGGCTGTTGCCGGCACGCTGGAACTGGGCCGCCAGGGCGCTTTGTCCACGGGACTGATTCTCGTCGTGATCTTGATGGTGATCGCCGTCATCACCTTCATCGTCTTCATGGAGCGGGCGCAGCGCCGGCTTTTGATCCAATATCCCAAGCGTCAGGTCGGCAATCGCATGTTCGAGGGCCAGTCCTCACATCTGCCGCTCAAGCTCAATACGTCGGGCGTTATTCCGCCGATCTTCGCCTCATCGCTGCTTTTGCTGCCGACCACGATTGCGAATTTCACGGCGGGGCAGGGTCCGGGCTGGTTGACGGTCATCACCACCCAGCTTGCCCATGGGCGGCCGCTGTTCCTGATCCTGTATGTCGGCCTGATCGTGTTTTTCGCCTTCTTCTATACGGCGATCGTCTTCAATCCGACGGAAACCGCGGATAACCTCAAAAAGCATGGCGGCTTTATTCCGGGAATCCGGCCGGGCGAACGGACCGCCGAATATATCGACTACGTACTTTCGCGGATTACGGTGATCGGGGCCGGCTATTTAGCGATTGTTTGTCTTTTCCCTGAGATACTTATCTCTTATGCGGCGGTGCCCTTCTATTTTGGCGGCACATCCCTCTTGATCGTCGTTAGCGTGACCATGGATACTGTGGCGCAGGTCCAGGGCTATCTTTTGGCTCACCAATACGAAGGCCTGATCAAAAGGTCGAAACTGAGGGGGCGCCGTAGATGAGACTGATCCTGCTCGGCCCGCCGGGGGCTGGCAAGGGAACGCAGGCCCTGCGTCTCGTCGCCAAATACGGAATCGTTCAGCTTTCGACCGGGGACATGTTGCGGGCGGCTATCAAGGCCGGGACGCCGATTGGACGCCAAGTCCAGGAAATCATTGCCAAAGGCAGCTTGGCGCCCGACAGCGTCGTGGTCGACATCGTCGGCCAGCGCATCGAGCAACCCGATGCCCGCAAGGGCTTCATCCTGGATGGCTTTCCGCGCACGGTCTCGCAGGCCGTCGCGCTCGACCGCATGCTGGCAGCGCGGGGACTGGGCCTCGATGCCGTGATCGAATTGCGGGTCGACGAGGATGCCCTGGTCAAGCAAATCGAGACCCAAATCGCGGAAATGCGGGCGCGGGGCGAAGAGCTTCGCCCCGACGACAACCCCGAGGTGCTCCGCACCAGGCTCGCCGCCTACCGGGAACAGACCGCGCCGCTGATCGCCTATTACCGCAATCAGGGCGTCCTGCGCTCCGTGAACGGCATGGCGCCCATCCCTGACGTGACGGCCGCCATTGATCGGGCGCTGCCGTCTGACCGCCCGGCCGCGGGGCGGACGCCTCAAAAAAAAAGCGAAGAACTGGGCACCTAAAGGCGCGCCCTGCTCGGCGTAGCAAAAAGGTTGCTATAGGAAAAAAATCCTCATGGGGTCTCCGAAAGCGGGCTGTTACCGCACCAAAACGGCGGCCGGGCCGCAAGAATGTGGCGGCTAGACGAAAACGGGGTGCCGCCCCCCGCCGCTGACCAAGTTTGTACAAGAACATCCTCGCTGAGGTTGACGAACGCGCTTTGAATCCATTAATAAGCCACGAATATCCAGTCGGAGATTGAGCAGCGATGCCGAGCCGCAGCGGCAGGCAGGCGTTGGCTTTTTACGTTTGTGGCCTTCTCAGGTGACATTGGAACCGATGGAAAGCGGCCGGACGCCACGGGTATTCCGCGGCGGGGTCGGGGCAAGGAGTAGCTGAAGTGGCTCGTATCGCGGGCGTCAATCTACCGACCAGCAAGCGCATCGTGATCGCGCTGCAGTACATCTACGGCATCGGCGGTGCCAAAGCTCACGAGATCCTGGGAAAGGTATCGATCCCGGAATCGCGTCGGGTGTCGCAGTTGACCGACCAGGAGGTGCTTCAACTGCGCGAGGTCATCGATCGCGACTATATGGTGGAAGGCGACTTGCGGCGCGAGGTCGCCATGAACATCAAGCGATTGATGGATCTTGGCTGTTATCGCGGCCTGCGTCACCGCCGCGGCCTGCCGGTGCGTGGTCAGCGGACGCACACCAACGCCCGGACGCGCAAGGGTCCGGCCAAGGCGATAGCCGGCAAGAAGAAATAGCGCGTGAAACAGGACGACGTGGCGGCAGCGGAGCCGTCGGCTCCGATCCAGGATTAAGGGTTTAGAATGGGCAAGGAAGCTACGCGCGTTCGCAAACGCGAACGCAAAAACATCGCTTCGGGCGTCGCGCATGTGAACGCGTCGTTCAACAATACCATGATTACGATCACCGACGTTCAAGGCAATACCATCGCCTGGTCCACAGCCGGCACGATGGGTTTCAAGGGCTCGCGCAAGTCGACGCCTTATGCGGCCCAGGTCGCTGCCGAGGACGCCGCCAAGAAGGCGCAAGAGCACGGCATGCGGACGCTTGAAGTCGAGGTTGCGGGCCCCGGCTCCGGCCGGGAATCGGCATTGCGCTCGCTGCAGGCCGCCGGCTTCACGATCACGTCGATCCGCGACGTTACTCCGATCCCGCATAATGGCTGCCGGCCGCGCAAGCGCCGGCGCGTATAGGACATCCGGTTGATGGAACAGATGGAACATCTGCCGCCGCTAGAGCATGAAACGAATTTTAGCCCCGCGGAGCGGAGCGGGGCGCGCGAGACGTTGGCGCCGCGCAACACGATGGGTGATAACGTGACGATTCAAAAGAATTGGCAGGAACTGATCAGGCCCAACAAGCTGCAAGTCAGCGCCGGCGCCGACACGCGCCGTTCGGCGACCGTGATCGCCGAACCGCTCGAGCGCGGCTTTGGCGTGACGCTTGGCAACGCCTTGCGGCGTATTTTGCTGTCCTCGCTGCAGGGTGCCGCCGTTCAGTCGGTGCATATCGACGGTGTGCTGCACGAGTTCTCCTCGATCGCCGGCGTGCGCGAAGACGTCACCGACATCGTGCTGAACATCAAAGACATCGCCATCAAGATGCAGGGCGACGGGCCCAAGCGGATGGTGGTGAAGAAGCAAGGTCCCGGCACCGTCACCGCCTCAGACATTCAGACCGTCGGCGATGTCGTCGTGCTTAATCCCGATCTCGTTCTGTGCACGCTGGACGAAGGCGCCGAGATCCGCATGGAGTTCACCGTCAATACCGGCAAGGGCTACGTGCCGGCCGAGCGCAATCGCCCCGAGGATGCGCCGATCGGACTTATCCCGGTCGACAGTCTCTATTCTCCGGTGCGCAAAGTCTCCTACAAGGTCGAGAACACCCGCGAAGGGCAAATCCTCGACTACGACAAGCTGACGCTGTCGATCGAGACCAACGGCGCGGTCAGCCCGGAAGACGCGCTCGCCTATGCCGCGCGCATTCTGCAGGATCAGCTCAACGTGTTCGTCAATTTCGAGGAGCCCAAGCGCGAGACCACGCACGAGGCCATCCCCGATCTCGCCTTCAATCCGGCCTTTCTTAAGAAGGTCGACGAGCTCGAGCTCTCAGTGCGCTCGGCCAATTGTCTCAAGAACGACAATATCGTCTATATCGGCGACTTGGTGCAGAAGACCGAAGCCGAAATGCTGCGCACGCCGAATTTCGGACGCAAGTCGCTCAACGAGATCAAGGAAGTCCTGGTGCAGATGGGGTTGCATCTCGGCATGGAAGTGCCGGGCTGGCCGCCGGAAAACATCGAGGAATTGGCCAAGCGGTTCGAAGATCATTATTGATCCTCGATCGGTATCGGTAGTCGGGAACGAGTGAGAAAATGCGCCACGCCAAGACGCACCGTAAGTTCAATCGCCGCTCGGATCATCGCAAGTCGATGCTGGCGAATCTCGCCGCGTCGCTGATCAAGCACGAGCAGATCGTCACCACGCTGCCGAAGGCGAAGGATTTGCGTCCGGTGGTCGAAAAGCTCGTTACGCTCGGCAAGCGGGGCGGGCTGCACGCTCGTCGCCAGGCGATCGCGCAGATGCGCGACATTGCCATGGTCAAAAAGCTCTTCGAGGTGATCGGCCCCCGCTATAAAGAGCGCAATGGCGGCTACACGCGCGTGCTCAAGGCCGGCTTCCGTTACGGCGATTCGGCGCCGGTCGCGGTGATCGAATTTGTCGATCGTGACGTCGAAGCGCACGGCAAGGATTCCGGACCGGTGCAGGAACGTCGTGCCGAGGCGGAAGCGGCAGCCCCGGCTTAATCTCGGCCGCTGCCGACGGCCGGCACGCACTGTCGCTCTTCTGTCGCCTCGGTCGGCCGCCTATGTCCGGGCGCATTGGATCGGGGTTTCTTATGCCGCGCTTTTCCTTCCCGGCTATTCCGGCTGTCGCGATCGCGCTCCTGGCGATTTCAGTCCAGGCAGCTGACGCGCAGGACCGGGTCCCGACTTCGCCGCAGCAACTGGAGCTTTCTTTTGCGCCGATCGTGAAGCGGGTGGCGCCTGCGGTCGTCAACGTCTATGCCGAGCATGTCGTCGAGAACAACAATCCGTTTCTGGCCGATCCGTTCTTCCGTCAGTTTTTTGGAGCGGTGCCGCGGCAGCAGGTCGAGCGCTCGCTCGGCTCCGGCGTCATTGTCGATCCGACAGGTCTGGTGGTCACCAATTACCACGTCATTGAGGGCGCCAGCGAGGTCAAGGTCGCGCTGTCCGACAAGCGCGAATTTGCCGCCGATGTCGTGCTCAAAGACCAGCGCAGCGATCTCGCGGTGCTGCGTATCAAGAACGCCAAGGAGCGCTTCCCGACGCTGCCGTTTGCCAATTCCGACGATATACAGGTCGGCGACGTCGTGCTGGCGATCGGCGATCCGTTCGGCGTCGGCCAGACGGTCACTCACGGTATCGTCTCGGCCGTGGCGCGGACCGATGTCGGCATCAGCGATTACCAGTTTTTTATCCAGACCGATGCCGCCATCAATCCCGGCAATTCCGGCGGTCCGCTGGTCGATATGAGCGGCCGGATGGTCGGCATCAATTCGGCGATCTATTCGCGTTCCGGCGGCTCGCAGGGCATCGGCTTCGCCATCCCGGCGAATATGGTGCGGGTCGTGGTCGCCTCGGCGGAAGGCGGCAGCGGAGCGGTGAAGCGCCCGTGGCTTGGCGCCAAGCTGCAGGAGGTTACGCCCGACATCGCCGACAGCCTTGGCCTGGCGCGCCCCAGCGGCGCGCTGGTCTCAAGCGTTGCCGCCGACAGCCCGGCGGCACGCGCCGGCATCAAGACCGGCGACGTTATCGTCAGCGTGGACGGTACCGCGATCGACGATCCGACCGCCTTCAATTACCGCTTCGCGACCAAGCCGCTCGGTGGCACGGCCCAGCTCGGCGTGATCCGCCAGAGCCATTCCATTGTGGTGCCGGTTGCGCTGCAGAGCCTGCCCGATACGCCGCGCGAGGAGATCGAAATTCGTGCGAGTTCGCCGTTCCGCGGCGCTACCGTGGCTAATCTGTCGCCGGCGCTCGCCGATGAAATGCGGCTCGATCCGACCACGCAGGGCGTCGTTGTCACCGACGTGGCCGACGGTTCGGAGGCCCAAACGATCGGATTCCAGAAAGGCGACGTCATTGTCTCGGTCAACGATCAGAAGATCGATAAATCCGCCGTTCTCCAACGCATCGCCGGCTCCGGCAGTCGACAGTGGCGCATCACGCTGATGCGCGGCGGGCAACGGATTTCGGTGATGTTTTCCGGATGAGCTCGCGTCCCAAACAGAAAGGCCCGAGTTTGTTCGCGGCCGCGGGCCTCGAACATGACGCCCCGCGGCCGCTTGCCGATAAGCTGCGTCCGGACAAGCTGTCCGATGTTGTGGGGCAAGACCATCTTCTTGGCCCCGACGGCGCGCTCACGCGCATGCTGGACACGCGCTCGCTCGGCTCGCTCGTTTTCTGGGGACCGCCTGGGACCGGCAAGACCACGGTGGCGCGGCTTCTTGCGCACGCGACCGCGCTTTATTTCGAGCAGATATCGGCCATCTTTTCCGGCGTGGCCGACCTGAAAAAGGTGTTCGAGGCGGCGCGGCAACGCCGCGAGACCGGGCAGGGGACGCTGCTTTTCGTCGACGAGATCCATCGCTTCAACCGCGCGCAGCAGGACTCCTTCCTGCCGGTCATGGAGGACGGCACGATCGTTCTCGTTGGCGCCACCACCGAAAACCCCTCGTTCGAGCTGATTGCGCCGCTTCTGTCGCGCGCTCGGGTCCTGGTGTTCAAGCCGCTCGATGCCGACGCGATCGAAAAGCTGCTCGCCCGCGCCGAGCAAATCGAAGGCAAGACGCTGCCGCTCGATGCCGCCGCGCGTATTTCCTTGATCCGCATGGCGGACGGCGACGGCCGCGCCGCGCTCACGCTTGTCGAAGAGGTTTGGCGTGCCGCACGCCAGGGCGAGATTTTCGACGCTGCGGGCCTGCAGGAGGTGGTGCAGCGCCGCGCGCCGATCTACGACAAGGCGCAGGACGGCCATTACAATTTGATCAGTGCGCTGCATAAATCGGTGCGCGGCTCCGACCCCGATGCGGCGCTGTATTATCTCTGCCGCATGCTCGACGCCGGCGAGGATCCGCTTTATCTGGCGCGGCGGGTGGTGCGCATGGCGGTCGAGGACATTGGATTGGCCGATCCTCAGGCGCTCGTCATCGCCAATGCGGCGAAAGACGCCTACGATTTTCTCGGCAGCCCGGAGGGCGAACTCGCCATCGCCGAGGCGGTCATCTACGTCGCGACCGCGCCGAAATCGAATGCGGCCTACGCCGCATTCGGCGCCGCGATGCGAACCGCCAAGGAAGCCGGCTCGCTGCTGCCGCCTAAGCACATCCTCAATGCGCCGACCAATCTCATGAAAACGGAAGGCTATGGCGCCGATTACCACTATGATCACGATGCCCCGGAGGCCTTCTCCGGCCAGGATTATTTCCCGGAGCAGCTCGGCCGGCAGCAATTCTACGATCCGCCGGAGCGCGGTTTTGAGCGCGAGATCAGAAAGCGGCTGGACTATTGGGCGAAGCTGCGCCGCGAGCGGAGCGGGACTTGAGAGGCTCGCGCAAACCACGGCAGCCGGGCGGCGGGCGACAGAACGCAGGCCCGCGGCATGGACGGAGTCCTGGTCACCGTCATTCGGAAGCGGCCGCGAAGCGACCCAACAAGTCAGCTCATGCCGGCTTCCAATTCAAGGGCCCGAAATCGGGCAAACCCGATTTCAGGGGGAGCCCAAGCGCTCGGGCCGTACATCCTTCGAGAGCCGCTTCGCGGCCGCCTCAGGATGATAGGAAGCCCGCAGATGCGCCGCCGCTCCTTCCCACCGCCGTTCAAAACACTACGGTCACCGCTGACGAATCCGGCATGCGCGTCGACCGCTTTCTTGAGGCGCGCTTTCCAGGCCTGAGCTTCTCTCACATCCAGCGCGTCATTCGCAAAGGCGAGGTGCGGGTCGGCGGCAAGCGCACCCAGCCGAAGAACCGGCTCGAAGCCGGGCAGACCATCCGAATCCCGCCACTGCGTCTCGATGCACCGAAGCCGCGCGCGTCGGGCAATTCGGCCGACGATGAAACCCGCGAGTTTCTCAAATCGATCACGCTCTACGAGGACGCCGACGTGCTGGTCTTCAACAAGCCCACGGGGCTTGCCGTGCAGGGCGGTTCCGGTACGACGCGCCACCTCGACGGCATGCTGGAGGTGATGCGCGACGCACACGGACAGCGTCCACGTCTGGTGCACCGGCTCGATAAGGACACCGCCGGATGTCTTCTCGTCGCCAAAACGCGGTTTGCCGCCGCCGCGCTGGCAAAAACGTTCCGCTCGCGCTCGGCGCGCAAGGTCTATTGGGCCTTGGTTGCGGGGGTGCCGAAGGTGCAGCAAGGCCGCATCTCGACCTTTCTCGCCAAGGAGGAGCGCGAGGACGAATCCCTTATGCGCATCGCCCGTCACGGCGAGAAGGGCGCGAGCCATGCCGTGACCTATTATGCCGTGGTGGAAACCTCGGGCCCGCTTTTGGCCTGGGTCTCGCTCAAGCCGGTGACCGGCCGCACCCATCAATTGCGGGCGCATATGGCCCATATCGGCCATCCGATCGTCGGCGATCCGAAATATTTTTCGCTGGAAAACTGGCAGCTGCCCGGCGGCATGCAGAACAAGCTCCATCTCCTCGCCCGCCGCATCGCGGTGCCGCATCCGCGCGGCGGCGTGATCGACGTTACCGCGCCGTTGCCGCCGCATATGCAGCAGTCGTGGAATCTGTTGGGGCTGGACGCCGAACGCTACGACCCGATCGAGGAAGCGCCGGCGGATTGACGGGGAACGACGCGCGGCGGGCAGGGTTGAATCCGCGCAGAGGTGCCGGGCCATGGCATTTCATCGTCATTGCGAGCAGCGAAGCGACCAAGCCATCCAGCGGCCGGCCTGGGGGCTCGTTTGCTTCAATGCATTCGCAATGACGGCATTGGCGTCGGCGCTTGTTGCGGCCAGCCCCGGTCATGCGGCCGCCCAGGGCTATCCCGGCTATCCCGACACGATCATGGTGCCGGAGGGCGGCACAGCCCGGCATCATACGGCGAGGGACACGGCGAGGATTGCACCGCCGGCGCACGCGCATCCGAGCCTGCTCGGCCACGAGCAATTCGTCGGCAAGCTGCACCGCCGGCCGGGCGTGTTCGTTGCCGCACGCGGCTCGTCCGGATCGGTGCTGCCGACGCCATTACCGCGCACCACGCTTATTCCCCCTGAAGGCGGCGGCACGCTGACGCTTCCTCCCGTCGTGCAGGAACAAGGTCCCTCCATCGTCCCTGGCATCAGAAACCCTGTTCCCAATTTGCCGCATGGCCCAGAGACGTTTCAGGACCGGGCATCGCGCTGCGCCTTCCAATCCGGTCTCTACGACGTTCCAGGAACGGCTCGCTCGCAATACATGGGCGGCTGCGTGCAGTAATCTACTGTCCATCGCGTCAGGGAGTGCGGGGGCTGGGGGCGGCTTCCTCGAACGGGGCCGCGCCGAAAGGAACGCATGGTCAATCAGTCCAAATTCAAGCCAAAGACCGTTTACGTGAACTACATCGCGGCGCCGCCGGAAAAAGTCTGGCAGGCGCTGACCTCGCCCGATTTCACACGAAAATATTTCTGGGATCGCACGGTCGAAATCGAGCCGAAGATTGGCGGCGCTTTCGTGCTGCGCTTGCCGGACGGCCGCATCAACGTGCAAGGCAAGGTCGTCGGCTGGGATCCGCCGCGCAAGCTTTCGGTTACCTGGCAAGTCGCCTGGCCGGAGGAGTTCCGCAAGCTGCCCGAATGCCTGGTCAACTACGACATTGCCCAGGCCGGCGATGCAGTTCGCCTCACCATGACGGAATCCCATTCCTGGGAGGTGCCAGAAGCGATCCTCTCCGGCGGCCGCAGCGGCTGGCCGGCGATCCTGTCGAGCCTGAAGAGCTTATTGGAAACCGGCAAGCCGCTGGCGATCGCAATGGCCCCGCCGACGGCGATGATCGAAGCGATCAAGCGGCTGAAGTGATTAGCGCAAGCTGGCGTTGATCTTGTCGAGCGCCGCCGAGCCGGGGCACAGGTGCTGTTCGGCAAGCGTATTGAGCGGCGTCGCCACGGTGTTGAGATGGCCGTGGAGATCGGTCGCCTCGCTCTCGACGTAAAGAAGACCGGTCACAATCTGGCCCAGCGAGGCATGGTGCTGGATGAAGTTCATGGCGGCGAGCCGGTCGTGCACGTCGTATTCGGCATTGAGCTTGCGTAAGGCGAGCGTCGTGCCGTCGTGCTGCTCGACATACTCCACCGTGCCCGGCTCGTAATCGACATGGATTGGCGGCCGGCCGGAGATGAAGTCGAGAAAGTTCACGGCGTCGTTGTGCTCGCGCACATAATCGTAGCTCTTGGTCGAGCCGGCGTGGTTGTTGAACGCAACGCAGGGCGAAATCACATCGATGAAGGCCGCGCCCTGATGCTCGATCGCCGCCTTGACGATCGGCACAAGCTGCTTCTTGTCGCCGGAGAACGAGCGGGCGACGAAGCTTGCGCCGAGTTGCAGAGCAAGGCCGACCATGTCGATGGCGCTGTCGGTATTGGTCACGCCGCGCTTGGATTTCGAGCCGCGGTCCGCGGTGGCGGAGAACTGCCCCTTGGTCAGTCCGTAAACGCCGTTGTTCTCGACGATGTAGACCATGTTGACGCCGCGGCGCATGCAATGAGCGAATTGACCGAGGCCGATCGATGCGGAATCGCCATCGCCTGAGACGCCGAGATAGATCAGTTCGCGGTTGGCGAGATTGGCGCCGGTGAGCACCGACGGCATGCGGCCGTGGACCGAATTGAAGCCGTGCGAATTGCCGAGGAAGTAGTCGGGCGTCTTCGACGAGCAGCCGATGCCGGAAATCTTCGCCACGCGGTGCGGCTCGATCGAGAGCTCGAAACAGGCCTCGATGATCGCCGCGGTGATCGAATCGTGGCCGCAGCCGGCACACAGCGTCGAGATCTTGCCCTCGTAGTCGCGGTGCGTATAGCCGAGCTTGTTCTTCGGCAACTCGGGATGATGGAATTTCGGTTTGACGACGTATGTCATGATACCACTTTCCGCAGCGGCGTGATTTTCAGCGCATCGAGATGGTCGCCGATGGCGCGAACGATGAAGCGCGCGGTGATCGGCGTTCCGTCATAGTGGACGATCGGAATGAGCCGCACCGGATCGATGCTGAGCTCATTGACGACAAGGGAGCGAAGCTGGCTGTCGCGATTCTGCTCGACGACATAGACGAAGTCGTGCTCGGCGATAAAGCTCGGCACGCTGGAATGGAACGGAAAGGCGCGGATGCGCAGCCGGTCGAGCTCGTGACCGCGCGCCGCCAACAGCTCGATCGCCTCGTCCATCGCCGGCGAGGTCGAGCCGAAATAGATCACGCCGTATTTGGTCGGCTTTTCGGCATTGGCCTGAAGCGGACGCGGCACCAGATCCTTGGCCGTTTCGAACTTGCGCAAAAGCCGTTGCATATTGTCCTGATAAGCGGGTCCTTCCTCGGTGTAGCGCGCATAGCGGTCGCGCGAGGTGCCGCGGGTAAAGAACGAGCCCTTGGTCGGATGCGTGCCGGGGTAGGTCCGATAGGCGATGCCGTCGCCGTCGACGTCGAGATAGCGGCCGAAGTCGGCGCCGGCTTCGAGCGCCGCGGCGGTCATGACCTTGCCGCGGTCATATTGCTTGGCGTCGTCCCATTTGAGCGGCCGACACAGCCGGTGGTTCATGCCGATATCGAGATCGAGCATGAGGAAAATCGTGGTCTGGAGCCGCTCGGCGAGATCGAAGGCCTGTGCCGCCATTTCGAACGCTTCGGCGGGATCCTCGGGGAAAAGCAGGATGTGCTTGGTATCGCCGTGCGAGGCATAAGCCGCGCTGACGATGTCGCATTGCTGGGTGCGCGTCGGCATCCCGGTCGACGGGCCCTGACTGCTACTTGAGGGCGAGGTGGGCGCGGCGGACGTCGGTGGCGGTGAAGACGGCGTGAAAAGGCGGGTGCGGTGGGAGGGGACTTCGGCGAGGGCGCGCTCGATGTTGTCGCGGCCACCCTGCTCGCGGTCGACGAGGCAGAGGACTCCCGGCGACCACCATCCTTCTTCGCGAGCGGCTTCGATGGCCGTGATGGTGGAGGCGCCGGTGGTGTAAACATCGTAGACGAGGACGCGGTGGGCGCGCCGGGGGTGACGAAGCCTTCGATGCGGCGGCCGGTGCCGTGAGTTTTTCCACCTTGCGCACTAGGAAGCCGTGAATAAGCGGGGGCGCCGGGCCGTCTTTCTCGTCGTCGAACTCGAAGGAAGCGTTGAGGCGGAGCAACTCCTCGTAGTCGGCGAGCCCCAGGCGCTGGCCGAGGCAGTGTTGGAGACGAGCGGGTCCGCGCCCAGGGTGAGGCCGCCAACGGCGACGGCGTGGGGAATATGCTCGGCGATGTACTCGTAGAGGACGAGGCAAAAAAAGCGACCGCCTTCTGCGTGGAGCGTGGTGGTGCGGCAGTCGATGAAGTAGTCGGAGTTCGGCCGCGGCGAGGGTGGTCGCCGAGGCGGAAGGGAGATGAGCCTCGGCCAGCTGAAGTTCATGTCGGCGATCGAGACCTCCGCACCGCCGCGCTCGGCGGCCACGTCGAGCGCTGCGAGGACTGCGCGCACGAGCGCATCGCCTACCGATTCCTGCCGCAACCGCCACCGCCCGAAGTGCCAGGCCGCCGCGGCGCGGCAATGGCTCGAAGACCGCCAAGCCGAACTCCTGCCGGTTCCTTATTATCACGTCGTCTTCACCTTGCCGGCCGCGATCGGCGCCGTCGCGTTCCAGAACAAGGCCGCCGTCTACGACCTCTGTTCCGGACCGCCGCCGAGAGGCTGACCCCGCGCCGCCGACCCAAAGCATCTGGGCGCGCGCAGCGGCCCGACCGCGTGCTGCACACCTGGGGCTCGGCGCTCACCCACCATCCCCACGTCCACGTCATCGCGCCCGGCGGCGGCCTGTCGCCGGACGGGGCGCGCTGGATCGCCTGCAACCCCGGCTTCTTCCTACCCGTGCGCGTGCTGTCGCGTCTCTTCCGCCGGCTCTTTCTCGAAGGCCTCGCCGCGCTCAACCAGGCCGGCCGCTGGCCTTCTTCGGCGACCTCGCCCCGCTCACCGAGAAAAGCGCCTTCGACGCCGCGCTCGCGCCGTCGCGCCGTCCCAGTGGTCGCCCACGCAAAGCGGCCCTTCGCCGGACCGAAAGCGGTGCTCGCCCAGCTCGGCGTACACCCACCGCGTCGCCATCTCCAACTCCAGGCCTCATCGCGCTCGACGACAAGGGCGTCACCTTCAAATGGAAAGACTACCGGATCGAAGGCCGCGACCGGCTCAAGACCATGACGCTCGCGGCCTACGGGTTCATCCGCCGCTTTCTCCTGCACGTCCTGCCGAGCGGCTTCCACCGCATCCGCCATTACGGCCTCATCGCCGGCGCGGTTCGAGCGCACAACATCGAGCGCGTTCGCCAATTGCTCACCGCGTCCACGCAGCCGCGCGAGAGCGAGCGCGCCGAGGCCGACAACGAGACCGAAACACCTCCGACCGCCCGCCGATGCCCATGTTGCGGCGGCCGGATGATCATCATCGATACGTTCGAGGGCCCGCGCCCTGCGCAATCGCCATCGCCAACCCGGATCAGAATCGACACCTCATGACCGTCGCCGCGCATCTCGCCTCGCAACCTCGATCGCTTTCCCTTCCAGCCGCGCGCCGGAGCACAAGAGCGCTGACCTCGTCACGTCCGAAGATCCGCTTCGACCGCCGCGTCAACGCCAAACCCGCACATGCTCCCGACCGAAGAGGCTCGTCTTCGTCGCTGACCCCGTCACCACTGCGCGCCGTCAGGCTGCGCGCCGACGCATGCGATCTGCTGGCGACCTAGAAATCCCCATAGGCCGCGCCCCACCAAACAGCGCCCTTCCTCCCCGCGGTTTCCTCCTTGCGAGGCTTTCGAACGCCGGCCCCCGGCGGCTCGCCCAACCGTCGTGCAAAGGGCCGGCGTCCGAAACCCTTCATCGCTTCGGAAATTGCATTGGCCATCGGCGTCCTCCGATGAATGGGAGCCATCAATTGAAGACGCGGCTAAGATTCCGTCGGGAACCCATGTTTGAATTCGATCCGGGTCGCGTGAAACGGTCTCGTGTCAAGGTTCTCGACATAGTGGAGCGGCTGAGGCAGGAATTTCGCGGTGATCGGCAGCGGCGCGTCCTTGGGGATCGGCAGCGGGATCTCCTGTCCGGTCGCGCCGTTGAAGTCGCGCACTCTCACCAGTCGATCGACGACGAAGACGGCGGGCAAACAATGGTGGTGCGGCTTTTCGATCGCGCCTGGAGCGATGCTCACCGAGATGACCCGGATCGCCTCGTCCTCGTAGAGAACCGTGTAGTCTCCGCGCGCCGCCAAGACCCCGTCGAGGGCGGGATCCCAGGTCGCCGGGTCCGTTCCGTCCATGCTGAGCTTGGACATAGTGAATTCCTGCCCTCACGCAAAATTGAGCCGGGCGGACCGGTCTCGTCAAAGACCTCGATCGACCTGCGCCAGGCGAGTTCCTGCGAGGAATTGATCTCGCCGAGATAGAGCACCGCCCGCTGGACGACCCGGCCGTCGCGCAGCCGCTTGTTCTCGACAATGCTCCAGTAGCGGTGCTCCTTGCCGTCCTTCCTGCGAATCGTCGAGCGCAGAAACATGATGGCGCAATACAATACATAGAAGACCGTTCCAGAAAATAGGGTAGGTCTTCACTACAGCCGATCTTTACTGCAATCGCCCGACTGACCCATTTCAGCAATCAAAGGGGTGCCCTCCTCGAAAAACTTAACTGAGCACGAATTCGACGCGAATTCGCGAAGTCGGGCTAGGCGCTCAATCGAAGCTCTCGAACTTCCTCAAGGAGGGACATCGATTTGCTCAAGCAGCCAACACAAGGCCGCGGGCATCCTGGAGCACACGGCGAAAATCAGGGTCGGGAGCCAAGCACATGGTTCTATAAACGAAATGAAGGGGAGCCAAACTAAGCCATTTTCCCAAGTAGAATCGTAATTATTTTTCAGGGACTCCAATTTCGGTCCCACATTTGGTCCCACACGCCGACAGCGGGACGCGTCGCCGGACGGCGTTTTGACACATTCCCGGCCTGATGCGGTTCCCGATCGAGGACCGGAACCGCCGACCTAGCGTCTATTCGAGACGTCAGGGCCTCAAGATCGGCGCGCCCACCTAGGACGCAGCTGGGGCTTAGGACGTCGCTGCCAAGGTCATCAAATCGGCGCTCATCTTGGGCGTCCCGCCCCTGCGCCTCGTTGATGATGCGCGCCAGTTCCTCGATCGGATCGATGTCGTCGGCAGGCCACGGCTTGATGGCGGGAGTGTCCGATCGCCGTCCAAGCCAAAGAAACGGGCGACTTTGTCGCGCCAGGACATGCAACCACAACCTGAGGAAGCGAGCGCCTAGAGGCACCAACAGGCGATGGAACGCCAGCAAATCAGGGGAGTCAATGGCCACAACCCTACGGTAGTGCACGTCAACAGCGACAACTCATTAGGTTGCCGAATGCTTTGGCAGCGTCAACGGAAGCCGCTATCATGCGCGAGTTCGCAGCAGTGCCGCTAAGGAGAAAGCTATGCTCAGGTTCATCGCCTTAGAGCGGTTTCCGGCCGGGTTGAATCGAGTTCCCAACGCACTGAAAATGTGATTCTTGAGGCGCGCCGAATCGGAGGCGGCGCGGGATGGGGCCTTTGTCGGGGGATTTGCGCAAGCGGGTGGTTTCGGCGGTTCACGAGGAAGGCATGAGCTGCCGTGCGGCGGCGCGGCGGTTCGGGGTGAGCTTTTCCAGTTCGATCCGTTGGGTGGCGGCGTTGCGTGAGCGCGGCAGCTACGCGCCGCTGCCAATGGGCGGCGACACGCGTTCACAGCGCCTCGAGGCGCACGCGGATTTTCTTCTTGGCCTTCATCGGCGCGAGCCTGACCTTACGCTCAACGAAATCTGCGACCGTCTGGAGCTTGGGCGAGGTGAGAAGGTGTCGGCGTCGATGATCTGGCGCTTTTTCGACCGCCGCGACATCACGTTCAAAAAAAATCCGCGCACGCGAGCGAGCAGGACCGCCCGGACGTCCTTGAGCGGCGACGGCGATGGTTCGAGGGTCAACTTGACCTCGATCCGCTGAAACTGGTGTTCGTCGACGAGACGGCGGCGACGACCAACATGGCGCGCCGCTACGGCCGACGCCGGCGCGGTCAACGACTGCGCTGCGGCGTTCCGCATGGACATTACAAAGCAATCACCTTCGTCTTCGGCTTGCGCCTGAGAGGCGTCGTCGCCCCCAAGGCCTACGACCGCGCCATGAACGCCGAGACCTTCGAAGCCTGGCTCGAGCACCATCTCTTGCCGACTTTGGAGGAGGGCGACATCGTCGTGCTCGACAATCTCAAGGCTCACAAAAGCCCGAGAGTGGCGGAAATCCTGGTCAGGAAAAACTGCACCGTTCGATACCTGCCGCCCTACAGCCCGGACTTCAACCCCATCGAGAGGGCGATCTCCAAACTGAAAAGCGCGCTACGAAAACTGGCCGAGCGCGCCGTCGCCGGCCTTATCGCAATCTTGGAGGGCTGCGCCGGTCTCTTTAAGCCGGCCGACTGCCAAAGCTATTTCAAGGCCTGCGGCTATCATCCCGCCGAACTCCCAGCCCTCGACACAACCTGAACGGATTCCGCTCTAGTCGCCGTCACCGCTGCTCTATCCCTCCCGCCCGTCCTAGCCCACGCGCAGACGGGCTACGGCGTCAAACCCGGCGTTCCGTCCACATCGAGCTTCGATCGGCATTGGAATCGCGCCAACGAAAGCAAGGACCGGGCGAGGGCCGGAGCGGAATATATGCGTCAGCGTCGCCTGGGGACGCATCACTATCATCACGCCCCCGTTCATCCCGTGCAGTGAAGTGAACGCTTGACAGCCTCGCCCGATATTCTCAATCTGTTCTCATGCAGGTCGAGACCCTCGGCGAGGCCCTTGCCGCTGGCTGGCGCGTTCATGCGCGCTGCCTTGGAGGGACCCTCGAATACACGCGCTCAGCGGCCACATGTCGTCACCAGGCCGAGTTGAACCTCGAGACACTGGCCTTGGCGGGAACGGATGATGTGCCCTCGCTGCGGTAATCGCCGCGTCAATCTGATTTTCGAGCCGCCGCCGGTCGCGAAGCGGGCGCCGGTCGCGTAATTTACTCGTCCTTCAGTTCATCCTGCCGCCCGCCGGCCAGCGCAACACGGCCCGAGGGCCCAGCAGGCCCCGTAGCGTCAAGGGCGCGGGGTAAGGGTCGTGAGGGCGGCTATCGCCCCAGTGGGCAAGTCGCAGGCCATTTCCCGAGCGGCGCTCAGGCGCGGATGATGTTGCGATCTTCTGGACCGTCGCTTCGAGTTTTTCCGACTTCATCGCCTTGTGCGCCGCAACAACCAAACCAACTTCCGCGTGGCAAATCTCTAGAGCCTTACGCGCCTCGGCCAGTCCGCCAGGATTGCCGTCGGCGTGCGCCTTCTCAAGCCTGGCGATCGCTGCCCTGGAGCGGGTCACAAGCCCTCACGTATCCATGTTCGTTCATCGGCCACAATCCACACAACCGGTGAAGTGCATTTTTACGCCGTCTGCCAAACCGGAGCCATATGCCATCGCCTCAGAGGACAGTTTGTCGTCGGCCTGTAGCTTTCTTGCCACAAATGCGGTGGCGACAGCGGCCTAGCGCGGCCGTCATGCGCCTCGGCTCGCCTCCGCCAGCCGCAGAATAACGTCACTATAGCTCTCGCCCGCGCCGGCCCTCATCTGGTCGAGCTGGTCTACGAACTTGGGATCGAGCCAGATGGGGTGCGTTCCGTCGGGCCCCCGAGGCGGGGGCGGCGTCGGGTCGAGCAGCCTCGCCTTGATGGCCCCATAAGCCTCCGCAGTGATGAAAATCGAGCGCATAAACCGCTATCCCGCATAGGGACAGCGGCGGCAACCATCGGAAACTACTCACACGACTGTAATGCAGTGCGAGCTCCAGTTGGACACGTTCGCGGGAGCGCTGCTTCAAGTAGCCGAGGAGCGCGATCGCACTTCCTTCCTCTTGCTTGTCGCCATTTGCCAGTTCGATAATATGCGCTGCATCGGCGAAAAAGCGGTCATCGTTGCGACCGTGCGCCCACGATTGCGTCCATGGCGTCGTCATCAGCCGCAACGGCGGCGTCATATTCCGGACCATCAGGAACGTGCTCCGCCTCCATCCTTAGGCGTGTGGCTCGGGCCGCGCGGCTCGCGGCCCGGAGCGTCGAGCCATCGTCGGAGTCTCGGGCCGTTGGATTTGATGGCATTGGGGGCCCCATCTTTCTTAACGCGCGAGGCCGCGGAATCGCCCCGACCGCCGATTTCGAAGAGCAACCGCCGAGCCGGCTCCGGGATTTTGGTCGCCGCGACCCGCCCGAAGCTCCTATCGGGAGGATTGGTTCAGGTTGGCTTTCGCCCGAGGATCGCGACGGCCCGGAAGGCGGTACGTACGGGCCCCTTGAATGGATCAACGAGCAGCCCTGCCGCGCTTAGGTTATGGGAAAGTCTGTGAGCAATCCCTCGTCGGCATGCCGAGGACCGTGACGCTCTTGCAGGTGTAGCCGGACCCGGGAATCTCCGGATTGTCGCAGTCGGAGTGGCATGAGCGCATGCCGTTCTCCCAATGCCAGCCTACCTTCGGATCGGCGAGTTGCGGTTGTAGGTCACCGTGCCCGAAGCCGCGCCGGAAGCGGCCTTCGGCTCGGTGTAGGACTGCCACCGCCAGCGCCGGCCGAGCATGCACGTCTTGAAGGCAGGCCTGTCGCGCTGAATCCGGCTGGCGCCGGTCTGAGCGTAGCAGGCGTTGAGGTCGGC